>VGVH01000075.1 GCA_016874095.1 Gammaproteobacteria bacterium | reverse complement strand
GTATCATCATTTGGTTTTCCGCCACAAGGGCCGTCAGCGATGATCCGGATCCAGCGACCGAGAGAAGCGCGTCCCACCGCGGGGCTCCGTCGCATCCTGTGCATCTTCCTGCTTGCGTTCGCCCTGCCCTGCTTGGCCCAAGCCGAGCCTGCAGCCACCCGGCGCCGGGCGGGCGGGGATGTCGCGTCGGTGCCCGCGGCGAACCTCGCGACCGCCGGAACGCAAGCCCGGAAGAAGCAGGCAGCGAAGCCCGCGGCAACCCGCCACGCCGCGCAGCAGCCGCAGCAGCGCATCCAGTGCGTCCAGTACGTCTTGGCCAACAGCGATTTCCGCGTCCGGGGCAATGCGCGCGACTGGTGGCGCAACGCCCGCGTCATCCATGCGAGCGGCAAGTTGCCCGAGCCGGGCAGCGTTCTGTCCTTCCGCTCGGTCCGCTCGATGCCGCTAGGCCACGTGGCGCTGGTAAGCCGCGTGGTGGGCGACCGCGAGATCCTGATCGACCACGCGAACTGGACCCGCGGCGCAATCACCCGCAACGCATCCGTGATCGACGTGTCGCCGAACAACGACTGGACCGCCGTGCGCGTGGAGTTCAAGCCCGGCTCGGCGATCCACGGAAAGGTCTACCCGACCGACGGGTTCATCTACGCCCGCCGCCACGACGACGACGTCAAGGTCTCCGAGCGGCATGTCGAGCCGGAGACCCCCCCGGCCGTGCGGCCGGCGGCTCTCGACCGCGCGCCGAGCTGAGCCACGCGGCCGGGCCTTCACGCGGCCGGCGGCAAGGGCTTCAGCAGACCGCGCAAGCAGGCGCCGGCGAGCGCATAGGCCGCGGTGCAGACGGCGAGCGTTCCGTCCAGCCCGATCGACGTGGCGAGGATTGGCACGAGCGCCGCGCCGATCACCGAGAAGCATCCGTTGATGCCCCAGGCCCAGATGAAGACGCGCTGCTTGCCGAGTGCGGCGAGCGCGTTCATCGCCACGGGCATGGGGAACCCCATCAGGAAGGCCGGCGGCAGCACGATCAGGAAGCAGCAGGCTAGCCGCAGCCCGTAGTCGAGCGTGCCGATCGCTTCAAGCGCGCGGTCGAGCCAGAGGCCGTAGAGCAGGAGCAGCGCGCAAATCGACGCGAAGATCGCCGGCATCGTGACTCTGCCGCTGGCGAGCACGCGCTCCGAGGTGAGCGCGCCGAGCCCGGAGAAGACGAGCATCCCGGTGATGAGCACGGAGGCCGATATCGTCGCGTTGCCGAGCGCCATCACGAACTGGGCGATCAGCCCCACCTCGACCACGATGTAGCCGAGGCCTAGGCAGGCGAAGTAGGCGACGGCCGCCAGCTTCCCCGGCTGCGCCGCGAAGGCCGCGCGCCAGCCGAACAGGACGGGCAGCGCGACCAGCGACGTGGCCGCGACGCAGGCCATCGCGAGAGTCGCCCAGACCAGCAGGTAGCCCCATTCGTCCTGCAGCGTGTCCAGCCGGTCGAGCACGCGCGGCAGGTCGCCCGCGC
>VGVH01000074.1 GCA_016874095.1 Gammaproteobacteria bacterium | reverse complement strand
TCCAGAACCCGGCATATCCGACGCTCGGATATGGGCAGCACCGTCCGGACATGGTCGATACAGGCGCGGCGGCGCGCGGGGCTTAGAAGTTTCCCTTGGTGGCCTCGGTCAGGATCAGCTTGTCCAAGGCCAGATCAGAGTGTCAACGGCGGTCTGATTCCAGGCCAGCGTGGCGGAGTAAAAGCAGGCCAGTGGGGATGAACGATGCGCCGGCATGGCAAGGGGCCCGATCGGGCCCCTTGCCATGCCGGCGGCGCGCGCGGTCGGCCTGCTATGTCGAGGTAATTCCCCCAGTCTCGGGATCGATTGCGACGTCGGGACCCGCGGCGTGTTCGGCGACCCTGGCGCCCCGGCGGCGGCCGGCGGATTGCGCCAGCCGGTAACTTTCGCCGTTCAGCGATAGGATATGGACGTGGTGGTCAGCCGGTCCAACAGCGCGCCCGTCAGGCGCTCGGCACCGAACACCAACGTCCATTCCTCGAACGGCAGGTTCGACGTCACCAGCGTCGAGCCGCGCTCGTAGCGCTGGCTGAACACCTCGAACAGCAGCTCGGCCCCCGTCGGCGACAGCGGCACATAGCCAAGCTCATCGACGATCAGCAATCGGACGGCCGCCAACTCGCGCTGCAGGCGCAGCAGCCGCTTCTCGTCGCGCGCCTCCATCAGTTGATTGACCAGCTTCACCGCCGGGAAGCGTGCCTGCCGGATCCGCCGCTCCACCACCCGACGCTCGCGATCGATAAGTTCGAGCTCGATCAGCCGCAGCAGATAACGCGGATGATCCACGCCGTCGCGCGCACACTCGCGCGCAACCTTGTCGTATTCCCGCAAGACCGTCGGCAGCTTGAGCTGCTTCAGGTGATGCGCCAACAGTACCTGCGGCGTGCCGCTCGTTGTCCCTGCCGGCATCTGGCCTGTTGGCGTTTGGCTGGGCGCCATCGGGCCAACCGCCGTTTGCTTGTCGGGCTTCCCGGTGGCCATCACGAGAGACCTTCCGACAGCAGAACCCCCTAATCCGCCGCCGTCGTCTTGACGCTGGTCCGCGGCAGGTATGGATACGCCGCCAGGTCCAGCCGGGCCGGTCGCCGCTCGACCCGCGACAGCACGATCTGCTTCACCGCATCGAACCCGATCGCCCCCAGCCGGATCGCATCCCTGACAGCGCCCGCCACGACCTCCTTCGGGATTGCCTCCATCAGCCGCAGAACCTGGATGAACTCCCGCTTGCCCCGGTTGCCCATCCGCGCCTCCAGAAGATGGCGCAGATGCTGGAATGCCTCCGGCAGCTCCCAGCCCTGCAGCGGAGCGGCTTGGTCGAGCGCATTGGGCTTGGTCTCGATCAGCGCCAGGTAATGCAGCGGCTCGAACACGAACACACCCTGGCCGTAGGACCGCTGGTGTCGTGCGATCTCCTCCCCGCCGCACAAGATCACCACCGCCTCGACGAACCCCTTCACCATCACCTCCCGGTAGCCGAACGAGGTCGGGACCGAGTAATCGTTGCCCTGGTAGCGCACCAACGCCGTCG
>VGVH01000073.1 GCA_016874095.1 Gammaproteobacteria bacterium | reverse complement strand
GCACGCTCTAATACCAGCGGCAGAGGTTATCGACCCGCATGGGCCCATTTGCGCATTCCGATTGAGGTGATTGTTTCGGGCTGGGCGAGGAGACGGTTCCAGGCGTCGCAACCGGCGTCGAGGATCTGGTCGTAGGTCTCGAAGACGCGGTTGGAGAGCCAGTTCTGGCGCAGGTACTGCCAGACGTTCTCGACCGGGTTCAGCTCCGGCGACCTCGACGGCAGCAGGATGATGGTCAGGTTGTTGGGAACCTTGAGCCTGTCGGTGCTGTGCCAGCCGGCCCGGTCCATCAGGACAACGGCGTGGGCGCGACGGGCGACGGAGCGGCTGATCTCATCCAGATGCATCTGCATGGCGGGAATGTTCGCGCGCGGCAGCATCAGGGCGGCGCCGACGCCGCGCGCCGGGCAGATGGCGCCGAACAGGTAGGCGTTCTCGTAGCGCTGGTCGGCCGGCAGGGGTGGACGCGTGCCTGTCCTGGCCCAGATCCGGGTGCGGCCGTTCTTCTGGCCGAGCCGCGCTTCGTCCTGGAACCAGATCTCGATCGGCCGGCTCTTCGCCAGGCGGCCTATGTGGGCCTCGAGCGTGCGCGGGAAGTTTTTTTAAAGGCCTCGAGGACGCGCCTGTCCTGACCCGGATGCTTCGGCCGGCCGCTGATGTAGGAGAAGGCAAGCGCCTTGAGCAGATCGGTGATCGCGCGTTCGCTGTAGGCCACGCCAAAACGCTTCTCGATGACCTGCTGCAGATCGATCCGTCGCCAGCGCACCACGCCATCGACGGCCGGATCAGGGCCCGTCTCCACGATCCCGGCCAGCTTCCGCATCTGCGCATCGCTCAGGCGGCGCGGCATGCCTGAGCGCGGTCGGTCCGTCAGGCCGTCCGGGCCTTCCGCGTTGAAGCGGTGCACCCAGTCCCTAAGCGTCTGCCGGTCCATGCCGCCGATCGAGGCCGCAGCCGCGCGGCTCATGCCGTCGTAAACCGCCGCCAGCGCCAGCAGCCGCCGGGTCTGGCGGTTGTCCCGGCTGCCCCGCGCCAGACGGCGCAGCCGCGCAGCGTCATAGTCCTGCCGAAGCCCAATCCTCGATGCTGGCATGGCGAATCTCCTTCGCCCAGCCTTGAATCAGATCGCTTCGCCAAAGGGAATCCCCAACGAGTCACCAATCGGTGCCGCTGGTATAAATCGGCATGACGAACGACCTCGTTCGCCGCGTTCACGAACACAGGACGAAGGCCGCCGACGGCTTCACCAAGCGGTACGGCGTCGGCCGCCTCGTCTGGTTCGAGGAGCACCAGACGGCAGAGGCCGCGATCGGCCGCGAGAAGCGCCTCAAGAAGTACAAGCGCGAATGGAAGATCCGGCTGATCGAGGAACACAACCCCGACTGGCACGACCTCTATCCCTCCATCGCGAGCCCATGAGGTTACTGGATGGCCCGGACAAGCCGGGCCATGACGAAGGGGTTGGGGCGAGGCGCTTCCCTCCTCGCCGCGTCATTGCCGGACTTGATCCGGCAATCCAGTAACCCCGGTGTCCGCGGGTCCATACACCGCACGGTTACCCGGTTCGCCGGGACACCCCGGGCAACGACGACAGGCA
>VGVH01000072.1 GCA_016874095.1 Gammaproteobacteria bacterium | reverse complement strand
GCTGGCGGTGGATGGCAAGTTCTTCGTGGCTGACCGCAGCAATCATCGCGTGCAGGTGTGGGACCGCGTCGAGGACGCGCTCGCGGGCCTGCCTGCCAGCGCATCCCTCGGCGCTGCGGACGAGATGGACCGCAGCGCCGGCCTCGGTCGCAACAAGCTGTTCATGCCCGGCTCCGTGGCGTGGGGCGGTGGTTATCTGTGGGTGGGTGAGTTCAAGTTCAGCACGCGCATCCTGCGCTTCAGCCCGTCGGCGAACGCGGCGGCGCAGCGCGCGACGCGCACGCGGAGCGAGCCACCGGTCAACCCGAGTCCCGCTCCGCAACCCGGTGCCGGCCCCGCTTCACCGCGCACGCACCAGCCAGGCCCGTGGGACAACGACGTGCTCGTGCAGCGCCTCGGCCCCGGCCAGACGCAGCCGCTCGCGACCTTTCCACGCGCGGGCGTGCCGACGCTCGCACGGTTGGCGGACGGGCGGCTCATCGCGGCCTTTCAGCACTTTCCGGCGGACAACGACCGCAACTTCGACCGCGTGGCCGTCAGTTTCTCCAGCGACGAGGGACGCACCTGGACCGAACCGGAGCCGATCACGGTCACCGGCATGGAGGCAGGACTCGCACGTCCCTTCGATCCGACGCTGGTGCCGTTGCTGGACGGGCGCGTGCGGATCTACTTCACCTCCAACCGCAGCCCAGACTTCGCGCGCAGCGTGCCGGCGATTTACTCGGCGGTTGGGAAGGACGGCGTGGACTACGAGTTCGAGCCCGGCGTGCGCTTTGCCCTTGAAGGGCGCGTCGTGATTGACTGCGCGGTGGCGCTGCACGGCGGCGTGTTCCACCTCATCGTGCCGGACAACGGCACGCCGGAGCAAATGCGCGCGAACCAGCAGCGCCGCGAGCCGCCGCAGGGCGGCGCTGGTTATCACGCCGTGAGCAAGGACGGGCTGAACTTCGAGCGCGTCGCGGACGTGACGATGCCCGGCGAGAACCGTTGGCTTGGCAACATGCAGAGCAATGGCGAGCGGCTGGCATTCTTCGGCACCGGCGCAGGCCCGTGGCCGGTCACGAGCACGGACGGCGTAAAGTGGGAAGCAGTCGCGGGTTCATCGCGAGTCCCGGGCGCGGACCCCGGCGCGGTAAAGCTCAAAGACGGCGCGTGGCTCGTTGCCGTCACCAGCCCGCCGCGAGCCGGCACGGCGACGGCGGGGCAGCCCGCGCAGCCGCCGCAGGGCCAGCCGGGGCCGCGCGGCCCGCAGTCCTTTGACGCGCCCACGCGGCCGGATGGCACGCTCGATCTCGGGATGCTTTGGAGCCAGGGCCGGGCGGTCGGCAAAGGCCCGGTGCGTTTCACCCACTCACCGATGCGCGGGGAGGACATTCAGAGTATCGTGCCCTACGGCCTGATGGTGGGTGGACACGTCTGCCCGATTGACCACGGCTATTTCTATCCCAAGCCGCTGAAGCCCGGTGGCGAACACTTCGATGTGCTGGCGCCGGCGGATGGATTCATTGTGGTCATCGGCCATCGCACGCAGCTTGCCGGCTCGACCGAACGCGGGCGCGAATACGACGACTACGCGCTGACCATCGAGCACAGCGGGACGTTCTACACGCAGT
>VGVH01000071.1 GCA_016874095.1 Gammaproteobacteria bacterium | reverse complement strand
GTCTTCATGATGAACTGCCTCCCCTGTGGATGTTCAGGCCGCTACGGCCACGCCGATGGCGGCGAGCGCGGAGGATAGCGCACCGGCGAGCCGCGTGGTGAGCTCCTCGAGCTGCGCCTCCTCTGCGATGAACGGCGGGGCAAGGAGCACGTGCTCGCCCCGCTCCCCGTCCAGCGTCCCGCCCATCGGGTAGCACAGTAGCCCCGCCGCGAGGGCTTCCTTCTTGACCCGGGCGTGCAGGCGATGCTTCGGGTCGAACGGTCGTTTCGTCGCCCGGTCTTCCACGAGCTCGATCGCCCGAGGGATAGGAATTTCCTTCCCTTCCGCGCCGCACAACGATCGCTCCTGCGGCGGGATCTGGGCTGCTGAGCGGCCGCTAGCGCCACGATTGGTCAAGCACTTGGGCTTGGAGCTGTCGAACAAGGGGCTTTATGGCAAATAACCGCAGGATGGATTTGCTCCAAACCTGCTCCAGCGCAAATGAAAACGCCGGTGATAGTATGTGATCCACATTGATAGCAAGTAACTGATTAACGCCGACGTCCACACGCGCACGACCGCGCGCGAGATCCTGCGCGACTTCGAGGGCGAGCGGCTCGACTACTGGGTCACCGGATATGGCACCGGCGGCACGCTGAAGGACGTCCGGCGCGTGCTGGCCAAGCAGCGGCCGGAGACGAAGATCGTGGTGTGCGAGCCGGCCGACGCGCCGCTCCTCACCAGCGGCGCGCCGCAGGAGCGCAAGGCCGACGGCTCGCCGACGAAGCCGAACCCGTCGTTCAAGCCGCACCCGATGCAGGGCTGGACGCCGGATTTCGTGCCCAAGCTCACCGGCGACGTGGTCGAGGCGAAGGTGATCCACAAGCTCCTCACCATCACGGGAGCGGACGCCATGCGCTGCAGCAAGGACCTCGCGCAGAAGGAAGGCATCTTCGTCGGCATCACCGCCGGCGGCACCTTCGCCGGCGGGCTGCAGGTGTGCAAGGAGGCGCCGCAGGGCGCGAATGTGCTCTGCATGCTGCCGGACACCGGCGAGCGCTACCTCTCGACGCCGCTCTTCGCCGACATTCCGGCCGACATGACCCCGGAAGAGACGGAGATCAGCCACTCGACGCCGATCGCGCAGCTGCCGCCGAAGGCCTGACCGAAGGATGAACGCCACTCCGCCCTCTCGCTGGCGCATCCCGGCGACGGTGGTGCTCGGCATTTGCGCCTGGCCGCTCGCGCTGCCGGCGTGGATCCTGCTGAGCGGCAGCGGCCGCGCGGTGTACTGGAGCTCGCGCTGGGTGCGCTGGGCGGCGTGGATATTCGTCGCGACCACCCTGCCGCTGCTCGTCGTGGGTCTCGCGGGAGAGTCGAACCCGATCGGGCTTGGCCTGCTGTTCGTTGCGGGCAGCGCTGTCGCGTCGGTCATGGCGCTCGTCGGCGTGCTGACCGCGCACCGGGAGGCCTAGCTCCTGCCGGGGATCCAGTTGGTGCCGGCGAGCGGCACCTGCGCCATGGCGGCCGCCTCCACCGTCAGCGCGACGAGGTCCTCCGGCTCGAGGTGGTGCACGTCCTGCTTGCCGCACGCGCGCGCGAGCGTGGTGAGCTCCATGTTGAGCGTCTTGAGGTAGTTGCGCACGTGCCGCGCACCGACCGCGGGCTCCAAGCGTTTCTCGAGCTCCGCGTCCTGCGTCGTCACGCCGACCGGGCAGCGGCCGGTGTGGCAGTGGTGGCAGGTGCCGGGCGTTACGCCGAGCTCCTTGTAGTCG
>VGVH01000070.1 GCA_016874095.1 Gammaproteobacteria bacterium | reverse complement strand
GTCCATCTGGGGAGCGACTGGGTTGGGGCACGGTTTCTTGAGACAGTCTGGAGCGCTATTCCTTGGATGAAGGAGGAGTGGAGCATGGACGGCAAGAACACGGGATCCTTGGGCGCGACGGAGGCCACGGCCCCGTCGGCGCGCGCTCATCACGCAGGCGACGGCGGGGCCGTGGCCGGGCCGGGGCAGCGCATTTCAGCCAAGCGCAAATTGGCGGCGGGCGGGCGGCTGCTGCGCGGGGAAAGCCAGGAGGCGGTGTCGCGGGAGCTGAACGTGCCGGTCCACCGGCTGGTGGAGTGGCGTGACCGGGTCCTGCTGGCGGCGGAAGGCGCGCTGAAGGAGCGCGAGCGCGACGCGCGCGATGACGAGATCGCGCGCCTGCAGGCCAAGGTGGGCGAGATCACCATGGCCAACGAGATGCTCGACGCGAAGATCGACAAGCTGGAGGGCGGGCGCCCTTTTGTCCGGCGGAGGTCGAGGGCATGAGCCGCGCGCACTCGATCTCCACCCGCCAGCGCTTTGGCATGGCGCGCATCTGCCGCGTCTGGGGCGTGTCCCGCGCGACCGTGTACCGCCATCGCGCTGCGGCCGGCGCGGCTCATAGCCCACGACCACCGCGGCGGCGCGGGCCGCAGGGAGCCTGCAGCGACGCGGCGCTCCTGGTCCACATCAGGGCCGTGATCGACCCCTCGCCATTCTCGGGCGAAGGGTACCGAAAGGTCTGGGCACGGCTGCGGGCGCAGGGTGTGCGTACTGCCCCGCGCCGGGTGCGGCGGGTCATGAAGGCGGCCAACCTGCTGGCCCCGCAGCGGCCCGTCCAGCACGACGCCCCTCCGCATGATGGCACGATCGTCACCGACAGGGTCGACGAAGTCTGGGGCACGGACATGACCCAGACGGTCACGACCCGCGAGGGCCGTGCCTATGTCTTCATCGCGCTCGATCATTGCTCCGGCGAGTTCATCGGCACGCACGCCTCATCGAGTGCAAGCCGCTGGGAGGCCCTGGAGCCGATCCGGCAGGGCCTCACCCGCCACTCCGGCGGCGTCGGGCCCAACACCGCTGTCGGCCTCACCCTGCGCCACGACCATGGCTCAAACTACATGTCCAACGACTTCCAGAACGAGATCAAGTGCTTCGGAATCACCAGCTCCCCGGCCTGCGTCCGGCAGCCCGAGGGCAACGGCGTGGCCGAGCGCGCCATCCGCACCCTCAAGGAGCAGCTCCTATGGGTCCGGCACTTCGCAACCGTCGAGAAGCTCCGCCAGGCGCTGGCGGCCTTCGCAGCACAGTACAACGCCTCCTGGATCCGCCAACGCCACGGCTACAGAACCCCAGATCAGATCCGCGCGGATCAGACAGCCCTTGAAACCGAAGCCGCCACGGGTATTAAAATGGCCGCCTGATCAGCGCAACGGGCTGTCTCAGAACCGTGCCCCAGTACAGCTCCTGCTCGACCTCATCAAGGATGAGTTCGAGCGCCTGCGAGTCGACGAGATCAACCCCGTTCAGGCGCTGTTGCTCTTCAACATCGGGGCCGCCGAACTCAGCGTGGGCGAGTTGCGCTCTCGCGGATATTATCAGGGCTCGAATGTAAGCTACAACCTCAAGAAGCTCGTCGAACTGGGCTACATGCAGCAGCAGCGCTCGAACGCCGACCGCCGGTCAGTGCGCATCCGCCTGACGGCGCGCGGCTTCGAGATCCGCGTGACGCTCGCGGAATTGTTCGCCCGCCACGCCGGCGCCATCCGCGAGCGCGACCTGATCGAGGCGCTGACGCTCGAGGCTGTC
>VGVH01000069.1 GCA_016874095.1 Gammaproteobacteria bacterium | reverse complement strand
GCGCGATCGACAGGCCTCGATGAGGCTCACCCACCCGCTCTGGCGCGCGCCCCCTGGTGCTCGCGATCGTGGCCACGATCGGCGCGGCTGGGCTGGTGCAGTATTTCCAGTATCGCGCCAGCGCCGCACTCAGGTCCCAGACCCGCGCCCGGGCTGTTAGACTAGGCCAGCGTCCATCGGACGATCGGAATCAATACACAGGACAGCCTTCGTGGAGACTCAAGTCCGAACGCCGCAGCTCGTGTTCATGCAGCCGCAGCGCCTCGTCGTTCCCTTAGTTTCAGCGTCCTTATGTCTGGAACGAGGAAAACCAGTGGGAGCCGTTGTGGAACGATGTCGTGCGCCTGGCCGAAAGGCTTCTCGCTCGCCCTACTGACAAGCATCATCCGCACTTTCTCGGAGCCGTCGTGCTGCAGCAGGTCCAGAAGCAGACTGGCCAGATGCAGGAGCGCACCATCATCGACGGTCAGCAGCGCCTGACGACGTTGCAGCTGATGATGGACGCGCTTCACACAGAGCTGCTGGCTGCGGGGGCGCGGCAATCCGCAATGCGGTTAGAACCTCTGGTCGCGAACGCGGAGGCTTTCTGCTCCAAGGCGACCGACCGCTTCAAGGTCTGGCCGACGAACAGGGACCGACCGGCATTCGATGCGGTGATGGCGGCGATTCCGCCAATAGACTATGACGCCGTCGGGTATCGCGGAGAGAAGATGGTCGAGGCCCATCGGTTCTTCGGCGAACAGTCGCATGAGTGGATCGCCGCCGCGGGGAATGATGCGATTGCGACCCGCTGCGCGGCACTCGAAACCGTTGTGCGCGAACTCCTGCAGCTTGTTGTCATCGATCTGACGGCGGATGAGAACGCGCAGGAAATCTTCGAGACACTCAATGCGCGCGGCGCGCAGCTGACAGCGGCCGACCTGATCAAGAACTTCATCTTCCAGCGTCTTCTCGAAACCGGCACTGACGTAGAGGAAACGTACCAGCAGCACTGGAAAGACTTCGAGACGGGCTTCTGGGAGACCGAGGTGAGCGTGGGCCGCCTGCGGTACCCACGGTCATCCGTCTTCCTGAACCACTGGCTTGTCGCGCAGACAGGCGAAGAGGTTGTCACGCGCGAGGTCTTCGATCGCTTCAAGCGCTATGCCGACCATGACGCGGCGATCCCGATGACGGAGCTTGTAGAGCAGGTTCACCGAGCGTCGGGGATCTATCGGCAGTTCATAGCATCCGCCGGCACGCTTACCGGACCCATCGACCGCCTCGGGCTGTTCGGATACCGAACCGGCGTGCTTGAGAGCGAAGTCATTAAGCCGCTCGTTCTCTGCCTTTTCGATCCCGAACGGGCGGTAGTTCCGGATACGCAGCTGGTCAAGGCTCTCGACGTGATCGAGAGCTGGATGGTGCGGCGGATGCTCGTTCGGGCCACCACCAAGAACTACAACCAGGTCGTTGCGGAACTCGTCGCTCTGCTTCTGGGCAGTGACCGAGTGAAAGCCGGCGACGCCATCGAGTCGTGGATTGCAAGTCAGACTAGCGGCAGCAGGTATTGGCCCGACGACGCCGAGCTGCGCGAGGAACTCACTACCCTGCTCGCGTACCGCCGGCTGGGCCGCGGCCGTCTCCGCATGGTTCTCGAAGCGATTGAGGACTACCGCCGCGGGTGGAAGGATGGCAAGGCTGGCCTCGGCGAGGAACGCGTGGCGCGCAGCAGCATGGCAATCGAGCATGTCATGCCGAGGAAATGGCTCGCCCATTGGCCCCTTGAAGGCCACGACGAGGCCGAGCGCGACCGAATTATCCATACGC
>VGVH01000068.1 GCA_016874095.1 Gammaproteobacteria bacterium | reverse complement strand
CTGGCCAACCTCCTCGGCCACGCGGCGGGCCTGCCGCTGTTGCTGCTTGCCGGGGTATCATGCTACCTGTTGTCCCTGCCTGCTCTTCCAGCTGGGATCGGGATCGGATCAAGATGAGCCTGACGCGCCGACGCTTCCTTGCCGCCTCCGCCAGCCTGCCGGTCGTCGCGACCTGCGCGCCCGCGCTCGCCGCGCCGCCGCCCGCGCCGGCCTGGAGCCATGCCGCCTACCTCGAGGCGATGCGCGCATCGGGCCGCGAGACTAAGCTCTCCGAGGCGTCGTTCCGCGCCATCCAGGCGCGACGCACCAAGGCGCTGGCGACGATCCAGTCCTTCCTGCGCGGGCGCTTCGGCTCGGCAGATCCCGAGGTGATGCGCGCCTTCGCCGAGGTGCCGCGCGAGTACTTCCACTACGACTACGCCGGCAAGCGCGCGACGCCCGGCGAGGCCTACGAGGAGAACGCGAAGCCTTGGGCGATCGGCTTCGGCTCCGCGCTCTCCGACTATCTCGGCCAGGCCTACATGACCCAGGTCTGCCAGCCGAAGCCCGACCATGTCGTACTCGAGATCGGCACAGGCAGCGGCTTTCAGGCGGCGCTGCTGTCGCGCATCGTCAGGCGCCAGTACTCGATCGAGATCATCGAGCCGCTCGGCCGCGGTGTCGCGCCGATTTTCGCGCCGCTCGGCTTCACCAACGTCGAGACGCGCGTGGGCGACGGCTTCTTCGGCTGGACCGAGGTCGATGGCGGCTTCGACACGATAATCGTGACCTGCGCCGCGCAATACGTGCCGCCGCCGCTGCTGCAGCAGATCAAACCAGGCGGGCGCCTCGTGATCCCGATCGGCCAGCCCTTCCGCCGCGGGCAGTTCCTCTATATCTACACGAAGGATGCGGACGGCAAGGTGCGCAGCCGCAAGGACGTCGGCGTGTACTTCATCCCGATGACCGGCACGATACAGAAGACGCCGGCGCCGAAGTGAACGCGGGGCCCCGCTGGGGTTCGACCTTGGCCCGGCTCGCTCGCGCCCGGGGGGTCGCGCCGGAGCGCCTCCTTTGGCGGGTTTGCGGCGAGCATCGGTGTCTCGGAGCCGGGTGCGCGCGCGTGGATGAAGCCGTCAGTCGGATAAACGCGGCCATAGCAGCGCGCACCGGCACGGTTCGCGACCCGCACGGCGCCAGTCGTTGCGCGGCGATACGTCGATGACCGATGCGCCGAGCACACGGCCGACGCCCAGCCAGTTGTTGTGGTCGATCTCGATCTCGCGGCTGTCGATGACGCGGCTGACCAGCGCCACGTGGCCGAGCGGCATGCCCTGCGCGGAGCGAAAGGACAGGACGCTTCCGACCTCGGGCGCGCTGCCGCACGAGTGGATGCCAGCGGCGCGCGCCCACCACATGTAGGCGTTCGCTTGAATCCTGAAGTTGCTGTGCACGTGGACATAGGAGACGCACTGCCCTTGGCCGCTCCGGACGGCGGGAGAGGCGGATTGGGTGGTGGACCTGCGCGTGGCGCGCACGGGCGCGGCGGTCACCTGCCCGAGGGCGTGCCGGCAGACGGTGCCTGCTCCGGGCAAGGCCGGGATTGCTGCGCGGATGCCGTCGTTGCGCCGCGTCGCCCGCGCCGCTGGCCCGGCTTGCCTTCGACTCCAAAGGGATGCTTCCTGCTCGTCGTCATCAGGAGGACACGACACGGCATGCTCAGACGTTTCCTTCTTTCCGCCGCGGCCGCCTTCGCCGCGGCCGGCGCCTGCTTGCACGGTCTGCTGAAGCCCTTGCCGCCGGCCGCGTGAAGGCCCGGCCGCGTGGCTCAGCTCGGCGCGCGGTCGAGAGCCGCCGGCCGC
>VGVH01000067.1 GCA_016874095.1 Gammaproteobacteria bacterium | reverse complement strand
GCCGGGTGATGCATACAGCACGATCGGTGTGCGGCCCGCACCGCTGGAGTCGATAAGGGTGAAGCCAGAATTCAATGCGTCGGGCTCCGTCCTCAAGCGCTCGCCCGAGATGGTCACGATCGCGCTCGTTGCCGCCGCTCCCGGCTGAAGACTCGCTCCATTTAACGCCGCCAGTCGAGACGCTCCGGCATAGGGCGGGCCGGGGTCTTCGGGCAGCCTGGCAGTGAGGGGCGCCCGGTCGTGAAAGAAACGAGTGATCTCGCCCGCCAGACGCAGGTACCAATCGCTCGGCAGCGTGAACCCGTCCGCATCGAGCGTCAGCCAGAAGCCCTGGTCGGGTGCGTCCGCGCGCCGCGAGGCCAGTTTGAACATCGCAGTGCTCTCGTTCACCTCGTCGAACATGGCGATCTTCAGCATCCTTGCGCCAGCCGCTTTGGCGTTGTACGCCTGCCGCCACAGGAACTCGCCCTTGTTCCGCGGGATCTGATTTTGCGGTGCGTTGCGGTTCAAGTTGTACCACGAGAAGCCGGGGAACACGACCGGCATGTAGATCTGCTGCCGTTGCGCGGTAGTTGCCAGATCCGGCTCCAGGCGCTCGGTCCGCCACCGGGCGATGGCCGCCGGCGTGCTGTACCGCCCCACGCTCCAGGGCTGGATGCCGTCCATGGTCTGGTAGACGGCTGCCCAGCGAGGGTCGGTCGCAGCATCGTTCGAAAGCGTGCGCCAGTAGCCGGGTGTCCCGCCCATGTAGGTCACGCGTGCTTCCTCGCGAAACCACTGAACGAGGCGCAGTGCGGCGTCGGGGTCACTGGGCGGGTGTCTCATGCTGTTCAGTCCGATGCCCCATACCCCTAGCACTGGCTTGCCGTTGTGCCGCAGGTAGCCGGGATGGGCCGTCAGCTCCAGCGTCTCCACCAGGTACTTCCAGTCATCTTGCAGCGTGGCGAGTAGTGTCGCTGGGTTGGCGCTGCTGATGTCGTACTCGAGCGCGAAGATACGTCCATAGCGCCGGGCGGCAGCCATCACGTTCCTCAACACGACGTCGCCTCGGGACCGGTTGCCGGGGATGTCAGTGATGAACCGCTGCACCAGCGCGCCGTCCAGCCCGTACTCCTGCATCCAGCGAAAATGCCGGTCCACCGTCTTGCTGTTGCCGGAACTGAAGAGATGTGCAGGATTCGCGCCGATCGTCATGCCTGGAACGGCGCATGTCTCTCCCGGCTCAAACTCGCGCAGGTCCGGGTACATGTCGATGACCAAGCTGGAGGGCGTCGGTGTTCCATTGGCCCAATGGCTCCAGTTCGTCCCCATCGGGCCGCCGCCCGGACAGCGGAACCAACCCTGGTAACCAAGCAGAACCTTGCCATCGAGTGTCGAAGGATCCGGGCTTTGGGCACAGATGAACGCTGCGGAATAAAACAGGACCAGGAGGGTTCTTGTCAGCATAGTTGCGTTAACGGCGTGCCAGCCCGCGATTCGCACCCGGAAACCTCTTCCCGCCGGATCAAGGACTGTTGGCCGCCTGTTTCGATGGTGACAGACTCGTACGTGAGGCTCAGCATCTGGCCTTCCGCCCGCCTCCCGCTGTCTGCGGCACAACAACTGTCCGCCCACGCTCCGCGCCGAGAATATTCGGCTCCAGAAACCAGCGCGGCCGGGCAAAACGGCAAGAGCTGGCTCCTTTTTGTGGTTGCCTCCGTTCTTGAAGAATCGTTCGAGACGCCGATATGCGCGACCGGACACATCCTTGACACTTTAGCCTGGATTCTTGCTTGACACTTATCAAGGGCGGGTGCGGCTCGATCTTCACCTTACACCTTCTCCGCGCGATTGTCAATACCTCGATATTCCGGA
>VGVH01000066.1 GCA_016874095.1 Gammaproteobacteria bacterium | reverse complement strand
TGCCGGGCATGCCGATCTGGATGCTGCCGTAGAGCGTGAAGCCGGGGATGTAGAACGTCAGCCGGGAATTGACCTCGGTGCGCTCCTGGCGCATCGCGGCCCAGGCGCCGCCGCGTGGCGGCGGCCGCGAGACGAGGTGCGTGCGAAACCCGTTCACCAGCGGCTCGACCGTGTGCTCGGACGGGCGGCTCGGGTTGTCCTCGTTGAGCGGGATGCCATGCACGATGTGCAGGTGCACCTGGTCGAGGTCGACCATCTTGGCCCAGTGGATATTGGCCTTCCAGCTGTCGGAAAAAATCACGCGCCGCCACGCGGGATCAACGTCCTCGGGCATGTCGAACAGCGGATGCGCGTCTTCGGGCCGCTCGCCCAGAAAGACCCAGATGAGTCCGTTGCGCTCCTCTACGGGATAGCTGTCGACCTTCGCGGCGGCGGGAATGTCCGCCGTCGGGTTTGCCTGCGACGGTATGCGCGTGCAGCGGCCCCGGGCATCGAAGCACCAGCCGTGGAAGACACAGGCCACCGTACCGTCGTCGTTGCGCTTGCCCTGCGCGAGGCTCGCGCCACGGTGGCAGCAGGTGTTGCTGAGGCAGGCTGCCTTGCCGCCGGCGTCACGGAACAGCACGAACTCACGGCCGAGCATCTTCACCTTCACCGGCTTGTCGGTGAGGTTGGCGCTCCACTCGGCCACATACCAGATGTTGGCGAACAACATGGGGATAGCATAAGGTGCCGGGTCGCAGCTTCGCAGCTTTTTTCAAAAGCTGCGAAGCTGCGACCCGGCACCCAGACCCCCAGACCCTGGAGGTAGCCCATGCGGATCGAGAAACCGGGCAACCACATCGACCAGCTCATCCGCCAGACGCGCTGGCATCACGCGCAGCTGTCGGCCATGGCCGACACCAAGGCGAACATGATGTTGACGGCGTCGGCAGTCGTCCTGACTCTCGCCCTGCCACGTCTGGCCGATCCCGCCTTCCGCCTGGCGGCATCGATCCTGATCGTCGCCTGCCTCATCACCCTGGTGCTGGCCGCACTGGCGGCTATGCCCGGTCAGTCGGCAGGCAGTAACAGTGGCGGTGTGAACCTGTTGTTCTTCGCCGAGTTCAGTCGCATGAGCTACGACGAATTCGAGCGCGCCATGGAAACCACGATGAACGACGCGGACCGCACCTACGAGGCGCAGGTGCGGGAGATCTACACACTGGGCCGGTACCTCGCAACGCGGAAGTATCGATACGTGCGGCTGGCGTACATGTCCTTCGTAGGAGGACTGCTGATAAGCGCCGCAGCGTACGCGATAGCGCTCTGACCAATTCGGGTGCCGGGTCGCAGCTTCGCAGCTTTTCTCTGAAAAGCTGCGAAGCTGCGACCCGGCACCGGCGTTAGGCGTTACCAATTTACATATTGGCCGCGCCAAGCCCTTGTCAGGCACCCGCCTCCCCACTTCTAATAGCGGCTCACGCCCGCCAGAAGAAAAACGAAATCGCGTGCGAATAGCCCTGGTCAATCCACCCCCGAGTAGCTGGGACGAGCCCGAGTACGACCTGCCCCGCTTCACCCGCCTGTCCCTCGCCTGCCTGGCTGCCTGGCTGCGGGCGAACGGATACCGTGATCTGCTGCTGATCGACGCCAAGTTCGAGCGTCTCGGCTACGCCGAAGTACGCCGGCGGCTCGAGGCCTTCGACCCCGATATCGTTGGTCATACGGCCTTCACCAACGAGATCATCCAGGCGCATAACGTTGCGACGCTGGTGCGGGAAATTTCCCGGGTCAGAGGCAAGCCGATCCTAAACGTCATCGGTGGCGTACACGTATCGGCTATTCCCGCCGACACCCTGCGCGAGTTTTCCCATTTCGACATTGGTGCCGTCGGT
>VGVH01000065.1 GCA_016874095.1 Gammaproteobacteria bacterium | reverse complement strand
ATGAGGATGCCCACCGCGCCGAACCAGCCGTTCATGGCTATGACGGAACCGCGCTCGGCCGGCGCCGCTTCCTGCCCGACGAGCGTCACCGAGGCGATGATCGCGCTGATCTGCCCGATCGAGAGAATCGCGAACGCCGGCAGCATGGCGAAGTCGAGCGGCGAGGTGATGAACGCCATCGACGAGAAGCCGATTCCGGCCAGCGCCATGGCGAGAGCGACGCCGGTAACCCGGTCGACACGGTCGAGGACGAAGCCGAACAGCGGCACCCACACGAGTCCCACGGCGCCCATGAAGCCGATGACCTGGCCGGCCCGCGCCAGCGCGTCGGCGGTGCCCAGGCCGGCGTCCGGCGCCGCGGCGACGGCCCAGAGTGCGACAAACGTGCTCTTCAGCGCGTTGTCCGCCCGGCCGGTGAAGGCGCAGGCGTAGCTGAGCAGCACGCGCGGGTTGCGCGCAGCGCGCAGTCCCGCCAGCAGCAGTTCCCTCGCGCTGCGCCGCTCATGCTCCGCGACCGGCGTGCCGGCCATCAGCCCCGACTGCAACACGAACGCCGACACGAAGCAGAGCGCCGCGGCCACGAGGAACATCACCTGGCCCCCGGTGACCGCGTCGAAACCGCGCGGAGCGAGCGCCGAAGGAATCCGGGCGATCACCAGCGAAACGAATATCAGGCCCAGCCCGTTCATGAAGCCCGTGAGGCCTTGCAGCCGCCCGCGCGAGCGCTCGGCCGGATAGTCGTTCGTCACGACGGCCAGCAGCGCCGCCAGCGCGGCAGAGCCGACGGCGAACACCGCGCGGTACGCGGTCAGCTCGCCGATGCTGGTCGCGAACGGGTAGAGCGCGAAGCCGATCCCGATCACCAGCATCCCGAACACCATCACGGGCCGCCGGCCGATGCGGTCCGCGAGGATGCCGAACGGCTTGATCAGCAGGATGGCGATGACCTCCTGCCACAGCGTGAGGTCGCCGGTGACGGTGCCCTGCGCAGCGCGCGGTACCTGCAGGTGCTCGGTCAGCACCCAGGCCTGCAGGATGTTGATCCCGGCCAGCATGCCGATGGTGATGAACGCGGCATAGAGCAGCGTCCAGAAGTTGCCGCGGGTGACGCCGGGCGCCAGGGTGACGGGGCCGATCTTCAGCGACTCGGGTGCCGTCATGTGCAGATCAGCGACTGCCGTTACCGCGCGCCAGCGGTCAACGCAGCTGGCTGTCCTTGCTGCCGCGGCGGTTGTAGCCGCTGAAGCTCTTCGTCGCGCGGTCGCGCGATTCCTGGCAGGCGAGGCAGAGGCGTACGCCGGGCAGGGCATCGCGCCGCGCCTGCGGAATGTCGGCGCCGCATTCCTCGCAGTTCGGCAGTGACGGACCGCGGCCAAGCTGGCTGCGGGCGCGGTCGATCGCATCCTTCACGGTAGCGTCGATCTGCTCCTGCGCGGCGTCTTCGCCTGCCCAGCCCTTGGCCATCCCGCGACTCGCTCAAGCGTAATCAGGCAGCCAGCATAGCGCGCTTCGGGTGCGCCCGATATTCATCCAGCCTTTCACTGGTTCGGGCAGCGGATCCTGCGCGTCAATCCGTCGCCCAGAACGCCCCGATGAGCGGATTGCGCAGTTTCTTGGCAAGGGTGAAGAGCCCGACCTCGTAGGGATCCAGCACTGGTTGCACCGGCAGCACGGCGACGCGGCGGGCGAGGGGGCTGTTGTCGAGCACGATGCGCGGCACGATGCCCACGCCGAAACCGAGGCTGACCATGCTCACGATCGCTTCGTTGCCGGCGACCTGCGCGTAGATGCGCGGTTGCACGCGCAGCGCGCGGAACCAGGTGTCGGCGCGACGGCGCGCGAGTCCAGTCTCCGGCAGGATCATCGGCGTGTCGGCCCACAGCGCCGGGTCCGGTCGGCGGCGGCTGAGCCCGCGCTGCCGCGGATCGCCCCTCGCGGCGATGAAC
>VGVH01000064.1 GCA_016874095.1 Gammaproteobacteria bacterium | reverse complement strand
CTTCGGACGCGATCCTGCCCGGCGCGCGCGGGTTGGGCGGGCCGTTTTCTTGCCTCAACAAAGCGCGCTTCGGCATCGCCTGGGGCGCGCTCGGCGCCGCGGAGTTCTGCTGGCAGGCGGCGCGCGACTACACGCTGCAGCGCAAGCAGTTCGGGAGGCCCTTGGCCGCCAACCAGCTCGTCCAGAAGAAGCTTGCCGACATGCAGACCGAGATCGCCGTCGGGCTGCAGGCGTGCCTCCGCGCCGGCCGGATGCTGGACGACGACCGTTGCCCGGCCGAGCTGATTTCGCTGATCAAGCGCAACAGCGCCGGCAAGGCGCTCGAGGTCGCCCGCCTGGCCCGCGACATGCACGGCGGCAACGGCATCGTGGACGAGTACCACGTGATCCGCCACCTGATGAACCTCGAGACCGTGAACACCTACGAGGGCACCCACGACATCCACGCCCTCATCCTCGGTCGCGCCCAGACCGGCATCCAGGCGTTCACCGGCTAGGGCAGCGGCGGAGAGAAGTCCTTTTACAGAATTTCTTCGTCTGGTGGGGGAAGGGAATGGGTACGCTCACCTTCAACGTTCGGGGATCGAAAGGCGACATTTACACGGTTGTTGCCGAGCATCGCGGAGGAAACAACGTTCGCATTTCGTGCACGTGTCCGGCGGGTGATCTGCCCCCTTCTGAGTGGTCCATGGGCTAATTTAGTCTGGACCAGGCAGGAGAAGGGAAATGGGCAAGAGGCACGGGCCTGAGGAGATTATCGGCAAGCTGCGTGAGGCCGAGATTATTCTGGCGCAGGGCGGGACGACGGCGGATGCGTGTCGTCGGATCGCGGTCAGCGAACAGACCTACTACCGCTGGCGCAAGGAATACGGCGGTCTGAAGATGGATCAGGCGCGGCGGATGAAGGATCTGGAGAAGGAGAACCTGCGGCTTCGCCGGGCGATCTCCGACCTGACGCTCGACAAGCTGATCCTTCAGGAGGCCGCCCGGGGAAACTTCTGAGCCCCGCGCGGCGGCGGCGCTGCATCGACCGCATACGTCATGATCTTCCGGTGTCCGAACGACGGATCTGCCGGGTCCTTGGCCAGTATCGATCGACGCAGCGCAAGGTGCCGCGAGGGGCGAACGACGAGCAGGCATTGACCGCGGATATCATTGCCCTGGCACGGCAATATGGCCGCTATGGCTATCGCCGGGTGACCGCCCTGCTGCACGATGCGGGGTGGACGGTGAACCACAAGCGGGTCGAGCGCATCTGGCGCAGCGAAGGGTTGAAGGTACCGCAGAAACAGCCCAGGCGCGGGCGGCTATGGCTGAACGATGGGTCGTGCATCCGGTTGCGGCCAGAATATCCGGGACATGTCTGGGCTTACGACTTCGTCGAAGGTCGCACCCATGATGGCAGGAAGTTCCGGATCCTGACCATCATCGACGAGGCCAGCCGCGAATGTCTGGCGCTCGTTGTCGCGCGCCAGCTCCGCCACGAAGATGTGCTGGCCGCCCTGGCAGAGCTGTTCGTCTTGCGCGGGCCGCCGGCCAATATCAGGTCCGACAATGGCCCGGAGTTTATCGCCACCGCCGTACAGAAATGGCTAGGCCGGATCGGCGTGACGACGCTCTACATCACGCCCGCCTCCCCTTGGGAGAACGGCTACAACGAGAGCTTCAACGGGTCGCTGCGTGACGAACTGCTCAACGGTGAGATCTTCTACAGCCTCGCCGAAGCCAAGGTGCTGATCGAAGCCTGGCGACGGCACTACAACACGATCCGTCCGCACAGCAGCCTCGGCTATCGACCACCGGCCCCCGAAGCAGCGCCTTCGCCATTGCCGGCTTCCGGTTCCGCTACGCTCCACCTTCAGCCGGAAATGGCGAAGGAGGCAACAATGCACTAACATTCAACTCGGACCACTCAGTGGGGGCCGATCAGCACTCCGCAAGGTGGCCACGATCGAGA
>VGVH01000063.1 GCA_016874095.1 Gammaproteobacteria bacterium | reverse complement strand
TCTGGATGAAGCTCGTGTAGAAGCCCCGTCGCGCATCGGGCGCGTGCTCGGCGACATAGGTCGCGGCGCCGCCGTACTCACCGCCGAGCGCCAGTCCCTGCGCCAGGCGCAGCACCGTGAGCGCGAGCGGTGCGAGCACGCCGATCTGTTCGTAGCCCGGCAGCAGCCCGATCAGGAAGGTCGAGCCGCCCATCAGGAGCAGCGTGAGAAGGAAGGTGTACTTGCGCCCCACGAGGTCGCCGAGCCGGCCGAACACGATCGCACCGAAGGGACGCACGATGAACCCCGACGCGAAGATCGCCAGCGTCTTCAGGAAGCCAGCCGTCGGGTCGTCGCCGGGAAAGAACTTGGCCCCCAGGATCGTCGCGAGGCTGCCGAAGAGATAGAAGTCGTACCACTCGATGAGCGTGCCCGCGCTGGCGGCACCAATGACCCGCCAGATCAGCGACTTTGGGGCGGGGGCGGGATTCCCTGCGCGACTGTCGGCGGGGCTCGCTCCGGCCGCGGATGGCGAGTCGGCGGCGGGTGCGTCGTTTGGGTTCGACGATGCTCCGGGCGTCTGCATCGCCCTGACAGTACCGCGCGCCGCCTCAGCGGCGGATCCTGCAGAAGCACCCTCGTTCAGATCACGACGAAGTCACTTTGGGGGTCAAGATTGCGGGACCCCGACCCGTCCACCCGGCACTCGTTCAATCGGGCCACTCCGAGTTGATCCGCGCGTCATGCGGTCTATACTCCGTCAGCGCGTTCTGGGAACCTGATCGGGGGCTCCACTGCAGCGACCTCACCTCGTATGCGACTGATTCGCCGAGCCATCACCGCCTCCACCACCGCCCTCGCCACCGCGTTCGCGACCGCGGCAGTCTTGGCCGCCGTTCCGCCGCAGCCCCGCGCGGGCGAGCCGCTGGCCGACCTGACCTGGGGCCAGTCGCAGCGCTTCATCGACGGCCGCCAGGCCTACATCACGCCGCTCACGCCGGCACAAGGACTCGGCCCCGCGTTCAACCGCCACAGCTGCGTGGATTGCCACGAGACCCCGATCGGCGGCTGGAGCTCGATCAAGGTGACGCACTTCGGGCTCGAGTCCCCCGGGGGCTTCGATTTCCTCGAGCACCTTGGTGGCCCTGTCCTGCAGGCCGATGCCATCGGTGATGACTGCCGGGAGTTAGTGCCCGCGCTCGCCAATCACATCCGCGAGCGCGTCACCCCGAGCGTGCTCGCCTTCGGCCTCGTCGAGGCGATCCCCGATGCAGCGCTGCTTGCGCTCGCCGATCCCAACGATGCCAACGGCGACGGCATCTCCGGTCGTGCCCACATGGTGCAGCCGCTCGAGTCGCCCACCGGCCCGCAGCGGGTCGGTCGCTTCGGCTGGAAGGCGCAGATCGCCACGGTGCGATCCTTCAGCGGCGATGCTGCCCGCACCGAGATGGGCCTGACCAACGCGGTCGTGACGCAAGAAACGGCCCCCAATGGTGACCAGTCGCAACTCGCCGCATGCGACACGATCCCCGAGATCGAGGACCGCTCGATCGGTGGCGCCGCCACCTTCGTGGACCGCGTCACGGACTTCCAGCGCTTCCTCGCGCCGCCGCCGCAGTCGCCCCGCAGTGGCATGACCGGCGAAACGATCTTCACGCAGATCGGCTGCGCCGCCTGCCACACGCCGAGCTTTGTCACTGGCGCGGACTCGGCGATCGAGCCCGCACTGCGGAGCCGCACCATTCGCCCGTACTCCGATTTCCTGCTCCACGACATGGGCGCGCTGGCCGACGGCATCCCCGACGGTCAGGCTCTGCCTAGCGAAATGAAGACGCCGCCGCTCTGGAACCTGCACACGCGGCCTGTCCTGCTGCACGACGGATCGGTCATCCAAGGCGACTTCGCCACCAAGGTCACTGCCGCGATCCTCGCGCACGCGGGCGAAGCAACCGCCTCGCGCAACGCGTTCCAGGCGCTGCCTGCGGCGTCGAAGGTCCAGGTGCTCGCCTTCCTCGACAGCCTCGGTCGCAACGACTTCGATGCCGATGGCGACGGTCTCCTGACGGGTTCCGATCTTGCCTCGGCGATCAGCAACTCAAACGACCTCGATGTCAGCCCGGATGAGCCGTGGG
>VGVH01000062.1 GCA_016874095.1 Gammaproteobacteria bacterium | reverse complement strand
GCCGGGTTTCTGGTCTTCTCTGGATGTCGTCGGACTATGAGATGGTGGAGGCGGCGGGAATCGAACCCGCGTCCGCAAGCCCTACGCCCTGAGATCTACATGCGTATCCCGCCTTTGATCTTGCTGGCGGCTACCCGACGGGCAGGGAAGACCGACAGCCAGTCCAGTGTGTAGGCGTTAACGTTTGGACCCTGGACGAGCCCGCCCGCGATCCTGTGAGAGGTAACACCTGGGTCTGGTCCGCACAGGCACGGGCCCAGTCAGATGGCTCAGAGCCGGTTTTTAGGCGGCGAGAGCGTAGTTTGCGTCGTTCGCAACTATTGGTTTGCAGCTGGATTTACGAGGTGATCTGCGCCTCGGCATGCACCCAGAGTTTCGCGACCCGCGTCGAAGCCAGGTCGCCCCCATGTGCAGGCGCGATTTTACGCCTGCCTGTCCCGGGATGTCAGGGCAGGAGGTCGCAGATTCAAGGCCCTTTTCAGTGCCGCAGCAGCCGCTGCTTCTGCCGGCTCCAGTCGCGGTCCTTCTCGCTGGCGCGCTTGTCGTGCTGCTTCTTGCCCTTGGCGAGGCCCAGCGCCAGCTTGGCCCGACCGGCTTTCCAGTACAGCTGCAGCGGCACCAGGGTGTAGCCCTCGCGCTCGACCGAGCCGATCAGGCGGTCCAGTTCGCGTCGGTTCAGGAGGAGCTTCCGCGGCCTGACCGGATCGGTCTCGACGTGGGTCGAGGCGGACGGCAGCGGGGAGAAGTTCGCCCCGACCAGCCAGGCCTCGGCGCCGCGGATGACGGCATAGCCCTCTTTCAGGTTCGCGCGCCCGTCGCGGAGGCTTTTCACTTCCCAGCCGCGTAGGGCCAGACCGGCCTCGATTTCCTCTTCGATGAAGAAATCGTGGCGGGCTTTGCGATTCTCGGCGATCACGCGCGGCGCTGCGCCGCTGCGCGCGGAGGATTTACCGGCCATGGCGCTCGGTTGTTCGGCTGGTGGGGGTCGTCCACAATGCTCGCATCTTTTCCCGTGGCCGGAAAGCATGCGTCGCATCGAGCGCAGCGCCATCGTCCCCTTCAGCGCGGAGTCGATGTTCGACCTGGTCGCCGACGTGCCGCGCTATCCGGAGTTCCTGCCGGGCTGCGCTGCGTCCCGCGTGTATGAACGGCTGGACGACGGCGTGGTGGCCGGCATGTCGCTCGCCCGCGGTCCTCTGCGCGTCGAATTGAGGACGTGCAACGCGCTGCGGCGGCCGGAGTCCATCACGATGCAGCTCGAGCGGGGGCCGTTTCGCGCGTTGCTTGGGACCTGGACATTCACGGCGATCGGCGCCGGCGGTTCGCGGGTGACACTTGAAATGGAGTTCGAGTTCGACAACCGCGCCGCCGACCTGCTGCTCGGACCCGTGTTCGAATCCCTGGCCGGCGAACTGGTCGCTGCGTTCGCGCAGCGCGCGCGCAGCGTGTTGCGGGCGGCGCCTCAGGACGGCTGATCGAACGGCACGTCGCGCTGCACGTCGCGGACCTTGTCACCGTCGAAGTTGACGAGGACCCAGCGCTTCTCGACGTCCGGATCCCGGCCCTTGCGCAGGTAGTAGACGTAGTCCCAGCGGTCCGGGCGGAACGAGTCGGCGATCACCGGGGTACCCAGCAGGAAACGGACCTGGTTGCGGGTCATGCCGGGCTTGACGGCGGCGATGTCTTCTTCATCGAGCAGGTTGCCCTGCTGGACGTCGATGCGATAGACGCAGGCTGCCAGCACGACAGCAGTGAGCAGTGCAGCGACGGTTCGGGTCATCGGTTTCATCATCACGGGCGAACGCATCATAGTCTTTTCGACACCGATTCTCTTGACCCAGCCATTTTGCGCCAAGACATGGACGAAGAGGCTAAATTGCCAGGAATTCGCATGGATTGTCGAGAATGGACACGGTAGACCTCAGGTGAGTAGACATCGCGTCCAATATCGTTCCACTCATTGAGAGCCGGACGATTGCACGTGCCACACCACTTTCGCACCGGCATTTGGGCTCGTGCCGCCGATGCCGATCAGATGATGCGCGACGTACTCGCCGCGACTCCGGACGACGCCGACCCGGCAGCGCTTGCGCTGGCGCTCATCGGCGCGGCCGTGCTGCTGCTGGAGCGTGCGGGGGGACGTTGTGACGGCTGACGCGGTGCTGCGAGTGCTGGAGCTGGATCTCGGCTGAGGCAGACGCATCGCGCCGGAAACGGGC
>VGVH01000061.1 GCA_016874095.1 Gammaproteobacteria bacterium | reverse complement strand
GCGGCTTGGTACGCCGATGCGCGCGAGCATCGATCGGTTCGTCCGCGAGACGGAGTTGCTGGACGCGAAGTCAGTGAACGCGGTGCTGGACGCCGGACGCGGTATGGAAGCGTGGTACCTGTACAACCTGGCTGCGTGGTGGGAGAGGTACATCCGGTGATCCGCGTCGCCACGCCTTCGCGGGAGTCTGGCGTCTTCACCGCCGGCAATGCCATCGCGGCCCGGTCGATCGCGGTGCTGATCGGGGTGATCAGCAGCATCGTGCTCGCTCGCGGCCTCGGTTCGGAGGGCAGGGGGCGCTTCGCGATCGCCGCCGCGGTGCTTGGAATTGGCGTGCAGGTCGTGACCCTCGGCCTGCATGCATCGCTGCCGTACTACGCAGCAAGGTCCCCCGACGCCGCGCGGAGGCTGCTCGCGGACGGGGTCCGCCGGATGTCGCTCGCCTCAGTTGCGTTCGGGTTAGCGGTGGCGGGCTGGGCGGCGCTCGGCGAGCCGGACTGGTACCGCGACTGCGGGGCGACCCTGACGCTGATCGCGCTAGTGGCGGTCCCGGCCGCCGGGCTGCAGCTCCTGTCACAGGCGATGCTGCTCGGTCTCGGCAGGACGATGCTGTATTGCTGGGTCGACCCGCCAGTGAGGGCCGTGACGGCGCTCACATTGCTCGCCCTGCTGTGGGCGGGGACGCTCTCGCCCGCTTCGGCGCTGGTCGCCTCTGGCCTGGTGGCGCTGGCCACAGGCATCTGGATTGTTAGTTCGATCGCATCCGGCACTGGCGCCGCCCCGCATTTCAGCGAGCAGTGGAGTTACATGTGGAGGAGTTGGGTCATCGCGCTGCTGGCGACGATGCCGCCGCGCGTGCTCACCCTCGCGCTGCCTTCGCGCGCCCCGCTCGGCGAGGTCGGAGTGTGGGGCGTCGCCCTCACCATTGTCGAGACCATGAATTCCATCGCCGCGTCGGTCATCGCCGTCCGGCTCGCGCCGTTGCTCGCCGACCGGGGCGACGGCGGGACCTTCTGGAGGGCCGCGTGGGTCAGCGTGGCCGGCGTGTTCGCGTCCACCGCGGTGATGTGCGGGGCGGTCGCGCTAGTGTTGCCCTTCCTGCTGCCGCTCGGCTTCGGCGCCGACTTCGCCTCGGCGACTGGGATAGTGGTGGCGTGCATGCCGGGCGTGGTCGCGTACTCGACTTCCGCGATGCTCCAGTCCGTGCTCGCGGCGCGCGGCCAGCCGCCCTCGGCCATGCTCGCCCCGTCGGTTTCGGTCGGCGCGACTCTGGCCGTCCTTCTCGTGCCGGGGGTGCAGTCGGGCACGACGTTCGCGTGGGCCTATTCTGCGCAGGCATCGGTCGCGATGGCGGTGTCCGCGGCGGTCACCGTGCGCGTCTATCGGCATCGGCACCGTGCCGCGTCCCGCCAGCCATGAGCAACCAGACACCAACGCTGCTCCTCTCGTCGTACCCCGTGCCGCAGTCGACCGTGCAGGCCGTCCGGGAGTGGTTCGATGCGCCCGTGCGTGCGCTCGCAGCCGCGGAGCTGCGGGCCATGGGGCCGCGCAATCTGTTCTGCGAGATCATGCGCAACCCTTGCCGCAGGGCGGTGCTGGACTCAGGTCGCGGCACCGAGGCGTGGTACCTCTATAACCTCTCGGCGTGGTGGGAACGGTTCATCGAGGGAAGCGGTCCATGACGGATGGCCGTGTGTTCGATCCTCTTCCGCGTCTTGGCCTCGGTTGCGGCGGGGCGCTGGCGTGGCCGTACCTCACCGATCCGGAGCAGGCCCTTCGGACGCTGCTCGGGGCGCACGCGGCGGGCATCCGGTTCTTCGACACGGGGCACGCCTACTGCGCCGGCCACGCCGAGACGCTGCTGGGGCGCGCGATCCGGGAGATCGGCAGGGATCGGCTGTTCATCGGCACTAAGGTGGGCACCTTCGCGGTGGGGCGATGGGGGCGAGTGACCCAACGGTTCGACCGGGCATCGCTTGAATCCTCGCTCATGGAATCCCTGCGGCGTCTGGGCGTCGATCAGGTCGATCTGCTGATGCTGCACTCTCCACCAGACGCGGCGTTGCAGTCCGGCATGGAGACGTTGCAGTGGATGCGAGCGCGGGGCATGACGTGCCGCGTCGGGGCCTCGATCAAGGCGACACAGTGCGGCCACCCAGCAATGGCGCTCTGTGACACCGTGATGCTGCAGCACAGCGCGGTGGCACCCGCGCCCGACGGCACGATCGATTCGCTGCGACGCATGGGGATCGCGGTGATCGCGAAGCGGCCGATCCAGCCCGAGTCGACGGGCGGTCGTGCGCTGCTGGTACCTCG
>VGVH01000060.1 GCA_016874095.1 Gammaproteobacteria bacterium | reverse complement strand
CCGGGCGAGCAGGGCGGAGATCTTCGCGAGCTGGCCGGGCACGTCGGAGAGCGCGACGCGCAGGCGGGTGATGCGCCCTTCGCGCGCGAGGTCACGGGTGAGAATCGCGGCCAGCAGGCGCGCATCAAGATTGCCGCCTGAGAGGACGAGGCCGACGCGCCGCCCCTTGAAGCGGCGCGGGTGTTGCAGCATCGCCGCGAGGCCTGCGGCGCCGGCGCCCTCTACCAGTGTCTTCTCGACGCCGAGGAGCAGCGTCACCGCCTGCTCGAGCGAGGTCTCGCTCACCAGCAGGATTTCCGCCACGAATTCGCGCACCAGCGGCAGCGTATGCCGGCCAGCAGTGGATACGGCGATGCCTTCCGCAAGAGTGTCGCCGCCGCAGGGCCGCGACACGCCGTCGAGTGCAGATTTCAGTGCCGGGTAGAGCTCGGTCTCGACGCCGACGACGGTGACATCGGGGCGCGCAGCGCGGGCAGCGATCGCCATGCCGCTCACGAGCCCGCCGCCGCCGACCGGCACGGCCAGCGTGTCGATTTCCGGTGCCTCCTCCAGCATCTCCAGCGCGATCGTCCCCTGGCCAGCGATCACCAGCAGATCGTCGTAGGGGTGGACGAACACCAGGTTCTCGCGCGCGGCAAGGTCCGTGGCGTACGCGGCTGCCTCTTCGATCGTTGCGCCTTCCAGGAGTACGCGGGCGCCGTGAGCCTCGGTGTACTTCACCTTCACGTGCGGCGTATTTCGCGGCATGACGATCGTCGCCGGAATGCCGAGGAGCTTAGCGTGCAGGGCCACGCCCTGGGCGTGATTGCCTGCCGACATGGCGATCACGCCACGGCGGCGCTCGTCCGGCGTCAGCGCGGCGAGCCGGTTGCGCGCGCCACGCTCCTTGAAGGAGGCCGTGAACTGCAGGTTCTCGAACTTGAGGAAGACCTCCGCACCGGTAATCTGCGAGAGCGTCAGCGAGCGGCGCGTCGGCGTGCGCAACACGTGGCCTGCCAGGCGCACGGCGGCGGCGCGCACGTCCTCGGCGCTGAGCTTGCTGTGGGGCGCGCGATCGTCCATAAAGAAGAGTGTGACCGCTATTGACTCCCCCCGCCACTGACCTATAGTGCGCCGCCTTCGATGAAGAGCCGCCGCGAAAACCCGAGTCCCGCCGCTCTCGGCTACGCCATGCCTGCCGAGTGGGCGCCGCACCAGGCGACCTGGTTTTCCTGGCCGCACAACCCGGAGAGCTGGCCGGGCGAGGGGCACCTCGAGGCCGCCCAGAAGGCGCTCGCCACGGGCGTCGGTGCGCTGACCGAGAGCGAGACCGTGCACATCAACGTGCTCGACGAGCCGCACGAGCGCCACGTCGCGGCGCTGCTCAAGGGCAAGGCGAATAGGGAGCGGCTGAAATTCCACCACAATCCCACCAACGACGCCTGGTGTCGTGATCATGGCGCGATCTTCGTCACGCGGCCGGGCGGCGACGCGCCGCTGCTGGCGCTCGACTTCGGCTACAACGCCTGGGGCGGAAAGTATCCGCCGTTTGACCTCGACAACCGCATTCCGGAGGCGATGGCGGCTGTCCACGGCGTACCGCGACGGGTCGTGGACATGATCCTGGAGGGCGGTTCGATCGAGGTGAACGGCGCCGGGACGCTGCTCACGACCGAGTCCTGCCTGCTGAACCAGAACCGCAATCCGGACATGGACCGCGGTCAGATCGAGCAGGCGCTGCAGGACTGCCTGGGCGTGCGCAAGATCCTCTGGCTCGGCGACGGCATCGAGGGCGACGACACCGACGGCCACGTCGACGACCTGACCCGCTTCGTCGCCGAGGACGCGGTGGTCACCGTGGTCGAGGATGACACCGCCGACCGCAACCACGAGCCTTTGCGGGAGAACCGCGAGCGGCTGGCCGGGATGACCCTGGCCGACGGCCGCCCCATCCGGGTGCTCGAGCTGCCCATGCCCGAGCCCCTGTACCTTGGAGAACAGCGGCTGCCGGCGAGCTACGCCAACTTCTACATAGGCAACCGCGTCGTGCTGCTGCCGGTCTTCGGCTGTCCGCAGGACGAGGAGGCCGCCGCGATCGTCGCCCGCTGCTTCCCGGGGCGGAAAGTCGTGGCCGTGGACGCCCGCAGCGTCGTCGTGGGGCTGGGGACGCTGCACTGTCTGTCGCAGCAGGTTCCGGCGTAACGCAATCCGGGACGCTAACCTTCGCGAAGGTTAGCGTCCCCAAGCCCGATTCCTTAAGATGAGGAAAGACATGGCAGCGAAACAGAAAAAGTCAGTCAAGCCTGCCCGCAAGCTCGGGAAGATCGGCTCGTTCATCCGGCACCATTAC
>VGVH01000059.1 GCA_016874095.1 Gammaproteobacteria bacterium | reverse complement strand
AGCTGGGCGACGCGACGGTGCGCGCGGTGCGGCCGTAGGAGCGGTGCGGGCGCCGGGAGGACGTCGGGCGCAGTCGAACGGCCCGCCATCCGGCGGGCCGTTCGACGTTCGGTGTGGAGCGCGAGGCCTAGCGGGAGCCGCGCAGGCGCGGGTCGAGCACGTCGCGCACGGTGTCGCCGAGCATGTTGAACGAGAGCACAGTGAGGCTGATCGCGAGGCCGGGGAAGATCGCGAGCCAGGGGGCGATCTCCATGTAGCGCCGGCCGGAGGTGGCGAGCATCAGCCCCCACGACGACGCCGGCGGCTGTGTCGCAAGGCCCAAGAAGCTCAGGCCCGCCTCGATCAGGATCGCGTTGCCGAGTGACGCCGACACGAGGATCAGGATCGGCGCGACGACGTTCGGAAGGATGTGGCGGAACATGATGCGCAACGGGGCGGCGCCCAGCGTGCGCGCCGCCTCCACGTAGACGTTCGTCTTCACGGAAAGCACGGCGCCCCGGATCACGCGGGAGGTGTTGGGGGCGATCACGATGGCGATCGCGAGCATCGCGTTGGTGGTGTTGGTGCCGAGCACGGACACCAGCGCCATCGCCAGCACGATGCCGGGGAAGGCAAGGATGCCGTCGACGACGCGCTGGATGATGAGGTCGAGCTTGCCGCCGACGAAGCCGCTGACGAGCCCGATGAATGCGCCGCTGAAGATGCCAGCGCAGACCGACAGCAGGCCCACGTAGAGCGAGATGCGCGAGCCGTAGATCACGCGCGTGAATTGGTCCCGCCCGATGTCATCGGTGCCGAAGGGGTGTGTCAGGCTCGGCCCCTTGAACGTGTCGAGCGACGTCTGCAGCGGGTCGTACGGCGTGATCCAGTGCGCCGTGATCGCCGCCAGCACGATCAGCACGATCACCGACCCGAACACCGCCCCGATCGGCGTCTTGACGATGCGTAGGAATGTATCCACCGCCGGGTGCCGCTGTTTGCGCGCGAACTGGCGAAGCGCGGGGAGTTGCTCTGCGGACGCTGCCATCGGGTGCTCCTCGATGCCGTGCCTGCGTTACAGCCTATGCGTGCGCCGCTACGAGTAGCGGATGCGCGGGTCGATCAGTGCGTACGACAGGTCCACGGCCAGGTTCGCGATGATGAAGATGAGCGCCATCGTCATCACGGAGCCCTGGACGATCGGGTAGTCGCGGTGGGTCACGGCGTCGAAGGTGAGCCGGCCCATCCCGGGCAGCGAGAAGATCTGCTCGATGATCACGATGCCGCCGAGCAGGAAGCTGAGCTGCGTGCCCATGATCGTGATCACCGGGATCAGGCCGTTGCGCAGGGCGTGCCTTACGATCACCGTGCGCTCGCGCAGGCCCTTGGCGCGCGCCGTGCGCACGTAGTCCTCGCGCATCACCTCCAGCATCGCGGAGCGCGTCATGCGGGCGCTCACGGCCGAGAAGCGGTACCCGATGATGAGCGCCGGGAAGATCAGCGCCTGCAGGTTGCGGCTCGGATCCTCCCACGGCACGAACCAACCGAACTGCGGCAGCCAGCCGACATACAGCGACAGGAACAGCAGCAGCATTGTGGCGATCCAGAAGTCCGGGATCGACAACCCCATGATCGAGAACAATCTCGAGGCGTAGTCGACCCATGAGTTCTGTCTCACCGCCGAGATCACCCCGATCGGGATCGCGATGACCACGGCGATGACCATCGCCATGCCCGCGAGCTGCATCGAGATGCCGATGCGCCCCACGATCGTCGGCAGCACTTCCTCGCTCGTCCACAGCGAGGTACCGAGGTCGCCGCGTACCGCGTGACCCGCCCAGTCGAAGTACTGAACGATCGGGTTGCGGTTCAGCCCCAGCTGCTCCCGCATGCGATTCAGGTCTTCCTCGGTGACGTACCCGCTCTCCGAGAGGCGGGCCATCACCACGTCGCCGGGAATAAGCCGCAGCAACCCGAAGATGATGATCGACACCAGGATCAACGAAGGAATCGACGAGATCAGGCGGCGGATGATGTACTGGCCCATACCGTCCTATCCCTGCGCGGAGGCCGCGCACCCTGCCGCTGCGTCGCGGCGAAGCCTCGCCGCCGCGTCGCGGCGAACACGTTGGAAGAGATAGTACGTACGTCGTCAATCCCGGGATGCGGCCGCCCGCGCTCCGCGCGACCGCCTCACGACGCGCGCGACGGACCCTCGATCCAGGTGCGCGCGCTCGCGCCCACCCGCATCGCGGGCGCGTCCGTGGCCGCGAATGGGGTAAGTGCTTCCCAGCCGCGCAGCCACGCGGGCCGCGCCGCGAGCGGGAACGGCTGCGCCATGTCCAGGCGGTAGACGCGCTCCTGCAGCCGCTCCCAGACGCGACGCAGCAGGTCGCGGCGCGCGTACGGGTCCAGCTCCGCGCGCTGCGTGGCGGCCCACGCGTCGAGTTGCGCGTCGGCGATGCGCCAGTGGTTGGCGCCGGCCGCGCCGGGGCGCCGGCTGCGCAGCTGGTCGCC
>VGVH01000058.1 GCA_016874095.1 Gammaproteobacteria bacterium | reverse complement strand
GTGATCCCAGTGATAGTGGGTCAGCAGGATCGGGATCGCACCCGCTCTCCCGCCAATTGACTGGCCCAACCCGACGATGCCGGAGCCGGCGTCGAGGATGAGCAGCCGGCCGTTGCGCGCATCGCGAACCTCGATGCACGGGGTGTTGCAGCCGTGACCAATCGAGTCGGTGGTGGCCCACGGCACCGAGCCCCGCACGCCCCAGAAGCGTATCTGCATCCCGCGGATCATAGCGCGAGGCCGCAACGCCGTGCCGTAGACTAGAACCTATCTCACAAATGCCGAAGCGGCATGGTGAAGCGAAATCGAACGGGCCGTCGTACTCGACGGCATGGACCTAACCGACACGCAATGGGCCATTCTGGCGCCGCTCCTCCCGAGGCCGCGACTCCGCCGCGATGGCCGCGGGCGACCGTGGCGCGATCCGCGCGATGTGCTGAACGGCATCCTGTGGATCCTGCGGACCGGCGCGCCCTGGAAGGACCTGCCGGATCGCTATCCCTCGTACCAGACCTGTCATCGGCGCTTTCAGCGCTGGGTCCGCGCAGGGACGCTCCGCCGCGTCCTCAAGGCCTTGGCCGCCGATCTCCACGCCCGCGGCGGTTTGGACCTCAGCGAGACGTTCATCGATGGCTCCTTTGCCAGCGCCAAAAAAAAGGGCGCCACGTCGGCAAGACCAAGCGCGGCAAGGGGACCAAGATCATGGCCTTGGCAGACGGCGCTGGTCTTCCTCTCGCCGTTACCATCGCCTCGGCGTCCCCGCACGAAACCCGGCTCGTCCCGCAAACCCTGAACGCGAGCTTCCTCCCCGACAACCCAGCGCGAATCATCGGTGACGCGGCCTACGACAGCGACCCGTTGGACCGCACGCTGGCGGCGGTCGATATTGAACTGATTGCGCCCCATCGAGGCAACCGGGTCCACCTGTCGCAGGATGGCCGGCCCCTTCGCCGCTACAAACGACGGTGGAAGATCGAACGCCTCTTCGCCTGGCTCCAGAACTCTCGCCGGCTCGTCACGCGCTACGAGCGGCGCGCCGCCAACTTCGCCGGCTTTCTGCACCTCGCGTGCGCGATGATTCTCCTTCGGCATTTGTGAGATGCCTTCTAGTACTACTTTGTCAGATCCGCAGCGAGACCTGCTGGAGCTTGAGCATCCGCTGGAGGTAGTGCGGCCGCGTCACGAAGAGGTGGGCGGTCAGGACTTCCTGCAGGATCGCGCGGACGCGTGGGAGCGTAAGGTCGCGCGCAGGGCGCCGCTGCCGCTCGACCTGTAGGAACGTGTAGGCGACGGCGGTCAGGGCCGCGTGGCGCTGCCAGCCCGGGAGCGAGCGGCCTTCGAAGTGATCGAAGCCGAGTTCGTCCTTGAGTTCTTGGTATTGCTGTTCGATGGCCCACCGTTGATGGGCGAGTCGCACGAGCGTGCGAAGCGACGCCGTCGCCGGGAGGTGGACCAGGTAGTACTTGGTGCGCGTCGCCCGTGCATCGCGCTCGGCCAGGAGCCAGACTGCCGGCGGGAGTGGGCGCTGGCGCCACGCATGGGCGGGCGTGATCCGTTGGGCCGCAAACGAGGCGGTCCAGGCGCGCGCCCCAGGCGCATTCCGCCATGTGATCGCACGCCACGCCCGCGTCGGCCACGCGGCCACGAGCGCCGCGACGGACTGCGGGACCACGCCGACCGGGAGTGTAGGGCGCGTGCGCGGGCGGCCATGCTGCCTGCGCGGCGCCGGCGGCCGCGTGAGGGTGGGCGTGCCGACAAACGCGCTGAGCGTCGACGAGATGCCCACGGCATACGGGACGCCGGCGCGGTGCCAAGCGGCGCGCAGGGTGGAATTGTCCCCGAATTCCGCATCGGCGAGCACGGCGGTGATCCGGAAGCCGGCCGCGCGAATCTGACGGAACAGCGTCAGCGCGTGGCGCCACTTCTCCTGAAAGCGCACCGTCGACGGGATCTGCGCCCGCGTGCGCCCCTCTGGCGTCAGCCACCCGTCCGGCAGATACAGCTGCGCGCCGAGCAGCCAGGCTTGCGTGCCGGTCCACAGCGCCGCCGTCGTGGCCACCTGACAATTCGCGATCTTCCCCAACGCCCCGCAGTACTGGCGGGCCACGCCCACCGAGCGCGTCCCCTGTTTCGGGAAGCTCGTCCCGTCGAAGATCAGCACGCCCGCGCGGGCCGGGATCACCCGGCGTAGGAGCCGCCAGAGGCCATCGGCCGACCACGGTGCCGACGTGATGAAGTGCTGGAAGGCCTGGTAGTCGCCCGGCTCACTCACCCGCGCGAGCATCGCGCTCATCGACTTCCGCGGACTGTCGCTCAACAGCCCGAGCAAGTACCGGCGAAACGCCCCGCGCTGCGCGACATGGCCGAACGCGGACTCGAACGGTTCCAACCACGTCAGCAGCCGATCGATCCACACAGGCGCGTTGGCCGGCAGCACCGCGAGGCAGCGTACCGAACCTGCGCCCTCAGTACAATGTCCTCAATTCAGATCAGTGCGGAATCCCGCCACAACCACGCGATCTGACAAAGTAGTACTAGGCTCTGCGTTCCGGGTGCGGG
>VGVH01000057.1 GCA_016874095.1 Gammaproteobacteria bacterium | reverse complement strand
CGCCGCATCGTCGATATGCGGCACCTGCAGACCCTGCACACCCATGTCGAGCAACCGCAGGAGGAAGGCAGGATCGAATCCGGGCGGACGCACGATCGGCGTGATCCCCACCCGCTCGGCCGCCATCACCATGAGCTGGACGTCGCGCAGGTCGAAGCTGGTGTGCTCCATGTCGATGAAGGCCGCGTCGAAGCCCGCGTGGCCGATGATCTCGACCACCTGCGGGTCGGCGATGCCGCCGACGTAAGTGCCGAACGCGAGGCCGCCCTCTCGCAGGATGCGCTTGACGCGGTTGGTTTGCATGCAGACTCTCCTGATCAACGGGTCGGCGGCCGGCATCGTTCCGGAACGGGTGTGGGCGTGGCCCCAGCACATCACGGGAGCGTGTTTAGTCTGAAGTTCCTCAGTCGCCAGGACGAGTTTGTCTTGTTCGACAGAGGCTTGAGACGAAAGAGCGTGTCGAGCTTCTGTCTACATCTGAATCTGCTGGAGCAGTTCGATCGCGCGCGCCTGTTTTGGGCTGGGTGAAGTGAGTACATCAAAGGTTGGCGCGTGAGGCCCTGCATCGGGTGTACGGCAGGTGTTGCGCACGATGGTGGCAAGCTCAGCGAGCATGGTGGCAAAGCTGTGTGCGGGCGTGCCGTCGTCCAGCGTGTGCCGGCTGACCTTCTTCAGCGCCGCCTCAGAGCGAACGGCCGGGGCCACCGGGTCACGCGTTGCTTTGGCGTGCTGGTCGGTGTCGGCGAACATCAACTCGCGCCAGGCCTCGCGCATGTGCCACTCGACGTAGTAGGCGAGCATGCACAGCAGGATGTGCGCTCGGACGCGATCGGCGAGCCGATGGTGAATGGGGCGAATCTTCAGATCGACGCTCTTGAGCGAGCGAAACGCGCGCTCGACCGTGGATAGGGCCTTGTAGCTTCGCACGCACTGCGGCGCATCCATTTGCGCTGAAGGCACTGAGGTGCGAATGATGTAGATGCCATCGAGCAGGGCTTCGGCGGCGATACTGTCGTGCTTGCGCGCGAAGGTGAACGATGTCGCGCCGATGACCAGCGCGAAGTGCTTGGCGACGTTGTACTGACTGATGACCTTGCCCACGGCCAGCCCGATGGCGTCGGCGCCGGTGAGCTTCGCGCCATTCACCCGAACCCTGATCTTCTCCAGGTTGCGCTCGGTGGCCGCGAGCAGGTCCTCGCGCTTGTGTGCCCGCAACTTCGCCCGTTGCGGGTTGCGACACGCCACCAGGCGCTCGCTTGGATACTCCGGTGAACTGAGTTCGAACAGATTGCGCTCGTCGAACAAACCCAACTGCAGGTGCCCCTGGGCGATCAGGGCGCGGATCGACACGCTCTTGAGCGCGGTGATCCAACTCACCGCCTCGGTGTCGCGTATCGCGGCAATGGCCTTGCTAGAGATCATGCCCCGATCGCCCACCAGCACCATGTGCTCGATGTCGAAGTCCTCGCGCAGCCGCTTGACCTCGGCCAGTACGGTCTGGCTGTCGGAGACATTGCCTTCATGCACTGCGATCGCCACCGGGCAGCCGCGGGCATCGGTGAGCAAACCATAGTTGACTTGCAGCGTGCCGGGCTTGCGGTCACGGCTGTAGCCGCGCTTGGCGAGCGGACAGGTATGGCCTTCGAAGTAGCTGGAGGACAGATCGTAGAGCACCAGAGCGCCGGCGCTGAGGTGACGTGCCGCCAACTTCTTCTGCAACGCGTCCTGGCGCGCGAGCAACCAGTCCATGGCCGCGTACAGCTGATCCTCGCTGGCATCCTCCACCCCGAAGTCCTCGGCCAAGGTGGTGGTGTGCCACCAGCGGGTGGTGGCGAGCTTGGTGTGGGGTGCGATGATGCGGGCGGCGACCATGGCGCACACCCGATCGCGCTCGGCGCTGGGGCGGGCGGCGAGCAAGCCTGCGAAGCCCAGGCGCGACATGGCTACACGCACGGCTTGCGCTGGCCCGTGCAGGCGGGAGGACAGCACCTCGAAGCGGCTCGTCAGCGGGCCCACCGATTCGCCGCGTAGCACAGCGCGAATGGCCTGGATCTGCTCATCGGAGAGTGACGACAGGTTGGCCAAGGTGCGCTTACGAACCCGCGCACCCTCGCGATAGGATTCACGCAGCAGATAGGCGGGGCGCGAGCCGCGGTTCGGGACGGTATCGATGTGCATGGACACATGATACACCGCGGCGGGGAAGAGTCAAGCCATTACATGGCTACATCTTGCACGCCAAATCAGACCAAAAATGCTCATCTACACTCGGAACCCTGCTCAGAATCGCCGCCAAAACCGACAGGAACTTCAGTTTAGTCGGCGCAGAGGCGCTGCAGTCGGACCCTGCCACCTGGGTCCCGCCCGACCGGCCGTGGGACCCGCGTACGCTATCATCCCTCAGCGCGTATCGGTTCGCCGGTCGTCTCGCACACCCGATCACCTTCCGCTTCACGGAGCCGACGATGGCCCCCTCAGCCAAGTCCAAGGCCGCGATGCTCGCCGCCCTTCCGGTGCGTGCGGGTGAAGATCCGTTCATCGTCGCGATGGGCGGCTTCTATCGCCGCTGGTTCAATCTGGTCGACGACATCCAGCCGATGATCGACGCGGTGGCGGGGCTCACTGCCACGGAGGACGAAGACT
>VGVH01000056.1 GCA_016874095.1 Gammaproteobacteria bacterium | reverse complement strand
CACTTGATTAGCGATGAATCTCAGCACACCGCAGCGCGCGCTCGGGCGAAGCGGGGGCAGCGGCCATGGCATGGAGCAGACGCGTCAACAGGGTACGCATGTTGAACCTGCGATTGAACCGATACTGGAACTCGGCGAGGTAGCGGTGGGCGTACTTGGCGAAGCCGAACGCGTGGTAAGTGCCGCTGATCGCGGTCTTCAGGTTGCCCAGCAACGTGTTGATGGCCTTGAACTGCGGCAACTCGACGCTCGCCCGCCCGCCGCCGGTGACCACGCGCTCATGGCTGGCACCGATGATGGCCGTGGCCTGGAAGCACCACAGCCCGTCGGTGATCACGCTCGCCGAGGTGGCCAGGTGCGAGGCCGCGAACACCGCGACCTCTTGCTCCGTGTGCGGCTGCTGGCGAAGGCAGGCTACGACCGGCTTGCCCTCGGGCGTGGTCTGGACCGCCGCCACGATCGGCACCTTGTTCTCGGAGCCACGCCCGCGCTTGCCGCCCGAGCGCTCGCCGCCCAGGTAAGCGTCGTCCATCTCGACACGGCCGTCGAGCTCGCGCGGCTCCTCGCGCAAGCGCATGCTTTCCATGATCTTGTGCTTCATCAGCCAGGCGGTGCGGTAGCTGACCCCGATCTGGCGCCTGAGCTCCAGCGCCGAGACGTTGTTCTTTGCCTGGGTGAGCAACTGCATGGCCAGAAACCAGATGGTGAGCGAAAGCTTGGTCGCCTCGAACATCGTCCCGCTGATCAGGCTGCACTGGTGAGCGCAGTCGGCGCATTCCCAGTAGCGCAGCCCGGCGCGCACGAAGCTCGTGCGGGCGCCACCGCCGCACCTGGGGCAGACGAACCCGCGCGGCCAGCGCGCCGTCTCCAGTGCCGCCTCGCACTGCGCCTCGGTTCCGAACTGCTGCAAGAACTCCGGCATCGACAGTCCCGGTTGAAACTGCACTCGATTCATCGCCATGGCGCACCTCCTGTGGGTCGGCGCTGCCATTCTCATCACCTCAGTGGCTCACTGGATGAGCCTGCTGAGGTTCATCGCTAATCAAGTAATCGAATGAACGACCTCTCCGATGGCGGCCTGCCTGGCGACACCCCGGCGCTGCGCCTCTTCTCGCTCCTGGAACACATCGCCGGTCGCGATCGGCTGGTCTCGCTGCCGAGCCTCGCCGAGCAGACCGGCCTGCCCAAACCGACGCTGCATCGCATGCTGATGCAGCTCGAAGGCGCCGGACTGCTGCAGCGCGAGCGCGACGGGCGCCACTACAGCACCGGCCTGCGGCTGCGGCGGCTGGCCGAACAGCTCCTGCTCAACAACAGCCTGCACGGCGCGCGCCACGCGGTGCTGCGCCGGCTGGTCGAGGAGATCGGCGAGAGCTGCAATCTCACCGTGCTCTCCGGCAGCGAGGTCATCTACCTCGACCGTGTCGAGACCGCGGCGCCGCTGCGGTTCTATCTGCGTCCGGGCTCGCGCGTGCCCGCCCACTGCTCGGCAAGCGGCAAGCTTTTTCTCGCCCAGATGAGTCCGGCTCAGCGCCGGCGTACGCTCGCCGGCGTCCCGCTCGAACGCTACACGACGAACACCCTCACCGACCCGCAAGCCCTGGAAACCGAGCTTGCCGGCGTGCGGCGCGACGGCTACGCGCTCGATCGCGAAGAATTCCTGCCGGGCCTGCTGTGCGTCGCGGTGCTGGTGCCTGCGCCGGACACGCGCTCGACGCTGGGCGTGGCGGTGCAGGCGCCGGTGATGCGCTTCACCGCCGAGCGCGCGCTGCAGGTGCTGCCGGCCGTGCGCCGCGCGGCCGAGGCGATCGGTCGCATCGACGCCCTCGCCGAGCCGCAGGCCCGCGAGGAAGTACCGGCATGATCGATCTGCGGCCGGACCGCGAAGTGGCCGTGCGCGAGGTCTTCGGCATCGACAGCCCCCTCTTCGTGCCGGCGTTCAGCCAGCGCGACGAGCACGTGCCCGAGGTCGATCAGGCCTACCGCTTCAACCCGGACGTGACGCTCGCCCTGCTCGCCGGGTTCAAGCACAACCGGCGCGTGCTGGTGCAGGGCATGCACGGCACCGGCAAGAGCACCCACGTCGAGCAGGTCGCCGCGCGCCTGAACTGGCCGTGCGTGCGCGTGAACCTCGACGGCCACGTGAGCCGCCTCGACCTCATCGGGCGCGACGCCGTCGTGCTGCGCGACGGACAGCAGGTGACCGAGTTCCAGGAAGGCATCGTGCCGTGGGCGCTGCAGCGCCCGGTGGCCCTGGTGTTCGACGAGTACGATGCCGGCCGGCCGGACGTGATGTTCGTGATCCAGCGCGTGCTGGAACGCGACGGCCAGCTCACCCTGCTCGACCAGAACCGCGTGCTGCGCCCACACCCGGCGTTCCGGCTCTTCGCCACGTCGAACACCATCGGCCAGGGCAACCTGAACGGGCTCTACCACGGCGCGCAGCGGCTCAATCACGCGCAGATCGATCGCTGGAACATCGTCGCGACGTTGAACTTCCTGCCGCGCGACGAGGAGGTCGCGATCGTTCGGGCACGCGTGCCCGAGCTGGCGGACGACGCCGGGCGGGTGCTGGTCGAACGGATGGTGGCGGTGGCGGAGCTCACGCGCCGCGGTTTCGCCGCCGGCGACCTCTCCACGCTCATGTCGCCGCGCACGGTGATCAATTGGGCCGAGAACCTCGCCATCTGCCCGGACCCCGGCGTGGCCTTTCGCCTCTCGTTCGCCAACAAGTGCGACGACGTCGAGCGCCCGATCGTCGCGGAAT
>VGVH01000055.1 GCA_016874095.1 Gammaproteobacteria bacterium | reverse complement strand
AGGATCTGCTCGATCTGCACCTCATGGCGCACCGGATCGTCAACGGGGATGTGAACTCGCGCACCTCGCGTTCCGAAGCGATCTGGGAGCTGGCGGGCGGGTTGGCCGGGGAGGTGATGGAATTCGGCGACGCCCTGGAAGCGATCCAGGAAACGCTGACCGAGCTCGAAGAACTGGCGCCGGAAGACGGTGGGGAGGACTGAGCGGATAAATGGGATTATACGTTCAGTCGAGTGCAAACTCAGCGTATAATGTTGGCTGGAGCAGCGGTTTATCCCTGGAAAAACTGAGCGTATAAGAAGGACGGTCTCCGTCGTGGACCGCTTCTGCCGCTTTCTCGAGCGGGCCGAACGGAGCCCGCTCACGGTCCGGGTCTATCGTAGTGACCTGGAGAGCTTGGCCGCCTGGTTCAAGGAGCAGACCGGCGGTCCGTTCACTCCCGCCAAGATCACGCCCACCGATCTGCGCGAGTACAAGCGATGGCTCACCAGCCAGGACCTGAAGCCAGCCACCATCAATCGGAGATTGGCGAGCCTGAAGAGTTTTCTGAACTGGGCGGTCGATGTGCGACTGCTGCGAGCCGGGCACGGATTACGGGTGCCCAAGACGGTGCGCGAAGCCCGCCGCGGCCCGCGTTGGCTCGATCGCCGCGAACAAAACCGGCTGTTGCGTGCTGTCGAGCACGATGGCGTGGTGCGGGACGTGGCAGCGGTCAAGCTCATGCTGAACGCGGGGCTACGCGTAGCGGAACTGTGTGCTTTGGCTTGGAAGGACATCCGGCTCAGCGATCGCCAGGGCACGTTGACCGTACGCAAGGGGAAAGGCAGCAAACGCCGCCAGATTCCGTTGAACAAAGATGCCCGCCAAGCTCTGCTCGCGATGAGCTACGGTGAACACGCGGGCAAAGCGGTGCCCGTGTTCATGGGCCAGCGCGGGCCGCTCACGCCACGCGGTCTGCAAGCCTTGTTCAGCCGCTATGCCAGCGCGGCGAAACTCAAGGACGCCACACCCCATTCGCTTCGCCACAGTTTTTGCAAGAACCTGATCAACGCTGGTGTGAGTCTGGAGAAGATCGCGGCGCTGGCAGGGCACGAGAGCCTGGAGACCACGCGGCGCTACTGCGAGCCCTCGCTCCAGGACTTGCAGCAGGCGGTGGAGATGATTAGCGAGGAGAGTAGCGGAATCAAGCGGTTACGGTTTCTGTGTCCGCTTTTTCAAGAATCTTTGAGCTATCCCCGCATCTTCCACGGCGGGAAGTGGCGCGATGTCCGTTACAAGGAGGTCACCCCGGTCTACTGGCGGAGCGGCGCGGGCAAACGTCCCCTGCGTCTGCTGGTGGTGGCCCCGGTTCCGTACAGCAGTGGCAAGGGCAAGCGCAAGTACTAGGCGATCCGGCTTTTCTGCTCACCAGCGACCTGAAATCGCCCGCCGCCGTGCTGTTTCAGGCCTACTTCGATCGTTGGCAGATCGAGGTGAACCATCGCGAGATCAAAGACACTCTCGGAATTGGACAAGCCCAGTTGCGCAATCCGCATTCGGTTCCGCGTCAGCCCGCCATGCTGGTGGCTGCCTACAGCGCCTTGCTCCTGGCCAGCATTCAAGTGTTCGGCGACACACGTTCGGTCGACTTTCCAGCTCTGCCAAAATGGCGGCGCACTGCCAGCCGCCCCTCTTGTCTCGATCTGGTGACTCTGCTTCGACAGCAAATCGCTGACACCACCGGCTCATCCTCGCTCACTGGCGTCAGCTGGAAGAATCTGGTCCTGGCCAAGGCTCCTGCCCGGTTCTTGGTCCGTCTCACTCCCCGCCACAACACGCGTCCGCCACTGATGTCGTTGTCCGGGCACAACCCCAGCCAGGAGACGAAGTGAGCAGCGGTCGGCCAACGCGACATGTCCCGCCCCACCTCTCTGAACAGCATCAGCACCGGCATCATCAGTCCCGAAATCTGTGTGTGTTTTCGGCAAGGATGCGTGACAGGGTGGAGATCTCCTGATACCTTTGAGAGCGAAGGAGGCTATCAGTGGAGATACCGCGAGAGCTGAGTGAGTTGGGGCTGAGGCTGGAGCAGTGGCGAAGCCAGCAGGGCAGGGGGCGGGCACGGCGGCTGCCAGAGGAGTTTTGGAAGGAGGCAGCCAAGCTCGGCGAGCGGCATGGATTTGCCCGCGTGGCGAGCGTGCTGCGGGTGAACGCGGCCGTGCTGCGCGGCAAGAGCGGCGAGAGCCGCCCGGGCTTTGTCGAACTGGCATTGCTGGTGACGATGGGCGAGTGCATGCTCGAGATGGAGACCCGCCATGGCAAGATGCGGCTCGAGATGAGAGCCATGCCAGTGGCGGCGATGGCGCAACTGGTGCGGGCGGTGGCCGAGTGATCCAGATCACGCCGCAAATGCGCGTGCTGGTGGCCATCGAAGCCATCGACGGACGCAAGGGCATCGACTCGATTGCAGCCGTGTGCCGGGAACGGTTGCAGTCCGATCCGTTCTCCGGCTGCGTCTTCATTTTCCGGACACGTGCCGGATCTTCGATCAAGGTCCTCGTTTATGACGGCAGACGGTTCTGGCTGGCCACCATGCGGTTGTCGAAAGGGCGCTTCCGGTGGTGGCCGCAAGGAGAAGTCTCGCGCGCGCTGGAAGCCCATCAAGCGCTGGTGTTGTTGGCGGCTGGCAACCCGGAGGTGGAGTCGGCGCCCGCCTGGCGAAAAGTGTAGCCGGAACAAGAACGCTTCGAATTGTAAAAAACACGCACCAGCCCTTACGTTCTTTGACGGCTTCTGGCATT
>VGVH01000054.1 GCA_016874095.1 Gammaproteobacteria bacterium | reverse complement strand
TCGCGCGCGTAACCGTGCGGCCAGCGATTGACGGTGATCGCGAGGATGTCGCGTGCCGGGTCGAAGCCGCCCGGGCCGAGCAGGCTCGCGAGGACGCTGCGCACCTCGCGCTCGTAGTCCTCGAACGGCATGGCGAGCATCTGCGCGCGCGCGGCGCGCGTCTGCTCCGCGATGTTGGCGGCGGCCGGCATCGGGCCGTTGAAACTGGCGAAGCTCTGCATCACGCAGGCGTCCCCGGGCTGCCACTTGGGGCGGTAGTCGCCGACGTTGACGCCAGTGACAAGAAACAGGTTCTGCAGGAAGCTGCCGGGCAGCTGCGCTCCCTTGATGCCGAGCTTCTTGAGTGCCCGGCCGTCGCGCAGGACCGTGTTGACCACCAGCATCGGCCGCTTCACGGCTTTCGCGAGCGCCGCTTTCTGCTCCGCGGGAATCTCCGGTGCGAGGTGGGGAATGATCGCGTTGTAGCAGGCGAGCACGGCCTGCTGCGCCTGCACGTGCCGCAGCGTGCCGCCCTGCACGTACGCGACGTCGACGCCGGCGCCGTTCGCGGCGTGCACGACCGTCGAGTTGAGCCGCAGCCGCACCGGCGATGCCGGCGCGTCGAGCGCGGAGTAGTCGAGTCGCTCGGTCACCACGCTGTGCGGGTCCGCGTCGGCCGCCATGTCCGGGAAGCTCGCCGGGATCAGCGAGCGCACCAGCAGGCGCGCGATCGAGCTGTTGCCGTCCGGGAACATCGCCGTGGCGGGGTCCTCGCCCGCCTGCCCGGGATCATCGGGTGCGCCGAGCACGTGCGCGCCGGGCAGGCCGGACCAGAGACATTCCATGACCGAGAGGCTCTCCGCCGGCATGCCCCAGAAGCCGGACGGCGCATTGCTGAAGATCTGGATTGCCGCCTCCGGCAGGCCGAAGTGCTCGCGCAGGAAGTCGGTGTAGCGCGTGCGGTGCAGCCAGGCGTCGCGCTCCTCTGCCGACTTGCCGGCGAGCACGTCACGATCCGACAGCAGGAATGCCTTGAGCTTCGCGCGCGCGTCGGCGTCTATCGGAAACGCATCGACGTGCGTTGCGAGCTCGCGTGGCTCGAGTTCGTCGAGTGTCACGCCGCGCAGCAGCACGTCGCGGCCGTAGCGCGCCTGGTTGAACAGCAGCGCCGGCTTCAGCCCACGCTGCGTGCCCATCCAATTGAACTCGTAGTCCTCGCGCAGGCGCGGGATGTCGATGCCGAGCTCGCGCACCAGGCCCATCACGACCTCGCTGAACTTCGGGTACTCCATGTTCACGGTCCCGCCCCAGGCGAGGCGCATCGCCCCGCCCTGGTGGAACTCGTTGCGCTTGGCGTGCCCGCCGAAGTCGTCGTGATTGTCGAGGATCAGGATCCGCGCCTGCGGGCCGTGCAGCTTGCGGTAGTAGTACGCGGCGGCGAGTCCGCTGATGCCGCCGCCGACCACGATGAGGTCGTAAGACTCGTCGAGCGGCTGTGCATCGTCAAAGCGCATGCCCTCGCCCGCGAGGGCATGCGCGACTTCGAACGCGCCTGCATGCGAGCCGCGCAGGCCCGTGAGTGTCGGCGGGTAATACGCCGCGCCGCCGCCCGGCACCTGGCCGGCGAGTGCCGGCCACGGCAATGCCAGTCCGAGCCCCGCGAGGCCGACGTCATGGACGAAGTCACGACGGGTGATGGGACGGTGCAGGCCGAGGTCGCGGTCGATGCGCTTCATGGTCGCGCACTATAAGGTATCGACCGGCACCTCAGATCGTTGTCTGCTTCGGACCATCGTTTCCAAGACGCCTGCCCGGCCAGCCGGTGGCGGGCACAAGCTACGTGAGCGGCGTCTCGGCCCAACCACAGATCGACGGCGTGGACACGTGGAGTCCGCTCGTTGCGGCGTATCGCAAGTTCATCCTGGATCAGTACGCCGCGGACTTCGAGCCGATCTGCCGGACCCACTCCTCCGAATCCGATGCACAGCGTTGGCTGAAGAGCGTGGCGTCCGGCCCAAACGCCTCCTTGAGCCTGGTCGGCGCTCCGACCGTGGTGATGACCGGCTGGACCTGGAAGCCGAGCGCTGCGGACACCGCACCGGCACCTAAGCCAGTGAAAAAGCCTGGTACTCTGGAACACTGACTGCTCGCCGCACTCGCTGATTTGATGGTGCCAGGACACCGCCGCGGCCTAGCCACGCGCGACCAGGATCAGCGCTTGCCCTTGTAGTTCTCCGGCCCGATGTTCAACGCACTGATGTCCATCACGTGCGTGTACAGGTCGCTCATGAAACCGCCGCCCAGGCTCCGGGTGAACAGCATCTTCTTGCCGTTCGGCGAGATCGAGGCGAGTCCGTCGAAGCTCGCGTTCCAGGTGATGCGCTCGGGCTCGGCGATCTGCTGCACCAGCTCTTGCAGCTGCGCTGCGGTAGGTGCCGGCACGTGACGGAATACAGGTGGACCATCACCACCTGGCAGATGCGCACCATCCAGAAAGGCAACACGGCCACCTGGACGATGGAGTGCAAAGGCAAGATGCCGATGACGGGCACCGGCCTGATCACCTTCGCGGCCGATGGTTCCTACACCGGCGCCATCACGGCCACGGCCGAGGGCATGTCGATGAAAATCAACCTGACCGGTCGCAAGATCGGCACCTGCGACAATCCGATCGGCTGAGGCTAGCACCCAGGGCCCCGACGGCAGGCTCACCTGAACCAGCGCAAAGCGCCCCCTACTCCCACTCGATCGTCGCCGGCGGCTTCCCTGAAATGTCATAGGTGACGCGCGAAATACCCGCCACCTCGTTGATGATCCGCCGCGACACCTGGTCGAGGAA
>VGVH01000053.1 GCA_016874095.1 Gammaproteobacteria bacterium | reverse complement strand
ATCGCGCCGGCGCGCGGGTGCTGCGCGGCGGGGGCTGGAACGACAGCGCGAGCAGTTGCCGCGCCGCGTACCGCAACCGGTACGAACCGGGCAGCCGGGACGACGACGGCATGGGCCTGCGGCTCGCGCGGACGCTGCCGGAGTAACCGCGAGCCGTCGTGGTCGCGCCGCGGCGGCCAGACGGTTTGCCCCGTCGAGGTCAACGTGCAACGGACCGAGACCTGATGGCCGCCATGGCGACGCGTGCCATGCAGGCGGGCAAGCTGCGGACGGAGTCCATGGCGCGGTTCGCGCCGGCCGCCGGTGATGGCTGACACCAGACGCGCGAACCCGTCCCCGAGCTACCGCCGTGCGCGCGCCAGTGGCCATGTTGGAGCGCGTGCTTCGCCGGTAGTCTGGGACCGGTGTGGCACCCTTGCTCGCAACTCCGAAACGCGCTCCCGCATGAACCAGTTCCGCCAGCAGTGCATTCTGCCCCTCCTGTTCCTCGTGCTCGGTATTCCCGCCTGCGCGACACACGAGGGGGTGCAGATCACGGACCGGCTGTTTCCGGGCGCAGTCGCGGGGGATGGTGGCCCGTTCCTCACCCGGCTCGTCGACAACTTCACGGGCGAAGCGGTTGCGGGCGCCGAGGTCTTCCTGGTGGGAGAGAGCGTGCACCCGATCGCCGGCGAATTCTGGTTCACGCACCGCGGCAGCAGCGACGCCGACGGGTTCGTCCGGATCGCGCGACCGAACGGCGATCGCGATTGGAACCTCCAGGTGGTGCGGCATCCGCGGTATGGCACCGTGGCGCGCACCGGCCACGCGACCGACATCTGGCGCCTTGGCGCCGCCTACGACGTGCCGGTGCGCATCACCGACTGGCTCGGGCGACCGGCGCGTGGCGCGCGCATCGGGCTCTGCGGTGGTTGCGGCCACACCCCGGACCTCGTCCACGCTGTCGCCGACGCCGATGGCGTCGCGGTGCTGCGCGGCATCGATCCGCAGCAGGGCATCGCCGATCTCTACGTGCAGCATCCCGGGCTGCACTTCTTCTACGAGCCGATCGAGTGGCTGCCGGGTAGCGCGCCGATGCCGGTGCAATGCGCGTTCGGGCCAGCGAAGTCCGGCCGCGTCGTCGATCATCGTGGCGCCCCGGTCGCGGGCGCGCATGTGCGCGTCGGCGGCCGGCATCGGGGGCCTTGGGCGCGCACGGCGGCCGATGGTGCCTTCACCGTGCTGGGCGCCGAGCCCGACGAGGCGCCGCACCAGGTCGCGATGCCGAACGGGCGCGACGTGCACTTCCCCTCCGCGAGTCGCTACCCGGTGACGCTGCAGTTGCCGGATCTCGCCGATCCGGACGCGACCCATGGCACGATCGACGTGCCTTCGACGTCGGAGGTCGACGACGTCGCGCCGCCGACGCGCACGCTCAAGGTGCGGGTCGAGAACCCGCCGTCGCCGAGGCTCTCGTTCACGGTCGATGCTCCCGGTCTCGGCGCCGGGGACGACGACAGCGGGGACACGATCACCGTGCCGCTCGCCGGCCCGTTCGTGCTGGAGGTCCACGACGAGTCCGCCGGGATCTGGAACCCGCGCCAGTTCGCGTTCGACGATGCGAGCGCCGTGAGCGATCCGCTGCTGGTCGCATGGACGCCGGATGCCCGAGTGATCGGCCGTGTCGTCGATGGGCGGGGTCGTCCCGTGGCCGCCACCGTTCGCTGGGTGCGCTCCGCGTTCGCGGTCCTGCGTCGATCGAACGCGCATGACGAATCCGCCTTGGTGCAGCACCGGTGCGACGATGGTCGCTTCGACCTGCGACGCCGAGCAGGCTGGTCGCTGCTCGAAGTGGCGCCGGCGACGCCGGGGTTGCGACCGCGCTTGCTGTGGGTGAACGTGCCTGTCGCGCGTGCGGGGGCGGCGCTCGACCTTGGCGAAGTGACCCTCGGCGCGGCGCCGCAACTGCGCGTCGTGGATGCGGCCGGGACGCCGCTGCCCGACGCGAGCGTCCGGTGGGCGAGGCCGGGATGGCATCCGGCGGGCGAGCCGGAAGCCTGGCCTCTCGACCCCGAGGGTGGCTGGTGCGGTCCCGACCTGCAAGCCGGCGACGTGCTGTTCGCGCGCCGCGACGAGGACCATGTCGAACATCGCGTGCGGCTCGCGGGCGACGGCCCGTTCACGATCGAACTGCCCGCGGCGCAGATCGATCTGGAGGTCGTCGATGCGGCCGGCGCGCCGCTCGCCGGCGAGGTGGCGTTCCTCGATCGTTCCGAGCGCGTCGGGGGCGGGTCGGTGGCGCTGCGGGGTCTGCCGGCAGGGCGGTTGCGCCTCTACGTCAGCGTGCAGGGTCATCGGTCGGCGATCGTCGACGTCGTCGCCGCGACCGAGCCGCAGTCGGTGCGCGTGGTCGTGCCGACCCGCTGAGCCCGCTGAGCCGGCCTTGCGCACGCATGGTCGCTGCCGCCGGGCGCGTGCGCTTCGGCGATTTGGCCGCGCGCCTGCGCGGCCGGCGCCGCCGTCGCATCAGCCGCGTCGGCCGCTCGCTAGTCCGACGACCGACCCCACCGCCACCGTCGCGCCGCAACTCACCAACCCATGCCACGGCCACGCGAGCTTCACACCCCACGCCTCCAGCCCGAACACCACGACACCGATCGCTGCCACACCACCGCACAGCCCCGCCAACGAAGCGCCCGGCGCCACACCGCGCGCGGCCAGTACGAACAACCCGAGGATCACCCCCGTCGTCACCGTCGCGATCGCGAGCACCTGGCTGACCACCGCCTGACCACCACCCAGCCCGCTGATGCCGACGGCGATCTGCAGGCCGGCGAACAGCACGGTGGCGAGCTTGGCGGCGCGCAGCGCGAACGGCGAGTCCGGCGCGTGCCCGGTCGCCGGCAGCAGGAAGTCGTTGACCAAGGCGCCTGCCGACGCCGACA
>VGVH01000052.1 GCA_016874095.1 Gammaproteobacteria bacterium | reverse complement strand
GGTACGCCACTTCAGGATCGACAGGATGGGCCCGAAGATCTCCTCGCGGGCAACCCGCATCGACGGCGTGACGTTGGCATACACGGTCGGCTCGAGCCAGTACCCGCGACGAAATGCCTCACCGCCCGGCCGCTTGCCGCCCGTGAGCAGTTTCGCTCCGTCCGTGCGGGCGGATTCGACGAAGCCGAGCACCCGCTGGTAGTGGCCCGCCGAATTCACCGGGCCCATCTGCGACGCCGGGTCGAGCGGATCGCCGAGCCTGATCGCGCTGACCTGCGCGACGATGCGTTCGACGACGGCGTCGTGCAGCGATTCGTGCAGCAGGAGCCGGCTGTTGGAACCGCAGCTCTGCCCGGCCCAGGCGAAATTCATGCCGCCCACCGCGGCCTTGGCGACCTGGTCCGGGTCCGCGTCGGGGCAGACGATCATCGGGTTCTTGCCGCCCAGCTCGAGCGAGATGTGCTTGACCGCCACCTCGGCGGCCGAGCGCTGGATCGCCATGCCGGTCTGCACCGAACCGGTGAAGCCGATGCGCCAGATGCGCGGGTGGCGCACGAGCGCATCACCGGTGGGCCGGCCGTAGCCGTGCACGATGTTGACGAGGCCCTTCGGCAGCACCTCGTTGCAGATCTCGCCCATCAGCGTGCCCGAGAGCGCGCTGGTCTCCGGCGTCTTCACGATCACGGCGTTGCCGGCCATGAGCGGTGCTGCCAGATGGGCGCCTGAGAACAGGAACGGATGGTTGAACGGCACGATGCGCGCGACTACGCCGTAGGGCTGGCGCAGCGAGAAGTGGATGCCGTCGGCGGAAGCGGGCGAGCCCTCCCCCTTCAGCTCGGTGCCGAGACCCGCGAAGTAGTCGATGTAGTTCGCCGCGACCTCGACGTCGCGCGCGAGGCTCGCGATGGTGTTGCCGGTGTCGGCAGCCTCGAGCGGCAGTATCTCGCCGGCGCGCGCCCGCATGGCCGCGGAGAGCTTGCGCATCAGGTCGCGCCGTTCCCAGACCGAGCGCTCGGCCCAGGCCGGCTGGGCGCGCTCGGCTGCCTCCACTGCACGCTCGACGTCGGCGGCACTCGCCGCCGGCACCCGGCCGTGCACGACTTCGTTCGCGGGATTGACGGAGTCGATCCACTGGCCATCGGACCCGGGCACGAACTGCCCGCCGATCAGCATCAGGCGGTCGCCGAACTGCAGGCTCACGGCGCTACTGCTTCGCCGGTTGAGGCTTCTGCGTGCGCGAGTAGTGCTCGAGGCTCGACAGGCTCGGCTCGCCGGTCCACTTGGCAGGCGCCTCGAAGTACTTCTTGTAGTGCTTCTCGGCGTAGTCGAGCACCGACCTGCCGAAGACCTCTTCGAGGTTCTTCGTGGTGCCCATGAAGGTGTTGTAGAGGCAGTAGCCCTGCTCCTGGCCCATCAGCATCCACGGCAGCCATGGTGTCACGCGGTTCCAGGTGCCCTTGTAGTCGACGGTGCTCAGCTTCGGGTTCTGCATGTCCTCGGCGCGGATCGAGTGCGCGAAGTATTCCGACACCTGCGCGATGGGGCCCGCCGACTCGCGCGGCCACTTGTCCGGCTGCAGCGCGCTCGGATACGCGAGATGGATATGAATCTCCATGTCGAGCCAGTCCCCGTGCTGGTACCAGGGCAGCACGAACGGCGGACGCTTCGGCGGCGGGCCTTCCTTATTCAGGCCGCCGAAGGACGGCGGCAGCGGGAAGTATTCCTCGATCAGGTAATTGAACGGGTCGTTGTCGACGTGCACGGGCTTCACGACCTCGCCCGTGAGCTTGTTCTTCCACTCCGACAGCACCTCGCCGCTGCGCAGGTCCGTATAGACGATGATCTCGCGGCACAGCCGCTCGATGGCGCCGTCCGGGCGCTGGATCAGGCGGATCGCGCCGAAGCCCTGCGCGCCGACCAGGTCCTCGATGCGCTTGCCCGGCCGCACCGCATTCACGTAGCCCTTGAACCAGAAGTACTTCTGCTGGCCCCAGTTCGTGTCGCCCTGGATGCGGGCATAGGCCATCTGGTTGCCCTTGCCGGTGCGCAGGTCGAGATAGGGACCCTCGATCGCCGGGCCCTTGCCGCCCAGGCTGGTCAGCTTGGCGGCCGCTTTTTCCGACCAGGCACCGAGCGCGAGCGCTGAAGCACCCAGTACGCCCACGGAAGCGAAGGACAGTGCGTCCCGGCGAGTAGTCTGCATGTGGAATCCTCTGTCGGTTATTGCTTGTGCGGACCGGCGACGGCCCTGTTTATCAGCCAATGATGACCGGCGGCAGCGGCCGGAAGCAACCTGCGTTTCACTGCGGCGTCGCGGTGGTCTGCTGGGGTTGGCGCCGCGCGTACCAGGCCAGCATCACCAGCGCGGCCACGACGAGCACCGCATTCGAGCCCGCCATGTAGAGGAACGGACCTACAGGCCGCCAGTTGTCGAAGAGCCAGCCGCCGACGACGCCGACGACCATGATGCCGAAGGCCCCGAACAGGCTGAACAGCCCGAGCACTGCACCGCGCCCGCGATCCGGCGCTTCCTTGCCGATGAGGGAAGTCGCGGAAATGTTTGCGCCCATTTCACCGGCCCCGACGAAGGCGGCGGCGATGTACATCTGCCAGCTCAGCGGGTTCTCGAGGAAGCCAAGCGACGCATAGCCGACGAAGGCCACGCCCATTCCGAGCGCAAGTCCCTTCAGGCGATCGATCTTGTCGAGAACGATCCCGAAGATGACCGCCCAGGGCAGCGCCAAGGCCTGGATCACGATGTAGAAGGTGGTTGCCTTGATCGTTGCCTCAGCGACCGTCATGCCCTGCGCCATGCCCTCTCGCACCAGCCACAGCGTGAGGAACTGACTGACCACGGCGAGATCGGCGCGCGAGACGAAAGCTGCGACATAGCCAAGGGCCACGCGCGGGTTGCGCCCGGCCGCGAAACCGACCTTGAGCGTCGCCA
>VGVH01000051.1 GCA_016874095.1 Gammaproteobacteria bacterium | reverse complement strand
CAACGTCTGCTTCGGCACGTCGACCGCCGCGGCCGGCAGCGCGTCCGGGAACCGCGCCACCGGCAGCGGCCCGGCGGCGAGCGTCGCCGCCGTCGCGCGGACGCGCTCGCCGTGCTCGGCCAGCAGGGCGGGCGTGAACGACGGCACGACCGTCGCCGCCGGCCACTGCACGACGTCGAACGCGTAGTAGCAATCGCCCGCCGTGCACGAAACCACCAGCGAGCGCTGGAACGGGATCGGCAGCGCGCAGTTGCCGCCGCGCGCGCGCATGCCGGCGAGCGGCGCAGGCACGCCGTCGACCTCGCCGCGGCACAGCGCACCGAAGTCGACGCTCCAGGCACGCGCGCCGTCGACGTCGAAGTGCAGCGTGCCGCTCGGGTTCGCCGACCAGATGCGCGCGACGCAGCCGGGCCCCACGGCGTCGACCATCACGTGCTCGGGCCCGTCCGCGCCGGCGACGACGCGCACGTGCTTGCCGCGGTCGTCGTTGGCGTACCACGCCGCAGCATCGCCGGGTCCGCGGCGCGCCGCCGGATCGAAGCTGCTCCACTGCACGCAGCGCTCGCCCAGCGTCGCCGGATCCCACAGCCAATCGGCAGTGACGAGCCGGCGCAGCAGCGCGTCGTAGTCGAGCTCGTTGACCCCGCCTTGCGCGACGAGGTTGCAGGCGGACAGGAGCAATGCGACGGGACCAGCGTGCAGGAACCGCATGGCGCGATTGCACCGGGCGGGCGCCGGTTACGCCACCGCGCGCGTAGGAAGTCCAAGCACCGGTCCCTGACCACCCGGGACCCACCAGCGCGATCCTACCCCCTGCGCGCACCCCCGTCCCCCCGGCCGCAACCGCCCGCGCGCACCGATCCCCGGCCCCATGCCGCCGCGTTCCCGCCGCGCGAGCACACCGCTCCCGCGCCGCGACCGGCCAGCGGTCGCAACTTCGCCCCACACCGTCACTCCGCAGCGAAGTGCGTGCGCGACACGATCGCCAAGATCGAGGCCGCGACCGACATGCCACCGTTGAAGAAGCTGCCGGCGAAGTGACCACGACGCCGGGCAGCGGATTCGGCCCGGCCCGCGCAACCCGGCTGGGGTAGGCCCTTGCTGGCCATGGGGGCTCCGCGTCGAATCGCGCCCCTGCCAGCCCAAAGGAACGCCTCCACATGTTGAGCCAACTGGTCCCCACCATCGCCTTACTCGCCATGGTGGCCTTGCAAGCCACTCCTGCCTTCGCGCAAGACACGGCTGGCCTGTCGGCGACGACCTCGATCACCAGCTTCTTGCAGCAGGCGGAACCAGGCGTCCCCGAAGAGGGGCGGCCGCCAACCGCCGCGCGCGTCGGCGAGCCAGCAAAGCCCCCGCTCAAGGTCTTCATCCTCGCGGGCCAGTCGAACATGCAGGGGCATGCCAGCATCTCGACGTTCGACTCGATGGCCGACGACCCGAAGACGGCTGCTCTGCTAAAGGAGATGCGCGGGCCCGATGGCAAGCCACGGGTCTGCGCGAACGTGTGGATCTCCTCGATCGGCTGCCTCGGCGATGCCTACGCCGACATGACGGAGGCCAAGGGCCGGCTGACGGCCGGCTTTGGCGCGCCGGACGACAAGATCGGGCCGGAGTTCACGTTCGGCCTGACGATGGAGAAGGCGCTGAAGGAGCCCATCCTCATCATCAAGACTGCCTGGGGCGGCCGCAGCCTGCACACCGATTTCCGCCCGCCGAGCGGCGGAGCCTTCGCATGGCGCGAAGCCGAACTCGCCAAGAAGAAGAAGAACGGCGAGGACATCGAGAAGCTCAAGGCCGAGAAGATCGCGGCGACGGGACTCATCTACCGCGCGATGATCGATCATGTGCGCATGGTCCTGAAGGACATCAAGCGCGTGGTCCCCGACTATGACGACAAGCAAGGCTACGAGCTGGCCGGCTTCGTCTGGTTCCAGGGCTTCAATGACTATGTCGACGGCGGGGTGTACCCGGAGCAAGACAAGGCGGACGGCTACGAGCTGTATGCCACGCAGCTCGGAAACCTCATCCGCGACGTCCGGAAGGACCTGGCAGCCCCGAAGATGCCGTTCGTGGTCGGCGTCATGGGCATCGACGGCCTGCGAGGCGACAAGGACAAGCCGATGAAGAACTTCCGCGCCGCCCAGCGCCAGCCAGCAACGCAGAAGGAGTTCCGGGGCAACGTCTTCACGGTGGAGACGGCCGTGTTCTGGGACGATGAGCTGGAGAAGCTCACCGAGCGCAGGGAGAACTGCTGGCCGAAGGTCGACGCCAAGGTCGCGGAGCAGAAGGCCACCAATCCGGACGCAGACTCCTGGGAGAACAAGATGAAGCTCATGGCGGAGAACTTCACCCCAGCGGAATGGAAGCGCCTCGCTGGCATGTCGAACGGCGGCTACCACTACCTCGGCGCCGCCAAGATCCTCGCCCCGATCGGCAAGGCGTTCGCCGAGGCCGTCCTCGCCGCACGGGCGGCGAAGTAGCGCACCAGAGCCTCAGCGGGTCTTCGCCACCGGCGGCAGACCCGCCTTGACGAGCGCTTCGTCGAGGCCCGAAGCGAACTCGACCGGTGGCCGAAACCCACCCATCGTGTGCAGCGGCTTGCCCGCGGCATCGAACAGCATCAGCACCGGCACCCCGCGCGGTGCACCAGAGGCCGCTCCTACGGCTTATCGTCCTAACCGGATAGTGGTCTCGGCGATCGCGTCGTGGCCGAGCCGGCCTGGGTGAGGGCCTGGACACGGTCGTGGCTACGGCAGCACCGGATATGGGAACACTCCCGCCCGTCAGAGTGGACAAAATACCAGACGTTGTGTAAATTAAACATTACTCTATGACGAACATTCTTGCCTCCGCCGAGTCCGTTCCCTTCCGTGAGAAGGTCGCCTGGCTGTCGCTGCTGGCGATGGCCGTTCCCTACGGGCCGTACTTCACGTGGATGGTCCTCCACCCGCCGACGGCGCCGCTGCCCGATCTGCCGACGATGTTCCTGTTCGGCGTCACCTCGATCAGCCACGCCCTGGTCCTGGGCCTTGGGCGGGCGTGGC
>VGVH01000050.1 GCA_016874095.1 Gammaproteobacteria bacterium | reverse complement strand
CTGGCTGAGGCCGCCGCGGCATTTTCCATGCCATCGCGGCTGTCGATGAGCTTCGTAACTGCATGCTTTGCAGAGAGAAAAGGTGATCACGCTCAGCGATGGTATTGACCCTCCCTACATCGTCGAGCTTGACCAGAAAACGCCCGCTTCCCATCACGGCTGATGGTCATGCACACCAGGGGGCGAAGCAGCTTCACTGGCTCGCCCGCCAGCTCGAGCGCGCGCTACCCACCCACCACTTCCTGCTCACCTTCACGGTGCCGGAAGCGGTGCGGGCGTTCCTGCGCGCGCACCCGAAGCCGGGCTACGACGCGCTCTTCGCCGCCTCCGCCTGGGCGATCCGGCGGGCGGCGGCGAGGCCGCGCTACAAACTGGGGAATCGCTGCGGGTTCTTCGGTGTGCTGCACACCTGGGGGCACACCCTTCAGTATCACCCGCACGTCCACTACGTCGTCCCGGGCGGCGCGCTCGATTCCGAGGATGGGCGTTGGCATCCGTCCTCCGAGGCCTTCTTCCTGCCGGTGCGGCTGCTCTCGCGGCTCTTCCGGCTGCGCTTGCGGGCTGAGATCGAGCGCGCGGGGCTGCTCGATCGGTGTCCGCCCGAGGTCTGGAAGGTCGATTGGGTCGTGCACTGCCAGCCGGTGGGGGCCGCCCAGCACGCGATCGCCTACCTTGCCCGCTATGTCTTCAAGGTCGCCATCTCGGACGCGCGCATGGTGGGCTTCGACCAGGACACGGTGCGGTTTCGTTACACGCGCCCCGACAGCGCCCGGCCGCGCACCATGACCGTGACCCCGACCGAGTTCCTGCGCCGCTTCCTGCAGCACGTGCTGCCGGCAGGCTTCATGAAGGTGCGTCACTTCGGCTTCCTCTCGCCGTCGAGCCGGACTCCGATCGAGGAGGTCAAGGCGCGGGTCGAGCTCGCGCATGGATTCATCGTTCCCCCCGCGGCCAAGGTCGAGGTGCCGGCACCGAAGCCCTTCGCCTGTCCGCACTGCGGGGCGCGCATGCGCTGCGTGCGGGTGTTGCCGGCGCCGAAGCGGGTAGGCGTGGTCACGGTCAGCGAACAGGGTGGTGCCGCACCAGCACTCCCCGCGGGGCCGTGATCGGGCGCGCGCCACCCCTCATCACGCCCCGCACATCGCTTCGCTCGCGCGATCGGCGAGGGACCCGCTCGTCCATCACTTCCGCAAGCACCGAAATAGCCTGACAAACCGCGCCATCTCCGCCTCTTCCTGACGACGCCCTCGTCGCGAACGTCCCGCGCTGCGCGCTCTGGTCATCACGGAGCACGCCGAGCGCTGTGCCGCGCCCCCCTCGCGGCCCGCCTCTCCGAAGCATTGCCCTTATCCCCCAAGCAAAAAGCCCGGTTGCTCACCGGGCCTCTTGAACATCGGATTGAAACGACTCTGCGAGTCGTCTCAATCCTTATGGGTTCGGGCAGACGGTGGTCGTGGAGAATCGCGCAGGCGCGAGCCAGATGATCGGCGCTGAGCGTGTCGTCAGGTCGCCCGCAGACGGCCACACGGTACTCTTCATCACGGCGACCTTCGTGACGACCGCTGCGGTTCGGCGCGACCTGCCGTTCGATCCGGTGAGCGACCTCGCGCCCGTCGGCCTGGTCGCGACCAGCCCACTGGTGATGACCGTGCACCCGTCATTGCCGGTGCGCAAGGTCTCCGAGCTGATCGCGCTGGCGCGTGCGCGGCCCGGCCAGATCCTCTACGCCACCAGCGGCAGCGGCAGCATCCTGCACCTGGGCATCGAGCAGTTCGCCGCGGCCGCGCAGCTGCGGCTGGAGCACGTGCCGTACAAGAGCGGTGTGCCGGCCGTGACCAACACGATCAGCGGCGAGGTGCAGCTAACTGCCAACAGCCTGTCGCTCCTGATGCCGCACGTGCGCTCGAACCGGCTGCGCGCCCTCGCGGTGACCACGCTCAAGCGTACCGGCCTCGCGCCGGAGATCCCGACCATCCACGAGTCGGGGCTGCCGGGTTACGACGTGCAGCTCTGGTATGCGCTGCTCGCGCCGGGCAGGACGCCGCGGGAGGTGATCGCGCGCCTCAACGGCGAGATCCAGCGCTTCCTGACGCTCGACGTCGTGAAGTCCCGCCTCGCCGCCGAGGGGGCGGAGGCTGCGCCGACGAGCCCGGAGGCGCTCGGCAGGATGGTGCGCGCCGAGTTGGAGAAGTGGCGGGCGCTCGCGACGAAGCTCAACATCCGGCTGGAAGCGGCACCCGCCGCCGGCGCGTGACGCGCCCGCCGCGGACCTTCAGAACGGCGCGGTGCCGGTGAGCGTCGTGCGGTCCATCCGCCGGCGCAGAGGCAGTTCGTAGTCGCTGATGGCCCGGTGCTGCGTGGCGCAGTTGTCCCAGATTAGCAGGTCGTAACGCCGCCAGTTGTGGCGGTAGACGAACTCCGGCCGGGTGGCGTGCGCGAGCAGGGTCTCGAGCAGCGCCTGCGCCTCGCCGTCGGGCAGGCCGTGGATGCCCGCGGAGTAGCCCTCGTTCACGAACAGGCACTTGCGCCCGGTGTAGGGGTGCGTACGCACGAGCGGGTGCTCGATGTCCGGCGTCTTCGCCTTCTGCTCCGCGGTGAGCGGCTTGCGCCGGCCATAGCGCCGGTTCGGGTTGTAGTAGCCCCTCTCGTAGCTCTGCACGACCTTCAGTCCGGCGATCCTGCGTTTCGTGTCCTCCGGCAGCGCCTCGTAGGCGGCGGTCGCGCTGGCGAACAGCGTGTCGCCGTACACGACACCGTCTTTCTCCGGCACCTCCAGCGCATAGAACACCGAGGCGCGACTCGGCTTCGCGAGGTAGCAGAGATCGGTGTGCCAGAACTGCCCGGTATCGTTGCTGCCGATCGCCGCGCCGTTCTCGACGACGTTGGAGACCACGAAAATCTCCGGGTGGCCGGGACGCAGGCAGTCCGCACGGACGTGGATTTCCAACTCGCCGATGCGGCGGCTGAGCGCCACGTGCTGCGCCGGCGTGATGTGCTGGTCACGCAGGAGGATCACTTCGTGTCGATGCAGCAGCTCGACGATGCCGGCAAGCGCTGCGTCGTCCAGTGGCCGCGAGAGGTCCAC
>VGVH01000049.1 GCA_016874095.1 Gammaproteobacteria bacterium | reverse complement strand
GTGGGCAGATCAAGCTGCGAGTGCTTGATGGCTATCGAGATATGAAGGAGGTGAAGAAGGCAGCGTAGTCACATCACGCCGGATGATGACGCGTCTGAACTTTTCCACCACTTGACAGACACGACCCAACTCAACCTGCACCCCAAAGAACGACAGAGTGTCGACGCTGTTGTCGTTCAACCAGTCCAGTGCCTTCCGATGTTCGTCCGTGAAGGCGGGCGCCACCCACACGATCGTGCTCGCACCTAGGAAAGCGGCGTACGTGATCGCCTTCCCGAGATGATCATGGTTAGTCTTGGCGAGCTGGTTCTCAATAATCACGTAGTTGCCAATCGCCGAATCTCTCGCAAGAATATCCGCAGCGAACGGACCGACTGCCATTTCGGTGTGCTCGACTTCGAGTTCGAGTCCAATCGCTCGCCCGAGCGCCAGAATGTTCTCCTCCCGTGCAAGCCACGGAGTAAAGTCGGCGGCTTCATCCGGCCACATCGTCCGTGGCTCGACCGCTCGCAGCGTGCCTAGCGTCTGATTCGTCTGATTCTTCATCACGTCATCCCGCCGCTGCTGTGGTCTGGCCGGGCCGGGAATCGAACCCGGACGACCCTCTCGGATCAGCGAATTTTAAGTCCGCTGCGTCTGCCAGTTCCGCCACCCGGCCACAGTCGAGAAGCATGATCGCATCTTACGAGCCGAACGGGACCAAAACGGGACCAATTGAGGGATCAACTCGATTTCGTACCCTGAGAGCAGTGCCGTAAATCACGACCAGCCATAGCGTTGCCGGTTCTCGCCAGTGCGGCAGATCAGCGGGGCGAACGATTTTAAGTCGCGTATCTTAAATATAAGTCGTTTATTTACAATGACTTATAGCAGTTGTTGGCTTTTATCATCCCGTTTTGATATTTGATAAAAGTATCCCCCGTAAAGATTGGGATACTTCCCACTAGAAAGACGTTGGTGTGTCGGGGGCGGGAATCGAACCCGCACGGAGGTTTTACATCCTATTCGTGATGCCGTCGGTTCGCGAAGCCTTCGGCATGGCGTTGATTGAAGGCATGGCGACAGGGGTGCCGTCGATTGCGACGCGCATCGACGGTGTTACCGACGCGATTGCTTCAGGCGACGCCGCACTGCTGGTGCCTCCTCGCGATCCGGAAGCGCTCGCCCGCGCATTAATGACCGTTCTGGCGTCGGCCGATCGAAGGGCCGCCCTGGGCGCGCGTGGCCGCGCCCGCGTGGTCGATCAGTATGGATTGGCAATGAGCCGCGCACGGTGGCGTTCGCTCTATGATGAGGTCCTGTCCTGAGCACCGCGCCGCTACCCCTTGCCGTCGTCATTCCGTGCCCCGGTCAGGCCGACGATCTATCGTTGCTGCTGACGCAGCTGCGCAGTGCGATCGACCGGCTTCGAACCACGGCCGGCATCTTCGTTATCGACGATGGGCAATCGCAGTCTATCGCGGACGTCGTCGCTCGGCATGGAGCGACGCGCCTGCGGCAGGCTGAGCCCGGCTATGGCGGCGCGTTGCGGACCGCGTTCAAAACGATCGACGCGGAATTCATTGTCACCATCGAGTGCGACGGCGTGCATCCTCCGGCGTTGCTGCCGTACCTGTTCGAGATGCGGCATCGTGCTGACGTCGTGATCGCCTCTCGCTACGTGCGAGGCGGATATGCGCCGATGCCGGTGCTCCGCGGGGCTGCGTCGCGGGTGTTGAATGCGGCGTTCAGGCGCGCGCTCGATCTGCCGGTGCGCGACCTGTCGAGCGGCTTCCGGCTCTATCGCCGGGATGCCGTGCGCGCGCTCGCGATCGAGCAGCGCAGCTACGCGGCGCTGCAGGAGATTCTGATCAAGGCGTATTGCGAAGGCTACGCGGTCGCTGAAGTGCCCATGCACTATCGGCCGGGCGCGACGGGCGCGTGGTCCGCGCGTGCCACGCTCGGTGTCGACTACCTGCGCACCTTCCGCGCGATGTGGCGGCTGCGCAACAGCGTTGACAGTTGCGACTACGACACGCGAGCGTTCAACAGCATCATCCCTCCGCAACGCTACTGGCAGCGGCAGCGCTACAACATCATCACCGGCTTTGTGGGCGATGCACGGATGGTGCTCGACGCGGGGTGCGGTTCGACGCAGATCATGAATGGGCGGCCGCAGGTGATCGGCATCGATCCGCAGCGGCGCAAGCTGCGCTTCATGCGCGCGGCGGGACGCCGTCTCGTCAATGCCAGCACCTTTGCGCTGCCGTTCGCGAGCGCCTCGTTCGACGTCGTGATCTCTTCACAAGTGATCGAACACTTGCCGCCAGACCCGGAGATTTTCGATGAGTTGATCCGCTGTTTGAAGCCGGGCGGCACGCTGGTGTTGGGCACCGTTGATTACGGCGGCTGGCAGTGGCCGCTGATCGAGCAGGCCTACGCGCTCGCCAAACCGACGGGATACGCCGACGAACACATTACCCACTACACACGTGCCAGCCTGTTCGACCTGCTGGAAAAGCGCGGGCTCAGGGTGATCGAGCACTCCTATATCCTGGGCGTCGAGATCATCATCCGCAGCGAGAAACCGGGATGATTGCAGCATTGAACGGACTTCGGGAAATCACGCCGGGTGTGGCGATCCGCTTTGCGTATCGAGCGTTGATACTTGCCGGACTACTGTCGCCCGTCGTTGTCGCAGGCATCACCCGCCTGACCTATCCCAGCACGCAGCTCTACTCGCCGTACTTCAGCAACGTGTTCTCATGGTCGCTGCTCGCCGCGTTGACGGGGGGCGTACTCTTGTTCGGAGCCAGACGTGCGCCGGCGGTCGAGCTTCCAGAGGGCACGAGCGCTGCCGGCATCGCGGGCGCATAGGAGTTTCAAACGCCCCCCGCAGGGCCCGACGGCCCGACGACAAGGCCGAGGCCCAGCAGGACGGGGCATCTGCGGCGGCAAGATCGTGGCAGCAGCGCCCATTCGGACCGCCACGCCGCTCCCCCCGGGGCTCCTCTGGCCTCGATGCGCTGCCTCGGTCTCTGGGTTGACCCTGATTCGGCAACGCCGCGCCCACTCGGCGCGCAGCGTAGCCCGGCAGCACTTCGGCGCTGCAGTCTGCGGATGCGTTGTTGATGACGGCCGGCGCGGCTCAGGAGGTGTCAGTGTTGCCCGATCTCACGCGCCCGCCCTCGGGGAGGGGGCTGCGGGTCCAGGCCCAGGTGCGTCAGGATCTTCTCGATCACCGGCCGCTCCAGAATGGCCGCGATGATCTTCAGCTCCCCGCTGCCGCAGTTCGGGCAGGTGTGCATGTCGATGTCGAACACCCGCTTGAGCAGCCGCGCCCAACTGATGCGATTCGGCCGGGCCTGGACCGTCTCGACCTCGCACTCGGCGGGCGCCGCGGCTTCGCTGGCCGCTTGCGCTTGTGCCGGCGGTTGCTGCGGCACCACCAGCGGCCTGAACTTCGCGTTCGGGGCCAATACTCCGTGGAACCTGATCAGGTGCAACCTCGGCCGCGGCACCGACGCGGCCAGCCGCTGCATGAACTCCAGCGGGCTTGACCTGCCTGGGTTCTTCGGACCAGTCGTCATTGGAGAATAGCGCCAGTTAACGGCTGTTCTTGGTTCTGTTCTTCTTGGTCAGCGCTCGCCAGCCGCGCTGGCGAGCGCCCTCCGTCACGATCAGCAACACCGGCCGC
>VGVH01000048.1 GCA_016874095.1 Gammaproteobacteria bacterium | reverse complement strand
CCGCCGTCTCCGCCGCATCCCTCGCACACCACCGCACACCGCCTCGCCTCGCCCCGCCCCCGCACCCATCCCGCCATGCCCATCCCGTTCTTCGGCCGCGACCCCTCGTGCTCGCAGCCACCGGCTTCCTGCCACATTCCATCGAGGGCGTGCTCAAGGTCGCATGCCGACTCGCCGGCGTGCGGCTCGTGCGCGTCAACCGCGGCCGCTTCGTCGCCTGCCTGATCGGCTGCAGCGCGACCTCCGCGATCGGCTCGACGGCGTGCGGCGGTGACGCTGCGACACTGGCAGTCAGCGACGACGATCGATCGGCGGTACGAACGAAGTGCGATTGCGCTGGTGGCAGCGATTGGCCCGGCCGCAATGGTTGCGCCTTGGCGCACCGCGATCGTCTGGACGATGTGTCATTGCCTTCTGCCCGCGATGCGCTGCGCCGGTCGGGATCGGCCTTGAAGCGGGGAGTGGCTGGTAGGACTGGAATCCTGCCGCATTGCGTGCACGATGGTTCGGTCGCAGTGCACGTTCGTCGTGCCGCGACGACTCGCCGCGCGGCAACGAAGCCCCGCCTTGGCGTGTCTGGCGTATCAGGAGCTTCGTACTGGAAGGAGATGTTCGATGTCGCTTCAGAGCAAGTTGAGGGAGATGGGCGTGAAGTTCAAGGAGGAGGATGGGTATCTCAATGGGGGCTACCACCTCGAAGATGGTCGCAGCCAGTTGTTCGCCATCGATCCGGACGCGGACGATTTCTGTGGTCATCGTGAGCACGACTTCGTGAGTCTGATCGGTCCCGCGACGGACAAGGCCAAGGTCCAGAAGGCATGCGAGATCGTCGGTCGCATGAAGCGGGGAGGCATCGTGATCCGCTTCGGATTCATTGCCCTGAAGTTCGAGGTCCCGGCCGACCTCTCGGCGAGCGCGACGGTGATGCACCTCCAGAAGTTGGTCAACATGGCCGACGAGATCGAGCGTGACGTGTTTGGCGGGGACGCTATGTGAGATGGATCGCCGGCGCGGCTCGCTGCGGACGCCACGATCGTGGCAGCAGCGTTGCCGAACCGCGGGCTTCCATTGCCTTCGACACGAAGTAGGCCCGACCGGTCATGATCGTCGATCGGGTGCGACGCATCCGTGGGACGGTGTTCGGCGCGCCCTGACGTCCGCGTTGGCCGGAACGCGCTCGCCGACGGCTTCGATCGCTGGTTGACCAAGAATCCAAGCCCATGACCTGGACCATCACCATCGCCGCGCAGAAGCTCGACTTCCCGGCCAAGTGCGCCTGCTGCCTTGCCGCGAGCGACGGCTCGCTGAAGTGCTCTGCGTCCGTCTCGAAGGGCAAGCGCGTCGTTCGCACGACCACCAAGTCGTGGGACGTGCCGTACTGCTGCCGATGCCTCGCGCACCGGCGCCAGCACGTGGGGGCCGGTGGCTGGTTCCAGGCCGCGTTCGGGGTCGGTGGTGGCGTGGCCTTGGGCGGGATCCTGATCGACAAGGGGCCCGTGCTGCTGCTCGTCGGCCTCGCCATCGCCACCCTCGCGCTCGCCCGCGCCTTCGCGCTGCGCAATGCCGCGCGCGCCGCCATGTCGCGCGATTGTGCGGTGCCCGGATCCGCGGCGTCCTACCTCGGGTGGCACGGCAGCGAGCAGTCGTTCGCGTTCGCCCGCCAGGACTACCTCGCGTCGTTCCGGGACCTCAACGGCCGCAAGCGCCAGTCCGCGGTGGGGCGCGGTCGCCGCATCCGCGGGTGACCCCGGCGGGGGGCGTGCTGCGGGCGATCGCCGTGCGCGCACGGTCGCCGTCGGCGCGGCGACAGGCCGTTCCCCAACGGTTGCGCATGCGCTACATCATAGCCGCGGCCCGTCGTCGCCATCGCTGGAAGAATCCGCCGTCGCCCCCAGCTCCGTTCCGGCATCGCTGTGCCGTGGCGGGGTCCAGGTGCGGTCGGCCCTCCCGCGATCCCGCGTCGCCATGTGGCCAGCAGCCGGCCGCACACCGCCTCGCCCCGCCCCCGCACCCATCCCGCCATGCCCATCCCGTTCTTCGGCCGCGACCACGAACTCGCCACGCTGCAGCGCCTCTTCGCCGAGGTCGCGACCCGCGGCCCGGACGGCGCCTTCGGCGGTCCGCGCCTTGCGGTGATCACCGCCGAGACGGGGTACGGCAAGAGCCGCCTCGTGCAGGAGCTGTACCTGCGCCTGACCAGCGACCCCACGTGGGATCCGCCCGAGGTCGACTACTGGCCGCCGGCGTTCGGCGAGATCGGCGCGCAGCTGCGCGTCAGTCCGGACATGTCCGGCCACGTCGCCAAGGGGCCGCCGCGCTTCCTCTGGCTCGGCGCGCGCTGGCAGCCGATCGACCAGCGCAACGTCGACACGCGCTGCGCGTTGCCCGATCTGCGCAGCGAGTTCGGCGTGCACCTCGCGGTCATCGAGCGCAGCAAGAGCCATTGGGCCCGTGCCGTCGACGCGACGAAGCGCGCGGTCCGCAAGGACGGCGTCGGCGAAGTGTTGAGCCAGGCCGCCGATCAAGCCGTGCCGCTCGGCGGCCTGCTGCTGCGGCTCGCCAAGGCCGGCAAGGACCTGCTCGGCGACCGCTCGTCGCGCGACCGCGGCCACGACGGCGCACGCGCCGAGCAGGCGCAGGACATCGTCGACGAGCTGATGGAGTGCTTCACCGAAGCGTTGCACGGCCGTGCGGCGCTGCCGGTGGTGGTGTGGCTCGACGACGCGCAGTGGATGGACCGGGAGACGCTGCGCTGGCTGCAGCGGCTGTGGCGCGAAGCCACGGCCAAGCGCTGGCCGGTGCTGGTGGTGGTGACGCACTGGGAGCGCGAATGGCGGCAGCGGCGCAAGCTTCCGCCGGCCGAGCGCGACGCCACGCTTGCCGCCTTCGAAGGCCGCCCCGGCGTCGCGATCGTGCCGCTGCCGCCGGCCGGCGACGACGCGCTCGCCAGCTACCTGCGCACGCAGCTCCCGGGACTGCTGCCGGGCCAGCAGCGGCTGCTGCTCGACAAGGCGGCGGGCAACTTCCTGACCATGGTCGAGAACGTCGGCGACCTGCGCAACGAGCCGATGAACTTCGTCGACGGCGAGGTCGACAAGGCGCTGGCGCCGGAAGGCGAAGACCGCGTGACGACGTGGGAGAGCGAGCGCGACAAACGCGTCGAGCAGCGCTTCAAGGAACTGCAGCCCAAGGTGCGCAACCTGCTCGGCTGGAGCAGCCAACTGGGCGTGCGCTTCCTGCACGCGGTGGTGACCGACTTCGCCGCGCGCATGGCCGGCGTGCCCGAGGCGCCGGCGATGCTGGAGTGGTGCGTCGACCCGGGCGTGATCCTCGGCACACCGAGCAAACGCCTGCGGGAGTTCCGCGACCGGGCGTTCCACTTCGTCGCGCAGAAACACTTCGCCGCCTACGGCCAGCGCCATGCGGCGCAACTCACGGCGGCGCTGCGCGAGCACCTGATCGGCTGGATCGAGCGCAGCTTCGGGGACGACGGTCGATTGCTCGGGCTCGACGAGGATCGGCCCGACGCGCCGGAGGATTCGGCGGTGGCGCTGTCGGTCGCCGGCGAGACGGCCGAGCTGCGCGACCTGCTCGACCTCGCGCTGCGGCAGTTGCCGATGCCGGCGGTGCTGGATTGGTCCAAGCCGGCGGACCGGGCGGCGCTGCGCGCAGTGCACTTGGCGCTGCGCAACGACGAGCAGGACAACCTCTGGGACCGGGTGCGGGCGACGGCGGTGGGGCTGGAAGGGGTTGCTTGGGCGCAGGTGCCGGGGGACGTGCTGGCGGAGGCGTCGCTGGGCAGCATGGGCGAACGGTTGCAGACGGCGGGCCTGCCGCAGCTGGCGTGCGCGGTGCGGAAGCGGCGGGTGGCGTTGCTGCGCGGGGAGGCTCACGATCCTGATGGCCGAGAGCGAGTCTGGGGCGCGGTCGACGA
>VGVH01000047.1 GCA_016874095.1 Gammaproteobacteria bacterium | reverse complement strand
ATGTCTTTCCGGCCCAGTGGCTCAAATTTCTCGGCATCCGCGAGCCGCTGTGCGAGGAGTTCCTGAAACACCACGCGGAAATACTGACGGCAGACTGGTGGCGGCGGTTGAAAGCGAACCACGAGGACGAGAAGCTCGTGGAAGTCATTCCGTATACGGCGCGGACGAGCCGGCATGCGGTGATTTCGGGGTGATCGCGGATCGATGATCGCGGCTTGCGCTGTTCGCGGCTTGCGCCGCTCCTACAGCCGCTCCTACGGTGGGTCGGGCTTGTGCGAGAATGTCGCGTGTCGCGCGACAAGCTCATCCTGCTGGCTGGCCTCATCACCTATGGCATGGGGCAGTCGCTCCTCTTCGTGATCTTCACGCCGCTGGCGATCCAGCTCGGATTGGCGGAGTGGCAGGTCGGCATCATCATTGCGGCATCGAACATGGCGCTGGCGATTTCCTCGCCGCGCTGGGGCCGCGCGAGCGACCGCCTCGGCCGCCGGCGCGTCTACCTGACGGGCCTGGTCGGTTACGCCGTCGGCTATGCGGCGCTGGCGCTCGGCGTGCAGGCCGGGCTCGACGGATTCCTGCAGGCGACGACGCTCTTCGGCACGCTGATCGCGCTGCGCTTCGCCTACGGCCTTATCGTCGGCGGGATCAATCCGGCGGCGACGGCCTACATCGCCGATACCACCGACGAGAAATCCCGTGGCCAGGGCATGGCGCTGGTGGCGATGTCCGGCGGCCTCGGCACCATCATAGGACCGGTCTTCGGCGGCGCCCTGGCCGGCGTCTCGCCGGTGTTCCCGATGTACGCCGCCTCAGCGCTCGCGCTGGCAGCCGCGATGTGGGCCGGACTGGCGTTGCCTGAACCTGCGCGCCACGCGAACCGTGGCGAGGCGGTGAAGTTGAGCCCGTTCGATTCCCGCGTCAGCCCCTACCTGATCGGCTGGTTCGTCGTGTTCGGTGTGTTCACCGGCGTGCAGACGATCACGGCCGCGTGGATTGGCGACGCTCTCGGCATCACCGACCTTACCGCCAACCAGCGCACGATGATGGTCGCGTTGCTGTGCATGGCCTTCTGCACGCTGCTCGTGCAGGCGCTGGTGCTGCAGGTGCTGAAACCCGCGCCAGCGACCATGCTCAGGCTGGCGTTCGCGCTCATGACGGCGGCGCTGCTGCTGCTCGGCGCCGTCGCCGGCGAGATGGCCCTCTATGTCGGTTACGGGATGTTCGGCCTCAGCTTCGGTTTCGCGGCACCGGGCCTGAATGCCGCGGCCAGCCTGGCAGTGAACGCTGACGAGCAGGGCGCCGTCGGCGGTCTGCTGACGGCAGCGCCGACGGTCGGGATGATCGTCGGCCCGGTACTCTGCGGCTTCGTCTACAGCGCCGCCCCGCAGGCGCCGATGTTCGGCGGCGCCCTGTTGTCGGCGTCGATGGCTGTCGCCTGGTTCTTCGTCCGGGTGCCGCAGCCGCGCTGAGGCGGCGCGGAATTACAGCCAGCCGGGGATGGCGGCGATCATCGCGGCGGCGACGGCCTCCGGCTGCTCTTCCTGCACGTAGTGACCGGAATCCTCGACCCGCGCCACCGTCGAGCCTGGGATCAGCGCCTGCACGGCCTCGAGCTCGCCCGCCGGCTTGCTGCGGTCCTGCATGCCCCAGACGATCAGCGTCGGCACGCGCACCTTGCTCGCGGCGATGGGCTCGCCGCCGGTCTCGTACTGGCCCATCATCTTGGCACCGCCCTCGAGATAACCCGCGCTGCGCGGTGCGAGCATCATGTCGTCCATGACCTGCGCGGTGATCAGATCCGGTTTCAGGTAGGACTGCTTCAGGAACTTCTTGCGGAACTCACGCGCCCCGAAGGTCTTCGCCATGATGCGTGACATCGGCCAGGGCAGGTACTGGCTGATCGGCGGGACGCCGGTCGAGATGATGCCGGGATTCATCAGCACGACGCCGCTCACGCGCGGATCGGTCGACGCCATGTACACCGCCAGCGTGCCGCCCATCGAGTGCCCGCCGACGATGTAACGCCCGAATCCCACCGCCTCTGCGAAGCGCGACAGCGTGGCTGCCTGCGATTCGTTGCTGTAGTCGCGGTCCGTCGGCTTGGCCGACAGGCCGAAGCCCGGCGCATCGACGGCGACGACGTGGAAGTGCTGTTCGATCAGCGGGACGAGCAGGCGGAAGGTCTGCAGGGAATTGGCGAAGCCGTGGATCAGCAGGATGTCAGGCTTGCCGGGCCCGCGCTCGCCGTATTCGCGGTAGCGCAGTTCCATGCCGTCGACGCTGACGAAGCGGTCCTCCGCCACGGCAAGTTGTCGCGCCGGGGTTTCCGTCGGCCCCGGCCAGTAGGCGTAGGCGATCATGCCGAGCCAGCCCAGGAACAGCACTACAGCCAAGCCGATCAGTAACTTGCGCAGGATTCTCATCCTGACCTGCCCCCGCGGAAAACGCGCCGCATCCTAGCATGCGGTTCATCGTGCGGCTTTGGGCGGGTTTGGGATTCCCGTATTCTCGTCAGCCACATGCACGCGATCACCAAGTCCGACGCCGCAGCCACCGACGTCTTCGACTCCGTGCGCGACTACGTTGCCGCCCTGGAACGGCGCGGCCGGTTGCTGCGCGTCGCCGAACTCGACCAGGACGCCTACGAGGCGACGGCGCTCGCCTACCGGTTGATCGATCGCTACGGCATCGAGTTCGCACCCGCGTTCCTGGTCGAGCGCGTGAAGATCGGCGGGCGCTGGATCGACGGGCCGGTGCTCGCCAATCTCTACGGCCGCTGGCCCGATGAGGCGCTGCTGTTCGGGGTCCCCGACGTCAGCGACGACTACCAGGCGATGTATCGCGCCGTCATCGACGCGTTGCGCGCGCGACTCGATACGGCCGGCAACTGGCGCCGGATCCCGCCGGTCGAGGTGAGCCTGCCGGAAGCGCCCTGCAAGGAGGTCATCAACACCGGTGATGCTGTCGATCTCGAGCGCTACGCCTGGCTGAAGAACAACCCGGCCGACGCGGGCCGTTACGTGAACATGGGCGCCGTGTTCATCAGCGATCCGGCGATCGGCAGCAACGTGGGCACCTACCGTTGCCAGGTGAAGGGCCCGCGCAAGATGGCGATCAACCCCGAGCCCGGCCAGCACGGCTGGCGCATCCTCATGGCGATGAAGGAGCGCGGCGACAAGGTCGCAAAGGTCGCCGTCGCCGTCGGCCCGGATCCGATGACCTTCTGCGCGTCGAGCACGAAGATGGCGAACTACCTCGAGGACGAGCTCGAGTTCGCCGGCGGCCTGCGCGGCCGACCGCTGCCGGTGGTGAAGTGCCAGACCTGCGACATCCGCGTGCCGGCCGGCTCCGAGTTCGTGATCGAGGGCGAGGTCTCGCTGACGGAATTCGAGGACGAGGGCCCGTACGGCGAGATGTACGGCTACCTGGGTCCGCTGAAGCCCGGCAACTTCGTCATGCACATCACGGCGATCACGCACCGGCGCAACCCCTGGGTGCTCAATTCCTTCACGGGGCTCACCTGCGACATGCCGCGCGCACCGCAGATGGCATCGAACTTTTTCCTCTACCGCAAGCTCATACCGGGACTGACCGGGCTCAACTCGCCGCGCGGCGCCAACGGCGTGATCGTGCTCGCGATCGACAAGAAGTTTCCGGGCGAGGGCATGACAGCGGGTCAGTACGTCGCCGCGAACGCCGGACTGAACAAGGTCGTGATCGTCGTGGACAAGGACCTGAATATCCTCGACCCGAGCCAGATCCTCCATGCTCTCGGCGCCCGCTGGCAGCCGTCGGCCAGCCTGCTGATACCGCAGACGCAGATGATGATGCCCGACCCGAGCCGGCCGAAATGGGGCCTGTCGAGCAAGATGGTGATCGACGCCACCCGCCAGTTGCCGGGGGAGGGCGGGCCGAAGAGCTGGGCGCCGCTGAACCGCCAGCTCCTCGTCGACGGCGCACCCGGCGCGTTCGAGCGCGTCGACGCTCGTTGGGAAGAATTGCTTAAGGATTTCCGCGGCGGCTGAACGCCGTCGTTTCAACAGAGAAGAAGGTGAAACTGTCATGAAGAAGTTCTGCTGCGCCATCCTGGCTGCGTTCCTGGTCTCCGCTGCCGTGCAGGCGGCCGAGGGCGATGAGCACGCCGGCC
>VGVH01000046.1 GCA_016874095.1 Gammaproteobacteria bacterium | reverse complement strand
ACGAAATTCTTAGTTCTCGCCGGGGGGGGCTAGCTCGCCAACAACGTCAGGCCCGTCATCGAAAAATTGGTTCAGCGCGACGCATCGATTTAGGCGAACTGCTTCTCGCAATTCGCCATCTGTGGTGCAAAGAAAGACATCGCGCTGGCAGTCCACGCAGAACCGAACCTTCGAAAATCTGGTTTCCCGCAAATCCGCCCACTGCTTGTTGCATTTGAAGGCGAAGCGGCAATTTCGGATCGCTGTATTGCTGCTCTGATCGGTCATTGAGTGATCTCCTCTGCAAAGCGCGCCGTGCGAAGCTCTCGGTAACCGGAAGCAGTGCGTCGCGAGATTCGTGCGATGTCGAGTATCAGGTAGCTGCTTCACGAGCCGCCGTCAAAGAAATCGCTCCAAGCGGGAGCGACGTGCTTGCTCTCTGACTTCGGGATGAGAACTTGACACCATCGCCGCTGAATCAGAATCTGCCCTCACGAACCTGCTGCACGCTGCGATCCGACAGCTTGACGATTGCGGCTTCATCGACCGATATCGCCGGCTCGTGGACCTTTAGGCCTTTCTTGATGGATTTGGCCGCCACGCTGTCCAGTTCAGCGAGCACTGGAGCGCCCTCCAGAGCTTTTGCATCTCCTGCGTAGTAATCAAACCAAGGGATTCCAGCCTTTTGATACTGATCGGCAGTGATGGGTTCGGTCGGTGGACGGCACCCTGTGATCTGCCGATACACGGCGCTGTTGACGATGTGGACAAAGCAACGGGCCGACACAGACGTATCCCACGCATCATGGCCAAAGGAATCCTTGTAGATCGCTTGGCGCATCAGGCCACCCGGCGCCAACCCCATTTCAACGCAAGCGTTGGGCGGCATGCCATAAACGTCGTGCCCTTTGCGCCGACGTGATTTGACCAACTCCTCATAGCGATCCCTGCGCATCGGGAACGCCTGGATCTGCAGTCCACCGTGCTCGGCTTTTCCGGTTATTTGCTCCTCGGCGGTAAAGCCTTCGCCAAGCGGCATCGCCACGAACTGTCGGATCAGTCCCTTTTGCACGCAGAACCCGTCGAGCCAGGGCTGGCGCGGCGTGACGAGGTAGTTTTGCGGGTCACCAGAGAGTCCCGGTTCCCACGCCTTCCCCGTCACCGCATTGATCTTCCCTGCTGCAATCTTGATAGCGAACGGGTAGCCGCCCGAGAAATGACCTCCGAAATTGATCCACAGTGCCTCGGCCTGGTACATCGGCATGAACACCCCGCCATGCTCCTGCCACGCCTTCGGCACCTTCGCTGCAAAGTCGTCGATATGGTGCAGCGGGAAATCTCCGAGTCCCGCCGGCAGCGGGTACTCCCGGTTGTCATCAGGGATGCGCAGCGTGCGCTGGAATCCGACATTGCAGACAGCATCGCGGTGGATTTCCGGAAAGCTGAATACCAGTTCGTCGTCTTGTAGTTCAATCATGGCCAGCACTCCTGTTTGTAATTGTCACCATTTACCGTCCCGGACCTGGCGTGCGATCCGCAAGATGGCGTGATCCGGGGCATTACGCAGTTGCCGCAGTAACTCGCCGAACTCCCGAGGCCGCCTGCGGATGATCTCGCGCAACTCCTCGGATACCTTTCCAGCCACAGCCAGCAAGACGTCCGGGTCCTGATCAAGCTCGCGGGCGAGGGCCCGGATCTTCTCCTCCGACGGCGGGGCCACCTCGCCCCGCTCGATCTTGCTGAGATAGGCCGGCTCTACGTCGATGCGCTGGGCCACGCGGCGCAGGGAAAATTCCCGGCTCTCAGTGCCACGCAGTTCGCGCGCCTCCCGGAGGAGCCCGCCAAACTCCGCCCAGGCCCGTCGGTTGCCTGTTGTCCGTCGCATGTGTACTATGTACTACACACTACCACATAATGCAAGATGGGCATGCTGGCGCTGTGCGCACCTGGCCTGGTGTGCAGCTGCATGCGGCCGGAAGTGCATCCAGCGCCGGCTGCGCGCGGGACGGACTGGGGCGCGAGGTGGTCAGCGACGCTTGCGCCAGCGGGCAGCCTGATTGCATGCGTGGCAATGAAGGAGGCCATTACGACCGCCAAACTCAGGGGGGATACGAGTACCAGACACGCCGCGACGACCGGGGAGAAAGCGATGACCAGGATCACAACGACAGGGCGTCTGAGCGTTTTCGGAATGTCCGCCGCAGCGATAGCGGTATCAGGCTTGTTCAGCGGAAAGGCCGACGCCGCCACGGAGGAGATCGTCGTGACAGCGCGCAAGCGCGCGGAGACACTCCTGGAAATTCCGGAATCGGTAACCGCGTTTTCTGCCGATGCCATCGAGCGCGGCGGAATCGCCAAGCTCGACGACGTTGGCCTGGCGGTACCCAATCTGAACCTGTCGATCCGCACCGACGGTTTTCCGAACGCATCCATCCGCGGGCTGGGCTCTTTCGGCAACACCCAGGGCGTCGGCTTCTATGTCGACGACGTGCAGGTTTTCTCAGACGCCTCGTCGAGATTCGGCGACCTGGAGCGTATCGAGGTTCTCAAGGGGCCACAGGGCACCCTCTACGGTGGCAGCAACATAGGCGGTGCAGTGAAGTTCATCACGGTCCGCCCTGACGACGAGGCATTCACGGGTGGAGCGAAGCTCTCCACCGGCGGGCAGGGGATCGTGGATGTGGAGGGCAGCTTCAACATCCCGCTCGGCGATTCGGGTTGGGCGACCCGATTGTTCGCCTTCAGTGCCGCCAACGACGGCTACCTGTACAACCCGAACTCACCGCGGGCCAACGGCGGCGTCAACACCAACGAATCTGACATCGGCAGGCTGGACGAGCGCGGTGTTCGCGCATCACTCGCGGGTGCGGTCACGGACAAGCTCAATGCCTATGCGTCACTGCGATGGAACGAGCTGGACGCGCCTCAGGATCCCTGGAGCGTCGAGCTGGACACGGACTTCGAGTTCCCGTCCGGCATCGACCTGAGCACGAATCCGCGCCACGACCGGGAAACTTTCGCTGGTTCGCTCGAGCTGGTCTACGACGCCGGAGCATTGTCGGTGACTTCCGTGACCTCCTATACCGATACGGAAACGGACCGATTCACCGACCTGGACGTTTCCCAGGAGTTCATCCTGGATCTGTTCCGGCCGCAGGACCTGGAGGTCTTTACCCAGGAACTGCGGCTCACCTCCGCTGAGACTGGCCCGATCGAGTGGCTGGGCGGTCTGTATTACGCCAATTTCAAGGATGACCTGGATTCCGTCCTCCTGTTCCGTGGCGGTGCTTCACTGTTCGACGGCATCATCCCCACGGCGGAGGAAGAAGCCACGACCATCGATACCGTGGCCTTCGAGAACCGCACGCGCGAACGCAACCAGCTGGCCGCGTTCGTGACCGGCAGTTATCGCAGGGGTGACCTGGAATTCGGTGGCGGACTGCGCATCGATCGTTGGGAGGTAAAGAGCACTAACCGCGACAGCGGTATTTCGGGCAAGCAGGACGACACCGAATTCCTGCCACGTGCCTCGGTCACCTGGTACTACGACGGGACGGACAACAACGTCTATGCCACGATTTCCAGGGGATTCGAGCCCGGCGGCTTCAACCTGACGAACTTCGCGGGCGAGACGGAGCTGTTCGGCTTCGAACCCGAAGACGCGTTCAATTACGAGGTCGGGTTCAAGGGTCGCTTTCTGGACGGCCGGGTGACTTTCACGGCGGCGGCCTTCTACATCGATTACGACGAGCGGCAGTTCGAACTCCAGGCGGTGGATCCGGTCACCGAGGAGTTCGTCGAGGGCATCGTCAATGCAGGTGACTCGAAGCAGTACGGCATCGAGGCTGACCTGCTCTGGCAGGCAACCGACAGCCTGGGACTCCAGCTGGCTGCGGGCTGGGTCGATGCCGAGTGGGACAGCGGCACCACGCTCGCGGACGACACGGACCTGAGCGGCCTCACGCCACCGTATGTGAACGAGTTGAGCGCATCCGTGGCAGCCAACTACGAAAAAGAGCTGAAGGCCGGCCTCAGTTTGTTCGGCCGTGCCCAGCTCCAGTACAAGGACAGCTTCTACGCGGACCTCGCCAACCAGGTGGAGAACCCCGACTACACGGTCGTCGGGCTGCGTGCCGGCATCGGTACCGAACGCTGGGAGGTATCGGCAAGCGTGGAAAACCTATTCGACGAAGACTACTACACCGACCTGACCGTGTTCCCCAACTTCAATCCGCTGATCGGGCAGGAAACCATCAATATCGGCACCCTGGGCCAGCCTCGGCTCTTCACCGCCGCAGTCCGGGTGTGGTTCTAGGCCGGCGCAAGGAGTCAGTTGAGGGCAACACCGCTGTAACGTTTCCGCCTCGCCATTCGTACTGGGAGGTTCCAGTCACCTGTAACCGAGGAACCTCCAATGAAAAGAAATGGATAGTAAGTTCAAACGCGCTGCTTCGCCCAGTGTAGCCGCCGCTCGCGACATTGGCCGCCTGCGCTGACCGCCGGCGAGGACAACGGCGGCCTGT
>VGVH01000045.1 GCA_016874095.1 Gammaproteobacteria bacterium | reverse complement strand
CTCGAAGACGACATTCCGGCACAGCAGCAGGAACGCAAACGCCGTCCGTTCGTCGAGCGTGCCCTGCGCTAGCGCATGCGGCCCCAGCTCGTCCCACACCTGCCGCGTCTCATCGTCAGCGTCCGTCGGACAACGAGGCGCATCCGCAGGCGTGCGAAGGGGTGCGACCGCGACCGGCCTCCTCTTCGCCGCGCCCGCCAACCAGGCCGCCTGCGGATCGCGGCGTTTCGGCCCCGAATTCGGGCGCGCCCCACCACTTCTACCCTTGACACCAGCCATATGGCCTCACTTTGCGTTTGAAAGTCATTTGAAGCAAAGCCCGCGCGCACGAAGGGGCCGTAGTCGGTTTCCGATCGGTCCTCGCAGAGTAATGACTTCCCCCCTCCATGCGTGCCGCGTGCGTTCAGGACATGAGCGGCGGCTGATACTCGACGATCGCGCCGAGATGGAGCCGCCAGCGATCGATTGCGACGCGGTCGCGCGCGGTCAGCCGCGGGTCGTCGGGCACGATGAACGCATGGTTGTCGTCCGTCTTGAGCGGGAAGCCGCGCGACTCCAGATCGAGCGCGAGCTGCAGCGCCAGGACCGGGATCGTCAGCCCGCCCTTCAATGTCACGAACTCGGTCGCCGGCTGCAGCAGCGCCACCAGCGCCGCCTTGTGCCGGGCTAGTACTTCCCGTAGCTCGGGCGTCACGCGCGCGGCGGGCCAGACGCGCAGCCGGCCGCCGGGGGCGGCGAGCTCGATCCCATCGCGGCGCAGCTGCTGCAGCAGACTCGGCGCCGATTCGGCGGACAGGTCAGCTATTCCAGATTGAGCCATTGATCATCCGTCTCACTCTCTGCGGAGGGGTCGTCAGGTCGGAACACCGGAACAGAGGCCGGATTCATTGGCGAAACTGACGATCGCAGGTCGGAACGGTTGGCAACGGCGTTCCGGTCTGCGATCGTCGATTCAGGGCCGGATTCATTGGCGTGTTCCGGTGTTCCGATCTGGGAAGGAGTCGTATACCGCGCCCACACCGGCGCGAGGTCCGCCCGGAGATAGCAATTCACGGGCTTGCCGCCGATGCGCTGCTTGCTCGGTCGGACATTGAATCGTCTGAGCAGTCGCGCGACTTGGTTCTGCGTCAGCGGCTTTCCGGTGTTGGGGTTGAAAGTGGCCCACCGTTTCGAGTCCAGCCCGACGAGCAGCTCGGTAACTTGTGCCGTCGACAGTCGGTCAAGCCCAGCGGCCTCATCCTCGAAAATCGCGTGCAAGTCGGCGAGCAGCGCCTCAGCGCTTGGCTCGTCGTCGGCCTCATGGCCCGCCAACGCGACGATCGCTTGCCGAGCTCGCGCCGGCCAGTCCCCGCCGGCTGCGTCCGCGATCGCGAGCAGCGGCCGGGCGTTGTCGGCGGCGCGATCGTGCAGGCCGCCCGGCACCGCGGGATCGGCCGCTCGCAAGCCCTCGGCGTGATCATCAGCCCAGCGGCGGATCTGCCGACGCAGGTCGCTGAACATCATCGGCGCCGTGTCCGCGCGCAGTGGCTCGACGCGTTCGCCCGGCGCCTTCCGTTCGAGCTTGATCATGATGCTGCGGTCGATCACCGTGTCTTTCGGCAGGCCAATCATCGCCACCAGCTTCGGACACCACGTCGAGAAGGGCGTGGGCTCGTGGTCGTCTCCGACTCGTTCGCAGCGAATCACGCAGGCCGTGTGTCGCGTGTGTCCGGCATTGATGACGCCGCGCAGCTCGGGATCATCGTTGATGAACGTGTCACCTTCATCGAGGATCAGCGTCGGACGAAACCGGTCGATCGCCCGGTAGAGCGCCGCCGCGGTGATGTTGCTCGCGGGGAGCGCCCGGCACGCGAGGCCGCTCACGACTTCGACCGTCTTTGTCTTACCGCACCGTTTCGTCGGGCTGGTGATCAGTAGCAGCGGGAGCAGATTGACGCTCCCATGGCAATACGTCAGCACAATCCAGAGCGCGATCGCCTGCGCGGCCGGCTGCGGCACGACGACGTACTGTGTAACCGTTGCAACCAACTGATCGAGCAGGCGCGCGCCGTCAACGGGCTCGGGCCACGGCGCGTCATCCGTCAGGAACGGGGCATCCTCGATGGCCGCCTCGCACAATGCCGTGTCGGCGAGCGCAGCCGCCCCGCTGATCTTGGCCGCCTTCAAGCGTTGTGTCAGCAGCTCGCGTACAATCCGCCGCCGGATTGAATCGGCGCCCTGTAGGCCGTCCTTGAGCGCCCGCAGCGGCGTTTCGAGGTCCGCGACGGACAGGCCCGTGAGGTCCTCAAGCCCCGCGAGCCGCAGGACGTCGGCTGCGGACGCTGGCTGCGCTGATCGAGCGGCGTCGATCACCGCCCAGACCGCAGCGTCGCCCCGCTGAGCGATCAGATCATCCGGTCCGTTAACCCCGTCGTCGGAGGGCACCTCGCCGAGCCGCACGCGCGCGCCGCGATCGCCGAGCTCCCGCGCGAGGGCACGCCGCGCCTTCTGCACTTTGGGATTCGTCGCCGCGTTCGCGTCAAACAGGATCACGGCGTCACGCCCGCGCCACGCGATGCGATCGAAGTCCGGCAATATACCGGTTTCGTCCACACGGGCCCCGTCTGCCGTGGTCATCTTGCCGATCCGTCCGCGCCAGCCCCAGCAGCCGCCCGTCGCAAGCGCGAGTACCTGACGATTCGATCGCGTCGCCGCGGCCGTGAGTGCGAGCGCACTTTTCTCGGCTTCCACGATTACGGCGGCGACGCTCGGGTCGGACAGCAGCGGCCCGACGCCCGGCGCGAGAAACAACACCGGGCGATCGACCGACGACAGGTACTTGTCGCGCTCTTTCCCCTGTTCGACCTCGGGATGATCCCGACGCACGCGATAGCCGCGGGCTTGTCCGGTCACTGGATCGACACGGGCGTACAGCACGCCGGCCAAGTCGCCCGAGTGCGTCACGCGGAGCGCGTCGCGGGCCTCCCGGTCCGTCACGCGGCGGGCGAGCGGCGCCAGCAGTTCCGGCGGGATTCCGAAATCAGCGTGCCGCTTTAGATCGGCAGCCGTCAGCGGCGCGCCCGGGATCACGCGCCGCCCCCGGCGGTCGTCTCGGCGCGCTGGCGCCACACGACGAGCCCGGCCGCCGTCACGATCGTGCCTCGCGAGTCGCAACCACTGCGCTCGGCTGAGCCGCTCGGCCCGCGGGCAATCGCCGTCTGGTGGACGTGTGCGTCCGGCTCTCAGCCCACGCCCGAATGGCCTCGGGAAAGTAGCCGACCCGCCGGCCAACCTTGACGAACGGTGGCCCCGACCCGTCGACTCCACGCCACCGCTCAAGGGTGCTCGGCGACGTCCGCAAAAGCTCTGCGGCTTCACGCTCGGTCAAGAGAAATTTCTGAATGCTCATCATGACTCCCAGGTCACTGACTGACGGTCAGCGTGGGGCCATGCTCGCAGTTTCTCAAGACCGGAAATACCGGCATTTACTGCCGGGAATACCGGCATTTACTGCCGACGCGCGGAGCTACTCGCGATTACTCCACGGGTGGCCGGCCCGCACGTCGCCGGACAAGGTGAATACCTAACGCGGTGGCCTGCCGTCGCACTTCGCGCTCAACGACTTTCGGGTCGACGCCCCAGGTCTTGGCAATCGTCGCGGCGCCGAGATCTCCGCAGACCCGAAGCACGAGCCAGCGCAGCGGACGCGACTGTCGCCACCTCGCAGAGCCAACTCTGTCCGGGCCTCTGCCGTCATCCCACCACGCGCCCCCGCTGGGGAGAGCGAACGCGCGCCCCGCGGTCGAGGGGAACTTGCGCCACATCTCAAGCGAATCCATCGCGGCCGACACGACCCACGCCACTGGCTGTCCACTCGGGCCGCACAACCGCCAGCGACGCGCCCAACGACCGCAGACCGCGGTCGCCTCGGCGGGATCATCGGTCTGGGCGAGCGTCAGCTCCACGAGCAGCCGGTCGCGCTGGCGTTCGAAACTCTGGGCGTCAATCGACCGCTGGATGAAAAACGCGTGATCGAGGCGATCCAGCTTCTGCTGAATCAACTTGACGCGCCTCTCCTGTGCGTCTGGCTCGTGCCGCACAGCGGCCAGATCTGCCAGCGCGTCCGGCACGTGCTCCGCGAGGAACGCGAGGAATGCTGCATGAATGCGGGCGTCGCGAATGCGATCCGGGCCGTCACTCGGCAACGACAGGTCTCGCGTTCCGTCGTGCGCGTTCCGTCGTGCGCGTCGGCTTGGTGGACGCCCAAATAAGGTCATCGGGCTTCCCCTCTCGTGCGTCGCCCCAGTGCCGCCGCGATCGATCCCCCGATGCGGGACGCGTTCTCCCGCTTCACCTTGTCGTGCAAATGCGGCGGTCCCACCGCACGTATTGCGTGCGGCCCGGGCGCAGGGCGTCGACCTGCCGCTGTGTGAGGGCGGGAGCGTCCGTCGTGGCGCTGCTCATCACTGCCTCCGAGCCCGCGGGCCGGTGCTAGCTAGCCGCTAGCTAGCAATTAGCTAGCACACGGATGCGGGCTTCTGCTAGCTAGCTTCGGGACAGAATAGCAGATTTCCTAATATTTTCAGGCTATTTC
>VGVH01000044.1 GCA_016874095.1 Gammaproteobacteria bacterium | reverse complement strand
TCGCATCCACGCCCTGCCAGCGGAAGAGCCACCGGAGGAGCGTGGGCTTCAAGGAGCTCGTGGCGACCCGGGGCAGGCCAAGCAGCGCCTGGACGTGGGCCGCGGCGGCCCGCAGCCGCGCGTCGTCCACCGAGTCATCGATCCATCCGGAACGATGGGCGTGGGCGTGAAGCATCGACAGCCCGCGAACGGCCTGCTCCCCCAGCGCGACGACGGCCGCCGTGTCGGGCGCGGGTCGCGTCAACACGAGACGCGCCGTGAGGGGTTCGCGGCGGTAGTTGAGCCCCCAACACGCGAGGAAGATTAGGTAGCCCACGCTGGCGGCCACGACGCTGACCCACGCGACGCGACCGAGGCCGCGCCAGCGCTCGCCGCGTGGCGCCACGAGCGGACGACTCCACAACCGGAGCAGCCAGCCCAGTGCGGCCAGAAGCCACACGTCGAACCAGGCAAACGGCGTGACGCCCGAAACGGTCGTCAGGGCACGCTCGATGACGGGATAGGCACCGGTCGAGTACCACCGCTCGACTGCCCCCGGCGGCAAGGGCGCTACGGCAAGGACACCCGCCAGCACGACGCTGGCGAGGCCCATCGTGCGCACCCTGCTCCCGACCACGCGACGATCCGCGCCCGGCTGGCTGCCACGTTCCCTATCTCCGCGAACTATCACCATCGCTTCCATGACCTTGAAGTCCCCCGTGACCCCGCTCGTCGTGTCGATCGGCGTCAACAACCGCGGCCGCTGACGCTTCCGAAACCGTTCACGTAACAAGAACCGGGAAGAAGTATCACCGTGCGGGATGCCGTTCCCTTGCGTCGCACTCAGATTGAATCGGCCCGGGATCGCGAGAGGGCGGATTGTGTGACTCAGGCCACTGAAGCCTGCTGATAGCAGTTCGCCTCGTGCTCGGCCGGCGGCACGAAGCCGATCGGCCCGAGCACGCGGCGATGGTTGAACCAGTCCACCCACCGGAGCGTCGCGAATTCGACGGCCTCGAGCGTCTGCCACCGGTCGCGGCGCCCAATCACCTCCGTCTTGTATAAGCCAATCACCGATTCGGCGACGGCGTTATCGTACGCGTCCCCGCGACTACCGACAGACGGCGCGATACCGGCGTCGGCCAGGCGCTCCGTGTACCGCATGGACACGTACTGCACGCCGCGATCGCTGTGGTGCACCAGGCCCGCCATCGCCTCGCCGCGGAGATGCAGCGCCTGCTCGAGCGCGGCCAGGACGAAGTCGGTCCGCATCGCGTGCGACACCTTCCAGCCGACGATCCGGCGCGCGAAGACATCGATCACGAACGCGGTGTAGACAAACCCGTCGGCCGTGGCCACGTACGTGAAGTCCGAGACCCAGAGCTGATTGGGGCGGCTCGCCGTAAACTGACGGTCGACCAGGTCGGGCATGACCACCGTCTCGTGCGGGCGCGTCGTGATGACGAACCGCCCCCCGCGCACGACCCCGCGGAACGCCAACACCTTCATCAGCCGCTCCACGGTGCAGCGGGCCGCGGGGATCTCCTCGCGCCGCAGCTGTCGCCACACCTTCTCCGCGCCGTACACCTGCTCCTGCTCGTACCACACGCGGGTAATCTCACCCTTCAGCACGTCATCGCGCTGCGCGCGCGCCGAGCGCCGCGTGGGATCGGCCTGCTGTCCTTTGTGGCGCCAATACGTCGACGGGGCGATCGGCAGGCACGCGCAGATCGGCTCGACCCCGTGACGGTCGCGGTGGGCATCGATGTACGCCACCATCATTTCAGTCGGCGGTCGAGCTCCGCCTGGGCGAAAAACGCGGACGCCGTGCGCAAGATTTCATTCGCACGCTTCAGCTCGCGATTCTCCCGCTCCAGCTCCTTCACCCGCTGCTGCTCGGCCGTCGTCAGGCCGGGGCGGTGGCCGGCATCACGCTCGGCCTGGCGCACCCAGCGACGCACGACCTCGGTGGTGCACTCCAGCTTCTCGGCGACAGACTTGATCGTCGCCCACTGCGACGGGGGCTCGCGCACGTGCTCGAACACCATCCGTACGGCCCGCTCTCGGAACTCTTGCGGATACTTGCTCGGTCGACCCATGGGCTCCATCCTCTCTCTGAATGGGCCCTCCCGCGAAGCCGGTCCGATTCAGTTTTGAAACGCGGAATTAACACAGCAGTAACGGGAGGGAAACCCCCGGCCGGTAACTTCTTCGCATGAGACTTCTGAGCGCAGTAGTGGTGTCGGCCGTTCTCGCGACGGCGGCGTGCGGCGGCGGGGCCCCCGCTTCGGACCAGAGCACGCCCCAGGCGGGTGCCGGGGTGCAGATCAACGGGGCGGGCGCCACGTTCCCCTACCCAATCTACTCGAAGTGGTTCGCCGAGTACAACGCGCTCCATCCAGATGTCCGCATCAACTACCAGTCGATTGGCTCCGGTGGCGGCATACGCCAGCTGACCAACCGCACGGTGTTCTTCGGGGCCACCGACGGCCCGATGACGGACGATCAACTGAAGGCGGCCCCCAGCCCGGTGCTGCACTTCCCGACGGTGCTGGGCGCCGTGGTGCCGATCTACAACGTGCCGGGCGTGCAGGGCGACCTGCAGTTCTCCGGGGCCGTCCTCGCCGACATCTACCTCGGCAAGATTCAGAAGTGGAACGACCCGGCGCTGGTGAAGCTGAATCCCTCGGCCAAGCTGCCGGCCACCGACATCACCGTCGTCCACCGCTCGGACGGGTCGGGCACGACCTTCATCTTCGTGGACTTCCTCTCCAAGGTCTCCCCGGCCTTCAAGGACAAGGTCGGCGTGGCCACGTCCGTGAACTGGCCCGTCGGCGTCGGCGGCAAGGGCAACGAGGGCGTCTCGGGCCTGGTGACGCAGACACCCGCGTCCATCGGGTACGTCGAGCTCATCTACGCCAGGCAGACGAACACGGCCTATGGCGCCGTGCAGAACGCCGCGGGTGCCTTCGTGAAGGCGTCGAACGAGTCGGTGACGGCCGCCGCGGCCGAGGCCGCGGCCAACATGCCGGCGGACTTCCGCGTCTCGATCACGAACGCGCCTGGCGCCAACGCCTATCCGATCGCGTCCTTCACCTGGATGCTGCTCTTCGAGAACGCCGACGACAAGGTGCAGAGCGCCGCGATGTTCAACTTCCTCAAGTGGGCGCTGACCGACGGCCAGAAGGCCGCCACCGAACTGGGCTACGCGGCCCTGCCGCCCGCCGTCGTCACGCTCGAGCAGGCCGCGCTGGCCCGGGTGAAGGTTTCGTAGCTGCAGGCACGCTGCCATGCGGGCCCGCTCCCAGGATCTCGGCTTCCGCCTGACGACCGGCGCGTTCGCGGTCGCGCTGGTCGCGATCGTGGCCGGCATCGGCGCGGCGCTCGTCAGCCAATCCTGGCTCGCCATCGGGAAGTTCGGCCTGGGCTTCTGGCGGACGAGCACCTGGGACCCGGTCGCCGGCGACTTCGGCGCGCTGCCCTTCATCTGGGGCACGCTGTACTCGTCCATCCTGGCGCTTCTGCTTGCGACGCCCGTCGCGCTCGGCATCGCGATCTTCATCTCGGAGCTGTGTCCGGCGCCCCTGCGGACGCCGCTGGTGTTCCTGACCGAACTGCTCGCGGCCATCCCCTCGATCGTCTACGGCCTCTGGGGCATCTTCGTGCTGGTGCCCGCCGTGCGCACGCTGCAGACGCACGTGCCTGACAGCCTGCGGACGCTGCCCTTCTTCTCGGGCCCGCCGCTCGGCGTGGGCATGCTGTCGGCGGCCCTGATCCTCGCCATCATGGTCGTGCCCTTCACCTCGTCGGTCGCGCGCGAAGTCCTGAAAGCGGTGCCCGTGGCCCAGCGCGAGGGCGCCTACGCCCTCGGGGCCACGCGCTTCGAAGCCATCCGCGCCGCCATGTTCTATGCGCGCACGGGCATCATCGGGGCGGGCATGCTCGGCCTCGGGCGCGCGCTGGGTGAAACGATGGCCGTCACGATGGTCATCGGCAACAACCCGCAGGTCTCGGCGTCCCTGTTCGCCCCGCAGTACACGATGGCCGCCGTCATCGCCAACGAGTTCACCGAGGCCGCCGACGAGCTGTACCTGCATGCGCTCATCGAGATTGGCCTGGTGCTCTTCGTCATCACGCTGATCGTCAACGGCCTCTCGCGGCTCCTCATCTGGTCGATGGCGCGCAGCGGCCAGGCCCGGAAGCCGGCGCGGCCGGCCGAGGCTTCGGCATGACGTCAAAGGCCTTCCGGATGCTGCTCTCGCGCCTCTTCGTGGGGGCGTGCGCGCTGGCGGTGCTGCTGGCCCTCGTGCCGCTGGCGCTGATCCTGTTCTTCGTGGTCAGCCAGGGCATCCAGGCGCTCGACTTCGCGTTCTTCACGCACCTGCCGGCACCGGTGGGCCAGCCGGGGGGTGGCATGGCCAACGCCATCGTGGGCACGCTGATGCTGAGCGGGCTGGCGGCCCTGCTCGCGGTGCCGATCGGCGTCATCAGCGGCGTCTACCTGTCGGAGTATCCGGCGACGCGACTCGCCTCGGTGGTGCGCTTCGCCTCGGACACGTGGCGTGCCCTCGATCGTGATCGGCGTGTTCGCCTACGGCCTGGCGGTGCTGCCGTTCCGGCAGTTCAGCACGCTGGCCG
>VGVH01000043.1 GCA_016874095.1 Gammaproteobacteria bacterium | reverse complement strand
CGGCCGTGAACGCGATTGAACCGGATTCCGCCCGCGCGGCAGCCGCGCAGGCACTGAAAGACGAGCTGCGCGCCGCGTCGGCGTCGTTTCGCAAGCGCGACAAGCGCCACTTCCTCGCGACACCCGACATCATCTACTGCTCATTCTCGACGCCGGCATTCACCGTGGCCAGCGATGAGGCTCAGCGGAATGCGTCGCGACGCCTGTACCGCTTCGGCCTCGGCGAGGCCGATGTCCGCGGCAAGCGCGTGCTGGACCTGGGCAGCAACAACGGCGCAATGCTGTTCCAGCTTTCCAACTTCGGGCCGGCCTGCGGCTTCGGCGTCGAGTTCGACGCCGAGAAGGTCGATCTCGCGCGCCGTATCGCAGGCTTCGGCGGTCTCACCAGCCTCGAATTCCGCCAGGCCGACGTGGACCAGCTCGAGGCCAGGGACCTCGGACCGCCATTCGACGTCGTGTTGTGCCTCGCGCTGGAGGCGCACGTGCAGAAGCCCAAGAGGCTCTATTCGCTCCTGGGCGAGCTTACTCGCGGCAAGCTCTGCTTCGAGGCCAACGCCTCGACGAAACCGAAGGAAGTCGAGTCACGGCTGCGCGAGGCGGGTTTTGTCGATATCAGGAACCTGGGCGTCTGCGACGACGACATCGTGCCGCGAAACAACCGTCGGCCGATCTTCACGGCACTACGGTCCTGAGCGAGAGTTCGTCAATTTTTCCAGGGGATCCCCATGCCAGACCGACAACTGCCGAATGTAATCAACCGCCGCGAAGCCTTCCTCGGTGCGAGCATGCTCGCGCTGCTGGCGACACAGGAAGTCCGGGCGGCAGCGCACCGCGGGCCGCGCATCGAGCTGAGCGAGGCCCAGCAGGCGGAGCTGGAGAAGGCCAATGACGCGCTGGTGGCCGGCTTTGTCCGGGACTACGCGACCCGTGATGCCGACGTCCTGTCCCGCTACGTGACGGACGATATCGTCTACCAGATCACGACCGGGATGCCGGAAGTGGTGGGCATCGAGGCGTTCCGCAAGCACAACGACAACATGTTCAAGGGCCTCGAGAAGGTCGAGTGGGTCAACCTGCGGCAATTCACCATTGGCCAGGTCGTCATCAACGACCGCATCGACGAGTTCTATCCGTATCCGGGCAGCAGTGTTCCGCGGATGCGGTTTCGCGTCGCCGGCTACTTCCTGATCGAGAACAACAAGATCAAGGTCTGGCGCGACTTCCCCTATCCGGGCAGCAAGCAACTGGTCGAGCCGGCGCCGAAGGCCTAGCCGCGTTTCCAGGCGCCAGCTCGGTCATGAGCATGGCAGCCAACAACCGAGGTCAACGAGATGGCACACGCTGATTTCTTCCGACCGCGCAGGCAGTGGCGCCTCGCGCTGCTCGCCACTGGCATCCTGTCCTGCTCCACTGCGCTGGCCGGCGCGCACAAGGCGATCGGCGCGCGCGTCGAGCCCGTGGTGCCGGATGAGGTGCGCGCGGGCGTGACGGCGATCGTCGAGGAGACCGCGAATCGCTGGAACTCGCAGGACTTCGCCACGCTCCTCGGCCTGTGGGACCCGGCCGAGGCCTACCCGACCTACCTGGCCGAGGAACAGGCCGAGTGGTTCGTCGGCTGGGATCGGCTGCGCGCCTACCTGGACCCGCCGCGACCAGTGCCGGTCATCGAGGCGATCCGCATGTTCGCCGAGGACGTGCGGGTGAAGCAGATCGCCCCTGATCTCGCCGTCGGGATCTGGAACTGGCACTTCGAGATGAAGACCATCGGCAGCAACCCCATCGGCGAGGACGTACGGGTGAGCGGCGTGTTCCGCAGAACCGCGGACGGCTGGCGCTACATCCACTACGCCGAATCGCCGAAGACCGCGGGCGTGTACCTCGAGGACCTGATGGAGAAGGAAGTCCGGCCCGGCTGGGACGAGTTTTTCGAGGAAGCGAAGAAGCGCAAGCGCGAGGTTGCGAAGCGCAAGCAGGAAGCCGCCCGCTAGCGCGCGCCCATGCTTGCTCAGCCGACGATTCTGGCCACGGTCCAGTAGGCGCCCACCGCCGCGATCAGCGCAGAGCCCGGTATCACCACCCGAGTCCGGTACCAGCTGCGGCGGCTGAACCACAGGCCCACGGCCAGCAGGGCGGCGCCGATCACGGTCAGCTGAGTCCGGTACCAGCTGCGGCGGCTGAACCACAGGCCCACGGCCAGCAGGGCGGCGCCGATCACGGTCAGCTGGCCCAGCTCCACGCCCACGTTGAAGGCGATCAGGGCGGGCAGGAATTCCCCGGTCGGCAGGCCGAGGTCCTTCAGCACGCCCGCGAAGCCGAGTCCGTGCAGCAGGCCGAAGCCGAACACGACCCAGGTTCGCCAGGCTCTCAGTTCGCCGATCAGGATGTTCTCCACCGCGACGTACACGATGGACAGCGCGATCAGCGGTTCCACGACCGTTCCGGGCAGCGAAACCAGGCCGTACAGCGACAGGGCGAGCGTGATGGAGTGCGCGATCGTGAAGGCGGTCACCTGCACGAGCAGCGGTCGCCAGCGCGCCGAAAGCAGGAAGATGCCGAGCACGAACAGGATGTGGTCGAGCCCTTTCGGCAGGATATGCGTAAAGCCGAGCACCGTGTAGTCGCGGAACACGTCGGCCGTGCTGCGCACCGGGACCAGCGCCGGGTCGAGCTCGAACGGCGTGCTCGCGGTTCCCGCCGTGAGCCAGTCGGCGCGAAGCACGGTCCCGTCGGGCAGCGCGATGCGCAGCACGCTGTCGCCGAAAGCGGGTTCGTAGCGCCAGCTCATCACCCGGCTTCCGGGCGGAATGTCACCGGCCAGCGTGATCGTCGTCAGTCGCTCGATGGCGATGTCACCCACCGCGGGAATTTCGGCCTGCAGCAACTGCGGGGACGCGGGCCTGTCGTCGAAGCGCAGTGCGATACCCGCCAGCAGCCGGGGCGCGAATTTATCGAGACGAGCCTGCAGCGCCGCCCGCGGCAGCTCCCGCAGCTCGTCGTATGCGGCCGCCTGCGGCGCCTGGCTGGTGTCCTCGTGCTCGGGGCCGATACCCGCCAGCAGCGCCTCGAGATTGAGCTGCAGGGCTGCTGTGTAGCGGCCGTCGGTATCGAACGTGACGGTAACGATGGCCGGCCGCAGCCGGTGTGCCAGGCCGGTCTCGGCGACCAGCAGGCCCAGGATGCACAGCAACGCCAGAGCGCAGCGCGGGCGCGCGACCGGGGATTGTAGCCGTGGACGACGCACGCCAGTTCCCGCTCCAGTGACTGTGCGAGACTAACTCAATGAGGTTCCGTCTCACCACCACCGCTCGACTGGCCCTGGCTGCGGCCGGCGCCATGACCGGCTGGGCCATCCCGGCCGCGGCCCACGATTTCTGGATCGAGCCTGCGGCCTACACGCCGGCCGTGGGCGCCACGGTCCCACTGACCCTGCGCGTCGGGGAGAACTTCAGCGGCACCAGTCAACCCTACGTGCGCGACTGGTTCATCGACTTCTCGGTGAACTCGGCTGCGGGCCGCGTGGCGGTGACGGGCTTCGCAGGCGACGATCCGGCCGCCACTATCGTGCTGAAGTCGCCTGGCCTCGTCGTCATCGGCTACAGCAGCACCCGTTCGTTCGTGAATCTCGAAGCAGAGCGCTTCAACGCTTACCTGCGCGCCGAGGGCTTGCAACGGATCGAGGAACAGCGCCGCCAGCGCGGCGAGTCCGGGAGCAGCGGGCGCGAATACTATTCCCGCTGCGCGAAATCTTTGCTCCGCGTCGGCGCAGGCACGCCGCCCGGCGCGACGACATCCCTCCACGACCGGCCACTCGGTTATGCCCTGGAGCTGGTGCCGCAGGCAGATCCCTACCTGCTGGTCCCGGGCGAGCGCCTCCCGCTCGCCCTGCTCTACCGGGGCAAGCCGCTCGAAGGCGCGCTGGTGATCGCCTTCACCGCGGAAACGCCGACGCGCAGGGTCGAGTTGCGCACCGGGCGGGACGGCATGGTGAAGCTGCCGCTCGATCGCGCAGGGCGCTGGCTGGTCAAGGCCGTGCACATGATCCCGATGCCCGCTGGCGACCCCGTCGCGGACTGGGAGAGCTTCTGGGCGTCGCTGACGTTCGAGGTACTGACCCCCGGCCGTGCCGCGCAGGCTGCCAGTAGGGCTTGAGGAACAGGTCGCAGGTGCGTTCCAGCATGCGCCCATCGGCATCACCGGGCATCGCGCTCAGTTGATGCCACAGCGCTTCGTCCGGCGTATTGCAGCGGAACACGCAGGTTCCGCGGTTGGCGGCGCCACGCGCCGGAAGCGCGGCCCGACGGCGGTCAGCTCATAAACGCCATCCAGCCTACTTTGCAAAACTTCAGTTAGTAATAAATGATCTGTTTGAAATCATCAAGAATACTTTGAAGCTTTGATTTTGAGCCGGCTTTTTCCTGTATCAGATCTTTTTCTCTTAACTGTCTGTATTGCGGGCTGGCAGCCTTGAGCGTGGCCAGGACTGTGTCAATGACCGGAGGGATGGACTGCAATTCAACAAACGCATTGACGGCGCCGGATAGTTTGTGGGTCGAAACCTCCGGCTTGGTTTTGGCCTTTGCTGCTTCCGCCTCGCTGGCGGGGGGGCGGCGTATGGTGATCATCGTAAGAATCTGCTGGGCTATGTCAATATTTTGAAAACGCTTGAAAAGATATTGTAGTACGGGAATGTCCTGCAGGAGCGGCACGCCTGATTCCGTGCGTGAATTCTGCTGCGTTGCCAGTCCACTCACCACAAAAGTCTCCTCAAACTTGAGCTTCGCACTGGCGGTGATCGTGTTGCGGGTTTGCTGCAGTAGGATTGACGTGTTCGCGGACACCAGGTTCGTCTCAAGAGCAGAGCGGGTCGCACGCATTGAAACCAGTATAGTCTCGTCATCGATAAACGTCGGGGTTACCGTCAGGCTGACACCCACCGGCTTATCCAGCACCGTACTTGATCCCCCGCCGGTGCCTGCTATACCCAAAGTGATAGTCGCGCCGCTGAAGAAAACAGCGGGCACGCGGTCGATCGCGGCCAGCACCGGACGCGCCAGCACTTCACTGCGCGTATAGGCAGCGTTTGCGATGT
>VGVH01000042.1 GCA_016874095.1 Gammaproteobacteria bacterium | reverse complement strand
AGGTGTCCAACACCCTGGGCGCGGGATTCCTGGAGAAGGTCTACCAGCGTGCTCTGCTCCACGAGCTCCGCCTGCGCGGCATCCGGGCTGCTGCCGAAGTCTCATTTCCAGTAACTTACAAAGGTCAGGGCGTGGGAGAGTACTTTGCAGATATCCTCGTGGAAGATGTGCTGGTCATCGAGTTGAAATGCGCCGAGCGTCTATCCAACGAACACACCGCCCAGTGTCTCAACTACTTGCGAGCCTCGGGCCGAACTCTGTGTCTGCTCGTCAACTTCCAGAAACCCAAGGTCGAATGGAAGAGAATCGTCCACGGATTTCCGATTCCCGAGCCGATTGATGCGCCGCCTCTGGCCGGGTAGCCATCATTTCGCCTGTCCAGCTATTTCCTGGACACTACACTAGTACCGAGTTGCGGAAGTTGGCGTACCGAACCAGCCTGGACCGCTCGGGTCGCACTCAGAAGCGGCTTCCGAGCCACGATTCGTGGTTGCGGCTCGCGTCGAGCCCACCACATCGCCGGGCAATCCGGAAAACTTTCAAAACAACGCCGGTCAATCCCGATCGCCTGGAGACATCCAGCGGTTACGCGCGCCTCGGTATGAGCCGGCTGAGGCAGAGATCGGCTGCAATCTCCCACAGGCTTCCATTCAGATTCTTCAACAGACGCCTTCTTAGTCCCAGGTAGGGCTGCGTCCCGGCGAACAGGTCCTGCATCAGATCGGCGAAGCGCGGGCTGCGGCGCGTGAACTGCACCAGGCGGGCCGGCACGTCGCCGAACAGGAACCTGCCGAGGAACACCCGACCCGCCAGGCGCGAGCCGAACTCGAGGTCGGCCGCGAAATCCCGTCTGAGCAGGCGGCGATAAGACTGCAGTTTGTCTGCCAGCGTTCCAATCTCCGACAGCAGGGCCTTGGCGGCCAGGTCCGCCGAGCGCATCGCGTAGTAGAGGCCTTCGCCAGTGATCGGATCGACCAGGCCGGCGGCGTCGCCCACAGCCAGCCATCCTTCTCCGGCCACGCGGTTCCGCTTCCAGGCGGCGGGCTGGAGCGAGGGCAGCAGATGACTGAAAAAGGCGGCGCCGTCGAGAGCCAGTCCCTTTTCGCGCATATACCGCTCGAGCCGCGCGCGCAGCGAGGCGGCCGGCTCGCCCTTGCCACAGATCCCGACCGAAAGATGGCCGCAGCGGGGAAAAACCCAGATATAACCTTCGAGCTGCGGGAGGAACTGGATATCGATCCGCGCCTGGTCGCCGGCGATGTAATAGCCCAGGGTGGACATGGTGTCCTCGGGCGCCAGTTGCGTGCCGAAGGTCCTGAGCGGGTTGCGCGCGCCGGTGGCGACGATGCAGAAGTCGGCATCGAATATTCCGGCCTTGGTGCGCAATTGCCAGCGGCTGCCGTAACGCTCGATCGCCAGCACGCGCGCCTTCTCGATGCGGGCGCCCACCTGGGCGGCGCGCTCCAGCAGCATCCGGTTCAGGTCGTAGCGCGCGTAGATCACCAGCGGTTGGGCGAGCTGCAGCAATACCGAGCCGGCCCCCGGCGCCGCCAGCACGGTTTCGGTCACCAGCCTCTTCGGAGTGGCGTTGTCGAGCAGAAAGGGGTACTGCTGATAGGCTTTGTAGGTCAGACCGCCGCCGCAGGGTTTTTCCCAGGCCAGCTTCTCGTCGAAGATAGCGGTCTCAAAGCCGGCCGCGGCCATGCGCTCCGCGGCAAAAGCCCCCGCCGGCCCGCCGCCCAGCACCGCAATCCGCTTCATGGCTTTGCCGCGCCTACAGGAGGATGCCCCGGCGGGAGCTGCGGGGAGCCGGGCGCGGATTCCCCCTGGGGCTGTGCCGGACCAGGCTCCGTGCCGTGTGGAACCGAGCCGGCTGAGGCTTTGTCCTTCACCACCCATTTGCCGCCCCGCCGCTCGAGGGTGTAGCGCATCGACATGCCGCCTCCCGCCGCGCCCCTGGGAGCGAACGATACGGTCGCTTCGGCTTCGTTCTCCTTGAAGGAAATGCTCGCGACGCTGACATCCATCGAGCTGAGATTCAAATCCGAGCGGCCGGACAAATGCTCGAGCACGCCCTGGCGAACGGCTTCGGTATTGTGGATGTTTTGCTGGCAGCCCAGAGCAAGCAGCGCAGCCAGGAGCGGGAAGAGCCTCACTTTCCGATTATAAGCAGCCGGTTGCGCTTATCGAAATTGCCATCACGCGCTCTCAGCAGCCACGGCTGCCTATGCCGCCTGGCCCAGAGGGAGCGGCGGAGCGCCAGCCGACGTTGAAACCACTGAACGGTCACTCGTTCAGTGAAGAGGACTTCTCCAGAATCGCCTGGATCAGCCCGCCGGTGGTGTAAACCTTCGCCTCCACGCTCACGGTAACGCCGAGCGATTTAGCGGTCGCGGTGGTCACCGGTCCGATCGAGGCGACTTTCACCCCGTCCAGGCGCCTGGCTCCTCCCGCGGCCACGAAGTTTGCGACCGTTGACGAGCTGGTGAAGGTGGCCCAGCCCGGTCTTCGCTCAGCCGAAAAGATCCGCTCGATCTCCTCGGCGGCGCCATCGGGGAGAATCGTGCGGTACGCCTCGACCACGTCAACCCGCGCGCCCCGGCGCGCAAGCTCCCGGCGAGCGAGCTCGCGCGCAATCGCGGCGCGCGGCAGCAGGATGCGCTTGCCGGAGATGCCGTGGCCGGCAAAGGCTTCGATGAGCCCTTCGGCTGCGTATTCCTCGCCCATAAGATCGACCTTCAGGTGAAGCTTTTCGATGGCCTCCCGCGTGGCCGGTCCGATGGCGCAGATCGCGGCCTTGAGAGCCCGCAGATCGCGGCCGGAACGGTCTAGGCGCTCGAGAAAAAAACGGACGCTGTTGGCGCTGGTGAAAATGAGCCAGTGGTACTGCTCGAGCTGCGCGATGGCGCGGTCGAGCGGGCCGTAATCCTGGGCTGGCGCGATTTCGATCGTTGGCAACTCGATGGCTTCGGCGCCCAGACGCCGCAGCTTCTCGGCCAGGGCGCCGGCCTGGTGGCGCGCGCGGGTCACGACCACGGTCTGCCCGAACAGCGGCAGGCGCTCGAACCAGTTGAGCTTTTGGCGCAGACGCACGACCTCGCCGACGAAGAGGGTCGCGGGCGGCTTCAATCCGCTGGCGCAGATCAGATCGGCGAGCGTGGCCAGCGTTCCCACGATGGTCCGCTGGTCCGGCCGCGTGCCCCAGCGCACGGCCATGGCCGGGGTGCCTGGCGGCCGGCCGGCTGCGATCAGCTCGCGGGCGATTTCGCGGAAGGTGCTCAATCCCATGAAAATCACCAGCGTCTCGGCGCTCGCGGCCTGGCGCCAGTCGATGCGCTCGGGCTCGTGGCCGGTGACGAAGGCCACCATAGAGGCGTGCTCGCGGTGGGTGAGCGGAACTCCGGTGTAAGCGGCGATGCCGAGCGGGGCCGTCACGCCCGGGACCACTTCGAAGGGAATTCCGGCCTCGGCCAGAGCCTCGGCTTCCTCGCCGCCGCGGCCGAAGATGAACGGGTCGCCGCCCTTCAGCCGAACCACGGTGAGCCCGCGGCGCGCCCGCTCGATCATCATGCGGCAGATCTCGTCCTGGGGGATCTCGTGCGCCGCCCGCTTCTTGCCGACATACAGGCGCTCGGCCTCGGGGCGCGCGCGATCGAGCAGGGCCAGCGGCGCCAGATTATCGTAGAGCACGGCATCGGCTTCCTCGAGCGCGCGCAGGCCCTTGGCGGTGATCAGCTCGGGATCACCTGGACCGGCTCCGACCAGGTACACCTTCATACCGCCGGGTCCCTGGAGGGCGCAGCCTCGATCATATCCATAATGTCACGGCCCCCCTGCTCGAGCAGGCGCCGCGCCAGTTCACAGCCCAGCGCTTCGGGTCTCGAAGCGTCGCCTTCCACCTGTCCGCGCGCCGAGCGGCGGCCGTCGGGCGTCACGACCACGCCCTGCAGAACCAGATTCGCGCCGCGAACCTCAGCGTAGGCGCCAATGGGAGCCTGGCAGCCGCCGCCCAACCCGCTGAGCAGCGCGCGCTCTGCCACGACCGCTGCGCGGCTGGGCGGGTGATCAAGGCGGGCGGCCGCGGCTTCACCTTCCCGGGCCTCGATCGCCAACGCGCCCTGCCCAGGCGCCGGGCACATCTGTCGCGGAGAGAGGAACTCGCTGATCTTCGATTCCATGCCCAGCCGCTTCAGCCCGGCCGCGGCCAGCACCAGTGCGTGATAGCCGTCCTGGTCCAGCTTTCGAACCCGCGTGTCCAGGTTGCCGCGCACCGGCTCGATGGCGAGCCCGGGCCGGAGGCTGCGCAACTGCGCGGCCCTCCGAAGCGAGCTGGTCCCGATCCTCGCCCCCGGCTTCAGCTCATCCAGGCGAGCACCGACCAGAACGTCGCGGGGGTCTTCGCGCTCGGGAACCGCCGCGAGCACGAGTCCGGCCGGCAGCTCGGTCGGAAGATCTTTCAGACTGTGAACCGCCAGGTCGGCGCGGCCTTCGAGCAAAGCCTCTTCGATTTCCTTGATGAACAGCCCCTTGATTCCACTGCGCGCCAGCGGGACGTGGGCCATCTTGTCACCGGTGGTCCGGATGACCTCGATGCGGCTTTCCGCGCCCTGCGCGGCCAGCTTCTCTTGCACCCAGCGAGCCTGCCACAGCGCCAGCTCGGAGCCTCGCGAAGCGATTACCAGAATGCGGCCCAATCGATCCCAATCTAGCACCTCCGGCGGCCGGGCTACGGACGGAGGGCGAATATCTATAAAGCGGCGGCTCTGAGCTGGCGCAACGACTTGCAGCGAGGCCCGCTTCCCGAGGCGCACGGCCGGGCAGGGGTTCGTTTCCGCAGGGGCGGGAATCTTTCGCTCAACCGGCGCCGCTGCTTCGTGGACGCCGCACAACGCTCGAAATCCGCGGGAAAACAGAATGGGCATTATCCTGCAACGCTTGCAAACACCGGTGGGGCGGGCTTTAGCCTGCGGCGGGCTTCAGCCTGCCTTCCTCGGGTGCAGACGACGACTGCAGGAGCGGACTAAAGTCCGCTGCAGGCTGAAGCCTGCCCCACAAATAACCGTCAAGACTTGCGACGCACTACACTAGTCTAGGGACCTGTAACGAACGATGCCCGCGCGGGCATCCACGCGCCGCCGCAGGCTCGAACCCGATCGATGACCACCAGCCCTCTTTGCGCATCCGGGTTCACGCG
>VGVH01000041.1 GCA_016874095.1 Gammaproteobacteria bacterium | reverse complement strand
GCCATGTTGCTGCGCCTCAAGGACCTGCGGGCGGGTGAGGCCCCAGGATGATCCGTTTGGCAATACGGGCGGGTATGGGTCCTGCCGGGCCAATTGCGATGGCTGCTAATTCCGCGCGTTCGCAACTCCACAACCTGAACTGCAATATGGCCAATTTCATGCAAGCGCTGGCGATACCGGACGAAATCGAGTGCTGGTCGCTGACCTCCCTGCGCGAGAAGTTGGTGAAGATCGGCGCCAAGGTGGTCACCCACGGGAGCTGTGCGGTGCTCCAGACGGCCGAGGTCGCGGTGCCCGCGCGAGATATTCCGCCATATTCTCGACTGATCGCTGAGCTAAACTCCCGGCCGGCGGTAATCAACAACGAACATTCCCTTGGCCCCTCGCGCGAGGACGCACTCGGGCGCATGTTCGCCGGCATGGACCGCAATCTCGCGGAATGGGCGGCGGATCGGATCACGCGGCATCCGATCACGGTCTTCACCCAGCCGGTTGTAGATCGGCATGCAAATTTGCCCCCCCTTGGCGGGGTGATCGGCGTCGAATTTTGACCCCACCCCGGGACTTCACCCTTGCTGCCGTTTGATTCGGCAGCGGGGTCAGCAGGGGGATGGTGACGGTGGAGACGATCGGCCGGGTCCGGCATGCCTTTTACGTCAAGGGCAGGTCGATCAAGCGGATTGCACGTGAGCTGCGGCTGTCGCGGAACACGGTGCGCAGCATCGTGCGCGGCGGGGAGACCGAGTGCAGCTATTCGCGCCAGACGCAGCCGTTGCCGGAGTTGGGCGGCTTCGCCGCGGCGCCTGCCGCCTGACGTGGGGGAGCGGCAGGTCGTCGCCGTCGCTGTCAACGTGCTCGACCTTACCTTCGAGGCCCCGGCTCCCAACCACAAATGGATTGCTGACTTCACCTACATCTGGACCGCCGAGGGCTGGCTGTACGTCGCCGCCGTGCGACAATGCGGGCGCCGGCAGCATGACGGCGAGCAAGACGGCGACAGCACGATATGGGCTACAGCGCAGCGGCAGCCCTCCCTGAGGGACGCAGCAGCATAGGCTGGATCGTCGCCGGCCTGTTGGCGATCTTCCTCTGCGCCGCCGAGTTCGACATGGCCTGCCGCCAGGTCGAACGCATCGCGCTGCTGCGCCTCCACGACATCCTGCCCCGATAAAGGACCAGCCATGCCCGGGCCCCTCTACGTCGCCCCGACGGGCGGACACCCTCCGCAGACCGACCTCCTCACCGGACGCGCCGTGTTCACCGAGGCCTATGTCGTCATCCCGAAGGGCGTGCTGCGCGACATCGTCACCAGCAACCTGCCGTTCTGGGACAAGACCCGCGCCTGGGTGCTGTCACGGCCGCTGTCGGGCTTCGCCGAGACCTTCTCGCAGTACATCATGGAAGTGCTGCCGGGCGGCGGTTCGGACCGGCCAGAGCCGGACGCCGGCGCCGAGGGCGTGCTCTTCGTCATGGAAGGAGAGGTGACGGTGACGCTGGCCGGGGCCGAGCACCGCCTGCAGGCCGGCGGCTACGCCTTCCTGCCGCCGGCCTCCGGCTGGAGCCTGCGCAACACTGGCGCCCAGCCGGCGCGGTTCCACTGGGTGCGCAAGCGCTACGAGAAGGTCGACGGCATCGACGTGCCCGAAGCCTTCTTCTGCAACGAGCAGGACATCGTGCCGCTGTTGATGCCCGGCACCGCCGGACGCTGGGCGGCCACACGCTTCGTCGATCCCGACGATTTGCGCCACGACATGCACGTCAACATCGTCACCTTCGAGCCAGGCGCGGTGATCCCCTTCGCCGAGACGCACGTCATGGAGCACGGGCTCTATGTGCTGGAGGGCAAGGCTGTCTACCGCCTCAACCAGGACTGGGTCGAGGTCGAGGCCGGCGACTTCATGTGGCTGCGCGCCTTCTGCCCACAGGCCTGCTACGCCGGCGGGCCGGGGCGCTTCCGCTACCTGCTCTACAAGGACGTCAACCGCCACATGAAGCTCGGGCCGGGGCGATAGGAATGGCCCCTCGCCCGGCAGAACGGATCCGCGCCCGATGACCCGCGTGCTCACCGCCCGGCCGCTGACGCGCGCCGCCTTCTCAGCCTACGGTGACGTCATCGACAAGGGCGGCGACAACCGCTACCCGATCAACGCGGGCAAGACCGAGCGCTTCCACGACCTCGCCCGCGTCGAGGCGACCGGCCCAGACGCCCGGGTACTCGTCTCGATCTTCGCCGCCACGCCTTACGACTTTCCGCTGCGGCTCGCCATGGTCGAGCGCCATCCGCTCGGCAGCCAGGCCTTCATGCCGCTCGGCGGCCGGCCCTACCTAGTCGTCGTCTGCCAGGACGGGCCGGACGGACCGCTGCCGCCGGAGGCGTTCGTTGCCCGCGGCGACCAGGGCGTGAACTATCCGCCGAACCGCTGGCACGCCGTGCTGACGCCGATCGGCGCGGCCCAGGACTTCCTCGTGGTCGACCGCGGCGGCGGCGGCGTCAACCTCAAGGAGTTCCATTTCCCCGAGCCCTGCGAGATCCACCTGCCGAAGGAATTCGAACCGTGAGCGATGATCCCCTCGTCAGCCTGCCCGCCCTGGCAGCCTGACCGATCCGGACCAAGCCGGACACCGTCGTGACCCACGACGAGCTACACCACGCCAGCGGACACGATCAGCGCAAGCCCTAATTGCAGAAGGTCTGGCTTCCAAATCGCTGGCAAGTACGACCGTTCGAACCAAACGTCGTGTTGCCCAGCGTTTGCCATGAATTGCCCCGGTTATCGAACGTCTGATTACCTAAACGCTGGTAGGTGCTTCCGTCGGAACCAAACGTCGTGTTGCCCAGCGTTTGCCATGAATTGCCCCGGTTATCGAACGTCTGATTGCCAAGTTGCTGAAACGTCTGGCCATTGTTGCAGAACGTCTGATTGCCGATGTTCGTGCAACTCAACTGCGCCGAAGCCTGAACGGCTCCTAGGCATCCGAAGGCGATGACGACCCAAAATGCAATTACTTTCATGGTGGTTCCCTCAATGTCCGTTTAAAAATAGGGATTTTCAAACGGCTGTCAACCGCGCCGTGTCGCCTGCTTGGCCGGCCGCCGGCGGCGCCAGAAGCCGGGCCGCCCGCATCGCCGTCGCAATCTTCGGCATGGACGCAGATGAGCTTCCATCTGACCGCATCGTAGCATCGGGGGAACGGGCGACGGCAGCGGGCGATCGCCAGCCAGCCAGTAGATGCGATCAAGTTGCGAGCTTGCACGGCTCGAACGACCCGGCATCGACGCAGTGTCCGAAGATGGCATGGCGCCGCGCCGGTACGCGTCTGAACCATGGCCCTTCCAATGCGTTTTCATGCCATTTCGAGAGAGAAAGGCTCCAAAATATTTGGATCATCGATTGCCTTTGTCAGTATATGGCACTAGCATCACTATGTTTTTTTGCGACAATCGGGGAATTGGAACGGAGCGCGACATGCCCATCAAACCCGAAGTGCTGAAGACGCTGCGCAAGCGAAAGAAGCTCAGCCGGCAGCAGCTTGCCGAGAGGACGAAGCTGTCGCTTCGACAGCTTGCCAGGCTCGAAAGCGGCACCGCCTCTTCGACGAAGGTGCGGGAGAGGACCCTCGAACAGCTTGCCAAGGCGCTGGGGGTCGAGCAGGGCGTCCTGACCGGCGAGCAAGCCTTGCCCGAAGCTGCCTCGATACTCGAAGAACGTGCGGATCAAGGCGAACGCGTGCAGGTCAGCGCCGCCCTGCTGCCGGAAGTCCGCCTCGCCTACTCGCTGATCCAACGGCGCTACGGCGTCAACATGACCACGATCATCAACAGCGCACCGCTGCTGTTTATACTGCTCGCCGAGAAAAGCCTGGCTTGGCGGCGCGAAAAACTGAAGGCGGTGAATGAGGCTATCGGCAAGCTGGAAGCGCTTGCTGACGGCCACCCATTCTTTGTGGATCCCATAAGGTCCATCAATGCCGCCACCGACGAAGAAGATTCGATTGGTAAGCTTGATCTGTTCGGTGAACATATCGGCCAAGATGAAAAGTACGGCTACGACGCCTCGAAGAACAACCCTTTCGCCGACTACCTTCGCGAACTCGCTGGCACGCTTGATAACCCAGATATCATCACGATGCGGCGCGATGAAGTGATCTGGGGCGGCCCAACCCACGGCTTCCCTGAACATGACATCCTTAAAGGCGAGCTCGCCAGGATCACTGGCGGCTCCGTCCTCGCATCACTTGTGCTCAAGTGGGGACATGCGCGCATAGACGACATTCCCGACGAGCTATTGGCTGAAGATGCTGCCGAGCGTCGCGCCAAGTGGCTGGAAGCGAAGTTGCCCGAGAGAGTGGCGCAGGAACTCGACGCGAAGATAGAGGCGTGGCTCGCCGCACAATCCGAACCGCTCGGCGAACTGCCCACGGAGGACGGACGATGAGCGGCCTCATCATTTCCCGGCACGCCGAAGCGCGCATGCGGCAGAGGGGCCTGCAGGACCAAGATGCCGAGCTCGCCCGGCAATACGGCTCGCTGATTAGCGATCATGGCGATCAGGTCTTTCTCTTGAGGGACAGAGACGTGGAACGAGAGATCCGCGCCCTCAAGCAGTCAATCGAACGTAAGGAACGAGAGATGCGCGACCTCAAGCAGTCAATCGAACGTATTAATCGACTGCGCGGTCGCAAGTTCGTGGTGGCCGGCCCCACGCTCAAGACGGCCTGCCATTCGGGAAAGCGCGACCAAAAGCGCCTGCTGCGCAAGTGGAGGGAACGCGAATGACCGGGGCGGTCCAGCCAGGTCGTGAAGCCTTCATCCGGGACCCGATGCACGGCATACGCGAACTTGACGCCACCCTTGACCCTATTTCTCGTGGGCTTGTTGAGCTTGGCGGACGGGCGCGTCTGGATGTCGCGCACCGCGCGGGCGTGGCGATGACCCCCGACCGCCTATAGACAAGAATGGCGCTGCGGGGCATGGCCTGTCTCCCGGGCAAAGGGCGCGACGATGCGACAGATTTTTTCTGCCCTGCTCCTGGCCCAACTGGCGCTGCTGTGGCCGGTGGGTTCCCTGACACTGCACGACCAAGTGCAGGAAGCGGCGCTGCTGCCGCAGCCCCCCATCCTCGAAGCGGACTACCTGCTGGACAGTGCGGCACGCTGGTATCTGCCGGCGGGCGGCGAAGCGCGGCGCGAGACCAAGGGCTGGTTCTTGTGCGGCACGCCGCTACTGCAATTCCTGGAGCGTTATGGCGACCGGCTGGTTGACGAGGCGGAACTGGTGCGGCGGGCGCATTGGCTGGCGGGCTTCGCGGGGCCAACGGAAGTGGGCGAGTACGCGCAAGTGCCGCGCCAATGCCGCACGCCGGGATGCGCCGGGAAGGTGAGCCTGGCGCTTGCCGCCTGGCCCTGGATCGAGGACGACGCCGGATATGGCGACTATCGTGAGCTTGATGACACGTTCAGCCTGGACGACAAGG
>VGVH01000040.1 GCA_016874095.1 Gammaproteobacteria bacterium | reverse complement strand
CCCCCGGCCCGCGACCGTGGCCATCGCCGACCTTCTGCCGCGGCCGGCGCGCGCGCCCCGAGCGCGCGGGCGATCAGAGCAACGCCCGGCGGAGCGTCTCCGTCCAGCGGCGGGTGGCGTGGACCGCCTCGTTGACGCGAACGACGAGATCGATCGTGATGTGCAGGTCCGTCGCGGTGGACTGGATGACCGTGTCCGCGCGACTCTCGACCACCTGGTTGGGTCGGATGCTGCGACACACGTGCCAGCCGCGGGCGCTGGCGTGGGCCGGATCGGATGGGGTCAACTCCGATACCGAGCCCCAGGAGCGCTCGATCACCGTCCGTTCGTCGACCCGGAACGAGACGTCCACCGTGACCGTCACGGCCACCCGCCCGGTGAGCACGTCCGTGGACACCTGCCACGTCGGCGGTCGGATCGCGGCTGAGTGGCGGGCCACCGCCATGGTGGACGGCGCGAACGAGGGCGGAGGCGCACTGGCCTGCTCCGGGACGCCTGGCAGCACGAGGCGCGACGGCCGGTCCGGACCCCGGAACACCGTGTTCCAGGCCGCCTCCGGGGTGGGCCAGACGTTGGGGAAGTCCGCGCTCGAAACGGCCACGCGGAGTCGGTGGCCGGGCTCGAACCGCCAGGCGGTCGCGTCCAGGTCCACGGTCAGCTCGAACGGCTCCCCCGGCACGACCGGCTCCGGCTCCGCCAGCGAACGGCGTCGCGTGGCGTTGAGCATCCCCTTGGTCACCAGGTGGGACGAGCCGTCGGGCGCGACGTCGGACAGCGCCACGGCGAAGCCGATCACCGTGGCGGTCGAAGCGAGGTGGAGCACGGCGCGGGGCTGGCCGATGATCGTGATCGGCTCTGCCAGCGGCGCCGAGGTGTAGACCCGGGAGCGCGCCTCATCCGGACGCTGATCGCCGGGCAGACCGTAGGGCACACCACCGGACCAGAGGCCCCCGGCCAGGCCGACGAGCGGGTCGGCGGCGAACCGGTCCTCACCGGGGGCGGGCGGCCCTTCGTCGGTCAGCGCACCGTCGGCCGCGAGCCAGCGCGTCTCGTCCCGTGCTCCCGGTGCCGGCCAGCGAACCTCTGCCCGCCACTCGCCCGCCGAGTCGAGGCGGTCCACCTCTGGCGGCTGCCAGTGCTGCACGTACAGCTGGACGGGCGGCTCGGCCATGATCCCGGTGTCGGCACCCCGGCACCAGTGGTCCAGCCAGCGGACCACCTCGCGCAGGTAGTCGATCCGCGGTCCCGGGATCGCGCCGTCCGGCATCGCGTGGTTCCAGGGCCCGATGAGCAGCTTCCTGGGCCCGCGCAGGGCGGCGAACAGGCGCAGTGGCGGGTTCGGGTAGCCGTCACGCCAACCGCCGATCAGGAAGGCAGGGCAGGCGATGGTCCCACCCGCGCCCACCGAGCCGTTGCGCCAGTACGGGCCGTCGACCTGGTGGCGCAGCCACTCCAGCTGGTAAGGCGTGTTCTCGGCGAGGTGCTGCTCCCAGACGGCCGCCCAGTCGCCGGTGCTGGAGTCCGGGTCGGGCGGCATGGCCCCCCAGGCCGCCATGCGCGTGCCATACCAGCCGATGTCGTAGTACATCCGCAGCAGGCCGCCGCGGTAGTGGCAATCGTCGGTGTACCGGTCGTCGGTGAAGTCGACCGGGATGATGCTGGTGAGGTGGGGCGGCGCCAGCGCGGCGATCTGGAGCGCCGTGAAGCCACCGTACGAGATGCCCATGATGTTGACGTGACCGTCGCACCACGGCTGGGCGGCGATCCATTCCACGCACGCGGCGCCGTCCGCCTGCTCCTGGGGCGTGTACTCGTCGGTGTTCGATCCCTCGGACGCGCCCGTGCCACGGATGTCCACGCGCACCACGGCGTAGCCCGCCGCGACGAGGCGCAGATACCAGCGCATCGCCGCCGGGTGCGCCTCGTCCTTGCGGTACGGGATGTAGTCCATGACGGCAGCCGTGGGCGACATGGCGGCCAGGTCGTCGGTGCCGTCGTCGGGCAGGTAGACGTCGGCTGCCAGGCAGACGCCGTCGGCCATGGGGACCAGGACGTTCTTGAACACTCGTACGCCCGCGACGGGGCGAACCACGCCCGGGGTCACCGTTCAGGCCCGACGCGTCACAGTCGGCGCGTGGACCGCGGATCCAGCGCGTCGCGCAACCCGTCGCCCACGAAGTTCACGGCAAGGACCGTCACCGAAATCAGGATCCCGGGCGGCAGCCAGATCCAGGGCAGCGACTTGAGCACCACCCCATCGCGGGCCTCCAGGATCATGTTGCCCAGGCTCGGTTCCGGCGCCTGGACGCCCAGGCCCAGGAAACTGAGGCCCGCCTCCAGCAGGATCGCGTTGGCCACCCCGAACGTGGCAACCACCGTGAGCGGCCCGATGATGTTGGGCAGCAGGTGCGCGCCCAGGATTCGCCGGTTGCCAAGGCCGACGACACGCGCCGCAGAGATGAACTCGGCCTCGCGCAGGGCGAGGATCTGGCCGCGCACGATGCGGGCGGCCTGAGGCCAGCCCAGCAGCCCGATCACGGCGATCACCGAGATCAGGCTGGGGCCAATGACAGACACGAACACGATGATCAACAGAAGGGTGGGAATCGCGAGCACCGTGTCCGTGAGCCGACCCAGCACCTGGTCGAGCGCCCCGCCGAAGAAGCCACCCACCAGCCCGATCAGGGTGCCGATCACGAGGTAGATGGCCACCGCGCCGAAGCCGACGATGAGCGACGTCCGGATGCCGGTCGACATGCGCGCCATCACGTCCCGCCCGGACCGGTCGGTGCCCAGGATGTGCTCGGCGGACGGCGGCTTGTCAATCGCCCGCAGGTCCGTCTTGTAGGGGCTCTGGAGCAGGAACGGGGCGACGACCGCATACACCGCGATCACCAGGATGGCGGCCAGGCCGAGCATCGCCAGCCGGTGGCGCACGAAACGCCGGGCCGCCTGCCCGAGGAGACTCTCGTGCGGCGCGATCGCGATCTGGGCGGCGGGCTCAGCGCGCGCGGTCAAGACGCACCCTCGGATCGACGACGGAATAGGCGAAGTCCGCGATCAGGTTGCTCACCAGGACCGCGATGGCCACGATCAGGACGATCGCCATCATCAGCGACGGGTCCCGATCCGCGGCGGCGCGCACCGCCAGGAGGCCCATCCCCGGCCAATTGAAGACCTGCTCGGTGACGATCGCGCCCGCCACAAGCTCAGGCAGGATCAGCGCGAGGATCGTGATGATCGGGATGAGTGCGTTGCGCAGCCCGTGCCGGATGAGCACGACCCTTCCGCGGAGGCCCTTGGCCCGCGCGGTGGTCATGTAGTCGCTCGAAAGCACTTCGAGCATGCCCGCGCGCGTGTAGCGCATGAGCTGCGCCGCGTTGGCCAGGCCCAGGATCGTCGCGGGCATGATCACGTGCTGGATGCGCGACCCGACGTCGAACTCCTTGCCCAACGAGAAGAGGCCGCCCGTCGGGAGCAGCCGCAACTGGACCGCGAGCAGGAAGATCATGAGCAGGCCAAGCACGAAGGTCGGCGTGCTGATCATCACGAACGAGAAGCTCGTCAGCGTGTAGTCGAGCTTGCTGTACTGGCGGACGGCCGAGATCACGCCGAACGGGATGCCGACGATGATGGCGATCAGGATGGCGGCGCCCATGAGCAGCAGCGTGGGCCCGATCCGCGGGGCGACCTCGGTGACGATCGCGCGCCCGCTCTTGATGGAGTAGCCGAACTCACCCTGCAGGACGCCGCGGACCGGGTCCGGGCTGCCCGTGAAGATCGAGAAGAAGGGCTCAAGTCCGAGCCAGCGCGCGTAGCGCACGTAGATCGGCCCATCGAGGCCGAGCCGCTCGCGGATCTGCTGGATCTGCTCGGGCGTCATCCGGCCCAGGGCCTCGGGATCGACAAGGGCCGTGACGGGGTCGCCCGGGGCGGACGCCAGCACGAAGAAGGCGATGATCGTGATCCCGACCAGAACCGGGATCGAGATGAGGAAACGGCGAAGAAAGTAGGCGCCCATCAGTCGCGCGTCAGGTGGCCTGGCTGCGCGAACTGATGGGCGCCGTGCATCACGGAAGCGTCGGGTGTGACGCTACTGGGTGACCGACCAGGTCTCGACGTTCATGCCGACGTAGCGCTCGAACGAGGGCACCTTGACCCCCTGCACGCGCTTGTTGACGCCGTGGATGCCGGTGTTCTGCCACAGGTACAGCTGCGGCACCTCTTCGTTGAGGATCTTGGCGATCTTCTCGTAGACGGCCGCCTGCTCGGCGGGATCGCCCTTGGTGAGGGCGTCCTTGAAGAGCTGACGGAGCTCGCAGTTGTAGTAGCCGGTGCTGAACAGCGGCTGATCGCAGAGGTAGTAGATCTCGGAGCGCGATGCATGCAGGCCTTCGCTGCCGCCGGCGCCGAAGCCGAGGTCCCACGTGTCGCGCTGCGACTCGTCGGTGACGATCGGCTCCCACGTGGCGCCGTCGATGGCCTTCAGGTCCACCGTCAGCCCAAGCGCCTCGATCTGCTCGACGACGATCGGCGCGATGCGGCCGGTGTCGACGAGGTCGACGTTGGCGAGCACCTTGATCGGTTTGCTGGTGTCGAGGCCCTTGGCCTTGGCGGCCTCGATCAATTCCTTGGCCTTCGCCACGTCATACGGGTACTCGTTCATGCCGGAGAAGTTGTAGTTCTGGATGCCGGGCGGCAGCCACAGGATCTTGTTCCTGCCGCCGTAGATCGCGTCGTTGATGCCACGCCGGTCGATCCCGTAGTAGAGCGCCTGGCGCAGCTCCTTGATCCAGAACCCGTAGCCGGGCGCCATGTTCGGCTTGGCGCCGTACTTGGCCCGTTCCTCGGGCGTCTCGGCCGTGAACCCGATCGAGTAGATGCCGGGGCTGCTGATCTGCTGGACGTTGATGTTCGACATAGCGGACAGGCGATCGATCGCCGCGGCCCCGGCGTTGAGGAAGATGTCGAGCTCACCGGTCTCGAGCTGCGCGAACGCCTGCTCGGGCGTGACCTCCTTGTAGAACAGCTTGTCGAGAATGGGGCGGCCCTTGAAGTAGCCGTCATACGCGTCCATCTCGACGAACTGGCCGGGCACGATGCGGTTCATCTTGAACGGGCCCGTGCCGATCGGCTTCTCGTTCTTGAAATCGCCCTTGGCGATCTGGTCGAGGACCTGGCCCTCGAGCAGGTGCTTGGGCAGGATCGAGCTCGGCGCGTCCGCGAGGTTCCGCACGAACAGCGCGTTCGGGGCTGCAAGGGTGAACTCGATGGTCAGATCATCGATGATCTTGATGCCGGGCAGCAGGTTCGCGGCCAGCCCACCGCACTTGGCGGGATCGGCCTGCGCGGTGGCGCCGCCGGCCTCATCGCATGCCTTCTGTGCCTCGTCAGTACCCTTGATCGCCCACCACGATGGCGGGAAGCCGATGAAGCCCGCGCGGTTCTGCGACGCCCACGTCGCCGTGTAGGCGACGTCGGCCGCCGTGAACGCGGTGCCGTCATGCCAGGTGATGCCCGGGCGCAGCTTGAAGGTGATGACCGTGGCGTCGGGTGAGATTTCCCAGCTTTCAGCGGCGTCGCCGATGATCGTCTGGAGGCTCTCATCGTTCAGGTCCAGCCGGACGAGCTGGCTGAACAGCGCGTAGTACATCGCGTACTGGTTGCTCTGCGCCTCGGTGATGTGGAACACCATCGCGGCCTCGGCGTTTCGCGAGAACGAGACCTGGCCGCCGCTCGGAGCCGCGGTTGGAGCCGCGGTCGGGGCGGCGGTGGGGGCCGCTGTCGGCGCGGCCGTGGCCGGGGCCGCTGTCGGCGCGGCCGTG
>VGVH01000039.1 GCA_016874095.1 Gammaproteobacteria bacterium | reverse complement strand
CACCATGGCGGTGGAGGTCATCGGCGGGCTGGTGCTTGGGTCGATGGCGCTCCTCGCCGACGGCCTCCACATGGCGTCGCACACTTTCGCGATGGGCGTCGCCGTCTTGGCCTATCGCTACGCGCGCCACCACGCCAGGAACCCCGAGTTCGTCTTCGGCACCGGCAAGGTCAACGCGTTGGGCGGATACACGGGGGCCGTGGTGCTCGTCGGCAGTGTTCTGTGGATGATCTGGGAGAGTGTCGAGCGCGCCGTCGACCCGGGCGACATTCGCTTCACCGAGGCCGCAGGGCTGGCGGCGTGCGGACTCGTCGTCAATGGCGTCAGCGCGTGGATGCTACGAGACCACCACCACAACCACGACCACGGCCACGACCACGACCACGACCACGACCACGACCACGACCACGACCACAACCTGCGCGCGGCCTATCTGCACGTGGTCGCCGACGCGGTCACGTCGATTCTCGCGATCCTCGCGCTCACGGCAGCCAGCTACTGGGGACTGGCATGGCTGGATCCGCTGGCCGGACTCGCGGGCGCCACCGTCGTGGCCTTCTGGGCGGTGAGTCTGCTCAGAAGATCGTCGTACGTGCTGCTGGACCGGCGCAGCCCGCATGACGTGTACGCGGCCATCCGCCGCACGGCCGAGCAGGATGGCACGACAGTCACCGGGATTCGATGCTGGTCCGTTGGGCCAGGGCGGCACGCGGCGGCCCTTCGGCTGCGGTTGGGTCCATCGGACCCGGAGCCGACGTGCCGGGCGCGCCTGGCCTCGCTTCGTGTGCTGGCGTGGAACTCCGTGGAGGTGGAGAGAGATGCGTCACCGCAAGGGGATCAGAGCGGAGTCTTGGCAGGGACGCCGATGTTCACGATGGGATCGCCCGCGCGCACGGGCGGGCCGGTCAGGCCATAGAGCAGATAGCCGTTGATGGGCGCCCGCAGCGTCTCCGTCAGGCGTCCGGCATAGTCCCGCAACGCGCCCAGCACGTCGCCTTTACGGACCTGGGCTCCTCGCGCCAGCCTTCGTTTTCGCTGACGAGCCGACCTTACGCCTCGAACCCATTACCCAACAGGAGACGATCGACCTGCTGGTGTAACACGCCGCCGAACGGGACTGCGCGCTGATGCTGGTCACGCACGATGCAGACATCGGGGCGAAGGTTGCAGGCGGCAATGTAGTCCGCGTCGGTGGAGGGGCACAGCGTTGGCGTGCACCTCGTCGCGCAACTTTTCCCTCAGGGTGACGACGCCCGAGCCGTCCAGCACGTAGAAGAACTCCGCCTTGTGCTCGTGCACGAGGGCCGTGCCGGGAATGAGCCGGCGCACCGAGGTGGTGCGGCGCCAGGGACTATCGCGCCAGCGGGTCGGGACGAACCTGGAACTTCACCATCTTGCTGGTGGTGCCCTTGCCACCCTCGGTGTGCCAGAGGAAGTTGGTGCCGTAGTTGGCCCACAGCCCGCGGCCCTTCCAGCCCGCCTTCGGATCGTCGATGCGGCCGTCCAGCCCGCGCGTGTAGAACCCCATCGGATAGGGCACGCGCAGCACCAGCCACTCCTTCGTCTGCGGTTTCAGGACGAGGAGCGAGTCGGAACCTGACCCGTTCGCAATGGGCAGGTTTTCTCCAAGTCCGGACGTGTTGAACTGATCCACCCAGTTGTAATAGTGGAAGTCAGCGTTATACGGCGTCCCCTTCATGTTCGGGCCTGCCGTCAGCGGATAGATCGCCCATCCCTCTTTGCAGTGGTCGCCATTGATGATGCCGGGGCCGTTCAGCGGACCCTTGCACTTGCGGCGATCGAAGCTCACGAAGCCGCCGCTGCCGGAGATCGCCGCCCAGATGACGCCATTCCGATCGACGTCGATGCCGCGCGGGCCGAACGACAGTTCGGGTGTCGGGATCGTGTAGAACTCCGACTTGCAGGTTTCCGGTGGGTTGTTGCCGCGCTCGAGCCGAACCAGCCGTCCGGGAAACGACGTGCCCGACGTCCAGATCGACTGATCGGTCGGACTGACGATGACGCCGTAGCTGCCGTAGTTGACCCGCGTGTCACGCTTCAAATCGAACTCTCCGAGCTGTCCGCCGCCGCCGCCTTCGCCCTGTGCGCGCCCGCCGCCCACCGGCTCATTCCACGGCTTGGTGATCTTCCCGTCGCCGTTAGTGTCGAGCACGGTCGGGCACCAGCCCTGTGCCTTCACCTCATCCTTGGTCTCGTCGTAGACCTTGGAATCGACCCACGGAATCGTCTGGCCTCCACCGCTGAAGTACACCGTTTCATTCGGGTCGGTGCCGAACTGCAGGTGGTGGGTGCCGAAGCACGTGTAGATGAGTTCCCACTTCGCGGTCCGTGGGTCGTAAAAGGAGGCGTGGCGCCCGCTGCCGCCCGGAAGCGGGAAGTACGCCGCGTACTTGTTGAGCGATCCGTCGGTGCAGAACGGTAGCGGCGCGCCCTGGCGCACGGTGGAGGTCGTCCACAGCCGGCCCTTGGTATCCATCATCGGGTTGTGGGGATCGGCCACGCCGGCGTGAACGATCTGGTCGCCCCAGTGCAGCGATGGTACCGGCTGCTTCTGCGGGAACCGCGACCGCATGGCCTTCGGATCGTCCCTGGTGGGAATCGGAATCTCGGAGGCCCGGTTCTCAAGGGGGTCCACCACGATGACCTTGCCGTGCGCGGCGTCGACGGCGTAGACCGGCCCGTTGGCATTGACCGTCGGCTTCGCCTTGGCCGTCGTAATCTCGTCGTGCATGTAGGACGTTGCATTGCCCCAATCCCACATGGTGACCACGATGTTGCGCTCGACACCCTTCGGCCGCGGCGGGGCTTCCGGCACCGCTCCGCCGGCGATCGCATCGGTCCACCGGGCATACATCCCGACGACGGCCTTGCGTCCCATCCGGGTCGCCATGCTGCTCATTTCACCGCCGCGCTGGCCCGTCTGCAGCCGGTGGTCCCACGCCGCGAAGGAATCCTTGAGCCCGAGCTTCGCCAGGTCCATGTGGCCGACTTCGCGCGTGATCTGGTTCCCGAGTTGGTGACAGAGCTGGCACCCCTGCTTGAGTTGATCAACGAACTGCGCCTGATTGGCGAAGGCGGGGGCGATGCCGTTGCCGGTGGGTCCGGTGCCCGGGAACTGCTCCTTCGCGGGCACTTCGAGCAGGGAATACCAGTAGTTCGCCGGGTAGACTTGCGCCGCCTCCCGGGCGTCCCTGGCGACGACCGCCTTGAGGGCGAGATTCGTCGTGCCCACCGATGCCTTGACCGGCTTCGAGTCCGCGAGGCCGTAGCCGCGCACCCAGACGTTGTAGGACGCCCTCGGCATCTGTGGAAGCACGAAGCGGCCCTGGTCGTCGGTCACCACAATCTTGATGAGCTTCGTCGGAAGATCGGTCGTTTCCGCGATCACCCAGACGCCTGGTTCCTTGCCATTGGCGCTCTCGACGGTTCCGCCGATGTATCCATCGAACCGGGACGTCAGGCGCGACACCTGCGCGCTGGGATCCGCCGCGACCCCTGCGCAGAGACCGACCAGCACGACACCGAACCCGGCGCGAAACCACGAGAAACGACGCCAACTGGCAGCCCACATTCTCATTTTGGCCTCCGAAAGTTGGGCGGTATCTTACACCCGCCTGGCTCCGTGCAGGACCGAGCCGAGCGGACCGGGCAGTGGGTCTATGGCCTCGAGGGCCGGTGGCGCGCGCCTCGGCCTCGCGCACGCGGGAATTTCTCCGGGATCGGGTTCCTTTCCCTTCCTCCAGCGCCCGCAGGCGGGATGCCGGTCCTCCAGCAAGGGCCTTCCACGTGGCGAGCCTCTTGCTCCGGTTCATACCCGGAGGGAGACAGATATGTCGGTATCGATGCAGCGGCTGAGGTGGCGAGTGTCGGGTATGGTGGCGGCGTGCGGTGTGGCTGTCGCCCTGTTGCCAGTGCCTACCTGGGCGGAAGGGTTCATCGTCAGCCGGACCCACATCAGCGTGTGGCTGAAGAACCATCCAGAGCTCAAGGACAAGGTGAACGACCCGCGTGTGGTCAAGGTCACCACCATGAAGGAGTGGCTGAAGGAGCATCCCAACGTCGACCCGAAGAATCGTCCGGCCTTCAAACCGGACGAGGTCGTCACGATGCCGATGCCGCTGACACCCAGCCTGTGGCCCAAGTACCCGCCAGACATGCTGAGCGCGTCCCTGCTCATTCTCGGCCTCGAGCCCAAGGAAGGCGTGGTGTGGGAGCTGGACGGCATCACGGCGAAGGAGATCAAGGTGCCTGCCGGGAAGCTGAAGCCGGGACGCAAGTACTACTGGCAGATGGGCTACGTCATGAAGGACGGAACCATCAAGGACGGGGGGGACGTTCCAGTTCCAGACCGAGCCGTAGGCGGCCCGGTGCTGCCTAGCGGAGCCGCTTCTCGAACTCGGCCGAGCGAATCAGGCGCAGCAGCACGTCGGCGTGGCGCCCCTGCCGCACGAGGTTGAGGTAGTCCTTCACGCCCAGCGAATCCGCCGGGCGGTTGAAGACGCCCTCGTAGAAGGCATCGAGCATCTCTTCGTGCGAGAGGTGGCCCCGCTGCGTCAGGAACTCGCCGCTCCGCTCCATCGAGCCCACGAACGCCTCAAGGTTGCCCTGCTGGATCTCGGCCACGGCGGCCCGCAGGCTCTCGTCGTCGACATCGCGCTGCAGCACGGCGCGGTAGAGCGCGCGTACGACCCTTTCGGCGTCGCGGCGGCTGTAGGTGGTACGGGCGGCCGGGTCGACGTCCATGTCGAGCGCCCACGAGAAGTTGAGGTTCCCCGGCACCCAGACTTCGAGACGGCACCGGCCGGCGTCACCACGCGCGGTCACCTGCAGATCGCCGCGGCCGCGCCCGTCCACCGCCAGCAGGCGTCCGCAGGTGTTGGCGCGGAAGCCGAGCGACAGGTATTCCTCGGGGAAGCGGCGGCCACGCTGATCGCGGCCGTCGACCTCCAGCGTCATCTGACCCCGCGGCGCCAGGCGCACGCGGGCGTCGGCCTTCAGGCGCTCCGTCTTGCCGTCGGCTGTCACCAGCAACTGCGCCTCGCAGAGCACTGGCTTCGGCCACGCGCCGCAGTCCTCCGCGCGCGCCGCCCGCGGCGCGCCGCCTGCCACACCGGCGACGAGTGCCAGCCCGATTGCCATCTACGGAAACGTCATGGGCGGATTCTACGAGGCTCAGAAGGCAATGAGCAGGCTGGCCAGCCGCTCACGGGCCTGGGCCGCCTGCCGCAGCGCGGCGTCCAGGTCCAGGGCGTCCACGTCGAACAGGGCCGGGCCGCTGAAGCCGACCTTCTGCGTCGTCATCACGGCGGCGTCCCAGTTGATCGAGCCCGCGCCGGGCACCAGGCGCTCGTCCTTCCGGCCCCGGTTGTCACTCAGCAGCGCCACCGTCATGAACTCACCGGCCGTTTCGATCGCGTCCGCGACATCGCCGGCCAGGTGCGCCTGCCCGTAATCGAGGGCAATGCCGATCGGGCTGCCGTCGAGGTCGCGTTCGATGCGGCGCACCAGGGCCTCGGGCCTGGCCTGCGGCGACCGCCCCGAGCGAAGCGCCAGGGCGACGCGGGCGGCTTCCGCCTCGCGGATCAGGGCGTCGAGGCTCCGGCGAACCGAGGCGAGGCTTTCCGGCGCGCCGTCTCCGCCACCGGGACGCTCGAGGTGCACGATCAGGACGGGGCAGGCGAGCGTCGCGGCCATCGCCAGCGCCAGGCGGGTCTCGCCGAGCGCGTGCTCGCGTTCGGCGTCGTCGTCGGACGCCAGGCTGAACGGCGCGACCCAGACCTGCCCGCGGACGCCCTCCGCCCGGGGC
>VGVH01000038.1 GCA_016874095.1 Gammaproteobacteria bacterium | reverse complement strand
GGGCATCTTCCACAAACAGCACGCCGCCGACGACCTGAAGCGCAGCATCCGCGAGGTCTTCGAGGGAAAGGTGCTGATTGATGAGCACTACTTACGGAAGCTGGTACAGGGCACCGACGTCGACGAGCCGCCCGCGCTGCGGCTGACGGACCGCGAGCGTCAGATCCTCACGTTTCTGATGGAAGGCCTTGCGAACAAGGAGATGGCGGCGCGCCTGAGGCTCTCGGAGAGCGCCGTGAAGGCCGCCCTGCAGGTGCTCTTCAACCGCACGGGTGTGCGCACGCGCAGCCAACTCGTACGCGTCGCCCTCGAACAGCTCGGCCGCGGGGGATAGACAACATTAGAGGGGTCGAAGGTTAACCAAAACCCGTTATGCGACCCGCCCTCGCCTTCCCCGTCCAAGTCTCCCCCTTCGCACGGCCTGCTGCTGTTGTTCGCGTGGGATCGCATCCTGGGCCGGCGCGTGCGGCTTCTGCCCGGCGCCCTCGTGGCGGTGCTGCTGGGCATCGCCGGGCAATGGGTGCTGCCGATGTTCAACCCGGCCCTTCAGCTGGGGCCGGAGCACCTGGTGGGCCTGCCCGTCATCCGGACCTTCTCGGACGTCGGCGCGCTGTTCGCCGCGCCGGACTGGTCGGCACTGCTGCGCCTGGACGCATGGCGGATCGGGATCACGCTGGGCATCGTCGCCAGTCTCGAGACGCTGCTGACGCTCGAGGCCACCGACAAGCTGGATCGCTACAAGCGCGAGGCGCCGACGGACCGGGAGCTCGCGGTGCAAGGCGTTGGCAACGTCTTCGCGGGCCTGCTGGGCGGCCTGCCGATCACCGGTGTGCTGGTGCGCAGCGCCGCCAACGTCGACGCGGGTGCTCAGACCAAGTCCTCTGCCGTCCTCCACGGGCTGCTGATGGCCGTAGCGGTGTTCTCCATTCCGGTCGCGCTGAACATGATTCCCCTGGCGTCGCTGGCGGCCGTGCTGATCTACACGGGGTTCCGCCTGGCGCAGCCGCAGCTGATCCGCCACATGAGGAGCCAGGGGCGCATGCAGTTCGTGCCGTTTCTCGTCACGGTGGTCGCGATTCTGCTGACCGACCTCCTCATGGGCATCCTGGTGGGCCTGGCCGTGGGCTTCCTGTTCGTGCTGTTCGACCAGCTGCGCTATCCCTGCTACACCGTGGTCAGCGGCGCCGGCAGCGTGCTCAAGCGCGTGAGGCTTCAGGAGCAGGTGACCTTCCTCAACAAGGCGTCGCTGGCGCAACTGCTCGACAGCCTGCCCCCCAGGAGCCGCATCGAACTGGACGGCACGGGCTGCCGGCACATCGACCACGACGTGCTGGAGTTCATCAGCGATTTCAGGCAAACCGCCCTCCTGCGCGAGATCGACTTCCGCACGGTCGGCATCGCGTTACCACCCCTCAGCCCGAGCCACTAGTTCCAACGTCATGGACCACATCAGGCGGATCTTCGACAACAACCGGGCGCTCGTCGAGCAGGTGACGCGCGAGGATCCCGACTTCTTCAGGCGTCGGGCCGGCAAGCAGGAGCCGCATTTCCTGTTCATCGGCTGCGCCGACAGCCGCGTGCCGCTGGAAACCCTGACCGGAACCGTCCCGGGCGAGATGTTCGTGCACCGCAACATCGCGAACCAGGCCATGCCGGCCGATCTCAATCTCCTGTCGGTGCTGCAATACGCGGTGGAAGTGCTGGACGTCCAGCATGTGATCGTCTGCGGCCACCACCAGTGCGGTGGCGTGAAGGCCGCGATGGGCGACGCCAATCATGGCCTGGTGGACTTCTGGCTGGCCGGGATTCGCGACACGATCCAGCGCCACAAGAACGAGCTGAGCGTCTACACCGACGAGCAGGCGCAGTTCGATCGCGTGGTCGAGCTGAACGTGCTGCGCCAGGTCTACAACCTGGCCCGGACGCCCATCGTGCAGAACGCCTGGAAACGAGGCCGGCGACCGCTGCTGCACGGCCTTGTGTACGACCTGAAGGACGGCCTGCTGCGCCAACTGGTGCTGGAGGTGGACGGGCCCGACAAGGTGCGGCGGCTCCTCGAGGCGGATCGGCGAGGGGTGGGGGACTAGATCAATTCACAATGCCCAATGCTCAATGCCCAATGCTCAATGCCCACTGCCCGCGGCTCAAGGCCCGGGTAGAGGCTCGAGCGGCCTGGGTACCGGCGCACGCGCCCGATCGATCACGACGACGGCATCGCCTCCGGAAAGCGGCGTTACCGCGGCCCAGGATTGGCGCGTGAAGTAGTCGCGCACGCCGCCCTCCTTCGGAGCGGCCGCCGGGCCGTGCAACGCCAGAATGTCCACGCCGAGCGCAAGCATCGCGTCCACGGCTTCCGGCGCCGGCAGCCGGTGCAGTGCTTTCATTCGCGCCATGAACCCGCTTGGCACTCCGCCGCTGAAGCCGTTGAGGATTCGGGCCCAGTGCGCCGTCGAATCCACCATGTAGGTCGCCTCAGACACCGGGTACGACTGGTCGAAGTAGTGAATCGGCAAGTGCAGGACGACGACGGGCGCGCGGTCCGGATGCGCGTGCTGGTAGGCGGCGATGAACGCGTCCGGCGCGCTGACGCGATAGCGGCGGCTGGCGCTGACCGGAAGCGTGATTGGGAAGACCTCGACGAGAAACAGACACGACGCCAGCACGGCCGGCACCCACGGCCATCGGGTGCGCCGCGCCAGGTGCGCCACGCCCCAGGCCGAGAGCAGCAGTACTCCCACATAGAGCACGAGCGCGAAGCGCTGCGCGGCGCGAAGCCCCGCCAGAAAGGGCAACGCCTGAGCCAGATAGCCGAGCGGCAGGCGAACGCCCAGCGCCGGCGAGAAGAATCCCAGCGCCAGCGTGAAGCCCACCGCGACGAGCACGAGGCCGATCGCGGTCCAGGGCACCTGTTCGCGCCGGCGTACCGCGACCGCAATCGCCACCAGGGCCAGCAGGCAGGGAACGGCGCCGATGTACAGCGTGTTCTCGCCCCAAATCGAGTACGGGTTGGCGTCGATTGCGCTGCCCGCAAGCGTCGCGGCCGGCGGCGTGACGAAGTCGCGCCAACCGACCGCGTCCCCGAAGGTGTCCACCAGCTGACGGCGTTCGGCCAGGGTGGAATCCGAGAAGCTGCGAGCGTAGGGCCGCGCGAACGGAAACAACACCGCGCCGATGACGACGACGGCCAGCACCTCGTGCCAGGACACGACGGGCCGCGTCGGGCTCGAGCCGGGTGCCACGCGCTGTCCAATCGCCACGACCGCCAGCACCACGGCGAGCATCACGGCCAGATACCAGCTGACCAGCGCCTGTGCCAGGCAGGCGATGACGAAGAGCAGCATCGCCGGGCCCCCGGGGCGCTCGCGCAGGCGGATCTGCGCCAGGAGTGCGAGCGGAATGGCCTGGAACGAGAGGATCTGCAGATGGCCGAGGGGATAGACAACATTAGAGGGGTCGAAGGTTAACCGAAAGCAGAGCATTCTTTGCCGAGCGGCGCGGCGCACGAGCGCCGAGGCCGACGCCGACAGCAGCCCCGCCGCGCCGGTTGGCAAAGGAGGCGTTGGACTGAGCCGCATCCCCGGCGCTGGTTATGTGGATTGAATCAGGCCCTGGGGGCCGGCACGGTGCGCGGGCGCGGCTCGATCGGCGGGCGGCTGGTCGGCCGGGACGCGTGCGCGCGCGGCAGCGTCGAAGTGGCCGCCTGTTGTGGCGGGGCGCACCCGTCGTGGGGCGGATGTGGCGACCCCGCGGGTGCGCCGGACACACCTCGACGGAGAGCCGATCGCGTCGGGCTCGGGACACGCGCGGCGATCGCCGTGGCGGGCATCACGAGGTATCCGAGCACACGGGGCTGGCTCGCGGGATGGGCGTGAGCGTGGCGACCCGCATCATCTCCCCGCGGTGACACACGGGGCACACGCGCAACGTGCGTCCGGTCAGCGCTTCGACGCGATCCCGATAGTCGAGGGACGGGGGCGGGGACGGTGGGGCGGGCGCGCTGGTGCCGAGCACGGCGCGGCAGCGGGCCAGCTTCTCGCGGCGATGCCGCGCGCCGAGCAACCCGTAGTACCGAATCCGATGCAGGCCCGGCGGGAGGACGTGGAGGAGAAAGCGGCGGATGAATTCGCTGGCGGCAAGGGTCATGATCTTCGGCGTCCGCGGCAGCGGATCGCGATAGTCCGTGTAGGTGAAGCGCACCTGCCCGTCGTCCATGTCGACGAGGCGGTTGTTCGAGAGGGCCACGCGATGCGTGTAGCGGCCGACGTAGTCGAGTACCTGGGCTGGGCCGGCGAACGGCCGCTTCGCATACACCACCCACTCGGTCTGGCGAAGGTCGGCGAGCGCGGCCGCCCATGCGGGCGGCGTACGTAGGGCCTCGACGGCCCCCTCGAGTCGCAGCGTCGCCGCCTCGTAGGCGGTCTGCAGCGCGTCGAGGAAGCGGCGGCGAAACAGCCGTGAGAGGACCCGCACCGGTAAGAAGAAGCCGGGGCGGCACGCCACCCACCGCGTGCCATCGGGCGACAGCCCACCACCCGGGATCACGCAGTGCAGGTGGGGATGATGCGTCAGGGTCTGTCCCCAGGTGTGGAGCACGGCGAAGAAGCCGATCTCGGCGCCGAGATGCTCTGGGTCAGCAGCAATCGTGCGGAGCGTGTCGGCCGTGGCCCGAAAGAGCAGGCCGTAGACCACGCGCTTGTTGCGCGCGGCGAGGTCCGCGATGAGGGCCGGCACGGTAAAGACCACATGGAAGTACTCGGTGTCGAGGAGCTCGGCGGTGCGGCGCTCCAGCCACGCCGCCCGTGCGAGGGACTGACACTTGGGACAGTGGCGGTTGGCGCAGGAGTTGTACGCGATGCGTTCATGCGCACACGCGTCGCACCGCTCGACATGGCCCCCGAGGGCGGCGGTGCGGCAGGTTTCGATCGCGGTCATGACACGCCGCTGGGCGGACGACAGCCCCCGGTTCATCTGCCGGTACGCGTCGCCGTAGCGGCGGAAGACGTCCGCCACTTCGAGCGTCGGGCGCTCCATGGCCGCCCGCTAGGTGGACGGCGCCGGTGCGGGCGGCGGATCCGCGGTGCCGGGGCAGGGCAGCCAGTCCAGCGGACTCGCGGTCGCACAGACCTTGGTGGTGGTCAGGCGGAGATAGCGCGCCGTGGTGGCGAGACTTCGGTGACCGAGGAGTAATTGAATCGTGCGCACATCGGCGCCCGATTCGAGCAGATGGACCGCGAAGGCGTGGCGCAACGCGTGCGGGCTGAGGGGTTTGGTGAGCCGCGATCGACGCCACGCCCGTTGGCACGCCCGTTCCACCGCGGCCTTGGTGATCGGCTGGTCGGGACGCCCGCCCGGGAAGAGCCACGTCGTCGGGCGCGCGACACGCCACCACGTCCGGAGCAGCTCCAGCAACTTCGGGGACAGCATCACGTACCGATCCTGCTGGCCCTTGCCCTGCGCAACGCGAATGACCATGCGCTCGCTGTCAATGTCCGTAGGGCGCAGACGGAGGACCTCCGAGATGCGGAGCCCCGCGGCGTAGCAGGTCGTGAGAATCGCGCGGTGCTTGGGCCCGGGCACCGCGTCCAGAAACTGGAGCACCTCCGCCGGACTGAGCACGACGGGCAACCGCTGGGGCCGCCGCGGCACCGGCAGGACCTCGTCAAGCCGCCACGTCTGCTTGAGCGTCACGGTGTACAGGAAACGCAGGGCGGCCACGGCCACCATGACCGACTCGACGGCGAGCCCCCGCTCCGTCGTCAGGTACAGCTGATACGCGCGAATCGCCTCCGGGCCGAGATCCGCGGGCGACTGTTGAAAGTGGCGCGCGAACCGCGCCACCTGCTGGATATACGTGATCTGGGTCTGCGGCGACAGATTCCGCAGCTGCATGTCGTCGAGCATGCGTCGGCGAAGAGACGTCATGGCGCGCTCCCGGGTACGAGGCCTGGTGTCGTCCAGGCGATCGCACGCGAGCGTACGGGAGCCGGCGGATTCACGGACTCGAGGCAGTCGGATCAGCCGAGTGCGCGCACGACGGACCGTCGATCGATCAACACCCTCCCGCGAAGCGGGTTAGTCCAA
>VGVH01000037.1 GCA_016874095.1 Gammaproteobacteria bacterium | reverse complement strand
GTCGGCCTCCCGGAGGATCGTGACCATCTGCTCTTCGGTGAACCGCGTCTTCTTCATGGCTCCCTCACTAGGCTGAGGGCGCCATTCTCTCAAGCTTCAGCTGGTCCGAAAATCGGCAGGCAGGTCAGGCTCATGACCAAGTGCGTCGTGCCGTCGCGCCAAGGCGTCTTGAGCTTCAGCTCCACCTGCCCGGCGGCGTTGAGCTGCACCCGTTCGTCGGAAAGCGCGGGGCGGGTGATGTAGCGGCACAGCTGCTCCAGCCGCTTGCGGTCGTGCGCTTCGACCCGCACCGCGGCGTGCAGGCTGAAGCCGTCGATGTCGGCGCACAGCGGCTGGCGGGCGGTGGCCTCGCGCGGCATCGCGCCTCTGAGCGTCAGCACCTTCTGCCCGACGCGCGGGCCGAAGGCGATGCGGTAAGTGATGGCCGCGGCCTGCAGCTGGCGCAGCGTGCGCGCCTCCTCGCCGTCGGCATCTAGCTCGGCCAGCCAAGCCTGGCCCATGTCCTCGACCAGCACGCCGCGGCGCGTGAGCATCTTCATGAGCCGGGTAATGACGGTGTGCAGCAGCGCATCGAGCTCGTCGTCGGTCGGTGCATCCGCCTCGACGAAGCTGGGCGCGCCATCGGCGCCGCAGCGGTACACCCCGTCCAGCACCAGACAGTGCAGGTGGATGTTCAAGTTGGCGGCCGAGCCGAAGCGCTGGATCAGCGTGACGGCGCCGCCCTGGCCTTCATCGGCCTTGAGCCCCGCGACGTCCAGCAGATGCCGCTCGACCACGCGCTGCACCACCTGCAGCACCGGCGTGACCAGCTCGGGCTGCGCGGCCAGCAGCACGCGCAGCGGGATCGGCAGCGACAACACCCATTGCCGCACCGGCACATGCGGGATGACGTGGTCCACCAGGTGCGCTGCCGTCTGCGACATGCGCCGTGCGCCGCATGAGGGGCAGAACCCTCGCCGCTTGCAGCTGAACGCCAGCAGCTTGTCGTGGCCGCACTCGCCGCAGCGCAGGCGCAGGAAGCCGTGGGCCAGGATGCCGCACTCGAGAAAAGCGTCGAACTCGTCTTTGATGAACCGGGGCAACTCGGCGCCGGTGCTGGCCTCGGTATGGGCGATGAAACTGGCTGCGTGCTGCTGCACCACGCGGTACAGCGTGGTCTGCTCGGGGCGGTGGCGCTCGTGGTGGAGCGGGTGAGGGTGGGCGGGCCGCGCCGCGTAAGACCCCACGCGCGCAGGCTGCCGGCGGGCAATCGACACGGCGGAGGTGCGGCGCAGTCAGGAACGCGCAGCGTCGCCCAGGTCGCCGAGCCTGCATACCCCAGGAGGGGTCACTCCGAGGGCGGGGCGGGACAGGGTTCGGCCACACCGCCGCAGAGGTTCAATCCGTTAACTGTGCACCCTAAAGGCCTCAGGGTCCGGCAACGGCCAGCTAGAACCCATGCTTTTCGAGCCAGGCGGTGACGGCAGGGATCCAGAAACGGCTGCCCGCACTGTGCAGGGCGTGCCCATCCTGCCCCACAGGCGGAGCTGCAAAGAACTCACTTTCGGCCTTCTGCCCCGCAGCAACGGCCGCCTGCAGGTAGGCCTTGTGCCAGCGCTTAGGCGCTTGTTCACCCCAGGGTCGGCGTCGTACGGATGCTATGCTCCGCGCTGTCGCAGTTGGCCCAAGTCCGAGGCAAGGCTGGTCCGTGATCGCCACGAGTTGCGAGAGTTCAGGCGTTGGTCGTCAGATCACCTCTGACGAAACCGGGTAAAAAACCGGGTACAAATTGAAGAGGCGAATATGAAACCCGCGATTCACAAAGGCTTACAGCGCCATTTGTGGTTTAACGTCTATCCTCATTCTTCGGTCTCAACCGCCCCACTGCAACCCTCGATTTCGCCGCTCCCGATCGCTATTCTGGCCACCCCGCAGTGATCTTCATTGCGTTTCGCGGGCTGAGAGCCCCCCTTGCCAACTTTGAATGAGCGTGATCGGCGCGGCGGCGCTGTCCAGTCGCCTTGACCCTCCGTTGCGCCCGCGCGCTGCCGTCGGCTCCGCGGTGAGTCGCGGCGTCAGCACCCCTCGAGGCTTCGCCAGAAGTAGTTCAGCGTATGACCGGGCATCGTCTGGCCGTCATACGGCCGGGATGGCGACGGCCGGGCAGGTGTATAGTCCTGTCGATCCGGTCGCTGACACGCCACGCCTTGATGGCGTCTCACGAAAGGGAGGTCTGAGGTGGGTCACCGATTTTTCGCTTCAATTACCGCGACACTAGGCGCCGTCGTACTCGCCTCGCTGGCGCCGATGCCGGTTCTCGGTCAGGCCTCCGCTCCGAGCGCGAAGCCCGCCGCGCCGGCGAGAGCCGGAGCGTCGGCGGTTCGTCGAACGGTGTGGGGGCATCCCGATCTGCAGGGTGTCTGGGACTTCCGCACGGTCACGCCGTTGGAGCGGCCGAAGGAGCTGGCAAACAAAGCCGTCCTCACCGAGGCGGAAGCCGCTGAGTTCGAGCGTCAAGCCGCCATTCGGAACAATCGCGACACGAACGTGCCAGCCGGCAACGTCGGTGATTACAACGAGTTCTGGTACGACCGCGGCCGGCAGGTGACAGGCACGCGCCAGACGTCTCTGATTGTCGATCCCCCCGACGGCCGGATTCCACCGCTGACGCCTGAGGCCGAGAAGAAGCGCCAGGCGGAGGCCGAGAAGCGGAAGGACGTCGGCATCGACGAGCCGACGCCGGGAGGCTTTGTCGAGGATCTCGGGCCGGGTGGCTTGCGAGTCCGCTGTATTCTTGGCTTCAACTCCGGCCCGCCCATGACGCCCAGCGCGTACAACAACAACGTTCAGATCTTCCAGACGCGGGACTACGTCGTGTTGCTCAACGAAATGGTTCACGACGCGCGCTTCATCCCGATGGACGGACGCCCGCACGGAAAGATCCGGCAGTGGGCCGGTGATTCACGCGGACGCTGGGACGGCGACACGCTGGTCATCGAGACCATCAATTTCCACAGACCGACGCTCATGACCACCGGTCAGACCAGCGCCACAATGCGCCTCGTGGAGCGCTTCAGGCGTGTGGATGCCGACACGCTCCAATACGAGTTCACGATTGATGACCCGTTGACGTGGACCAAGCCGTGGACGGCCCGGATCCCGATGCAGCGGAGCGACGAGCCGATCTACGAGTACGCATGCCACGAGGGGAACCACGGTTTGTACAACATCCTGGCGGGAGCGGCGAAGAAGTAGTCCCGCACCCGCCTCGAAGTGGAGCATCCGATGGCGATGATGAAGGGCGTGCGGCCACCCGGACGGCCGCCGATGCGCGCGAACCGCCTGCTGATGTTCGCAATGGCCCTGGGAGGCGTTCTCTGGGGATACCTGGCACTCAACGCCACGTCCGGCGTCGCCGCGCTGAGCCGTGATCAGGCGACGACGATCAAGGGGCTGGCGACGATCACGGGCACCGTCGATGCGACAAGGCCGTTCAAGGCCGCGCAGGTCTTCATCCGCAACGTCGACAAGCGGATGCTCTACATGGTCTACACCAATCAGGGCCGCTTCCGAGCCGTGGCCCTGCTGCCGGGCACCTATGAGATCAATGTCCAGGCCAGGGGGCTCCAATCCGACGTGCAGAAGTTGGCGATCAAGGCCGGCGACAGCCCGCAGGTGCAGCTATCGCTGCGCGAAGCGTCGAACCCCGACCGCTTTCCGAGCGCCACCGACGTGCCTCGACGAGAGATGGCCCTTCACAGCTACGACGAAATCTATCCGCCTGGCCCAGGCAAGGAGGTGATGGAGGAGGTCTGCCTCGTGTGTCACGGAGAGAACTTCTTTCCCCTCAGGCCCCGGAATGCGTCGGGGTGGCAGGCCGCGCTGGATCTGATGATGGGCAAGAACCTCTTCGAGCGCGACAAGCTGGGCTCGGCGGAGGGGATCCTCGCGCCACCAGCTTCGAACTTCCGATTCGGCGTTCAGGACCGAAAGGATGTCCTCGAGTACTTGATCAAGAACTTCGGCGACGATCGAAAGCCGCGCGCGGTCCGGCCTGACGTGGGTATTCCGCTGGACGAGGAAAAGCTCGGGAAGGCCCAGTTCATCGAGTACTACCTGACGCCAGATCCGTCGAATCGAGAGGTGGCCGGCGCGCCGCCGCAAGGGGAGATCGCCGTCTCCCGCAATCGCATCGCGTACACGCTGCAGCTCGACGCCAACGGGAACGCCTGGCTGGTGGACCGCGGCGATCCGAATCGGTTGGTCAAGTTGGACCCGCGGACGGGCGTGCAGAAGGATTTCGTCCTCCCGGACCCGAAGGCCGGCGTGCACGAAATTCTCATCGATCGGGGTGGCATCATCTGGGTGCCGGAAATCGGCGGCACGCCTCGCACGCGTGAGTATCGTCTGCTAGGCTTCAACCCGACGTCGGAGAAGTGGAGCCTGCAGATCGTTGCAGATCCCGACAACGTGATTCGGAATCCCAACAAGGTCGGCATGCACGCGACGACGGTCGATTCCAAGGGCAACCTCTACACGAACTGGTTCCTGAACGGAGCGATCGGTAAGTGGGATCGGGAGACGGGGAAGATCTCCATCTATCGCATCCCCACACCAGGCGCGATTCCGTACGGCATGGCGATCGACCGGAACGACAACGTCTGGTCCGCGCTGTGGAACGGCGGCAAGATCACGAAGTTCGACCCGACCAACGGGCAGTGGACCGAGTTCACGCCGCCGACGTATCCGGCCAACGTCCGGCGTGGCGTCGGCGTGGACTCCAAGAACAACGTCTGGTTCGGGATTTACGCCGCCGGCAATCGCCCAGGCAAGCTTGCGAAGATCGATCAGACGACGGGGCGGATTACCGAGTGGACGATTCCGCACCGTGGCGCCCAGCCGTACGAAGCCACGGCCGACTTCGAAGACAACATCTGGTTCCCGGACACGGTGACCCCGGTCCTGCAGCCGGTGATTGGGAAGTTCAATCCTGGCGATCAGACGTTCACCTTCTATCCCAAGCCGCAGTTCGGGGCCGATTCGCCGAAGCTCCAACACACGGTCGATGGAGCGGTGTGGTTCACCGAACGGACGTCGATGCCCGGTGCGACGGGATTCGGCGTGCTGTATCCGGACATGGACAAGATCACCACGCTCGCGGGGTACCCGCTGAATGGACCACCGGGCTATGCCGTCAAACCCGGTGGCGCGCGGGGAAGCACGAGGTAGCTGCGCTAGCGACCTGAGCGTGGCCGTCATGCAGTAGCGCCAATCAATGTGGAGCGCTCAGGCGCGTCGCGTCACGTGCCGCGCTCGGCTCCATCGTCGGAGACCGGCGCATCGCTGCCATCCGTTCGACCCAGCCGTCCCGAGGCGGTACCTGCGCGTCCGACGGCGTCGATGTGTTTGGAAGCTTTTGCGAGGCCTCGCAAGGGCATGTTGTTGTAGACGCATTCGTACTCGCCTGCGCGCACGAGGAAGGTCTCGTGCCAGATACCGATGTCGCCGTTCGAGCCGATTGCTTTGTTGAACTTCACCCAGAATGGGTAATGGGTCTGGTCGCGATCACGGGAGTATGCGATGAGGTGCTCGATCGATCGCCATTACTGCACGTTCGTCGTGAGGTTCAGCGGCTCCCATCCCAGAAAGCCGCTCTCGGGCTCCGCAGCGACCTCAGCGAGCATCTTCGGCATGGTCGAGAGGAACCAAAGATACTTGGGCAGCTTCCACCAGCGGTTGAGACGTGTGCCGATGATGAAGACGACGAAGTCACCCTCGACCGAGGCGGTAATGCGGCGGTTGATGGTCGCCATCGGCGGGAGTTTACCGCAGGCGTGCCGACGGCTGGGCCGATGAGTTGAAGTAATCCGTGCCGACGAACTGACCCAAGGGACTATCCAGGTCGCTCAATCGGACCCAGATCGCCAGCTTCCTCGGACCTACCGCGAGGCGGCGTGCTGTCAGGCCTACGTGATGACGGCTTCGACGATGCTGACCGCCGACGCAGTGGGCACCACGCGAACCAACCGGAAACCAGCCCGCTCCAACAACGCAGCATATTGAGCCTCCGTGCGTTCCTGGCCACCAGGCACCAGCAGCATGACCATATCGAGCATCTTGCCCGGGTGTGCTGTGTCTCCCTCGGGCAGCACCATTTCGACGATCAGCAGAAGTCCCTGTGGCTGCATGCGGCTCCGGCAGTGGTCGAGGATCGTGACACATTGCTCCTCAGTCCAGTCGTGGAGGACGTGTGACAGGACGTAGGCATCGCCCAGAGCCGGGACGCCTTCGAAGAGATTGCCTCCTTCGAGGGACACGCGCTCCTCAACACCACGCTCCTTGAGCAGAGGCGCAGCATTGGCGATCACGTGCGGCATATCAAAGAGCACGCCCCTGGGTCCGTTATGGCGATGCAGAATCGTCGACAACAAGTTGCCCGTTCCGCCGTCAACATCGACGACGGTCCGGAATTGCGAGAAATCGTAAGCATCGGCAACCGCCGCAGGCTCAGATCCGTGAAAGCCGATCATCGTGTCGTTGAAGAGCGCCGCGTCTTCTGGATTTTGGGCTAGGTATTGGAAGACCGGCATGCCCATGGCCTTTTCGAAACCGGTGCCCCCGGTTTGCAGCGCATGCATGATGTGCTCGAAGGCACCCACAAACCACGGACTGGCGAGCGTGAGGGGATGTCCCACTGACTGTTGAAATTTGAGAGCGGCGGCTCCTCACTGCTCGTGGTACACGAGTGGTGACTAGCCCCGGGCGCAAGCCCGCCAACAAGGAGCCGCCATGAAGAAGTCTCGCATAGC
>VGVH01000036.1 GCA_016874095.1 Gammaproteobacteria bacterium | reverse complement strand
GCGACCGCGGACTTCATCCGCAGACTCGGCGTGCACGCGGAGGGCTTGGGCTTCCACGCCATCTGGGTCGGCGAGCACGTGGTCATGTTCGACGAGCAGGAATCCAAGTACCCTCTCGCGGACTCGCTCGGCACCGATGGCAAGATGCTCGGAACCGCGGAGGATCGGGTCGAGCTGCTGCCATTCACCGCGCTGGCGTACCTCGCCGCGATCACGACTCGCGCGCGTCTGGGTACGGCCGTGATCGTGCTGCCGCAGCGCAACCCGGTGTACACGGCCCTGGAAGCCGCCAATGTCGACATGCTGTCGAAGGGGCGACTCGATCTCGGCATCGGCGTCGGCTGGGCCAAGGAGGAGTTCCAGGTGCTGGCCGCCCCGTTCGAGAGCCGCGGCTTGCGCTCCGGTTCCTATGTCGAGGTCATGAAACGAATCTGGTGCGACGAGGTCTCCAGGCACCACGACGCGTATTACGACCTGTTGCCCTGTCGCGCGTACCCGAAGCCGGTGCAGAAACCGCACCCGCCGGTAATCATCGCCGGCCATGTCGATGCCACCTTCGAGCGCATCGCCGCGCAGGGCGACGGCTGGTGGAGCATCGATCACACGCCGGAACAGATGGCGCCGCAGATAGGCAAACTCAGGACGAGGATGGCGGCCCGCGGCCGGCCGATGAGCGAGCTGGCGATCGTCGCCTCGCCTTATCCGAAGAAGGGCAACCTCGGGATGGCGCACCAGTACCGCGATCTTGGCGTGACCGAGTACGTCGTCCTCGCCTACCCCGAAACCCCGGCAGCGCTCGAGCGCGTGCTGGACGGCATTGCAGCGGAGTACATGGACCCGGCGCGCCCCGGAATCGTACGCGGAACCTGACGCCGCGCTACCGGCGCGGTATCGCCAGCGGGTCCGGAACGCGGCCTCCGCGCGTCTCCATGCCGGCGCTATGGCGCAGCAGGAACTCGGCGATCACGCTCAGGGTAACGAAAAGCCCATTTCCAGCTACTTGTTGGAGATGGCCGGTGTCACTCGCGCTACCGGCGACACCGGTGCCGTCACGCTGATTCAGCGCTTCGGTTCGGCGCTGAACCTGAACGTGCACTTTCACATCATCTTTCTGGATGGTGCGTATCTGCCAGGTGGTGATGGTCCACCCGTATTCCGTCACGTGCCGGCACCTACCGCAGCGCAGCTGCAAGAGCTGGTGCAGCAGATCGCCGAGCGCACGGGTGAGCTGCTGGAGAAGCACCGCCTGATCGAGCGCGACATGGAGAACGCCTGGCTCACCACCGACGGGTCAGGCGGTGCGCTCGATGATCTGATCGGCCACTCCATCACCTACCGGATCGCGGTGGGCCTGCGCGCCGGGCAAAAGCTGTTCACGCTGCAGACGCTGCCGGCCAGTGCGGTGCCCGAGGCTGAGCAACAAGGTGACCATCGCGCTGCCGCGCAGGCCGGCGGGTTCTCGCTGCACGCCGGTATCGACATTGAGCCCGGTAGGCGGCGGCAGCCTCGAGCGAAATGACTTCGGCGTATTTCGCCTGGAGGTCGAAGAGATTCGCTTCGTGCGGCGCGGGGTGGCGGTCGCCGACCGCCTCGCGCACGACCAGCGGCACGAAGCCGTGCTGGCAGGCATCCACCGCGGTCGCGCGCACGCAGCCGGAAGTCGAGACGCCCGCGATCAGGAGCGTGTCCACGCCGAGCGCGTGCAATGTCGCCGCGAGCGGCGTGCCGAAGAACGCGCTCGCGTACTGCTTGCTGATCACCGTCTCGCTGGCGCGCAGTTAGAAGCTGACCGGCAGCCTACAGTCAATTCCCGGCAGATGACGGTAAATCGGGTCTAGAACCGGGCGCTCAACTCGAACAAGACTTTGCGTGGCTGCGCCAGTGTTGCGATGACGGGATCGTAGTCCGGCGCGGGCGTTCCCGGTATGGCATCGCCAGGCCAAATCGATCCGTCCGTGTAGTAGTCCTCGTCGAACAGATTCTGGGCGCTGACAGCGACGCTCCAGCGATCATTGAAGTCGAGCTGGACGCGTGCGTTGATCACGTCGTAGCCCGGATTTTTCGCCGTATTCTCCATGTTGAACCAGAACGGTCCCTTACCGAGCCAATCGACTCTTGCGTGCAGGGTCTTGCCGGCCCAGATCGGCTTGTCGAACTGCGCCGATGCGCTGTAGCTGTACTCGCAGATCCACGGCGGATAGTTGCCGCTCACGTCGCTGATGCCGGTGTGCACGTTGATGACGGACGCCCCCTCCTGGAACTCGGCATCCACCCAGCCCGCGTTGCCGGACAGGGTCAGGTACTCATTCACCCTCCAGCGGAAATCCGCTTCGAGGCCGTGCTGCTTCGTGTCTCCGGCATTGAGAATGTTCTCGACGATGCCGCCGATTGCAATCTGCTGCTGAATCTCGAATTGCCGGTCCTTGTAATCGATGTAGAACGCGGCCAGGTTCAGCTCGAACTGGTTGTTCGCCAGAGGCATCTTGATGCCGGCTTCATAGCTGTTGGCCTCCTCCTTTCCGAACGGATTCAGCAGCGGCACGCCGACGGGATCGTAGAGGTTGTAGCCGCCCGGCTCGTAGCCCTTGGCGTAGGTCGCGTATGCCATCATGCCGTTGTCAAAGAAGTAGCTGGCCGATGCCTTTGGCATCGTCTCCGTGTTGCCCTGCTCGAGGAAGGGCACTCCGGTGCCGTACAGCGTGGCATTGCGGTCCAGCGTATTGGATGACCAGTCGTCCAGACGAAGTCCTGCAGCGAGTTCCCACCCGGACGTGAAGCGATAACTGGTCGTGAAGAATCCCGCCTTATGTTCGTATTCGCGATAGCGATTCTCGAACGGGAAATAGATCCGCACCGCCTGTTCCTGCTCGAGCGTCGGTGCCACAGACGTGTCCCCGAGAACGGTGTCGAGGATCGCCAGCGGTCCGGGCAGCAGCGCGCCCCCGGGGCCACAGTCGACTCCCGGTCTGGCGACGCAAAATGCACCTCCGGTCAGCACGCTGGTGGTCGCGTAGAAATTGGCGAACGAGTTCCAGTCGTTCTTCTTGAGCGAGTAATACAGGCCGCCGAGCCATTCCCACGGGCCCGAGCCGGATGACGTGATTCGCAGCTCGTGTGTCTGGAACTTGGTCCATTCCGGGCGATACAAGTCGAATCCCACTTCATTCGAGACATCGAGATCGGTGGTGTCCGTCCGGTCCATACGAGTATAGGACCCCAGATACGTGACCACGGCAGGTCCGGAATCCCATTTGAGTTCGAGGGTACCAGCCTTGACCTCCATGTCGCGGCGTCCGGCGAATGTCAGCTCGCGTTCATGGCTGTAGGTGTAGTTGTTCGGCTCCTCCACGCGCCAGTTGTTGTTGCCGGTATCCGTGTTGTAGTAGCGGCCGGATACCAGGAGTTCGACGGACTCTGTCAGCGCGGCAAGGAACTGCAGGCGCGCTCCCTTCTCCTCATATTCATTCGGGTGCTTGCGCCAGCGCTCGGCGATATTCGGTATGTCGCCGCAGGGCGAATTGGCCGGCTCGGGGAAGCCCGGCGAAAAATCGAACGGAATCTGGCACACGTTGTTGGAAGGCCAGAACACCGTGTCTGCGTTCGACAGCCCGTTCAGACGTATGGGGTTGTCCGCAAACACATAGCCGTCGCCTTCCACGTAATAGGGCGAACAGACGGACGCCAACCCGATCCTTCGTGATGGGCAGATTGATGGTCGCAGAATAGTCTCGGGTGCTCTCATCGCCCACCGCCACGACCACATTGCCTCCGAATTCGGAGAGATCCGGGCGACGGCTGACGAGCTTCACGGCGCCGCCGACATTGCTTCCGCCATACAGCGTTCCCTGCGGTCCCTTCAGCACCTCCAGCCGCTCGAGATCGCCGAATCTTCCCGATGCATCGGTCGCGTTCTGCACGCCGTCCCAGTAAAAACCCACCCCCTCCGTATTCCCATGCGACCCGATTCCGCGAATCGTGACGTTAGGGTGACCATCCGTGCGGGTGGACAGGTTGAGGTTCGAAATGTGAGCGCCGATGTTGTCGATCTTTTCGATCTTGGCCTGTTCAAGCTCCACGCCCGAAAGCGCCGTAACCGATTCCGGAATCTCCATGATCGACTCGGCACGCTTGCGTGCCGTCACGATGATTTCTTCGATTGCCGTAACGGCTTGAGGACCAGCCGTAAGATTGCGCAAATGCGGGTGAAGAAGCCAGGCCAATCAGGACGGCAGCGGTACCAATTGTTAGCACATCATGACTACGCATGGTGAAGGCCCCCCTTTTGGCGGGCAGGATAGCGCCGCCCCGTGGGGCCATCTTGGCCGCCAGCGCAACTCGTGAGGCTCGAAGTGCAATCGCTCCGGGCAACGGCCCATGAACGCCGCATCGAGAGCAAAGTACCGAGCACTCGGGAAATCGATCCGGTTTGCGCGACTGCTATCTTATGCGCTGAAACTACCTGGGCATGATTCAGGAGACTTCGATGCAGGAACTGCAGACGATTCCACCGGCAGAGACACGCGATTTCGTCATGAATCAGACAATGCTGCGGATCAGGGAGCCCGCGCGGTCACTGCATTTCTATACGGAGGTGCTGGGCCTGGTGCTGCTCAAGCAACTGGACTTTCCAGCAATGAAATTCTCCCTTTATTTCCTCGGATACCTCCGCGAGCCAGCCGCAAGAATTCCCGCAGATCCCGTGGATCGCACCGCTTATGTCTTCCGCCAAACCGCACTGCTGGAGTTGACGCACAATTGGGGCACCGAGTCCGACGCGGCCTTCACGGGTTACCACAACGGCAACAAGGACCCGCGCGGGTTTGGGCACATCGGAATCAGCGTCCCGGATGTCTATGCCGCGTGCGAGCGGTTCGAACGGCTGGGCGTGCCATTTGTCAAGAGGCCGGATGACGGCACCATGAAGGGTCTGGCCTTCATCACCGACCCCGATGGCTATTGGATCGAAATTCTGTCCGCAGCGAGCGCGAGAGCAGTGCTGCGGCCATAGCCCGGATCAGCAAGCGCCGGCGTTGTTCATCCCTCGCATGCCCGCGTCCCTGGAAAATGCCCGTGGTGATGTCGCCGTCGACAGCCGCAGCAAGCTCTGGCAGAGAACATGACTTACTTCATGTACCAACCCCAAGGCTTGGGCGATGTGTAGCGGGTGACCTGCTTGACCTCAAGGTAGTTATCGAGCCCCCACTTGCCCAGCTCCCGACCGATGCCGCTCTTCTTCATCCCGCCCCAGGGCGCCTGAGTAAACGTCGGCTGAGAGCAGTTGATCCAGACGATGCCCGCATCGAGCGCAGCGGCCACACGATCGCACCTGGCGAGATCCTGAGACATGACAGCGGCCGCCAGTCCAAACTCCGAATCGTTCGCCTCGTGGATCGCTTCCTCCTCGCTCGCAAAGGTGTTCATACACAAGACAGGCCCGAAGATCTCCTCACGCCACAGCACAGAGTTGCGCGGCACATCAACGAAGATCGTGGGCTCCAGGAAGTAGCCCTTCGACAGATGAGCCGGGCGCTTGCCACCTGCGATAAGGCGCGCGCCCTCGCTCCTGCCCTGCTCAACAAAGCGCGTCACCTTCTGGTACTGCCCCTCGCTGACCAGAGGCCCCAACAGAATATCTGGCGCGAGACCATTCCCGATGGTGATGCGCTGGCTCTCCTCCGCCAGCCTCTCGCTGAGCCTGCTGGCGATACCGCGCTGCACCAGCAGGCGACTGGTCGCGCTGCAGACCTGACCTTGATTCCAGAAGATCCCGAACATCACCCACTCGACGGCGGCCTCAATGTCAGCGTCGTCAAAGACAATAAACGGCGACTTGCCACCCAGCTCCAAGCTGACGTTCTTGATGTCTTGCGCGGCGGCCAACATCACTCGACTGCCGGTAGGAACCGAACCTGTAAAGGCCAGCTTGCGCACCTTTGGGTGAGCCGCGAGCGGGGCCCCAGCCTCGGGGCCATACCCAGAGACCACGTTCAAGACGCCCTTCGGTAGCCCTGCCTCCTCCGAGATGGCCGCCAGTTCAAGCGCCGTTAATGGTGTCAGCTCTGAGGGCTTGAGGACCATCGTGCACCCCGCGGCCAGAGCAGGCGCGACCTTCCACGAGGCCATCAACAACGGATAGTTCCACGGAATGATCTGGCCCGCGACCCCGATGGGCTCATAGCGAACACGACAATCGAAGCGCTCATCCGGGACGGGCAAGAAGTCGTTTTGCAGGTGGTCGAGATCCTCAGCGAGGTCAGCGTAGAACGCGAAGCAGCCGGCTGCGTCGTCAATGTCCCAGAGGGCTTCAGGCAGGGGCTTCCCGTTGTCTAACACCTCGAGGCGAGCCAGCGCATCTCGACGCTTCGAGATCCCTTCACTGATGGCGCGAAGGAAGACAGCCCGCTCCTTGCCGGTCGTCTTTCTCCAGCTGGATGACGCGGCGGAGGCGGCCTCGACGGCTGCGTTGATGTCTTCCTGTGTGGCGCCCGGCGCCTGATGAAGCAGCACCTCGTTCGCCGGGTTGATGACAGGTAGCGTCCCGCCCTTGATGGGCGAGACCCACCGGCCATCGATGAAGAGCTTGTCTCTCATAGGCGTCTCCGGAGCTTTCCTCCCCGAAGCCTGAAGGGGGAGGGCACGCTGTGGGTGTGTCGCTGGGTGGTGTAGAGCTCGCAGGCCCGCTCATCCTCAGTTGCCTGTGGCGAATCGCACCCAGGTTCGGTTCAGCGCGCGGGAATATTCCGGGGTGTGGGCGAGGTCAGGAAACAGCTTGGCCTTGACCTCGGCGGGCGGATACACGCTCGGGTCGAGCCGGACCGACTCGTCAATCAAGTCGAAGGAAGCCTGGTTGCCATTTGCATACTGGACCAGGTTCGAGTTCTTGGCAGCGATCTCGGGACGCATCATGAAGTTGATATACGCGTGCGCGTTGTCCGGATGCTTGGCGTCGGCGGGGATCGCGTACATGTCGAACCAGATGATCGTGCCTTCCTTCGGTGCGGTGTACTTGATCACGTGGCCGCGGCCGGCCTCGGCGGCGCGGTTGCGCGCCTGCAGGATGTCGCCGCTCCAGCCCACTGCGAGGCAGATTTCGCCGGTGGCGAGCGCTTCGATGTAGCCGGAGCTGTCAATCATCCGCACGTGCGGCCGCACCTTGAGCAGGACCTCCTCGACGGCTGCCAGGTCTTCCAGGCTCTGGCTGTTAGGGTCCTTGCCCAGGTAAACGAGCACCAAGGGAGATATATCCGCGGCCGCATCGACCATGGCGATGCCGCATTCCTCGAACTTGGCCGCCCATTTCGGATCGAAAACGAGACTCCAGCTGTCCACCGGAGCATTCGGGTCGATTGCCTTGATCTTGGCCTCGTTAGTAGCCGATGCCATTGGTGCCCCAGAACATGACCATGGAGTGTTCATTGCCCGGATCGTGCATAGCGACACGCTGCAGGATGTCCGGATCCATGTTGCCCCAGTTGCTGAGCTTGCCGCGGTCGAGCCGACGGGTTCGTACAGGCCGAGGGTCATTCGAGTTCAAGCCAGCGCGATCAGTTCGCGCTGGAACGGCACGCCGTCGGTCGGTGGCACGTCCGCCTCGCGCGCGTAGCGATGGCCCGCATAGACCGCTGCGGC
>VGVH01000035.1 GCA_016874095.1 Gammaproteobacteria bacterium | reverse complement strand
CAGCTCGGGCTCGGCAAGGGCTTCGGAGTCCGTCGACGATATCGTCTATGGCCACAAGGACTGAGGCCTACGTCGATACGGGTGCGCTGATCGCCTTCGCGGACGCTTCGGACAGCCATCACGCGCTGTTCCGCCGACTCTTCGCAAAGCCACCGCCCCTCGTCACCACGCCGCTGGTGGTGGCCGAGGGTCACGGCTGGTTCCTGCGCCGGTTCGACGGTGCGCGGGCGCTGCAGTTCCTGTCCATGGTCGAGGAGATCCGCCCGCTGCGCGTGATGCCGGTGGGGCCGGTGGAACAGCATGCGGCAGCGGCCCTGCTCAGGCGCTACAGCGACCAACCGCTCACGCTCGCTGATGCCGTAGGCCTTTGCGTCATGAAAGCGCGTCGAATCCGCAGTTGCTGGTCGACCGATCGGCATCTTGGGCTCACCGGCGTGCCACTGGTGATTCACCGTCAGTGAGACCGCGCGGGTGCCGGCTGGCCCGACTTATGTCAGCTCGACCGGCATGCAGCCCGCGCTGATCCTCACGCCTGCGGCACCGATCACGTTTCGCTGAAACGGCGGCTGCCACCATGCGACGGTGTGGCTGCCGGGCGCGAGCGCCTCCGCTTCAAGAGCGGGCGCCGGCCCGGTTCGTTGGGCGATGAGGGCGTGGCGCATGGGTCTTTTCATCCTGCCAGCAGGTGATCAGGCGGTGGCGAAACTGCGGACGGTTTCCGCGCGGCGGGCCGTGCTCGCCGGTTCGCTGCTGCTGACCGCCGCGCTCGCCGCCGGCGCGTTCATCGGCTATCACGGCGGACGCCAGGCGGCGCTCGATGCAGCGCCCACGATCGGACAGGGCAGCGAGCGGGTCCTCACCGAGCGGCTCGGCACGCTGCAGGGGAAGGTGCTGCAACTCGAAAGCAAGGCGACGGACCTTGCGGCGCGCGTCGGCGCGCCGCTGCCCGACGCCGAACCCGCCGGCGGCCCCTACCAGCCGCTGCCTGAGCTCGGTGGCACGGACAGCCTGCTGGCCGCCCTCGTGCAGCTCGAAAGCACGACGAATCGCGTCGCACAACTGCTCGCGGCTGCTGCCGAAAGCGCGAAGAACCGGGGCACCGAACGCATGGCACTGCCGAGCCGCATGCCGGTGGCGGGGAGCAGGATCAGCTCGGGGTTTGGCCGCAGGATCGATCCGATCACGGGGCGCTGGGCGCGGCACACGGGCATCGACTTCCCCGCCCCTTCCGGCACGCCCATCGTCGCGAGCGCCGGCGGCCGTGTGAGCTTCGCCGGCTACCGGCCGGCCTACGGCTACAGCATCGACATCGACCACGGCAACGGCCTCAAGACACGCTATGCCCACGCGAAGCGCCTGAATGTGCGGCGCGGTGAGCTCGTGCTGCCCGGCCAGACCATCGGGCAGGTGGGCTCGACCGGACGCTCGACCGGTGCGCACCTGCACTTCGAAGTCCTGCGGCAGGGACAAGCCGTCGAACCGCGACACTACCTCGCCGCCGCGACTTCGGGGCAGCCGGCATGCTGCGCGCGCTGAGCGACACCCGGCGCCTGTCGCAGGCGAGTCTCAAACTCGCGACGGCGTCGCGCCTGCCGCGTTCACGCTCGCTCGTCGCCGCGGCGCTCTGCCTGGCTGTCATCGCCTACGCGGCAGTCGAGCTCGGCCGGCCGCTACTGGCGGGCCTGGTGGGGAACGCCCGCCTCGAAACCGAGCGCCAGAACCTCGATCGCCAACTCGCCGAGGCGCGCGTCGAACTCGAGGTCGAACGGGCCGCGCGCACGGAATTGCAGCGCCGCACGGCCGAGCTCGAGAGCCAGGTGGCAGACCTCAACCAGCAGATCGATTTCCTGGCGTCGCGTTCCACGAGCGCGCGCTGACCGACGGCCCGCCGGCCCATCACACTCCGGAGACAGCACGCATGTTCCGCCGCAAAAAGCAGCCCCCGAAGCTCGACGTCAGCCGACTCTCCGCGCTGGTGGGCGAGTCCATGAAGGTCGTCGGCGACATCCAGTTCACCGGCGGACTCCGCGTCGATGGACGCGTCCAGGGGAACGTCGTGGGCGAGACCGGCGACGAAGGGCTGCTGGTACTCAGCGACCGAGGCACGATCGTCGGCAATGTCCACGTGCACGATGCCGTAGTGAACGGCACGATCGAGGGTGACCTGTTCGTCGGCCGTTTCCTCGAATTGCAGCCCGGCGCGCGCGTCGTCGGCAGCATCAGCTACAACGAACTCCAGATGGAATGCGGGGCCACGGTCGAGGGCAAGCTGCTGCGACGCGAGCAGTCGCCCGCAAGCATCGCCAGCGGTGCGACTGTCGCGCTGCCTGCGCCGCCGATGGTACCCCTCAGCCTGCAGCGCAGCTAGCGCTCCCGATCACTCGCTCGATCGCTGCGCGAGCACCTTGTCGATGCGCCGGCCGTCCATGTCGACGATCTCGAAAGACCAACCCTCGTGGCGCACGATGTCGCCCGTGCGCGGCACCCGGTCGAGCTGGAGCTGGATCATTCCGCCCAGCGTATCGTAGGTGTCGCTCTCGCCCGCGGGCATCGAACGAAGGCCGAGATGGTCCTTGATCTCGGGCACGGGAATGGACCCGTCGAGCAGCCAGGAGCCGTCGGCACGCTGGACGGCCCGTGAGTCGTCGGACGAGGTCGTGCGAATCTGCCCGGCGATCGCCTCGATCAGATCGTGCAGCGTGACCAGGCCCCGGATCTGCCCGTACTCGTCCACGACGAGCGCCATCTGGAACTGGGCCGCGCGAAACGACTCGAGCAGATCGAGGCCGCTTTGCGAATCGGGCACATAGACGGGCGACTCCAGCTCCGCATCGAGGCCGGCCAGCTGGCCTTGCAGCGCGCGGGCGAGCAGCTGGCGCGCGTTCACGATGCCCAGCACTTCCTGCCAGCGGTGGCGAGTCACCGGGAAGCGGGAATGCGGTGACTCGCGGACCCGGCGCAGGTTCTCCTCGAGCGGCTGTTCGAGATCCAGATAGACGACATCGGCGCGCGGCGTCATGAGGGAGGTGACGGGTCTGTCCTCCAGGCGGAACACGTTGCGCACCATCGCATGCTCGGCCCGCTCGATCACGCCGGCGCTCGAGCCTTCATCGAGTATCGCGTGGATCTCGTCCTCCGTGATCTGCTGCGCGCCGGGTGCCGGCAGGCGCAACATCCGCAGGATCAGTTCCGTCGATTCCGTCAGCAGCACGACGAACGGCCGGGCCGCGATCGCAAGACCGTTCATCGGCCGGGCAACCAGGCGGGCGAGTCGCTCCGGATTCGCCTGACCCATTCGCTTCGGCACGAGCTCGCCGAGGACGATCGTCACATAGGTGATGAGCGTCACCACCAGCGCGGTCGCCGTGAGCGCGCTGGCGCGCGAGGGCATTCCGAGCGCCTCCAGCTGTCCGGCCAGTGGCTGGGCAAGCGCCGACTCCCCGACGATACCGTTCAGCACGCCGATGGAGGTGATGCCGATCTGCACGGTGGAGAGGAACCGCGTCGGATTCCCGGCCAGCCGCAGCGCCATTTCCGCACGGCGGTCACCAGCCTCGGCCAGCTTCTGCAGGCGCGCGCGCCGCGCAGTAACGAGCGCGATCTCCGACAGCGCGAAGAAGCCATTGATGACGATCAGGGCGAAAAGAACGGCGAATTCCATCCGCACTACCCGCCGCTCGGGACCATGTCGCACGGGGCGACGGAAGGCGCGCAGCATCCGTTGGTCATTGCGGCACGATTCTACCCTTGTGCAGGCGGGCGCACTCTCGTAAAAAGTCCGGCAAGGAGGAGTTCATGACAGCTCACAGGGCGACAGTACTGGCGGGGTTGGCGCTTGTCATCGTACCGGCGGCGTCCGCGACCGACGGCGCGGCCTGCCCTGCCCTCTACGCACGAGACATCCTCGATCTGCCGTTCAACCCGGCCTTCCTGCACGTATCGTCGTTCCCGGACGGTCGCGGCGGTACGCGCGATGCGTTGCTCATGTCGAGCTTCTTCAACGTGGAGAAGGACGCGGCAGGCGAGAAGGTCACGCGTTACTTCGAGCGCGACCTCGCCGCCTGGATTCCGGACATCGGCAGCATCGGGCGTGGCCGCTTTGACGCGAAGCGCCATCTCGAGGTCCTCACGGACCGCGCGGGGCCGCCGTATCGCCACGTCTGGCCCAACGAATCCGAGCGTGTGCCATCCGGTGTCCTGCCCTTCGAGGCGCTGGTCGTCCCAGGCGGGTTCCTGTCGACGCCGAAGCCCGGCCGCATCACTCTCGTGAATCTCGACGATCCGGCGCGCAGCGAATACGTCGTGGTGGAGTCCGGGACGGGCACCCCCGACTGCAGCGGCGGCGTGGTACGCAACGACCACTGGTTCTACCACCAGGCGCTGTGGGTCGACATGGACGGCGATGGCCGCAAGGACCTGGTCACCGCCCGCGCCAACCTCATGCCGTTCCGCTACAACTGCCCGTACGTCGGCGAACTGGTGTGGTTCCGCAACCCCGGCGCCGCACTGAAGCCCGAGGTGCCCTGGAACGTCAACGTGCTGGTCGGCCTGCCCGAGGAGACCGGCGGGCCCGAGGTGAACATGGAGCTCGCCGACCTCGACGGTGACGGCGTGGCGGAGATCATCGCCACGCACTTCTTCACCAGCGACCACATCTCCATCTTCGGTGCGCCTGCGGGCATGGCCTGGCCCGACGTAGCCGCGGGACGCGGCGCCCTGCGCCGCCAGGTCATCATGACCGGGCAGGGCCGGCCGTTCGCTGTCGAGGCAGTGGACCTCGACGGCGATGGGCGGCTCGATGTGCTCACCAGCAACCACCAGGGCGACGGCTGCTTCGACGTCACCAACGACGCGATCCCGGGGCGAGCCATCGCGCTGGTGCCACCCGCCAGCGGCCGAATTTTTGACGAGCCGTGGACCGCCAGGGTGCTGAAGGACAACATCCGGCCGAATCCGACCTTCCCCAAACCCGTGCGCGGCCCGGGCCGGCTTGCGCCGAACCGCGCCATCCCCTTCTGGCCGAAACGCGCCGACGAGGGGAAACGCAGGCCGTGGATCCTCCTCGGTGGCGACGAGGCCTCGCGGGTGTGGATACTGAAGCCGCGCAGCGAGCGCGCCGGCGACTGGCGCTACGACTCGGTGAGCATCTTCGACATCAACGACCACTACGGCCCGGGCACGACCCAGACCATCGCAGAGGACCCGGCCGGCGAAGTGATCTCCACCATCGGCGGCGTCGGCTGGCGCTACGACCGGCCGGGCCCGGACGGGCGGGCCGAGCTCTACTTGCCGGTATTCGAGGCGCGGCAGGTTCATGTGCTCAGCTTCAGGAAGTCGCTTGGCGCCGTGCGTGTGCGTTGCCCGGCCGATGTGACCATCGCCTGCCCGGCCTCGCCGTAGATCGCAGGCCCCGGCCGCCCATGCACTCACCACCGCGACAGCCCCAGCAGAAAATCGGCGCCCGGCTTCACCGGATCGGCATCGCGGCACTGCTGGTGCTGGGCGCCGTACTCACGGCCTGCGGAGCAGAGCAGTCTCCCGACGCCGCCGACGGCGTCTACAGCTATCGCACGCCCGCGCCCGACGGCATCGGCAAGGTCTACCAGGGCCGCGAGATCTCCTTCGTCATGGGTCACCTCGGCGCCGGCTGGCTCGAGCGGCCGGAGCGCGAGCGTGAGGAACGCACGGATCTGCTGCTCGGGAATCTTCCGCTGGAACCTGACGATGTCGTCGCCGACATCGGCGCCGGCACTGGCTACTTCAGCCTGCCGATCGCCCGGCGCGTGCCACAGGGCCGCGTGCTGGCCGTCGACATCCAGCCCGAAATGCTCGCCATCGTCGCCGACCGTGCCAGCGCCGCCGGCCTCGCGAACGTGGTGGCGGTGCAGGCGACGGAGACGGACCCGCGGCTGCCGGCCGGCCAGGTCGACCTCGTGCTGATGGTGGACGCGTACCACGAGTTCTCGCATCCGCAGGAGGTGATGGCGGGCGTGGTCGCGGGCCTGAAGCCCGGCGGTCGGGTCGTGCTGATCGAGTACCGCGCGGAAGATCCGGAGGTGCCGATCCTGACGCTGCACAAGATGAGCCAGAGCCAGGCACGGAAGGAAATGCAGGCAGCGGGGCTCGAATGGGTGGAAACGCGGGATTTCCTGCCGCAGCAGCACTTCATGGTGTTCGCGAAGCCGGTTGTCGCAGCACCGCGAGCGACGATCGCACCGGCGGAATGACGCTATGCTGCGGCACCATGCGCTTCGCCATCCTCGGCCTCTACAACTCGGGCTCGTCCGCGATCGCCGGCATGTTGCACCGCCTCGGGGCCGATCTCGGGTCGCCGTTCTTCGGCGATCGGCCCGAGCGCCAGAGCACCGTGTACGAGGCGGCAGACCTCGCCTGCGAGTTGCGTCGCTGGTGGGATGAACCCAACCTGGTCGAGCAACTTACGGCGGCGGAGCGCGTCACCGCGTTGCGCGCCTGGATCGAGCGACGCGACACGGGCGCTGCTCCGACGGTTGGCGCCAAGCACCCGCTGCTCTCGCTATGCGGTCCGGATCTCGTCAGGGCCTGGGGCGCGGACACCCGCTTCATCTGGGCGCGGCGGCCACTGGAAGACTCGGTTGCGGGGCTCGTGCGACGCGGCTGGTGGCCAGGGCGGGAGACCGCCATGCAGCAGCAGCTGTGGGACACACTCACGCGATTCGCAGCATTGAACGTCCGGCTGCTCGCGCTCGACTGGGACAGCGTGCGCGCTGACCCCGCTCGCACGGCGCGGACGCTGACCGACTGGCTCGGTCTCGCGCCGCAACCGGAGCAGCTCGCTGACGCGGCCGCATACATACGGACATCCGCGGGTGTCCATGCTAGATGATGCCGCACTGGCCGAGCTACGCCGACGCATGGAGGCGCGCATGGCGGAAGCCGTGCCACAGCTCCTCTGCCTGCGCAGCGAGCCGCTGCCACCGGGAACGGGTGTCCTGATCTGCGTGGTGCGCGACGAGATGACGCACCTGCCGCACTTCCTGGCTCATCACCGCAGCATCGGCGTGCGGCGCTTCGCCTTCATCGACAACCTGTCGAGCGATGGCACCGGCGAGTACCTGCTCGCGCAGCCCGACTGCGACCTGTACCGGATCGACAGCCCCTGGCGAAATTCGGGGCATGGCGCGGTCTGGCGCAACCTGCTGGTGCAGCGTTACGCGGGAGCCTCGTGGTGGCTCGGCATCGACGCCGACGAGCTGACGATATACGACGGTTGGCCGGGCCGGGAGCTCGACTCGCTGGCCAGCTCACTGCGAAGTGCCGGCCGGCAGGTCGGCACCGGGATCATGCTCGACATGTACGGTCCGGGTCCGATCCTGGCGACGCATGTGGCGCCGGGCGAGAGCCTCATCGAAGCCTGCCCCCTGTTCGACGGCGACGGCTACACGATCGAGGAACCGGCCGACTGGCGCGCCGAGAATTTCCCGCGGCTCAACATCCGCGGCGGCCCGGAGATGCGCGCGGTGCGCGGTCGCTCCGTCCATGGGTGGCTCGCCAAGAACCCGTTGATCCTCGGGCCCGGCATCCTGTTTCGCGATCCGCACACCGTGCTGCCGGCGCCGCTGAACTTCATGCGTCCCCAGCTCGCCCTGCTGCATCTGCGCTGGTTCGACCATTTCGCCCGCAAGATCGAGCGCGTGCGCCGCTGGCGCGAGCACACCCCCGGGTCGATCACGGCGTACGAGCAGGTGGCCGACCGACTCGTGACGGAGTCCGGCTTTTCGTTCGCCTATCCCGGCTCGACCCGGTTGCTCTCGGGGCGGCAGCTGGTCGAACTGGGGCTGCTCGACCCGGCACCAGTCACCACATGACGGTCGAGCCACGCCGAGCGGCGCCCCGCGCCCTGCGACGCTGGCTGCGCCAGTCCGCGTTGCTGCTGCAGCGCGCGCCTGCATTCTGGATCGGACTGTCCGTACTCCTCTGCATCGCAATGTTCATGAGCCAGCGGCTGCCGCTGGTGGGAGCGATGCTGGCGCTGATCGCCTATTTCTCCAGCGTGGTGCTGGCCGCGGCACTGGACAGGCCCGCCGTT
>VGVH01000034.1 GCA_016874095.1 Gammaproteobacteria bacterium | reverse complement strand
CGCCCGGCGCACCGACCGCCACCGACCTGCAGACGCAGCGCCTGGCATCGATCGGCTTCATGGTCGCCGGCGTCTGCCACGAGGTATCCAACCCGCTCGCCGCGGTCCACTCGATGGTGCAGATCCTGCGCTCGGGCCGCGGCGTGACCGCCGAAACGGTGGAAAATGGACTCGACTCGATCGCCACGAACGTCTCCCGTGTGCTCGAGATCACGCGCAAGCTCGGCGATTTCTCGCGCACCAGCGGCGAAGCGCTGGTCGACGCCTCCATCGACGACGCGATGCAGGAGGCGATCGCCCTGCTCCGGCAGCGAACGGCGGATGTGCGGGTGGTCTATCGTGGCGGGCCAGGCGCGATCGTGCTGGCGCGGCCGGGCGAATTACAGCAGGTGTTCTTCAATCTGCTTCTGAACGCCGCCCAGGCGATGCAGGGCGCCGGCACCATCGACGCCGGATTGCAGCCCTCGGGCGATGAACGTATCTGTATCTACGTGCGCGACCATGGCCCCGGGATACCCGAAGCGCACCTTGCGCGGGTATTCGACCCGTTCTTCACCACCAAGTCGCCGGGTCAAGGCACCGGACTCGGGCTCGCTCTCTGCTACGAGATTATTCACGCCCTCGACGGCACGATCCAGGCGGAGAATCATCCCGGCGGCGGCGCCTGCTTGAGCGTCTGGCTTCCCCGCCGCCGCCCCGGCTGACCATGCCCAACCGCGAGTCAGTCCTGCTGGTCGAAGACGACCCCGGCATGTCGGAAGTGGTGCAGATCCTGCTCGCGCGCGAAAATTTTCGGGTCGAGAGCGCGGGCTCGGTGGCGCGTGCGAGGGAACTTGCCGCCGCGCGCCTGCCCGACCTCGTCGTCACCGACCTGAAGCTGCCGGACGGCACCGGCCTGGACGTGGTGCGCGCCATCCGCGAGTCCGACCGCGAACTCCCCGTGATCATGATCACCAGCTATTCGTCGATGGAAAGCGCGATCGCCGCGCTGCGCTCAGGGGCGGTCGACTACCTGGTGAAACCGTTCGACAACGAGGATTTCCTGCACGCCATCCGGCGAGCGCTGCGCGAACGCAGAACGCGGCGCGAGAACGCAGCCCTGCGGCGCAACCTGCGCAGCGCGTACGCGCCGCCGCGCATCGTTGGCGAATGCGCCGGCATGCGCAGGGTGCTGGATCTGGTGCGTCGCGTCGGCAGCGCCGACGCCAATGTGCTGATCACCGGAGAGTCCGGTACCGGAAAGGAGGCTATCGCGCTGCACCTGCATCACCTCGGGCCACGCGCCGGCGCGCCTTTGGTGCAGGTAAGCTGCGGCGCGTTCACGTCGGCAAAGCTGGAAACGGAGCTGTTCGGCGCTGCGTCGCGTGGCCCCGGTTCGGGCGATGGCCTCGTGCGCGAGGCGCACGGCGGCACGCTGCTGCTCGACGAGGTGTCGGAACTTCCGCCCGCGCTGCAGGCGCGGTTGCTGCGGGCGATCCAGGAATTGCCGCCGCAGCCCGGCGGCGGGTCCGGCGTGCGCGTCCTCGCGATGAGCACGCGCGACCTCGCCGATCCGGTCAAGCAGGGCCAGTTCCGCAAGGATCTCTACTACAACCTGAACGTGATTTCGGTGGAGATCCCGCCGCTGCGCGAGCGTGGCGAGGACATCGAACTGCTGGCGAAATATTTCCTGCAGGTCTACAACGGCCGGCTGGGCCGCCGCGTCGCCGGCTTCGATGCGGAGTTCACCGGTTTCATGCGCAGCTACCAGTGGCCGGGCAACGTGCGGGAGCTGGAGAACTTCATCGAGCGCTCGGTGCTTCTCGCCGGGGACGCGCAACTCACCGGGCGCGACCTTGCCGAGGTCGCGCCGGCGCTGCCCATGGTACGCGCCAGCGAGCCGTTGCCTGGAGGCAAGCGGCCGCTGGCGATCGAGGAGTACGTGCGGGAGGTGATCGAACGCTACCAGGACACCCACACCGACAGCGCGCTGGCGCGCATGCTCGGCATCGGGCGCAAAGCGCTGTGGGTGCGGCGGCGGCAGTGGGGCCTGAAGCGCAATCCCAAGACGGAACGCTGATCGCGCCGCGTTGTTTCGCTATGACATAGGACGTTTCCCCGCGAAACAGGGCCGCGCGAAAGTAGGATATACCCCTTGCGCACCGGCCCCGGGCTTGCTATTCATGACGCAGGCAGCAACCCACCGACTGGAGAGGAAACATGGACGAGAAAAAGCCCGCGCCGGCGCGCAAGAAAGTCACCATCCCGATGCTCGTGGAAAAGATGAAGAAAGGCGAATCCATCGTCCAGCTCGCCGTGTACGACTACGAGACCGCGATCGTCGCGGACCGCGTCGGCATCGACATCCTGTGCGTGTCCGACACCGGCGGCATGGTGCTGTTCGGGCACGAGGACACGACTTCGGTGTCGTTCGAGGAGGTGATGTTCATGTCGCAGGCGGTAAAGCGCGGCTCGAAGTACGGCCTGCGCATGGTCGACATGCCGTACATGAGCTTCCACCTCTCCGAGATGCAGGCCGTCGAGAACGCCGCCAAGTACGTGTCGCAGGGCGGCGCGGAGGTAATGAAGTGCGAGGGCAACCAGCACCACGCGAAGAACATCGGCGCCATCGTCCGCGCCGGAATCCCGGTGCAGGGCCACATCGGCATTACGCCGATGCGCATGCCGCAGCTCGGAGGTTTCTTCGCCCAGGGCAAGACCGCGGACCGCGCCAAGGAGCTGATCGACGATGCCTGGGCGATGGTCGATGCGGGTTGCTTCTCCATCATGTGCGAAGTCACCACGTCGGAGGTCTGCGAGTACCTCGCCGAGACCCTGCCGGTGCCGGTCATCAGCCTCGGCGCGGGCAACCGTGCGCACGGCGTGCACATCATCGGTTCGGATCTCTTTCACCTGTACGAAAAGCACACGCCGCGGCATTCGAAGATGTACGCCGACCTCGTGCCGATCCTCGAAAAGGGCCTGTCGGATTACCGCGACGATGTGCGTTCGCGCGCCTATCCGGGACCGGAGCACACGGTGTTCATGAAGCCCGACGAGCTGGCGAAGTTCAAGGAACTGGTGGGGTGGAAAAAGAAGTAACGCGGTGAACCTGGCCTCCAGCGCCACCAGCCGCGCCGGGCGCGAACTGCTGTCCCAGGCGCCGTTCTTCGGCGGCATGGACGCGCTGCGGCTGGAGCGCGTGGCGGCGATCGGGCGGATCGAGACGTTTCCGGCCGACACCCGCATCTACACCGTGGGCGACCCGGTGGACGATTTCTATGTGTTGTCGGAGGGTACCGTCCGGTTCACGCTCGGCCTGGGCAAGCGCGAGACCTCGGCGGGCGAGCTGATCCGGCCGGGGCAGGTATTCGGCTGGGCCGCGCTGATGGAAAGCTACGCGCGGCGCATCGCCACCGCCTACTGCCTCACGCCCTGCGCGGTGATCGCGCTCGACGGCGGCAGGCTTCGCGCGCTGATGGAGCGCGACCATACCACCGGCTTCCTGCTGATGAAGCAACTCGCCGCGCTCCTCACGAGCGAGCTCACCGCGTTCGCGGCGGGCTGAGCGCGCCGACAACCTTTGCCGGACGCGGCTTCCGCGGCGTTGCTCGCAGCGATCGCGCTGGCGGTCGGCGCCTTCATCGGCGCGGTAGGCGTCGGCGGCGTGCTGCTGATTCCCTTTCTGGTCCTGGTCGGCGGGCTGGGCATCCATGCGGCGACGTCGACGGCGCTGTTCTCGTTCCTGTTTACCGGACTTCTCGGCACCTACCTGTTCCAGAGGCGCGGTTCGATCGCATGGCGCCTCGCCTGGCCGGTGTGCACAGGCGCCCTGCCCTTCGGCTACCTCGGCACGCGCACCGCGTCGTTGTTCGATCCGCAGCAGTTGACGCTGCTGATCGCGGCGATCGTCGTGTTCGCCGGCATTCACGTGTTCCGGCCGGGGACGGTCGCGATTCCCGCCGGCCCGGTCGCTGCCCGCGGCACCACGCTGACCCTTCTCGCGGTGGGCGCCGCGTCGGGGTTCGGCGCGGGTCTGTCGGGCGCCGGCGGTCCACTGTTTTCCGTGCCGCTGATGGTGATCCTCGGCTTCGCGCCGCTCGCCGCTGTCGGCGTCGGCCAGGTGCTGCAGATCCTCGCTTCGGGCTCGGGATCGCTCGCCGCGCTCGGCGAGGACAGGATCGACTTCGCGATCGCGGCCTGGGTGACGCTGTTCGAACTTGCGGGCGTCGTCGCCGGCGTTGCGCTGGCGCATCGCGTCGGCGCCGCTACGCTGCGCCGCCTTGCGGGCGGCCTGTGCGTGCTGGTCGGAGCCTTCATGCTGCTGCGCTCGCTGTGAATCCGCTGGAGCAAGGATTCCGCATGCGCGGACTCACGCTGGACGCGTTGACGCCCGGCGTCAGCGTCCCGCGCGCCTTCCGTGATGCCGAGGAAGAGCATCTCGCCACCCGGCGCGCGGCAGGCCTGTTCGACTTTTCCTTCATCGCGCACTTCGAGATCCGCGGCCCCGGCGCCGCCGCGTATCTGGACGCGATCCAGTCGCGCAACGTGCGCCGCCTGCCCGTCGGCCGGATCGCCTACACCCTGCTCCTCGCCGCGGACGGCGCGGTATTCATCGACGCGACGCTGTGGCGGCTGGGCGAGGACCTGTGGTGGCTGTTCACCGGCAGGCGCGGCGATCGCCGCTGGCTGGCCGAGCGCGCGAGCGGCCTGGACGTCGCGCTCCGTGACCGCTCAGGGGAGCACGCGGTGATCGCACTGCAGGGCCCGCAGAGCGGCCGCGTCCTGGCCCGCACCATCGGCGCGGGCGCAACGGCCGAGTTGGCGTATTTCCGCTTCGCAGAGGCCAGCCTGGGAGGCATCCGGGCCTGCGTCGGCCGCCTCGGATACAGCGGCGAGCTGGGCTACGAGATCCTGGTCCCGGCGGCGCAGGGCGCGCAGGCCTGGGTCCGGCTGCTGGACGACGGCGCCTCGATCGGCATCCGGGAATGCGGCTTCGCCGCGGCCAACAGCCTGCGCATCGAGTCCGGGTTCGTGCTCTTCGGCAGCGAGATCACCGGCCGGGAAAGTGCTGCGGAACTCGGTCTGCAACGCCTCGTCGAGGGAACTCATCGCCGACCCGAATCGGCAACGCGGCGGCTGGCAGGCCTGATTCCCGGCGTCCGGCCGACGCTCGCGCGCACTGGCGCGACGGTGCCCGCAGCACGACTGACGAGCGAATGCGACTCACCGCTCCTGCGGCGCAGGATCGCACTGGGCTATGTGCCTGCGGCGGTACTGCCCGGCGCGACGGTGCGTCTCGCCGATGGCCGGCTCGCCGGCGTCGCGCGACTGCCGTTCTACGACCCCGGACGCCGCTTGCCGCGCGCTACGCCGCTTTGAGCTGCGCATACGAACGCTCGGCCGCCGCCACCGTGTTACAGAGCAGCATGGTGACCGTCATCGGACCGACGCCGCCCGGCACCGGCGTGATGTACGACGCCTTGCGGGAAACACTGTCAAAATCCACGTCGCCGATCAAACTGCCGTCGGGCAATCGATTGATACCGACGTCGATCACCACGGCGCCGGTACGCACCATCGGCCCGGTGACGAGGTTGGGCTGACCGGCAGCTACCACCAGGATATCCGCGGCTATCGTGTACTGGGTCAGGTCGCGCGTCTTGACGTGGCAGATCGCCACCGTCGCCTCGCGCTGCAGGAACATCAGGCCCATCGGCTTGCCGACGATGTTCGAGGCGCCGACGATGGTGACGTTCTGCCCGGTGACCGGGATACCGGTGCGATCGAGCAGCATCATTACCCCATACGGCGTGCAGGGCGGAAACACCGTCTCGCCGGTGATCAGCCCGCCGACGTTGTACAGGTGGAATCCATCGACATCCTTGTCCGGGGAAATCGCTTCCAGCGCGTGCCGCACCGAAATCTGCGGCGGCAGCGGCAGCTGCACCAGGATGCCGTGGCAAGTCGGATCGGCGTTCAGCGCGCGGATCGATTCGAGGACCGTCTGCTCCGGCGTGTCGGCGGGGTACAGGCGCAGTTCGGAGCGGATCCCCATCTCCTCGCATGCCCGCAGCTTGTTGCGCACGTACAGACCGGAGGCGGGATTCTCGCCGACCATGATCACCGTCAGCCCCGGCGTCGCGACGAGCGCGCACAGCCGGTCTGCGCGCACTTTCCACTCCGCCCGCACCTCGCTGGAGATGCGTTTGCCGTCGATCAGTTTCGCGGCCGGCCGGGTGTCACTCACGCGTTACCTGCGCGCAGACCGGCGGCAAGAAAGAGCAGCATGCTCGCCCCCATGCAGCCGTACCCGGCCGCGCCGAGCGCACGCGCGGTGCGCGCCCCGATCGCGCCGCGCAGCCGCAGCGCACTCGCCAGCATGGACAGCACAGCGCCCGCCACGGCGAAGCCGATCACCACCGAGCGGTCGAGCAGCGCTTCGATCATGAGCCGCGGCTCTCGCGCTTGAGATAGGCTTCGACGAAGTCCGCCGCCGCCTTGGAGCCGCGCGAAAACGAGCGCATCGCTTCGGCGTGCAGGATCGACAACGCCTGCTTCTTGATGTCATTGGCGCGGTCGCTCTCGACCAGATCCGCGAGCCGGCGCGGGCGCGGCAGGTCGACCTCGATCTCGGCCCTCACCTGCGTCGGGATGTTCGACATTACGAGTATCCTGTCGGCGAGGAACACCGCCTCGTCGATGTCGGTGGTCACGAAGAAGTTGGTGCGCCGGTTCTCCTCGAACAGGCGCGAGTAGTACTCCCACATCAGTTCCTTGGTCATCGCGTCCAGGCCGCGGAACGGCTCGTCGAGGATCATCACCTTGGGATTGTTGATCATCGCCCGCGCCAGCTCGGCGCGCCGCTGCATGCCGCCCGATAGCTGACCGGGATACTTGTTGCGGAACTCCGTCAGCCCGACCTTCTGCAGCAGAAACTCGGCGAACTCGACCGTCTCGGGACCTGCCTCGCCGCGCGCTCGCGGGCCGTACATCACGTTGTTCCACGTCGTCATCCACGGGAAAAGCGCCGATTCCTGGAACAGCACCAGCCGGTCCCGACTCGGCGACCTGATTTCCTCGCCGTCCAGCGCAATGCGGCCGGCGCTGGGCGACTCGAAACCCGCGAGCAGCCGGATCAGCGTGCTCTTGCCGCAGCCGGAAGGACCGATCATCACGGTGAGCTTGCCGCGCTCGATGGTGAAGGTGCATCCGCGCACGACTTCCTTCTGCATCTTCGCCATGCCGTAGGACTTCGAGACGCCCTCGACGGCGATCTCGCCGGCCTGGACGCGGTTCGCGCTATCGTCGGCCATCAGCGCACCTTCAGCCAGGGCGTGAGCAGCGAGCCGAACCCGCGCAGCAGTTCGCTGGAGAAGAAGCCGGCGATGCCGATCGAGATCATGCCGACGACGATCTGCTCATAGGAGCCGCCGACATAGGAGTTCCAGATGAAGAAGCCCAGCCCGCCTCCCGAGCCACCCATCTGGCTGCCGCCGCCTGAGATCATCTCCGCGGCGACGACGACTTCCCAGGTGATTCCCATGCCGACCGCGGAACCGACGACGATCGAGGGCAGCGTACCGGGCAGCACGATGCGCCGGAAAATGTCCCAGCGCGAGGCACCCATCGACTGCGCGGCATGGAAATAGCGCACATCGATCGACTTGGCGCCGCCGACCACGTTGATCACAATCGTGTAGAACGCGCCGAGGAAAGTGATGAACATGATCGCCAGCTCCTGCGTCGGCCAGAAGATGATCGACGCGGGCACCCACGCGAGCGGCGGGATCGGCCGCAGCACCTCGAAGGTCGGGAAACCGATGCCGTGGGCGACGCGATTCACCGCCAGCATCAGCCCGAACGGAATGCCGATCAGCATCGCCGCCGCAAAGCCGCCGATGACGCGCAGAAAGCTCATGTACCAGCTCTGCCAGTATCCGGCGTGCCCGAGAACGTCCACCCAGGCCATGACCACGCCGGAAGGCGCGGGCACGGCGCCCACCCAGGGCAGGTAGTTCTTCTTGAATCCCATCGCCCCGAGCGCTTCGCGCAACGGTGAAAAGACCTCGTACGCCATCCACATCTTCGAGCGCGAGCCGATCTCCCACAGCACCAGGAACACCACGATGGCGACGATTCCCCGCCAGAATGCCTGACTGCCCAGCACCTTCATCACTTTCGTGCGCACGCTCAGCCTTCCTTCTCGCCGGCATCGAAGGCCTTGCGGGCTTCTTCGTGCACCGCCTCGCTGGTCTCCTCGATCAGCTCGCGAAAGCGCTTCGAGGTCAGCACGCCGTAGTCGCGCGGGTGGGGAATGTCCACGGTCAGCACCTTCTTCGGCCGACACGGCCGCGTGGTCATGATGGCGACCCGATGGCCGAGGAAGATCGCCTCCTCCAGGTCGTGCGTGATGAAGAAGATCGTCACCCGGTTCTTGTAATAGATCTCGAGCAGCGACTCGTGCATCACGCTCTTGGTGAGCGAGTCGAGGGCGCGGTAGGGTTCGTCCAGCAGCAGGACATTCGGTTCGTTCATCAGCGCGCGCACGATCTCGACGCGCCGGCGCATGCCCGAGGACACCTCCCCCGGGAAATTGTGCTCGACGCCGGCCAGGCCGGCGTCCGCCATCATCGCGCGGCCCTTGTCCCTCGCGTCGGCAACCGTCAGCTTGCCCTGCATCACCGGACCGAAGATCACGTTCTCCAGGTTCGTGCGCCAGGGAAACAATGCGCCGTTCTGGAACACCACGATGCGGTCCGGTCCCGGCGCCGCCTTCGGCTTCTCCGCCGAACACAGCGTCTCGCCGTCCATCAGGATGCGGCCCGAGGTGATGTCGTGAAAGCCCGCGATCGCATTGAGCAGGGTGGTCTTGCCGCAGCCCGAGGGGCCGACGATCATGCAGATCTCGCCGGCCTCGATCTCCAGGTTGCAGTGATCGACCGCCATCACCGCGGCACCGCCCGGGTCGTAGACCTTGACGACGTCGTCAATGAGGATCTTCCCGCGGGTGGCCGGGGCTGCGTGCACGTCGTTCATGTCAGCGCTCCGCGAGCGCGAGTTCCCGGATGCGCCATTGCATCAGGTGATCGCCGGTGATGCGCACCAGCGCGCTGGTGGCATAGCCGACGATGCCGAGCGTGACCATGCCGATCACGATGGTCGGATAGCGCACCATCATGTACGAAGTGTTGATGACGTAGCCCAGGCCGAACTGCCCCGACACCATTTCCGCGGCGACCAGCGAAAACCAGCACACGCCGATCGAGATCTGCAGGCCGGTGAAGATGAACGGCATGGCGCCCGGGATCGTCACGTGGCGGAACACCTGCCAGCGGCTGGCGCCCAGGCAGTCCGCCGCGCGCACGTACGATTCGTCGATCGATTGCACGCCGAGCATCGTATTCAGCGCGGTGGCGAAGAACGACGCCAGGAAAGCGAGGAAGATCACCGCCGACTCGGTGGCGATGAACATCACGATCGCCAGCGGCACCCAGGCGAGGATCGGGATCGGCCTGAGCATCTCGAACACCGGAAACACGAACTCGCGAAACTTGCGCGACCAGCCGAGCAACAGGCCGATGGTGACGCCGGTCACGGTGGCGAGAAAGAACGCCTGCGTCACGCGCCAGATCGATACCCAGATGTGCTTGTAGTACTCCCCCGTATACACCGACAGGCCGTAGGTCGGATTGGGCGACAGCCACTCCTTCACGACCACCGTGAGTCCGGGCATTTCCTTGAAGCGCGGCAGGCGCCACACTTCGACGGTCAGGTACCACAAGCCGAGAAAGATCGCGAAGCCGACGAACATCAGGTAGGGCCGCGGGTTCTTCAGCCACACGAGTACCCGGTACAGGGCAAGGCTGAAGCGCGACATCTCCTCGACCATCGGCTCGCCCGACAGCCGCCGCACCTGCGCCAGCAGCGCAGGAACCGCGAATTCGCGCTGAATCATGGTCGCGAATTCGTCCATCACCGACTTTCCCGCAGGGTCCGACTCGAGCAGCCCTACCAGCTCCTCGGTGTCGATGCGCAGCAACACCGTGGGTTCGGCCGCCGTCACCGTGGCCAGCCGCCGCGTCTGGCCCAGCAGCAGGCCGGCCCAGCCGACGATGCCGCCGGGACCGACCCGCTTGAGCGGCTCGCGCGCGCCGACCTCGGGCTTGAATACGTGTTCCAGGCGACCGGCGGCGACGACAAAGAGGTCCTCCGCC
>VGVH01000033.1 GCA_016874095.1 Gammaproteobacteria bacterium | reverse complement strand
CCTCGACGCCTGGGGCGAGAACTTCTTCTTCATCAACGAGCAGGGCCACGCCGCCGTGCGCCCGTTTCCCGAGCAGGAACTCGCGATCGACATCGTGCAGGTCGTCAACGAGATCAAGCGGCGCAATTCCGGCTTCCCCGTGCTGATCCGTTTCCAGGACGTGCTGCGCGCCCGCGTCAGACGGCTCAACGAAGCGTTTGCGGCGGCCGTTCAGGAGAGCGGCTACGGCAACGTCTACCGCGGCGTCTATCCGATCAAGGTCAACCAGATGCACGAGGTCGTCGAGGAAGTGCTCGATGCCGGCCGCCCCTGGGGCATGGGTCTCGAATGCGGCTCGAAGGCGGAACTGATCGCGGCGTTGCCCCACATCGACGACGAGCGTCTGCTCCTTTGCAACGGCGTGAAAGACCGGACGATGCTCTCGCTGATCCTCTCGGCGCAGCAGCTCGGACAGAAGGTGCTGCCCATCATCGAGAAGTACTCGGAGTTCGAGCAGCTCATCGAGCTGGCCGATGCCGCAGGCGTGAAGCCGAAGCTTGCCGCGCGCATCCGTCTCGCCACGCAGGGCTCGGGCCGCTGGTTCGAATCGGCCGGCGCGCGTTCGAAGTTCGGCATTGCGATCCCGGAACTGTTGCGCATGGTCGTGGAACTCGAGCTGCGCGATGCGCGCGACGGCCTGCAGCTGCTGCATTTCCATCTCGGCAGCCAGATCGCCGATATCCAGGTACTCAAGAAGGCCGTGACCGAAGCCTGCCAGGTCTACGTGAGCCTGGTGAAGCAGGGCGTCGGCGTCACCCACCTCGATGTCGGTGGCGGACTGGGCGTCAACTACGGCACCGGCTACGCGCGCGACGAGGACGGCATCAATTACGGTTTGCAGGAGTACGCCAATGCCGTCGTCTATGCGGTAAAGGATGTCTGCGACGCGCGCGAAGTGCCGCCGCCGATCATCGTGTCCGAGAGCGGCCGCGCGATTACCGCGCACCACTCCGTGCTGATCGTGCCGGTGCTCGGCACGCACCGGCCGGACGGCCCGGTCCAGGGTGACATGCCCGAGAAACCGCACAAGACGGTCAAGGCCCTCAAGAAGATTCTCGACGGCCTGCGCCGTCGCGCGCAGAAGCCCGAGGACCTGCTCGAGGCCTACCATGACGCGAAGGATGCGCGAAACGAAGCCGACCAGCTCTTCGTGCTCGGCTATCTGGGACTCGACCAGCTCGGTGCCGTGCAGCGCCTGTACTGGAACGTGTGTTCGGAGATCCTGCCGGGCCTGCGCGCGGCCGAACTCGATCCGGTGCCGGATGAGCTGCCCGAGCTCGAGGAACGGCTGACGGATCTCTATCTCTGCGACTTCTCCGTGTTCCAGTCGATGCTCGACCACTGGGCCATCGAGCAGGGCTTCCCCGTGATGCCCATTGACCGCCTCGAGGAGCAGCCCGGCCGACGCGGCGTGATGGTGGACCTCACCTGCGACTCCGACGGCAAGATCAGCCACTACATCTCGTCGCGGGACGACAAGTCCTTCCTGCCGGTGCACGGCCTCACGCCCGGGGAGCCGTACTACATCGGCATCTTCCTGGTCGGCGCCTACCAGGACATCATGGGTGACACGCACAACCTTTTCGGCAGAGTGCCGGAGGTGCACGTCTATGCCGATGCCGACGAGCCCGGCAATTTCTGGATCGAGAAGTCGCTGCCCGGCATGACCGTGCACGAGATGCTGGCCCAGGTGCAGTACTTCCCGAACGACCTCAACCGGCGCATGAGCGAGCTCGTCCGCCGCAGGATCGATGCGGGCCAGGTTCGCCCCGGGGTCGGCATGCAGATCCTCGATCAGTACACGGCCGCCTTCAGCGAAACCACCTACTGTCTGCCGGGTTGAGGCAGGTCACCTTGGCGAAGACCCTGAAAGTCGCGATCGTCCAGATGAGCATGGGCGCGGACCCGGCCGCCAACACCGCCCGCGCCCTCGCGCTCAGCACCGAAGCCGTTGCAGCCGGGGCCGAGCTGGTCTGCCTGCCGGAGCTGTTCCGTTCGCGCTACTTCTGCCAGAGCGAGGACGCTGCCCACTACGCACTCGCCGAGGAGATACCCGGCCCGACGACGGCGGCATTCGAGAAGCTGGCCGCCAGGAGCGGCGCCACGCTGGTGCTGTCGCTCTTCGAGCGGCGTGCGCCGGGCCTCTACCACAACACGGCAGTGGTGATCGACGGCGCGAAGGGGATGCTCGGCAAGTACCGCAAAATGCACATCCCGGACGACCCGCGTTACTACGAGAAGTACTACTTCACGCCGGGCGACCTGGGTTTCCGGGCCTGGGACACCGGCGCCGGCCGCATCGGCGTACTCGTCTGCTGGGACCAGTGGTACCCGGAGGGCGCGCGACTCACGGCGCTGAAAGGTGCGCAGATCCTCATCTACCCGACGGCAATCGGCTGGCACCCGGAGGAGAAGGCCGCGCTGGGCGAACGCCAGCACGCGGCCTGGGAGACTATCCAGCGCTCGCATGCCATTGCCAATGGCTGTTTCGTCGTTGCCATCAACCGCACGGGTTTCGAGCCCGAGCCGGGCGGCAGCGGCGGCATCGAGTTCTGGGGACAGAGTTTCGTCGCGGCGCCCGATGGACACCTGCTGGTGAAGGCCTCGTCCACGCAGCAATCGGTGCTGTACGCCGAGCTTGACCTCGGCGCCATCGAGCGGCAGCGTCAGGGCTGGCCGTTCCTTCGCGACCGGCGCATCGACGCCTACCAGCCCATCACACAGCGCTTCGACGACGAGTAATCCGCCATGCAGAAGCCGGTGCGCATCGAAGTCGAGTACTGCACGGGCTGCCACTGGCTGCTGCGTGCCGCCTGGATCGCGCAGGAACTGCTCTCGACCTTCGAGCAGGACATCGGCGAGGTCGCGCTGGTGCCGGGATCGGTCGGCGGCATCTTCGAGGTGCGCGTGAACGGCGAGGTCATCTGGTCGCGCAAGGAGCGCGGCCACTTCCCCGAGGCCAAGGAGTTGAAGCAGATCCTCCGCGACCGCATCGCGCCGGGGCGTGACCTGGGACACATCGACGGTCCCGTGCCAATGCGGGACCAGGGAGCGGTCGATCGATGAACGCAGACACCGTGCTGATATTCGGCGGGAGCCGCGAGACCGGACTCGAGGTCGCGAAACTGCTGACCGCGCGGGGGGAGAAAGTCGCCGCCTTTGCCCGACCCACGTCCGACCTGACCCAGCTTCAGGCCCTGCCGCTGCAGCAGATCATCTACGGCGACGTCTGCGATCCGGTGAGCGTGGGCAAGGCCTTCGCGGCCGGCTGGTACAAGGCCGTGGTCTGCACGATCGGCGCGACGCGCGGGCAGGTGCCGCGGCCGGATTTCACCGGCGTCAAACACATCGTCGACAGCATTGGAAAATTGAGCCGCTGCATCCCGCGCGTGATCCTCGTCACCGCGATCGGTGCCGGTGACAGCCGCGCAGCCGTGGCACCGAAGGTGCTCGAGGTACTGGGGGAGGTCCTCCGCCTCAAGACCGAGGCCGAGGACTACCTGAAAGCGAGCGGCCTCGACTGGGTGATCCTGCGACCAGGCGGTATGACGGACGATCCGGCATCCGGCACCGCGGTGAAAACCGAGGACCACATGAAAATGGGCGTCATCCACCGGGCCGACCTCGCCCGGATCGTGGTCGACTGCCTCGACGACCCGGCCACCAACGGTCGCATCTTCCACACGGTCGACCCCGCCATCACCTGGCAGGCGCCGCTGCAGCGGGGCGAAGACCTGCGCCGCGGCTGAAGCGGATCGTGCCGCGGTTCAGCGCGGCTTGGCTTCGAAGTAAAGTTGCTCGACCCGCGTGTCCAGCCGTCGCCCCCACTTCCTGAGGACACGACGCCACTCCACGCCGGCGCTGACGCGGTTCGCGCGCACGGCGCCGAAGTCGCCCGGTCCGGTGGCAATCGGCTCGGCGCTGCGGCGGTCTTCCGCCCGGCCCAGCGGGCGGCCCGACTCGCCGTCAGCAAAATCCACCGCGAAGGTCAGGTCAGCGACATTGTCGAGGTAGATCCGGGATCCCGGGGGTTCCTCGCTCGGCAGCCGCCAGACGATGTCCCGCAGCGCGGGCTTCAGCACCAGCACGCCGGGGCCCGGTTTGTCGGTGAGTTCCACGCTCTCGTTCTTCGCCAGCTCTTCACGCAGGATGCGGTTGGCATCGGCTTCGAGGCGCTGCTGGTCGGCCTCGGTCGGCGGAAATTCCGTGCGGTTGCCGGTGGTGTTGCCCGTGCCGGCCAGCGGCTCGGACGGGCGGAATTCGATCTCCACCGGCTCCAGCAGCACGCGCGTGAAGGGCGGAAAGCGCGTGTCTGCCTCCGGCCGGGTGATGGAGAGGTCGGGGTTGCGGGGAGTGCCGGCGACGGCGCTGCCAAGGAGCGCAACCGCGGCAAGAACGGTCAATCCGGGAAATCGGCTGGTCATGGCTGAACTCCAGTGGTCTTTCCGTTGCGACAATAGCGCCCCCACTGGAGTTCCGCAGCGGTTCATGCGGTCTTGGTGAACAGCACCTGCACGTTGGAGATCGCGCCCTCGCGGAACCCGCCCTCGCAGTAGGCGAAGTAGTACTCCCACATGCGAATAAAGTCCTCGCTGAATCCGAGTGCCCGAACCGACGCACGGGCCGCGAGGAAGCGCTCGCGCCAGTCTCGCAGCGTGCGCGCGTAGTGCGCGCCGATGTCCTCGACACCGCCGACGGCGAGCGCAGTCACCCGTGCCGTGGTATCGCGGATGACAGCAAGGGAGGGCAGTGCACCGCCCGGGAAGATGTATTTCTGGATGAAATCGACAGACCGGCTTGCCTCGTCGTAGAGCGCGTCGGCAATCACGATGCTCTGGAGGAGCATGCTGCCGCCCGGCTTCAGGCGCGCGTCGCAGGCGCGGAAGTAGGTGTCGAGATAGCCGAGGCCGACCGCCTCGATCATCTCCACCGAGACGAGCTTGTCGTACTGCCCGTCGAGGTCGCGGTAGTCGCGGTCGATGACGCTGATGCGGTTCTCCAGCCTGGCTGCGGCCACGAGCGCGCGCGCATGGTCGCGCTGGCGAGCGGAAATCGTCGTCGTCGTCACCCGGCAGCCGTAGTGGCGCGCCGCATGGAGGGCAAGCCCGCCCCAGCCCGTGCCGATCTCGAGGAGGTGGTCTTCCGGCTGCAGTTCGAGCTTGCGGCAGATCGTGTCGAGCTTGTGTACGGCCGCCTGGTCTGGCGTGCTCGCCTGCGTCGGGTAGATCAGCGAGGAATAGCTCATCGTGCGGTCGAGGAACAGCGCGTAGAACTCGTTGCTGAGGTCATAGTGCGCGCCGATGTTGCGCCGTGCCTGGCCGCGCGTGTTGCGACGGAACAGGTGCCCGAGTTTCGCGAGCGGCGCGGCCATCGATGCAAGGCCGCCTTCGAAGTCCTGCATCATCGCCCGGTTGGCGACAAACAGCCGCACGAGCGAGGTCAGATCGGGCGTCGACCACTTGCCCACCATGTAGGCCTCGGCAGCGCCGATGGTGCCGCCGAGGGCCATGTCCGACCAGGCACTCAGGTCCTCGACCTCGATGCGGGCAACCGGGCCGTCGCGGCCGAAACTGTGCTGGCCCAGCGCGTCGCGCAGCTCGAGACGACCGCTGCCGATCGCGCCGAGCCTTGCCAGCACCTTACGGCGGAGGAAACGGGTCCATGGGCTCGCTGCCGGGAGCGACCCCAGCGGCAGGGCGTCCGTCTCGTGTTCGAGAAGTCTGTCGCGCTGGTCCACGTCAACTCGCCGGGTGCGGGTGGAAAGGAGCGCGCCTCAGCAGGAGGCGCAATGCCTGCCAGTGTATGAGGGCTGTTACCCGCAGCGTTACCAGCGGATCGCAGATCAGGTGCCGCGCCAGCGCGCCGGCACTGATGGCGCGACGATCGAGGACCAGATGCGCATCGAATGCCTTGGCGCCATCGCGCCAGTTCTCCAGCGCTACGTAGAGACGCCCGGCCGGCGCCGTCAGTCGGGCGCGATACTGCATGTCCATCGGCAGGAAGGGCGAAACGTGAAAACCCTTGTCGAATTCCGCGCCGAGCCACGCCTCGCCTGCAGCCGTGCCCGGCAGCACGTAGCAGTGCCGCTCGCCCCAGGGAGTATTGTTGACCTCCATCACGACGTGTTCGATCCGTTCGTCGGTCCCGAAACAATAATAGAAACTCACGGGGTTGAAACAGTAGCCGAAGTAGCGCAGGTGCGTGAGCAGCCGGATCGGCCCTTCGCAGGAGCGCCCGGTTTCGCGAGCGACGAGCGCGCGGATGCTGTCGGCGAGCGGTTCCCCGGGATCACCCCAGTGGTCGCGCCGACGGAACCACGCCGGCGCCGGGCGGCGCGTCGACCACAGCCGGTACGGATGGAACACCGTGTCGAGCTCCGCGAGATCGAGGTATAGCATGTAGATGTTGTAGCGGAAGGCGTTCTGCACGGCGCCGTAGCGCCGGTGCCTAACCCACCCGTCGTAGATGCAGCTGTGCATCGATCTCCTCGCCGTTCAATCCTCGTGCTACGGCTTCGCCGCTGGCCACGCCATCCTCGTGGAAGCCATAGCCCCAATAGGCGCCGCAGAACCAGCTGCGCTGCGCGCCGTTGATCAGCTTCCAGCGCTTCTGCGCGGCCAAAGCAGCACCGTCGAACACCGGATGATCGTAGCGGAAGCGCTCGAGGATGCGGCGTGGGTCGATTGCCTCCGTCGCATTCAGCGTAACAAGATACTGCTGGCGCACAGCCAGTCGCTGCAGCGTGGTCAGGTTATAGGTGACCGTCGAAGCATCCGCGCGGCCAAGACCCCTGTGGTAATTCCAGGCGGCCCATGCCCGTCTGCGCCGCGGCAGCAGCGCCGTATCCGTATGCAACACGGCCTCGTTTGCCTCGTAGCGGATGGCCCCAAGCACCTCGCGCTCCTCCAGCGACGGGTCGCGCAGGAGAGCAAGCGCCTGGTCGCTGTGGCAGGCGAAGACCACGGCATCCCAGGCATGGGCGATATCACCGCGAGCCTTGACCAGCACCCGGTCGGGGAGGCGCCGTACCCATTCGACCGGCGTGGCGAGCCGCACCCGATCACCGAGGTGGCCGGTGAGGGCGCGCAGGTATTCGCGCGAGCCACCGCTGACGGTGCGCCATTGGGGCCTCTCGCCGAGGCTGAAGAGCCCGTGGTTGCTGAAAAACCGGCCGAACTGTGCGGCCGGAAACCGACGGATGCGGGACGACTCGGCCGACCAGATGGCGCCCGCCATTGGCAGCAGGTAGTCGTCCACGACAGGCCCTGCGATACCTTTCTCGTCGAGGAATTGTCCCAGCGACTGCCACTCCGGGGCCTCAAGCAGGGCGTTCGCGCTGCCGTTCAGCTTCAGGATGCCGGCCAGCATCCGGTGAAAGCGCGGGCGCAACAGATTGCGCCTGTCGGCGAAAAGCCCGTTCAGCGAGCTGCCGTTCCACTCGAGGCCGCTCGCCTCGCAGCGCATGGAATAACTCATCGCACTCGGCTGGGTAGCCACGCCAAGCTCGGCCAGCAGCGCTGTGAAGCGCGGATAGTTCGGTTCGTTGTAGACGATGAAGCCGGTATCGATCGGTACCTGCCTGCCGTCATCGGTCACATCGACTGTCCGGGAATGACCGCCGGCACGCGCATCGGCCTCGAACACGGTGATCTCGTGGCCGCTCCGCAGGTGATGTGCGGCGACAAGACCGGAAACGCCTGCGCCGATGATCGCGATACGCAACTGCCTGCACCCCTGAAGGACCGCCCGGGCGTATGCTCATGCCCGTAGCGAGGGAAGCATTCGCCGGCTGAAACCGATCGGATGCCGGCGGCGAATATATCCGGTCCTGTGGAGGCCTGAAGATGCGTTTGTCGAAACCCTGCCGCCTTGCCCTGGTCTTTGTCGCGCTGGCGGCAGCCGGCTGCGGTGCGCCCCCCGTGATGACCGCCGCCGAACTGAACGCGAGTTATGACGCGGCGCTTGACCGTACTGCGTCCATGGCAGTGGAATTGCCCGGCGGCGACAGCCAGGCGCGTGCAGCCCTCGGCCGGATCCAGACACTGTTCACCGATCCCTCACCCGAGACTGTTCGTGCGCAGGTTCCGGCCGTTTACGCCACGGCTGCCTACTTCAACGACAATCTCACCGCGATCGAGGGCAGCGAGGCGATTGCCGAGTACCTTGCACATACGGTCGCCAACATCGACGGCATGGGTCTGGAGGTGCTCGAGGTCACCAATCAGGGGATAGACTACTTTGCCCGCTGGCGGATGACCGTGCGAAGCGCGCGGCTGAACGACGGCGAGCCGATGGTCTCCTACGGCGTCACGCAGTTCCGCTTCGACGCTAGCGGCGCCGTACTCGTGCACCGCGACTTCTGGGACGCCGGCACCGGACTGTACGAACATCTTCCCGGCCTGCGCGGACTCCTGCGTCGCGTGCGTGCGGCCGTGCTGCCCGACTGAGCATGACCACGCTGGCGATCGAACTCTGCGAACGCGGCCTCGTGCCGGATCCCCTCATGCGGTTCGGGATGCGGCGCCTGATGGCCACCCGACTTCGCGAGGAATCCATCGACCGCGCGAAGCGCTTCCGCATCTGCCTCGAGGGCTTGCGGGCGGCGCCGGTCGCGATCGAGACCGCCCGCGCGAACGAGCAGCACTACGAAGTGCCCGCGGCGTTCTACGCGCAGGTGCTCGGCCCCCACCTGAAATACAGCTGCTGCCAGTGGGAGCCGGGCGTCACGGATCTCGGCGAAGCTGAAGCGCGCATGCTCGACACGACCGCCGCGCGCGCCATGCTGGCGGACGGGCAGGAAGTACTCGAACTCGGCTGCGGCTGGGGCTCACTGACGCTGTGGATGGCGGAGCGCTTTCCGCGGTCGCGCATCACTGCGGTATCGAACTCGGCTTCCCAGCGCGCGTACATACTGGCTGCTGCCGCGAAGCGTGGTCTGCCCAACGTCGAGGTAGTGACGGCCGACGTCAATGTCTTCGCGACGGACCGGCGCTTCGACCGCGTCGTCTCGGTCGAGATGTTCGAGCATATCCGCAACTACGCCGTGCTCATGGAGCGAATCGCGGGCTGGCTTCGGCCCGGCGGGCGGCTCTTCGTCCACCTGTTCTGTCATCGAGATCTGATGTATCCCTTTACCACAGACGGCGCCAGTGACTGGATGGGCCGGCACTTCTTCACGGGCGGCCTGATGCCGGCCGAGCGCACGCTCCTTCAGTTCCAGGACCGCCTGCGTGTGGAGGATCAGTGGCGGGTCAACGGCACGCACTACGAGCGTACGGCCAACGCCTGGCTGGCGCAGATGGACGCGCGGCGCCCTGCAGTCATGAAGGCGCTCGCCGCGGCTTACGGCGAGGCAGCGGCGCCGCTCTGGTTCCAGCGCTGGCGCATGTTTTTCATGGCCTGCGCCGAGCTCTTCGGGTATCGCGGCGGTACCGAGTGGTTCGTCGCCCACTACCGCTTCGCCCCATGAACATCGGCGACTGGGCTGCAGCGCTCACGTTGGTCCTGCCCTGGATGCTGGGTGGCTGGCTCCTGAGCGTCGCGAATCGCAACGTGGCGATCGTCGATGTCCTGTGGGGCCCGGCGATCGCGCTGGCGGGTCTCGCCTGGCTGCTGGCGGTCGAACCCCCGAGTCTTCGCGGCCAGATGGCGGTCGGGCTTGCGGGACTCTGGGCCTTGCGGCTCGCAATGCATGTGCTGGTGCGCGGTCGCGGCAAACCCGAGGACCGCCGCTACCGGGAGATCCGCGCGCGCAACGAGCCGGGCTTTTGGTGGAAATCCGCTTTCTACGTGTTCGCCCTGCAGGCGCTGCTCGCCTGCCTCGTCGCGCTGCCGCTCTACGGAGCTACCCGCTCCGACAACGACCTGACGCTGCTCGATGGCATCGGCGTCGCGCTGTTCGCCGCAGGCTTCCTGTTCGAGGCAGTGGCGGACTGGCAGCTGCTGCGATTTCAACGTGCCGGTGACGCGGAGCGGGGGGTCATGGACCGCGGGCTCTGGCGCTACAGCCGCCACCCGAACTACTTCGGCGAGAGCCTGCTGTGGTGGGGCCTGGGGCTGATCGCGGCGGCCGGCGGCGCCTGGTGGACGCTCGCCGGGCCGGCGCTGCTCACGTTCCTGCTGCTGCGCGTATCCGGCGTGGCGCTGACCGAACGCGATATCGCAACGCGGCGACCGGACTACCAGGCCTACCTGCGTCGCACTTCTGCCTTCCTCCCGCGGCCACCGCGGAACTGAACTGCTATAGTGGCCGCATGTCCCGCCGTGCCATCGTCGCTGCGCTCGCCCTGTTCTGCACGTTGAACGTGCTCGTGCCGGTCTGCCTGGCCGCGACCGCCGCCGATCATTCCGCGCATTGCGGGGCCATGATGCCCCCGGCGCACGCTGGCGATTGCCTGGAAATGCAGGGCGTCAACGGCGGACCCGTCGACTCTGCCACCGCGTCGGGCGCGCCTGCGCAGACGCAGCGCCACGATGTCGTCTGGGCCGTAATGGCGCCAGCGCAGGGCGTTCGTGCTGCTGTATTCCGTCAGTCTTCCTCGAGCGGTCCGCCACCCCTCATCGAGTACGGTCGCCTCCGGCTCTGAGTTCGCTCCCGAACGATTCCGTTTCGCGGTTTCCGACGAGGAGCTTTCCGTGCCTGATTTCCTGCTGGCGCTCACGCGCCGTCAATTCGTTCAGGGCATTGCCGCCACGGCGTTGGCGGGTGCCGCTTTCCGTCCGCGCGTGCTTGCAGCCGCAGACGCTTTCGATCTGACCATCGGCACCATGCCGGTGAATATCACCGGCCGGCAGCGCGTGGCGAACGTGGTGAACGGCTCATTGCCGGCACCGCTGCTTACCTGGCGTGAGGGTGAGCCCGTGCGTATCCGCGTGCGCAACACCCTCGCGGAGCCGACGTCGATCCATTGGCATGGCGTGATCGTGCCGAGCGCGATGGACGGCGTGCCGGGGCTCAGCTTCCCGGGCATCGCGCCGGGCGAGATCTTCGAGTACGCCTTCACCCCGCGACAGAGCGGCACTTACTGGTACCACAGCCATTCCGGTTTCCAGGAGCAGCTCGGTCTCTACGGACCGCTCGTCATCCTGCCGCGCGAGCCTGAGGCGCCAGTCGCCGAACGCGACTACGTCGTCATGTTGTCGGACTGGACGGACAGCAATCCCGCCCGCGTACTCGCGAAGCTGAAGAAGGAGCCGGATTACTACAACTACCGCCAGCCCACAGTGGGCGATTTCCTGCGCGATGCGCGAGCGCGCGGGTTTTCGGCGGCACTCGCCGAGAGCCGGGCCTGGGGCGAGATGCGCATGAACCGCAGCGATCTCGCGGACGTGGGTTCGTCGACCTATACCTATCTCATGAACGGCCTCTCGCCAGCCGCCAACTGGACCGGGCTGTTCAACCCGGGCGAGCGGGTGCGCCTGCGCTTCGTCAATGCGGCAGCCATGACCTATTTCGACGTGCGCCTGCCGGGGCTCGAGTTCACCGTGATTGCAGCCGACGGCCAGCCCGTCGAGCCCGTGTCCGTCGAGGAGTTCCGGATCGGGCCGGCCGAGACCTACGACGTCGTAGTCACGCCCAAGGGCGATTCGGCATACACGATCTTCGCGCAATCCGCCGATCGGGGCGGTTACGCGCGCGGCACGCTGGCGCCGCGCACTGGCCTGTCCGCCGCCGTGCCGGCGACCGACAGGCCCGTGCTCCTCGGGCTTGGCGACATGGGTCACGGTGAACACGGCGATCACGGCGCGCACGCCGGGCATGCAGGCCACGCAATGGGCGGTTTCCAGCCGCGTCATGCGCCAGCGGAGTCGGGCGCGGGGCTCGACATGCGTGCGGACGCACCACGCCTCGCGCTCGACGATCCCGGTGTGGGCCTGCGCGACAACGGCCGCCGCGTGCTGACCTATGCGCAGCTGCGCAGTGCGTTCCCGGACCCCGACGGTCGTGAACCGGCGCGCACTATCGAGCTGCATCTCACCGGCCACATGGGCCGTTACCGCTGGTCCTTCGACGGCGTGCGCGCCAGCGAGGCCGCGCCGGTCGAGCTCGTGCAGGGCGAGCGCCTGCGCTTCGTGCTCGTCAACGACACGATGATGGAGCACCCGGTGCACCTGCATGGCCTGTGGAGCGATCTCGAGGACGAAGCCGGCCGATTTCTGGTGCGAAAGCACACCTTGAGCCTGCGGCCCGGCCAGTACCTGCGCTTTCGCGTGCTGGCCGATGCGCTCGGCCGCTGGGCGCTGCACTGCCACCTGCTGCTGCACATGGAGACC
>VGVH01000032.1 GCA_016874095.1 Gammaproteobacteria bacterium | reverse complement strand
GCCATCCCCCACCAGGAGGTGGTCCCTGCCGAACGTTTCCCTGCAGAGAAAAACGGAAGATCCCATTTTCCGGGAGCCGTAGACTGAAGCGTCCTGAAACTCGGGATAGCGCGCTACATCGATGCCGATCGATTTCAGGAGCCGGCGTCCAGCCGCGTCGTAACGCCTCAGGTCCTCTATGTTCTCGGTACCACCGAGCGACAGGACCATGCGATCACCGACCCAGAATTCATTGCGCTTTGCGTGACCGCCGAAGTCGTCGTGGTTATCGAGGATCAGGATTCGGGATTGAGGTCTTGCCTCGCGAAAATACCAGGCCGCCGCGAGGCCGCTCAGCCCGCCACCGACGACGACCAGATCGTACTGTTCGCCCGTGTCCGCCGGATCTTCCCAGCGGGCGCCATTGCGCATGGCGTGGGCGACTTCAAAGGATCCTTCGTGGCTGCCGCGCATGCCGGTCAGGATCGGCGGATATGCGCTGGATACAGTCCGGGCCTCCGACCAACGCCAGGCCATGCTCCCGCTGATTGCCACGGCGACGCCGTTGATGAAGTCGCGGCGAGTGATCGGCCGATTCATCCCCTGGCTACGGTGTTTCATGACTCTCAACTCCTGGCCTCACACAGCTCGAGAATCCAGTTCTGCAGATGCTGCAGATCCCGTGAACCCGCTTGTTCGGGCCGATCGTGGTACCAGCCGAGGGGCGCCATGCCACGGAGAAGGAGGGAATCGGGAAGCATTTCCATGTCTTCCTGGGAAAGCGGACTGTGTTTCATTTCCTATCCGCGACGGATCACCCGGCGCGCGGCGGCCAGCAGCTCGGTCCGGGTGTCGGGGCGCGAGCGCGCCGCGCCCTTGGTCACGCGGGCTCCGCGGCGGAGACAGCGGCGAAGTGGCCGGTCGCGGCGCTGGAGGGAACCGACGCGTCCTCGGTCAGGACCCGCAGGTTCTTCGCGCGCAGGTGCACGGCCACCGCGTCGCCCTGCTCGTACTCGACCGCGTCGCCGTCGTTCGGTACGTCGGCGCGCAGCAGCGTGCCGGTCGCCAGGCGTACGCGCACGTCCTGGTGGAACCCCAGGTAGACGACCTCCTCGACCATCCCCGGGACGCGGTTCTCGCCCGTCGTGCCGTGCGGCTCCAGGCGCACGTACTCGGGACGGATCATCGCCATCGCGGCCCCGTCGGCGTGGCCGCTGCCGGCACTGCGCAGGGTGAAGCTGCCGAGCGTCAGCGCCGTGTCGTCGCCGTCAGCGTGCGCCTGCACCGGGATCAGGTTCGCGGCGCCGAGGAAGTTGGCGACGAACGCCGTCGCCGGCTCCTCGTACAGCTCCCGCGGCGCCGCGCACTGCTCGATCCGGCCGTCGCGCATGACCGCGACGCGGTCGGACATCGTGAGCGCCTCGTCCTGGTCGTGGGTGACGTAGATGAAGGTGATCTCCAGCTGCTCCTGGATGCGCTTGAGCTCCACCTGCAGGTCAACGCGCAGGCGCGCGTCCAGGGCGCCGAGCGGCTCGTCGAGCAGCAGCACCGGCGGCTCCAGGACGAGCGCCCTCGCGAGCGCGACGCGCTGCTGCTGGCCGCCGGACAGCTGGGCCGGCTTGCGCGCGCCCAGCCCGCCGAGGCGCACCAGGTCCATCGCCTCCTGCACGCGGCGCCGGGCGTCCTCGCGCGGCAGCTTCTTGTACCGCAGCCCGAACGCGATGTTGTCCTCCACCGACTTGTGCGGGAAGAGCGCGTAGCTCTGGAAGACCGTGTTGACGTTGCGCTTGTGCGGCGGGATGCGCGACATGTCGGCGCCGTCGAGCAGGATGGCCCCCGCGTCGGGGCGCTCGAAGCCCGCGATCAGGCGCAGGGTCGTCGTCTTGCCGCAGCCGGACGGGCCGAGCATCGTGAAGAACTCGCCCGAGGGCACGTGCAGGTCGATGCCGTCCACCGCGGTGACGTCGCCGAACCGCTTGGTCAGCCCCTCGAGGCGGATGTCGCCCTTGCCCTCGCTCACTTCGTTCCTCCTGCGTCGATGCGGGCGTCGAGCCCGGCGAGCTGCCCGATCGCCGACCCGCCCTTCTGGCCGCGAGTGCTGAAGCGGAAGACGAGGTAGGCGAGCAGCAGCGCCAGCAGCGTGACCGCGAGCATGATCGTCGCGAGCGCGTTCAGCGCGGGCGTCGGCGCGGCGCGGGCCTGGGCGTAGATCCGCATCGGCACCGTCGTCGTGTCCGCTCCCGAGGCGAGGTACTGGCTCACCACGAAGTCGTCTATCGAGAGGGCGAAGACGATCAGCAGGCTCGCGCCGATCGCGGGGATCAGCAACGGGATCAGGACGCGCCGCACGACCTCCCACGGCGGCGCGCCCAGGTCGGCCGCGGCCTCCTCCATGTCGCTGCCGATCGTCTGCAGGCGGCCGCGCACGATCACGACCACGAACGACACCGAGAACGTGACGTGGCCGATCACCTGCGCGGTCGTGCCCAGGCCGATGAACTTGAAGGCCGTCGTGAAGAGCATGAAGAGCCCGACGGCGAAGACCAGCTCCGGGGTGACGAGCGGCAGCAGGGTCAGCCCGTTGGCGATGCCCGAGCCGCGGCCACGCCAGCGCTGCAGGCCCAGCGCCAGGCCGATCCCCAGCGGCGTGGCGATGAGCATCGCGAAGAATGCGAGGGTCAGGCTCTGCTCCAGGGCGGAGTGCAGCGACGGGTCGTGGAACACGCTGAGCGTCGGGTCCTGCCAGAACCAGCGCAGCGACCACCCCTGCGTCGTGGTGCGTGAGCGACCCTCGTTGAAGGCGAAGCGGATCGCCATGATCACCGGAGCGAGCGACCAGATGATGTAGATCCAGGTCACCAGCGCCAGGCCGCGTGGGTGCCCCCAGGGGTCGCGCCGGAGCTTCACTCCGCCTCCCGCTGCTCGCGCCGCAGGCTGCGCAGGTAGAACGCCATGAAGATCAGCAGGAAGGCCGACAGCAGCATCGTCATCGCGGCGCCGAGCGACTTGTCGGGCCCGCCCTGGACGTAGCCGTTGATGATGTTGCCGACCATGTTCGTGTTCGGCGACCCGGACATGAGGTCCTGGGTGAAGTAGTCCCCGAACATCGGCAGCGCGATCAGCACCATCCCGGCGTAGATGCCGGGCCGGGAGAGCGGCAGGATGACCCGGCGGAAGGTCTCGGCGGCCGAGGCGCCGAGGTCGCGCGAGGTTTCGATGAGCCGCTGGTCGAGCCGGTTCAGCGACGCGTAGAGCGGCAGGATGAAGAACGGGACATACCCGTAGACGAGCGCGATGATCACCGTGACCGGCTGCCCGCCGAGCCAGTCGTCCCCTTCCATCAGCCCCAGCGTGTTGAACAGCCGGTCCACCCCGAGCGCATTGAGCGCCTCCGACGCGTAGCCGTCGGACGCAAGCAGGTTCGTCCAGGCTAACAGCCGCATGATGTACGAGATCCAGAACGGCAGGACGAGCAGCGCGAGGATCAGCCCGCTCCAGCGGCCCGCACAGCGTGCGGCGTAGTAGGCGACCGGGTAGCCGATCAGCAGCGTGAGGGCCATCGCGACCGCGATGTAGAGGACGGTCCGCACGACGACCGGCCACATCTGGCCGCCGGGGGCGAGGTTACTCAGCGCCTCCCTGAGGTAGCCGACGTTCCAGTCGAGCGGGTTCCAGTGCGGGACGGGCTGGAACTGCGTCGTGACATTCCCCAGCCCGACCGCGACGACCGCGTAGAACGCGACCAGGAAGAAGACCGCTAGGAAGAGGAGCCCGGGCGCGGAGAGCAGCCGCCAGACCCAGCGCGGCGCCATGTCAGCCCGCCCGGAACTGCTGCCAGCCGCGGTCCCACAGCCGCTGCCCGGTGACCGTCAGGCCCAGGAAGGCGTTGGCGCTGGCGAAGGCCTCGGGGGTGACGAGCGCGTTGGCGAGATTCGGCGGGATCACCTCGTCCTTGATCAGGGAGGCCGGGTCGATCCCCCTGATCGGGGGCTGGTAGCCGACGAAGTCGACGAAGTTCTCCAGGGCGACATCGGCGTCGAGCAGGTAGTTCAGGAAGCGGTGGGCCATCACCGGCTTCTGCGCGGCCGCTGCGATGCCGATCATGTCGTTGGCGATCGGGCCGCCCTGCTCCTGGTAGACATAGGAGAGCGCCGTCGCCGGCACGTCCTTGGGCAGGTAGGAGATCGCCGCGCTGAGGACGTCACCGGACCACACCTCGCCCAGCACGATACGCCCGGTCGGGAGCGTCTCGTAGCCGTTGATCGCGACCTTGACGCGGACGTCGTCGTTGAGCTTGATGAGGTCCCGGATCGCCGCCTCGATCTGCGCCGGGTTCTCGGTGTTGAGGTTCGTGATGCCGGCGCGCATGAGCGCCGCGCCGATCGCCTCGCGCGGGTCGTTCAGCAGCTGCACCTTGCCGCGGTACCGCTCGGCGTCCCAGAGCGCGTCCCAGATCGGCTCGGCGGGGTCGTAGGAGACGAGGTCGTTGCGCCAGCCGATGCCGGTGGTGAAGAGGACGTAGGGGACGGTGTAGCGCGGGCCGACGTCGTAGTAGGGGCTCTGCAGCACGTCCCAGACGTTCTTGCGCAGGTTGGGGATCAGGTCGTAGTTGAGCGGCTGCAGCAGCTTGCGCCCGACAAGCCGGGAGATCTGGTCGGTCGTCGTGAAGATGACGTCGAACTCGAGCCCGCCGGTCGAGAGCTTGGAGAATGCCTCGTCGAGCGTCTCGAACGTGCTGACCTCGACCTTGACCCCGTTCTCCTCGCCGAACGCATTCAGCACGGCGGGGTTGAGGTAGTCGGCGTAGTTGTAGACGCGCAGGACGCCGCCGCGCTCGGGCTCGCCCGGCTTCACGGGGTCGCCGATGAGGGGGAGCGTCACGGGGTAGTCCACGCGCGCCAGCGGGATCCCCGCCGGGTCTACGGGGCCGCCGGCGGTCGGGTCGCCCATGATGCCGGCGCCGCCGCCGGCGCCTGCCGCCGCGACCGGGGTCGTGGTGTCCTCGCAGCCGACGAGCCCCGCGAGCGCCCCGCCGCCCAGCGCGAGCGCCCCGGCGCCCGTCAGGAGCGAGCGCCGGGAGACGCCGCTGTGCTCCTCCGGATGTTTCTCAGACGGACTCGGAACTGAAGTGTCGTTCAAGGTGTCTCCACCAATATCCGACCGTGACGCGCCATGTTAAGGCATTTGCGGAAGCTTTGGACCGCCAGGCGTCCGGCGGATCTGCTCGCTCTTGGTCATGGCGTCCCCTTTCTGCGGTTCTGCTGAACCTGGAATGGAGAGCCGGGGCGCCCGTTGCAACACCGGTGCGATGCCCGTGGTCCCGCCAAGTTTCGTTACATTCTGCATGCTGTGCCTTCACGTGGATGTGCAGTGTCCGTGACCTGCCGAGCATATCCGTCCCGCTTGATTCCGGTTTGCAGGTATCGCAGAGTCGCGTCTTCCCGCGCGTGATCCCGTCTCAACGGATACCCAGCCATGCCGCGCGATGCGCGCTACGACGTCCTGTTCGAACCGGTGCGCATTGGCCCGGTAACGGCGAAGAACCGCTTCATTCAGGTGGCGCACTGCAACGGCATGGGCACCAGCTATCCGAGTTCGATGGCGGCGATGCGTCGCGTGAAAGCCGAAGGTGGCTGGGCCGTCGTCTGCACGGAGGAAACGGACATACATCCCTCCGGCGACATGTCGCCGCTGATCGAGGGCCGCCTGTGGGACGATCGCGACATACCGGCCTTTGCGCGCATGAACGAGGCCGTGCACGCGCACGGCGCCCTGGCCGCCATCGAACTCAGTCACTCCGGCCCGCGCGACGCCTGCCTTTATAGCCGCGAGGTCCCTATCGCCGTCGGTCATCAGCCGGTCTGGGCGGGCGATTACCCCGCGCAGGCGCGCGCCATGGACAAGGGGGACATCAGGGCCTTCCGCCGCTGGCATCGGGATGCGGCAGTGCGGGCGCACAGGGCAGGCTTCGATGTCATCTACCTCTACTGCCACTGCGAGAGTTCGCTCATCGGCAATTTCCTGTCTGGGGACCGCAATCGACGTACCGATGAGTACGGCGGCAGTCTGGAGAACCGGCTGCGGCTGACGCGCGAGGTTCTCGAGGAGGCCCGCGAAGCCGTGGGTTCTTCCTGCGCGATCGCCCTGCGGATGACCATCGACTTCCCGTCGGCGAGCGGCAGGCCGGACAGGGAGGAATCCCGCGCTGCCATCGAGCTGCTGGCGGACCTCCCTGATCTCTGGGACGTCACTCTCCGGGAGTGGCACGCGGATTCCGTGCCCTCGCGCTTCGGCCCGGAGGGATCGCACGAGGAGTTCATCTCCTTCGTGAAGAAGGTCACCCGCAAGCCGGTGGTCGGCGTCGGGAGGTTCACGTCGCCTGATGCCATGGTCGCGCAGATCAGGCGCGGCGTCCTCGACTTCATCGGTGCCGCAAGGCCGTCGATTGCCGATCCCTTCCTGCCGCGCAAGATCGAAGAAGGACGCATCGACGATATACGCGAATGCATCGGCTGCAACATCTGCGTATCGGCGGACTTCACGATGGTGCCGATGCGCTGCACACAGAACCCCACCATGGGCGAAGAGTGGCGCAAGGGCTGGCACCCGGAGTTCATCCCTGCCCGGGGCTCTGACGACAAGGTCCTGGTAATCGGCGCCGGGCCGGCCGGTCTGGAGTGCGCGCGGGCGCTGGGCCAGCGCGGCTACGAAGTGACGCTCGCGGAGGCGCGCGATGTGCTCGGCGGCCGCGTCGCTGACGAGTGCCGCATGCCGGGGCTCGCCGCCTGGGGTCGCGTGCGTGACTACCGGATTCAGCAGATCCAGCGGATGGCCAATGTCGAGGTCTACATGGAAAGCCGGCTTGGGACCCAGGAAGTCCTGGAGTTCGGAGCTGCCAAGGTGGTCGTGGCGACCGGCAGTACCTGGCGTCGCGACGGCGTCGGACGCTGGCATACCCAGCCAGTCGAGGGCCATGCCACATCCGCGGTATGGACGCCGGAGGACGTCTTTGCCGGCCGCATGCCTATAGGGCCGGTCGTGATCTTCGACGACGACCACTACTATCTCGGCGGCCTGCTCGCCGAGAAATTGAGGCAGAATGGATCCGCTGTGACTCTCGTGACACCGGCGTCGGACGTTTCGAAATGGTCGCACGCCACGCTCGAGCAGGGCCTGGTCGAGAGACGACTCCTCGAAACTGGTGTCGAAATCATCGAGAAGCATACGCTCACGGCGATTGCGGCAGACGAAGTTCGGATCCGGCACGTGCAGAGCGGCCGGGAGCGCTCGATACCCTGCGCATCCGTACTGCTCGTCACCATGCGGCTGCCAGATGACTCTCTGTACCTCGACCTCGCGGCGGATCCGGGCCGGCTGCGTGATGCCGGCATTCTTTCGCTCACCCGCATCGGCGATTGCCTCGCGCCGTCGACCATCGCCGCAGCGGTCTATGCGGGCCATCGCTACGCGCGCGAGGCGGACGTGCCACCGACCGACGGCGTGCCGTTCCAGCGCGAACTGATCGCGCTGGCTTGAACTCGAAATGATCCGATCCGCGCTCGCTGCCGCCTGCGCTCTCGTCTTCACAATCGCCGCGAACGCCGAGGGCCGCCCGCTCATCCACGGCACCGTGACGGCCGCCCTCGACGGCGACACACTCCGGGTCCAGCTCGTCACCGGTCCCACGATCGTCCGGCTCGCGAACGTCGATGCGCCCGAGTTCCGCCAGCCGGGGGGCCAGGAAGCGCGCGCCGCGCTGCATCACCGGTCAGTCGGCGAGGGTTCTGGTGCATTGGCGGTGTTCGGACAAGATCTCAAGCCCACGCCGAAAGGCGAAACGCAGGTTCCGATCTCGAAATGGCTGGAAAACCGGCATTCGGCGTGCGGTGATTTGCGCCCGCAATACCAAGAAATGCACCGTCAGCCTCAAGAAGCCCTTAATGCACCAGAACCGGATGAACTGCGACCCGTCCGGTTGCCGCGTCGAATGCCTACATACTCGTCGCGACCGAGTAGGACGAATACGATTGCTGAAGCCGGGGTCGGGTCGACTGAGACACGTTACTACTCGGCGGCTTGCCCCAGGTATCCGCCACAAGCGCCGCGAGCTGCGCCGCCGAGCGTGTACCGCGCGCCACGGCGACAACCGCGCCCGCTGCGTTCACGGCGTAGGTCTGCGGAGTCGTCTCGGGGCGATTTAGCGCCGCCAGCAGCGCCGGGCTCGATCGGTAGGCCGGCAGCTTGATGCGAGCGCGGCGCAGTTCCCGCAGCAGGTCCTGCGGCTCACCGCGAATCGAGAGACAGACCACCGCAATCTGCGGATGCGCGTTGGCAAAGGACTGCGCAGCGCGAAACTGATTAAGACAGTGCGGACACTCGGGCTGAAACAGGACCACCAGCGCGGGCCTGCCCGTGTGGTGCGAAAACGGCGGAGCGTCGATCAGTGGCTGCGCCGGATACGAGAAGAAACCATTGCCGTGGCTCGGCAGGCTCACGAGCGACAGTGCGCACAGCAGCAGGCTTCCGATCAGGTTTCTCAAAACTCTGCCCGCAGCCCAGCATACAATTCACGCCCGCGCAGCGCGCCGTAGATGTACGCGACGTCGTAGCCACCGCCGGCATCGAAAAACAGCGGCGAGTCATCCCGCACCTGGGTCTCGTCGAACAGATTGCGACCGCCCGCATAGAAGGCCAGGCGATCGCTGAACGTAAACTCGATGCGCGCATCGACCGTGACGAAGGAACTCACATCGGTCGGCTTCCTGTCGGTTGCCGCGGCGTCGTTGAAGCCCTCGTAGCCGTATCGCGCGAGATCACGCGATCCGATCCAGACGGCTGTCAGATCGATGTCCCAAGGTCCGGGATGCCACTCGATACCCGTTACGATGCGCTCCTCGACCGGTGCCACGCCGAAGCTGGAGCGCATGACGGCGTCGCGCTCGAAGGTCTCCGCCGTCAGCGTCAGGTCGAGATCGTCCGTCAGCACATAACCCAGATCGAACGTGAGACCGTACACCTCGATGGTATCATCCCGCTGGGTCAGCAGCGGCACGCCATCCTCGGTCTCGTCGAGTGCGGCAAGATTATCAACAGACGTCCAGGCCAGACCCCCGGTCCAGTTCAGCCGGTCGCCGGTATAGCTCAAGGCGTAGGTCGCGGAGAGCGAACGCTCGAGCTCGTCGACGTCGATGACGAAGCCGAGGCCGGCATCGAGGATGCCATGGTCGGTCTCGAAGAATGAGAGCGGCGCGCGATACCCCTGCCCCGCTGACAGGCGCGAAGTCCAGCGATCGTTGTGACGATAGCGCGCATCGAAACGCGGCGAGACGAGCGTCTCCTCGATCTCCGTGCCGGGGCGCTGCGGATCGAAGAAATCGGCGTCGATCGTGTCCAAGCGCGCGGCGAGTGCAACTTCCAGCCGGTCGTTGGGCGTCCAGGTGTCCTGCACGAAGATGCCCAGTGTCAGGTAGTCGAAACTGTCGGAGATGAAAGCCGGATCGTTGGCGGCGGCATCGGAATCCGAGCGCAGCTCTTCGTCGCGCCGGTCGGCGCCGAAGGTGAGCAGGTGCGCGTCGTTCAACACCCAGTTCAGTCGCGCTGTCGCGTAGAGCATGTCGTTGTCGGCGCGGTAGTCGAAACCCTCGTAGAAGGAATCCTGCTCGTGCCCTGCCCAGCTCACGCCGGCGTCGAGATTGACCGCTGCGGCAAACTGCTGGAAGTAACGCGCCGATAACTCCTGGCGCGTGGTCTCGATCCATTCCGTGGTTTCCCAGGGATTGCCAACGAAGCGATTGCGCACGTCATCGCCCTCGAACAGTGCGTCAGCCTCGCCATCCGCGAAGCTCGCGAGCGCCGAGCGGATGGACGAGGTGGTATCCCCGATCACGGGCCCGCCGAAAATCTCCGAATCGGTATAGGCCGCACGCAGCGATAGGGTGCTTTCAGGCGTCAGGTCAAACGACAAGCGGGCCGCGATGTTCCGGTTCTCGAGAAACGGATTCTCGCTGACGCCGTTTCCGTCGCCGTCGAACTGGTCGCGCGAGTCGAACTGCCCTGCCAGCAGAGCGCTCGCCGTGCCCGCGCCGTTGACCAGCGAGCCGATCAGGTCGGCCTGCTGAAAGCCGTTGTCGCCACCTGCAGCATTCAGGCTGAGGCCGGTCCGCGCGGGTTCCTGGGTGATGACGTTGATGATGCCGCCGATCGCCTCGGGCGCAGTCAGCGACGCGCCGGCCCCGCGTGCGACTTCAATCCGCTCGACGCCGGCCAGCGAAAGGGCATCGGGCCCGTAGAAGCCCGACATGAGCGTGTGCGCCGGCAACCCGTCCACCAGCAGCGTCGTGTGCTGTCCGCCGAGGCCATTCAGCATGACCCGCTTCACGCCGCACATGGAGCACTCGTTGTTGACCCGCACACCAGGCGTCGCAACCAGCGCGTCCGACAGAACGGCTGCCTGCGCCGAGCGAATGGCGTCGAGTTCAACGACCTCGGTCTGTTGGACTTTCTCGGCCAACATGCCGTCCTGCACGGCACGCTTGCGGGCAGTGACGACGATCTGTTCGAGCGGCTCGTCACCGCTATTCGCAGGGACCTGTTGCGCCATCATGAACATCAGCGTCAGGGCGCCGAACACTCGAAAAGGGATGCTTCTATGGTTCATCGCTTGGGTTCCCGCGCACTCTCGGGCAGGGCGAATCGGCTGATCGGTCGCCTAAAGGGCCCACCATAATGGTTACGAATCGAAATGATTTTGATTCTCATTTGCAAATGCCTTTTTACTTAAAATCTCTCCGGAACGTGAGCTGGTGAATCTCGCCGATCGAGAATGCGATCACGAGACTGGAAGATTCGTCCGAGCAGGCCCAGGCGATCCGGGTGACCTCCCCATCGCCCGAGTGCCGGAAGACGGGCCTCGCGGAGCGACCGGGCAGCCAGCACAGAACTTCCCCGTCGCGGCATCCACTCACGAGGCACGCGCCGCGTGGCGCGAAAGCAAGCGTCGTTATAGGTCGATCATGCCCATCGAGCGTCTCCGGGCGCATGCCTTCCGGACCTTGACCCTCGAACGACCACAAAGTGATCTCGGCGCCGCTGGCGACAGCCAGCAGTCCGCTGTCCGCGCGCCAACTCAGCAGCGCCGGCTTCGCAGCGTAACCGGACATCATCGCGTCGACGCCCGATGCGAGTCGCCAGAAGTGCACGGAGTTGTCCTGACAGCCGCACGCCGCCACGTTACCGTCCGGGCTAAGGGCGAGGCTGATCAGCGAACCACTCCACTTGAATCGCCTTTTGATGAGTGCGCTGTCTGCGCGCACATACTGGATACCGCCGTAGCAGGCCGTGACGACCTGTTCGCCGTTTGGCCGCCATGCGAGACCGGTGACCGTGCTGGCGTGGTCACAGGCGCGCACCACCTCCTCCCCGTCTGCGTTCGCGAAGATGATCTCGCGACCGGCGCACGCTGCCAGCCGCGTACCCTGGGGATTGAATGCCACGTGGTCGACCCACGCCTTCGCGAAGGCGATCTTGCAGTGCTCGTGATCCGGAACCGTGATGCCACGCCACAGCCGGGCACAGCCGTCCTGGCCACCGGAGAGCAAGTCACCAGTTGAAGGATTCCAGGCCAGCGCCATAACTGCGTCTGCATGCGCGCGCCAACGACGGATCAGCGTGCCGTCGCGGCCAAAGAGCGAAACCCGACCCCCCGACTCGCCAACCGCAACCCGCCCGCTTCGACCGCAGACCGAAAGGACGACTGGATAGTCGTCGAGGCCCGCGCTCCAGTGCTGGTAGACGCCGGAGCTGTCCAGGACCGCACTCACGCGATGCAGGCGCGCAGCCGCGAGTGCAGGTCCTCTTCGTCCAGGTCCTTGCCGATCAACACCAGCTGCGTCGCGCGCGACTGATCGCCCCAGGGCTCCAAAACGAGGGTATCGACCAGCATGTGCACGCCCTGGATGACGATGCGGTCGGCGGAACCGGAAAAGTTCAGAAACCCCTTCATGCGAAACAGCGTGGTGCCATTTTCCCGCAGCAGACGGTCGAGCCAATGCTGGAACTTGGCCGCGTGCAGGGGTTCGCGGACGGTGAAATTCAGCGAGCGCACCGACTCGTCGTGCGTGTGGGCAGCGACGAATTGGTGCTGATCGACGAGTCTTGCGCCGCCCAACTTCATGCCGAACTCCTCGGGCAAGTGCTGGGTGAAGAGCACGTACGGGCCCGCATTCGGAATCAGCACGGGGTAGTTGGACTTTCCGTTCCGGCGCAGTACCAGGCGATGCACGACCTCCCCGGCGAAAACGTCCTGCCCGGCCTCGCGATCCACGGGACCGAGCGCAAACGTGCGCATCACGCCTGGGGCAAGCTCCAGCAGGCGCGCCGAGGAGGCCTGATCCACTCTGGCCAGCATGATCGACATCGCCGGATCCGGGCCGGGCGCCAGTTCGAGAGAAAGCTCGCCCGCCGGGCACTCGAAGAGCCCGGCCCACTCGAATGGGTACTCGGGTTCCAGCATGGTCGGCTTGTACTCGAGCGCGCGCGCGAGATCGAAGCCGCCGATTCCGAGCACCTCTTCGACCGGAACGGAGGCGTGCCGGGCGCGGCTGACACGCGCTACGGAATTCATCGCGCGCAGACGTCGCTCGAGCGTATCGAGCTCGTGCTGATTCACCAGGTCCGTCTTGTTGATGACGATCACGTCGGCAAAGGCGATCTGCTCACGAGCTTCCTCGCTGTCCTCGAGGCGGGAAGGCAGGTGCCGCGCGTCGGCCAGCGTGACGATGCCGTCGAGCGCAAAGTGCTCGCGCACGTCGTCGTCGACGAAGAAGGTCTGAGCGACGGGTCCGGGGTTGGCCAGGCCTGTCGTCTCGAGCAGGATGCGGTCGAACTTGTCCCGGCGCTTCATCAGGCTGGAGAGTATCCGGATAAGGTCGCCGCGCACGGTGCAGCAGATGCAGCCGTTGTTCATCTCGAACACTTCCTCGTCGGCGTTGATGACGAGGTCCTGGTCGACGCCGATCTCACCGAACTCGTTCTCGATGACGGCAATCCGCTGGCCATGGTGCTCGCTCAGGATCCGGTTCAGCAGCGTCGTCTTGCCCGAACCTAGGAAGCCGGTCAGCACTGTGACGGGAATTCGCGCTGCGTTCATCCGAACCGCCCGCGCAGGTTGCGCCAGTAGACGAAGGCGACCAGAAGGATGCCGGCAACCGTCGTGCCGCGTTCGACCGCCTTCCCGAAGAGTGTTTCTCCTGCAAGCGCGCCGACCGCCAGCAACAGCAGGCCGGCCGCGCCGGACAGAATCAACAGACCGTCCCGGCTGCGGATGTAGCCGATCGCAAGCGCCATGGCGCTGACCGGCAGGATCGCTGCGAATAGGATTCGGTGGAACGACTCCTCGCCCATGAACGCCAAAGCAGGCAGCAGACCCGTCGCCAGCATGATGGGAGTCAACAGGCAGTGCACGACGCACAGCCCCGAAGTGGCGATGGCCGAACGGTCCAGGACGACCTGTATCAGGCCGCCCAGGCGACCGCCAGCATCGTCAACCTGCGTCGGATGCCTATTGTCCATGGGTGTTATAGTATAACTTTGCATGGTAGCCGACAATACAGCGATGATCCCGATCGAGTGGTGGCAGACGCTGGCTGCGGCCGCGGCAGTCGTCGTCTTGTCGCTGTCGGGGGCTTTCGTGCTGCTGTTCAAGCCGCACCGACTGCGCTCGCTGGTCCCGACTCTGGTGAGCCTGGCCATCGGCGTCCTGCTCGGAGACGCCTTCTTGCACCTGATCCCGGACTCAATGGCCAGGATCGGCTCCCTGCCGCTGGTCGGCATGCTCGTGCTTTGCGGCATCGTGCTCTTCTTCGTCATTGAGAAGTTTGTGCGGTGGCGGCACGACCACACCCTGCACATCGCCGGCGAACCGGCGCCACCGGGCGTCATCGCCCGGATGAACCTGGTCGGAGATGCGGTTCACAACTTTACCGACGGCGTGCTGATTGCCGGCAGCTTCGCTGCCGGGCCCGCAGTGGGATTGACGACAACACTCGCCATCATCGTGCACGAGATTCCGCAGGAGATCGGCGACGTCGGCGCGCTGATCCACGGCGGCTATCGGCCGCGGCGCGCCGTGCGAGTCAACTTCTACGTCGCATTGACGGCGATCGCCGGCGCCATGTTCGGGCTTGCGCTCGGCCACTGGGCTGACGGCGCGATGGCCTACCTGCTGCCGATCACGGCGGGAGGATTCATTTACATTGCCTCCGCGGACTTCATACCCTCGCTGCGCGAGCGAAGCGGGCTATGGGAGGACTCGCTGCAGATCGGGGCGATAATCCTCGGGCTAGCCTGCATGCTGGCCATCACAGGGGTCGAAGACATTCTGCAGTCCGCCGCCACGCCAGATGTCATCGGCAGCGCAGCCGAACATCAAAGGCTCGCCATGCCCGATGCTTGCGATGTGCCGGGCGGAAAGCTACTTTCAACCTGGTGAGAATCAGCCGATCACATGAAGTCGCCAGCCGCGAGATTCCCCGAGTCCCGAGTCGAACATGATCATGGGCGATGCGTCGCCCGGACAATGTGCTCGGCCCGCACAGTCTGCTCGCGTCTCGGATTGCGTCTAACACCCATCCGCAGCCGGGTGCTCGAACTGATCTCCAGGCGCCATGCGCCCATCGGTGCGTACGAAATTCTCGCTGCGCTGAGCGACAAGGATGGTGCGCTTGCGCCTCCGACGGTCTATCGCGCGCTGAAATTCCTGCTGGATGCGGGTCTCATCCATCGCGTGGATTCGATTAACGCGTTCGTGACCTGCGAAACGCCACAACGTGCTCACGCGGGTCTGTTTCTCGTTTGCCATTCCTGCAAGAGGACAATCGAACTCGCCGACGATTCAATCAGCCGCTTCATGCAGCAGAAGATCAGATCCGCGGGATTCACGGACCAAGTGCGCGACATCGAAGTCAAGGGACTGTGCGCAGAGTGCGGTTGAGCCGAAACGCGAGTATCGCCGGCAGCAGGACCATCGGATCGCGACGTCATCCTGGCCGATAGCCAGTATCTTCCATCCGCGCTTCTCTCTCCTGCGCACTAGTGCTTCGTATTGAAGATCGCACGTTTGAAGTCAGTCAGCCACGGCACGGGCTGCGGGTGGTGGCAAGGAGCTATCGCGGTCCTCGCGGCAATTGAAATGCGATCCTGCATCCCTTGACCAGGACAGCTTGAAGATCAATTCGATCGTCCGCGAAGCTGTCGTGTTCTGCGAGCTGACACGGGCGCCGGCCTGCGTCCCGACGCGTTACTTCAGCCTGAAGTCGAAGTACTTGCGTACGTTCTCCTCGATCTTCCAGGTACCCTTGAAACCGGCTTCAACGACGAACGCATCGCCAGCCTTCACCGTGACGGGCTTGCCACCGTCCGGCGTGATGGTTATCCGTCCTTCCAGCAGGTACACGAACTCGTAAGCGGTGTACGTCGCGTGATAGGAGCCGACCGTGCATTCCCATACGCCGGCTAGCATGCTGCCGTCCGCAGATGTGTGCAGGGCCCAGGTCTTCATCGACGGGTTGCCCGCAGTCTTGACCCAGCCGTCCATGTCGGCGGTGTCCGGTGCGATGCCCGTGGTCCCGCCAAGTTTCGTTACATTCTGCATGCTGTGCCTTCACGTGGATGTGCAGTGTCCGTGACCTGCCGAGCATATCCGTCCCGCTTGATTCCGGTTTGCAGGTATCGC
>VGVH01000031.1 GCA_016874095.1 Gammaproteobacteria bacterium | reverse complement strand
CTCCAGGCGACGCACCAGTGCCGTCGCCGCATAACGTCGCCGTTCAGCTGCGCGAGCGGATGGCGGCGCGTTTGCGCATGCAAACGCGATGACAGCCAATCGCGTCAGCTGCAACGGCTTGTTAGGCCACTGACGCGACAACGTCATGGCGCGTCGGTTACGCCCGTGCATTGATAGCTTGCGGTAACAAGCCACTGCACGCATCCGTATTGGTTCGTGGCTTGACACTGAGACGTTGTGCCACCAAACGGTTGAGCGCCGTGATATCCCCAGGCCCTGCATCGATCCTCAGCGGTGCCCAATGCCTGGTTCCAATCAACGACAGGCTTCTCAAAGCCTCCCACTTCATATGAAAGCTGAACCGTTCCATCAGCCCTGCTGCCTCCTGTGGGCACCGGCACCTTGACGGTTGCGCAGCCAGCGAGAGCAAACATGGACACGACAAACGCGAGAATCAACCTATTCATTCGGCTCTCCTTCAGTCGATTGATGCCGCCACAACTCACCGACAGCGAATTAGTGGCCTAACGCCCACGCTCAGCGACGGGCGCGCGCTGTGATGTGAATCGAAGGCACTTGATCTCGACCAGCTGCTCGACCCCACTCATCACGAAGCTACCTCGCGCCCGTTCGCTGCAGCGTGTTGTTATGCGGCGGACCGCCGTTCGTCAGGTGCCTTCCTTCTTCGGCATCGGTATGACGAAATTTGCTGGGTACTGGCGATGCTTGTCTGTGATCGCATCAGTAATTCCGAAGTCGAGGAACACCGCGCTTGCGACGATCTTTCCCCCCATCTCACTTGGAATAGCACCGAAAGCAGTACGCCCGTCAGATGTTTTGCAGTCGTACTTTAGGGCATCATCAGACTTCCGAATTGAGGCCGTACTTGGGATGGAAACGTCCCATGCTCCACGTTTGTTCTGCATCTTGCACTGGCCGTTCGATCCGTCGCTAAACGAAAGGGCGACGGGTGTCATTGCGTCTTCGGTTAGTGTGGCACAGCCGGCAAGCCCAATCGCCATTCCTACGAGCAGGGCACTTCTCATAATGACTCTCCCTATGGTTGTTTAATGAACGCATCTTCACTTGACGACTCCAGGCGACGCACCAGTGCCGTCGCCGCATAACTATAAGTAGATGGCCTAAATGACAAGATGAAACCTGTCATTTGGTCTGGATATCCTGCTTGATAGTAGCGCAGGTGTTTGATTTTCTTGTAGGCCCCTGGAGATAGGTGGCCTAAATGGAAATCAAGATGGACGGCTTTGAGACATCTCCCCCGCGTACCCCAGAAGGCGACGAATCGTTTGATGACGCAGGCCCTGCGGAGGTGCCGAACACGACACCTGGCGGCGGCGATGGTCGCAAGTTGTTTGAGGTCATGCGCGAGAAAATGCGTACGCGGCATATGGCACTGCGAACGGAGCAGGCCTACATGCAGTGGATTCGCCGTTACATCTCGTTCCATCGGCGGCGGCACCCTCGGGATATGGGGGCGTCAGAGGTCGAACAATTCTTGACCCATCTGGCGGTGGACCGCAAGGTTAGTGCGTCGACGCAGAGCCAGGCACTGCAAGCGCTCTTGTTTCTCTATCGGGTGGTGCTCAGCGTGGACCTTCCGTGGCTCGACAACGTGACCCGGGCGACGCGGCCGAAGCACCTGCCGGTAGTGCTGGGCCGGAAGGAGGTTCGGGCGATTCTCGGGAACCTCGACGGCGCTCCGTGGCTGGTATGCAACCTCCTGTATGGGAGCGGACTCCGACTGCTCGAAGCGCTGCGGCTCCGAGTGAAGGACCTCGTCCTGGAGCGTCATGAACTGGTCGTGCGCGACGGCAAAGGCCAGAAGGATCGAGTAACCGTAGTGCCTGCGGCAATCGATCGCGAACTTCGGGAACACCTGGCGCGGCTGCGGGAGTTGTATGCGACAGAGCGGCGCAACGCGGCGCCAGGCGTTTCAATGCCCTATGCACTCGCGCGCAAGAATGTCGGCGCAGCGACCTCATGGGGATGGCAGTATGTTTTTCCGGCGCTGGGTTTATCCCGGGATCCTTATGGCAGTGGCCGCGTTCGCCATCATCTGGCCGAAAGCGTTATTCAGCGAGCGGTGAAGTCGGCGGTTCACAAGGCCGGCATCACCCAACCTGCGAGCTGCCACACCTTTCGCCACTGTTTCGCCACCCACCTGCTCGAAGACGGTTACGACATCCGCACGGTGCAGGAGCTGCTCGGCCACTGCGACGTGAAGACGACCATGATCTACACGCACGTGATGCAGAAGGGTGCGAAAGGCGTGATGAGCCCGCTCGACCGGGGGCGGTGACGTCGGTCCGGCTCGGCGTAGCCATCAGGCGCTGGTACCGGGCTCCAGGTCAGCGGTGAAGCCGATCGATCGTCGCGGCCCCTCCTCCTGCGCGATAAGCTGGTGCAGGGAATCGAGGATGCCGCGGATGGCCTGGTCGTGCTCGCCGCTGCGTTGCTCGAGTTCGGCCAGACGTACGGCAAGTTCGCGATGGTTTTCTGACCAGCGGCGCAGGCTGACGAAAGCGCGAATGACCAGAAGACTGATGGCAGTCGCGCGCGCGGATCTCAGGATGTTCGCAAGCTGTAGCGCACCGTACTCGGTGAAGGCCCACGGCAGATGCCGGCGACCACCACGGCCGTTTGAGGTCACAAATTGTGACCTCAAACGCTGCCACTCCATCTCGTTGATCTGGATCGCGAAATCGTCCGGGAACCGTGCCGGATTCCGCCGCACGCCCTGCACCAAAGCCTTCGTGGGGACACCATACAAGGCCGCAAGGTCGGCATCGAGCATCACGAGTGACTGGCGCAGCCGAAAAATTCGCTGACTGACCAGGACAACGCTTGCTGTTTCGTCATCGGACTGCACCGGCGCAGATTCGCCGGCGCAGCGCCAACCGGCAAGCGCCGAATCCGCCTGAATGAGCTGGATTTGCCGACTTGCCGTGCGGAGGTACTTACAATTCAAACCATGAACCGCCTCGCCCTCGAAACCAGCCCCTACCTCCTGCAGCACGCCGCGAATCCTGTCGACTGGCACCCGTGGGCGCCGGAGGCGTTCGAACTCGCGAGGCGCGAGGGCAAGCCGGTGCTCTTGTCGATCGGCTACTCGGCCTGTCACTGGTGTCACGTGATGGCGCATGAGTCGTTCGAGGATGCGGCGACGGCGGAGGTGATGAACGCGCTGTTCGTGAACATCAAGGTGGACCGCGAGGAGCGGCCCGATGTCGACCGCATCTACCAGGCGGCGCACCACCTGATGATGCGCCGCGGGGGCGGCTGGCCGCTGACGGTGTTCCTGAATCCGGAGGATCAGGCGCCGTTTTTCGCCGGCACCTACTTCCCGAACGAGCCGCGCTACGGGATGCCGTCGTTCGTCGATGTGCTGAAGCGCGTGGCGGAGTACTGGCACCGCCGTCCGCCCGAGCTGAAGAACCAGGCGCCGGCGCTGCGCGAGGCGCTTGCCAGCATAGATGCGGCCCGCGCTGCTGCGCCTGGCGAGGTGGATACGTCGGCGCTCGCCGGGTTCCGCCGCGTCGTCGCGCAGCAGTTCGACGGCGAGAACGGCGGCTTCGGCGGAGCGCCGAAGTTTCCGCACCCCTCCTCGCTCGAGCAGCTGCTGCGGGCCTGGTGGCGGACTGCGCGTTCGACCGAGCCCGACATGCAGGCGCTGTACATGACGGCACTCACGATGCAGCGCATGGCTGACGGCGGGATCTACGATCACCTGGGCGGCGGCTTCTGTCGCTACGCCGTGGACGCGACCTGGACGATCCCGCACTTCGAGAAGATGCTCTACGACAACGGCCCGCTGCTCGCGCTCGCGGCGTGGCTGTGGCAGGTCGGCGGGGACGAGACCTTCAGGCGCGTGGCGGCCGAGACGGCGGACTGGGTGCTGCGTGACATGCGCTCGCCCGAGGGCGGTTTCTACTCCAGCCTCGATGCGGACTCCGAGGGCGAGGAAGGACTCTTTTACATATGGACACCCGACGCGGTGCGCGGGCTGGTGACCGCCGGGGAGTACGCGGTCTTCGCGCCGCGTTACGGACTCGACGGCGAACCGAACTTCGAGGGGCACTGGCACCTGCGGGTGCAGCGCCCTCTTGAGTCGATCGCCGAGTCAGCCGGCCAGCCACTGTCGACTGTGCGGCGGCTGATCGACGATGCCCGCGCGAAGCTGCTGGCGGAGCGCAGCGGACGCGTCTGGCCGGGTCGCGACGAGAAGGTGCTCGCGAGCTGGAACGCGCTCATGATCCGCGGCCTCGCCGTGGCTGCGCGCGCGCTGCAGCGACCGGACTACGGGGATGCGGCTGCCGGCGCGCTCGACTTCGTCCGCCGGCGCATGGTCGTCGATGGCCGGCTCTGCGCGACCTACAAGGACGGCCGCGCGCGCTTCAACGCCTATCTCGACGACCATGCTTTCCTGCTGGAGGCGACGCTGGAACTGTTGCAGGTCCGCTGGAACGACGCGCACCTGGCGTTCGCGATCTGGCTGGCGGACCAGCTGCTCGACCGCTTCGCCGGGCCCGATGGCGCGTTCTACTTCACCTCGCACGACCACGAGGCGCTGCTGCACCGGAGCCGGCCGCTGTCGGACGACGCGCTGCCCTCGGGTAACGCCGTCGCCGCGGCATCACTGCAGCGGCTCGGGCATCTCCTCGGCGAAACGCGCTATCTCGATGCGGCCACGCGCGTGCTGCACGCCGCCTGGCACGGCATCCGCGAGTTCCCGCAGGGCCACGCGAGCTTCCTCACCGCGCTCGACGAGTGGCTCGAGCCGCCCGAGCTCGTGATCCTGCGCGGCGAGCCCGCGGCGCTCGCCGACTGGGTGAACGCCGCCGCCACGCTATACGCGCCGCGCCGCCTGGTGTTTGCGATCCCGCCGGCTGCGTCGCTGCCAGCCGGCCTGGCGGCGAAATCCGCGTCGGGTCCCGCGGTCGCGTACCTGTGCCGCGGCACCTCCTGCGGCCCGCCGCTCAAGTCGCTCGAATCACTCGCCACCGCGCTGACCGAACAGACCGAACAGGGACGCTAACCTTCACGAAGGTTAGCGTCCCGGATGAATGGCAGGCGGCGGGGGCGGCGGCCGGTCAGGCGGAACACGGCGTTGGCGACCGCGGCGGCGATCGGCGGCACGGCGGTCTCGCCGACGCCACCGATTTCGGTGCCGGTGTCGACGATCACGACGTCGATCGCCGGCGCATCGGCAAGCGTCAGCATCCTGTAGTCGTCGAAGTTGCTGACGAGCGGGCGGCCGTTTTCCATCGGCACTTCGCCGTAGAGCGCGGCGGTGAGGCCGAAGACGATGCCGCTCTCCATCTGCTGGCGCACGATGTCGGGGTTGAGCGCGTAGCCGCAGTCGATCGCGCAGGTGACGCGGTGGACGTGGATGCGATCGCCGGCCACCGACACTTCGGCGACCTGCCCGACGACGGCGCCGAACGCCGCGTGCAGGGCGAGGCCCTGCGCGCGTCCCGCCGGCGAGCTGCCCCAGCCGGCGCGCCCGGTCAGCGCGTCGAGCACGGCGAGGTGGCGCGGCTGGCCGGCGAGCAGCGCGCGGCGGAAGTCCGCGGGGTCCTTGCCGGCCGCGTGGGCCAGCTCGTCGACGAAACTCTCGACGACGAAGCCGTTGTAGGAGTTGCCGACGGAGCGCCAGATGCCGATCGGCAGGCCCGGATCCCACTCGATGATGTCGACCGCAACGTTCGGGATTGCATACGGCATGGTGGCCGCGCCGTCGCGCGCCTGAAACGGGCCGATGATCCGTTGCGCGAGCTCGCCCACGCCGTCGGCAAGGCCGCGCACGAACGGCCGCGGCAATGAGTCGGGCAGCAGGATCGGCAATACCACCGGCATCACGTGCTTGGCGAGCGACCCTGCCACCAGCCGGTGATGCCAGGCGACGGGCTTGCCTGCCGCGTCGAGTCGGCCGCGGACGCGGTGCACCGTGGCCTGGCGGAACCAGCTGTTGCGCAGGTCCTCCGTGCGCGACCAGACGAGCTTCACCGGGTAGTCCACCTGCATCGCGATCGCGACGGCCTCGTCGACGTAGTCGAGGATCGCACGGCGGCCGAAGCCGCCGCCGCAGTACGTCGTGTGGACGCTGACGCTGGCGCGTCGCAGCCCCGCCCGCTGGCAGGCAACCTGGCGCACCAGGTCCGCGCCCTGGTGCGGCGCCCAGATCTCGGCGCCGTCGGCGCGCACCTGCGCGGTGCAGTTCATCGGCTCCATCGGCGCGTGCGCGAGGTAGGGGAACTCGTACTCCGCCTCGATGATTCCCTGGCCGGCCTCCAGCGCCTCGTCCACGTCACCGTCGTCGCGCACGCGATCGCCGGTTTCCTCGTCGAGACGCTGGCGCTGGCCCGCGTGCACCGACGCCGTGCTGACGCCGGCCACCGGCCCGGCGGTCCAGGTCGCGGCGAGTGCGGCGACCCCGCGCTGCGCCTGCCAGGTCGTGTCGGCGATCACCGCGACGCCGGTCGGGATCCTGAAAACGGCGTGCACACCGGGAACCGCCTTCGCCGCCGCCTCGTTGTACCTGACAAGGCTAGCGCCGAACTCGTGCGGGCGGGCCACGGCGGCAATCCTCATGCCCGGCAGGCGCACGTCCATGCCGAAACCTGCACGACCCAGCACCTTGTCGGGCACGTCGACACGCGGCACGTCGCGGCCGAGCAGGCGGAAGTCCGCGCGCGCGCGCAGCGGCAGGTCGTCCGGCACGGGCAACATCGCGGCGTCGGCGACCAGCGACGCATACGGCAGCGATCGGGCGCTCGCTGCATGCACGACGTGGCCAAGGCCGTCGGTGCTGAGCTCGCCCCGCGCGACGGCGAGTCGGGCGGCCGCTGCATCGAGCAACATGGCGCGGGCAGCGGCCCCGGCGAGGCGCAGCGGCTTCCAGCGCTTGCGCATGCTGGAGCTCTCCGCCGTCACCTGCGTCGGGTCCTGGTAGAGCGGATGGATGCCGGAGAAGCGCGCCGTCACTGCGGCAAGCGGCACGTCGAGTTCCTCGGCAACCAGCGTCGCGAAGGCCGTGAGCACGCCCTGCCCCAGCTCGGCCTTGTCGACCTGCACGACGATGGCGCCGTCCGGCGCGAGCTGCAGGTAGGCACTCGGTTCGAGCACGTCGGCGCGCGGCTCGAGTCGCGCGCGGCGCGGGTCGGGCCGGAGCCAGGTCAGCGCGAGCCCGCCGCCGGTGACGACGGCGGCGCCGATCAGGAGGCGCCGGCGCGTGAGGCCCCGCTTTGGTTCCGCCACGGCTGCGCGCTTCAGAAGCCGGGCGAGGTGGTTAGCCCGGGGAACTGCCGCTCGATGCGCGCGGCGAGCGGCGCCGGCAACTCGGCGGCGGATGCGACCTTGCTGCCGACGATGTGGGTGAGGATGTCGCCGGCCTCGCCCGCCATCTCCAGCCAGTCGTACAGCGGCCACGCGGCCTGGTGTTGCATGGCCGCCGGGCAGAAGACGAGCGCGCGATTCCAGACGTCCGCCCGGCGCGCCGAGAAACTCGAGAACTCGACGGCGTTGCCGGCCGGGCCCATGCGCGGCGCGCCCGGTTTTGGCGGCGGGATGTTTGCCATGAGCCGCTCGCCGACCCAGACGGTATCGCCCAGTTGCGTGAGCGGGCCGATGCAGCCGTCGAAACTCATGCCGGGGAACGGCGGCTCGATGACGCCGTCCGGGCGGATGCGGTAACCGAGCTTCAGCCGGCTGGCCGGCGGAGCGAGGCGCTTGCCGGTGTAGGGATTCACCCAGGACTCGACGAACTCGCCGCTCGCCGCATCGGCGAAGAATCCGCACTCGCTCATCGCGAACTGCCAGCTCCCGTCGGCCTGTCCCGCGATGCGGCTCCAGCCGATGCCCGTCACGCCGAGCAGCAGGCGCGCGATCTCGCCGGGACGCCGGGCGTAGACGCGACCGGACCACCACCACAGCGCCGCCTCGCCGCCGACGCCGCCGCGGATGCGCGCCATCGCGGCCACGGCGTCGCCGCGCGCCTCGCCCGCCGGGCCGGCTGCTGGCGTCAGCCCGGGCGCATCCATCGCGGCGAAGAGCAGCATGTCACCAGGGAATCGTCTTGCCGTCGACGTTCACCGGCACGCCGGGGTCGTCGATCGTCAGCGCTTCGACCAGCTTGCGCAGTCCCGCGGCGCTCTCGCTCGGCTTAAGCGCCCTGCCGGAATAGCCTGACTCGGCGAGGAGATCCGTCTCGACCATGCCGGGCGCGAGGATCGCGACCGTGATGCCACGCGGCTTGAGGTCGTTGCGCATCGCGCGGAAACCCATGTTCAGCGCCGACTTGCTCATCTGGTAGTAGTAGAAGCGCGACATCCGGCCCATGAGCTGCAGCGAACCCAGCCCGCTGGTCATGCCAACAATCTTCTTCTGCCGGCTGGCGGCGACGTTTTCGACGAGGATCTCCGACAGCTTCAGCGGACCGTACACATTGGTGTGCATGACGCGCTGGAAAAGCGCCTCGTCCAGGCCGCCGAACTGCTGCTTGCGGTTGCCGGTGTCTTCGCGGTCGCCGAGCAAGGCCGCATTGTGGAACAGCACGTCGATCGGCGCGCCGTTCAGGCGCTGCGCGAACACGCGCATGCCGGCCTGGTCGGTGACGTCGAGCTGCTCGACGCGCACGCGGCGATTCTTCTTCGCGAGCTGGCTCAGTTCCTTTGCCTCGGCCGGATTGCGGCTGGTGGCGATCACCTTCCAGCCGGCGTCGGCGAATTCGCGCGCGAGCGCGAGGCCGATGCCGCGGTTCGAGCCGGTGACGAGGATGGTGGGCGTGTAGGCGTCCTCGGCTACCGCGGGCGGCAGCGCGAAAGCCGCGAGAGCGGCAACAAGGCTGAAAATGATGCGGCGCATTTCTTGCTCCCGATGGGGGTTGCAGTGTATGCGAATTCCGCTGCCCGGCGATCCGCGCTGCGGTATCAGGCGCGGGTCAGCACCTCGACCGCCGCGCGCTCGCCGGACTCCATCGCCGACTCCATGCCGATTTCCGCGCGCCGCGTGTGCTCGCCGGCGAAGTGCAGGCGCCAGTGCGGCCGGGCCAGGTCGGGCGCGAACTGCATCACCTCGCCAGGCCGGTAGATGTGGCGGCAACCGGCGCTGAAGGTGGACTGCTCCCAGGAGTGGCTGCCGACGTAGCGCAGCTTGCCCTTGGTCGATGGGCGCAGCCGCGCCAGTTCCGCGATGGCAAAGGCGCCCCGCTCCGCGGGCGGCAGCTGGTCGAGGCGATCTGCCTTCTTGCCGGTGGCCTGGACCATGAGGTACTGGCCGCTGTCCCTGCCGCGCAAGTGCAGCGCTGCGCCGATGGCGCCGTCGCTCCAGAGACCGGGCGGCAGCCCGTCCTGCTCCCAGAAATTCGGCTGGGCGACGGAGAGATAGACGCGCGTCGTGTTGCCGTAGGGCATGCGCGACACGGCGAGCCCCTGGTTGCCGGTGAGCGCCGGCGTGATGGCGATGCGGCGGAGCACGCTGAACGGCACGGCCGCGATGACATGCCGCGCGCGGAAGCTCGTGCCGTCGAGGCACAGCACGTCGGCTGCCTCCGCCTCCATGCGGATCGCGGCGACGACCTTGCGCAGGCGCACGCGGTCGCCGAGCGCGCGTGCCATGGCCTCGGGCAGGCGCGAACTGCCGCCGCGGATCTCCGCCTGCACGCGAGCCGGGTCGGCGGCACCGAGCGCCGCACCCGCGCGGATGTCGAGCGCCAGCCGCGTCGACTCCTGCAGCAGCGTGAGGAGCGAGGTGTCGTGGACATCGCGCGGCGTGAGTCCTTCATTGATGAGCCGCAGGCCCTCGGGCGATACCTGCTTCTCCCGCAGCCAGTCGGCCACGGGCACGTCGAGCACCGCCGCGGCGGGCTTCAGCCACTCGTCGGGTTCCCGCAAGGGATTGCCGCGGGCGATATACCAGTCGAAGAGGCCGCCAGGCGGCACGGCGCGCTCTTCGCCCTGGGTGAGGTTCACCGGCGAGTGCTCCCACTCCCCCGGCGCGATGAGTTTTCCGCGCACGGAGAGCGCGAGATTGCGCGACGGCGGCGGCAGCGCATCGAGCGCCACGCCGAGGCGGGCGGCGCGATCGCGCACGCGCGCGTAGAGCGTGCCGACCTGCGAGGCGCCGAGCTCCGGCCGGCCGGGAATGCGATCGGCCGTGTGCACGCGCCCGCCGACGCGGGCGGAGGCCTCCAGCACCACGACGCGCGCGCCTGCTTCGGCGAGGATCAGCGCGGCATTGAGACCGGCGAGGCCGGCGCCGACGACCACCACGTCGCCGACTTCGGTCGACCGGGCGCGGGCCGAGAGCGCGAGAGCCAGTGCGCCGCCGCCGAGCGAGACCAGTACGCGACGGCGGCTGATCGCCACGTCAGTCGGCCTGCGCCGCCGGCGGCTGGCGTTCGTAGCTCGCCGGATCCAGCGGATCGCCTTCGCCCCTGTAGCGGGCAACGTCCGGGTAGGGAAACACGGGACGGCGCGCGAGTACCTCGCCGGCGACCGGGAAGCGCGGCTGGCCGCCAAGCGTGGGCCCGCTGTCTTTGGTGCGGGTGGCGATGAGCGCATCCGGCGCGTCGTCGGCCTCGACCCAGCGCTCGATGGCAGTGAGCCAGTCGACGTCGCCCGCGCCCGGGCCGCCGCCGCAATGCATGACGCCGGGGAGCATGAAGAGTCGCGCGAAGCTCTGCAGGCTGGCGCTGCCGCCGTTCAGCCGCAAGGCCTCGCGCCAGTAGCCGAGCGTATGCGCCGGTTGCAGGCTCTCGTCCGCCCAGCCGTGGTGGACGATCAGCCGCCCGTCGCGCTCCGCGTAGCGTTCGAGCGCCGGCGTGTAGCCCATACGCGCGGCGCTCGCCGCCAGGCGCCTGGGATCGCGATCGAAATCGAAAACGGGCGCGGCGCCGGCGGCCGGGTCCGGTTCGAAGGCATGGAAGCGCAGCCAGTTCTCGCCGATGAAGCGGAAATACGGCGGCCTGCCATCGCGGGGCGTGAGCTGTCTTTCCCAGGTGAACTCGCTGCCGCGCGCGGCGCCGCTCGGCACGAGCAACCGGCCCTTGCCGTCGGCCGGCCCCTGGTAGATGAGCCCGACCGCGCGCAGCTGCTGCGCATCGAGGCAATCGGTTCCCGTCGCATCCGCCGCGCAGGCCAGCGTCGCGGGGTCGAAGGAACAGCGCTCGGGATCACCGACCACGCTGTCGGCGAGGCCATCGGCGCTGTCGCAGGCCTCGAGTACTTTGCGGGCGAGGAGCGCGTACTGCGCCGCGCGCAGGACGGGGCGTCCGTCCGCGCCGGTGTTGGCGCGATCGGCCCAGATCATGTGCGGCACCGAGTGGCGCTGGTCGAAGGGCGCGCCGGCGATGACACCGTCATAGTCCTCCGGGTAGCGCTCGACGGCGGCGAGTGCCTGGCGACCGCCGGTCGAGCAGCCGCGGAAGTAGCTGTAGTTGGCTTCGTCGCCGTAGAAGGCGCGCACGAGCGCCTTCGCCAGCAGGGTCGCGCGATGCAGCGCCTGGTGGCCGAACTCGTCCTCGAGCGCGGTGTTGTCGAGCGCCCAGCGGCTGTCCGGGTATTTCTTCTCGCTGTGGCCGCCGTCCATCGTGACCGTGGCGTAGCCACGGGCGGCGGCGTCTTCCATCTGCTCGGTCTGCACCTTGCCGCAGAGGTTGTGGCAGCCGGTGGCGAGCAGCCGGCCGTTCCAGTTCTCGAGTGGCAGCCAGGCCTCGAAGCCGGTCTCGGGACCTATGTTGCCGCTGACGGCGCAGCGCGCCGGCAAGTCGCCACTCGCGGCCACGAAACTGGCGCGAAGCGCGACGCTCGCGCTGGCCGCTTCGGCGAAATCGATCGCGGCGAGCACGGCGCATTCCTCGGCGCCCGGTGGCAGCGCGGAATCGCCGGCCTGACCGAAGGCGGCGGGCGACAGCAGCGCGACCAGCAGTGCAACGCGGATCATGGCGCGGGACGGATATGCCACCAAGTGTGGATATGATTCAGGTCGAAGCCGCGTTGCGGGCCGCGCACGTCCAGCGCGTGACTGAACTCGAGGTCGAGCGACGGGCCCTGGACACGGTAGTACACGGGCTGGCCACGCTCGGCAGGCCCCCGCCAGGCGAAGTGCAAACCGCCCTCGGATTCGATCTGGCGGCGCAGGCGGGCAGCAGTCCCTGCCTCGAGATTGCCGAGGTACTCGTCGACCAGCCGCCAGAAGATCTCGCGCTCCGGCAGCGACATGGTGCCGACCGGCAGCCCCGCAGCAGCGCCGCGCTGCGCGCGGCTGCCGGGCGTCGTGGCCATCTCCTGCGGCACGCGGTCAGCGACGATGGCCTGCCGGCGATGCGCTTCACCGAGGCCCTCGAGCAGCTCGAGCCCGCGCGTGAACTCGGCGTCGAGGATCCGGAATCCTGCCCAGGTGCCCTTGGTCATCACCGCCGGATCGACCGCGAGCCAGGTCGGTCCGGGCACGAGCAGCCCGCGCTCGACCGAGAACTGCAGTAGCAGGTGGTGCCCTTCCAGACGCCAGCCGAAGGGCTTGTCCGCCGATGGATCGCCGAACAGGGTGATCCAGAAGTGCAGCGCGCCGGTCTTTGCGCGCGTCTCGCGCTGCGGCGCCGGCAGGTCCTTGTAGGTGTCGGCCACCATATCGCCGCGGCGGATGATCCCGGCGACTTTCTGGTACCCCTGCGACGACAGGGCGCAGCCTAGGAAGTCGTGCAGGCGGACGCGCTGACCGTCGGCCAGCTCGCCGATGCGCATGCCCGTGGGCGCAGGCGTGATGCCCGGCGGGAACATCGGCTTCCCGCGCGCGGCGTCGGACCATGGCCGCACGACACGCTGGCGCTGCGCGGGAACCAGGCCATCGAGGAACACCTGCGCGGCAGCGACACAGCGCTCGGCACCGGGCCTGGCCGCGGCAGCGGCGACACCGGGGGCAGCGGCAAGAACGGCGATCAGCAGCAGTGCGCAGCGCATGTATCAGTCATTCCCTCGCACGCACTTTGTAGTTGCCGCGCTCCTTGTCGAATTCCAGTTCGACGAGCCCGTGCTTCGCCGCGTCCTCCAGCAGCTCGGAAAAGCTGCGGTAGCCATAGGCGGTCTCGTTGAAGCCCGGATAGATGCGCCGCACCGCCTGCTTGACCAGCGAGCCCCACAGCGGATCGTACTCGGTGACGAGCGAGTCCACCGTCTGCGCGACGCGGTCCAGCGCCTCCTGCTGCTCGCTCTGCTCGCCGCCGCGTGACTTCTTCGTGCGGCTCTTCGAGCGCTGCACGACCTTGACAAGGTCGTCGTAGAAAATGAACTCGTCGCAGCTGCCGGCCAGCAGGTTCGACGTGGAGTTGCGGATGCCGCAGCCGATCACCCGCTTGTCGTTCTCCTTGAGCTTGGAGACGAGCGGCGAGAAGTCGCTGTCACCCGTGAGCAGCGCGAACGCGTCGATGTGCGACTTCGAGTAGCAGAGGTCCAGCGCGTCGACGACCATGCGGATGTCGGCGCTGTTCTTGCCGCTCATCTTGGTCTGCGGGATGTCGATCATCTCGAAACCGAGCTGGTGGAACTCCTGCATGAACTGGCGATAGCGGGTCCAGTCGCAATAAGCCCGCTTGGCGACGATGCGGCCCTTCTCGAGCAGTCGCTTCAGCACCAGCTCGATGTCGAAGCGGCCGCCCTTGAGGTGCTCGGCGCCCAGCGCGAGGTTCTCGAAGTCGACGAACACCGCGAGCGTGAGTTCGCTGCGGTTAGCTGCATCCTGCGCCATGGCGTCGCCTCCCCGGGGAATTGCCGTCATTCTACCGGCAAGGCCTCGCGGACATGCAGGTCGATCGCAGGCGGACTTGACCGCGTCCCGGGCGCGGCGTGAAATGTACGCCGCTCCACCATCGCCTGAGGAATCACCGTCCATGCGCCAGCCCCGCCATGCATTTGCAGCAGTGTTCGCCATCGCCGTTTCCCTCCTGGCAGGCTGCGGCGGCCAGCCCACGCCTGAACGCCAGACGACGCTCGACAATCCCGCCGCCGACGACGTGCGCGCAGCGATCGAGGCGATCAACGCGGAAACCGGCGAGCTGATCCGCGCCGGCAAGGGCGCCTCCGTCGGGGCGCAGTACACGGCCGATGCCCTGCTGCTGCCGGCCAATGCGCCGACCGTCAGCGGCACGGAGGCCATTTCGCAGCAGTTCCAGGCCGCGGTCGACGCGGGCGTGAAGGATTTGACGCTGACCGCGACCGAAGTCCAGTCCGACGGTCAACTGGCGATAGAGGGCGGCCGCTTCCAGGCCACGGACGGCAGCGGCACCGTGGTCGATGACGGCAAGTACCTGGTCGTGTGGAAGAAGGAAGCCAGCGGCTGGAAACGCCACCGCGACATGTTCAACAGCGACCGACCGCCCGCGCCGCCTCCCGCTCCCGCGGATACGCCGTCCGTTCCCGCGACGGAGTAGCCCTCAGACCGCCGCGACCCAGCCGTACTGCGTGTTGCTGGGCAGGCCGCCTTCGTGGCGGTACTGCGCCTTCAGCCGACTGATGCCGTCGTCCGGAAAGCGTTTGCCCGCAACCGTCGCATCGATGCCGAAGACCCGCGCGCCGTTCAGCCCGAGGATCTTCGCCTTGTCCTCGTCGCTGAGCGGCTTGTAGCCGAACTTCTCCTGCAGCGCCTCCGGAATCTGGAAGCGGCGGAATGCCTCGATCTGCCACTGCGGACCGCCCCACCAGATCGAATCCGTGCCGAAGAGGATGTGATCCGGACCGAAGGCGTTCATGAGCTGCCCGAGCAGGTGGCCGCAGATCTCCGGGTGGGTGATCACGGTATGACCGAAAACGGTGCCGAGTTCGGCATACACGTTGGTCATTTTCGGGTTGGCGATGCGGTCGCGGCAGAAATCGGTGGTCCAGGGCAGGTAACCGTCCGGCCCGACGAAGGGTTCGCCCGCCTTGAAGTCGTAGTTCGCCGCCTTGAAGGCGGAGTGATACACGACAAAAGACAGGTCCGGGTGATCCGTGGCGGCTTTCACGATGTCGCGCGGGTGCACGTAGTCGACGTTGGAGCCGGGCAGCGGCAGTCCCTTGTGCACGCAGAACACGGTGACGCCGAGCTTGCGGCTGCGCTCGTAGAAGGGATAGGCGATTTTCTCGTCGTCCATCCACCACGGGTACTCGCCGTCCTTGGCGAACACGCCGGTGTAGTGCTTCCAGGCGCGGATGCCATTCACCTTGACCTGGCGGTCGACCTCCTCCATCGCGTTCGGCAGGTAAGGCGCCCACAGCCCGTGGCAGAGCATGCGCTCGGCGCCGGCGAGCGCGTTCACCCGGTTGCGGTGATCCGCCATCTCATCGGCGTTGATGACGTCGAGCACCTTCGAGGGCACGCCCGAGAGGCAGGCGACGCTCACGTCGCTGTCGAAGAAAACTTCCTTCACGTAGTTCGGCAGCTGCAGGTCGCCCTTGACCGGCTGGATGCCGGCCAGTGCCTTGTTGAAGGCGGCGGAGAGCTTGCGGAACCCCAGCGGCTCGAGGCCGCCGTTGCGCACGTGGTGGGTCTGGCAGTCGAACACGAAACCGGGCTTGGGCCAGAGCTCGCCGATGGCCGCCGCATCGGTCAGCTCGGCGGCATGCACGTTGAAGTGCCGGCCGAACACCTCGTTCAGGGCGACGAAGGCGGCGGCCATGCCGGCGCCCGACTGCAGGAACTCGCGGCGGCTCAGGCCGGCCCTGCGGCCGTGGTGGTCGGCGAGTTCATTGATCCGGGCGGCAACGCGCTTCTGGTCGCGCGTCTGCGGCATCGGCAGGTATTCCTCGTTGGACACGACCTGCATGGGTAGCGGCAGCTCCGTGCCGGTCAGCTGGTCCTTGACGTTCTTGCGGATCCACATGGGTCGCATTGCTCCGGAGGTCAGTGGCTGTATCAGAGCCTACCTGCAGGCGACGCGCAACGCACCGTTGAGCCGGTCAGCGCCCGCCTTGCTGTTCCCACCATGGTCATAAGGCCCGAAGGCCTGCGGAACCGGTGGATTCGCGGGTGCTACCATGCCAAGATTCAGCTGTTTCGCGGCCGGCCTGCAGCGTTGCCGGAGCGCAACAGACTCGATCTCCGACATTTCATTCATCAAACAAAGAGGGGATGCTACCCATGACGATTCGACTGACGGCCAAAATCGCGGCCGTGGCACTGCTTGCTGCGGGCCCTGCGTTTGCCCAGGACGCTGGCCACTGCACCTACATCCAGCAGAACATGTTCGCCGGTCCGTTCAAGGTCTGCGAGACGCCGATCGACGCCGCCCAGTGCGCGGAACTCGGCAAGACCGATGAGAACAAGGATGCGGTGCACGCCGCTGGCGCCTGCCCGACCGAGGGCCTCGTCGGCACCTGCGACAAAGGCGCGACGAAGCTGCTCTACATGGACGGCGACGCCTCGGGCCTCGAGATCGGCTGCGGTTTCCAGGGCGGTACCTGGGTCGCTCCGTAAGTCAAAGAGGTGCCAGGTTCGTATCCGGATACGTGCCTGGTACCTTTTTTATTCCCCTCGCGATGAGATTGAAGAGTCGCGAGTTGTCCCAGCCGGGTTTCAACGGCTGGTAACCACTGAACGGACCCATGCGCACGATCACCAGATCGAGCGCGCGTGATACGTATACCCGCTGGCCGCCCAGGCCCAGCAGCATGAAGGCCTGCGGGTCGTCGAAGGGCTCGGTCATGCCGTAGTCCATCGTCGTTTCACCGACCGCGAACTTGTTGAGTCCCCCGGCAAGCCAGGTGAACAATCCGTAGCGATCGGCGACCGCCGATGGCCGGATCAGCTCCTCGATCCACTGTTCGGCGACGACCTGCCGGCCCGCGTAACGCCCGCCGTCCTTGAGCATGACGCCGATACGTGCCCAGGCCATCGCCGGCGCAACCATGCAGCAGGCCGTCATCGCGTTGCCGCCCGACCGGTCCATCCAGACGTAGCCCGTCTCCCCGGCCACCGGCCCCCAGAGCCGGCGCGACAGGTAGGTCGCGTACGGCTCGTCGAGCACGCGCTGGACAAGCATGCCGGCGAGCTGGGCGTTGGCATCGTTGTAATCGAACTTCGAGCCGGGCTCCCACTCGAGCGGCGTGCCGAACACAACCGGATCGCGCTCGCTGCTGAACAGGAACCTGAACGCCGATGCCTGCGTAAACGGATTCAGCGAGAACTCGTACTTGCCGAGCCCCGAGGACATGTTGAGCAGGTTGCGGATGGTGATACGCCCGCGTGGATCGTCCTGCCACTCCTCGAAATAGTTGCCGATCGGATCGTCGAGCGAGCCGATGAGTCCGTCTTCGATGGCGGCGCCGATCATGAGCGCCGTCACCGTCTTCATCATGGACTGCGACTGGGTGAGATCGGCCGGTTTGCGGTCCGGCCGGTACCACTCGGTCTGCACCACGCCGCGATGCACGGCGATGAACGCGAAAGAATCGAACGACGCCGCATAGGCCTCGGCCGCGCGCAGGGCCGACTCGGAGACCGTCAGGCCGTCGCCCGCAGCCGCCGCCAAGGGCGGCGCCGGCTCGGCCGCAACGGCATCCAGCGGCGCGAGGTTCAGGTACTCCGCGTCCATGTGGCTCATCGTGTCCCACCAGCGACGCCAGTAGACCGGGTCGCGCCAGTAATCGACGTTGAGCCAGACGAAGCAGGCGAGTGCCGTCGCGCCGAGGAGTCGTCGGAGGAAACGGTTCATGGGGGGGCGATGCGGGGGCGGGGCCCGGGTCGCGGCTTGCGCCGCTCCTACGGCCGCTCCTACTGGAGTTCTTCGCGGATTGTCTCGCCCATCCACTTCATGAAGTTGGCGTGCTGGGAGATGCCCTTGGCGCTGAAGGTGTAGTCGAGGTCCTTCAGGTCGCTGCGCAGCTTCGCCTGGATGGTCCGCGCGCCGATCAGGTTGGTGACGACCAGCACTTTCTTCCCGTCCTTCTTCGCCGACTCGACCAGCCCGCGCAGCTTCTGCACGTTGGCCTCGCGGATCGCGGGCGGCGCATCGTCCTGCAGCGTCTGGCCGTAGACAGCCGAGAATCCGCCATCCTCCTTGACGATCTTCGCCAGCTTCGCGAGCACCGCCATCTCCTGCGCGTTGTCCTCGGCGCCAGTCGGGCCGTGGCTGGCGATCACCACGACTTCATTGGCCGGGTCGGTGCTGACCTCGAGCGCGTGATCGATGAGAATCTCGGCAACCAGCGGGTCGCCGCCCGGCGGCGGGGCGAAGTGCAATTTCGCGTCGGTCTTCACGCGGCCTACCGTCGCGTACTCCGCCTCGTCCTTCTGGCCGAAGATGTACTGCCACTGGCGATAGAGCTCGTTCGTGGCGGAGGACACGACCGGCACCACGACGATTTCCTTCGCGCCCTTGGCCGTCAGCGCATCCAGCCCGTTCTGGATGTGGCTCGACATCATCATCGCCATGCCGACGCCCATCGCTGTCGGGAAGATGTTGCCGATCGGCTCGACCGACTTCTTGAACATGCGGTCGCCCTGCTCTCGGAAGCCGTGCATCAGGATCAGCACGCCCTCCCCGCCCCTGACCTCCGGCGGACTGACGTACCAGGCGTACTCGGGGCCCATCTGGTCCATCGACAGGGCGATCTGCGCATCGCTGTAGTCCGCGTACAGCGAGACCTTCTCGCGCAGCTCCTTCATCAGTGCCGCATCCATCTGATGCTTCATGTCGTAGCCGATGCGACCCTCGCTGTCGGTCGTGACCGCATGGGCGGAATGGTCCATATTCGAATGGTCCATATTCGAGTGGTCCATGGCCTGGTGGCCCGCGTGCTCATCGGCGTCGGCCGCCTGCACGGCAGCGGAGACCAGGAACGCAGCCAGGATGGCGCAGCAGAACTTCTTCATGACAGTTTCACCTTTTTCTCTAAGTCGAAACGACGGTACTCAGCCGCCGCGGAAATCCTTCAGCAATTCTTCCCAGCGCGCGTCGACGCGCTCGAACGCGCCGGGCGCGCCATCGACGAGGAGCTGGCGGTTGAGCGGCGCCCAGCTCTTCGGCCCGCCCTCGCCCGGCAACTGGCGGGTGGCGTCGATCACCATCTTGCTCGACAGGCCCCATTTCGGCCGGCTGGGGTCGGGCATCATCATCTGCGTCTGCGGTATCAGCAGGCTGGCCGACGGCTGCCAGCGGGCGGCGAGGGCATGGAGTATCTGGCTCGGGTCGAGGATGTTCAGGTCCTTGTCCACGACGATCACGACCTTGTTCAGCCCGGCGTTCGCCGCGACGTACTGCCCCGCTGTCATGCCCTCGCCCGGAAATTTCTTGTCGATCGCGAGCACGATCACGCCGTTGGCGCCGCGCGGCGAGTTGAGCCCGGTCAGTCCCGGTATGAGCTTGCGGTAGAGGAAAAAGTTCGACGCCATCTGCGGCGCGCGCGGCATGTCGCAGGTGAGTCCCGTGAAGGAATTGAGCACCCAGGGGTTGCGCCGGTGCGTGATCGCCGTGATGTGCATGACGAAGTTGCCGGGCTTCAGCGGACCCAGGTAGCCGTACATCTCGC
>VGVH01000030.1 GCA_016874095.1 Gammaproteobacteria bacterium | reverse complement strand
AAGATCATCAAGTAGGAGCGGCGCAAGCCGCGATGGCAACGACAGGAGCGGCAGGCAGGAGCGGCGCAAGCCGCGACCCCCCCTGCCCAACCAGTTCAACGACCGGGCCCGGCCCGGCCAAGAGGTAACGAGACATGGCAAAAAACCAGAACATCCGGATCCGGCTCAAGGCCTTCGACCACCGGCTTATTGACAATTCCGCCCGGGAGATCGTCGAAACGGCCAAACGGACGGGTGCCCAGGTGCGGGGCCCGGTCCCCCTGCCGACCAAAATGGAGCGTTTTACCGTGCTGATCTCCCCGCATGTCGACAAGGACGCCCGGGACCAGTACGAGCTGCGCACCCATAAGCGCCTGATGGACATCCTGGAGCCGACGGACAAGACCGTCGACGCCCTGATGAAGCTGGAGCTGCCGGCCGGTGTGGACGTGCAGATCAAATTGAACTGACAGAAAAAAATAATCTATAATTGTCGGCTCGCCGTTGCCCGGGGCAGGAAACCTGCGTCGGGCTTCGTGCTGCAAGGGGACCCCGTCACCGCGGGGTGCCCGGGCTGCCGAGGGGATACTGCGGGGTCGCACAGCCGGCGGCGACTCCGGGGAAGGGTCTCCCTCGGCACGGACGAGAGCCTTAATTGAAAATTCAGCATTCGATGGCCCACCCTCGCAGGGGCTGGGTTGAGAGAAGTTCGACATGACCATTGGCCTGGTAGGTCGCAAGTGTGGGATGACCCGCGTCTTCACGGACGAGGGTGCCGCCGTTCCTGTAACGGTCATCGAAGTGTTGCCGAACCGCGTCACGCGGGTCCTCTCGGCCGAGGCCGATGGCCATGCAGGAATCCAGGTCACGACGGGCCAGCGCAATCCCTCCCGCCTGACGAAGGCTGTTGCGGGTGCCTACGCCAAGGCCGGTGTCGAGCCTGGCGAAGGCCTGTGGGAATTCCGCGCCAGCGACAAGGAACTTGCCGACCTCAGGCCCGGCAGCGAACTGAAGGCGGACCGCTTCGCGGCGGGCCAGTACGTCGACGTGCAGGGCACCAGCATTGGCAAGGGCTACGCCGGCACGGTCAAGCGTCACAACTTCGCCACCCAGGACGCGACCCACGGCAACTCGGTATCGCACCGTGCACCGGGGTCCATCGGCCAGCGTCAGTTCCCGGGTCGAGTCTTCCCCGGCAAGCGCATGTCCGGGCACCTGGGGCACGACACCCGCACGGTGCAAAGCCTCGAGGTCGTCAAGGTCGATACCGAGCGGAACCTCCTGCTCGTGAAGGGCGCCGTTCCCGGTCATCGTGAAGGACGGCTGGTCGTGACGCCTGCGGTCAAGGTCGGCAAGACAGCCGCCGCCAAGGGTTAGGTGCCGCGATGAAGCTGACAATGCAGGGCGGTGCCGGCGCAATTGAGGTCTCCGACCGGAACTTCGCCGCACCCTTCAATGAATCCCTGGTTCACCAGGTGCTGACCGCCTACCGTGCGGGTTCGCGTGCAGGGACAAAGGCCCAGAAGACGCGGGCCGAGGTTCGTGGCGGTGGCGCGAAGCCCTGGAAACAGAAAGGCACGGGTCAGGCGCGCGCAGGTACGACGCGCGGCCCGATCTGGGTCGGCGGCGGCCGCGCGTTTGCAGCCAGGCCGCGCAGCTTCGACCAGAAGGTCAACCGCAAGATGTACCGCGCGGCCCTGCGGGGCATCCTCTCCGAGCTGGTCCGCGCCGAGCGGCTCGTCGTCGTCGACGAATTGAACGTGCCGCAGGCAAAGACGCGGGAGCTGGCCAGCAAGCTGAAATCGCTGGGCCTGGACGCTGCCTTGATCCTGGTCGAGCAGTACGACGAGAAGCTCTGTCTCGCCGCGCGCAACCTGCCCAATGTCGAAGTAACGGCTGCCCGCGAAATCGATCCGGTGAGCCTCGTGCGCTTCGAAAAGATCGTTGCCACGGCAGCGGCCGTGCGCGGCCTCGAGGAGCGACTCGCATGAGCGCCATTCCAGCCCGCGAACGCCTGATGTCGGTCGTGATCGGCCCGCACCTCTCCGAAAAAGGCGCAACGAACGGCCGCCAGGTCGTCTTCAAGGTCCGCCGCGACTCCACCAAGGCCGAAATCTGCCGCGCCGTCGAAATGTTGTTCGAGGTGAAGGTCGACGCCGTCCAGGTCGTGAACGTAGAGGGCAAGGCCAAGCGCTTCGGTCGCACGCCGGGTCGCCGTCAGGACTGGAAGAAAGCCTATGTGTGCCTCGCCGAGGGCAGTGAGATCAACCTGCTCGGCGCCGAGTAGGTAACCGGACGGAAGCGAGAGTACCCATGCCACTGCAACAGTTCAGGCCGACTTCCCCGGGGCGCCGTTTCGTCGTCCGTGTCACGACTCCGGAGCTGCACAAGGGCAAGCCGCACGGTCCGCTGGTGACCAAACTCGACACCGGCACGGGCCGCAACAATCTCGGTCGCATCACCAACCGCCATCGCGGCGGCGGCCACAAGCGCCTGTACCGCGTCATCGACTTCCTGCGCGACAAGGACAACATCCTCGGCAAGGTTGAGCGTCTCGAGTACGACCCCAACCGCACGGCGCACCTGGCACTCGTCCTGTACGCCGATGGCGAGCGTCGCTACATCATCGCGCCGAAGGGGCTCGCCGTGGGCGACAGCGTCATGTCCGGCCGCGACGCCTCGATCAAGACGGGCAACACCCTGCCGCTGCGGGGCATCCCGGTCGGTACGCTGATCCATTGCGTAGAGCTGAAGCCCGGCAAGGGCGCGCAGCTTGCGCGCTCCGCTGGTGCTGGCGTGCAGATCGTCGCCCGCGAGGGCACCTACGCCACCCTGCGCATGCGCTCCGGCGAGATGCGTCTGGTGCACGTCGATTGCCGCGCGACCATCGGCGAGGTCGGGCACGGCGACCACAACCTGGAGAGCCTGGGCAAGGCCGGTGCGAAGCGCTGGCGCGGCGTGCGGCCGACCGTTCGTGGCGTTGCCATGAATCCGGTGGACCACCCGCTCGGCGGCGGCGAGGGCAAGACGTCCGGCGGCCGTCACCCGGTTTCCCCCTGGGGCCTGCCGACCAAGGGCTACAAGACCCGCAACAACAAGCGCACGAACCGGATGATCGTCCGGGATCGCCGCAAGAAGTAACGACAAGGACACGCGCGGTTCGAGCCGCCTGGAGAATCGAAGGTGCCACGTTCGGTTAAAAAAGGTCCGTTCGTCGACTCGCACCTGGCGGAGAAGGTCCGCCAGGCCGTGCAGACCAACAGCCGTCGGCCGATCAAGACCTGGTCGCGCCGCTCGATGATTCTGCCTGAGATGATTGGACTGACCATCGCTGTACACAACGGCCGGGATCACGTGCCGTTGCTGGTGACGGAGAACATGGTCGGCCACAAGCTGGGTGAGTTCGCGGCAACGCGCACCTTCAAAGGTCACTCGGGTGACCGCAAGACCAAGCCGGAAGCTGCGGCCGAAGGTTGATGCCCATGAACGTCACAGCAACCTTGCGCCATGCCCGAATCTCGCCGCAGAAGTGCCGGCTCGTCGCCGATGCCGTGCGCGGCGCGCCCGTCGGCAAGGCTTTGCAGATCCTGAGCTTCATGCCCAAGAAGGGCGCCCGGATCATGAAGAAGGTTCTTGAGGCGGCTGTCGCAAACGCGGAAAACAATCACGGCGCCGACATCGACGAACTGAAGGTTTCCAGCATCCTCGTCAACGAGGCGCCGACGCTCAAGCGCTACCACGCTCGAGCGAAAGGCCGCGGTAATCGCATCACCAAGCGCAACAGCCACATCACCGTGCAGGTCGCGGACGAGTAAGGAACGGAACTCATGGGTCACAAGGTCAACCCGGTTGGAATCCGGCTCGGCATCACCCGCGACTGGGCGTCGAAGTGGTATGCGGATACGCGCACCTTTCCGACGTATCTCGATGCGGACTTCCGTATCCGCAAGTATCTGCGTTCGCGACTCGCGGAGGCTTCCGTCAGCCTCATCCAGATCGAGCGCCCTGCGCGCAAGGCCCACATCACGATCCATACTGCCCGGCCCGGCATGGTGATCGGCAAGAAGGGCGAGGACATCGAGAGCCTGCGTGCCGGCCTCGCCAGGATGATGCGGATGAACGTCAACGAAGTCCGGCTGAACATCGCCGAGATCCGCAAGCCCGAGCTCGATGCCTACCTCGTGGCGGAGGGCATCGCGCAGCAGCTGGAGCGACGGGTAATGTTCCGCCGCGCCATGAAGCGCGCAGTGACGAACACCATGCGACTCGGTGCGCTCGGCGTGAAGATCCGCGTTTCCGGTCGTCTCAACGGTTCGGAGATCGCGCGTTCAGAGTGGTACCGCGAGGGCCGCGTGCCCCTGCATACCTTCCGTGCCGACATCGACTATGGCCTGGCGGAAGCCAAGACGACCTACGGAGTCATCGGCGTGAAGGTCTGGATCTTCCGTGGCGAGGTCTTCGACCGCGCCGAGCAGCCCGCAGAGGCGGCTGCGCCTGAGCAGGCCGCACCATGAGGAATGACCTGCCATGATGCAGCCCAAGCGCACCAAATTCCGTAAGCAGTTCAAGGGACGCAACCGCGGCCTCGCTCACCGGGGCAGCTCGGTCGCGTTCGGTGACTACGGCCTCAAGGCCATCGAGCGTGGCCGCCTGACGGCCCGCCAGATCGAAGCCGCCCGCCGTGCCATGACCCGTTTCATCAAGCGTGGTGGCAAGGTCTGGATCCGGATTTTCCCGGACAAGCCGATTACCCAGAAACCGCTCGAAGTCCGCCAGGGCAAGGGCAAGGGCAACGTCGAGTACTGGGTCGCGCTGATCCAGCCGGGAAAGATCCTCTACGAAATGGACGGTGTCACTGAAGAAGTTGCCCGTGAGGCGTTCAAGCTCGCGGCCGCAAAGCTCCCGTTGTCCACTGTTGTCGTCAGCCGGGGAGCCATCTGATGAGCGCCAGGGCGATGAGGGAAAAAAGCGACAAGGAGCTGCAGGATGAACTCCTGAAGCTGCGGCGCGAGCAGTTCAACCTGCGCGTGCAGGCGGTGACCGGCCAGGGCGGGAAGTCCGACCAGGCTGCGAAGGTTCGCCGCGACATCGCGCGCCTGAAGACAGTAATGCGCGAGCGTGAGCTCGCGGCAGGGAGCAAGGCATGAGCCAGGGCACGGACAACGGCGCAGTTGCAGCCGCGGGTGGCCGCACGATGACCGGCAAGGTCGTCAGCGCGAAGATGCAGAAGACCGTGGCGGTTGCCATCGAGCGGATGGTTCGTCATCCGGTTTTCGGCAAGTACATGCGCCGCACCACGAAGCTGCTTGCACACGACGAAGCGGGTTGCCGTGAGGGCGATATCGTCTCCATCGTCGAGTGCCGCCCGATTTCGAGGCGCAAATCCTGGCGTGTTGCTGAGATCCTCCAGCGCGCCGAGGCACAGTAGTAGTTACACGCAGAAGTATTGACAGGACGCGCCCATGATTCAGACGCGGACGATGCTCAATGCCGCTGACAACAGCGGTGCCCGGCGCCTGATGTGCATCAAGGTGCTGGGGGGGTCAAAGCGCCGCTACGCAGGTGTCGGCGATGTGATCAAGGTAAGTATCAAGGACGCAATCCCGAAGGGTCGCGTCAAGAAGGGCGAGGTTTACAGCGCCGTGGTCGTGCGTACGACCAAAGGTGTGCGCCGGGCGGACGGTTCGCTGATCCGCTTCGATGACAACGCCGCGGTTCTGCTCTCGAACAAGCTTGAGCCGATCGGAACGCGCATCTTCGGGCCGGTTACCCGCGAGCTGCGCAACGAGAGCTTCATGAAGATCATTTCCCTGGCGCCCGAAGTGCTCTAGGAAAGATCCAAACGGAACGGCAATGAAGAACATTCGAAAAGGCGACGAAGTCATCGTCATCTCGGGCAAGGACAAGGGCCGTCGCGGCACTGTCCTGAGCGTGGATGGCGAACAGGTTGTTGTCGAGAACGTCAACGTCGTCAAGAAGCACCAGAAGCCGAATCCTCAGCGAAACGTCGCGGGTGGCATCATCGAGCGTGAGATGCCGCTGCATCTGTCGAAAGTGATGCTCTTCAATACCGTTACCAAGAAGGGTGACCGGGTTGGCGTCAAGGCGCTCGAGGACGGCAGGCGGGTGCGGGTGTTCAAGTCGAGCAACGAAGTCGTGGATATCTGACGCTCGCAACAGCGGGCGGCAAACGGATTCAAGGCAGAAGTCTCATGGCGCGGTTAAAAACGGTCTACGAGAAGGAGCTGGTGGCCAAACTCAAGGCCCAGCTCGGTCTCACCAACAGTCGGGAAGTTCCCCGCATCACCAAGATCACGCTGAACATGGGTGTCGGTGAGGCCGTGAACGACAAGAAGATCATCGACAAGGCGATGGCTGACCTGCAGGCGATCGCTGGCCAGAAGCCGGCTCCGACCCGTTCCCGCAAGTCGGTTGCTACGTTCAAGATCCGCGAGGACCAGGTCATCGGCTGCAAGGTGACTTTGCGCAAGGCCCGCATGTACGAGTTCCTCGACAGGCTGATCAACATCGCGATCCCGCGTATCCGGGACTTTCGCGGCCTGAATCCGCGCTCCTTCGACGGCCAGGGCAACTACAGCCTCGGCATCCAGGAGCAGATCATTTTTCCGGAGATCGATTACAGCCAGATCGACGCAGTGCGCGGCATGGATGTCACGATCACCACCACGGCCAGGAGCGACGCGCATGCCCGCGCGCTGCTCGAGGCCTTCAACTTTCCTTTCCGCAAATAACGCCCCTGCACCGGGTAACGCGAGCGGCTCAAGATGGCAAAGAAATCCATGGTCCTGCGAGATCAGAAGCGGCTGAAGACGGTCCAGCGCTATGCGAAAAAGCGCGCGGCCCTGAAGGCGGCGATCCAGAGCCCCTCGTCGTCCGACGAGCAGCGACAGGAGGCGATCGAGAAGCTGCAGGCATTGCCACGCGATGCGAGTCCGATCCGCATGCGCAACCGTTGTGCGATCACTGGCCGGTCGCGCGGCTACTTCGCGAAGTTCGGCCTTGGCCGCAACAAGCTGCGTGAGCTCGCGATGATGGGCAACATCCCGGGCCTCACCAAGGCCAGCTGGTAAGGATCAGGAGTCGCACCATGAGCATGACTGATCCGATTGCCGACATGCTGACCCGCATCCGCAATGGCCAGAAGGTGGGCCTTGCCAGCGTTGTCATGCCGTCCTCGCACCGCAAGGAGGCCATTGCCCGCGTGCTGCATGACGAGGGTTACATTGGCGCATTCTCGGTGGCTGACAACGACCAGAAGCACCGCGAACTGACGATCGAGCTGCGCTATTTCGACGGCAAGCCGGTCATCGAGAGCCTGCGTCGCGTCAGCCGCCCGGGACTCCGCAGCTATGCGCGCCGCGACAAGCTGCCGAAGGTCATGGGAGGACTCGGCGTGGCCATCGTTTCCACTCCGAGTGGCGTCATGAGCGATCGCGCGGCCCGTGCCAAGGGGCTCGGCGGCGAGGTCATCTGCATAGTTTCGTAACGGCGTCGCGCATGGCGCGCGGTGCCCGATTGGACCAGAGCAATGTCTAGAGTCGGCAAAAAACCTGTTGAGCTGCCAAAGGGCGTGGAAGTCACCATTGCTTCCGGCGGCGTCAAGGTCAAGGGCCCGAAGGGCGAGCTTTCCATGAACCTGAGCAGTCAGGTCGATGTGAAGGTTGCCGACGGCAAGGCGCAGGTCATTCCGCGCTCGGAAGAGCGTTCAGCCCGCGTGGTGTACGGTACGACCCGCGCACTGATCGCCAACATGGTTTCCGGCGTGACCAAGGGATTCGAGAAGAAGATGGAGCTGGTCGGCGTCGGTTACCGCGCCCAGGCGCAGGGCCGCAAGCTCAACCTGAATCTCGGCTATTCCCACCCGATCGTCTACGACGTGCCTGCGGGCATCACCATCGAAACGCCGAGCCAGACGGAGATCATCGTCAAAGGCGCCGACCGCCAGAAGATCGGGCAGGTTTGCGCCGAGATCCGCCGTTACCGCTCGCCCGAGCCTTACAAGGGCAAGGGCGTGCGTTTTGCCGGCGAACACATCGAGCTGAAGGAAGCCAAGAAGAAGTAGTCGTCGTTCGCGACGCCACTTCCGGACGGAAACTGTCATGAACAAGAAACAGGCGAGAATGCGCCGCGCCCGCAAAGGCCGGTTCCATATCCGCGAGCTCGCGGTGCCGCGTCTGTCGGTGCACCGCACGCCGCGGCACATCTACGCGCAGATCATCGCTGCCGATGGCGGCACGGTGGTGGTTGCGGCGTCGACCGTGCAGGAAGCGGTGCGTGGCGGACTCAAGTCGACGGGCAATTCCGCTGCGGCGGCTGCCGTCGGCAAGGCGATTGCCGAGCGCGCGAAGTCGGCGGGCATCACCAAGGTCGCATTCGATCGTTCCGGATTTCGTTTCCATGGCCGCGTGAAAGCGCTGGCGGACGCAGCCCGCGAGGGCGGGCTCCAGTTCTAAGGGACAACACAGCATGGCAAGAGTAGAACACTCCGCTTCGGCGTCTCCTGACGACTTCATGGAGAAGCTCGTCACGGTCAATCGCGTCGCCAAAGTGGTCAAGGGTGGCAAGCAGTTCGGTTTCACCGCGTTGACCGTTGTCGGCGACGGCAAGGGCCAGGTTGCCTTCGGTTACGGCAAGGCACGCGAAGTCCCGAACGCGATCCAGAAGGCGATGCAGTCAGCCCGCAAGAGCATGCGCCGCATCGACCTGCACAAGGACACGCTGCACTCCGCGATCACCGGCACGCACGGAGCGACGCGGGTATTCATGCAGCCAGCCTCCGAAGGTACGGGCATCATCGCGGGCGGCGCCATGCGCGCGGTCCTCGAGTGTGCCGGCGTGCGCAACGTGCTCGCGAAGATCTACGGCTCGCGCAACCCGATCAACGTCGTGAGGGCCACTATCAAGGCTCTCTACGATTCGCGCTCGCCCGCCATGATCGCCGCCAAGCGCGGCAAGTCGCTGGACGAGATCCGGGGCTGATCATGTCCAGTGCAAAGAAACTCAAGGTGACGCTCCTGAAGAGCACGTTCGGACGCGGTGCCACCAACCGCGCCTGCGTGCAGGGACTGGGTCTGCGCCGGATCCGCCAGTCCGCAGTGGTTGCGGATACGCCGGAGAACCGCGGCATGATCCGCCGCGTTGCCTTCATGCTGAAGGTCGAGGAAGTCTAGATGCGCCTCAATGACATGAAGCCTGGCAGCCGCAAGGCACCGAAGCGCCTCGGCCGCGGCAGTTCAGCTGGCCAGGGCAAGACCTGCGGTCGCGGGCACAAGGGCCAGCGCGCGCGGGCAGGCGGCTACCACAAGGTCGGTTTCGAGGGCGGCCAGATGCCGCTGCAGCGCCGGTTGCCGAAGATAGGCTTCGTCTCGGCCCTGCAGGCCGATATTGCCGAAGTGCGGTTGCACGAGCTCGCCATCCCGGCTGACGCGGTGATCGACCTCGACGCCCTGAAGCGCGCCGGCATCGTGCACCAGCAGGCCCTGCGGGCCAAGGTGATCCTGTCCGGCAAGATCGCAAAGGCCGTGAAGCTCCAGGGAATCGCCGTGACGGCGGGCGCGCGCAAGGCCATCGAAGCGGCCGGCGGCAGCATCCAGGACTGACGCAGCGGCTGTCGCAAGGAACGAAGGCAAGGACGTGGCAAAGGACACTGTGATCAATCCGGCAGCAGCCCTGGCGGACACCACGCGCTTCGCCGATCTCAAGAGGCGATTCTGGTTCCTCATCGGGGCGCTGATCGTCTACCGGATCGGCACGTTCATCCCCGTGCCGGGCATCGATCCACAGGCGCTCGAGCGTTTCTTCCAGCAGCAGTCCGGCACGATCCTGTCGATGTTCAACATGTTCTCCGGCGGGGCGCTGGAGCGCATGAGCATGTTCGCGCTCGGCATCATGCCGTACATTTCGGCGTCGATCATCCTGCAGATGGCGGCGGTGGTGATCCCGTCGTTGTCCGCTATCCGCAAGGAAGGCGAGTCCGGCCGGCGCAAGATCATGGAGTGGACGCGCTACGGCACCGTGCTGCTGGCGGCATTCCAGTCAGTGGGCGCGGCGGTCGCGATGCAGAACCAGGGCCTCGTGATCGCTCCGGGCTTCAATTTCGTATTTACGGCAGCAGTGACGCTGGTCACCGGGACGATGTTCCTGATGTGGCTTGGCGAGCAGATCACCGAGCGCGGCATCGGCAACGGCATCTCGATGATCATCCTCGCGAGCATTGTCGCCGGGTTGCCGTCTGCCATCGGCGGGACGCTGGAGCTGGTCAACACCGGTGAAATTTCCGCGATTCTCGCCCTTTTCCTGATCGTCCTCGTGCTAGGCGTGACTGCGGTAGTGGTCTACATGGAGCGCGGCCAGCGTCGGATCACTGTGCACTACGCCAAGCGCATGCAGGGGCGGCGCATGCTCGGCGGTCAGTCGACGCACCTCCCGTTCAAGCTGAACATGTCCGGCGTCATACCGCCGATCTTCGCCTCGAGCATCCTGCTTTTCCCCGCGACGATCGCGAGCTGGTTCGGCACGAGCCAGAACCTGGGCTGGTTGCAGACCGCCGCGGCAGAGCTTTCGCCCGGACAGCCGATGTACGACCTGCTCTACGGCGGGCTGATCCTGTTCTTCTGCTTCTTCTACACCGCGCTGGTTTTCGATGCGCGTGAGACCGCGGACAACCTGAAGCGCAGCGGCGCATTCCTGCCCGGAATCAGGCCGGGCCAGCAGACGGCCGACTACATCGACAAGGTCCTCACCCGGCTCACCTTCTGGGGCGGCCTCTACGTCATGATCGTCTGCCTGATCCCGCAGTTCATGATCACCGCGTGGAACGTGCCGTTCTATTTCGGCGGCACGTCCTTGCTGATCATCGTCGTCAGCTCGATGGACTTCTGGTCCCAGTTGCAGGCGCACATGATGTCCCACCAGTACAAGGGCCTTCTGGAGAAGGCCAACCTGCGCGGCTACGGCCGGGCGGGCCAGACCCGCTGAGCGGCGGGCGACAAGAGAAAGGGCAGGAGTCGGCCATGAAAGTACGTCCTTCGGTCAAACGAATCTGCAGGAACTGCAAGATCATCCGCCGCAACGGCAAGGTGCGGGTGATCTGTTCCGATCCGCGGCACAAGCAGCGCCAGGGTTGATCCTGGCCAATCATCTGGAGCGAGAACGATGGCGCGCATAGCGGGCATCAATATTCCGGCGAACAAGCATGTGGTGATCGCCCTGACCAGCATCTACGGCGTCGGCCGCAGCCGTGCCGCGGCGGTCTGTGAGAAGGCGGGCGTCCCTCCGGACGCGAAGGTCAAGGACCTCACGGAGCCGGAGATCGAGAAACTGCGCATCGAGATCGGTCGTGTGCCGGTCGAGGGCGATCTTCGCCGCCAGGTGTCGATGAACATCAAGCGGTTGATGGATCTGGGCACCTATCGCGGCCAACGGCATCGCAAGGGCCTGCCGCTGCGTGGTCAGCGCACTCGCACCAATGCCCGGACCCGCAAGGGACCGCGCCGGGCAATCAAGAAGTAATCGCCTCGACGGCGGAGCAGCTAAAGCATGAACACCCAGAGTCCGGAAACACCAGCAGCGCCGAAAGCGCGCAAGAAGGTCAAGAAGCACGTCGTCGACGGTGTCGCGCATGTGCACGCGTCCTTCAACAACACGATCATCACGATCACCGATCGCCAGGGCAATGTCCTGTCCTGGGCGTCGGCAGGTGGCTGCGGCTTCCGCGGATCCCGCAAGAGCACCCCGTTCGCCGCGCAGGTCGCCGCCGAGAAGGCGGGCGTCGCGGCGCTCGAGCACGGCGTGAAGTCGCTCGACGTGCGCGTGCAGGGACCCGGCCCGGGCCGTGAGTCTGCCGTGCGCTCGCTGAATTCCGTGGGTTTCAAGATCACCAACATCGAGGACGTGACGCCGATTCCCCACAACGGCTGCCGCCCTCCGAAAAAGCGCCGAGTCTGAAGGTACCTATCCATGGCCCGATATCTTGGACCCACCTGCAAGCTTTCCCGCCGCGAAGGCACCGACCTCTTCCTCAAGAGCGGCATCAAGCCGCTGGAGAAGAAGTGCAAGCTCGAGACGCCCCCGGGCGCCGCTGCTGGCGCGCGCAAGGCCCGCGTCTCCGACTACGGTCTGCAGCTGCGGGAGAAGCAGAAACTGCGCCGCATGTACGGCATCCTGGAGCGCCAGTTCCGCACCTACTACAAGAAGGCTGCGCAGATGAAGGGTTCCACCGGCGAGAATCTGCTGAAGATCCTCGAAGGGCGCCTCGACAACACGGTCTATCGCATGGGGTTCGCGGCGACGCGCGCAGAAGCGCGCCAGCTGGTGAGCCATCGCGCCGTGCTCGTGAACAGCAAGCTGGTGAACATTCCGTCGTACCAGTGCACGGCTGGGGACATGATCGAGATTCGCGAGAAGGCCAAGAGCCAGACTCGCATCCAGAGCGCACTCTCGATCGCGAGCCAGGTCGGTTTCCCCGACTGGGTCTCGGTGGACGACAAGAAAATGGTTGGCACGCTCAAGCAGGTGCCATCGCGCGAAGAAATTCTGCCCGACATCAACGAGAACCTCGTCGTCGAGCTTTATTCCAAGTAATCGGAGGCGGGAAGACCATGCCGGAAATGATCAACGAATTCCTGAAGCCGCGAAGCGTCCGCGTTCAGCCCGAGTCGAGCACCCGGGCGCGCATCATCATCGAGCCGTTCGAACGCGGCTTCGGCCACACGCTGGGCAATGCCCTGCGGCGTATCCTGCTGTCGAGCATGCCGGGCGCTGCCGTGACCGAAGTGGAGATCGCGGCCGTGCTGCACGAGTACACGGCGATCGAAGGCGTCCAGGAGGACGTCGTCGAGATCCTGCTGAACCTCAAGCAGCTCTCGATCCGCATGCATGCCCGGGATCGTGCTGAACTCACGCTGTCCAAGAAGGGCCCTGGCCCGGTGCGTGCTGGCGATATTTCCACGGACCACGATGTCGAGATCGTGAATCCCGAGCTCGTCATCGCCAATCTCACCAGCGCCGGTGATCTCAAGATGGTGCTTACCATCGAGCGCGGGCGCGGTTACCGTCCGGCGACGCAGCGGATCAACTTCGATGGCCAGTCGACCAACCCGATCGGCCGGCTGCAGCTCGATGCCTCGTTCAGCCCGATCCGTCGCGTCAGCTACACGGTCGAGGCAGCCCGAGTCGAGCAGCGCACCGACCTGGACAAGCTCATCCTGGACGTCGAAACCAACGGCACGATCGATGCAGAGGAGGCCGTGCGCCGCGCCGGCAACATCCTCACCGACCAGCTCGAGGTGTTCGTCGACCTGCGTGGCAAGGACGAGACTGGCGCCGCGACGCCGGAAACCTCGATAGACCCGATACTGATGCGACCGGTCGATGAGCTCGAGCTCACCGTGCGTTCCGCCAACTGCCTCAAGGCGGAGAGCATCAACTACATCGGCGACCTCGTGCAGCGGACGGAAGTCGAGCTGCTTCGCACGCCGAACCTCGGCAAGAAGTCGCTCACCGAGATCAAGGAAGTTCTCGAGAGCCACGGATTGTCGCTTGGCATGCGTATCGAAGGCTGGCCGCCGCCGGGCATGGTTCGCGACGACAAGGCCGCCTGAAACGGGAGGCAGCACCGCAAGGTACTGCCGTAATGGAAGACAGTCATGCGACACAAGAAATCTGGCCGAATTCTCGGCCGCAAGAGCGCCCACCGCACGGCGATGTACCGCAACATGGCGGCCTCGCTGATCCGCCATGAGACGCTGAAGACCACCGTGCCGAAGGCGAAGGAACTGCGCCGCGTGGTGGAGCCGCTGATCACGCTCGCGAAGCAGGACGCTGCCCACCGCCGACGCCTCGCGTTCGACCGCCTGCGCGACCGCGACAGCGTCGGCAAGCTGTTCAACGAGCTGGGGCCGCGGTTCAAGAACCGCCCGGGCGGCTACCTGCGCATCCTCAAGATGGGCTATCGGGCCGGCGACTCGGCGCCGATGGCGCTGGTCATGCTGATGGACCAGCCGGAGAAGGTGGCGGAAGCTCAGGCGCAGTAAGCCCCGGCCGCGACAACATCGGAATCAGGGCCGGGCGATCCCCGGCTCTTTTTCATGGCAGCAACGGACGGGTCAGGTTTTCGTGACCGGTCGCCGTGACGACGACGTCGTCCTCGATGCGTATCCCGCCGTAAGGTCGCAGGGCGTCAACCTGCGGCCAGTTCACGTGGCAGCCTGCCGGGCTCGATTTCAGCCTGTCCAGAAGGCTCGGAATGAAATAGATCCCGGGCTCGATCGTAACGACCACCCCCGGTTCCAGGGTCCGCAGAAAGCGGATCTTCGGGAAGTCCGCCGGCGGATCGAGCGGCTTGCCCGTGTCGTCCGCCATGTGGCCCCCGACATCGTGCACGAGGATGCCGAGCAGGTGTCCGAGGCCGTGAGGCAGGAATGCCGCGGTCACACCGGAGGACACCTGATCGGCGGGGTCCATGTCTACGAGGCCGGCATCACGGAGCAGGGCCCCGACGCCCCGGTGTGTCTGGCGATGCAGTTCCGGGAACGCGACGCCCGGGCGCACCGCATCGCAGAGCGAAGCCTGCAACCGGTCCATCCCCGCGATCAGGGCGGCGAAGTCATCGTGTCCGCGTGCCGCGTAGGTCCGGGTGATATCGCAGGCGTAGCCATCGGCTGCGCAGCCGGCATCGATGAGCAGGCTGCGGTTCCCGCCAGCTGGCGGCGAACGTTCGCGCAGCTGATAGTGCAGGGTCGCGCCGTGTTCGTTGAGGCCGACGATTGCGCCATAGGGCAGTTCGTCCTCCGTCACCCGGCTGGCGCCAAGGAACGCGGCGAGAATGTGGTATTCGCTGGCGCCGGCTGCGAAGGCCGCCGCGGCCGCGCGGTGGCCCGGTGCGGCAATGACAGCGGCGCGCCGTACGCAATCGATTTCCCAGGCCGTCTTCCTCGCGCGCTGGTAGTGCAGGTGGTTCACGACTGCGGCGGGGTTGCGTTCCGCCTCCGGCAGCAGGCCGTCGAACTGGGTGGGCGGGCCCAGTAGCGCCGTGCGACGGCCACCTGGCAGCTGCGCTCCGAGCTCCGCCGGTTCGCGGATCACGCGCAGGTCGAAGGCCGCGGCGATCTGCGCCGGTGGCAGGGCGGGGGGCTGGTGCCAGAAATCGTCGGGCCGGCAGACCACTAGGACCGGCTTTTCGCCCGGGTTGAAGATCACGGCCGAGCCCGGGTGCTGTTCGAGCGGCACCCAGTGCAGGAAATGCGGGCTGGCCACGAAGCGGTGGGCCTGGTCGTCGAGGAAGCGGTATTCCATGAGCCCGGCGCCGAGCACGATGGTGTCGACCTGGCCGCGCAGGGCGGCGGCCTCATGGCGGCGGGTGAGTTCGGCGATGTGTTCGCGGTAGGCGCGGGCGTTGTCCATGGGCGCCATCATGGCACCGGCGCGAGCGGCTTTGGAACTTGGGCGCGCTCCGCGATAATGCACGCCATGAGTGCACGGGAAATCGTCCTGACCGGGATTACCACCACCGGTACACCCCACCTCGGCAACTATGTCGGCGCGATCCGGCCTGCCGTGGCCGCCAGCCGGCGACCGGACGTCCAGTCGTACTACTTTCTTGCTGACCTGCACGCACTGGTCAAGAACAGCGACCCGGCGGCGATCCACCGCTCCACGCTGGAGATTGCCGCCACCTGGCTGGCGCTGGGCCTGGATGTAAAGCGCGCTGTCTTCTACCGGCAGTCGGACATTCCGGAGATCCCAGAACTGACCTGGATACTCACCGCTGCGACGGCCAAGGGCCTGATGAACCGCGCCCACGCCTACAAGGCCGCGGTGCAGGCGAACGAGGAGTCCGGCTCGCCCGACCCGGATCGCGGCGTGACCATGGCGCTTTACTGCTATCCGATCCTGATGGCCGCGGACATCCTGCTGTTCAGTGCCAATCGGGTGCCCGTCGGTCAGGACCAGAAGCAGCATGTCGAGATGGCGCGCGACATCGCCCAGCGCTGGAACCATCACTACGGCGAGCGGTTCGTGCTGCCCGAAGCCGAGATCGGCACCGACACGGCCGTGCTCCAGGGCCTGGATGGCCGCAAGATGAGCAAGAGCTACGACAACACGATCCCGCTCTTCGCACCACCGGATCGGCTGCGCAAACTGGTCATGAAGATCAAGACGAATTCCCTCGAACCCGGCATCCCGAAAGAGACGGAGGGCTCGACGCTGTTCGAGATCTACCGGGCGTTCGCCCGGCCGGAGGAAGTCGATGCGATGCGGGGCCGATTCGCCGCGGGCGCCGGCTGGGGCGAGATCAAGCAGGCCCTGTTCGACTACCTGGATGCGCACCTGCGGGACAGCCGGGCGGAGTACGAGCGCCTGATCGCGGCCCCTGACTACGTGGAATCCGTGTTGCGGCAAGGGGCTGAGCGGGCCCGCGCAGTGGCCACGCCGTTTCTGGCGGAGATCCGCCGGGCCGTGGGTATCAGCCGACTGGGTTGATGGGACCCGGTGACGGGGAGTCCGCCCTCCGGCCCGCGATTACGGATATCATTGCACTGCGCAAAAAGCTATATTACGCACGTTTTATAACCCAAACAGGGGGCTGTGTATGCGGATAATGAAGTTGTTGGCGGTGCTGGGTGCGGCAATGTTCGTGATGGTTGGCTGCGGTGGCGGACAGCCGGACGGCGGATCGTCCGCTGCAGACCCGGCCGCTGATTCCATGGACCAGGCTGCTGATGCTGCGGGCGATGCCGCCAGTGACGCTGCTGCCCTTGAGGCGGTCGATGCCGCCAGTGACGCTGCTGCCCTTGAGGCGGTCGATGCCGCCAGTGACGCTGCTGCTGGCGGTGAGGCGGGCGATGCCGCTGGTGACGCTGCTGCCGAGGCTGCTCCCGAGGCTGCTCCCGGGCAGTAAGTCGACTGGCCTCGCGAGAGGCTGAGTCGCTTCAGACAGGCGAAGGGGCCGGATCGCGGGATCCGGCCCCTGTGGTCGTCATCATCGCTGCGAGGTAGCGCCCGGTCTGCGAGGTCTTCACGCTGGCGATGTCTTCCGGTGTGCCGGTTGCGACAATCTCCCCGCCGCCGTCGCCGCCTTCCGGTCCGAGATCGATCACCCAGTCGGCTGTCTTGATAACGTCCAGGTTGTGCTCGATTACGACCAGCGTGTTGCCCTGGTCGCGCAGCCGCAGCAGCACGCCGAGCAGTTGCTCCACGTCGTGGAAATGCAGCCCGGTGGTCGGCTCGTCGAGTATGTACAGCGTACGACCGGTGGCTCTTTTCGACAGCTCGCGGGCGAGCTTGACACGCTGTGCTTCTCCGCCGGACAGCGTCGTTGCATTCTGGCCGAGCCGGACATAGCCGAGCCCGACATCCATCAGCGTCTGCAGCTTGGCAGCCACGACCGGGATGTTCGCGAAGAAGGCGAGCGCTTCCTCGACCGTCATGTCGAGCACCTCGTTGATGCTGCGTCCCTTGTAGCGCACCTCGAGCGTCTCGCGGTTATAGCGGCGCCCCTGGCAGACGTCGCAGGCAACGTAGGCGTCCGGCAGGAAATGCATCTCGACGCGGATCACGCCGTCGCCCTCGCAGGCCTCGCAGCGCCCGCCCTTGACGTTGAAGCTGAAGCGCCCGGCATCGTAGCCGCGCGAACGGGCTTCCTGGGTCGCTGCGTACACCTCGCGCACCGGCGTGAAAAGGCCCGTGTACGTGGCTGGATTCGATCGCGGTGTCCGCCCGATCGGACTCTGGTCGATGTCGATCACGCGGTCGATGTGCTCCAGTCCCTCGATCGACTCGCAGGGCTCAGCGTCCTCCGACGCCTCATGCAGGCGCGCCGATGCGTGGCGGTAGAGCGTGTCGTTGACCAGCGTGGACTTGCCCGAGCCGGATACGCCGGTGACACAGGTCATGAGCCCCACCGGAAACCCGGCATCGATGCCGCGCAGGTTGTTGCCGCGCGCACCGCGCAGTCGGATCCACAGCTGGTCGTCGCTGGCACGCCGCCGCTCCGGGACCGGCACGCCGCGCCGGCCGGCCAGGTAGTCACCGGTCAGCGATCCGGTGGCGGCGCAGATCGCGGCCGGCGGCCCTTGCGCGACGACGTATCCGCCGTGCGCGCCGGCGCCCGGCCCGAGGTCGACAACATGGTCGGCCGCACGGATCGCTTCCTCGTCGTGCTCGACGACGATGACTGTGTTGCCCGCATCCCGCAGCCGCGTGAGCGTGGCGAGCAGGCGCGCATTGTCCCGCTGGTGCAGGCCGATCGACGGCTCGTCCAGGATGTAGAGCACGCCGACCAGCCCCGAGCCGATCTGGCTCGCCAGCCGGATGCGCTGCGCCTCGCCGCCCGACAGCGTGTCGGCGCTGCGGTCGAGCGACAGGTAGCCGAGTCCGACATCGGCGAGGAAGCGCAGCCGGGCCGCGACCTCGCGCACGATCCGGGCGGCGATTTCGCCCTGCGAGCCGCCGAGCGACAGTGAGTCGAAGAACTCCAGTGCATGGCTCACCGACAGCGCCGCAACGGCTGGCAGGTTGCGTCCGGCCACGAACACGTTGCGGGCGGCGCCGTTCAGGCGGGTACCGCCGCAGTCGGTACAGGGACGGTTGCCGAGGTACTTCGCGAGCTCGTCGCGCACCAGCATCGACTCGGTCTCGCGGTAGCGGCGTTCCAGGTTTGGCAGGATGCCCTCGAAGGCATGCCGGCGTTTGTACGTCGTTCCACCGGATGTCGTGTAGCGGAACTGGATCTCCTCGCCGTCACTGCCGTGCAGGAGGATGCGCTGGACGCGGGCCGGCAATTCCGCGAACGGCACCTCCAGGTCGAAGCCGAAGTGGCTGGCGAGCGCCTGCATCGCCTGGAAGTACCAGGTGTTGCGGCGGTCCCAGCCCCTGATCGCCCCTCCTGCGACCGACAGCTCCGGATGGCGGACGACCCGATCCGTGTCGAAGAACTGCCGGACACCGAGGCCGTCGCAGCCCGGGCAGGCACCGGCCGGGTTGTTGAAGGAGAAGAGCCGCGGCTCCAGTTCGGCGATGCTCCAGGAGCAGGTCGGGCAGGCATGGCGGTCGGAATACAGCTGCCCGGGGTCGTTCGCATCGTCCATCGACGCGACCCGGACCACGCCATCGGCGAGCTTCAGCGCTGTCTCGAAGGATTCGGCCAGCCGGCCCGCGAGGTCGTCGCGGATCCTGAACCGGTCGACCACGACTTCGATCCTGTGTTTGCGCCGCAGGTCGAGCCTGGGCGCCGCGTCGAGCTCGTGGACCACGCCGTCGATGCGCGCACGCACGAAGCCGCGTGCACGCAGGTCCGCGATGAGCTGGAGGTGCTCGCCCTTGCGGTCCTGCACCACTGGCGCGAGGAGCATCCAGCGGTTGCTGCGGGGCAGGGCCATCACCTGGTCGACCATCTGGCTTACGGTCTGTGCGGTGAGGTCGATGCCGTGGTCGGGGCAGCGGGCGATGCCGGCCCGCGCATACAGCAGGCGCAGGTAATCGTGGATTTCCGTCACCGTGCCGACAGTGGAGCGGGGATTGTGCGACGTGGACTTCTGCTGGATGGAGATCGCCGGCGACAGCCCCTCGATATGGTCCACGTCGGGCTTGTCCATCATGGACAGGAACTGCCGGGCGTAAGCCGACAGCGACTCGACGTAGCGGCGCTGGCCCTCCGCGTACAGCGTGTCGAAGGCAAGCGATGACTTGCCCGAACCCGAAATCCCGGTGATGACGATCAGCCGGTCGCGCGGCAGGTCGAGATCGAGGTTGCGCAGGTTGTGCGTGCGGGCGCCGCGGATGCTGATCAGCTGGCTCATCGTCGGGTTGCAAGGGTTAAACCCCGAACTATAGGCCGCGCGGCCTTTTCGGCCCAAACCGGGGTCAGGGCCGTGGAGTATGCAAATCCGGGCGGACGCGGTCCTTTTTCCGGTGGCTTTTCCGCGGGCTGGGCCTAAAATAAGGACCACTGTCGCTGGCCCGGCCACGCGACTGCAGATTTCCAATAAAATTCATATACATAAAGAGGGCTCTCCCATGGCGAGAGGCATCAACAAAGTGATTCTGATCGGCAACCTGGGCCAGGACCCGGAAACCCGGTACATGCCGAGCGGCTCAGCGGTCACCAACCTGCGCATCGCCACGAGCGAGGTCTTCAAGAACAAGGAGACCGGCCAGCAGGAGGAGCGCACGGAATGGCACAGCGTGGCCATGTTCGGCCGCCTCGCCGAAATCTCCGGCGAATACCTGCGCAAGGGTTCGCAGGTGTACATCGAGGGCCGGCTGCGCACGCGCAAGTGGCAGGACAAGCAGGGCCAGGACCGCTATTCGACCGAAGTCATCGCAGATGAGATGCAGATGCTGGGTGGCCGGGGAGGCGGCGCGGGCGCCGGCGGTGGCGAGGGTGGCGG
>VGVH01000029.1 GCA_016874095.1 Gammaproteobacteria bacterium | reverse complement strand
CTGGAGCAGCAGCAACGCCTCCGCCTGCAGCGCCTCCGGCGGCTGGTCCGGCTCCCGACCCACCGCCGGCTCCCTCGCCGTCGGACCGCTCAACGTATCCACCGCGTTCGCTCTCAGTTGCAGCGGCGCCGGTGGGTCTGTTACCCGGGCTACCAGCGTCGTCCTGACCGGCGACGCGCTTAACGCCGCGCCAGTCCGTCCGAAGGTGGCTGTACCACTGGCGCCATTCGACCAGGCGGCACCGACGCTCGGCGTAGCCGGTCCATACAGCGATCCGGACGGAGACGAGTTCGCGGGTTCCGATTGGGAAATCGCGCGGGACAGCGCCTTCAATCTGGTGTTGCTTCGCCGCAGCCTTCCGGACACCAATTCTGTCAGTCTTGCTCCCGGCATCATGGACGCAGGGCGGCGCTATTTCGCCCGCACGCGGCATCGCGACGCTCGCGGCGCATTGTCGGACTGGTCTGCGATCGCCACCATCGACATGGCGCAAGTGCTGGCCGGAGACGGCGACGGCGATGGTGTGCAGGACAGTTCCGAAGCACCTGGCGGCAGCGACAGCAACAAAAACGGTACGCCCGATGCTGCGGAAGGCATCTGCGATCTGCTGACAACCGGGGGCGACCTCCTGGGCCTGCAGTCCACCCTTGGCAGCCTGCAATGCTTCGGGGTGATAGCTACCGGCGAAGCGCCAGACCTGCCCTCGAGCGCCCTGGCGATGCCCTACGGGCTCGTCAGCTTCCGCGTCTCAGGGCTCCGCGTAGATGAAGCGATGCCGGCAACCGTCACGCTTCAGGTCCATGTGCCTGATCGACTGACCGCCACCACCAGCTGGTACAAGCTCGATCCGTCGACAGGACGGCTGTTCGAATTCGAGCCCCGCGTCAGTTTCGCGGGCAACACCGCGCTGATCGAGTTCGAGGATGGCGGCCCCGGCGACTACGACGGCGTCGTCAACGGCACGATCATCGGCCCGGGCGGACTGGTGACCGTGGCCGGTGCCGCGGGCGGTCAAGGTGGCAACGACGACCCGCATCGGCGCAGCACCAGCAGCATGGATCCGGTCGGGCTGATCGCCATGCTGGCATTGGCCGTGGCTCGCAGGCACGCCGGCCACCGGGTCAATCGCCATCAAGCAAGCTGAGTATCTCGTCGCGCCGCACCGCCAGCAGCCGCGCGTCGCCCCGGGCCTCGACGTTCAGGCGGATGACGGGCTCCGTATTGGACAACCTCAGGTTGAATCGCCAGTCGGCGAACTCGAGCCCAAGTCCGTCGGTGAGGTCCTCGCGGCGGGCTTCGCTCGCATAGCGTTCACGTACACGGCCGATGGCGCCTGCTGGATCAGTCACGCGCCGGTTGATCTCACCGCTCACGGGAAACCGCTCGATGCGCTCGGACACCAGCGATGAGAGCGGCCGGCCACTGCGACAGAGGAGTTGCGCCACCAGCAGCCAGGGAATCATGCCGCTGTCGCAGTAGGCGAAATCGCGAAAGTAGTGATGCGCGCTCATCTCACCGCCGTAGACCGCATCCTCGGCGCGCATGCGTTCCTTGATGAAAGCATGACCCGTCTTGCTTTGAATAGCCGTTCCACCTGCGGCCGCAACGATTTCCTGTGTATTCCAGATCAGGCGTGGATCGTGGATGACACGACCACCGGGTTGCCGCGCCAGCATGGCCTCTGCCAGCAGGCCCACGACGTAATAGCCCTCGATGAATTCGCCGCGCTCGTCGAAGAAGAAACAGCGGTCGAAATCTCCGTCCCAGGCGACACCCAGGTCGGCGCTGGCCGCGATCACTGCGGCCCGGGTCGCGGCCCGGTTTTCCGGCAACAGCGGGTTGGGTACGCCATGTGGAAACCGTCCATCCGGCTCGTGGTGGACCTTCACGAACCGGAACGGCAATTCGGGCTCGAGCTTGTCGATCACGGGCCCCGCGCTGCCATTGCCGGCATTGACGACGATCGTGAGCGGCGCAAGGACCGAGCGGTCGACATAGGTGAGCAGATGCTTCACGTAGTCCCCCCGATTGTCGACGCGCGCCGGGAGGGACGTGCCGGAGCGAAGGTCGGCAGGATCGTCCATGGCTTCGGCGAGACTTCGAACCAGATCGAGGCCGGAATCGCCGCTGACCGGCTGGGCGCCGGCGCGCACGAACTTCATTCCATTCCAGTCCGCCGGGTTGTGGCTCGCGGTCACCATGATGCCCGCTCCGGCTTTGAGGCTTCCGGTTGCGAAATAGATTTCCTCGGTACCGCAGGGACCGATATGGATCGCCCTCGATCCTTCCGCGCTGAGCCCGGCGATCACGGCATCGAGGAGCGCCGGCCCCGACAATCTGATGTCGTGACCGACGACCACGGTCTCCGGTCGCAACCATTGCGCGAACGCCCGGCCGATACGGAAGGCGATCGACTCATTGAGTTCATCCGGCAGGCGCCCCCGGACGTCGTACGCCTTGAAGCAGGTCAGTGGGCGACGCATGAGATTCGCCTGCGGCCTCAGTCCGTGCGCCCCTGGCGACCATAGCGATCCTCGAAACGGACGATATCGTCCTCCCCGAGGTAATCACCTATCTGGACTTCGACGATCTCGAGCAGCTCCGTGCTGGGGTTTTCGATGCGGTGGCGGGCACCGAGCGGGATGTAAGTGTGAGCGCCCCGGCCAAGATCGAAAACCTTGTCGTCACAGGTGATGCGCGCGCGTCCGGCCACGACTATCCAGTGCTCCGCACGCTGACGATGCATTTGCAGCGAAAGGACAGCGCCCGGCAGGACACAAAGCCGCTTGACCTGGAATCCTGTACGGGCGACCAGGCTGTCGAAACTTCCCCATGGCCGTTGCACTTCGCGAGCGGCGCGCGCCTCGCTTCGGCCCGCACGATTCAAGTCATCCACGAGCCGTCGCACGTCCTGCGATCGTTCACGTGGGGCGACCATCACGACGTCCGCGGTTTCCACGACAACGCAGTCCTGAAGCCCTATGGCCGCGACAAGCCGGCTTTCCGACCTGATCAGCGAACCGTTGCAGTCGATTGCCATTACATCGCCCTTGATGGCGTTGCCAGCTGCATCCCGGAGCGAGGCCTCGTGCAATGCCGCCCAGGAACCGATGTCGCTCCACGCGGCATCGAGCGGGGCTACCGCGGCCCTTACTGTCTTCTCCATGACCGCATAGTCTATGGACTGGGCGCGGCAGGCGGCGAACGCTGGCTCATCCAGTGTCACTGTGTCGCCGTCCCTGCTGCCTTCAGCAACCGCCCTCCGACAGGCAGACAGGATGTCCGGTGCATGCTCGCCGAGCTCGGCGAGGACCGTGCCCGCACGGAACAGAAACATGCCGCTGTTCCAGTAGTGGCGACCGGAAGCGAGATACATTTCCGCCGTTGCCCGGTCTGGCTTTTCGACGAACTGCTCGACCCGCTGCACGCCCTTGCCCGGTGAGGAGCGGATGTAACCGTAGCCCGTCTCCGGACGGTCCGGGGTAACGCCAAAGGTCACCAGTTCGCCGTTGCTCGCAGCCGGGAGAGCCTCGTGCAATGTACGGCTGAATGCCTCGACATCGCCGATCGCGTGGTCCGCGGGCAGCACCAGCATGAGGGTATCGGGCCCGGAGCGCTCCGCAACCAGCAGCGCCGCCACTGCGATGGCCGGTGCCGTGTTGCGTCCTGTCGGCTCGAGCACGAGTTGACTGCCGGGGAATACGGCGTCGGCCTGCGAGCGAACCTGGAAGCGCTGCGAGAGGTTGCAGACGATTGCCGCAGGCCCCGCATCCGGCCACACGGCTCTGGCGCGCAACAAGGTCTCCTGCAGCAGTGAATGCTGCCCCAGCAATGGCAGCATCGGCTTCGGCGTCTGTTCCCGGGACAAGGGCCAGAGGCGCGTTCCCGCCCCGCCGCAGAGAATCACGGGCACCAGCATCACCCCAGTCCCGGGTGTGGCCACCGGTCAGTTTCCGCCCGCATGCCGGCCGATCCCGAAGTAGTCCAGGCCAGCCCGGCGCACGGTTGCCGGATCGTAGATATTGCGGCCATCGAAAATAGCGCGGCGGGAAAGACTGTCACGGATACGATCAAAGTCCGGACTTCTGAATTCCTGCCACTCCGTCACGACGGCCAGCACGTCAGCGCCTTCGAGCGCCTCGTACGCCGACCGGCAGTACACGAGATCCGGGCGCTCGCCGTAGATCCGCCGGGTCTCCGCTATGCCCTTAGGATCGTACGCACGGATCCGCGCACCCGCTGCCCAGGCCTCCTCCATGAGCACGCGGCTCGATGCCTCGCGCATGTCGTCGGTGTTCGGCTTGAACGACAGGCCCCAGAGCGCAACGGTGCTGCCGCGCACGTTGCCGAGAAAGTTTGCGATCTTGGCGAAAAGCACGCGCTTCTGCCGATCGTTGACATGCTCCACCGCGGCAACGAGTTCCATGTCCACGCCATGATCCCGCCCGGAACGCACGAGCGCGCTGACATCCTTGGGAAAGCAGGAGCCGCCGTACCCGCAACCTGGATAGATGAACTCGAAACCGATGCGAGGATCCGAACCGATGCCGACCCTCACCTGCTCGATGTCCGCGCCGCAGCCCTCAGCCAGTCGCGACAATTCGTTCATGAAACTGATTTTCGTGGCAAGCATCGCGTTGGCTGCGTACTTTGTCAGCTCCGCGGAGCGGACATCCATGACGACCAGCTTGTCGTGATTGCGGCGGAATGGCTCGTACAGGCCCCGCAGCATCTCCGTGGCGCGGGAACTGCCGGAACCGACAACGATTCGGTCCGGCTTCATGAAATCACCGACCGCGACCCCTTCCTTGAGAAACTCGGGATTGGAAACCACGTCGAATTCGGGGGCCTCGCTGCGCCCGGCCAGTACCGTCGTGACCGCAGCCCGCACCTTGTCGGCAGTTCCGACAGGAACAGTCGACTTCGTGACGACCACCTTGTAGGAATTCATGGCCGATGCGATCGACCTTGCCACCGCCAGGACATGACTCAGATCCGCAGAGCCATCTGCGTCCTTGGGCGTGCCGACTGCTATGAACTGGAAGGCGCCGTGGTGGACACCGGTGTTGATGTCTGTCGTGAAACTGAGGCGGCCCGCAGCGGCGTTGCGCTGGATCATCTCTTCGAGCCCGGGCTCGTAGATCGGTATCTGCCCGCGGCGAAGAAGGTCGATTTTCGCTGCATCGATGTCGACGCAGACGACGTGATTACCTACTTCGGCAAGGCAGGCGCCGGTGACCAGGCCGACGTACCCGGTTCCATGGACAGTAACGCGCATCGTCTTCTGTTTCTTATGTGAACCGTGGTGGCCACGGCGTCTGCTAGGGTAGTCGCTCCGTCAGGCAAAGGGAAAGAGACAGGTCACGCCCCGGATCGCCCGGCATCACCCCGCAGCCTCACGATGACTTCCGCGGCGGCCGGCACTCCGACTCCACTGGCGGGATTCTTCAGTGCAACCTGCATGGTGCCGGCCAGCGTCTTTCCCAGTTCCACACCCCATTGGTCGAAGGGATTGATTCCCAGTATCACGCTCTGCACGAACACCTTGTGCTCATAGAGCGCGACCAGCGCGCCCAGGGAACGCGGGTCGAGACGCTCCATCAGGATCACAGTGCTGGGATGATTGCCGGGATGCGTCTTCTGCGCGGCAAGCGCCTTGGCGCCTGTCTTGTCCGGCGAGGCAGCCAGCACTTCCCGCTCGCTGCGACCACGGGCAAGCGCCTCCGCCTGCGCCAGCATGTTGGCAAGTCCGGCGAGATGTCGATCAGGCTGCTCGGCCCGTTCGGATCTGGCCGGCGCGATGAAGTCAGCGCTGAACCTTGCTGTCCCCTGGTGGAGCAACTGGAAAAAGGCGTGCTGGCCGTTGGAGCCCGGTTCACCCCAGATGACGGTTCCCGTCGGCCATGCGCTGGGCGTACCGTCGCGCAAAACGCCCTTGCCGTTGCTCTCCATCTCCAGCTGCTGCAGATACGCCGGAAATCGCTGCAGTCGCGCACTGTAGGGCAAGACCGCATGGCTCTGCACACCCAGCACATTCTGGTTCCAGACTGCAATGAGGCCCAACAGCACGGGCAGGTTACGCGTGTGGCCGGCGGTCGCGAAGTGCCGATCCAGTTCATGCGCTCCGGACAGCAACTCGAGGAATCGTTGACGCCCGATCGCAGTTGCAACCGCGAGGCCTACCGCAGACCAGAGCGAATAGCGGCCTCCGACCCAGTCCCATATTCTGAAGCGAAGAGCTGGCGCTATGCCGAATTCGTCCATGGCCGGATCGTTGACCGACACGGCAGCGAAATGGCTTGAAACCGCGTTCTCGCCGAGTCGCGCGACAAGCCATTCGCGTGCCGCGTCAGCGTTGAGTCGGGTTTCCTGCGTCGTGAAGCTCTTGGAGCACACGATGAAGAAGGTGGTTTCGGGATCGACCCATGCGGTCAGGTCCGCGAGCTGGGTGCCGTCGATGTTTGACACGAAGTGGAACCGGATATTTCCGGCGGAGTACGGACGCAGCGCATCGATCGCCATGACCAGGCCGAGATCGGACCCGCCGATCCCGATGTTCACGACGTCCGTAATGCGGCCACCCGCCGAACCGCGGATGCGGCCATCGCGTATTCCTTCCGCTACCCCGAGGAATCGCTCCAGTTCTGCATTGACGAGCGGCATGACGTCCGTGCCACCGGCGTACATCGGCTCGCGGCCGGTATTCCTCAGCGCCATGTGCAGCGCCGGCCGCCGCTCCGTCGTATTGACGGCGGCACCGGCGAACAGATGTGAGATCCATGCGCCCAGGTCGCGCTCTTCGGCCAGCTGCATCAGGGCGGCCAACACGCTGTCGTCAACTCGCTGCCGCGAGAAATCCAGATGCAGCCCCGCGGCGGAGTGAACCATGGCCCTGCTGCGATCTGCACGCGCGAGGAGTTCGCGCAGTGCGGGCGTGCGGTTGGCCAGGTCGCACAATCGCGCCCACGCGCTGCATCGCTGCAGCCCCCCTGCCCGGGCTTCCAGCTCGCTCAGCGCCAGCAGCGGAGCAGCCGTGCTCATGAATGGCGCGGGTGTCTGATTCCGTAGTACCCGAGGTACCACTCGACGAAACGGACAACGCCGGTTTCCACTGGCGTGGAAGGGCGATACCCGACATCGGCAATCAGACCGTCAACGTCGGCGAAGGTATCCGGCACATCCCCTGGCTGCATCGGCAGCAGGTTCTTCTCTGCCTTGATGCCGAGGTAGTCTTCGAGGACTTCGATATAGCGCATCAGCTCGACGGGCTGGCTGTTGCCTATGTTGTACAGGCGAAACGGCGCGGAACTGCGGGCAGGGTCGGGGTTATTCGAGTCCCAAGCAGCATCTGCCGCGGGCACGCGGTCCATGGACCGCACGACCCCCTGGGCAATATCCTCCACATAGGTGAAATCGCGGCGGTGGCGGCCGAAGTTATAGACATCGATCGGCTTGCCATCGAGCATGTTGCGCGTGAACTGGAACAGCGCCATGTCGGGCCGACCGTAAGGCCCATACACGGTAAAAAAGCGCAGGCCGGTTGTAGGCAGGCCATGCAGCATCGAGTAACTGTGGGCCATCATCTCGGTGGCTTTCTTCGTCGCTGCGTAGAGCGATATCGGATGATCGGCTGCCCGATGCGGCGAGAAAGGCATGTTCGTATTTGCGCCGTAGACCGAGCTTGTCGATGCATACACGACATGCCCGACCCTGCCAGCCCGACAACCTTCGAGAAGATGGAAAGTACCCACCAGATTGCTGTCGATGTAGGCATGCGGATTCACGAGTGAATACCGCACGCCGGCCTGGGCTGCGAGGTGCACGACTCGATCGAAGCGATGCTCTCGGAACAGCGCCTCCATGCCCGAGCGATCCGCGAGGTCGAGGCGCACGAAGCTGAAGCGCCCCATCTGCCTGAGCAGTTCGAGGCGGCTCAGCTTGAGGCTGACGTCGTAGTACTCGTTGAGATTATCCAGCCCGACGACTTCGTCACCACGATCCAGCAGGAGGCGGGACACGAACATGCCGATGAATCCCGCCGCACCTGTGACCAGAATCTTCACGGGTACAGGCCGATATCAGAGTCGGGCATCGACCTGCGCGGCAGGCAGCATGCTCTTGATGTCATAAAGGACGGCGCCCGGCTTGCCGAGTGCGCGAATCGACGAGGCACCCATCTCCCTGAACTGGTGGTGCGCGACAGCCAGGACTAGGCCATCGTAAGTGCCTGGCACCGGAGGCTGGGCCAGCAGGTCCAGACCGTACTCCTCGTGCACGGCATGGGCATCAGCCCAGGGATCGTAGATGTCCACCGCTGCCCCATAACCCTTCAGTTCCTGGATGAGGTCGACGACCCGCGTATTGCGGACGTCCGGGCAGTTCTCCTTGAAGGTGAATCCAAGCACGAGGATGCGCGAGGCCGGGAGGCTCGTACCCTTGCGGATCATCAGCCTGACCACTTCCGAGGCCACGTACAGTCCCATGTTGTCGTTGATCCGCCGGCCGGCAAGGATCATTTCGGGGTGATAGCCGATCTGCTGCGACTTGTGTGTCAGGTAGTAAGGGTCCACACCAATGCAGTGACCGCCGACGAGCCCGGGACGAAACGGCAGGAAGTTCCATTTAGTCCCCGCGGCCTCGAGCACCTCCAGTGTATCCAGACCCATGCGGTTGAATATCAGCGCCAACTCGTTGATCAGGGCGATATTCACGTCACGCTGGGTGTTCTCGATCACCTTCGCTGCCTCGGCCACCCGGATGCTCGATGCCGGATAGGTGCCCGCCCGGATGATGCTGCCGTACAGGCTGTCGACGAAACGCGCGGCCTCGGGAGTCGATCCTGAGGTGATCTTGCGGATCGTCGTAAGCCTGTGTTCCTTGTCGCCGGGGTTTATCCGTTCAGGGCTGTAGCCAAGGAAGAAGTCCCTGTTCGCTTTCAGTCCTGACACCTGCTCGAGTACCGGAGCGCAGTCTTCTTCCGTTGCGCCCGGATAAACGGTGGACTCGTAGACGACGATATCGCCTTTCTTGAGAACCTTGCCGACCGTCCGGCTCGCGCTGATCAGCGCGCCCAGATCGGGGCGTTTCGCTTTGTCGATCGGCGTCGGGACCGTGACGATGAAAACCTGACGGTCGCGCAACTTGTCGATGTCAGTCGTGTAACTCAGGTGCCGTGCGGCAGCGAGTTCCTCGTCACTGGACTCGAGCGTGCAGTCATGACCGGACTGCAGTTCAGCCACGCGCGCCTTGTTGATATCGAAGCCCACGGTGTCGTAGTGACGCCCGAATTCCACTGCCAGGGGCAAACCGACGTAGCCCAGGCCAACGATCGCGATACGCGTTTCTTTGAGCCTGTCTGGGTGCAGCATGATTATTCGATGATTGGTTTTGATGCGCAGGACCCGCCAGGCGACCCCGGGGATGAGCCCGGTGCAGCCAGAGAGCGTGACGGAACGCTATTCTGCGGTCGAGCCGCTATGCGTGCCAGCATTGGCATCACAGTCCGAACCGCTATTTCCGGCTGGCGTCGCAATGGATATGTAAAGGGCCTCAGGCGACACCTGCTGTTCGCCACAAGGCCTTGTCCTTGCAGTGCTGGTCCAGCAGATCGAGGATCCGCTCGTGGTCCGCCAATTCTTCGTCGCTCGCACGAATGACGGACAGACTGATGCCGGTCCTGTCGAAGAAAACCGGGTTGTTGTCCTGCCCCCCGCTACCTGCCGATGTCCCCACCCCGTCGAGGGACAGTGTTGCCTGACCGCCGGTCATCACCAGGTAGACATCCGCGAGCAGCTGGGCATCGAGCAGCGCGCCGTGAAGATCACGACCCGAGTTATCGACGCCATAACGCTTGCACAGGGCATCGAGCCCGTTGCGTTGACCCGGATGCATACGCCGCGCGAGCGCCAGGGTATCGACGATGCCGCAGCCGGATTTCAGGATCGCCCCATCGAAGCCAGCACGCTGGAATTCATTCGCAAGAAACCCGAGATCGAATTCCGCGTTGTGTATCAGCAACTCTGCGCCACCCAGGAACTCGACGAGGGCGGGCGCGATCTCGACGAACCTGGGCTTCGCTGCCAGCGCTTCGCGTGACAGGCCGTGGACCTGCTCGGCTGCAGCATCGATGTCACGCTCGGGATTGACGAGCTGGTGGAAAGTACGGCCCGTGCGCCTGCGATTGACGATTTCCACGCAACCGATTTCGATGACCCGATGGCCGTCTTCGACCTGCAGTCCCGTTGTTTCGGTATCCAGCACGACTTGTCGCATCGTTACTCCTGGTGGCCGGATGCAGCCCCCTGCTCGATCTCCGCGCCCAGTATTTCGTCCAACCCGCGATTGGCCAGGGCGTCGGCCCGCTCGTTCTCGGCGTGGCCTGCGTGGCCGCGAACCCAGACCCATGAAATCTCGTGGAGAACGGCAAGCTCGTCGAGCCGCTGCCAGAGATCGGAATTCTTGACCGGTTTGCGATCGGCGGTGCGCCAGCCGCGCTTCTTCCACCCGGGCAGCCACTCGCTGATCCCGCGCTGCAAGTACTCGGAATCCGTGTAGACCGAGACCACGCAGCGGCGGCGCAGCGACTCCAGTGCGCGGATCGCAGCAGTCATCTCCATGCGGTTGTTGGTCGTCCCGGTCTCGCCACCCCAGATCTCCTTTTCTACGGTTCCCCTGCGGAGAATGGCGCCCCAACCGCCCGGCCCAGGGTTTCCGCGGCAGGCGCCGTCCGTGAATATCTCCACTTCGGTCACGCTGCGCTCCGGGGGGTCGGATTCACCAGGCGCCCCAGCACCCGCGTCTGACGGCGCCAGGGCAGTCTGATCGGCGTCACCGCATGGGTCTGGCGCTTGGCGACAACCACGTAACAGGCTGCAAGCGGGCGGATATGCCGCGCGATCCTGGCGAGTGCGGTCGGGGCTAGTGCGCCGCGGGGCGGCGATTCAGCGGGGCGCCGGTCGCGGCGGCTAATGGCCTCGACGCCGCGCACGCAAGGGGTAGCGTAATAGTAAAAAGCCGAGTGATGAACCCGGAAGTCCAGCAAGCGGAGCCAGTCGGACAGTCGGCCATCGGAAATCAGCCGCAGCGCTCCGGGCGGGAACCCCTGCCTCCCTATCCGGTGCATGAGCCCCCAGAGGCCCCAGGGATTGAATCCAAGGACGACAAGTTGCCCGTCCGATCGCATAACCCGATCGACTTCGCGAAGGACGGCATAAGGGTCTTCCGCCAACTCGAGTGTGTGCGGCATCAGGACGGCGTCGATCGACTCTGCCACCAGCGGCAGGGTCTCCGGATCGCACACGACGTCGACACCCGGCCCGTGGTGGGGGGACAGGACCGTCGCACGGCGCGTTCGCGCCAGGCGGCGAAACAAACCGGGCCCCCCCCAGCTGCCGACCTGGATGAACTGGTCACCGAACGTGCTTTCGAGAGTACGACGAACCTGGCGCACCTCCTCCCGCAGGAGATTGCGACCTGTCGCAGTATTCAGCCAATCCGTCCCGGACGACATACGCTGCCCGTGCAACCCGCGATCACCACCCACTGTGCATGATACAGCCCCTGCCCCAGACCCGGCACTGACGCGGTATGTGACGCAGGCCCCACGCCGACCTACAATTCCGGCATTTGGCGGGTACGGAAACACCGATGGGATTCATGCAAGGCAAACGGGCGCTGGTTGTCGGCGTGGCGAGCGACCGCTCGATCGCGTCCGGCATCGCTGAAGCCATGGCCCGAGAAGGCGCCGAGCTGGCGTTGACGTACCAGAACGACAAGCTCAGGGACAGGGTTCAGGAAATTGCGGCACGCACGGGTTCGCAGATCGTATTGCCTCTGGACGTCGCCGAAGACGCCCAGATCGACGCTGTCATGCAGGCGATCGGCTCGCGCTGGTCTTCGATCGACGTCATCGTTCACTCAGTAGCCTTTGCGCCGCGGGAGCAACTGAGCGGCAGTTACGTCGACACGGTAACGCGCGAGGGTTTCAAGCTCTCCCAGGATATCTCCAGCTACAGCTTCGTGGCGCTTGCGAAGGCAGCTCGTCCGATGCTGCGACCGGGCAGCGCACTCCTGACCATCAGCTACCTGGCGGCGGTTCGTACGCTGCCGAACTACAACGTGATGGGTCCTGCGAAAGCCAGCCTCGAAGCCAACGTGCGCTTCATGGCTTCGGACCTTGGTCCCGACGGCATACGCGTCAACTGCATCTCGGCCGGCCCGATCAAGACGCTGGCGGCGGCCGGTATCGGCGGCATGCGCACGATGCTGCACTACATGGAAAAGACGGCCCCCCTGCGCCGGGGCGTGACCATCGAGGAAGTCGGAAACGCCGCGGCTTTCCTTTGCTCGGATCTCGCTGCTGGTATCACGGGCGAGACCCTCTACGTCGATGGCGGGTACCACGTCATCGGCATGAGTCCGGACTAGGCCGTTGGCTTCGCCTCGGACGTAACGCCCTCGTCCCCATCGAGTCGGGCGACGACTACCGCGCACACGGCATTGCCCAGCACGTTGACCGCGGTACGCGCCATGTCGAGCAGGCGATCGAATACGAGCACGACGCCCAGCGCCTCGGGCGGCAATTCCAGCGCCGACAATATGATGGTCAGGCTGACCAGCGACGCTGACGGCACGCCGGGCAGGCTGGCCGAGGTGACGACCGCGAGAGCAAGCACGCCCAGGCTTGCGGCGATTCCCAGGTCGACACCGTAGACCTGCGCGAGAAAAACTGCAGCCATCGCCTGGTAGAGGGCCGTACCGTTCAAGCTCAGCGATGACCCGGCTGGCAGCACGAGACTCGTGATCCGCGAAGGCACGCCAAGCCGCTCCTCCATGCATTTCATCGCAACCGGCAGCGTCGTAGCCGAAGAAGCCGTGGCGAAGCCGGTGACCACTGCTGGCATGACCGCCCGGTAGACAGTGCCGGGGGAACCCCGGCCGGCGAACGCCAGGACGACAGGGAGAAGAATTGCGGCATGGATGAGGAGTGCCGCAACTACGAGCCCGGCGAAGCCCAGAGCGGGTCCGGAAACGCCCCAGTCGGTCCGGGCGACGGCGCTGGCAACCAGTCCGAAGATGCCGATAGGCGCGAACGCCATCACCCATCCGGTCATCTTGAGCATGATCTGCAGGACGCCCTGCCAGAAAAGCCTCAGGACGCGAGCAGCCTCGGAGTCTGTCCGCGCCAGAAAAAACCCGAAAAGGATCGAGAAAAACGTCAACCCGATCATGTCGTCTGCCGCGGCAGCGCCGATCACGTTCGCCGGGACCAGGCTCAACAAGGAATCGAGCATGTCAGCCACGCTGCTGTCGGCAACCTCCTCCGGGAGATCCGCCGTCAGCGCGCTCAGCGGCACACGCAGGTACGCCGGGTCGCCATCGACCAGGCCGGGCTTTGCAATCACAACTGCCGTCACACCGAGCAGCGCCGCGATCGCGGTCGTCGACAGATAGAGCAGCACGGTGCGGCCGCCCAGCTGGCCCAGCTTGCCCGGCGAGGAGAACCCCGCCATGGCGATGATGATCGACGCGCACACAAGGGGCACGGCGAGCATTTTCAGCGCCCCGATCAGCAGCGCTCCGAAAAAATCGACCCAAAGTAGGCCGCTGGCAGGATCGGCCCCGCGTGACCACAGCCCGAAGGCCACGCCGAGGGATGCCGCCAGCAGCACCTGCCAATTGAAGCGAACGCCGAACATTGGATGGCGTCGCAACGTCGTCGGGTTACTCCGAATCCTGCTGCTCGAACAGGTTCGGAGCGATGACTACGCTGGCCGCGTCGCGCAACTCGGCCGCCAGGGCAGTGACTTCGCCGACGGCGGACTGGCGCGAAAGGGCTGCTTTCCGAGCATCCCTTTGCTCACGCGGTATGTCCTCGGGATTCCCGGGCACGACCTCCTCCAGCCGGTACGCGGCGAACCTGCCATCCGGCAGCGACAGACCGGCATGAACCGGAATGCCGCTCGCGGGTCGTTGGGCGCGGAAGATCGCAGCGAGCAGTTCTGGCGGCCCCTCCTGCGCGCCACGGCCGAGGAGCTGTGTGGGAACCACCAGCGTCGCACCGGCCTCGGCCGCAAGCGTCTGAAAATCACCCCCGGCCCTGGCGCGTTCGAGCAGACCTGCGCCTTGCTCGGCGGCGACTCGGGCGGCCCGCTCCTGTCGATAGGCTGCTTCAACGTCCAGGCGCACTTCGTCGAAAGGCCGCACCCGAACCGGACGGTGCTCGCTGACGCGCAGGATGACCGCATGGCCATCGCCCGCTTCCAGTACAGCGCTGTTCTCTCCATCCTCGATCGCTGCAGCACTGAAGGCGGCATCGATGACGGCGCGATTGCCGATAAACGGGCCGGCACCGCCTCGAGTGAACCCGGGCACGCGCTGGACCGGGCGGCCCGCTGCCGCTGCAACCGGCTCCAGGCTGCCGGGATTCTCGAGCGCGGCGTCGTCCATTTTCTCAGTGACAGCGAAAAAGCGGTCCTGCGACCCGCGATTGCGAGCTTCCTGCTCGAGTTCACCGCGCACTTCGTCGAAGCCCTGCACGGCACCTGAGCGCAGCTCCTGCAATTCAATCAGGTGGTAGCCGAATTCGGTCTGCACGGGCTCGGAGACCTGGTTGAGAGCCAGTGAAAACAGGGCTGTCTCGAAGGGCTCAGGGAACGTACCAGAACCGACCCACCCCAGATCACCGCCTGACTGGGCCGATCCCGGGTCGTCCGAGAATCCTGCCGCCAGCGATTCGAACGACTCGCCCTTGCCGAGACGTGCGCGGACGTCGCCAGCACGCGCCAGGGCAGCAGCCGCATCCCTGTCCGCGTCGATCGCTATCAGGATATGCCGCGCCCGACGCTGCTCTGCCCGGCTGAATCGCTCGGGATTGGCGTCGTAGACCTCCCGCAGCTCCTGCTCGGTCGGCCCGGTGGCACTCTCGAATTCGGAGAGCTTAACCTCGACGTACTCCAGCGCCACGGACTCGCGCGATTCGAATTGCGCCGGATGTTCGTCGTAAAAGACCCTCAATGCCGCCTCATCGACCGGTACGGCTGCGCGCAGCTGCGCCGGATCAATGAGCGCGAAAGCCGCCCGCCGCCGCTCACCTTCCAGCATCACGAAACGGCGGTACTCGGCCGGGGTCAGGAATGAGCTCTCGACAAGCCCGTTCTGCCACTGATCGATCGCCAGCGCCGTCCGCTGCTCTTCCTGGAATGCGTCCAGCGATACGCCCGCGCCTGCAAGGGCTGCTTTATAGCCATCATCAGAAAACTTCCCACCCACCTGAAAGGCCGGCATCGACCGGATGTGCTCAGCCAGCCTGGCATCGCTGACACGGTACCCCTCGTCGTTGACGTACCGGGCAACAACCATCCTCCGGACGAGTCCCTCGAGGGCGTCGCGCTCGATCTTCAGTCGCTCCTCGTCGCTCAACTGGGTCCGCTGGAGTTGCTCCTGTTCGAGGAGCGCTTCCTGGGCGCTCTCCCTGAATTCGGCAAGTGACAGCTCATCGCCGTCGACGCGTGCAGCGAAATTGCCGATTCCGGTGAAGCTATCGGTATCGACGAGCGTGATAGTCAGTGCCACGGCGATCGTGGCAATGATGATGACGGCAAATACGCCAGTGAATCGCTCGCGAATGGTCTGAAGCATGATCTCTCCCAATCCTGCCGCTGATGCCTGCTCGACAGCGGGGTGCGGCTCCGAACCTGGACCGGGCGCATTCTAGCGGCCCAGAAAGCAAACGGGCGCCGCATTGAACCAGGCGCCCGTTTGCTCGACGAGTATGGCGGAGTGGACGGGACTCGAACCCGCGACCCCCGGCGTGACAGGCCGGTATTCTAACCAGCTGAACTACCACTCCACGATCTGGTGGGTGCTGAGGGTCTCGAACCCCCGACCTTCGCCTTGTAAGGGCGACGCTCTTCCAGCTGAGCTAAGCACCCGTGTCGGGCGGAAGAGCACCGACCGTTTGCCGCTGCCGGACTGTATCGCCGTGTCACTGCCGGCGAACCGCTCACCGCTCCGTAGCAACCCTTTCCGGAATTATCATCCCAAAAAAAGGCGCGTCAGTTTACGGCATCCTTCAAAGCCTTGCCAGCGCGAAAACCCGGAACTCGGCTGGGCCCGATTGCAATGGCTTCGCCGGTGCGCGGATTGCGTCCGGTGCGGGCAGCTCTGTTCTTTACGATGAAGTTGCCGAAACCGACCAGCGACACCTGCCGTCCTTCTTTCAGTGCGCTCGTGATGACAGCGATGAAGGACTCCACAGCGCGAGTCGCATCGGTTTTCGAAAGTCCCGAATCAGCAGACACCGCGTCGATGACGTCAGCCTTGTTCATTTCACAACCCCCCTAATGAGAAAGATGGCTACCTGCGACCCCCTGACAACGGGCCTTCCGGTATCCAGTGGAGCGCCAGCAGCAAAAATCCTGGCATGGCTACGCGATGCCAGGCGGCGGAATCCGGCGCAGTTATATCAAGCGCAAAAAACAGCTGCAACAAACACGGGCGTCAATGCGCCCGTACTTCGCCCTTGCCAACCTCGGGTTTGGTTGCGCTCTCGCCGGCAGCAGGCGCCTGCTCCACCACCTTCGGCACCGGCATGCGCTGGAGGGCATGCTGGAGCACTTCGTCCATCCAGCGCACGGGCAGGATGCGGAGCTTGTCCTTGATGTTCTTTGGAATCTCCGCGAGGTCCTTTTCGTTGTCGTGCGGAATCAAGGCTGTCGTGATACCGCCACGATGGGCCGCAAGCAATTTTTCCTTGAGGCCGCCAATCGGCAGAACCTCGCCACGCAACGTGATCTCCCCGGTCATCGCAACGTCAGCGCGGACCGGTATGCCGGAGAGCGCGGACACCAGTGCCGTGCACATGCCGACGCCGGCGCTCGGGCCATCCTTCGGCGTAGCGCCTTCGGGTACGTGGATATGGAGATCGAAGCGCTGATGAAAGTCCTCATCGATACCCAGTACCGCAGCACGGCTGCGCACGACGGTTGTTGCCGCCTGGATGGACTCCTGCATGACGTCCCCGAGCTGCCCGGTGTGAATCAGCTTGCCCTTGCCCGGGACAACTGCTGCCTCGATGGTGAGCAACTCGCCGCCCACCTCCGTCCACGCTAGCCCGGTCACCTGGCCGACCTGGTCGCTCTCCTCCGCACGCCCGTAACGGAACTTGCGCACACCGAGATACCTCTGCAGCGCCTTCGGAGCCACCTGGGTCTGGCCTTCGCGCGGCTTGAGCAGCAGGCTCTTGACCACTTTTCGGCAGACCTTTGCGATTTCACGCTCGAGACCACGAACACCTGACTCGCGGGTGTAGTAGCGGATCATGTCGCGGATCGACGCATCCGCAACCGCCAGCTCTTCCGCCTTCAGTCCGTTCGACTTCAGCTGTTTGGGGATGAGGTAGTTGCGGGCGATATTGAGCTTCTCATCCTCCGTATAACCGGGAATGCGTATGACTTCCATGCGATCCAGCAACGGCGGCGGGATGTTCAACGTATTGGCCGTACAGACGAACATGACATCCGACAGGTCGAAATCGACCTCGAGGTAATGGTCGTTGAATGTAATGTTCTGCTCGGGATCCAGAACCTCGAGCAAGGCCGATGAAGGATCCCCGCGAAAGTCGGTAGACATCTTGTCGACTTCATCGAGCAGGAAGAGCGGATTGCGGACGCCGGTCTTGGCCAGGTTCTGGATGATCTTGCCCGGCATAGATCCGATGTAGGTTCGCCGGTGACCACGAATTTCGGCTTCGTCCCGCACACCGCCGAGCGACATGCGGATGAACTTGCGATTCGTCGCCCTGGCTATACTCTGCCCAAGCGAAGTCTTGCCGACCCCCGGAGGGCCCACGAGGCAGAGAATCGGTCCTTTGGTCTTCTTGACACGCTGCTGGACGGCGAGGTACTCGAGAATGCGCTCCTTGACCTTATCGAGACCGTAGTGATCCGTTTCCAGAACCGACTCGGCGCTGCGCAGGTCACGACTGATCTTCGTGCGACTGCGCCACGGGGAGCGAACAAGCCAGTCGATGTAGTTTCGCACGACTGTCGCCTCGGCTGACATCGGCGACATCATCTTCAGCTTGTTCAGCTCGGCGTTAGCCTTGTCACGCGCCTCCTGCGTCATTCCGGCCTTGGCGATTTTCTGCTCCAGCTCGGCGACTTCGTTCGGCGCATCATCCATGTCGCCGAGTTCCTTCTGAATCGCCTTCATCTGCTCGTTCAGGTAGTACTCGCGCTGGCTCTTCTCCATCTGCTGCTTGACGCGGCCGCGAATCCTCTTTTCGATCTGCAGCATGTCGATCTCGGTGTCGATCAGCCCGAGTACAAGCTCCAGCCGCTCGCGCACGGCAGTGATCTCCAGGACCTTCTGCTTTATCTCCAGACGCAAGGACATGTGTGCCGCGACGGTATCCGCAAGCCTGCCTGGCTGCTCGATTCCCATCAGCGACGTGAGGATTTCCGGCGGAACCTTCTTGTTGAGCTTGATGTAATTCTCGAACTGCGAAACGATGGAGCGGCGCAGCACGTCGAGTTCCTTCGCCTCGATGCCACCGTCCTCTGCGACAAGCTCGATGTCAGCCGAGAAGTGATCGCCGGAATAGCACTCGAGCAAGCGGGCGCGCGACCCGCCTTCCACCAGCACCTTGACGGTCCCATCCGGCAGCTTCAAAAGCTGCAGAATCGTGGCGAGCGTACCTACCGCATAGATGTCCCCCAACCCCGGATCGTCGACATCCGCCTGCTTCTGGGCGACCAGCAGGATCTGCTTGTCTGCGTTCATGGCAACGTCCAGCGCCAGGATCGACTTCTGCCGACCGACAAACAGGGGGATCACCATGTGGGGATAGACGACCACGTCCCTCAGGGGCAGGATCGGCACTCCCTTGCGCAGCACTGGCTGGGCTTCCGACATCGCGCTCTCCATCCGACTGCGGACTGCGACAACTTTCAATCGCCATGACCGCCTGTCCGCAGGCAGTCATGGCACGTATCAGGACCGGCCGGACCCCGTGCGCAGCCGCTCATCCTCGACCGGCTTGCGCGAGCTGGACGTCTCGTCCGACTCATAAATCACATACGGGCGCGTCTCGCCCAGTATCACCGCTTCATCGACGACAACCTTGCGGGCATTGCTCGTCGAGGGCAGGTCATACATGGTGTCGAGCAATACGCTTTCAAGTATCGTCCGCAGGCCGCGGGCACCGGTCTTGCGCTGCATGGCCCGTTGCGCCACGGCTCGCAGGGCGTCCTCGCGGAATTCGAGGTCGCAGCCCTCCATCTCGAAGAGCTTGCGGTACTGCTTCGTGAGCGCGTTTTTCGGGTCGACGAGGATGCTGACGAGCGCCTTCTCGTCCAGTTCCTCCAGCGTTGCGACGATCGGCAGCCTGCCGACGAACTCCGGTATGAGCCCGAACCTGATCAGATCTTCCGGCTCGACGTCCGACAACAACGTGCCGATGTTCGGCTCCTCGGCAGTACTCCTGATTTCCGCCACGAAACCGATGCCGCCCTTCCGCGACCGGCGTTGGATAATCTTCTCCAGACCGGCGAACGCGCCTCCAACGACGAACAGTATGTTGGTGGTGTCGACCTGCAGGAACTCCTGCTGCGGGTGCTTGCGACCGCCCTGTGGCGGAACCGATGCGATGGTGCCCTCGATGAGCTTCAGCAGCGCCTGCTGCACGCCTTCGCCGGAAACGTCGCGCGTGATGGAGGGGTTGTCCGACTTGCGCGAGATCTTGTCTATCTCATCGATATAGACGATACCGGTCTGCGCCTTCTCTACGTCGTAGTCGCACTTCTGCAGCAGCTTCTGGATGATGTTCTCGACATCTTCACCGACGTATCCGGCCTCGGTCAGGGTCGTTGCGTCGGCAATCGTGAACGGTACGTTCAGAAGCCGCGCCAGGGTCTCGGCAAGCAGGGTCTTTCCGCAACCGGTCGGGCCAATGAGCAGGATGTTGCTCTTCGAAATCTCCACATCTTTGCGGCTGGCATCGTTCGAGCGATTTTCCAGGCGCTTGTAGTGGTTGTAGACCGCAACGGAAAGAACCTTCTTCGCACGCTCCTGGCCGATGACGTACTCGTCGAGAACAGACTTGATCTCGTGTGGCTTGGGAAGTTTGGTGCCGCGCTGCTCGGTGCGATCCTCTAGTTCCTCACGGATGATGTCGTTGCAGAGCTCGACACATTCATCACAGATGAAGACCGAAGGGCCTGCAATCAGCTTGCGGACCTCGTGCTGGCTCTTGCCGCAGAACGAGCAGTAGAGCAGCTTGCCGTCGTCGTTGCGTCCACGTGTCTCGTTAGACATTTCGCCCTCGAATACCGTACCAACGCTGTAAACGCGGCCGGACTGTCAATCTTCCCGCCGTATATAGCATGCGCCAGCAGCGCGGCGCAAAGCACCAGATTCCCGGTTTTGCGCTGCGCCGCTCAGGCCGTGCTGCCCGTCACAGGTTGGCCGCTGCCGCGACGCGCCAGCACCGTGTCGATAAGGCCATAGTCCGCCGCTTCCTGTCCGCTCATGAAGTAATCGCGATCAGTATCCCTTTCGATCCTATCGAGCGGCTGACCCGTGTGCTTGACCAGGATGTCGTTCAATCGTGACCGGGTTTGCAGAATTTCCTTCGCATAGCGGTCGAAATCGGATGCCTGGCCCTGGAAGCCACCCAGGGGCTGGTGGATCATGATGCGCGAATGCGGCAGGCAGTAGCGCTTGCCCTTGGCACCGCCGGCGAGCAGCACAGCTCCCATGCTGGCAGCCTGGCCCACGCAGATCGTGCTCACTTCGGGCTTGATGAACTGCATCGTGTCATAGATCGAGAGTCCGGCGCTGACGGATCCACCCGGGGAATTTATGTAGAGATTGATGTCCTTGTCCGGGTTCTCGGACTCCAGGAAAAGCAACTGCGCCACGACGAGGTTGGCCGTGTGGTCCTCGACGGGCCCCACGATGAATACGACCCGCTCCTTCAGCAGCCGGGAGTAGATGTCGTACGCCCGCTCGCCCCGCGCCGTCTGCTCCACCACCATCGGAACGAGATTGAGTGCCTGTGGTTCCATGCTCGCGACTTCCTCGATGTTCATCGTTGACCGACCCTGAGGGAGACTCCCGTCAGGTACCCATGAGTTCCGTGAAGCTCACCGGCTTCTCGGTGACTTTCGCCTGCCCAATGAGCCACAACATCGCCTGTTCCTCGATGACGGAGTTCTCGATCTGCACCATGAGGTCAGGATTCTGCAGGTAGAGGCGCCGCACTTCATCGGGCTTCTCGTAGCGGGCGCACAGCTCATCCAGCCGGCCGTCGACGCGCGACTGATCAAGGCGGATGTCCCGTTCCTTCACGACAGCGCCGACGATCAGGCCGAGCCGGACCCGGCGTCGGGCCACATCGTCATAGGCACCGAGGGCCGGCGCGTCCTTGACGTCGCTGATGCCCAGATTGCGCATGCCTTCCGCCTGCAGGGCAGCGGCTTCCCGCGCAACCATGACCGCCGGAAGGTCTATGGGGTTCGCTTCCAGCAGCCGCTCGAGCACCTGGCGGCGCAGTTCGCTCTGCACCTTGGCCGCCACTTCGCGCTCCAGATTCTCGCGCACGAGCCGCCGGAACTCGCTCTCCTCTCCGCTGGCAACGCCGAAGCCCTGGATGAATTCCGCGCTGATTTCAGGAAGTGCCAGGGTGGCAACCTCATGTACCTTTACGTCGAAGGCGACCGTTTTTCCGCGCAGGGGGGTTTCCGGGTAGTCATCGGGAAATCGCACGGGGAAAGACGCCGATGCGCCCGCGCGGTGGCCGATCAGGCCGGCCTCGAAATCCGGGAGCATGCGGCCCTCGCCGATCACGACGGCATAGCCCTCGGCCTTGCCCGCGTCGATCGTCGCCCCGTCCAGTCGACCGTCGAAATCGATGGTCACGCGATCACCGCTAGCCGATACCTTGTCCGCCGCCTGCCAGGTTCCACGCTGCCGGCGCAGACGGTCGATCGTCTGCCCGACCTCGGTGTCGCCGATTACCGGAGCCGGCTTGTCGATGGCGAGCCCTGCCAGTCCCTCGACGCGGAACTCCGGATAGACCTCGAAAATGGCCGTGTAGGCGAAATCCTGGCCAACCGCCGCAGGCTCGGTCTCGATGCGGGGGCTGCCGGCCGGGCGGAGGTTCTGGCTGGTGACCGCCTCCGAATAGCTCGACTGCACGAGTTCCTGCAGTACGTCCTGGCGAATCTGTTGCCCGAACTGCTGCCGGACCACATGGGAAGGCACCTTGCCAGGCCGAAATCCCTTGAGCTTCAGGGACTTGCCCGCCGCCTTCAAGCGGGCTTCCACTGCCTGCTCGATGCGCCCGGACGGCAATTTGATACGCATGCGGCGCTCAAGGCCGGCGCCGGATTCCAAAACTACCTGCACGTCAGACAAGCCCCTTACCTCGGAAAAAGCTATTTGGACCGGAGCCCGCTCGCTGGTGCGAAAGGAGAGACTCGAACTCTCACGGGTTACCCCACAGGAATCTAAATCCTGCGCGTCTACCAGTTCCGCCACTTTCGCGCACTGATGCGCCCCGTGTGGCGCCTCGCCATTATAGCCGCCCCGGCGGCAGGTCCGGGGCGGGTCCTGGTGGATCAGGGAGGATGGTGGGCCGTGTAGGAATCGAACCTACAACCAACGGATTAAGAGTCCGCGCCTGAGCGGCCTGCAGCAGTCACTTCCGCCCTCTAGCTCAAGCACTTAGGTACGGCAGCGATATCTGCGTTTATCCAGAATTCGGGCTCTTGTTCTGCCGTTAGCGTGTCTGAATTTGCGTAGCGCTATTCATCGTTTCAGGTCCGATTTGCGCAAACCGCCGCGCCGTGGGAGTACCGGTCCTGGCTGAGGAATCGAAGTCGACCGCTGCTCGACTACGCCGGCGAGACAGCAGAAAACTGCCTGGTCGCCTCCGGCGGAAAGCTCCGGCAATAACAGCGGCAGGCCGCGAGCGGCGGTTTCGCTGGGCGCGAGGGCGCGGCGCCAAAAAAAGAAACCCCGCACGAGGCGGGGTCTCTGTTGCTGAGTGACTGCCCGCGCTATGCGGTCAGAGAATCTATTCGCTGGCGTGGCAGCTGAGCGAGGTGGCTCGCCTGCGGATGGCTCCG
>VGVH01000028.1 GCA_016874095.1 Gammaproteobacteria bacterium | reverse complement strand
CGCAAGCGAAACGGCCGATCGTCCGTCCGCAGCCGCAGCGATCCGTCGGCGCACGCCTGCCCCATGAAACCAACGGTATCGATGGCAAACTTCCGCCAGGCATCCAGACTCTTTGCCCCGATGCGCACATAACCAAGTGCCCAAACCGCCATGTCGATCGCTCCCGAGAGGTTCTTGTACAACTGCCCTCAATTCCGGCATGCGCGATTCGAGGACCATTGATTTACGCGATTATCGCATTGAAGCCCCATCAAGTCATCTTTCTTAGTAAATTACGCACCTTGTTTTTACGCATATGGCTTCGCGCCCCAGCCGCCGAAGCCCATAATTGATGCAGGCGCGAGCTCCGGCACGCGCGCCAGTCAAAGGGGACACTTTCGTCATGACCCACGGCAACAATGACCTGCGGCGCGCTTTCGAACCCGTCACGCTGGGACCCGTGCAGCTGAGAAACCGCTTCGTGAAGGCTGGCACCTTCGAGGGCATGAATGCCGAAAATGCGCCGACGGCCGCGCTCAGGCGTCATCACGTCGAAATCGCGGCGGGCGGCACCGCCATGACGACACTCGGTTATACCTCGATCAATCCGGACGGGCGCACGTTCGAGGAAGAAACCTATATTTGTGATCGCAACGTAGGGTCTTTCCGGGTATTGACCGACGCCGTTCACGCCGCAGGTGGCAAGGTATCGCTGCAACTCGGACACTGCGGGGCGCTGACTCGGACACGGAACCGCCAAATCCGCAAGCCGGGCGGTCCGTCAACGACCGTCAACCTGTACGGCGCGATGGTCGGCGCCCTGCGAACGCGCGCCATGTCGGAGGCTGACATTGCTGACACGACAGCGGCCTTCGTCGGCGCAGCCCGCCTGGCACAGTCTTCCGGCTTTGACGCCATAGAACTGCATATGGGGCACGGCTACCTGCTGAGCCAGTTTCTGAGTCCGCTGACCAACAGGCGCACTGATCGATACGGCGGCAGTCCTGAAAATCGTGCGCGATTTCCCGTTGTCGTCGCCGAACAGGTGATGAAAGCAGTCGGCACGAAGATGGCTGTACTTGCCAAACTCAATCTCCGTGATGGCGCCCGCGGTGGCGTCGAGGTGTCCGATTCGATAGTCACAGCGCGCGCTTTGGCCGCGGTTGGCCTGCATGCCATTGTGATGACCGGTGGCTTCACGCCTTACTCACCAATGTACCTTTTTCGGGGTGCATCGCCTGTCCCGGCCATGCTCGTCACGGAAAAAAGCCGCTGGAACCGGTTCTTGCTCAGGCTCGGTGCAAGAACCGCATTTCGTGACATGCCATTTGAGGAACTTTACTTTCTGCAGCACGCGCGCAGGATGCGCGAGGCTCTCGACTTGCCGCTCGGATTGCTGGGCGGCGTCAGAACTGCGGACAATGTTGCGACCGCCATGCGCGAAGGTTTCGATTTTGTGCAGATGGGCAGGCCGCTGATCGCGGAGCCCGACTTCGTCAGAAAGCTGGAACAGGGCAGTTCCTTGTCCTCCAAATGCAACAACTGCAATCAGTGCGTCGCCGAGTTTTCGGCCGCAGGCGGCCTGCGCTGTGTCCTCAACCCACCGAATGATGCGACGCTGAATCAACACTGACCACCCGACGGCCAATGTTGCAGGTTGCCGGCAGTTGCAGTTACCGGAAGGGGCGGTGAAAACGGAAGCTTCGTAAGGGATTGATTAGATGGTGGTGATGGGTGGACTTGAACCACCGACCTCAGCATTATGAGTGCCGCGCTCTAACCAGCTGAGCTACATCACCACGCAAGGGGCGGGCATTCTCCGATCGGCCCCGGCGGGTGTCAAGAATTGCCGGGAAATCAGCGGATTTTCCTGGCTCAGAGCTCCACCGGCCGCACCGGCGACCCATCGATATTGAATGCCCGCGCGCTGTCGACGGCGGCCAGTGCGCGCCCGTGCGTCGCCGGGCTGGTGAGTGCAAGCCAGAGCATGTCGCCGAGGTCCGTGAGCGAGATGTAGCCCGTCACGACCTTGCTGTCGGTGAGAATCGCGGTGCCGGTGCCGGGCCGGCGCGTCGTGCCACCTGCACGCACGATGGTCCAGTCGAGGTCGGTCGTGCGCAGGTGGTTCTCGGCCCACTCCTTGGCGCGGATCGCACGGCCCGCGACCGCCTTCACGAACGGATCGATGACCGCGGCGCTGTCGCCGCAGCCGATCGAGGTCGTGAGCACCAAGCGGCGGACGCCGGCTGCCGCTGCCGCGTTGATGACGTGGATGTTGCCCTGGCTGTTCACCTGCGGCGAGCCACCGAGGATCGCGACCACCGCGAAGCCCTCCCCGCGGCGGTCAGCGAATACGCGCTCGACGGAGTCCCTGTCGGCCGGCTCGCACAGCGTCGTGGCGAGGCCGTTGCGCTTCGGGCCGTCGGTCGCGCGACGACCGCGCACCACGGAAACGACATCGAGGCCATTGGCAAGCGCCTTCATCGTCACCCGGTCGCCGGGTTCAGAATCGCCGCCGAAGATGATGACCGAGCGGAAGCTCATGGGGTCCCAGTCGCCGAATCGTCGTTCTTTGACACGACGATAGCGCAGCGGCAGCGGGGCGTCACCCTGCGATGCAACTAAATCCCGGACGCGGGCCCCGGATCAGACGTTGAACCGGAAGTGCATGACGTCGCCCTCGTGGACCACGTATTCCTTGCCCTCGAGGCGCAGGCGCCCGGCCTCCTTCGCGCCCTGTTCGCCCCGGCCCCTGATGTAGTCGTCGAAGCCGATCACTTCGGCCCGGATGAAGCCCTTCTCGAAGTCGGTGTGGATTTCGCCGGCGGCCTGCGGCGCGGTCGCACCCTGCTTCACCGTCCAGGCGCGGACTTCCTTCTCGCCGGCGGTGAAGTAGGTCTGCAGGCCGAGCAGGCGGTAGCCGGCGCGGATCACGCGGTTCAGGCCCGGCTCGCGGAGACCCAGGTCGTCGAGGAAGGCTTTGCGATCGGCGTCGTCAAGCTGAGCAATCTCCGCCTCGATCGCCGCGCAGACGATGACGACAACGGCGCCATCCTCCGTGGCGAGCGCATTGACCTTGTCGACGAACGAGTTGCCGCCGAGACCCTTTTCGTCGACGTTGGCGACATACATCACCGGCTTCGCGGTTAGCAGGAACAGCTCCTGCACGGCGGCGCGATGCTCGTCCGGCACGGCGAAAGCACGCGCGGGCTTGCCGGCGCCGAGATGGTCGCGCAGCCTTGCGAGCGCGTCGCGCCGGGCGATGTCCTCCTTCTTGCCGGTCTTGGCCTGCTTTTCCGCGCGCTCCACGCCCTTCTCGGCGGCGGCGAGGTCGGCCAGCAGCAGCTCGGTGTTGATCACCTCGATGTCGTGCACCGGGTCCACCCTGCCCGCGACGTGCACGACGTCGTCGTTCTCGAAGCAGCGCACCACGTGCGCGATGGCGTGCGTCTCGCGGATGTTGGCGAGGAACTGGTTGCCGAGCCCCTCACCCTTCGACGCTCCTTCGACCAGGCCTGCGATGTCGACGAATTCGACCGTCGTCGGGATGATCTTCTGCGGGCGCACGATGGCAGCGAGTTGCCCGAGACGCGGATCGGGCACGGGCACCACGCCGACGTTCGGGTCGATCGTGCAGAACGGGTAGTTCTCCGCGGCAATGCCTGCGGCAGTCAGCGCATTGAACAGGGTGGACTTGCCGACGTTGGGCAGGCCGACAATTCCGCAGCGGATGGGCATGTGAGGGGGGCCTCGCGAGGGGTCGCTATAATACGGGGACGAAATTCAAATCGGAACGGCGCCATGCTCGAGACCACCATTGCCGGCAGCCTCCCCCGACCCGACTGGCTCGCGGAGCCCGAGAAACTCAAGGGTGGCTGGAGGCTCTCGGGCCAGGCGCTGGAGGACGGCAAGCGCCGGGCCGCGGCCGAGTGGCTCAGGCACCAGGAAGAAGCCGGCATCGACGTCGTCACCGACGGCGAGGTGTTCCGCATCCACTTCGTGCACGGCTTCCTCGAGAAGATCCGCGGCATCGACTGGCAGAAGAAGACCCTGATGGGCATCCGCAACGACCGCTACAAGCTCGAGGTGCCGACGGTGACGGGACCCTTGTCCCGGCCCGCGCCGGTGCATCTCGAGGAGGTCCGGTTCACGCGATCGCAGACGAAAAAGCAACTTAAGTTCACCCTGCCCGGCCCGATGACCATCTGCGACACGATCGCCGATGCGCACTACGGCAGCCGCGAGCAGATGGCGATGGCTTTCGCGGAGATCCTGAACCAGGAGGCGCGCGACCTGGTCGCCGCCGGCGTCGACGTCATCCAGTTCGACGAACCGGCGTTCAACGTCTTCATGCAGGACGTGAAGGACTGGGGCATCGCTGCCTTGAACCGGGCCTGCGAGGGACTCGGCTGCACCAAGGCGACGCATATCTGCTACGGCTATGGCATCCAGGAGAACATCGACTGGAAGAAGACGCTCGGCGGCGAGTGGCGCCAGTACGAAGAGATCTTCCCGGCGCTGAACGGCAGCGCGGTGGACCAGGTTTCACTGGAATGCGCGGGCTCGAAGGTGCCACTGTCGCTGTTGCGTTTGCTGCCCGACAAGCAGCTGATGATCGGCGCCATCCAGGTGACGGGCGAGCGCGTCGAGACGCCGGAGGAAGTCGCCGCGACGCTGCGCGCCGCGATGGCACACGTCGACAGCGAGCGCGTGCTCCCCTGCACCAACTGCGGCATGACGCCGATCAGCTACGAGACCGCCCTCGGCAAGTTGAAGGCGCTTGGCGCGGGGGCGGGCCTCGTTCGCGGCAAACCCCGCCGCTAGCCGCTCACTGCGCAGCGAAGCAGTCGATCCGCTCCGCAACGGGCTTGCGGGACTCTGTGAGCAGGCAGGCCAGGCGGTCGGCATAGAAACCGCTGAGCTTCATGAACTCGTCGATCGGAGTGCGTCGGCCTTCTTGCCATCGACCGAGGCGACCCGCTGGATTACGAGTGCGTTGAATACTTCGAGAGACCGGCGGCTCTGCTTCGGCTGCACCTGCCAGGGGACCGTGCATCACGAGTACTGCGGCGACGATGGACAAGCGTGATCGGGCGGATAGCGCACGATGGTGGCGGGCGGCTGGCGCGTTCGTCGACGCAAGCGCTGTACCGTTCGGCGGGTTCATGTTGATCCGGGGTGCCGCTCAGCATCGGTGTCGACTGGAGCTTGGCACAGGGCAATTGGCCGCTCTGCGACAGCTGGTCCTCAGGAAATCAGCCAGCGGGCCCGGGCGCGGCATCACGCGGAGTCGCAGTGTGCAGATAGGTCACGGCGCGTTGAAAACCCTGCGCGAACCAGATGTCGAGCGCACGCAACGCCTCAGCCGCGGCATAGTCGATGGCAGACTGCTCCGCCCTGCCAGGTGGGTGCAGCACGTAGTCGGCGACGTCGACGCTCTGCCCGGGGTGACCGACTCCGAGTCGCAGGCGGTAGAAGTCGGCGCCACAGTTGGCAATGATGTCGCGCAGCCCGTTGTTGCCACCGTGACCGCCGCCGAGCTTGAAGCGCGCGCTCCCGAGGGGAAGATCGACATCGTCGTGCACGACAAGGACAGAGTCCGGCGCAAGCTGGTAGAAATCCATCAGCTTGCGTACGCACTGCCCGCTGCGGTTCATGAAAGTCGAGGGCTTGGCCAGGCGCAGGCTGTGCCCGGCAAAGGACGCCTGGCAGAGCGCGCCGGAGAAACGGGACTCTTCGCGAAACTTCTCGCCGGCACCGGCGGCAATCCGGTCGACGAACCAGAACCCGGCGTTGTGACGGTCCTCAGCATGCTTCGGACCGGGGTTGCCCAGCCCGACTATCGCCCGCAGGACTGCGTCGCCATCCACGCGCAGAACTCAGCGCAACAGGCCGGAATTATCCAGGCGCGCGGCGATCGCCTTGGCCACGCCATGGAGCATGTCGTCCGGCGAAGCCATCGCCTTCCCCTCGGTACGGATCGAGTAGACGACGCTTGCGTCCCGCGCGGTGAACACGTCGCTCGCGATCCATGCGGAGCGGCCGACCTCCAGGGCCGGCGCCTCGTTGACCATCTCCACATAGGTCACCGGCACGCCAAACACAGGAAAGAGCGGGTCCGTGGCGTAACCGTACCCGACAGGCTTCACGTAGGTGCGTGCGCGTGTCTCGCGCGTGCCGCCCTCCTTCACCTCGACGGAGCCGGCGACCAGTCGCGTGGCGATCACGCCGTCGAAGCCGTGACGACGAACCAGATCCGCGACGGCATCCCGGGTCAGTGGATCCTCCGGATTCATAAAATTGCAGGTCACGTCACCTTCGCCACCCGACCGGCGAATGGCGTCGCGCAGACGCCGTTCGAAACGGCAGCGAGTGTTGTAGGAAGGACTCACACCTACGACCAGCAGCTTGCCGAAGGACTGCCTGCGATCGGCTGCGGCAGACCACTCGCCTTCCGCTTTCGTGCCGCGAGAGCAGCCGGCGGCGAGAATGGCAATCAACACGAGCATCATTGCGGCCGCGGGCTGCGGGAAGCGTGGGCTCATCTGTGTTCTCCCGGAAACACGAACTGCATGATACGCAGATCGGGCGCCGCAGCCAGAAAAACGAAAGCCGTGCAAAGCACGGCTTTCGTCGCGAACCGGCCAGTCGACCGGATCACTTCTTCGGCTTGGCTTCCTTGCCGGCGTCCTTGGCGGGTGCGCCCGCGGCGCCAGCGGCGGGTTTCGCAGCAGCGGCGCCAGCAGCGGGTTTCGCGCCAGGCGCGGCTGGCGGAGCGGCAGCGCCCTCGGCAGTGGCGTCGCCTTCGGCGGGTGCAGCGCCCTCGGCGAGCGCGGCGGTGGCCACCGGCTCCTCGACCTCCTCGCGGACGACGTGGATCGACACGACCGGCCGGTCGCTGTCGGGGCCGCCGACGAGAGCCGGGATCTCCACGCCCTGCGGCAGCTTGATGTCGGAGAGGTGCAGGTTCTTGTTGAGTTCCAGCTCGATGATGTCGAGCGTGAGGAACTCGGGCAGGTCCTTCGGCAGGCAGAGGATGTCGACCTCGGTCATGAGGTGCTGGATCACACCGCCCTGCTCCTTCACGCCCTTGGCGTTCGCCTCGTTCAGGAAGTGCAGCGGCACGGTCATGCGGATCTTCTCCGTGGCCAGCACGCGCTGCAGATCCAGGTGCATGATCTGGCGGCGCGCCGGATGCACCTGCGCGTCCTTCGCGATCGCCTGCAGGTGTTCGCCCTGGAAGGTGACGTCGAGAATGCTCGAGAAGAACGCTTCCTGCTCGGCGTTGTGCATGAGCTGGTTGCCGTCGAAGAGGACGGACATCGGCGGCTTGCCGCCACCGTAGAGAATGCCGGGGACCTTGCCGGTTCGACGCAGGCGGCGGCTCGCACCTTTCCCTGCATCAGCCCGGGGCTCCGCGGCCAGCATGAATTTCTGGGCCATCTGGATGCTCCTTGGGATTCAATGACTTGTCGTAATCCCCCGCGCCTGCGACCGGCTCGGGGGCGCGCATGATAACTGATCGTCGGCTGATTTGGTGGAGGGCGGGCTGTCCGCGCCGGGAGCCTTTCCGAGGAGTAAGACTTCCCCGACGAGGAAAGGCTTCCGGCGCGGACAGCCCGCCCGGCGCCCAGCTAGTCGACGTAGAGGGAGCTTACCGATTCGTCGAGGGAAATGCGGCGCATGGTCTCGCCGAGGAGCTCGGCGACGCCGAGCTGGCGGATGCGCGGGCAGGCGGCAGCGGCCGGGCCGAGGGGAATCGTGTCGGTCACCACCAGCTCGTCGAGCACGGCGGCCGACACCTTCTCCACGGCCTTGCCGGAGAGGATCGGATGCGTGACATAGGCCAGCACGCGCCGGGCGCCGTGGTCCTTCAGGGCCTTGGCCGCCTGGCACAGGGTGCCGGCGGTGTCCACCATGTCGTCGATCAGTACGCAGGTCTTGCCATCGACCTCGCCGATGATGTTCATGACCTCGGACACGTTCGCGGCCGGGCGGCGCTTGTCGATGATCGCGAGATCCGCGTTGTCGATGCGCTTGGCAAAGGCGCGGGCGCGGACCACGCCGCCGACGTCCGGCGAGACGACGACCAGGCCGTCGTGCTTCTGCCGCCAGAGGTCGCCGAGCAGCACCGGTGACGAATAGACGTTATCGACCGGGATCGAGAAGAAGCCCTGGATCTGGTCGGCGTGGAGGTCGACGGTCAGCACGCGGTCGATGCCCGCTTCGCTGATCAGGCCCGCGACCAGCCGCGCCGAGATCGGCACCCGCCCCGCGCGGGTGCGGCGGTCCTGGCGTGAATAGCCCATGTAGGGAATCACGGCCGTGATGCGCGCCACCGAGGCACGACGCAGCGCGTCGGCCATCACCAGCAGTTCCATCAGGTTGTCGTTCACCGGCGGGCAGGTCGACTGCACGACGTACACGTCGCGGCCACGGACGTTCTCGAGGATCTCGACGTTGATCTCGCCGTCGGAGAAACGGCCGACGTGCACCTTGCCAAGCGGCTGCATAAGGTGCCGCGCGATGCGTTGCGCGAGCCCCGGGTTGGAGTTGCCCGCGAGGATCGCCATGTTCGGCAGCAGGTTGCGGTTTTCGTTGTTCACGCGGCTGAACCTTGTGCTGTCGACAGGAACGCAGTGGCTGGGGTGGTAGGATTCGAACCTACGAATGGCGGGATCAAAACCCGCTGCCTTACCGCTTGGCTACACCCCAATCGGTGCCAGCGTCTTCGGCACCGCGCATTCTCGGAAAGTGCCTTGGGGCTGTCAAACGACAAGCGTCAAAGTCGTCCGTACTGCCAGCGATCGACGACCAGCCGCAGCCGCGCCCGCTCGCTCTCGAGGGTGAGTCGCGCCGGCAGTTGCAACCCATCCGCCGTGCGCCAGGCGGCGTAGGACACGGTCCAGCCGTTCTGGGCGATGCTCGCGGGCGTGCCGTCGGCAGCGAACACCGTGTAGGCCGGATAGGCGGGATCGGCGAGGCCGCGCAACCACCAGCGCGTGTTGAGCGCCGGCAAGGACCAGCCGAGCCGGGCTTCGAGAAAGCGCTCGGCGGCATCCGCTCCCATGTAACGCTCGCTGAAGCTGCCGTCGCGGTTGCGAACGCTCAACTCGCTCGCGTTCCAGCGGATTTCCCAGGCACCGACTCCGAAGGGTCCGCTCACGCGGATCAGCGCATCCTCGCCGCGCTGCTGCCAGTCGAAATCCGCCTGCCCGCCCCCATCGGCGAGCTTCAATGCCAGGCGGCCGCGGGCTGACCAGTCCGCCCAGGCGGCGATCGTCGCCTGCTGCGCGGCCCGGTCGGGCCGCGGCGGCGGTTCGCGATCGGGTCTGGTGCAGGCCGACAGCGCAAGGATCACCAGCAGCCCCGGAAAGAAGGGATTGGCGGCGCGGGGATTCATCGGCTCAATCGAGCAGCCTCTTCACCGTCTCCTGCAGCGGCTCGTTCTGCGGATGCTTCTCGCGGGCGTCCTGCCACAGCGTGCGGGCCGCGTCCCTGTCACCCTGGCGCCACATGACCTCGCCAAGGTGGGCGGCAATCTCGGGATCGGCCAGTTGCGAGTAGGCGTACTGGAGGAAGGAGCGCGCCTCCGGCAGCCGGCCAAGCCGGAAGAGCACCCAGCCGTAGCTGTCCATGATGGCTGCGCTGTCCGGGCTGCGCTCAAGCGCGCGGCGGATGTAACCGAGCGCCTCGGTCTGCCGGCTCGTGCGGATGCTCAGCGTGTAGCCGAGCGCGTTCAGGGCGACCGCCGAGTCGGGCAGGATGCGCACGGCGGCCGTCATGTCGGCGATCGCCTCGTCATGGCGGCCGATCCGGTCGAGCAGCGCGCCGCGATTGAGCAAGGTACCGACATCGTCGGGCCGGTGCAGGAGGTTGCGCGTCATAAGCCGCAGCGCATCGTCCGTGCGACCGAGTCGATCGAGCAGCGCAGCACGATAGGCTTCGGCCTCGAACGCCCGCTGCGGATAGCGCTCCGCCACGCGTTCCCAGAGGCGCTCCGCAGCCTCGCCCTCGCCGCCGGCCTCGGCCAGTCGCGCAAGCCCGTCCTGCGCGGGCAGCAGCCAGGGCCCGTCACCGATGCGGGCGAGCAGCTGCACCGCCTGCTCGTACTGCTGCTCGCGGATCGACATCTCGGCGAGACGGAATCCGGCCTCGTCGGCGAATTCGGGCACCGCGATCAGCGCGCGGAAGTCCTCGAATGCATCGCGACGATCGGGGCCATCCTTGCCGATCAGCGCCCGCAGTCGCCGGATGCGAGGCTCGTCGGGATACCGCTTGCCGATCGTGGCGAGCTCGATGAGCGCGTCCTCAACCCGGTCGTCGGCTGCCAGGAGCCCGACGTATTCGAGCTCGAGCCCGAGCGGCGAACCGGCCACGCGGCGGCTGCGCAGCCAGTCGAGCGCGGCTGCCGTGTCGCCACGCGCGGCGAGCGCACGCCCCACGAGCACCTCCGCTTCGGTGCGCAATTCGGCGTCCGGCGACGCAGCCAGAAGGGTGCGCGCAGCTGCTTCGGCAAGTACGTCGTCGCCGGCCTGCAGGGCTGCGCTGCCGAGAGCAAGCTGCAAGGTGGGCGACACGGAAGCGGCACGGGCGCCGATGCGGCCGAGCACGCGCGCCACCGCGTCCTGGTTCTGCTCGCCGGCGAGCGCATCAGCCAGGGCGGCAGTGGCCGCCTCGTCCCGCTGCGCCGGTCCGACGATCGCGGCCTCCGCGTGGTCGACGGCGCCGGAAACGTCGTTGCGCCGAACGAGCAGCCGGGCAACCAGCCGATGGGCAGCGGGTTCGGCAGGTTCTAGCGCGGCCCAGCGGCGCGCCGCCCGCAGCGCGGCGGCGTCGTAGTCGTGCTCGAAGGCGTACACGGCGGCGCGGCGGCTTGCGGCAGCGTCGTTGCCGGCCTCCGCGGTGGCGAGGTATTCCTCCACGGCGGTGGCCGTGGCGCCACGGTCGGCGGCGATCGCCGCCATGATCTGGTGGAACGGCGTGCCCGGCGCGGGCCGGTCCGGCAGCGTGCCGCCCGTCGCCGCGCAACCCGACGCGACCAGCGCCGCCGTTGCGAGCGCAAATCTAGAGCCGCTGTGCATAACCGACCATAATGGCGCACCGATCATAGCGGGCCTCGCGGCCTTGCGCCCGTTTCCATGCAGAAGAGCATTCTCCATAAGCTCGAAGTCCTCACGGGGCGCTTCGACGAACTGAACGCGCTGCTCGCCGACCCGAAGGTCATAGGCGAACAGGGGCGTTTCCGCGATCTGTCGAAAGAGTACGCGCAGATCGAGCCGCTGGTCGCGCTGCACGGCGCCTGGCAGGAGGCCCGGGCCGACCGTGAGACGGCCGAGGAAATGCTCGGCGGCGGCGACGCTGCGCTGCGCGCACTCGGACAGGAAGAGCTGAAGGCCGCCACCGCGCGCATCGAGGAACTCGAGCAGCGCATCAAGCAGGCGCTCATCCCGAAGGACCCGCACGACGACAGCAACATCTTCCTCGAGATCCGCGCAGCGGCCGGCGGCGACGAAGCGGCCCTGTTCGCGGGCGACCTCTTCCGCATGTACGCCCGCTACGCCGAACGCCAGGGCTGGTCGGTAGAGGTGCTCAGTTCGAGCCAGGGTGAGAAAGGCGGCTACAAGGAAGTCATCAGCCGGGTCATTGGCCAGGGCGCCTACTCGCGCCTGAAGTACGAGTCGGGCGCACACCGGGTGCAGCGTGTCCCCGAAACCGAGGCGCAGGGCCGCATCCACACTTCCACCTGCACCGTCGCCGTGCTGCCGGAGCTCGACGAGGTCGAGGAAGTGAAGCTCAATCCCGCGGAAATCCGCGAGGACACTTTCCGCGCCTCCGGTGCCGGCGGCCAGCACGTCAACAAGACCGACTCGGCCATCCGCCTGACACACCTGCCGACCGGCATCGTCGTCGAGTGCCAGGACGAGCGCTCCCAGCACAAGAACCGCGCCCGTGCCCGCGCACTGCTCCAGGCCCGGATTCTCGACATGGAGCGGCGCAAGCAGCAGAGCGAGCAGGCTGCGCAGCGCAAGAGCCTCGTCGGCACCGGCGACCGCTCGGAGCGCATCCGCACCTATAATTTCCCGCAGGGCCGCCTCACCGATCACCGCATCAATCTCACCCTCTACAAGCTCGTCGATATCGTCGAGGGCGACCTCGATCCGGTGATCCAGCCGCTGCTGCAGGAGCATCAGGCCGAGCAGCTCGCCTCACTCGAAAGCGCGAACGCATGACCGACGCAACGAAGTACCGCGCCCTCGTCGATTTCATCGGCAACACCCCGCTCATCCGCCTCAACCACGTGTCGGAGGCCACGGGCTGCGAGATCCTCGGCAAGGCCGAGTTCATGAACCCGGGCGGCTCCGTGAAGGACCGCGCGGCGCTCGGCATGGTGCGCGACGCCGAGCGGCGCGGTGCGCTCAAACCAGGCGGCACCATCGTGGAGGGCACGGCAGGCAACACCGGCATCGGGCTCGCGGTCGTCGGCAATTCGCTCGGTTATCCGACCGTGATCGTCATGCCCGACAACCAGAGCAGGGACAAGGTCGACACGCTGAAGTCCTACGGCGCCGAAGTGCGCCTGGTGCCGGCCGTGCCGTTCAAGGACCCGAACCATTTCGTGCACCAGTCGAAACGGCTGGCCGAGGAGCTCGACGCGCAGCTGCCGCAGGGCGCCTGCTGGGCGGGGCAGTTCGACAACCTCGCCAACCGCGAATTCCACGAGCAGACGACAGGGCCCGAGATATGGGAGCAGACCGGCGGGGCGGTGGATGCCTTCATCTGCTCGGTGGGTACCGGCGGCACGCTGGCGGGGACGGCGCGCGCACTGAAGGCGCGCAACCCGAAAGTGACCATCGGCCTCGCGGACCCGCAGGGCTCGGCGCTCTACAACTACTATCGGCACGGCGAGCTGAAAGCCGAGGGCAGCTCCATCAGCGAAGGCATCGGCAACAGCCGCGTCACCGCGAACCTCGAGGGCACGCCGATCGAGGCGCCCTTCCAGATTCCCGACAGCGAGTCGATCCCGCTGGTGTACGAGCTGATCCGCCGCGAGGGTCTGTCGGTCGGCGGCTCGACCGGCGTGAACGTGGCCGGCGCTGTGCGCCTCGCGCGCGAGCTCGGCCGCGGCCACGTGATCGTCACGCTCCTCTGCGACACGGCCCTGCGCTACCGGGCACGCCTCTTCAACCGCGCGTTCCTCGAGTCGAAGGGGCTCGCGCTCCCGGACTGGCTGGATCTTGGCTAGCGCAGCCCGCCAGGCGCTGCTCGCCGCCGCAGTCCTGCTCGCGCTTGCGGCGGCTTATTGGCCGACGCTGGCGACGATCGCGGCCATCTGGGCGAGATCGGAAACCTTCGCGCACGGCTATGTCGTCCTGCCACTCGCCGTGGCACTGGTCTGGTATCGGCGCAAGGCACTTGCAGGACTCCCGGCTGCGCCCTGGTGGCCCGGCCTGGTATTGGTTGCGGCGGCAGGCGCGGGCTGGATGCTCGGCAGCCTGGCCGAGGTAGCGGTCGTAGAGCACTGGTCGCTGTACGGCCTGCTGGTCAGCGCCACGCTGGCACTGCTCGGCCCGGCGCTGTCGCGGGCGCTCGCCTTTCCGCTGGCGTTCCTCGCCTTCGCGATTCCGGCAGGCGAATTCCTCGTGCCGTGGCTCGTCGAGCAGACCGCGCGCTTTACCGTCTTCGCACTGCAGGTCACCGGCGTGCCGGTGCATCGCGAGGGCAACCTGCTGATGATCCCTAGCGGACGCTGGTCGGTCGTGGAGGCCTGCAGCGGCGTGCGCTACCTGATCGCCTCGGCCATGGTCGGCACGCTCTATGCATGGCTGCGCTATCGGTCGCTCGCGAGGCGCATCGCGTTCGTGGCGCTGTCGATCGCCATGCCCATCGTCGCGAACTGGCTGCGCGCCTACCTGATCGTCATGCTCGCCCACCTCACCGACAACAGGCTCGCCGTTGGCGTTGACCATTTCATCTACGGCTGGGTGTTCTTCGGGCTGGTGATCGCGCTGACCCTGTGGATCGGCTCGCGCTGGCGGGAAGCCGTGCCCGCCGCCACGGCACCGCTTGAGGCCGCGACGACGGTGCCCGCCAGCAACGCCGCGATGGCGTCTGCAGCGGCTCTGGTGCTCATGACCGGGCTCGCCTGGCAGCCGCTCGCCGCCAGCTTGGCCGAGCGCGCGCACCGGGCGCCCGGAGCGCTGGCTGTAATTGCCGCCACGGGGAACTGGACCGCACTGGAGACGCCGCCCGCGGGCTACACGCCGGCCTACCACGGCGCGCGCAGCACGCTGCACCAGGGCTTCGGGCTGGACGGTGCGCCCGTCGGCCTGTTCGTCGCGCTTTACGGAGACCAGGCACCGGGCCGCGAGCTGATCGCCTGGGACAACCAGCTGGTCGCTCACGACGAGACGCGCTGGCGCGTACTCGGCGTCGCTCGCGAGACAGTGAGCTGGGACGGCAGGCGCATCGGGGTCGATGCCGCGCACCTGCTCGCCCTCGACAGCGTGCAGCTCTCGCTGCGGCAGTGGTACTGGATCGGCGGCCGCTACACGGCGAATCCGGCGGTCGCCAAGGCCATGCTCGCGCTGGACAGCCTGCGCGGCGAACCGGATCACGCCGCCGTGATCATGATCTACACGCCCAGGGGCGACGATCCCGGGGCTGCGGCGGCGCGCCTCGACCGCTACTCGACGGAATTCTCGGCCGTCGTGGCGCGATCCCTCGCCGCGGCGAGCGCGGCTACAGCACGCCCGGAATGAACCGGTAACGGACGCGCGCCGCGTAGGCGGCGTATTCACCGTCCACGCTGAGCAGGTGCCGCTCCTCGGTGACGGCGCGCAGGGCGTAGAGCAGGGTCCAGCCGATGATCGAAGCGACCGCCAGGGTGCCCTCCCAGGCGCCGCGGTCGAACGCAAACGACAGCGCCGGAATCGAGCCGATCCACCACGCGAGGTTCTTGCAGACATAGGCCGGGTGGCGCACGACGGCGTACGGCCCGCGCGTCACGACGCCGCGATGGGTGAGATTGCTGGCCTTGAGACCCAGCGCCACCGAAGCCGCCGCGAACGTCGCCATCAGTGCCAGCAGCAGCAGGTTCAGGGCGATGTGCAAGGCGGGTTCCTCGAACTGCGGGAACTCGCTGACCTGCGACCCGAGCATCTGCCCGGTCACCGCGTTGAAGGGCGGATAACAGGCCAGCGCCGCCGCCCAGCCGAGCAGCGTCGGATCGACCGAGCGGATCTCGTTGCCGAGGCGCGGCGACTCGATGAGATACCCGACGGTGAAGATGGCCAGGTCCACGAAAAAGATCGTGCGGATCAGGATCCAGTAGCCGTGGTGGTTGAACAGCGCGAGCCAGTCGAGACCGTTGCGGCTTTCCACGACGATGCCGGCGAAATGCAGCAGCGCCTCGACGAACGCCCCCATCAGCCACATCACCATCATCGGCCCGAAGTAGACCTTGAGCAGCGTGGCGAGCAGCGCGACCCGGGCGGACGGCGCAAGACCCCGGTGCCAGAGGGTCGCGGGCGCACGCAGGAGCCGTCCCAGGACGACCAGGAAGCGCACGGACTTGGTACGGCCGGGCAGGCGCGCCCAAGCGTGGTAGATCGTAGTGACAGCGACGTAGGCGAGCGCGCAGCTGAGGAGGAAGCGCCAGCCGCTGTAGCTGCCCCAGGGTGTTATGTAGGTCTTGGCCAGCGCCGCGGCGTTATCAGGAAAGAGCGCATAGAGAGCGCAGGCGAGGGCGACCACCGTCGCTGCCGCGACCGCCCTTACCGGCCAGGCATCGAGCCATGACGGCCCGCCGTCACCTGCTTCAGGGCTCATGAAAGCGAAAAACCCCGCCGAGGCGGGGTTTTCCGGAGGCCTTTCAGGGCCGATGCGATCAGTGCTGGCCCAGCAGCGACTCGCGGCGCAGGGCCATGCCGAGCAGGCCGAGGGCGAGCAGCGCCATCGAGCTGGTGGCCGGCTCCGCCAGGTTGCCGGAGCTGGTGCTCGTCGAGGTGCTGGTCGTGAACACGAAGGAACCGTTGTGCGTCTGGTAGCGCAACGCGATGGGCTCGAGGTTGACGCTGGAGCCCCATTGGCCGCCCAGCACGATCGTGAAGGTGTCGAAGGCGAAGGCGCGAATGCCGCCGTTGCCGCCGCCAGCGCAGTTCTCGCCGCCGTAGCCGCAGACCTCGACTGTTTTCTTGGACGGCAGGGTACCGAAGATGGCGTTGATCATGCCGCCGTCAGCACGGTCGGAGAAGACCACTGACGTTGCGTTCGGGTCGATGCCGAAGCCGAAGGACGTCAGCCGGTCGCCGCCCTGGCCCAGGTGCGGGGAAAGGTTGGTGAGGGTGAACCTGAGCGACAGCGAGCTGGTGTTGAAGCCAGTGGCTATGACGCTGCCCAAGCCGTTCAGGTTGTAGCTGCCGGTGTTGAAGCTCCAGTAGAAAACGTTTATCGGTAGGCTGGAACGGAGCAGCACGGCGTTGGCCGCACCACTGGTGACCAACACAGCCGCAGCAAAGCCGAGTCTCAGCGTGTTCGAAATCATCTTGGTGATCTCCCCGGGACCATCCATGTTGTTGTGATGGCCTTCTTTTTTGGCCGGAGGATAGCACAGGCATTTTAGCTGGGCGTCGTATATACATAATACGACCGCCCCGAATTCACGCAGCTGCAACAGCGTCTCAGTTCGCCCGCTCAACCTCCGGGCTTGCCGTTGTCGACGACTGCACGCTGCCCGGCTCTCAGGCGCGAGCGCAGCGCGTCGGCATCTTCCCGGCCGGGGAATGCGGCGGACGATGCGAGCAGGCTCTCCAGTACCGGACGGGCCTCGTTCGCGCGATCGACGTCACCCAGCGCGACGGCCAGGTGGTATTGGATCTCGCGCTCGGTCGGCGCCAGCCGGGCCGCCAGCTCGAGCAGCGGCAGGCCTTGTTCCCGCTGCCCGGCCTGGAAGCGCAACCAGCCGGCCGTGTCCATGATCCGCGGGTCGCGCGGCTGGGCGCGGAGCGCGCGCTCGGCGTAGTCGACCGCTTTTCGGGTATCGCCGTCGGCCAGGACCTGCCAGGCCATGTCATTCAACGCCGGCGCAAACGTCGAATCTGCTGCAAGCGCTTCGGCAAGGTGCCGCCGGACGGCTGCGTTGTCCCCCGCGCCCTGGGCCAGAGACGCCAGGGCGTAGGAAACGTCCGCTGCCGCACCGTTGCGGGAAAGCCACATCGCGAGCGGAACGTCCGCGTCGGGCTTGCCGGCCGCCGCCCGTGCCTGCGCGGCCCGGGTCGCAAGCAGCCGGTTGCCGGCGTCGAGCGCAAGTGCTGCCTCCAGCGACTGGGCCGCTTCGGCGCGCTTGCCTTCAGCCTCGAACAAATCCGCCTCGAGCCAAAGCGCCGCCGGGGTCTTCCTTGGTGCCGGGGCGAGCTGGTCCAGCGCCTTGCGGGCCGCGTCGAATTCCCGTCGCGCCAGGGCGAGCCGAAACGCAAGGTCACCGAGATCGCTCGCCGCAGCACCCAGCACCGTGGCGCGGGCCAGCAGGATCGCGGCAGCATCGGGATTGCCGGCCATCAGGTAGGCGCGGGCGAGATTCACGGCATGCGACACGCGCCGCGGATCGAGCCGGTGTGCATTCTCGAGCGGCGCCAGCGCCCCGGCGGGAACCCCGGTCGCCATCAGCACACCGCCCTTGAGGCTCAGCGCCTCGGCATTGCGCGGCTCACGTCGCAGGATGTTCTCGGCGAGACCGAACGCCGCACGGAGGTCGCCCTTCTGCAAGGCGCTGAGTGCCCGCGCAAGTTCCTTGGCCGCGGCGGCACCCGGCGGCGTCGCTGCCGGCCAGGTCCCAGGCACCACCGTGCTGGTCTTGCCGGCTTCGACGGCCGCCAGAGCATCGCGGACGGCTTCATCGGCGGGCTGCCGGGCAACTGCCGAGCGCAGGTACTGCTCGGCCATGTTCAATTTGTCCGAGCGCGCGTAGACCAGGCCGAGCAGGCGCTTCGCGGGAGCGTTTTCCGGCACCTTTTGCAACACCGCCAGGAGTTCCTCGATCGCCGCTTTTTCGTTCCCGGTACGTGCAGCGAGTTTCGCCCGCAGGAACTGCGCCTGCACCACGCCAGGGGCGACGGCATTCAGCGTGCCGATGGTCTCTTCCACGGCCTTGGTGTCGGCGTCGAGCAGTTGCGCCTCGACGAGCGCGAGCAGTGCCGATACGCGCAGCTGACGCTGGTGACGCTTGTCGGCCAGTTCCGCCGCGCGGCGAAAGCTCACCACCGCACCGGTAGGCTGGCGGCCCTGCATCTGCAGGCTGCCCTGCGCGAGGTGCGCGCCGACGTGGTCGCGATCGATAGCCATCGCCTGGCTGATGCGCCATTCGGCGTCGAGCGTCCGGCCCAGCACGAGGTCAGCCTGGGCCAGCGCAGCGAAGCGCTCGGGGTCGGCGGGCGCGAGCTCAAGTGCGGTGGCATAGGCCGCGTGAGCGGCTTGCGGGTCGCCTTTCTGCTGCAGCAACGCCGCCTTCACTGCGAGCAGGCTCGCGTGGTCAGCCGGATCCGCTGCCGCTGCTTCGCCGAGGTACTTCAAGGCTTCGTCGAGGCGGTCCTGCTGGCCGATGGCGCGCGCCATGCCAGCCCGCACGCGGGCGTTGTCCGGCGCGAGGCGCGCCGCACGCCGGAAGCCGAGCTCCGCTGCTGCTGCCTCGCCCGCGTCGAGATCGAGCTCGGCCAGCCGGACCTGCCCGTCGACGTTTTTTTCCTCGCGCTGCAGGAGATTCATGAGGTGGATGCGGGCCGCCTGCACGTCGCCCGCGGCGAGCGCCTTCTCGGCCTCGGCGAGTGCTTCCTCTACCGTCGGCGGGGTGCAGCCGGCCATGCCGAGGGCGGCAGCCAGGAGCATCGCCTGCAAGTGCATCATGAAGGTGTGAACGCTCATCCAGCGCCCCATCCGGCAGCGGTTCGCCTAGTGGGGTGCAGTATATGTCGCAGGCCCGAAGCCTGCCGCAGCGGGTCGCAGCGCGCGCGGCCGGCACCGATCTCGGCTAGGCTAGGCTTGCCGCAGCCCGAGGATAAACCCATGCGCCACGTCTTCGTCTGCACCACCGAATACGCCGACCACTGGACCAAAACCATTAACAAGAAGGCCGCGCAGATGGCGGCCATGACCGAGGAGCAGCGCCAGCGCATCCTCTCCGCGAAACCCGAGGACCATGCCGACGGCCACCGCGGCCTGCACTGCGGCCAGACCATCGGCGGGGCCATCTACGAGCTCTACCAGGAGCGGCTGCGCGCGGCGGGTGTCACCGACGTCGTCGTGAGCCCGAATGCCTGCGTCGCGCAGCACGCCTACGGCTGCACCGTGATGGTCTATCCGGACGGCATCTGGTACCGGGTGCGCGAGATGGCCGACGCCGAGAAGATCCTCGAGCAGCACATCATCGGCGGCAAGCCCGTCGCCGAATTGATGAACCGGCGCGTGAAGGCGGCCACGGGTTGTGGCACCGGCCTGCCGGCCGCGCCCGCCACCGCAGCCGCCCGCGCGGCAGGCTGACGGCAAGCACCGCACTATCAAGGTAGCAGGCAATGGCCAACGAACACGAGCACTGTGTCGCCCAGGCGTTCGAAGATACGCCGGTGCGCACTTTCGAGAAGCTGCGTTACCACGTCTTCGTCTGCAGTGACGCGGGCGATTTCTGCGGCTGCGATGCCATGCACTCCGGCGACATGGTGGCGGCGCTGCGCCAGGAACTCGGCAAGCGCGGCCTGCTCGCCGCAGTGAAGGTCAGCCTCATGCAGTGCCGCCAGCAGGGGGCGAAGGGTCCCGTGCTGGTCGTGCATCCCGACGGTGTCTGGTACGACGGCCTGACGGCCGACAAAGCCGGCGAGTTCGTCGAACAGCAGGTGGTCCGCGGCGTGCCGCTGGCAGCCTATGTGATGAAGGGTGCGCCGAAGCCGGTCACCGCCGTGCCGCCGCACGTTGCCGCGGCAACGGACGAATGCTGCTCGACGGAGACACCCGAGGAGCGGGTCCGGCAGCGCACCGGTTGATGCGGGCACTGGCGGCCACCTGCCTCGCGGCCGTGTTCGCCTGGACCGAACCCGGTGAGCCATCGCGGGTGCATACAGCGCGCTCCGCCCTGCCCTAGTATCCCGGCCATGGATCCGATCACGCTGGCGCTGCTCGCGGCGCTGTTCATCATCACGGCTGCCGTCTACAGCACCGTGGGGCACGCCGGGGCATCGGGCTATCTCGCCATCATGGCGCTGGCCGGCGTTGCCCCGGCAGTGATGCGGCCCACGGCTCTGGTGCTCAATGTGCTCGTGGCTGTCGTCGGCACCTGGCGATTCTCCCGGGCGGGGCTGGTCGACTGGCGCGCGCTTGCGCCATTCGCCATTGCCTCCGTGCCGCTCGCTTTCCTCGGCGGACGCGTGGCGTTGCCGGTGCCGGGTTATCGCACGCTCGTCGGAGTGGTGTTGCTCGCCTCGGCGGCGGTTCTCGTCTGGCGTTCGCTGCGGGCCGACGAGGCCGCGCCTGAGCCCCCGCTCGCGATACCCGTGCCCGTGGCGCTAGTCACGGGTGCGGTACTCGGGTTCGTGGCCGGACTGAGCGGAACCGGCGGCGGCATTTTCCTCTCGCCGCTGCTGCTGCTGCTGGGCTGGGCTGGTCCGCGCCGGACGGCGGGCCTCGCGGCACCGTTCATCCTGGTGAATTCAGCCAGCGGGCTTGCCGGGCTCGCGAGCGCTGCCGGCAACCTGCCGGACGGCATCGCCTGGCTCGCTGCGGCCGTGCTGGCCGGTGGTGTCGTGGGCACCCACCTCGGCACGAGCCGCCTGCCCGCGCGCCTGCTGCTGCGCGCACTGGCCGTCGTGCTGGTGATCGCCGGCGGCAAATTCCTGTTGCCGGCCTAGCGTCTCAACCCAGTGCCTGGCGCAGATCGTCGATCAGGTCGCTTGCGGCTTCGATGCCGACGGAGAGCCGCACGAGGTTCTCGTTGATGCCGGCGGCACGGCGCGCCTCGGGCGTCATCGCGCTGTGGCTCATCGTGGCGGGATAGCCGGCGAGGCTCTCCACGCCGCCCAGGCTCTCGGCCAGGGTGAAGATGCGCAGGTGCGCGAGAAACGCCTTCGCTTCCGCGGCACCGCCCCTGATTTCGAACGCGACCATGCCGCCGTAGCCCTGCATCTGCCGCCGGGCGAGCGCGTGCTGCGGGTGATCCGGCAGCCCCGGGTAGTGGACGCGCACGACGCGCGGATGCGCCGCGAGGAAGCCGGCGACGGCGAGCGCGTTGGCGGAGTGCCGTTCCATGCGCACCGCCAGCGTCTTGATGCCGCGCAGGAGCAGGTAGCTGTCGAACGGACTCGCCACGCCTCCGGCCATGCTGCGCAGCTTCTGCAGCCGGTCGCCCAACTCCGCCGTGCGCGCGACCAGGAAACCGCCCAGCACGTCGGAATGGCCGCCAAGGTACTTCGTGGCTGAGTGCATGACGATGTCGCAGCCGTGCTCGATGGGCCGCTGGTAGAGCGGCGTCGCAAACGTGTTGTCGACGACCGTGAGGATCCCGTGCTCGCGCGCGATCGCCGCGCAGGCGGCAAGATCCTGTATGCGCAACAACGGGTTGGTCGGCGTCTCCAGCCACAGCATGCGGGTGTCGGGGCGGATCGCGGCGCGCACGGCGCCGGGATCGCTGCAATCGACGAAGGAAAAGACGAGCCCGGCACTGCGCGGCCGCACCTCGCTCATCAGGCGGTAGGTGCCGCCGTAGCCGTCGTTCGGCGCAATGACATGCGAGAGCGAATCGAGCAACTCGAGTGCGGTGGCCGTCGCGGCCATGCCTGAAGCGAAGGCCAGGGCGCGCTCGCCGCCCTCGAGATCGGCAACCACCCGTTCGAGCGCATGGCGCGTCGGGTTGTTCGCCCGGCTGTAGACCCAACCGCGGTGTTCACCGACCGACTCCTGCGCATAGGTCACGCTGGTGACGATCGGCGGCATCACCGCACCGGTGGCCGGATCGACCGTGTCGCCCGCGTGCAGGCAGCGCGTGTCCGGCTGCAAGGGATTCCTGGTTTCGCCCATGTCCTACATGGTAAACGGCCGGTCCGGCCGCGCCTACAATCCGCGCATGCAATCCGCGGGATCTCATTCGGTCGAGGCGCTGGTACGCGCCGGCCTTGGGCTGCTCGAGGCGCACAGCGACTCGCCGCGGCTCGATACGGAACTGCTGCTCGCCCATGCGCTCGGCTGGCCCCGCGCGGCCCTGTACACCAGGCGCGCTGACCGGCTGGCGCCCGAGGCGGTGGAGCGTTGCTTCGCGCTGCTGCGTGAACGCCAGTCCGGCCGACCCGTCGCGCAGATCACGGGCCGGCGGGATTTCTGGACGCTCACGCTCGCCGTCACGCCGGACGTGCTGGTACCAAGGCCTGAGACGGAACTCGCGGTGGAACGCGCGCTGGCCCGGCTGCCCGATACACCCGGTGCGCGGCTCGTTGATCTCGGCACCGGCAGCGGCGCCATCGCCCTGGCCGTGGCGAGCGAGCGGCCCGCGGCGCGGGTGCTTGCCACCGACCGGAGCGCGGCCGCGCTGGCGGTCGCGCGAGCCAATGCCGTGCACGCGGGACTGGGCCAGGTCGACTTCGCGGAAGGCGACTGGTTCGAGGCGGCCCCAGGGAGCTGGGACGTGGTCGTCTCTAATCCGCCTTACGTCGGCGAAGCGGAACTGCCGCAACTGGCGCGGGATCTCGGCCACGAGCCGCGCGTGGCGCTCACCCCCGGGCCGGACGCGCTGGCGGCCCTGCGGCAGATCGCAACGGCTGCACGCGGGCACCTGGCAGCCGGTGGCTGGCTGGTGCTCGAGCACGGCGCGACCCAGGGTGGCGAGGTGAACGCATTGCTGCGATCGCTGGGCTATGAGTCGGTCGCGACGTCGCTCGACCTCGCCCGACTGCCGCGGGTCACCGAAGGTCGCTGGCCAGGTGCATTCCGGGGAGAATAGCCGCACCACCCGCCGGAGACCGTCATGCGCCGCATCCTCGCTACCTTGTCGCTGCTTGCAGTGAGCGGCATGGCGACCTACGTCTTCTACGAGAACCCGCGTTGACGACCTTCGTTCTCGTACACGGCGCCTGGCACGGCGCCTGGTGCTGGCATCGGCTGGTGCCGCAGCTGGTACGACGCGGGCATCGCGTGCTCACGCCGGACCTTCCCGGCCATGGCCGTGACCACTCGCCGGCACCAGGCCTGAAGCTGGAGGACTACGCGAGCACGGTCCTCGCGGAGCTCAACCGCCTGCGTGAACCGGCCGTGCTGGTCGGGCACAGCCTGGGTGGCATGGTGATCAGCCGTGCCGCCGAACTGGCGCCCGAGCGGGTGCGACTGCTCGTCTACCTCACTGCATTCCTGCCAGGCGACGGGGACTCGCTGCGCGAACTTGCCGACACTGACACGAGCAGCCTGCTCCTGCAGTACTGCCGCGTGGAGCAGGAAGCGATGCTCCTGCACGTGAGCCACGCCGGAATCCGGCCTGCGCTGTATGCGGACTGCAGCAACGAGGACGTGGCACTCGCCGAGCGTGCCTTGCAGCCCGAACCGCTCGGGCCGATGGCCGAGTCGATATCGCTCAGCGCAGCGCGCTGGGGCAGCGTGCCGCGCGCGTTCATCGAGTGCACGGCGGACCGGAGTGTCCCGCTCAGCCTGCAGCGGCGCATGGCGGCCGCGCATCCCTGCGGCCGGGTGGTGACGCTGCCTTCGGGTCACTCGCCGTTTTTCTCGATGCCCGAACGGCTGGCGGAAGTGCTGACGGAGCTCGCCCCGTGATGCGGCTGGCGCTGATGCTCGCATCGGTTCTGGCGGCATCGCCGGGCGCTGCCGGCGAATGCCGGGCGATGCTGCGGCCGCTGTTGCTCGCCGACGCGCCCGATCCGGCCGCGCTGGCCGCGACACGCGCGCAATGCCTGATGGAAGCGGATGCGGGCGATGCCGACGCGCTTTATCAGCTCGGGCTGTTCCACCTCGGGCTCGCCGGGGTATGGCAACCGGATCTGGCGCGCCCGATGATCCAGGAGGCGGCAGCAGCCGGCGTTCCGGAGGCGCAATACTGGCTTGCCTGGCATTTCGAGTCGGGCGACTTGCTGCCGCAGGACACGGCGCTTGCGCGCGACTGGTACCTGCGCGCAGCGAATGCGAATCATCGGCTTGCGCTCGGTCGACTCGCCGATGCCCACGAGAAAGCGGAACTGGGCCTCGCACGCGATCCGGTTGCCGCTGCGAGCTACCGCGCCCGCCAGGCACGCTGCACGCGACCCGCGCTCGACACGGCGGAGACGGGCAGCAACTGAACCGCGCTGTCAGGAAACTTCGGTGGACGAGGCCTGCGGCTCGCCGCGGCTGGCGGCAGACAGTTCAGGCGGTTCAGGTGCCGGGTCGCAGCTTCGCAGCTTTCAGGCCGCTTCGGCATCGTACCCAAGCGATGCTGCGAGCCAGCGCTCGACGGCATTGACGCTGAGCCCCTTGCGCTTCGCATAGTCCTCCA
>VGVH01000027.1 GCA_016874095.1 Gammaproteobacteria bacterium | reverse complement strand
TCGGGTGTCGCGAGGAAGTGGCGCTTGTCGCGCTTGCGAAACGACGCCGACGCGGCGCGCAGCTCGTCTTTCAGTGCCTGCGCGGCTGCCGCGCGGGCGGAATCCGGTTCAATCGCGTTCACGGCCGCCAGATCATGGTCTAAACTCGCTCCCGTGCGCAAGCTAGCCGAATTCGTCAGACGGCTCCGCTGGGGGACGCTCGAAGAGCGTCGGCGTAGCGGCCTCGTGGAGTTGTACGACCTCCTCGCGCAAACCAGCTTTCACGACAAGTATTGGGTATTCCTCGGGCTTATGCTCGGCTGCGTTCGCGAGGGCGGTCCGCTGCCTCGGGATCGCGACTCGGACTTCGCGTTCCTCGACCGCGACCTCGGGGACTTCATGGCCGCCGTCGCGGTGTTGCGCAGAAACGGCTATTCCCTGCGGCCGCTGCAGGTGAACAACGACGGCCGCACCACGAAATGGGCGCTGAAGCGCCGCGGGTACAAGTTCGAGTTCTTCCAGCTCGACCAGCGAGCCGACCGGTACCGGTGGCATACGCACGGACGCAACCCGCCGACGGAGCTCGTCAACGAAGTGCCGGCCCACGGGCTCACGTATTTCGAGCTTTATGGGCGGCGCTTCAGGATCCCGGACAACGCCGAGCAGCAGCTTGAAATCCTCTACGGCAACTGGCGCCAACCCGATCCCGACTACCGGTACTGGCGCGATTGCCAGGCAACGATCGAGCGCAATCCCTGGACCAGTAGCCGTCGTCGCACCGCGGACTGACGGCGGTTGCGCTGGGCGAACCGCGGCGTTTGAACTTACTGTGCGCTGGCCTCGTGGAGATGACGAGCATGCAGCAGAACTTCCATGGCAAGCGGCTGGCTGCGGGTGTATGGCTGCTCGCGGCCCAGGGACTTGCGGCCCAGCCGGCGGACATGCCGGTGCCATCCAGTGCCGTCGACGTGCTCGCGCGCGAGGAATTCACCGAGGAGGACTTCGCCCAGTTCTTTGGCCTGATCGTCGATGGCCGCATCACGCGCGACAAGATGGCGACGCGCTGCGCACGCGAAGTCGTCGGCTTCACCTTCGCGGGCGCCGACCTCAGCCATGACGGCGGGCTGAAGCGCATCGACTACAACCAGACCCGCCAGGCACGATCCGTGGACGGTCGGGCGTTGCGGTCCCGCCATTTCAACGTCTCGCTCGGCGAGTGGAGCGGTGCGGTCTACAAGCCGCTGTGCCCGGGACTCTATGCGCTGAGCGTGGACTTCGTCACCGCCGATGCGGGCCGCGGCGGTGCCACCGACACGTCGGTGCATGTCTACCTTCGTCGCAAGGGCGAGGCCCGCCCCGGCACACGTATCGTCACCGCGCTCAAGCCGGGGAAACAGCCCGGCGCAGGCCACGCATCACTGGTGTTGCCGCTGCGCACATTCGACGAGATCTCGACCTGGTCGGAAGGTGCAGACGGCCGCCGACGGCTGATCCGGCAGGTCACCTTCACTGCCCACAAGGTAGATCACCTCGAGAAGTACGTGGAAGAACTCGACGTCGATGCGTTCAACCGGGAGCTGCTCGAGCTGCGCGACGCCACCCCGCCGGCTGACTAGAGCGACCGCAGAAAGGCGATCAGAGACGCTCGGTCGTCCTGCGACAGTGTGCGAAAGTTCTCGCGCGCCCGGGCCGCTTCGCCGCCGTGCCAGAGTATCGCTTCTTCCAGGCTGCGCGCGCGACCATCGTGCAGGTACAGGCTGAAGCCGCTGACCTCCTCGGTGTGACCAATGCCCCACAGCGGCGCCGTGCGCCACTCACTGCCAGAGGCCAGGAAATCCGGCCGGCCATCAGCCAGACCCTCACCCATGTCATGCAACAGCAGATCGGTAAACGGATGGAACACCTGGTTTGCCAGTTCCGGCACGAGCGCCTCCTGCGTCACCAGCGTGGGCAGGTGACAGCCGGCGCAGCCGCTGGCGCGGAACAGCGCCTCGCCGCGCGTCACCGCGGGCGCCTCGGGATTTCGCTGGCGCGGCACGGCCAGCAATCGCGTGTAGGTGGCCAGGTGCTGGAAGAACTCCGGCAGCAGCTCGGGTGAATCCCGCACCGCGAGCGCCTCGCGGCGACAGGCCACCTGGACCGACTCGCACAAGTCCTCACCAAACACAGGTGTCGTGATGCCCATGTCGCCCAGCGCGGCGCCGGCGTTCTGGTGCAGCAGGCTTGCGACACTCGCCTTCCAGCCGAAGCGGCCGATCGCCGCAGCCTGTTTCGGCGCGTCCCAGACCTCGTTGACGCGGCCGGAAATGCCGTCGCCGTCGCGGTCGTCCGGGTCGGCGAGCTGGCGCAGCAGCGTCTCTGGCACGGCTTCGAGCAAGCCAAGCCCGATCATCGGATTCGCCACTCGCGCCGATGTCAGCACGCCGTCGGGCAGCTCACCGAAGGCAAGCTTGCGAAATTCGATCCCTGGGCGACGCAGGCTGAACGGCGTGCCGTCGGCGAATCGCCCCGGCTCCTCGCGCCAGCGAATCACCGCCTGGCCCTCGGCCGCTACACCTTTCACGGCACGATCCTGCAGCTGGTCGCCGTAACCAGGCACCGGAAGCGGCCCACCGTGCAGACCGACGCCTGGCAGGCTGAGGCGCACCAACATCGACATCATCGGCGCCTCGTCGTCCTGAGGCGGCCGACCGCGGCCGTTACGCTGGTGACACTCGGCACAGCCCTCGCGGTTGAACACCGGACCGAGACCGTCGGTGCCCGGCTGACCCGGCGCCGGTTCCCACAGCGTGGTGAATATAGTTTCGCCGAAGGTAAAGAACGCGATCCGCATCGGAGCCGCGTTCGCGGCCAGCGCCTTGAAGGCGCGCTCGCCGCCGAGTTCGCGGCTGGTGGCACCACCCAACGCGGGTGTGAGCGGCCGTGCGCGCAAGCTCGCCGCATCGCTCAGTCCCGTCGGTGCCGGCTCGGCAGCAACGCTGGCCAGCACCCAGGCCGACATCAGCAGTGCCAGTCCGGCGCAGAGCCTGGCGGGTTGCGACCCTGTCTGCCCAAGCATCGAAGGAGTCTAGCCGGATTCCCCATCGCGGCGTTACATTGCCCGCAGCAGGGGAGGGCCGAGTGGACGGGGACATGCAGGGCAAGGTCTGCCTGGTGACGGGCGGTGCCCGCGGCATGGGCCGGGTCACCGCCCTGGCGCTGGCCGCGCGCGGCGCCCGCGTGATCATCGTGGACTGGGAAGGCGAGGAGGGCACGCGCACGCGCGACCTCATCAACTCCCGCGCCAGCCGGCCGCTCGCCGAGTTCGCCTGGTGCGACCTGTCCTCGCTCGCCGATGTGCGCCGCCTCGCCGCCGACATCGGCGCGCGTTACCCCTCACTGCAGGTACTGGTCAACAACGCCGGTATCACCGATCCGGTGCGCCGGCTGAGCCCGGACGGCTGGGAGATGCATCTCGCCACCTGCCATCTCGGACACTTCCTGCTGACCCAGCTGTTGCTGCCGCAGCTGCGCGCCGGGGCCCCGGCGCGGATCGTGTGCATCGCCAGCGAAGCCCACCGCGTCGGCCCGGGGCTCGACTTCGACGACCTCAACAACGAGAAGATATGGAAGGGCGCGGCCTTCTCCAATGGCGCCGCGTTCGCGGCCTATCATCGCGCCAAGCTCTGCAATCTCTATTTCACGTTCGAGCTGGCCGGGCGCCTGCGCGGCAGCGGCATCACGGTCAACGCCGTTTCGCCCGGCTACTTCGTGAACACCTCGATCTACCGGAACCTGCGCGGCGTCTTCCGCTGGGGCGCAGTGCCGGTCTTCGCGCTCGGTTCGCTGCTCGGGCTCAACACTCCGGAGCGCGGGGCCCGGACCCACATTCACGTCGCGGCGTCGCCGGCCGTCGAGGGTGTCACCGGCGAGTACTTCGCCTCGTGCCGGGTGGCGCAGGCCTCGCCCGTCGCCCGTGATCCGGTCATTCGCCGCCGGCTGTGGGACTGGACCGCCGGCGTCACGGGTATCGGTGCGTGAGCGCATGTGGCGATTTTTCCGCCTGGTCGAGAAATGGTTCTGTACCTTCCTGGAGGTGAACAATGGCTGATGTGATCGGCGCGGTGGCCGCGCTGCTGATGGTGCTGCTCGCGGGTATTCGCTGGCTGCGGTTTCGCGGACATCCCTGGGACATCTACTACCCGAAGCTTGCCTGGCTGAAGGCCTCGACCTATTTCTGCGCCGTCTACCTGCTGGCCTGGGCCACGGGTGCGCTGGAACTCGTGCTGACATCGCCGCCGGTCACCGCCGAACAGGCCGCGAATCCGGCCTGGGTGCTGTACACGATCGCCTGCTACCTGTTCATCCTCGCGGCGTATGCCGGGGTGTGGTCGTACTTCACGCCGGTATTCGAACGGCAGAAGAACACGCTGGTCTCGGCCTTCTTCGGGTTCTTCTGGGGGTCATGCCAGGGGCTCCTGTTCATCTCCGTGTGGCTCCTGATCCGCAAGCTCGGTCTGCCGGAGTGGGGGACCTGGATCGCGACATTCCTGGCCCTCGGTTCGTGGCAGCCCAATTTCCACAACATCTGGTGGGACCACTACATCGCGCCCGAGCACGACACGCCGATGACGCAGAAGATCAAGGCGCTCGGTTGTCACATCCCGAACCTGCTGGTCACGCTCACCTACCTCACGCTCTACGGCAACCTCGGGTTGTTCGTGAGCTTCCAGGTGCTCGCCTGCATGTCGGCCGCCATCGGGATGCGCTACCCGGCGCCCTGGGTGCCGCCGAGTGCCATGAACTACGCGAAGCGCACCAGCGCACGAGTCCCGCGTTGCACCGGCTACATCCCGGCGGATCCCCTGACCGATCGGTACACGCCCTTCTACCCGGGCTGGAAGGGGTAACTGAAGACGCCGTACCGCTTTTCGCAGGGCAGCAGGTCGCCGGCATGGCGTTTGAACTTCCTATCCCCATGCTCTGGAGTAGAGACTTGCGCGATGCCGTCCCGGTCGGGACGGCAGCTTCTGGTTTTCGCCGGTGCTAGCCTGCGGATAAGATGCGATGGCTGAGACTGCGGCAGGGGCGGGCATGGTGACAGAGGGACAACCGGGCGTACTGGCACGCTGGCTACGCCGTCTCGAGCTGGTGCACGAACGCCGTGCGGATTTCGTGCCGCGTCCGATGTATCCGGGCGGCGCGCTCGCCACCATCAGCCACGAGCAGTTCCTCGCCGCGCGCAGCACGACGCCGTACCTCAAGGGGCGCTGGCGCTACTATCGCGAGGCGATGGCGATGGTGCGCAGGCTGGCGCCCCGGCGTGTGCTCGAGGTGGGCTGTGCCTTCACGCCGCTCATTCCCGACAGCGACCGGCTCGATTACCAGGCGAAGTTCAACCCGACTTTCCTGCACGACGCGACCGTCGTGCCCTGGCCGATACCCGACCAGTCCTACGACCTGGTGATCGCGCTGCAGGTCTGGGAGCACCTGGGCGAGCGGCAGGTCGAGGCCTTCGCGGAGCTGCCGCGGATCGCCCGCTACGCCATTCTGAGCCTGCCCTACAAGTGGCGGCGCAAGAGCAACCCGTCGCACTCGAACATCGACGACGCGGTCGTCAGCCGCTGGACCGGCGGACTGCGGCCGCTCGAGACCGTCCAGCTGCCGCTCATCGGCCGGCACCGGCGCAAGATCTATCTGTTCGATCTCGCCGAGGCGCGGCGTTGACCGTGGCGCCGTCGGGTTGCCCGGCGCCCGATCTCCGGGCATGATCGACCGATGAGCCTGATCCCGGCGCTGCGTCACGGCACCTGCCGAACGCTGCGACAACGTCTCGCGCTGCTGCTGCTGGCCACCCTGGTCCACGCAGGCTATGCGTTCGCGGCTCACGTGCACCCGCTCGCTCCAGAGTCCGGCGACCAGCGTGAGTTCTGCGGGGCCTGCCTGCATGCCGAGCGGCTCGGCCCCCCGCCTGTATTCGTAGCCCCGGCGCCATTCCCGGCGCCGGCGGTTCTCGTGTCGACGACGCTCGACCTGCCGGTCGTCTCCGCAGCGCCACGCCACAGCTATCGCTCGCGCGCACCTCCCGCCCTGACTCCGTAAGCGCATCGAACGCGGGTTCGTCCCGCGCACCCGACCGCGACGCGCAACACGCGTGGCGGCTTCATTCCATCGATGACGGAGATATTCCATGAGATTTCATGCCAGGGCACTGGCCCTTTTTGCTGTTTCCCTCTCGGCCCATGCTGCGCAAGGCCGTGACAAGGTCGAGCAGATCATCGTGACGGCACTGCCGCTCACCCAGCGCCTCGAGGACGTGGCGCAACCCACCCAGGTGCTCGGCGGCGACGAACTGCGCGCGGGCATCGAAGCGAGCATCGGCGAGACACTGGCGCAGCTGCCGGGCACGAGCTCCAGCTACTTCGGGCCCGCGGCGAGCCGGCCGCTGATCCGCGGCCTCGGCGGCGAGCGCCTGCAGGTGCTGGAGGACGGTCTCGGTTCGCTCGATGCGTCGGCCCTCAGTCCGGATCATGCGGTGACGGTCGAGCCACTGCTCGCCGAGCAGGTCGAGGTGCTGCGAGGGCCGGCGACGCTCCTCTACGGCAACGGCACCGTGGGCGGAGTAGTCAACGTCGTGACGAGCCGCATCCCGGCCTACGCGCGTGACGAACAACTCGGCGGCGCCGCCGAGGTGCGCGGCAACACGGCGCTGCACGAAGCAGCCGCGACCGGCCGCCTCGATGCGACGCTGGGGCGCTTCGGTCTGCATCTGGATGGCTATCGGCGGGAAACCGACGACGTCCGGATCGACGGCATCGCCTGGTCACGCGGCATCCGCGAGCTGTTCGCGGACGAGGGACTGCCGGTCGACGAGACCAGCGGTCGGGTTCCCAATTCCGACAGCGAGTCCAACGGCGGCGGGGCCGGGGCCTCGTGGCTGCTCGACGAGGGCTTCGTCGGTGTCGGCTTCAGCACCTTCGACACGAACTACGGCCTGCCGGGTCCGGCCGAGGAGCCGGGCGAGCCTGGCGTTCGCATCGACATGGAGCAGGATCGCTACGACTTCGCGGGCGAGCTTGCCGGTGTGCTGCCGGGATTCAATACCCTGAGGTTTCGCGCGGCGGTGAACGACTACACGCACAGCGAGATCGAGGGCGATGGCGCCGTCGGCACGGTGTTCGACCAGGATGCCATCGAACTGCGCGCCTCGGCGGATCACAATGAGATCGCCGGCTGGCGCGGCGCCCTGGGGCTGCAGTACCGCGACACCGAGCTCGAGGCCGTCGGCGAGGAGGCTTTCCTGCCGCCCTCGGAAACCCGCAATCTCGGCCTGTTCCTGTTCGAGGAACGCCCGGCGGGCAGTCTCACCTGGCAGGCTGGCCTGCGCGTGGAGCATCAGGAAATCGACGCGGAGTCGGAGGCCGGGTCTGCCGGCTACGACGACACGAGCGTGAACCTGTCCGGCGGACTGGTGTGGGACTTCGCGAAAGACTGGTCGCTTGCTCTCAACCTGTCGCACGCCGAGCGCCATCCGTCGGCCACCGAGCTGTACGCCGACGGCCCGCATCTGGCGGTGCGCCGCTTCGAGATCGGCGACCCGGACCTCGAGTCGGAAACGGCGCTGAGCGCCGACCTGACGCTGCGGGCCACGGCCGGCGACATCGGGCTGTCGCTGACCGTCTTCGCCAACAGTTTCAGCGATTTCATCTTTCCGGCCGCCACCGGCGACATCGAGGACGACCTGCCCGTCGTCGAGTATCGGCAGCAGGATGCGCGCTTCCTCGGCTTCGAGGCCGAGCTGGGCCTGCCGATTGCCGAGCTGGCCGATGGCACGCTCTCGGCGCGCCTGATCGCTGACTACGTACGCGGCCGGCTGGACAACGGGGGCGGCAACGTCCCGCAACTGCCGCCCCTGCGCGTCGGCGGCGAACTCGCCTACGACCGCGACCGGTTCTCGGCGTCGCTTGCCGCGACACGCTATGCCGATCAGGACCATGTCGCCGACAGCGAGTTGCCGACCGACGGTTACACGCAACTGGACATCGACTTGAGCTATCGCTTCCCGGTGGGCGACGATCGGCTGCTGGCTTACCTGCGCGGAACGAACCTGCTCGACGAGGAGGCCCGGCGTGCCAGCTCGTCGCTGAAGGAGTTCGCACCGCTGCCGGGCATCGGTGTCACGGCGGGCTTGCGCTTCGAGTTCTGACGGGAGGCGATTGATCGGCTCCGCGCCCTCGCGACTACGCCGCCAGTCAGCTCTTCAGTCAGTTATGCACCGCGTGGCGGAGCGTTACGCCACTTCACCTGCTGTTCCGCCGCCGCGCGAAGTGCGCGGCGGCGCCAGGGAAACTAGCGCCGCTCGCTCAAGCGCGGAACCACGCTGGCGTGAGTGCGGTGGCTTTCAAGATAGTTGTCGCGTCCCTCGATCACGCTGCTTGTTTGCGGGGTTCTCTCCTGGGCCTGTCCGGGTTGAGGTGAGCGTTTGACTGCGGTTGCCAGTTCCGGGTTCTGCCTGTCCATCGGCGCGGGTGTCGCTCACGCGCTTGTTCGTACAGCGCATGCCGGTTTTGCAGCAGCGCCTGATCTTCGCCGCGATGGCATTGCTCCGGGGTCACGTAGTTCAGGCTGCTGTGGCAGTGCACCTGGTTGTACAAGGCTACGAAACGCTCGACCCATTCCCGCGCCTGCGTCGCGTTTGCCTGCTCGTATGCCGTGCGCCGGGCCCGAAAAGAGAAACCCCGCCGAAGCGGGGTTTCCCAACGCGAACTAAGCGTGTGCGTTACGCTGCTACTCGGACCTTGCGCTTCAACGCACCCAGCACCCCGAGCGCGCTACCCAAGAGCCAGACCGCGCCGGGTACAGGAACCACGGCAGCGGAGCCTTGCGCAGCGTCAATCCAGTTAGCGAATGAGCTGACCCGGATTGAGCCGGATAAATCACCATAAGAAGCATTTGGACCACTGGCATCAATGCCAGCGAGAAAAGAATGGACGCCGGCTAAAAACCATTGGTTGTTCTCTTGCAAGAAAAAACCACCGCCGCTGTCGCCACCGGCAATTGAATATTCCAGATTTAGTGCTACGCCGGAAGTAATACCAAGGGAGTAGGCTAAGGGATCTGCCAGGTAGGCCGCACTGGGGTATAAACCAGTGCCCTGTGACGGCAACGTGCCGGCCGGTGCGTCAAAGTCAGTCCAGATAATATTACTGTGGGTCCTACCTGTGACATTTGTGCTATCAACTAAATCCATCCGGTTATTGCCGGCCCGTTTGGTGCCCGGTCCCAGGGTTGAGCCAGTCAGGCCATTACCGGATGAACCAAGACCGACATGAGTACCGATAGCACCGACTTCATCATTGCCCTGATAAACAGACGCTGGCGTCACATTTCCAACATTACCCATCAGTTGGAGGAGGGCTAAATCGTTACCGGCAAGAAAATCGCCATTCCATGACGCGTGTACCTGCCACTGAGCGCCGCTATAAGTAAAACCACCAACGTCAAAAGTCACATTGCTGGTTGTGACATCATCCAGGCAATGGCCAGCGGTTAACACAAATGAAGCACTGATCAAGGTACCGGAACAAATCCAGTTACCAGCGGACGTGGAAAACAGTAAGCGGCCTACCGGATCGAACTGGGGTGCAGCAGCAAGGGCAATGTGTTCCTGCATGTTCACATCATGTCGAATGACACCGGCCTGCCCTGTCACAGGTAACAGCAGCGCAGCGACCGCACACAGGGTATTTAATAGCTTTTTCACTATTATTCCCGGGACTGACAAGTTCGAATTATCCTTCTCTGCTTGGAGGCGCTGGCGACCATTCTGAGTCATTGTGAGCCATGCCTGCTCGGCCAAATGTTGACCGGCTCACAGATTAAGCGAGTATTCCGCCTGTTAAAGGCATTGAAAAATAAATAATTTATAACTTGTATCGAGCTTTTGTAAAAAAGCTGCTAAATCCGCCGGTTCGTATCCTGATAACAATGCTGTGCCTGGAGGGTTCGAATTATTCTTCGTAGTCCCATCGCCAGACGTCGATCTTCTGCTGCGCTTCGCTCAGCGATTCGAACCAGTGCGCGTTCAGGCACTCCTCCCGGAAACCCCCCGTTTAAGCTTTCGATGACCGCATTGTGGGCCGGTTTGCCGCGCCGGCTTAAATCCAACTGGACCTGATTCGTGTAGGCCCAAACGTGCCCGCACGTGCTCTCGTCGCTGCCACCGCTGTGCTCGGCATCGATTGGTACGCCCACGCCGACGGCTCCTGCACCACGACCCGCCTCCTGTGGCGGTCGGATCCCCGTCGCGAGGACCCCGTCGCCTTGTGTGTGCATCCCCGCGATGCCGTGCCGACACCGACGCTAGGCGCAGAGGTGGACTGCCGGACCATGCCGCGCCCGCGGCACGCCGCTCATTCCTCGGCGGTGAGGATGCGTAAGTACGACGCAAAGGCCTTCATGCCCCTGCTATCCTTCGTTGAAGAAAGGATCGGGCAAGGCAGGATTTCTGAGCTTCGCCGCCGCACCGGCTCCGGTGACCGGGAGGCCGGTCGGGTCGAGCAAGCCGATCTGGACCAGCACGTTCGCCTGGTCCCACATAATGTGCTCGTAGGAGACCTTGTCGCCGTCAAAGCCGACGATCACGACAAAAACCACTTCCACACGCTTGCCGGTCGGATTGATGCCCGGGAGCATCCAATCGATCTTGGTTGTGTGCGTGAAGGAAATGATGAGCTCATCGACAAGACGCTCTTTGCTGTAGGTTCGCGAGATCGTCTCGAACTTCACGTCGGGCGGGAAGAACTGGCCGATCAACCGCTTCGCATAGAACGTTCGCACGCTCTCCGGGCCCTGGCCTCCCACCATCGTCGGCACGTTCACGAGGTGTGGATTGGGCGTCATCGTCGCCAGCGTCTTTTCGAGGTCGCCGGAAAGTTCGGCGTCCATGTGAGCTTGGAAGACGGCGTCGAGCTTCTTCTGCAGGTCGGGATCAGCCACGACTGGACCTGCTGATTGCGTAGTGCTGCATGAGGGCAGGCCGCCTACCGTCGCGGCGGCAACGCCGAGGACAACCGTTCGTCTCGTGAGGTTGGACATCTCTGGCGTGAATCTAAAGAGTTCCTTCGAAAAAAGCGACACCCACTGGTTAGCTGCATACCGTTTCGAACTCCATCGGGGATCGATACCCCAGAATGGTAGCTGTTTCAAATGGCAGCTATTTTAATGGGCAGCTATTTATTGAACGACTCGTTGGGTGTGCCAGTGAAGCAGCGCATTACCCATGGATAGGTGTCAGTTACATAGTATCCGTATTGACCATTGACGGTCATACCGTTGCACGAATCCAAATCACCCGCACCAGTAAATTCCCAGTCGGAAGTGTACGTACCATCATAGGTACCCCCCGGGTTGGTATTGCTCTTGATGCCTCTAGATCCGCTTTTCAATGTGTACCCGGAAATTGCTTTACGCACTGTACCTGTCGCGGGATCTAGGAAATAGCTTCCGTAAATAGGGAAACCGTCCGCTGCAAATCCAATCACAGGAGACCCTTTTGGCCCCGGACTCTCATCAAACATGGCATTGGGGTTGCCATGATAGTGATATGACCCGTCAGGTTGAGTATGGGCATTATGGGCGTCCGCGCCGAATTTGCTTTCAGTCCCCAACGGATCGAGCAAATAAGGATCTGTATCCCGGCAACCAATTGCAACATTGCCATCGGCATCAGCCTGAGCAGATGTGGGCATGTAGCATCCAGCCGAAAGGATATCCAGGGGTACACCGTTAAGCATAACGGCATTGTAGGTGCGTTGAGTAAATGCCGTAGGGGAATTGGCAATGACGGGCGTTCTTGTTACGACAAACGTCTGACTCACTTCAGATACCGGGGTTGCAAAATTGGCTGACGCGTCATTGAAATCGTGGTTAGGGATGTTGTTTGAGGAAAAGGTGCAGCTGGTAGTGTCATTGCTAATGACTACGTCCAACGCAAAGCCCATGCTGCGCTGGATATCTGTGACATCGGCTTCGTAACTGTTCGAATAAGTGGCGCAATCGGCATCATTTTCGCTGAAAATGGCATTGGAAATATCCAACGCGTCGCTTCCGGTATCGGTACCGCTATCATTATCGGTGTCGCTGTTATCTCCACTGCCCCCACAGCCGGCAAGTAGCATGGACATTGAAACCAAAAGATACGCGACGTTCTTCACCGATTTGTTAAAGTCTTTCATGACTTGCACCATTTATTTGTGAATAGAACGTGCCGGGGCAGCCCGATTCACGCCGTCTGCTGTTGCGCTCGCGGCCGCGCCAGGCCCTCGTGCACGGCGCGCTGCGCCACCGCCACACGCAGCAGCAGGTGCGCGGACACTCCCAGGCGCCGGCTCCAGCCGATGACCCGCCGCGCCAGCGGATGGCGGATGCTCGCGGGGTCGGCGATCTTCTCCCAGCCTTCCGGCGGCATGAGCCACAGCTCGAACGCCGGCTCCCGTCGCGGCAGCGCCGCTCGTACCGAAATTACGGCGCCGTGAATAATAGTTAGGGCGCCAGTCTCGATAAATTCCCTAAACTTCTCTTTACAAAACAAGAAAAGGTCTGGATCCGCTTCAATAGCAACAACGCGATATCCACGATGAAGATAATACGCAGTATCTTCACCCTTATGAAGTCCAACATCGTAGACAGTTTTTCTATTAACCGCAGAGCTCCGTTAATCAGTTGTGGCATGTCACTTCTGAGTTGCGCGTCAAAGCCAAACATTGCGCTCTGTAATCTTTGACTTCCTGAGTCTCGTCTGCCAACGAGAGACTTGGAAATACACACGCCGTGACTAGAGTGCTGACGAGAACGGGGAATAGGAAGTTGAAAGCCCATGCTGCCGACAGTGTAGCCCCCCGCCGCAAAGCCGGCGAGCCGCGGTAGCGGCGGCCGGGCGATCGGCCCCCCTGTCGCGCTACCGGAAATGCCGGCGTGCGGGTGGGATTCTCGCGCTGCGGGATGCTTTTGGCGCAGCCGTCTCCGGCGCGCTTTTGGCGCACCGGCTCGCGCGGCAGTACCTCGTCGATCAGCAGTGCTGCGCTCTCCGTCATGCGCCGCGCCGCGCAGCTCGGGCAAAAGCCCCGGCGCTTGCAGCTGTAGGCGACCAGCCGCTCGGCGTGGCAGGCGGTGCAGCGCACCCTCAAGAAGCCGTGCGCCAACCGCCCACACTTCAGGTAAGCCTCGAACTCGTCGTGTACATAGGCGGGCAGCGTCCTGCCACGCGCAGTTAACGCCGCGACGAAGCCCGGGTAGTGGCGCTCGACGAGTTGATAAAGAAGCGTCGTCTCCGGGCGGTGCCGTTCGTAACGCGACGCATCGGGGCGGAGCTTGGCATGGGCGGCTTCCACGGCCGCAGACTCGCCATCGGCGGGGAGCTCTGGCCAGCCAGATAGGACGTCGGCCCGATTGTCGTCAGCGGCTACTCAGTTTGTGCGATGTGTCGTCACCGGCAAGTTGTCGGAAGATTAGACCGGATTGTTTGACGGTCAGTCTCGTTTGTAAAGCCGTCATGGCCAAGCCCCTCGACTTCGCGCGGCGGAGAATCCACCGTGAACGAGGCCGCGGCGACTGCGCCGAACTTCACGGCCGTGGCGCCCGTGAAGCCCTCTCCCTTGACGATGACCTTCGTGGCACCGCCTTCTGGACCTTCGGCTGGGTCGATCGAAGCGACCTTGACGTCCTTCGCGCCGACATCTGGCTTGGGGTCCGGCTTCGGCTGCGGTTTGGGCGCGGCGCGGCAGCCATCGAGAAACCCTCGCGAGTGGTCGAGATTGCCCGGATTCGGCGGCGTCGCCGTCGGATTCGCCTGACAGGCTCGATAGCCCTCGTCGTAGCCCTACTTGTAGAAGTACGCGCTCAACGCCTCGCTGCCAGCCCCGTGTGAACTCCGGTCAGTTGTTGATGCCGGGCACCGAGGACGCCGGGCCGTTGGCGCACGCGGCCTTGCCGGCATCGTAGCCACGCTGGTAGTCCTGAGCCGATGCAGACGACACGCCGGCCGCAACGAGCAGCACGCAAGCGAGGATGAGCGGCTTCATGACCGTGCCTTCCCAATCCGCGCGAGCACGCTCGCGCCGTTCAATGTGGCATTCAGCGTGCCCGCGTAGTCTTCGCTCTCGACGGGCAGATCGAGAATCGCGACAGGAATCGTCTCTCGTGGCCAGCTCAGAAACACCACGTACTGCCGTCCGACGGTGAGCGTGTTGCTGCGATTGGTCGCCAGCCTCACGGAGGTGTCGCCGGTCTCGTATGCGAGTCCGGTGACCGCGCCGGAAGGGATCGGATCGTTGTGACGATAGGCCCGAGCGGCTTCTGCCGGGACGATGGTGAATCCGGACACCCCTCCGATAGATTGCGTAAATCGGAGGTCCAATGTGACGCCGACCATCGCGGCGTTTCCCCGACCTGACGGTGGTGCCGTTCCCGCTCCCGGTTCGGTGATGCCTGGCGAGACCGGTGCACCGGTGCACCCCTGGCACACCCACGTGACGACGTGATGCCACCCGCGCAGGTCGTACTCGAAGCGCACCGAGTCGCGGCCGACGATCGCGCCGGGGCCCCACACCTGTGAGGCCGACAGCAGCAACCGGCCGTTGTCGATCGTCCATGTGCCCTTCGTCGACGAGTATTGGTACGTGCCGTCGGCGTTCAAGACCAGTCGCGGAGAATTTGCGCACGACCCGCCGCCGCCCGACACGTTGTACGACATGCAGCGGTACGTGCCGGGAACCAGCCCCGAGGGTTGTGCGAGGGCGTTGGAGGTGCTGATGAGGAGAGTGCCGATACAGACGGTGGTGACCAGCCAGAGGCGGTTCATGAATCCTCCCGGAAGTCGCCTTCTGTACACGAAACGCGCAGCGGATAAATACTATGTCACGGCGTAAGCTTTTGACCATAGGAACTATTAAGGGCTCTTTGGGTTAACAGAAGACTCGTTTGTGCCATCCGGCGCCGCGAGCCTGTCAAACCCCTACACCGGCGACGCGAATGCGGCTGTGGCAGGCGAGAAGCTGTTCGCGTCCATGAACTGCGACGGCTGCCACGGTGGTGGAGCGCTGGGATTTACCGCGCCCAGCCTCGCGGACGGCCGATGCCGTGTGGATGCTGGTCACCTACGTGACGACCCGCCCGGTGCCGCGCGAGGTCCCCACCGCCGCGTGGCTGGCGACGCCCTGATCTCCGCGCTCTCCTGACTTCAGGACCCGGGTCAGAACCGCTTGCGCAAGGTCACGCCGTAGGTCCGCGGCTGGCTCGGGTAGCCGGAATAGCTGCCGAACTGCGCCACTGACGGGAATGCGCTGATCAGGTAATCGTCGTCCGTCAGGTTGTGACCCCACAACTGGATTTCCCAGCCGTCCTTCGCCAGGCCTGCGCTCATACCCAGGAGATCCACTTCACGCGAGGCGACATCCTCCGGCACGTTCTCGATCACCCTCACGTTGCTTTCGTGATTGTAGTCAGCGCGCACGAAGGCATCAAAGCTCCCCATTGACCAACTGTAAGTTGCAGAGGCAGCCCAGGTGAACTCTGAAATGCCCGCCGGCTTCGTGCCCGAAAGATCGGTCGTCGCGGAGTCGGAGGGAAGGTTCTGCACCGCCGGCCCAATGACGAAGGAATCGTATTTCGGATCCAGGTAGCTGCCCGCGACGGTGAATTCCCAGTGCGGCGTCGGGGCATACAGCAGATCGAATTCGGCGCCCTTGACCGACTGCCTGCCGGCATTGACGAGACCGAAGCCTGTGCCGAGGAACGTGTTCGACTGGAAGTCCTTGATCTCCTCGTCGAAGATCGCGACATTCAACGCCGCCTGCGCCCACTGGCCCTTGAATCCGATCTCGTAGACAGTCGATTCCTCCGGTCCCGCGAATCGCCTGCCGTAGCGGGCGTAGTAGGGATTCGGCCGGCCAAATGGCGTCAGATCGTACCCGGCTTCCGGCGGGAGCGGCCGCGTGTCGCGCGACAGGTTCCAGGAGGTGGCCTTGAACCCGGTCGAGACGCCGCCGTACACGATGAGGCCGTCGCTGATATCGAACGCCAAGCGCGCGGTGTAGGTTGTTTCACTGTCGCTCGAGTGACCGTCCGAGAACGGCACGACCGGAGCAAGGAACTGGAAGGGATAAAGGGCGAGCGTTTGGTTGCAGGCCGGTGGCGGGTTGGTCGGCGAGCACGCCGTCACGCTGATCTGGTCGGCGACGTTCGCCCCCGCCAGGTTCGCGGCAATGTTTTCGGGCGTGGGCGGCAGTCCGGTCAACGCTGCAAAGGCGCCCGCGAAGCCGATCTGCACGAAGTTGAGCGACGAGAAGACGTCCGTATCCACCTGGTCGATCGCCACGTCCTTCTTGACCCTCGCATTAGCCACACCCGCCGTGAGCGTCACGCGGTCCGTGATCTTCCAATCGAGCTGGCCGAAAAAGGTGGTGACCTCGCTGTCCTGTTGCGTAGTGATGACCTGGCCCTGCCCACCTTGCAGCAATGTTCCAGGCGGAAGACTGAGTGCCGCTTCGAGATTGCTGAGCACCGTGAGGCTGCCGGTCTGCGCGAAGATGAGGCCGGTCGCGTACGGCCGGATATCGTCGCCCCAGATCAGCGTGTTTTCGTAGTTGACGTCTTCATTGAAGTAGTACCCACCCAGCAGGCCCGTCACGGGGCCGCCGTTGTCGAACACGACGCGGAGTTCCTGGGTGAAGGTGTCGAGGCTCGAGTCGTTCAGGTTGTTCGCCAGGATGTCGGCGCTCGTGAAATCGGCGTCGTAGTCGAACTCCGCCTTCTGGTTTCGATCGGCCGTGATCGAAGTCAGTGTCCAGTTGCCGATCGTCCAGTCGGCCTGCAGGGATACGCCGTCGTTTTCGACCTCGTTGTACGGGTCCTTGTTAAGGTAAGCGCGCCGGTCGAAAGGACTGCCCGTGTAGATCTCGCCGCCGATCGCCCGGATGATGGCTCCGGTAGGCCCATCCTGAAGGTTTGAAACGCCACAGCACAACTCATCGATCTCGCTCTTGTCCGCGATCAGGCGGAACGTCAGGTCATCCGTTGCGTTGAAGAGCAGCTGCCCGCGCAGGTCCCAACGGTCGCGGTCGTTGATCTCGTGCCCGTTGCTCAGGTTCTTGAAGTAGCCGTCGCGCTCGTTGTAGTTGCCCGAAAGACTGTAGGCGACGCGGTCGCTGATGGGACCCGAGATCCTGGCCCGCGCCATCTTCGCGTTGTAATCGCCGAAACCGACCTCGACCAGCCCGGTCGTCGTGAAAGATGGTTGCTTCGTTATCACGCTGATGACACCCACGGACGCGTTCTGTCCGAACAACGTGCTCTGTGGCCCGCGCAGCACTTCAACGCGCTCGACATCGATGAGGTCGCCGATCTGCGACGCCGATCGCGAGCGGTACACGCCGTCGATGAAGACGCCCACCGAAGATTCGATACCGGGGTTATTAGCGCCGTTACCGAAGCCACGGATGATGAAGTTCGTCTGCGTCGATGTCTGCAGCTGCGACGTGCGCAGCGATGTCACCGTGGTGTGCAGGTCCAGGATGTCGGTAAGGTGCGCCCTCTCGAGGCTCTCGGCCGAGGTCACGCTGACCGCCATCGGAAGGTCGTTGAGCGTCTGCTCGCGCTTGGATGCGGTGACAACGATCTCCTCGAGAGTGCTCGTCTCCTGGGCCATCGCCTCGCCCGCGCCCAAGGTCGCGGCAGTCACAAACACCGCCAAGGATGAGATCTTCATTGCCGATACCCTCCCGTTGAATGAACACCGCACCCGGGCGAAACCCGGATAGCCACAGCATTACATACTGTAGCGCCTCTGCCACAGCCGGCGCTAGGGCAAGCCTGCGTCTGGAGAATAGGACGTTCAAAGCCCATGTTGCCGTCAGTGTAATCGGCCGCCGCGAAGCGAGCGACTTGCGGTAGCAGTGGCTGAGCGAACCGCCGGGTTGTTGCGCTGCGCGAAATCCAGGCCTGAGGACGACATTCTCGCAGTGCGCCAGGCCTTAGGCGCAGGCGGCCACGCCGCGCCCGGATCCCAGGCGCGTGACACGGCTTCAGCTGAGATCGAGCACCACCTGCCCCGGCGGAGCGCGGGCGCGGTGAACTGCGGTGTCCTCGGCCGGGCTACGCTCGCTGGCGCCGATTCTTCTTCCCCGTCCGGCCGGCGTGACCTGAGCACGCAGCGCACTGTGTCGAGCCTGCCGGTGGCCACCGCGGGCCGGGCGATGCGCGTGACGATCTGGCCGAGCAGCGCCTCGAGTTCGGCCGCTGTCGGTGGCGACACGCGGCGGAAGCGTGGCCCGGCCGCGGCGAGCTCATAGACGCCATCGAGCACCAACAGGCAACTGGCCCGTCATGCGATTGTAAAGGCACTACGCCGGGGTCATGGTAGTGCTGGCGGTTATTCTTGGCTGTATGACGTTTGAGCGCTATGCGCAGCTGAAGACGGAAGGGCTTGCACCGGACTCAGAAGAAGAACAGATGCTGCGCGCTCATATCGCATTCATTGAGTTACTGGGGCATCTCGGCCCCTCGTCTGATCCATGGTAGGAGCAGTTGCTTGCGCTTGAACTTGATGCGACCCGGACATTTCTCGACGACTTCTCCGCCATACCGGCAGGCGAGGACAAGCGTTAGGGCGGCACCCCGATCCCGATCATATGCCCCACCACCTGGTCGTCAGAGTGCCGCACCGGACTGGGGAAAATCCCGGCTGCCGGCGACATAATGGGCCGCAACGACGGAATTTCTCAGGGGGGGCCAAGGTCCTGGTCGGCACCAGGATCCGCCGCACGGCGCCCAAACACCGTTGCCTCGACAATCCGCCAACTGCTCGGTTGCGCACGCGGTTCGCTTACACTAAATTCCCTTTTTTGGCAGTTTTCAGGCAGGTTGAAGTAAAGGTAGCGCTCCTGCGCCGCCAGCAGCACGGGTAACTGGAAAATCTACGGCCCGGTGAACGCCGGCCTCCGTCTGGCACTGTGACCTGCCATCACTGCAGCGATCAGCCTGCCGGCTGCAATGCGTCGCGACGCCAGAGGCTTCCCGATGCCCGCTGTCGTAGTCAGTCAGTGTGGGTGATTAGCATTTTGGAGTGAGCCGGATTGCGCGCCGTGTCGGGCATCACCAACGGCAGGTCGCTTAGGGACACGACGACAGAATGACCGCAATACTTGGCATCTCCGCCTTCTATCACGACTCCGCCGCAGCGCTGGTGGTGGACGGCAGGATTGTTGCAGCCGCCCAGGAAGAGCGTTTCACCCGCGAAAAGCACGACCAGTCGTTTCCCTCCAATGCGATCAATTACTGCCTGGCCGAAACAGGCCTGAGACCCGAGCAACTCGACTTCGTGGGGTTCTACGACAAGCCGTTGCTGAAATTCGATCGGCTGCTGGAAACGTACCTGGCCTTCGCGCCCGCCGGCTTCGAGAGTTTTCTGAAGGCAATGCCGGTGTGGCTCCGGCAGAAACTGCATTTGCCGCGTGAAATGCGCAACGCTCTCGGCGGCGCCTACAAGAAGCGCTTCGTCTTCACCGAGCATCATGAGTCGCATGCCGCCAGCGCGTTTTTCCCCTGCCCATGGGAAGAGGCAGCAATCCTCACCATGGACGGTGTCGGGGAGTGGGCCACCGCCAGTATCGGCGTCGGTCGCGGCAACCGGATCGAACTCAAGCGCGAAGTCCGTTTCCCCCATTCCCTCGGTCTGCTGTATTCCGCATTCACCTACTACGGCGGGTTCACGGTCAACGAGGGCGAGTACAAGCTCATGGGACTGGCGCCCTATGGCGAACCTCGTTACGTCGACCTGATTCTGGAGCACCTGGTCGATCTGAAGGAAGACGGGTCCATGCGCCTGGATCTGTCCTATTTCAACTACTGCCAGGGCCTGACCATGACGGGCAAGAAGTTCGACGTACTGTTCGGCGGACCTCCCCGCAGGCCGGATGCGCCACTCACGCAGCGTGACATGGACATTGCGGCATCGATTCAGAAAGTGACCGAGGAGGCCATGCTGCGCATGGCCCGGCACGCACACAAGATCACCGGCCTGAGCAAGCTGTGCCTGGCCGGCGGCGTGGCGCTGAACTGCGTCGGCAACGGCCGAATTCTCCGCGAGGGGCCGTTCGACGATATCTGGATTCAGCCAGCCGCTGGTGACGCCGGCGGCGCTCTCGGGGTCGCCCTGTTCATCTGGCATCAGTTGTTGAGCAAGCCTCGGACAACCGGCACGGACGCCCAGTACGGGTCGCAGCTCGGCCGGGAGTTCAGCAATGACGAAGTCGAGATATTCCTGCGCACGGTCGGTGCTGCGTATCGACGCGTCGATGACGAGACACGGCTCGTCGAGGACGTAGCGCGGTCAATTGCCGATGGCAAGGTCGTGGGCTGGTTCCAGGGCCGCATGGAGTTTGGCCCACGGGCGCTCGGTTTCCGCAGCATCCTGGGCGACGCCCGGAACCCTGCCATGCAGTCCATTATCAACATGAAGGTGAAGTTCCGGGAGGGCTTCCGGCCATTCGCTCCAATCGTGCTGGCAGAACACGCACACGAATACTTTGACGTTCGCGCCGGCCAGGAAAGCCCTTATATGCTGATCGTGGCGCCCGTTCGCAACAACAAGCGCCTCGATGCAGATACCACGGCCAGCGGCATTGCCAAGCTCAAGATCCAGCGCTCGGTCATTCCAGCGGTTACTCATGTTGATTTCTCGGCGCGTATCCAGACAGTCGATGCCGAGCGTCATGGGCGCTTGCGTCGCATGATGGAAAGCTTTTTCACCAGGACCGGCTGCCCGGTCCTGGTAAACACCAGCTTCAACCTCGGCTGGGAGCCCATCGTCAATACACCCGCGGATGCCTACCGGACTTTCATGGCTTCGCAGATAGACCTGCTGTGCATCGGCAACTTCATCCTCGAGAAGCATGCTCAGCCGGCCGAAGTGACCACACCGGACGGAGCGCTGCGGGAGCTGGTCGGCGCCGGCCATATTGTCAGCCCCTGTTGCCGGCAGCCTGTGCAACGCCAGGCGGCGGCCCTGATCTGCCCGGCATGCCAGCACGAGTTTCAGGTTACCGACAACATTCCCCAGCTATTCTGGCCGCATGAGGCATTCGAGGATCCCGGCGATGTGACCGAGATCGTCAAGGCGTTCTACGAGGAGACGCCTTTCCCTAATTATGACGACCATGACTCCGTGCGCTCGCTGATGGACAAGTCGCGCCGCGGCATCTACGCGCGACGCCTCGACGAGAGCATCCCTTACAACGCTTCCGTGCTCGAGGTCGGCTGCGGCACGGGGCAGTTGACCAATTTCCTCGGGATTTCGTGTCGCCGGGTGGTGGGCACCGACATGTGCCTGAATTCATTACGGCTGGGCGAGGCCTTCCGCGCCGAGCATGGGCTGGCGCGGGTCCAGTTTGCGCAGATGAACCTGTTCCGCCCCGTCTTCAGGGACGAGTTGTTTGACGTCGTGCTGTGCAATGGCGTCCTGCACCATACCGCCGACCCCTACGGTGGATTCAAGAGCATCCTGAAGCTGGTCCGTCCCGGTGGCCACATCGTCATCGGCCTGTATAACACCTACGGCCGACTCTTCACCGATGCCCGACGGCAGTTGTTTCGCCTGACGGGAGGCGGCGCCAAGTGGATTGATCCGGTCCTGCGGCAGACTGGTCTCAGCAGCGAGAAGCGCCGCGCCTGGTTTGCCGACCAGTATCAGCATCCACACGAATCGAAGCACACTATGGGTGAGGTGCTCGGCTGGTTCTCGGAAAACGGCGTGGAGTTCGTTCGCGGGATTCCGGCCCTGCGCCCGGACGACGACGGGCTTGCCGGATCCAGCCTGTTCGAGCCGCAGTCGCCGGGCATTGCGCTGGAGCGCTTCGTTGTGCAGGCGTCGGAGATTGTCGCTGCCGGTCAGCGCGAAGGCGGGTTCTTTATCATGATCGGTCGCGTACCCGGCGGCGCTGCGGCGGACCGCCCGGCAACAGCCGGCGTCCGGGAATATGTCGCCCCGGTCAGCGGTCGCTCGACCGCCGTGGTGGATTGAGGGGCACGCGCATGGCATTGCTTGAGGTCAATTTCGCACCATCGGCGCGCGACCTGCGGTGGTTTGGCGTCGTCCAGCTGGCCTTTTTTGGCCTTGTTGGTGCGCTTGTCGCACGAGTCGCAGACTCCAGCCGCGCCGCCGTTGTCCTGTGGACGATCGGAGGTACGATCTGTATCGTCTACTATGCATTGCCGCCTTTACGCCGCACGTTGTACGTGGCGTGGATGCGGGCCGTATATCCCATCGGTTGGGTCTTGTCGCACGCGCTGATGGCAGTGCTCTACTTTGGTGTCGTGACTCCAATTGGCTGGCTCGTCCGCGCTATTAGTGGAGACCCGATGCATCGGTCCGTTGACCGCAACGCGCCGAGCTACTGGGTGGAAAAACAGGACAATCGATCGACGAAGGACTATTTCCGTCAATTCTGACGAGGGGAATCCATCCATGCCTCAGTCTGATCACCGACCACTGAAGTCCGATTCGGACGACTTCGCCCGCCAGGCCGATGGGAAACAGGAAAGCATTGTCGGTGAGTTTTTTTCGTTCATGCGCGAGACGCGCAAGTGGTTCCTGGCGCCGATTGTCATTCTGCTGCTCATCGTTGGCCTGATCGTGGTCCTCGGTGGCACTGTGGCGGCACCATTCATATACACACTGTTCTGAAGTCAGTGGGAGCCCGTCCGATGGCGGCCGCCGCCAGGCGGGCTCCGTTCGGCCCCGCTTTGCTGCTCCTGGCGGCTAAATAGCGAGTCTAAAGGTATGACTACGAAAACGGTCAGCGGCGCACGTCGCGCCCTTGCTCTGATTCTCGGCACAGCCGTCGGGCTGGTAGCCGTAGAGGCTCTCGCGCGGATGTTTTTTGACGTCGCGATACAACCGCGCTTTTTTGTGGATCCTGGATATGGCGTACGCGGCGTCCAGGCGAACATCGATACGCGCCACTATGTACCCGGCGACTACGACGTTCGCGTTACCACCAATTCCGCGGGAATGCGCGGCCAGCGCGAGTACGCGGTACAGAAACCATCAGGAACCATACGGACCCTGGTCGTCGGTGACTCAATGGGCTTCGGGTTTGGCGTGGAGGACGACGAGGTGGTAAGCGCCGTGCTGGAAAGGCTGCTCAATGAGCAGGGTGGCAGTGCTGAGCGGCACGAGGTGCTCAACCAATCCGTATCTGGCACCGGGCAGGCGGAGCAACTGGTTGCATTCCATGCTCGGTTCAGCGCCTATCAGCCTGACACCGTGGTGCTGCTGTACTTCGACAACGATATTGGCAACAACTCGGTATCAGGTGTTTACGAGGCCAGCGGCGATACGGCTGTGCACCGTACAAGTCGCTCGTTCCTGCCTGGTGTACGTGTTCAGCAGGTGCTTTATGCCGCTCCCCCTATTCGCTGGCTGTTTGAGCACTCCACGGCCTGGAACCTGATTCGCAATCAGTTGTCTTCCATTGTCCAGCGACAACTACTGAAGACGCAGGGGCTGCGCAGCTACCAGGACGGCACCCCTGAAGCAATTGCCCTCACGCGGGCCTTGATACGGCAATTTGCTGCCGACGCGCAGGCCATCGGCGCCCAACTGATCCTGGTCATTATTCCCGCCCGTCCGCGCATGACGAGCAATTTTCCAATGACGCCGGAGGAGTTCGCTCAGACCGGTGGGCTTCTGGTGGACGGGCGAGACTTTCTTACCGTACAGGACTACTTCGTCAGCGATAGCCACATCTGCGCAAGCGGCCATGCCAAAATCGCAGAGCGTCTGAAGCCGCTCATAGCGGCTCACTGACAGTCGGTTTATGACGCCGCGCTCCGCTGCGTTTGCCCGACGTCAACCAGAGGCGGCCAATCCAGGCCGTCCCCGCCGGCTACCGCGGTAGTTCCCCTCCCGGTACGCCTGCCCTGCGGTCACGGTACGACTGTGGGCGGGCGCTGCTCGCCGAACCCCCTAGAATCAGCGGCAGCGACGGAATGTTCCGTTGCGTCAGTTCCATGGAGCATCCGATGCACGACTTCCGCTCGTTTGCGCAGCTGCTGGAGCGGCGCGGCGACCTGGTCCGGATCCGCAAACCGGGGACAGCCGCTTCGAGGTGGCCGCCGTCATGACCCGGCTGGAGGCGGCCGGCAAGGCGTTCATATTCGAGAACATCCGCGGCGCGACGCTGCCGCTGATCGGTGGCCTGTTCAACCGGGTCGATCGCTTCGGTGCCGCGCTGGGAAACGCCCCGCCTGACCGGCCATTCAGCCACGATGACCTCGACCAGCGCATCGAGTACGCACGGGCCAATCCGTGCCACCGAAGATGATCGCGACCGGGCCTGCTGCCGAGATCATCCGGCGCAGTGGCGACATTGACCTCCGGCAGTTCCCCGTCCCAGCGTTCTTCGAACTCGACAGTGGACCGTTCATCACGGCGGCAATCGGTGTCGAGAATAGGACGTGCAAAGCCCATGTTGCCGTCAGTGTAATCGGCCGCCGCGAAGCGAGCGACCCGCGGTAGCAGTGGCTGAGCGAACCGCCGGGTTGTTGCGCTGCGCGAAATCCAGGCCTGAGGACGACATTCTCGCAGTGCGCCAGGCCTTAGGCGCAGGCGGCCACGCCGCGCCCGGATCCCAGGCGC
>VGVH01000026.1 GCA_016874095.1 Gammaproteobacteria bacterium | reverse complement strand
CACGCGATTAAGCCTGCACCCAGGGCAGCCCGGCCACTTTCCAGGCGTTGATGCTGTTGCGGTGGCCGTGCTCGTCGAGCGTAGCCTCGACCTCGCCGCTGCGGTTCAGTCGCCGCCCGCGTCAGAAACTGGCGGTGGCCATCAACCAGAGCTTGGTTGTGTCGGTGGCCAGATCTTCAGCATCGAAGCTCGCTGCCTTCAGCAGCACGGTGTAGTGCTTGCCGATTGGCCAGCTGGCGGAGGCGTCGATCTCGCGACCCCAGTCGCCGTCGCCCGCTTCCGCCCTGAAATCGTGCAGGCGCAGCAGCCAATCGGCGCCGATCAGCTTGCCGTTCACCGCGACGTACAGGTCTTCGACACCGGCATTTGGCGTCGTCAGGAACTTGTCCGCCCAGCCCTGGAACAGATGCAGGCTCGCGAGCGGCGTGCGGAATGCCCGGCCCGCTGTGCTGTCGCCCTCCAGCACCTCGTGGCCCAGGCGCAACGCGAGTCGTGGCAACCCGACCGAGACCTCCAGCAGTGTGTAGTTCGCGGCGTAGTCGACCGGATTGTCGCCATGGTCGGCTTGCCGGGCGAACTCTGCTGCGTAGCCGAGCTTCCATTCGCCGCCAAGCGACTGGCTGCCGGTGGCGCGCAGGCCCAGCGTGCGGTTCGACAGCGCGTCGGCATTGTCGAAATCCATCAGGTAGGCGTAGGCGTTGAGCGCGATGCGAGGGTCGGGTGTCCAATCCAGGTCGAGGAGCTGCGAGTTGCTGTCGAGGTCGGCCGGTGGAATGCCGTCGTCCGGACCGTGGATCCGGTTGACCTGGCCCACCCATGCCAACGAGGCGTGGGCCTCCTTGCCGAAAGCCCGGGTGAGGCTGATCGCATCGTAGGTCTGTTCGTTCTGGCGCCAGCCCACGCCGCCGACGAAGCGCTGGTTTACGCGCTCGATGCGCTGGCGCCCGAGTCGCAGTTCGGTGCCGGTACCGCCCGTGTATCGCAGCATCGCGACATTGAGATCCGTGCCTTCCGGGTCCACGACCTGCGGCCTGTCGGTGACGCCGTTGCGCGTGTCGGCGTAGCGGTCGGAGCCCAGGTGACGCACGTCATCCAGTTCGACTGCCAGCGACCAGCCGTGCAGCGGGCGCGTGGCGTACCCGAGGCGCGAGCGCAGTGTGCTCGCGAAGGCATCCCTCTCGAAGGCATCCTCGTCGACGGTCTCGATACGGTAGCGGAAGGCAAGGGTTGTCGTGCCTTCCGTGGCGGCCGCAGCCAGATCCTCGGTCAGCGAACCACCCAGTGCGATCCCGGCGCTGCCGAGCAACAGCGAGACCCCGAGCGCGAGCCTAGTAGACATCGTTGACCGTGTTGTAGACGTTGAACTTGCCGGTGGGCGTGACGATCCGCGGCCCCTTGATGACACGCTTCAGCTTGCGGGTGCGGTCATCGACGACGACGATTGCCGACTCTTCCTCCTTGCCGCTCCAGACCGAGAACCACACCTCGTCGCCGCTGGCGTTGTACTCGGGATGCACGACGCGCTTCGGCCCGGGTCCCAGCTTCGCCCATGCGGCGATCGGCAGCACGGTGTAGCCGGCGTCGAGGTCGTCGATGTCGAACACGGCCACGGACTGGCTGATGGCGGCCTCCGGATTGAGCGGTGAATCCACCCACAGGTTGTTCGACTTCGGGTGCGTCTTGACGAACAGCGATCCGCCGCCCTGGCCTTTCAGCACCTTCACCACCTTCCAGGCATGCTGCGCATGCTTGTCCGGATCGGTTCCGATCAGCGTCACCTTGTCGTTGCCGAGCGCGCTGGTCACCCAAACGGGCCCGAACTCCGGGTGGACGAAATTGGCGCCGCGACCCGGGTGCGGGATCTCGTCGACGGGCACCTTCGCTGCGAGCTTGCGCTCCTTCGAGTCGACGACCACCACGGTGTTCGACTTGTTGGCCGCGGTCAGGAAGTAGCGAAGCGAGGAATCCCAGCCGCCATCGTGCAGGAACTCCTTTGCGTCGATGGTCGTGACGCCGAGGTTCTCGATGTCGCTGTAGTCGACCAGCAGGATCCGGCCGGTTTCCTTCACGTTGACGATGAATTCAGGATGCTGGTGGGACGCCACGATCGCGGCGACGCGCGGTTCCGGGTGGTACTCCTGCGTGGTGACCGTCATGCCGCGGGTCGACACGATCTTCATCGGTTCGAGCGTGGCGCCATCCATGATCACGTACTGCGGCGGCCAGTAGGAGCCCGCGATCGCATACTTGTCCTCGTAGCCCTTGTACTTGGACGTCTCGACCGAGCGGGCCTCCAGGCCAACGCGGATCTCGGCCACGGTCTGGGGCACCTTCATCCACAGGTCGATCAGGTCGACCTTGCCGTCGCGGCCGATGGTGTAGACGTAGCGGCCGGAGTGCGAGAGCCGCGAGATGTGCACCGCGTAGCCGGTCTTCACGAAGTTGATCGGCTTCTTCGTGTCACCGTCGATGAGCGCCACCTCACCGGTGTCGCGCAGGGTCACCGCGAACACGTTCCTGAGGTTGATGTCGTTCTGCTGGCTCGTGGGCCGGTCGGCCACGGGGACGAGCACCTTCCACGAGTCGCGCATCTCCTTCATGCCCCATTCGGGCGGCATCGGCGGCTCGTGCTGCAGGTAGCGGGCCAGCAGGTCGATCTGCGGCTCGGTCAGCTCGCCGGACGTGCCCCAATTGGGCATGCCGGCCGGCGACCCGAACTTGATGAGCGCTTTCAGGTAGTCGGTGCCGCGCGGCATCGTCACGTCGGGTGTAAGCGGCTTGCCGGTCGCGCCTTTGCGCAGCACGCCATGGCAACCCGCACAGCGCTCGAAGTACAGCTGTTTCGCCTGACTGAACTCGGCTTCCGACACGGTCGGCGCGCCCGGTGTCACGCGCTGCTCGGCTTCCGAGATCATCGACGGCTGCGACTGGTAGGACTGCTCCGCTTCGCCTGTGCCCGGGTGGCGCTCGCCGGCGGCCTGCTTCGCTTCAAGTCCGGTGCCCTGGCGGTACTCCTCGACCTGCTCGCGCGTGATGCGGCCGCCGGGATTGCCCCAGCTGTTCAGCACGTAGGTGATGATCCGGGCGAGGTCACGGTCGTCGAGATAGCTCATCGCCGGCATGACATTGTTGTACTCGACGCCGTTGACGGTTATCCGGCCCTGCTGGCCCCGCACCGTCACCTTGAGCACGTCCATCGGATTGGCGGCGATGAAGTCCGACTTCGCCAGCGGCGGGAACGCGCCCGGCAGGCCCTGGCCCTCGGGCTGGTGACAGGCGGCGCAGTTCTGCACGTACAGCACCCTGCCTTTCTCCAGGTCGGAGGCGCTCACGCGCGCCTGCGCCAGTTCGGCAGCGTGTTCGAGCGGTTCGGCGCCCGACATGGCAGGCAGGGAAGACGCGGCAACGACGACCGCGACAGCGGCCAGCAGGATCCGCAGGACTGAGAGAGGACGATACATCGACTTACTCCAGAGAATGAACAGGCCAACCCGTCGCGCAGACGGACCCACCCACGTTTCGATGGTCAACGGGGCATCAGGCGTGCGCCATCCGGGAATCTGCGGATGGCTCAATGAAAGCGGTAGCGCACCGTCGCGCCGACCTGCCGGCCGCGTGGCAAGCTGATGGCAAAGCCGCGAGGACTGGCCGAGGAGCCGGCGCAGAGGGTGCCCGGCGGCGCTGTTCCGGCGCTCACGAAACCCGCACAGGACTGCAGCACCCCGCTCCGCCGGTCGAAATAGCGCTGCACGTCGACCGGTGCATCGTCGTCGCCGAGGTTCGTGCCCCACAGGCTGACCTCCCAGTCCGCCCAGGACAGTCGCAGGCTTGCCGAGAGTTGCCCGCTCGACCCGGTTTCGATCAGGTTGTCCTCCTGCGCCAATCGCGAGCCTTCATAGGACCAGTCGGCGCCCGCGGCCCATTCACCGGACACGCCAAGCGGGCCGTGATACTCGAATCCCAGCACGCCCTGGTGGCGTGGCACGCGCGGCACCCGGTTGCCGGCGACGTTGCCGAGCATGCGCAGCGCTTCCGTCGTGCCGTTGCCGCCGTTCAAGTCCGCGACTTCCTCGCTGAGGCGCTCGCGGATCTCCGCATCGGTCCAGCCCCAGGCGAGCCGCAGGTCGAGTGCCTCGGTGAGCCGCGACGATGCCTCGACTTCCAGGCCATGCACCCTTGTCGCGCCGACATTGTCCAGGAGCGAGGTCGTCGTGCCGTCCGGCAGCTCCACCACGCTGGTGGCCTGCTGGTCACGTCCGTCGATGCGGTAGGCGGCAAGAGTCAGCCGGTCCCTGCCGGTACGCGACGTCGCCCGCAATCCCAGCTCGTAGTTCCAGATCACTTCCTCGTCGACGGCCCGATAGCGCTCGTCCGGCACGACGGCATTGAACGTGCCGGGACTCGTGCCGCGTGCCACGTTGGCATAGACCATCAGATGGTCGGATCGCCGCCACGATGCCGTGAGTCGCGGCGACAGGCTGCGGAAGCTCCGTTCGTCGACGCGCGTACCCTCGATTCGCACCTCGTCGGCCGCGTAGCGCAGTTCCATGCCGACGATCCAGGCAGCGCCGAGGTCCGCCTCCAGTGCCCCGAACAGCGCCCGGTTGCGAATGTCCTGCTGGACCAGCGCCGCCGGCGAATCGACGACAGTGACGCTGCCGTCGGGCGCAACCCGTACGTTGCGCTTCCAGTCCTCATCCAGCCGGCCACGGTAATAATAGCCGCCGAGCGTGCCGCGCCAGTCGGCGTCGCGTGGCGAGGAGACGCGCAGTTCCTGGGAGAGATCCGCCTGTGCGAGCTTGTCGCGCACGAGGAAAGACCCGGGCTGCGCAGGGACGGGATCGTAGGCGGCGTAGGACGCGTCGAAGCCGCGCTCGATTTCGTCGCTCACGACACCGCTCAGGCTCCACAGTGACCAGTTGCCTGGCAGCGCCAGCGTCGCCCGCAGAGTTGCCAGTTCGCGGTCGAGTGCGAAGCCGGCACCGCCGGCGACCGCCAACGCGTCGGTGTAGAGCGTCACGTCGTCGCCGCGAAGCGCCTTGCCGTCGAAGTACTCGCGCGCCCGGGGCGATGAAGCGCTGCGGAGGCAGCAGTTATTGGCCGTGCGCGGCTGCAGCCAGACAGCAAAATGCTCGTCGTCGGTGCGCTGCGCGGCGAACCTCAGGGTCAACTCCAGGGCATCGACCGGTTGCGCCACCACCTTGAGGCTGGCGTCGGCGGAACTCTCGCCGCCGATGCGACTGCCATCGCGCGTGTTGCGGTACTCGCCGCCATAATGGTCGACTCCGACGCTGAGCAGCGCACCGAGCTTTCCGGGCAGGACCGGTCCACCGAACCAGCCACTCACGCGCCTCGTGGCGTGTTCGGCAACGGTCGCCTCTGCGCCTGCGGTAACGCTGTCGCCGGGCGAACGCGTGACATAGTTGATGGCACCGGCATAGGTGCCACGTCCGAATTGCGCCGACTGCGGACCGCGCAGGACTTCGATCCGCTCGACATCGTGCAGTGGCGTCGACTGGCTCGAGCCGCCGAGGTAGACGCCATCGATGAAGGTGGTGGCCGCACTGGTGTTGGCGACGCCATTCTGGATCGTGGTGAGCCCGCGAATCGCCGGCCGGTTCGAGTTCGGGCCGCGACCGGCGGCCGAGTGGAACGAGAAGCCGGGCACGGCTCGCGCCAGCTGGTCCAGAGTGGTGAGGCCGAGCCGCCCGAGATCCTGCGGGTCGATGACCGTCACCGCCAGCGGCAGCGACGCCAGCGGCTCCTCGATCCGCCGCGCCGTCACGACGATCTGTTCGACCGGCTCCGCCGGTGCGAGCGCCGCCGTTGCGTGGTTGAGGGCCAGCAGGGCGGCACAGACAGACATGGCCCTACTCTGCGGACGGACTCCCGCCACCGCCATGCGGGAATACCCCTAGCGTCCGGACTTCGGGACCCCGGCCGGGACACCGGCAAGACTGTCGTCAGCCTGGCGCCGCTCTCGTCTTCGCTTCGGCGATCGCCGCCTCGATCTGCGGCATCGCGTTCCTGACCGCTTCCTTCATGCAGCCGCCGTCGGGACTCGAACGCGGGTACATCCTGTCCAGCTGCGTACAACCCTGTTTCGCGATCGTCCGGACCCGCTCCACCAGCGCATCGGCCCCGGTGGCTGTCGCCAGATCAAGGTCGTCGAAACTGACGTGGTGGCGGATCTCGACCAGCATGATCGGTACCCTGGTCTCGGTCTGCCCGACCTGCATCACCACAGGTTCGTCCGACCTCACGGCTGGCCGCTCGGAACGAACGACGATCTCGGCAGTACCCTGCGGCTCGGCAGCGTATGCCGGCAATGCCATCAGAGCGCCCGCTGTCAACACACTGCTCGCGAAGCAGGTGGCCATCGATTTCCTGTTCATTGCCGTTTACCTCCTCAGGCTTCACTCCTTGCGCTTATCGTCGACCCTGGGCCCCGCGCCCGACATCGGGAGGTTCGCGTATGGACTGGTTTGCGACGCAACCCAGGCCAGGAGTAGAGTCGAAGCAATGCATGGGGCGGCGAAATTGGCCGCGGGCAAGTAGCGACCGGTCCCTATCACGGAGCGCAGCCGTGGATATCGAAATCATTCTGGGCTGCAATCTGCACCCGCGGCAGGTGGCCGAGTTCGCGGTCGAGGCCGAGCGGGCCGGCGTCCGCGCGATCTGGCACTCGAACCTGCCGGACGGCTGGGATCCGTTCCTCGGCCTGTCGCAGGCGGCTCTGGCGACCAGCCGCATCAAGCTCGGCGTGCTCGCCTTGAGCCCCTACGAGATGCACCCGGTCCGCATCGCCTACTCGCTCATCAGCCTGAACGAACTCGCCAACGGTCGCGCGATGATCGGGCTTGGCGGCGGCGGCGCGATGGCGCTTGCGACCACCGACCACGGCCAGGGTGCGTCGCTCGACTTCGGCAAAATGAGAATCGTGCGCGGCGTGCGCGAAGCGGCGGAGATCATCTGGCGTTACTCGAGCGGCAAGGCCTTCCGCGGTTACCGCGGCGAGGTCTTCCGCGTGCGCCAGCCCTTCCGCATGTCCTACATGAAGGCGCCGCGGCCGAAGATCATCACCTGCTCGATGGGCCCGCAGATGCTGCGCATGGGCGGGCGCATCGCTGACGGCATCCAGGTGGGCGACGTGACGGCCGAGCGGCTGCCGGAAGTGATGGCCGACATTCGTGCGGGGCTCGCGCAGCGCAGCTGGCCGGCGGAGGACTTCCGCGTCGGCAATTTCTGGGCCTGGCACATCAAGAAGGACCGCGCGGCCTCGCTGCACGAGGCACGCGTCGGCCTCTTCGCCCGCGCCGAAGTCATCCCGCCGCACATCGGCCTCGACCACCTGCTCGACCCGGCCGAAGCGCAGTTCGTGCGCGACAACTACCGCAACTTCCTGATGGCCGGCATCACCGGCACGGGCGACATAAAGGGCGTGCCACTCGACCTCGTACAGAGGCTGATTGATGCCTGCAGTTCGTCCGGCGACCACGGCGACATCGACCGCGAGATCGAGCGCTACCGCGCCATGGCACGCGCCGGCCTCACTGACCTCGCGCTGCGCGTGTTCGGCGAGCCGTTCGAAGCCCTGCGGGTGATCCGCGAGCGGGTGTTGCCGCACTTTCGCAGCTAGCCTGGTCTCGCCCGAGCAGCTGCGCTACCTGGCTTTACCACCGCGCAAGCTGCGCACGGCGTCGACGGCGCGCCTGGCGGCGCGGCCACCCATATGCCTTGCCGCGGCGAGCAAGCCGTGCGGCGTGCGCGGGTTGAACGCGCGCAGGCCCCAGCGCTCGCGCCGATGCGACATCCAGTCGCGCTTGTAGCTGTCGTCGCCGGAGAGATAGTCGACGATCGTCACCCTGTCTACTTCGATGACATGCTCCATCAGGGTGATGGTGACGACCGTACCCACCGACTGCCTGGCAAAGCGCTTGTCGTAGGCCATCTTGTAAATCGAAGCCTGGCCGGCGGCGACGATCCAGATCTGCGCGGCAGCGGGTTCGTCATCGATATAGCCGATGCCCAGCCGCAACCAGCCTTGCTCGGCACAGGTGTGCAGCAATCCGCCGATGAATTCCGGATGCGGCTCTGCGACTTTCCAGCTTGATCTGTAAACAGTGTTGTAGTCGGCGAGCGCCTGGTCGAGCTTATCGGTGCTCTGGTAAAGCTCGAAGCGATACTGCCCGCCTTTCTCCAGGTTACGGCGCATGCGCGAGCCGGTCTTGGAGATGCGGGTTGGGCGCGTCTTGAGGTATTCCTGGAACGGCTGGTTGTGGACATCGAGGTACCAGTTGCCGAAACAGAAGTACTCCTGTGCCAGCAAGCCTGCCTTTCGCAGCGCGGTGGCGAGTTGCGTGAAATGCGGCTCCTCCAGGGACAGCGGATGCAGATCGATTTCACTCCAGCGCGGCGTGTCGTTCGCAATTGCCTTTGCGATAGCGTCGAAGACCTGCGGCATGTCGGACCGACCGGACTCGCAGATCACGCCGAACAGCGACGTGTAGTAATTGGCAAGACTGTTGAGCGCCCTGCCCGGTACGCCTTTGGCGGAGACCTGGTACTGCATCACCAGCACGGCACGTGCGATGAGCGGCGGCGCAGCCGATTCGACCGCGTAGATGCGCACGCGCTCCTCGGGCGCGAGCACGGTCCGCACGTAGTTGTTGAACCACGGCAGGGTAAAGAACACGCTGGCGTTGCCGGCCTGGGCGAACAACGCTTCGTAGTGCGGCGGCAGCGCGGACACGGCCTCGTACACCTTGACCACGCAGGTCGCGTGCGGCGTGGCGGCGGGCGCAAGGCTATCGGGCGGCATAGGACCGTGTCGATCTAGCGGACTGCATGCAGTGTCTGGCGTACGGAATCAATCATCCAGTCCAGTTCCGGGAGTTGCAACTCCTGGTGGCAGGGAAACTGAAACACCTGCCGCGACAAATCGCGGCTCACCGGGCACAGCTCAGCCGGCATGTCCGGCCAGGGATATTCCCCAAAACGTATGATCGGCACACCCCGCCGCTTCAGCGGACCGAATATCCGTTCTGGTTCCTCCATCACCAGCGGGAACACATGCGGTACAACCTGCTCCGGCAGCGTCGGAAACAGCGGGCGGCAACCTGCGACACCGCTTAACCCCTGAAGCAGCCGAGCATAGTTGGCGCGTCGCCTTTTCCCGATGCGGCGGCGCGCGGCCCGGGTGGTCACGCAGCGGGAAAACAGCGACATCTTTTGCCGGATGAGCGCGGCGTCGAAGCCCCAGTCACCGACATCTTCGGCAGCCTGCGGCCGCGGCGGGCCGTCGTCTGCCAGCGCCTGCCGCGCCCGCCGCAGCAGGAAGTCCTTCAACATCAACGGTACCTTGAACAGCAGGCGCGCGACGGGCAGACGCCGATATTCGAACGCATATTCCAGGGCGTTGATCATCGCTTTTGCTTCGAAACGCAAGCCGGCCGAACGGGTTTCGATACGGCTCAGGTCGCGGCCGGCGCTCACCAGCAGACCACCGTCGCAGACCGGAAAAAACTTCCACGCGCTCGCGATCGCGTAATCGCCAAAAGAACCGAATGGCTTGCCGTCGATGGCCCCGAAAAACGCGTGTGCGCAGTCTTCGATGAACAACAACCGATGGGCGTCGCAGAACCTGCGTATGCCCTGCACGTCTTGCGGGAACCCGAAGTAATGCGGCGCAAGCAATGCGCGTGTGCGCGAGGTAATCCGGCTTTCGATGTCGGTCAGGTCGATCGTGGTGTCCGCGTTGATGCGATAAAACACCGGGCGCGCACCGCGCCAGACCACGGGTTCGACCATGGATATACAGTGATAGGCCGGCAGCAGCACCTCGTCGCCGTCGCCGATTTGCGCGTGCTCCAGTGCAAGCCCCAGCGCCATGCAGCCGCGATTGACATAGCGCAGGCTGCCTGCATCGAGCACGCAGGGAGGAGCGGCACCGAATGCCGGGGCAAACGCGGCGGCCGACAGTACCGGCTGCTTGGGAACGTGCTCGCGTGGGCGGGCCGCTTGCGGCGCTGTTGGCGTGCCAGGATTCAAAACCGGTTCGGCCTTTACCGCATGCAAAATCAGAGATGGCGTGAAAAATACCTGTTTCTATTCAAAAACTCAGCACAGCGCGTAAACAGGATTTTCAAGGATCATCGTTCGCCTAGTGTAACCGGCCGTCGCGATGATCATCAGCCCGCCACCACAGGGCTGGCAGCGCGCCCGTGAACGGCGCAACATGGGTTGCGTGAACCCCCTCAAACACGAGAACGAGCTCTTCAAGCTCGGCCTGGCAGCTGCCGTGAAATACGCCGAGGATCGGGGCGCTGCCGTATTCGAGCCCACCGACTCACAAAGCGAGAAGCTGGCCTACGTGTATCGGCTGCTCGTCCACGATCGCAAGATCGCACCGCTGCCGGAAGAACAGGTGTCGGAGAAGATGCTGCGACACCGGCTGGCGCGCTGGTACGCCGCGCAGCTGCCGAAGGGTCATGCACTGCTCGACTGATCCTCGGGCGCCGCCTGGCCGCATTTGCGCTAGCGATCGGCCGGCGGCGCGATCCGCAACACCCAGACATCCGACAGGCCCTCACCCTGCGACCAGGTGTCGCCCGCGATCGCGAGTCCGCCGTCGGGCATCGCGACCAGCGATCGGGCCCACTCGTTGGCCGGCCCGCCGAACACCTCCTCCCGGGTGAGCCGGCCGGTCGCATCCACGGCCAGCAGCCACATGTCGTACTGGCCCGCGCCCTGCGACATCGTGTAACCCGATAGCGCGTAGCCGCCGTCCGCGCGCTCGAGCACGGCGCGCGGCCAGTCGTCCGCCTTGCCGCCGAAGGTCCGGTCCCAGCGCAGATCGCCCTGCCGGTCGAGGCGCAGGAGCCAGGCGTCGACCAGGCCGGCGCCCTGCGAACTCGTCGGGCCGGCGACGACGACACCGCCGTCTGCCGTGGCAGCAATCGCGCTCGCGTAGTCGCGTTCGCTGCCGCCAAAGGTGCGCTCCCACAGCAGTGAGCCGGCAGCGTCGAGGACGAGCACCCAGGCATCCGCGCTGCCGGCGCCCTTCGACTCGGTGTGGCCGGCGACGGCCAGCAGGCCATCGCGCGTCTCTGTGATGGCGCTGGCCCACTCCTCCGCAGCGCCGCCGAACCGCCGTTCCCACAGGAGTTCACCGCGCGCATCGAGCATCAGCACCCAGGCATCGAAGGCCGTCGCCAGCGTATCCTGCGTGTACGCCGCAATGGCGTAGCGGCCGTCGCGGGTCTCGACGACGGCACTCGCCCAGTCGGCGCCCGGCCCGCCGTAGTGCCGGTCCCAGAGGAGCTCGCCGCGCGCGTCGAGCTTCAGGATCCAGGCATCGAACTCCCCGGCGCCTTTCGATTCAGTGGCGCCGGCGACGAGAAGGCCGCCGTCGCGGGTCTCGATGATGGCGCGGGCGCGATCGGCGGCGGCGCCGCCATAGGCGCGGTCCCAGAGTTTTTCGCCGCTCCCGTCGAGCCGGACTACCCAGGCGTCCTCGCGCCCCGCGCCCTTCGACTCGGTGCGTCCCGCGGCGGCGAGCCCACCGTCACGCGTGCCCGTCATGGCGTAGGACCAGTCGCCGGCGCGGCCGCCGAATGTGCGTGCCCAGAGCAGCCGGGAGGAGCTGCCCTCGTTCGGCCTGGTCGCCGCGGTCGGCTCGACGGCGACCAGTAGCCGGCGGAGCCCATCGACGTTCGTTGCAGCGACAAGCCGCGACTTCTGTTCGTCCGTGCAGTCGCCCCGGACCTGCACCAGGAAGTTGTTGGCGAATACCTGCCACTCCCCATCGGCCTGCACGAGCACGCGCTCGCTCCCGACGCGTGTCATGCGATTGCCCGTGAAGCCGGCGATCGCCGGGTTTGAGAACGTCATCGCCACGCCCTGCATGTTCGGCGAGTCGCCGGTGATGGTCACGACGCACTCGCCCGCGGCGAAGGCGTAACGGGCGCGCGTAGACGTGCCGCTGCCGAACAGCGCCGCATCCGCAGGAACCGTCTCCACCGGTCCGCGTGGCATGCCGCTGGCCGCGGCGGGGAGGTATTCGGCCAGGATGCCGGTGTTGAGGCGCGCGTTGATGTCGTCTCGAGGCGTGGTGGCGGCCGACAACGGCGTGACGAGTACGAAAAACGCTGTGATGCGACGGAGCACCGATGACAAAGAGGTCAGGGGCTGACGAACCCGCATCGGAAACTTCCGGGAGTCAGGCTGCCCGGCCGACCACTCGCTGCACGCGGCGGCGGATCTGCCGCATCGTCTCGCCTGACCGGCCCCCAGCGATGAGCGAGCAGGTTGATGACGGCGATGGTCAGCACGGTCGGCCAGAGCCCCAGCACCGTGTGCATCCGAGGCTGCATGATGCCGCGGAAGGCGACTTCAGCCAGCACGGCCGCGAACACCGACATCAGGAACGCGTAGGTAATCTGGAACAGCGGGCTGACGTCGCCGCCATACAATTCCGTGGCGCGTATCTTGCCGGTAAACACGCCGTTGACGGCGCCGACACATACGCCGAACACCGTCAGCGCGATGCCGATGGCGTATACGCGACCCCACGGCATGCCGGCCGGATGGGTCAGGCCTATGTTCCAGCGCCTCTCGGCCCAGTAGACGGCTACCGCGAGAATGGCGATTACCGGCACCGGAAACCAGACCAGGTCCGGCGACCAGCGGGCGTTGAACATGACGCTGGCCATGGACACACCCATGAGCACTGCGAAGAACAGCAATGACAGCGCCACGGCGCTGACCAGTACCCGGAGCGTTTGCGCGTTCATGCTTCCCCCCTGGTGGAACGTTTCGGGCTGACCCATTCCCGTTCGGGTTCGATGCTCTTTTTTCGCTGTCACTCCGCCGGCCTGTGCAGTCGGCCTGGCCAGTCTAATGCAGTTCTCTGCCAATCCCTTCCGCGGCCTTCCGGCCGTCCGGAGTCAGTGACCGCGGCGGCTAGTCCGCTAGTGGCCGTACTGTAGCGCGCTGGCCCGCTTGTCCGGATCACGGTGCCAGATCTGGCGCGGGCCAAACCCGTCCTTGCGCAGCCACTGCTCCGTATAGACGATCCGGTCAGGATCGATCCGCAGCAGCGGCATCTGGGGCGGGCGGTCGAGGGGCCTGCCCAGCTGCACGGATGACGCCTCCCAGCGATAGACGGTCATCGCCCGTTCGTGGTCGGGCGTCCCCGGCTCGATGAATGCCGCGCGCCCGAAGATCTGGGCGCCCCGCACGCTGGCCCACCCGCAGTTCGCCGCGTGCACGGCGAGGCAGATGCGCGGGTCGGCCTGGAGCGCCTTCACCTTGGGGCTGCCCGGCTGGGGCAGAAGGTACGTGACGAGACCCTCGGCGTAGAACTCCATGGGACTGCCGATGGGGCCATTCCGGCCGGTGGTGCAGAGGACGCCCATCCAGTGCGTCGCGAGGAAGTGCTCGATCCGTCGGGTCAGGTCTTCGCGCGGCAGCTGCCGCGTCGGCCAGGGCGTTTCCGTCAGCCAGGGGTGCGCAGACATTGGTGTGTGGTCCAGTGAAGTTCGAAGTGCAGCAATTCTACGGTACGCCAGCGTTCAAGCGCGTGTGACATGGTGCCGCGGACGGGCGCATGATCTCCGGCGGGCAATCGGGGTCCGCTGGCGCGTGCCGAGGCGCGCTGGCCAAGTCCGGGGCCGCGCACTTACCATCGACCGCATGACTCCGACGCGGCGCGCGACAGCAGGCTGGAAGCGGCGACTCTCGACCCTGGCGTATGGCCTGGTCACCAGCCTTTACGGTCCTGACTCCGACCCGGTGACGGCGCGGCGGCGCTTCGCGCGGCTCGCGACCGTGACACGGGAGTCGATGCAGTCGAAGTACCCCAACATGGTCTTCGCCGATCACCAGGCCGGGCGCACGGCGATCGAGGCGCTGTGCGCGGTGCGGGACCCGCGCCGCGTCGTGCTGTACCTGCATGGCGGCGGCTATATCTTCGGATCGCCGGCGGCCTATCGCGATCGCGCGCGCGTGGTGAGCTATCGCTGCCGGGCTGAAGTGTTCGTGCCCGACTACCGGCTCGCGCCGGAGAACCCTTTTCCGGCGGCACTCGATGACGCGCTCGAGGCCTGGGCCTATGTTTCATCCCTGCGGCCCGATGCGCCGCTGGTCATCGCGGGCGATTCCGCGGGCGGCGGCCTGGCGCTGAGCCTGGTCGCGGCGCTGCGTGATCGCGGGCAGGCGCTCCCGGATGCGGTCGTCGCGATCTCGCCGTGGACCGATCTCGCCATCACCGGCGAGTCGGTCGACAGCAACCACGGCAAGGACGTGTGGATGACGCGGCGACACCTGGAGGCATGGCGCCGGCCCTACGTCGGCGATGCCGACGCCTCGCATCCGGGGATCTCCCCGGTGTTCGCCGACTTCGCCGGGTTCCCGCCGCTGTTCCTCGTCGTCGGCGACCACGAAGCGCTGCTCGACGACGCGTTGCGCGTGGCGACGCGGGCGAGGAGCGCCGGTGTCGACGTCGACGGCTGCATCGGCCGCGGCATGCAGCACGGCTTTCCGCTCACGCTGCCCTGGCTCGAGGAAAGCCGGGAAGCCTGGGAGATGATCGTGGCTTTCCTGGAGCGCAGGACGTAGTACATTGTTATGTCGGCAAGCCTGCAGCGATGATTGGCACAATGTCGTTCAGCCCCTTTTGGGATTTGTCACGCCATGGTCGACAGTTGCACCCGTCGTTGAAATTCGAGATTCACGGCTGAATAGTCACTAAGACCGGAGGAGCGGGACCCGATGGCCGTTCATCTGCATCCTTACATGGTGCATTTCGCGACCGGTCTGCTGCTGACGGCCGTGCTGTTGTTCGTGGTCGCGCGGCTGGGGATGCAGCGCTCCTGGTCGGACGGTGTGCTGCAGGCGGCACGCTGGAATCTCTGGATCGGCGCCGGCTGCGCGCTGGCGTCCATCGCCACCGGGTTTTTCGATTACGTCGACGCGAGCTGCGATGTCGAGGCTATCGCGGCCACGGTCATCCATCGCCGCTCCGGCGCCGTGACCTGGTGGTCGTCGCTGATCGCCGCCGTCGCCGTGTACCGCACGCGCCACCGCCGGCCCGGGCCGCTGTTGCTGGGCTGGCTGCTGTGGGTGGGGCTGGCCGCCTCCACCGCCACCTATCTCGGCACCCAGCTCACCTACGCGCGGGGCCTGGGCGTGGCCGCCGCCTGGCCGGCGGATGCGCCGCGCTGCTTCGAGCTGGAACGATCCTGAGCGATTCGGTCTGCCGGACTGATCGTCACGCTCCAGCACGTGCTGGCTTGGCAGCAACCGCAGTCCTCTAGCGCTTTTTCGGCACGTACAGATCCGTCAGCGACCCATCGAACGCCTCGGCCGCGAACGCCACCGTCTCCGACAGGGTCGGGTGCGGATGCACGGTGAGGCCGACATCGGCCGCGTCGCAGCCCATCTCGATGGCGAGCGCGACTTCGCTGATCAGGTCGCCCGCGTTGGGCCCGACGATGCCCGCACCCAGCACGCGGTGCGTGGTCGGGTCGAAGAGCAGCTTGGTCATGCCCTCCTCGCGCCCCAGCGACAGCGACCGCCCGCTCGCCGCCCAGGGGAACACGCCCTTCTCCACCGCGATGCCCTCGGCTTTCGCCTGCGTCTCGGTGAGGCCCACCCAGGCGACCTCGGGGTCGGTGTAGGCCACTGACGGGATCACCCGCGCGTCGAAGGCGCGCTTGTGGCCGGCGGCGACTTCCGCGGCCACCTTGCCCTCGTGGCTCGCCTTGTGCGCCAGCATCGGCTGGCCGGCGATGTCGCCGATGGCGTAGATGTGCGGCACGCTGGTGCGCTGCTGCTTGTCGACCGGGATGAAACCGCGGTCGGAAACGGTGACGCCCGCCTTCGCGGCGTCTATTTTTTTCCCGTTCGGCGTGCGGCCGACGGCGACCAGCACGCGCTCGTAGGTCTTCTTCTCGGCCTGCCCCGCCTTGTCGAAGGTCACTTTGATGCCGGCCGCTGTCGCCTTCATGCCGGCCACCTTCGTGCCCGTCATGATCGCCGCGTAGCGCTTGCGGATGCGCCGCTCGAGCGGGCGCAGGATGTCGGCGTCGACGCCCGGCATCAGCTGGTCGAGCAGTTCGACGACCGAGACTTTCACGCCGAGCGCGTCGTAGACCGTCGCCATCTCGAGGCCGATGATGCCGCCGCCGACCACCAGCAGGTTTTTGGGCAGGTCGAGTTCCAGCGCACCGGTCGAGTCGATGATGCGCGGGTCCTCGGGCTGGCCCGGGATGCGCGCGGATTCCGAACCCGCCGCGATGATGCACTGGCGGAAGGCGACGACCTGGCGCTTGCCGCCGTCGGTCACCTCGAGATGGTTCGCGGAGAGGAAGCGGCCCTCGCCGCGGACGACGTCGACCTTGCGCTGCTTGGCGAGCTGCACGAGACCGCCGGTGAGGCGGCCGACGACCTGGTTCTTCCAGCCGCGGAGCTTGGTCGCGTCGATCGCCGGCTTGCCGAAGCTCAGGCCGTGTTCGGCCATCGACTCCGCCTCTTCGATCACCTTCGCCGCGTGCAGCAGCGCCTTCGAGGGAATACAGCCCACGTTGAGGCAGACGCCACCGAGCGTCGGCCAGCGTTCTATAAGAGTCACCTTCATGCCGAGGTCGGCGGCACGGAAGGCGGCGGTGTAGCCGCCCGGGCCGGCGCCGAGCACCACGAGATCCGCCTGCAGGTCGACGCTACCGCTGTAGCCGGCGGCAGCGGACAGCGGCGCTGCTGCGGGCGCGGGCCCAGCGGCCTGCGGTTTCGTGGGCGCCGGGGTCGCCGTGGCCGCCGGCGCACTGCTGGCCTCGACCCGCAGCAGCACGCTGCCGGTCGAGACCTTGTCGCCCGCCTTCACCAGCACCTCGGCCACGCGCCCGGCGATGCTCGCCGGCACGTCCATGGAGGCCTTCTCGCTCTCCAGCGTGATGACCGGCTGTTCGAGCGCGAGCCCGTCGCCCGCGCGCACATGCACCTCGATCACCTCGACGCTCTTGAAGTCGCCGAGATCCGGCACCCGCAGTTCGGTCAGGGTCGCCACGCGATCAGCCCGTCAGGCGCGCCGGATCGGCGAGCGCCTGCTGGAGGAAGGCACAGAAGCGCGCGCCCTTGGCGCCGTCGATCACGCGGTGGTCGTAGGACAGGGACAGCGGCAAGGTCAGGCGGGGCACGAAACGGTCGTTCTGCCAGAGCGGCTTCTGGTACGAGCGGCCGACGCCGAGGATCGCCACCTCGGGCGCGTTGACGATGGGCGTGAAGAACGTGCCGCCGATGCCGCCGAGGCTCGACACGGTGAAGGAACCGCCCTTCATCTCGTCGCCGGTCAGCTTGCCGGCGCGGGCGCGGGCACTCAGGTCGGCGAGTTCGCGCGCGATCGCGAGCACGTCCTTGTCGCCCGCGTCCCTCAGCACCGGCACCACCAGCCCCTGGGGCGTGTCGGCCGCGAAGCCGATGTGGTGGTACTTCTTGATCACCAGCGAGGTGCCGTCCTCGCTCAGGGATGAGTTGAAGTCCGGGAACTCGCGGAGCGTCAGCACGGTCGCCCTGATGATGAACGCGAGCGGCGTGAGCTTGACGCCGGCGGCCTCGGCCGCGGCCTTCATCGCCAGCCGCTTCGCCTCCAGCGCCGTGATGTCAGCCTCGTCGTGCTGCGTGACATGCGGCAGGTTGAGCCAGCTCGCCTGCAGGCGCGGTCCGGAGATCTTCTGGATGCGGCTGAGCGGCCTGGTCTCGATCTCGCCGTAGCGGGCGTGGTCGACGGCCGGCACCTTCGGCAGGCCGCCGCCGGCCGGGCCCGCGACCTGCCCGGTGAGTATCGCCTTCACATAGCCTTTGACGTCCTCGGGCAGGATGCGGCCCTTGGGGCCGGTGCCGCGGACCTGGATCAGGTTGACGCCCAGCTCGCGCGCGAACTTGCGCACCGAGGGACTGGCGTGCGCCTTGCCGAAGTTCGCCTCGTCGATCGGCGGCAGCGTCGCGGGGGCGCGCACGGCGGGCGCTGCCGCCGGCGCGGCGGCAGCCCGCGGCGCAGGAGCTGCCGGCTTTGCCGGCGGCGGCGCCGCGGCCGGCTTCGCTGCCGGCGCCTGCTTCGGCTGCGCCGATTCGTCGACTTCGAGCACCGCGATCAGGCTGCCCTGGGAGACGCGATCGCCCTTGCCGACCTTCAGCTCCAGGATGCGCCCGGGCAATGGCGCCGGCACTTCCATCGAGGCCTTGTCGGTCTCGAGCGTGATCAGCGGCGCTTCCGCCGCCACGGTGTCGCCGGCCCCGACCAGGACCTCGACGATCTCGACACTCTCGAAGTCACCGATGTCGGGGACCCGCACTTCCTCACGACGCGTCATCGTTTCATTCCGGTCCGTGCTGGCTCTTGAATAAGGTGTCTACAGCGTCACCGGGTTCGGTCGGGCGGGATCGAGCCCGAGCGTGCGGATGACCTGGCCCACCGCGGCGGCGTCCATCACACCGTCGTCGCACAGCGCTTTCAATGCCGCCACCACGATGTAGCGGCGGTCGACCTCGAAGTGGTCGCGCAGGGCCGCGCGCGAATCGCTGCGGCCGTAGCCGTCGGTGCCGAGCGTGACGTAGCGTCCCGGCACCCACTGGCGGACCTGGTCGGGCACGATCCGCATGTAGTCGGTCGCGGCGATGAACGGCCCGCCCTGGCTGCCGAGCATGCGCTGCACGTAGGGACGCCGTGGCTTGTCCGCCGGGTGCAACGCGTTCCAGCGCTCGGCGTCGAGGCCGTCGCGCCGCAGCTCCGAGAAGCTGGTGACGCTCCACACGTCCGCCGGCACGCGGTAGTCCTTCTCGAGCATCTCCGCCGCGGCCAGCACCTCGCGCAGGATGGTGCCGGAGCCGAGCAGCTGCACGCGGACCTTGCCCGGCCCGCCGACGTTGACCTGGTACATGCCGCGCAGGATGCCGTCCTTCACGCCCTGTGGCATCGGCGGCTGCACGTAGTTCTCGTTCATGCAGGTAAGGTAGTAGAAGACGCGCTCGCCGTCCTGCACCATCCGGCGCAGGCCGTCCTGCATGATCACGGTGAGTTCGTAGGCGAAGGCCGGGTCGTAGGCGATGCAGTTCGGCACCGTGGAGGCGAGCACGTGGCTGTGCCCGTCCTGGTGCTGCAGCCCCTCGCCCGCCAGCGTCGTGCGGCCGGCCGTCGCGCCCATCAGGAAGCCGCGCGCCTGCATGTCGCCCGCGGCCCAGATGAAGTCGCCGATGCGCTGGAAGCCGAACATCGAGTAATAGATGTAGAACGGGATCATGTTGATCCCGTGGTTGGCGTAGCTGGTGCCGGCGGCGACCCAGGAGCAAAAGGCACCCGCCTCGTTGATGCCTTCCTCGAGGATCTGGCCCTGCTTGTCCTCGCGGTAGTAGGACAGCTGGTCCGCATCCTGCGGGCGATAGAGCTGGCCCAGGGACGAATAGATGCCGACCTGGCGGAACATGCCCTCCATGCCGAAGGTGCGCGCCTCGTCGGCGACGATCGGCACGACGTAGCGGCCCACGCCCGGGTCGCGCAGCAGCTTCGTGAGCACCCTGACGAAAGCCATGGTGGTCGAGATCTCGCGCTCGCCGGAGCCCTCCAGTTCCTGGCGGAAGGCATCGAGGCCCGGCACCGCCAGCGGCTCGGCGCGGACCGTGCGCGCCGGCAGGTAGCCGTTCAGTTTCTTGCGGCGCTCGTGCAGGTAGCGCAGCTCCTCGCTGTCGGCCGCCGGCTTGAGGAACGGCACCGAGTCGATCTCGGCGTCGGACACCGGGATGCTGAAGCGGTCGCGAAAGGCCTTGAGATCCTCGATATCGACCTTCTTGGTCTGGTGCGCCGTCATGCGGCTCTCGCCGGAGGCGCCCATGCCGAACCCCTTCACCGTCTTGGCGAGGATGACCGTGGGGCTGCCGGTGTGGCGGACGGCGCGTTCGTAGGCCGCATGCACCTTGACGAAATCGTGGCCGCCGCGGTTCAGCCGCCAGATGTCCTCGTCGGACATGTTCGCGACCATTTCCTTCAGTTCGGAATACTTGCCGAAGAAATTCTCGCGCGTGTAGGCGCCGCCGAAGGCCTTGCAGGCCTGGTACTCGCCGTCGACCGACTCTTCCATCACCCGCCGCAGGAGCCCCAGTTCGTCCGCCGCCAGCAGCGGATCCCAGCGCGAACCCCACAGCACCTTCAGCACGTGCCAGCCCGCGCCGCCGAAGGCGGCCTCGAGCTCCTGGATGATCTTGCCGTTGCCGCGCACCGGGCCGTCGAGGCGCTGCAGGTTGCAGTTGATGACGAAGACCAGGTTGTCGAGCTTCTCGCGCACGGCCATCGTGATCGCGCCCATCGACTCCGGCTCGTCCATCTCCCCGTCGCCGAGGAAGCACCAGACCTTGCGGTCGGACTCCGGCAGCAGCCCGCGATGCTCGAGGTAGCGGAGGAAGCGCGCCTGGAACAGCGCCATCATCGGGCCGAGGCCCATCGACACCGTCGGGAACTGCCAGAAGTCGGGCATCAGCCAGGGATGCGGATAGGACGACAGGCCCTTGCCACCGACTTCCTGGCGGAAGTGCCCGAGCTGCTCCTCGGTCAGCCGCCCTTCGAGGAAGGCACGGGCATAGATGCCGGGCGAGGAGTGTCCCTGGATGAAGATGAGGTCGCCGCCGTGGCCGTTGCCCGCCGCGCGCCAGAAGTGGTTGAAACCCACTTCATAAAGAGTCGCCGACGAGGCATAGGTCGCGATGTGCCCGCCGTACTCGGAACTGATCTTGTTGGCACGGATCACCATCGCCAGGGCGTTCCAGCGGATGTAGGCCTCGAGCCGCCGCTCGAGCGCGCGGTCACCCGGGTACTCCGGCTGCTGGGTGACGGGAATCGTGTTGAGGTAGGCCGTGTTCGGGCTGTACGGCAGGTACGCGCCCGAACGACGGGCGTGATCGATCATCTGGTTCAGCAGGAAGTGCGCGCGCGTGGCGCCGTTGGTGCGCAGGACGGAGTCGATGGACTCCAGCCACTCCTGGGTTTCCTCAGGGTCGATGTCGTCGAATCGATTGAATTCCCACGCCGGCCCGCTCAAGATCGTTCCGCCCTCGTGCAGGGTAACACCAGCCTCGGACGCATCACGCACTGCCTTATAATCCCGGCGCAGAGAATAACGAACCCCACCCGCACTGTCACCGCCCGCTGAGGCTCAGTTCCACCATGTCGGCCCTCCTGCCCACGCAAGGCCCGCCACGCCTGTCGCAAACGTCCGGCGGCATCAACGCGCGCAGCGTTGGCGAGCTCGATCGCCTGCTGATCGCGCTGCCGCGGGCAGCGACGGACGCGACGTGGAAGAAACTGCCCGACGGCGCGCGCCTGCAGCGCCTGTGGAAGCGCCAGTCTGCGGCCCAGTCCGGCTCGCTGCTGCGTACCGAAATTGCCGGTACGCCGGTCACGCTCGGCGCCGCGCCCGGCGAGTCGACGCGCTATGACCTGCTGCGCCTCGCCGGCGACCTCGCCACCGAAGTCGCCGCGTCGCCGGCACGACGCGTGGGCGTGCTGGCCACGGGCGACGGCACGGCAGCCGGCGACGCGGCCGCATCGCTGGTGCTGGCGATCGGCGCCGCCACGTTCCGGCTGCCGGAGTTCCGCAGCAAGGCCGCCACCCAGCACTCGGCGCCGCAGGTGCGCGTGCTCGGCCTGCGACAGAAGCTCGACCTGGCGCGCCTGGCCGCGGAGATCGAAGCGATCAACCTGGTCCGCTGGCTCACGGCGCTGCCGCCGAACAAGCTCACCGCCGGCGCCTACCGCGAGCTCGTGACCGAACTCGCCGAACACCACGACTGGAACCAGCGCTTCCTCGACACCGCGGCGCTGCGCCGGCTCGGGGCCGGCGCCTTCCTCGCCGTCGCCCAGGGCAACGCCGACGACGATGCGGGCATCCTGCACCTGTCCTGGCGCCCGGCCGGGCGGCGCAAACCGGACCTCGCGCTGGTCGGCAAGGGCATCATCTTCGACACCGGCGGCACCAACCTGAAGCCGTTCCGCGCCATGCTCGACATGCACCAGGACATGGCCGGCAGCGCCGTTGCGCTCGGCGTGCTGCTGGCGGCGACGCGCCTGAAGCTGCCGGTGGCGATCGACTGCTGGCTCGCCATCACCGAGAACCGCATCGGGCCCACCGCCTACAAGCCGCGCGACGTCGTGTCGGCCGCCAATGGCACGACCATCGAGGTCATCCACACCGATGCCGAGGGCCGCATGGCCCTGGCCGATGCCCTGGCGCTCGCGAGCCGCGAGAAGCCCGGCATGATCGTCGACTACGCCACGCTCACCGGCCAGTGCATCAACGCGCTGACCGAGCGCTACAGCGGCGTGTTCACCAACCGGGCAGCGCTCAATGACGTGCTCGTCGCCGCTGGCCGCGCCTCGGGCGAGCGCGTGTGGCCGTTCCCGATGGACAGCGACTACGACGACGAGCTGAAGTCCACGGTGGCCGATGTCGTGCAGTGCTCGAGCGAGAACGAAGGCGACCACATCCTCGCCGCGCGCTTCCTGCAGCGCTTCGTCGCCAGGGAGATACCCTGGGTGCACGTCGATCTCGCGAGCGCCGCGCGCAAGAAGCCGCTCGGCCAGGTGCCGGCGGGCCCCAGCGGATTCGGCGTCCGCTTCACGTTGAACCTGCTCATCGAGCAGGCTGCCGGCCTCGAACGCGCGCGCCGCTGACGGGCATGACCACCGCCGAAACCGCACCGCTGGCGACGCCGGCCCTGGGGGAACGCTTCCGCGGCTTCTTCCCGGTCGTCATCGACGTCGAGACCGGCGGCTTCAACGCGAAGACCGACGCGCTGCTCGAGATCGCGGCGGTGCTGCTGCGGCTCGACGAGCAGGGCAACCTGCGCCGCGGCGCAAGCCACGCTTTCCACGTGCAGCCGTTCGCCGGCGCCAACATCGAGCCGGCGGCGCTGCAGGTCACGGGCATCGACCCGCACCACCCGCTGCGCCCCGCCATCCCGGAGCGAGACGCGCTCCAGCGCGTGTTCCGCGAGGTGCGCGCCGAGATGAAGGCCGCGAACTGCACGCGTGCCGTGCTGGTTGGCCACAACGCGCACTTCGACCTGGGTTTCCTCAACGAGGCGATCGCGCGCACCGACTTCAAGCGCAGCCCCTTCCATCCCTTCGCCGTGTTCGACACCGCCACGCTGGCCGGCATCGCGCTCGGGCAGACCGTGCTGGCGCGCGCGGTCGCCGTCGCCGGCATCGCCTGGGACAGTTCCGCAGCCCACTCGGCGCGCTACGACGCGGAGGTGACCGCGGACCTGTTCTGCGAGATCGTCAATCGCTTCCGCCCGATCTACGAGTCGCTGCCCGTCCCGGCGTCGCCGACCGAGCCGCCGGCCGCGCCGCCCGCTTGATCACGCCGGGCGACCTGCCTATCCTGTGTGGTCAAGGGCTTAGGCCCGTTTTCGTTTTCTGTACCAAAGGGGGCTTGCGATGAATCCATTGACCTCAGTAACCGGCGCCATCGTGACCGGACTCGTCCTGATGGTGGCAGTCGGCATCGGCCTGCCGGGTGACTTCAATCTGGCCGGCCTCGACCGCTGGCTGCACATGATCTCCGGCACCATGTGGATCGGCCTGCTCTACTACTTCAATGTCGCGCAGATCCCGGCGCTCGCGGCGGCGAACGCCGACAAGGGCGGCCCCGGCGGCGCCGGCATCAGCAAGTACGTGGCACCGCGCGCGCTGCTCTGGTTCCGCTGGGCGGCGGTGGTCACCGCGCTGAGCGGCATCATCTTCATCGAGCTCGACTACCGGGCCGCTGGCGGCGGGCTGGCGCAGGTGCTGATGCTGCAGGAGCCCTACGTCACCATCGGCATCGGCTCCTGGCTCGGCCTGATCATGCTGTTCAACGTCTGGGTGCTGATCTGGCCCAACCAGAAGAAGGTGCTCGGCATCACGCCGGCGAGCGACGAGGAAAAGGCCAGGGCCCGCGTCATCGCGACCATGACCTCGCGCACCAATTTCGCGCTGTCGGTCCCGATGCTGATGTGCATGGGCGGCCAGAGCCACGGCCTGCCCTTCTGAGCGGGGGCCGTCATCGCCGCCCGCGCTGAGCCACCGGGCGATCTGGCGGCGCAGGTCGCCCGCGCGCTGGCGGAGGACGTCGGCAGCGGCGACCTGACTGCCGCGCTGGTGCCGGCTGCGCAGCGGGCCGAGGCGCGCATCCTCACGCGTGTCGACGCCGTGATCTGCGGCCAGCCCTGGGTCGAGGCAACCTTCCGCCAGCTCGATCCGGCGATCCGCGTCGACTGGCGGGTGGCCGAAGGCGATCAGGTCGCGGCGGGCGCGGTGCTGTGCGAGCTGTCCGGCCCGGCGCGTACGCTCCTGACCGGCGAGCGCACGGCGCTGAATTTCCTGCAGACGCTGTCCGCCACGGCCACCGCCGCGCACCGTTACGCGCAGGCGGTGGCGGGAACGCGGGCCAGGATCCTCGACACCCGCAAGACGCTGCCGGGCCTGCGCCTCGCCCAGAAATACGCCGTGCGCGTGGGCGGCGCGCACAACCATCGCACCGGGCTGCACGACGCGATCCTCGTCAAGGAGAACCACATCGTCGCGGCGGGCGGCATCGCCGCGGCGATCCGCGCGGGCCGCAGCGCGAGCCCGCAGGTGCTGCTGGAAGTCGAGGTCGAGACAATGGAGCAGGCGCGCGAGGCGCTGGCTGCCGGCGCCGACCGGCTGCTGCTCGACAACTTCACCCCCGCGCGCCTGGCCGAGGCCGTCGCGCTGCGCAACCGGCTCGCTCCCGCGATCACGCTGGAGGCCTCGGGCGGCATCACGCTGGCCAACGTGGCGGCCGTCGCCGCCACGGGCGTCGATTTCGTCTCGGTGGGCAGCCTGACCAAGGACATCGTGGCGGTCGACCTGTCGATGCGCTTCGAGTTTTCCGCCGCGTGAGCGCAGCGCACGTCCCGCTCGTCGTGGCCGGGCGTCCACTCGGCCGCATCATCCCGGACGTCGCCGCGGTGCTGCGCCAGTTGCCAGCGCTGTTCGGCGAGTCCGCCAGCGGCTTTCGGCTGCTCGACGCCGAGCTTTCACGCGACGATCGCGGCGCCCTGCTCGACCGCGCCGCCCTCGCCTTGCGCGAAGCGGGCCTGGTGCCCGGCTGGCGCAGCGAACGCTGCGTGCTGTACGACGAACACGAACTGGAAATCGCCCGCTTCGAGCGCGGCGCGTTCCGCACCCTCGGCCTGCAGAACCGGGCCGTGCACGTCAACGGCCTGCGCGCCGACGGCCGGCTGTGGATCGCCCGTCGCAGCAGGAAGAAGGCCAGCGCACCCGGAAAGCTCGACAATCTCGCGGCCGGCGCCATCACCGCGGGCGATGAACCGCTCAGCTGCGCGCAGCGCGAGCTCTGGGAGGAAGCGGGCGTGCCGGCCGCGCTGGCGCAGTCCGTGCAGCTCACGGGGCGGCGGCTGCGCAGCCTGCGGCCGATCCGCCACGGCTACCACGACGAGATGGTGTTCTGCGCCGACCTGCTGCTGCCCGATGACTTCACGCCCGCCTGCCAGGACGGCGAAGTCGATGGCTTCCTCTGCATGACGGCTGCCGAGGCCGGCGCAGCGCTCGGCGGCGGCGAGTTCGCGGTGGAAGCCGGCCTGGTGCTCGCCGACTGGCTCGCGCGCCACGGCTGACCGCGCCTGGCTGCGCTGAGCGGCGCGGCGTGCGCCGTCAGGCCGAACCCGCGTCGAGCGCCGCGCGCACCTCTTGCAGCACGCCGGCCCACTCACGCGGGGCGCGCTGGCGGAACAGCCGGGCCGTGGGGTACCAGGGCGAGTCGGCGCGTTCGAGCAGCCAGCACCAGTCCGGCGCGTACGGCAGCAGCAGCCAGAGCGGGCGGCCGAGCGCGCCGGCGAGGTGGGCGCCGGCGGTATCGACCGACACCACGAGATCCATGCAGGCGGTGAGGGCCGCCGTGTCGGCGAAGTCCTCGAGCGCGTCGCCGAAAAACCGGATCCGGTCGGCGCGCGCGCGATAACGCTCGACGTCGTCCTCGCGCAGCTCCTTCTGCAGGCAGACGATGTCGGCATCCGCCGTGAGCAGCGGCTCCAGCTGCCCGAGCGTGAGCGAACGCTGCCGGTCGTTGAGAAAAGCCGCGTTGCCGGACCAGACCAGGCCGATGCGCCGGCCGGCGCCGCCATGCCGTCGCGGCCCGAGCCGCTCCTGCCAGTCGGCGACGCGTTGCGGATCCGCGCCCAGGTACGCCGCACCGGCAGGAATGGTCTCGACCGTGGTGGCGAAGGCGAGCGGCAGGCTCGGCAGGGGGCAGTGGAAATCCATGGCCGGCAGCGGCGCGCCCGCCGGGATCACGGCCGCGACGCCGGCGAGACTCTGCATCAGGCTGACGAGCGGCTGCTGCACCTCGAGCACCACGCGGGCGCCGCGCGCGGCGAGCAGCGGCGCGTAGCGGCAGAACTGCAGCGTGTCGCCGATGCCCTGCTCGGCGTAGAGGAAGACCGTTGCGCCCGCCACCGGCTCGCTCCCGTCCCACCAGGGCGCGGGAAACGAGCGGCGCGCGCCGGCGGGCTGCTGCTCCTGCCAGCGCGCCTCGAACTGCGGCAGCCCGCGGGCATAGTCGCCCGTCACCAGCCGCGCGAACGCCTGGTTGAGCAGCGCCGGCGCGAATCCCGGCTTGAGCGCGAGCGCGGCGTCGTAGGCCGCGATGGCGTCGGCCGGCCGGCCGAGCTCGCGCAGCGCGCGGCCGCGGTTGACCTGCGCCTCGACGTAGCCGGGATGCTGGGCCAGCGCGGCATCGTAGCTCGCGAGCGCGGCCTCCAAGTCGCCGCGCTCGCGCAGCGCGTTGCCGCGGTTGTAGAGGGCGTCCGGGTAGGCCGGCTTCAGCTCCAGCGCGCGGTCGTAGCTCGCCACCGCCTCGTCGTAGCGACCGCAGCGCTCGTAGGCCAGGCCCAGGTTGGAGTAGGCAGCGGCGTTGCGCGGGTTGATGCGGACCGAGTCGCGGATGATGTCGATGGCATCGCGCGGGTGGCCCGCCTGGAAGGCGATCACGCCCAGGTGGTGGATGGCGTCGGCATGGTCGGGCGCGCGGTCGATGATCCCGCGGTAGATGTCCTCGGCCTCGCGCAGGCGGCCCTGCTGATGCAGGACAACCGCCTCGGCGTAGCGCTTCTGCAGGTCCGCGCGCGCAGCGTCCGTCATGCGCTCGCTGCGGCGGCGGCCATGAGGATGCGCTTGGGCTCCGAGATGCCGTAGCCCTGGGCGTAGTCGATGCCCATGCCCTTCAGCATCGTGATGATCTCGGCATTCGCGGCGTACTCGGCGATGGTCTTCTTGCCGGTGAGGTGCCCGATCTCGTTGATCGAGCGCACCATTTCGCGGTCGATGGGATCGTGGAGGATTTCCTTGACGAAGCTGCCGTCGATCTTGAGGAAATCGACCGGGAAGTGCTTGAGGTAACCGAACGACGACAGGCCGGTGCCGAAGTCGTCGAGCGCAAAGCGGCAGCCGAGGTCCTTCAGCGCATTGATGAAGCGGCTCGCCTGCGCGTAGCTGGCGATCGCGGAGGTCTCGGTGATCTCGAAGCAGATCTTGCGCGCATCGAGCCCGCTGCGCTGGAACTGGCGGATCACGAACGGCAGGAAGTCGTCGTCGACCAGGCTCAGCCCGGAGAGGTTGATCGAGCAGAGCGCCAGCCGCTCGCGCTCGTCGGCCTCGGACACCAGCCAGCGGAACGCCGTCTCGACGACCCAGCGGTCGATGCGCGGCGTGATGCCGTAGCGCTCCGCGGCGGTGATGAACAGGTCCGGCGACACCAGCGCACCCTGCTCGTCGCGCATGCGCAGCAGGATCTCGTAGTGCATGCCGTACTCCTTCTCCTGCAGGGGCTGGATCGGCATGCGGAAGAGCTCGAAGCGCGACTCCTCGAGCGCGCTGGTGATGCGCGCGGCCCACTGCATCTCCCGGCGCCGGCGGATCAGGTCGAGGTCGTTTTCCTGGTAGCTGTAGATGCGGTTGCGGCCGGCCGCCTTGGCGGCCTGGCAGGCGCTGTCGCCCGCCGACAGCAGCCCGGCGACGTCATGCATCTCGGGCGTGATCGGCACGACGCCGATGCTGCAGCCGAGACGGAAACTGCGGTCGTCCCAGATGAAGCGGTGCTCCTGGATCGCGGCCTTCAGGCTCTCGGCCGCCTTGATCGCCTCCTCGACCGTGCAGCTCTCCAGCAGCAGGCCGAACTCGTCGCCGCCGAGGCGGGCCAGGGTGTCGCGCCAGCGGATCTTGGACTTGAGCAGCGCGCCGAGCTGGCCCAGCAGGGCATCGCCGGCGTTGTGGCCGCAGGAGTCGTTGATCATCTTGAACTGGTCGAGGTCGAGGTAGCACAACGCGTAGGAGGTTTCCTTCGCCCTGGCGCTCTTCAGCGCGCGCTCGAGTCGCGCCTCGAATTCGGGCCGGTTGACCAGCCCGGTAAGCACGTCGTGGCTCGCGTGGTAGGACAGCCGGCGATTCAGTTCGCGCGACTCGCTCACGTCGTGGAACACCAGCACAGCGCCCTTCACGTCGCCGCGGTCGTTGCGGATCGGCGCCGCGGTGCTCTCGATGTAGAGCTCGTTGCCGTCGCGGCGGATGAGCAGCATCGGCCGCACGGACTTGACCGAGCGGGAGCGGCGGATGGCCACCGACAGCGGGTTCTCCAGCGGCTCGCAGGTCTCCTCGTGGAAGCCGCGGAACACGTCGTCGATCTTGCGGCCGGCGGCCTCCTCCAGCTTCCAGCCGGTCAGCTCCTCGGCGATCGGGTTAAGGTACTCGACGGTGCATTCGGCGTCCGTCGTGACCACGCCGTCGCCGATGGACTGCAGGGTGATCTGCGCGCTCTCCTTCTCCTTGAAGAGCGCCTCCTCGTAGATCTTCTGCTCGGTGATGTCGGTCTCGACGCCGATCAGCTTCCTGAGGCGCCCGTCCGGGTGCAGCAGCGCGCGGGCGCGGCAGTGCATCCAGCGCCACTCCCCGTCCTTGCGCTGCATGCGGTGCACGCTCTCGAACACGGGAATGCGCCCGGCAATGTGGTCGCGGAGCATGGCCTGCACGCGCGGCAGCTCCTGGGTGTGGACGAGCTTGCGCCAGTCGATGGCGTAGCGGCGCACGTCGGCCTCGGTGTAGCCCATGATCGACAGCCAGCGCGGCGAGAATCGCGTGTTGCCGTCGACCGGGTCGAATTCCCAGGTGCCGTCGTTGGCGATCCCGATCATGATGTCGTCGCGCTCGGACAGTTCGCGCAGCCGGTCGCGGGCATTCACGCGGTCGAGTCCGGCCGCGAGGCTCGAGCCGAGCAGCTTCAGCAGCAACTGGTGATCGGCGTTCCACAACGCCTGCGGCTGGCCGTAGAAGAAGGCGATGAAGCCACCGCGCCGCTTGGCGATCTCGAAGCCCACCAGCAGGAAGGCGGCGACGCCCAGCGTCCGCAGGTGCTCGGCATCGACCGCCTGGGGGACCAGCGCGTTGGCGGTGTTGGCGATGCCGACGAGGCGCAGGTTGACGAAACTCGCCGTGAGCCACGGCCAGTTGGACAAGGCCTGGCCCTCGAGCACCTCGGGATTGATGGCGGAAAACGTGTCGCGCGCCGCGAACACGCGCTGGATGCCGTCGCCGGCCTCGTCGAGCAGGGCGACGCAGACGGCGTCACAGCCGGTGCCGGCGCGGATCGTTTCGATGCCGCTCGCGACCAGCTGGGCGGGATCGGGCGTGTCGAGGTTCTGGAAGTCGACGGCGATCTTGGTCAGCGCGATGTCGAGGCCGCCGGCGGTCCTGGTGGAACCCAGCAGCCGTTGCAGTCCCGTCAATGTCGAGCCGTGATCCACCGCAGCGCCTGTCCTTGTCGACGGCCGCGCGGGCGAAAGGCCTGCTGATGCGACAACCCGTTGCGTGCTGGACCGATCCCCACCGGTCCGCGACCCTTGCCCGCAGCGCACGCCAGCATTCTGACAGGGTTTCGCCCGATTACAAGCTAAGCTCCTGAATAACCGGGACTTGAGCAGCGCCTGCGCGGCAACGGTTTCGGTCACAATGCACACATGCAAGCGCGCGTCGTGCCGGTGACTCCGTTCCAGCAGAACTGCTCGATCGTCTGGGCGGAATCATCGCTCGAAGGAGCAGTCGTCGATCCGGGCGGCGATATCGACGCGATCCTCGAGGCCATCCGCGAGGAAGGCGTCAAGGTGACGCAGATCCTGCTCACCCATACCCACATTGATCATGCGGGCGCGACAGCGGCGCTGGCGCGCCAGCTCGGCGTGCCGATCATCGGCCCGCACCCGGAGGACCAGTTCTGGATCGACCTGCTGCCGGAGCAGTCGCGGATGTTCGGCTTCCCGTCGGCGGAGAGCTTCACGCCGGACCGCTGGCTCTACCAGGGCGACACGGTGGCGCTCGGCGACGAGCAGCTGGAGGTCTGCCACTGCCCCGGCCACACGCCCGGGCACGTGGTGTTCTTCCACCGCGCCGACCGCATCGCCTTCGTCGGCGACGTGCTGTTCGCGGGCTCCATCGGCCGCACGGATTTCCCGCGCGGCGACCACGCGACCCTGATCCGCTCCATCACCAGCCGCCTCTGGCCGCTGGGCGACGACGTCACCTTCGTGCCCGGCCACGGCCCCACCTCGACCTTCGGCGCCGAGCGCAAGACCAATCCCTTCGTCTCCGACCGCGCGCTGCAGCGCTAGGACGTCTCGCCGGGATCCTGCGCGCCGGGCTCGTAGAGCTCCGGGCAGGTGGCCGAGCCGTAGCGGAACAGCACGGCGGACTGCAGTGGCGTCAGCCCGAAGCGGGACGAGGCCTCCTCGAGGCGCTGGCGCGTGATGCCGTCGCCGGCGAGGAGCCAGGCCAGGGCCTGCGCCAGGGGATCGGCATCGGCGGGCATGCGGTTCGTCATGGCCCATTGTGGGCCATTGCACGCCATGGTGCGTCGACGCGCTGGCGGCGACCTGGCGGCCTGCGACACCTTGCCGCGGCCTCCGGCTTGACCGCGGATGCCGCGGTACCGGATCGTGCGCAGCGTTCCAGCCACGGCGCGATCGCGTCCACCATGACCGACACCATCACCCGCGGGGCATCCACGCTCAGCCTCGCCGCCGTGGCCGCCGTCACCACCCTGGGCCCCGCTACGGCGCGCGCGCAGTGCAGTCCCGCCGACGAGTCCTGCCCGGCCTGGGAACTGGGCACGACCTACACGGGCAAGTTCTGGCGCAACCTCGACGGTGGCCTGGACGAAGGCGACATCTACGTCGACAACCTGGATGTCACGCTCGCGCTGAACGGCGAGAAGCTGCTCGGCGTGCCGGGCCTCACGCTCTTCGCCTACGGCATCTACAACAACGGCCATGATCTCAGCGGCCGCTACGTCGGCGACGCCCAGGGCGTGAGCAACATCGCGGCGGTGCAGGCCACGCGCCTCTACGAGCTGTGGGCCGAGCTCAACTTCGGCAGCAACGACGCCTGGTCGGTGCGCGCGGGCCTCTACGACCTGAACTCCGAGTTCGCCGCCATCGACACGGCGGGCCTGTTCATCAACTCCGCGCATGGCATCGGCACGGACATCGCCCAGACCGGCGAGAACGGGCCGTCGATCTTCCCGATCGCCGGGCTCGGCGCGCGGCTGCGCTGGCAGGCGGGCGAGCGCCTCGCGCTGCAGGCGGTGGTGCTCGATGCCGTGCCGGGCGACCCGGAGCAGCCGGACCGGACCAAGTTCGACCTCGGCGACGGCTCGCTGCTGGTGGCCGAAGCGCACTGGTACGGCACGCGCATCGCCAAGGCGAACCTCGGCTACTGGCGCTACAGCCCGTCCTTCGACGAACTGGGCGGCGACGCCCGCCGCGACGACAACGCCGGCTGGTACGCCTCGGTGGACGGACTGCTCTACGGCGAAAGCGGCAGCGAGACCGAGGGCCTGCGCGGCTGGCTCCGCTACGGCGTGGCCGAGGACAGGATCAATGCCTTCGAGTCCCACACGGGCGCCGGCCTCGTCTACACCGGCCTCCTGCCCGGGCGCAGCGAGGACCAGCTCGGGCTGGCGGTGGCGATCGTCAACACCGGCACGCCGTTTCGCGAAGCGGTCGCGGGCGGCGGCGGCGAAGCCGGCAGCAGCGAGACCAACATCGAGCTGACCTACCACTTTGCCGTGAACGACTGGCTGACCCTGCAGCCGGACATCCAGTACGTGATCGACCCGGGCGCGGATCCCTCTATAGAAGAAGCGCTGGTCGTGGGACTGCGGTTCGAGGTCGGGTACGGCTGGGCGGCCGACTGAGGCCCTGCCCGCTCAGGCGCTGGTGCCACGCACGACCGACATGAGGTCGCCGCGCGCAGCGAGCGTGCGCACGCGACCCTCGACGTCAGAGCCCGGGTCGAAACACCATCAGCGCGAACAGCAGCACCACGCCGGCAAGTGTAGCGACTGCCAGCCGACGCGCTGCCGCGAATTCAGCGTCGAGACCGGCCACTTCGCCGCCTGCTGCCCGCCCGGCGGTCAGCGCGCGCAGCCGGAACTCCGCCTTGACCAGGTACACCCAGCACATGCCGGTGACGATGTAGGCAGCGACCACGCTCCAGAACCAGACGCTGCTGAACGAGTACCCGAGCTGCTCCATCAGGAGCCAGCCGGTCAGCGGCTGCACGATCGCGACCGGGATCCCGAACGCGAGCTCCGCCGCCACCGCGGAATGCGTCGCCTCGCGCATGACGCCAGGGTCGCGCGTCGCCGCCGCGCGCTGCACGAACCAGAAAGCGCCCACGCCGACGCCAAGCATCAGCGCGGAACTGAGGATGTGCAGGAGGCGGATCATGGTGGGAGCTTACAGGCGGAAAGCGGGTGCTTGCAGTACCTGCCGCGTCCCGGCTCCCGGGCCACGATTCGTCATCCTGGATTTGCCCACTCCTCCGCCTGCAACCGGCAGCGGCAGTCCGCCGGAAATCGCCCCGCGTTCCGTCGAGTCGTCATGCTCACACCCGGCCCATCGCAACCGGCGAGTACCAGGCATCGGCACTGATCCGGGCGAACTCGCCTGCCAGCACCTGCCGCCACTCGCGGTCCTCGCGCCCGGCGAGCACGTTGCCCTTCAAGGCATCGCGCTCGTCGCTGCCGAGCGCCGCGGCGGCCGGTGACCGCGCGAGCAGCGCGATCCACAGCCGCACCAGCCGCGCCTCGCCGTCGACCACTTGCCCCGATGCAAGCAGCAACTCTCGCAGCGCGTCCACCACCTCGTCCGGCACGCCGAGTTCGGCGAGCTGGTCGAGATTGCCAGGCAGTGGCAGGCCGACGGCCTGGCGCGCGACAAGGGCGGCGGCGATGGCGGCCGGCGTTTCGTCGGGCACGGAAGCCCGCATCCGGCGTCCTTCGACCCGGCGATCGGCGACCGATTTACTCCGGGGCGGCGGCGGACTTCTGAAGGCGTCCATGTGC
>VGVH01000025.1 GCA_016874095.1 Gammaproteobacteria bacterium | reverse complement strand
CAACTGAACCGCGCTGTCAGGAAACTTCGGTGGACGAGGCCTGCGGCTCGCCGCGGCTGGCGGCAGACAGTTCAGGCGGTTCAGGTGCCGGGTCGCAGCTTGTTCAGGTGCCGGGTCGCAGCTTCGCAGCTTTCAGGCCGCTTCGGCATCGTACCCAAGCGATGCTGCGAGCCAGCGCTCGACGGCATTGACGCTGAGCCCCTTGCGCTTCGCATAGTCCTCCACCTGGTCGCGGCCGATCCTGCCTACGGCAAAGTAGCGTGCATCCGGGTGGGCGAAATACCAGCCGCTGACGGAGGCGGCAGGTGCCATGGCGTAACCATCGGTCAGGGAGATCCCGGTGCGACGCTCGACATCGAGAACGCGCCACAAGGTGGATTTCTCCGTATGGTCCGGGCAAGCCGGATAGCCGGGTGCAGGACGGATGCCGCGATAGCCCTCGGCGATGAGCGCGGCATTGTCGAGCGTCTCTCCTGCAGCGTAGCCCCAGAGGTTGCGCCGCACTTCGGCGTGGAAATACTCAGCCGAGGCCTCGGCGAAGCGGTCCGCCAGCGCCTTAAGCAGGATCGCGCTGTAGTCGTCGTGCGCGCGCTCGAACGCCGCCACCTTGCGGTCGACGCCGAAACCGGCACTCACTGCGAACGCTCCGAGCCAGTCCGGCGTACCCGCCGGTGCGATGAGATCAGCGAGACATAGGTGCGGCTGGCCATCCGGCTTACCGCGCTGCTGGCGCAGGTGGTGCAGCAGTGCCAGTCGCGAGCGCCGCTGCGGGTCGGCGTACAACTCGATGTCGTCGTCGCCGGATCGATTCGCGGGGAAAAGGCCGACGACTGCGCGCGCAGTAATCCACTTCTCGTCGATCAGCTGCGCAAGCATGGCTTGTGCGTCTCGCCAAAGGCTGCTCGCGGCCTCGCCGACGATCGGGTCGGAAAGAATGTCGGGAAAACGGCCATGGAATTCCCAGGCATTGAAGAAGGGCATCCAGTCGATGTAGCCCGCCAGTGCTTTCAGCGGCACGTCGTCGAACACGTGGATGCCAGGCGCTTGCGGGGCGACGACCGCGCCGAAGTCGACTGCCGCGCGATTGCGACGCGCCTCCGCGAGCAGCAACTGCGGCGCCTGCCGGTCCTTCTGCGCGTGACGCTGACGGCGCAGCCGGCACTCGTCCTTTACGCCGGCGATGTATGCGCTGCGATCGGCGGCACTGATCAGCTTCTGGGCGACGCCGACGGAGCGTGAGGCATCTTTCACGTACAGCACGGCGCCGTCGTACTCGGGGTCTATCTTCACGGAGGTATGCGCAGGCGAGGTCGTGGCGCCGCCGATCAGCAGCGGCAGCGCGAATTTCTGCCGCTGCATCTCCCGCGCCACGCGCACCATCTCGTCGAGAGAGGGCGTGATCAGCCCGGAAAGGCCGATCATGTCCGCCTGCTGCTCACGCGCGACCTGGAGGATTTTCTCGCAGGGCACCATCACGCCGAGGTCGATGACCTCGAAGTTGTTGCACTGGAGTACGACGCCGACGATGTTCTTGCCGATGTCGTGGACGTCGCCCTTCACCGTGGCCATAACGATGCGACCGAGCCGGCGCGCGCCGCCGGCCTGCTCCTTTTCGATCCATGGAACGAGATGGGCCACGGCGCGCTTCATCACGCGGGCGGACTTTACGACCTGCGGCAGGAACATCTTGCCGGCGCCGAAGAGGTCGCCGACGACGTTCATGCCGTCCATGAGCGGGCCCTCGATCACGTCGAGCGGGCGCGCCGTCGCGAGGCGCGCCTCCTCGGTGTCGGCGACGATGAACTCGTCGATGCCCCTCACCAGTGCGTGCGTGAGCCGCTTCGCGACCGGCCACTCCCGCCAGGCAAGGTCCGCAGTGGCGACACGACCGCCGCCCTCCCCCCGGTAGCGACCCGCGACGTCAAGCAAGCGCTCGGTGGCATCGCCGCGGCGGTTGAGGATGACGTCCTCGACAGCATCGCGCAGCTCGGCAGGAATTTCCTCGTAGATCGCGAGCTGGCCGGCGTTGACGATGCCCATGTCGAGACCCGCGCGGATCGCGTGGTAGAGGAAAACCGAGTGCATCGCCTCGCGCACCCGGTTGTTGCCACGGAAGGAGAAAGAAACGTTGGAAACGCCACCGCTCACGCGGGTGAGCGGCATGGACTCCCTGATCCTGCGCGTGGCCTCGATGAAGTCGAGCCCGTAGCGCGCGTGCTCCTCTATGCCGGTCGCTACGGCGAAGATGTTGGGGTCGAAGATGATGTCCTCCGGCGCGAAGCCGGCTTCCCGTGTCAGGATCGCGTACGACCGCTCGCAGATGGCAACGCGCCGATCGACGGTGTCGGCCTGACCCCGCTCGTCGAATGCCATCACGACTACCGCGGCGCCGTGCCGGCGGATCTCGCGCGCCTGGCGCAGAAAAGGCTCCTCGCCCTCCTTGAGGCTGATCGAGTTGACGATGCCCTTGCCCTGCAGGCATTTGAGGCCGGCCTCGATCACCTCCCAGCGGGAGGAGTCGACCATCACCGGTACGCGGGCGATGTCGGGCTCGCTGGCGACGAGTCGCAGGAATCGCTCCATCGCGGCGACCGAATCCAGCATGCCCTCGTCCATGTTGACGTCGATCAGCTGCGCACCGCTCTCGACCTGCTGGCGCGCAACCGCCAGCGCGCCCGCATAGTCGTCCGCGGCGATCAGCTTGCGGAACGCGGCCGAACCGGTGACGTTCGTGCGCTCACCGATGTTCACGAACAGGGAGCCCTTGCCGACGTTGAAGGGCTCGAGCCCGGCCAGACGCAATTGCGGCGCGATCGTCGGCAGGATACGCGGTGGCGAGCGGTCGACCGCCTCGCGAATGGCAGCCATGTGCTCGGGCGTCGTGCCGCAACAGCCGCCGACGACGTTGAGCAGGCCACTGGCGGCAAACTCGCCGAGCACGTCGGCCATGTGGCCCGGCGTGTCGTCGTACTGCCCGAACTCGTTGGGCAGGCCGGCGTTCGGGTGGGTGCTGACGCGCGTACCAGCCACCCGCGACAGCTCGGCAAGCCAAGGTCGCAGATCCTCGGCACCCAGCGCGCAATTCAGCCCGACAACGAACGGCTCGGCGTGCCGGACGGAGTTCCAGAACGCCTCGGTGGTCTGCCCCGACAGCGTACGTCCGGAAGCGTCGGTGATCGTGCCCGAGATCATCACCGGCACCTTCTCACCCAGCTCGTCGCCGAGGCACGAGATCGCGTACAGGGCAGCGCGCGCGTTCAACGTGTCGAACACGGTCTCGATCAGGATGAAGTCGGCGCCGCCCTCGACGAGGTTGCGCGCCGCCTCGCCGTAGGTGGCGACCAGTTCGTCGAAGCGGATGTTGCGGAAGGCCGGGTCGTTGACGTCGGGCGACAGCGATGCCGTGCGGTTGGTCGGGCCGATCACGCCTGCCACGAAGCGCGGCTGCCCGCTCTGTCGCGTTACATCGTCCGCCACCTTGCGCGCGATGCGTGCCGCCGCGAGATTCAGTTCGCCGACCAGCGACTCGAGACCGTAGTCGGCCTGCGAAGGCGCGCTCGAATTGAAGGTGTTGGTCTCGAGTATGTCCGCGCCTGCCTCGAGGAATCGGCGGTGGATGTCGGCAATCAGGTCCGGCCGCGTGATCGTCAGGAGGTCATGGTTGCCTTTCAGGTCCCTTTTGACGCCTGCGAATCGCGGGCCCCGGTAATCGGCCTCGACCAGGCTGGAAGCCTGGATCATCGTGCCCATCGCGCCATCGAGCACGGCAATGCGCCGGTCGAGCAGCGCCGTGAGCTCTGCGAAGCGCCGCGCACGGTCCTGGCGCCCTCGACTCATGTGCCGGTTCCGGCCGCCTGCGGCCGCAGGCCGAGCGCGAAGCAGATCGCGTAGGTGAGTTCCGCACGGTTCAGCGTGTAGAAATGGAAATCGCTCACGCCGTAGCGGCGCAGCCGCCCGACGAGCTCGATCGCCACGCTGGCGGAGATGAGCTGGCGGGTCTCTGCGTCGTCGTCGAGGCCGGCGAAGCGCTCGTGCAACCACTCGGGCACCTGGGCGCCGCAGCGTGCGGCGAAGGCGAGCATCTGCGAGAACCGGCCGATGGGCAGCAGCCCGGGCACCAGCGGTGCGGTGATGCCGGCAGCAGCGCAGCGATCGCGGAAACGCAGGAAGGTTTCGACGTCGAAGAAGAATTGCGTGATCGCCCGGCTGGCGCCTGCATCAATCTTTCGCTTCAGGTTGTCGATGTCGGCCTGTGCGTTGCGCGCCTCGGGATGCACGTCAGGGTAGGCGGCAACCGAGATGTCGAAGTCGCCGATGCTGCGCAGGCCGGCCACGAGTTCGCTCGCGTAGGCGTAGCCGCCGGGATGCGGCACGTAGCCCGCGTCACCCTCGGGAGGATCGCCGCGCAGGGCGACGATGTGGCGCACACCTTCGTCCCAGTAGCGGCGCGCGATATCGAGCACTTCGCCGCAAGACGCGCCCACGCAGGTGAGGTGCGGGGCGCTGGTGAGGCCGCCGCGACCGGCGATGCGCCGCACGATCGCATGCGTCCTGTCGCGCGTGGAGCCGTCGGCGCCGTAAGTCACGGAGACGAAACGCGGCTTGAGCGGCGCGAGCCGCTCGACCGATTTCCACAGCGTGTCTTCCATCGCGGCCGTCTTCGGCGGGAAGAATTCGAAAGACACCGAGACGGGGCTGCTCATGCCCGCCTCCGGATGCGCGCCGGCTGATCAGGCAGCATCGGCATCGCGCCTCGCGCCTGCAGGGCGTGGCGTCGCGGTCAGCCACGCCAGTCCGAGTTCGCGTCCGGGGAACCAGGCTGTAGCGCCGGACCGCAGCCCCGCGATCCTCAGCATGGCGCCCAGCTGGTTCTCCGCGATGGCGCGCCCGCCAGCGTTGCTCGTGAGCCGCAGCGCCGCGGGCCGGATGTGGTCGATGACGAGCAGCCGGCCGGCCGGCTTCAGCACCCTCGCGGCCTCGATGATCGCCTGCTGGGGGTCGGTCGCGATCGCAAGCACTTCATCGAGTACGACGAGATCGAACGACAGGGCCGCGAACGGCAGCGCCTGCATGTCGCCAGCGCGAATCGTGCAGTGCGCGTATTCCGGTTCCTGCAGGCGCGATCGGGCAAGCACGCGCATGCCGCGCGACACATCGAGTCCGACGGCGCTGCGACAGCGCGGCGCGAGCAGCCGCAGTACCCCGCCTGAACCCACGCCGATGTCGAGTACATCGCCGAACTCACCCGGCCCCAGCGCTTCGAAGAGCGCCTGCTGGAGCAGGCTATCCCCTGGCCTGTCGCTGCCGGGCCCTGTCCATCGGCGCGGCCCCGCTGCGGCGGTCCAGGCGTAACGCTCGCGCCGCCGGCGCACCGCCAGCATCCGCGCCTGGTCGGCCGCGACAGTGGCGTCGCCGGCGCGAGCCAGCGAAACCGCGCACCCCACGAGTTCGTCCGACCCGCTCGTCGCCGCGAGCCGGTAGTACACCCACTGACCATCGCGGAAGTGATCGACCAGGTTCGCCTCGTCGAGTATGCGCAGGTGACGGGACACCCGTGGCTGGCTTTGCCCGAGTACCTCCACGAGTTCACCGACCGTGGCTTCACCGCTCCTCAACAACAGGAGCAGGCGCAGCCGCGTCGGGTCTGCGGCGGCCTTGAGCACGCTCAGTATCGTGGCGATCGTCATGGAGCGAACTATAAAGAAACCTTTATATTTCTGTGAGACCCCTGTCGGAGTTTTTTTCTCCGCGCTGGCGATGCAAACCCAGCGCCGCACAGTCCGGCACTGAAATTCCGGGCGCTGGCCGTAAATTCGCCGAAATCGGGGCGAAAAAGCGGCTAAGTGCGGCCAAAATCGCTGATAACCAACCCCGATCGCCTGCTGGCCGTAAAGACCCAAGTGAACTGCGTCGCGATCGTGCCGCGAACATGCGGCAAAATTCGCCGATCTCCGCAGACTCCCAAGCTGCAGCCGGACCGTGCCATGCTGCGCCCCGGGCCGTAACCGACAGCTCGCTGATGAACCGCACCCCAGACCGTCCCGGCACCGACAACCGCCCCAAGCCATTGCGGGCCCTCGCGGGCATCCGGACGCGGATTTCATTGGCGCCCGGGGCGCCGCCGCGCCAGGCCACCGTGGCCGCAGCGATCAACACCGCCCGGGCCGCGATCGGCCGCGATGCGCCCGAGGTGGCGATCCACATTGGCGAGCAGCTGCGACGCCTGCCCGGGGCGATGGTCGCGGCCACGAGCCTGCAACTGCAGGCGCTGCTCTATCTGGGCCGCGCCGGCGATGCCCTGACGGCAGCGCGGCGCCTGCTCGCCCTGGGCGTCAGCGAGACGGACGACGTGCTCGGCGTCATGCGCGCGCTGCAGATGAGCGGCCGCCATGAACAGGCCATCGAACTGCTGTCACAGGCGCTCGCGCGCGACCCGCGGTCCGCCCGCCTGCTGCATGCCCGCGGTGAACTGCTCGGGGAAATCGGCGATCACGGCGCGGCCGCCAGCACCCTGCGGGCACTGCTCGATAGCGACCGGCGATTCTTCGCGGCGTGGCGGTCTCTGGCGCAGATCGTGCCGCTCAGCGACGCGGACATCGCCTGGCTCGAGGCCGCGGCGCCGGCGACGACGGCCGAGCGTATCGCCGCGTGGTCTGCCCTGGCCTTCGCCTGGCGCGAGCGTGGCGACCCCGCGCGTGAGTTCCTGTGGCTCGACCGCGCTCAGGCGCTCCTCGCCGCGCAGGACCCCTGGGTGTGCGAAGACGAGACGGAAATAGCCGATGCACTGCTCGCACGACTCGACCGGGCCTGGTTCGCCGCGCGTGAACCCGCCGCTGTCACGCCGGGCCCGCGTCCGATCTTCGTGCTGGGCATGCCGCGCAGTGGCTCGACGCTCACCGAGCAGATCCTGGTCAGCGCCGACGGCGTCGAGGCAGCCGGAGAAACCGGCATCTTTCCCTGGCTGCTGCTCGACCTCGCACGCCGCCGCTACGGCGAGCCACCCTACCCCGAGATCGCCGACCGCCTCAGCGCGCAGGACATCGCCAACCTGCGCCGCGACTACCTCGCGGAAATACAGCGGGTTTATACGCAGGCGCCTGCCTTCGTCGACAAGCAATTCACCAACTGGAAATACCTGGGTCTGCTGGCGCTGGTGCTGCCCGAGGCCCTGTTCGTGCACACACTGCGCGACCCGCTGGACACCTGCCTCAGCACCTACCAGCAGGCTTTCTACACCCTGGGCTATGGCCACAACCTCGAGCACGTCGCGCGCCTGCACCTCGACCAGGACCGCGTCATGGCGCACTGGAAGACGCTCTTCCCGGCGCGGATCCACACCGTGCGCTACGAGCAGCTGGTGGCGGAACCCGAAACGGAGATCCGCCGGCTCTACGAGTTCTGCGGCCTGCCGTGGAGCGAGCGGGCGCTGCGTTTCCATGAAACCCGCCGCGGCGTGCGCACGGCCAGCGCGCGGCAGGTGCGCCAGCCGCTGTACCGGACGTCGGTGAAGAAGGCGGAACGCTACGCGGCGCAGCTCGAGCCCGCGCGCCGCGTTCTCGGGCTTACTGCCCCGGCTCGCCCTGCGCAGTGACGCGCGCCTCGGCGTCACCCATCCAGGTGCGGATCAGCGAGTAAGCAACCGCGAGCAGCGTCGGCCCGATGAACAGGCCGATGATCCCCCAGGCGAGCAGCCCGCCGAGTACGCCCATCAGGATCAGCGCGAAGGGCAACCGGGCGCCACGGCTGATCAGCCAGGGCCGCAGGAAATTGTCGACCGTGTTGACGAGCAGCAGGCCCCACAGCCCGAGGAAGATCGCGGGACCCTCGCTGCCGCTGAACCACAGCCAGGCGGTCGCCGGTGCCCACACGAGGAAGGTCGGCAGCTGCACCAGCGCGAGCATGAACGTCATGAAGCCGAGCAGCCCCGCGCCGGGCACCTGCGCCAGCACGAAGCCGAGCGACGCGAGCAACGCCTGTGCGGACGCGGTACCCACCAGCCCGATCGACACGCTGCGGACGGTCCCGACGACGATGCCGATCAGGCGCGCGCCGTCCCCGATGTCGAGCCGCGAGGCGAGCCGCTCCGCCAGGTCCTGAAAACGGTCGGCCGTCACCAGCATCACACCGGCGATCAGGATCGCGAACAGGAATTCGAGCACCGTGATGGCGAGGTTCGCGCCCTGCGCCAGCGCCCAGCCGCCGGCCTGCTCGGCGGCCGGCAGGGCGCGGCGCATCAGGCCGGCCATGTCGGTCACCGCGCTGCGCCAGACTTCGGCGAGCAGTTGACCCACACCGGGAAGGCCGGACAGCCAGTCGGGCGGCTCGGGCGCGATCGTCACGGCCAGGTCCTGGACGAACCCCGCAACCTGCGGCACCGCCTGACCGAGCGTCGCGACCATCAGCGCGAAAGGCAGCACCAGCAGGGCGATCAGCACGACGGCGCAGATCGAGGCTGCCAGCCGCGGCCGCTGGCCGAGGCGCGCCGCCAGCCACAGGAATGCCGGCCAGACGGTGATGGCGATGATCGCGGCCCAGGCGATCGCGCCCAGGAACGGCAGGATGATCTGCAGGCAGGCGAGGACGAGCAGCGTCAGCGCCACGAGGCGCAAGATGCGCTCGGTGTTCCAGGTCGTGTCCGCCACGATTCGCCGCCCGTTCCGTCCGTCGTGTCCCTGTCACACTCTAGCAACCGGATGCGGTTGCTGTCGCGCCCTTCTTCAGGGTGATGCGGGCATCGTCTCGCGCTTGAGGATATTGATGATGGCCGCGCGGGTTGCGGGGTCCGTGATCGGGCCCATCGACGGCTTCATCGACGTGCCCGGCACGAAGTCGCCCGGCGCTGCAATGAATGCATCAAGGGCAGCTTCGTCCCACTTCAGGCCGGCGCGCCCACGGGCAGCAAGCGCCTCGGAGTAACTGAAATTCGGCACCGTCGCCGCCTGCTGCCCGAAGATCGCGTACAGGTTGGGGCCGGCCAGGTGCTTGTCGTTCTGCGCCACGGTGTGGCAGAAGCGGCACCACTTGTAGGTTTCTTCCTTCACCTGGCGCTCGAACTCCGTCTCGGGCGAAACCTGCACGGCCATGACCGGCGCGGCATGCGAACGAACGCTCTCCGGCGCCACGATGATTTCGTCGGTAATCGCCCACGGCGCGACACCGAACATCGCAAACGGGCCATAGCTGGCGATCCCGACGACGGCGAGTATCGTCGCGATGCCGCCCCAGCGCGCGACGGCGCCCACGGGCACACCGCTCGACAGGCGCTGCGCGCGACCCCGACCGAGGACGAAGCCTGCGCCCCAGACCAACGCCGTCAATCCAAGGTAGCCGCCGATTGCGGGCCAGGGACTCGCCTTCTCGTCGAAGGTGCTGAAGGCGTAGATCGTCAGCAGGCCGACGACCCAAAGCTGCGCGCCGAAGCCGGGCGGGAACGCAGCGATCGGCCCCACGCCGCGACGGATCCAGAACCACGCCGCCGTCGCGAGCCCGACGAAGGTCAGGTAGACCGCGGCGAAACCGAAGGCGGAGTGGAAATAGCCGGTCAACATCCAGCCACTGCGGCTTTCCTCGACCCAGGCGGGCAGGTCGAAGAACGGCCCGACATGCACGGTGAGGCCATCCGTCCATGCCTGGCCGATGCCGATGACCGGCATCACGAAGAGGATCAGGTAAAAACTCGTGGCGAGCCGGCGGGCCCAGTCGTGCCCGGCCAGCGTCATGCCGGCAGCGGCCGGCGGCGGCCGGTCACGCAGCGCGTGCCAGAGCCGCAGCGCCAGGGCGACGAACAGCAGCATCCCGAGCAGGTAGTGCCAGCCGCGCAACTCCTCGCGCAGCAGCGAGGACTTCTCGATGCGCGGCATGCGCACGCTGATCCAGGTGTGAACCGTGTAGAGCAGCATGACGATCCAGCCGAGCGCCGCGGCACCCGGCATGCGCGAGTCACGAGCCATCTGCGATCCTCCTCAGCCCAGTTTCCGGCGCAGCAGCTCGTTCAGCTGCTGCGGGTTTGCCTTGCCACCCGTGGCCTTCATGACCTGGCCGACGAAGTAGCCGAAGAGCTTGTCCTTGCCCGCGCGATACTCGGCGAGCTGATTGGGACTCGCCGCAATGACCTTGTCGATCGCGGCCTCCAGCGCCCCGCTGTCGGTGATCTGCCGGAGACCCCTGGCTGCAATGATGTCGTCGGCACCGCCCTCGCCGGCCCACATTGCGGCGAACACGTCCTTGGCGATCTTGCCGGAGATCGTATTGTCAGCGACGCGCAGGAGCAGCGCGGCGAGCGCGGCGGCTCCGACCCGGCTGGCCGTTATGCCCAGGCCGGCGTCGTTCAGCGCTGCGGCAAGATCGCCGTTGACCCAGTTGGCGGCTACCCGCGGCTCGACCGCCGGTGCAGCGGCCAGCACGGCTTCGAAATAGTCTGCGGTATCGCGCTCGAGGGTGAGCTGCGCGGCATCCGCCGCCGGGATGCCGAGCGTGACGAACCGCGCGGCGCGCCGGTCGGGCAACTCCGGCAGCGTGGCGCGAACGGCATCGAGAGTCGCGGCGTCGATCTCGAGGGGCAGCAGGTCGGGATCGGGGAAGTAGCGGTAGTCGTTCGCCTCTTCCTTGCTGCGCATCGAGCGCGTCTCGTCCCGGTCCGGATCGTAGAGACGGGTCTCCTGGACGATGCGGCCGCCGTCCTCGATCACTTCGATCTGCCGGTCGATCTCGTGGAGTATGGCGCGCTCGAGGAAGCGGAAGCTGTTGAGATTCTTGATCTCCGTGCGCGTGCCAAGCTTGTCCGTGCCGGCGCGACGGACGGAAACGTTGGCATCGCAGCGGAAGGAGCCTTCCTGCATGTTGCCGTCGCAGATGCCGATCCAGCGCACGAGCTGGTGGACGCGGCGCATGTAGGCCGCCGCTTCCTTCGCCGAGCGCATGTCCGGCTCGGAGACGATCTCGAGGAGCGGCGTGCCGGCCCGGTTCAGGTCGATGCCCGAGAGGCCCTGGAAGCTTTCGTGCAGCGACTTCCCGGCGTCCTCCTCGAGATGCGCCCGTGTCAGGCGGACCGTCTTGCGACTGCCGTCGTCGAGCAGGATCTCGACGCTGCCGCCTTTGACGACGGGAAGCTCGTACTGGCTGATCTGGTAGCCCTTGGGCAGGTCCGGGTAGAAGTAATTCTTGCGCGCGAAGATCGAGCGCGGCGCAACTGTCCCGCCGATCGCAAGACCGAAGCGGACCGCCAGACGCACGGCCTCGGCGTTCAGCACGGGCAGCACGCCCGGGTAGCCGAGGTCGACCAGGCAGGCCTGGGTGTTCGGCGGCGCGCCGTAGGCGGTCGCCGCGCCGGAGAAGATCTTCGAGCGCGTCGCGAGCTGGGCGTGGATCTCGAGCCCGATGACCGGCTCCCAGCTCATCGGCTCCGGCCTTTCGCAGCGACGGCTGCGACCAGCGGCGCCTCGGGCGGAGCCTTCGAGTGCCAGTCGGTGGCCAGCTGGTACTGGTGGGCGACGTTCAGGACAGCCGATTCGCCGAAGGCCGGGCCGATCAGCTGCAACCCGACCGGAAGGCCGCGCGCAAAGCCGCAGGGTACCGAGATCCCGGGGAGACCCGCGAGGTTGACGGCGATCGTGTAGATGTCGTTGAGGTACATCTGGACCGGGTCGTCGGTCTTCTCGCCGAGCCGGAAAGCCGGCGTTGGCGCCGTGGGTCCTGCGATCACGTCGACCTTCGCGAAAGCTGCGCGGAAGTCGGCGGCGATCAGCTCGCGCGCCTTCTGCGCCTGCAGGTAATAGGCGTCGAAGTAGCCGGCAGACAGCACATAGGTACCGGTCATCAGCCGGCGCCGGACCTCGGGGCCAAAACCCTCCTGGCGGCTCTTCTTGTAGAGATCCTCGAGGCTGGTGGCGCCCTCGGCGCGGTGGCCGAAGCGCACGCCGTCGAAGCGGGCGAGATTGGACGACGCCTCGGCCGGAGCGACGATGTAGTACGTCGGCACCGACAGCGACAGGTGCGGCAGTGAGACCTCGACGACCTGCGCGCCGAGCGACTCGAGCACGGCCAGCGCCTCGCGCACCCGCGCGCCGCATTCGCCGTCGAGGCCGGGTTCGAAGAACTCCGGCGGCACGCCGATGCGCCGGCCGGCAAGCGACTTGCCGATGTCGGTCGCGTACGCGGGCACGGGCAGGTTCGCGCTGGTCGAGTCGCGATCGTCGAAGCCCGCCATCGCTTCGATGAGGAGGGCAGCGTCCTCGGCGGTCAGCGTCAGCACGCCCGCCTGGTCGAGGCTGGATGCGAAGGCGATCATGCCGTAGCGGGAGACGCGACCGTAGCTGGGCTTGAATCCGGTAATGCCGACCAGCGCCGCCGGCTGGCGGATCGAGCCGCCGGTGTCGGTGCCGGACGCCGCGCTGATCAGACCGGCGGCGACTGCAGCCGCCGATCCACCGCTCGAGCCGCCTGGCGAGCGCTCGAGGTCCCAGGGGTTGTGCACAGGCCCGAACCAGCTGGTCTCGTTCGACGAGCCCATGGCGAACTCATCCATGTTGGTCTTGCCGATCGAGACGATGCCGGCGGCATGCAACCGTTCGACGGCGGCCGCGTCGTAAGGCGCCACGAAGTTGGCGAGCATCTTCGAACCGCAGGTCGTGCGCACACCACGGGTGCAGAAGATGTCCTTCCAGGCGAAGGGAATGCCGGTGAGCGGCCCGCCCTCGCCGCGGGCGAGCCTGCGGTCGGCGGCATCCGCCGCGGTCAGCGCCTGGTCCGCCGTCACGGTGATGAAGCTGTTCAGCGCGCCATCCAGCCGGGCGATGTGTTCCAGCGCGGCGCTGGCCAGTTCGCGGCTCGAAACCTCGCGGGCCCGCAGGGCGCGGCCGAGCGCTGCGATGGTCTGGCGTTCCATCGCGACCCTACTCGATCACGCGCGGGACCAGATAAAGGCCCTCGGCCGCCTGCGGTGCATTGCGCTGGATGTCCTCGCGCCGGTCGGTCTCGGTGACCGCGTCGGGACGCAGTCGCTGGGCCATGGGCAAAGGGTGGGCCATCGGCGCGATGCCGGCGGTATCGACCTGGCGCAGCTGGTCGACCAGGTCGAGGATTCTGCTCAGCTTCACGACGTAGTCGGCCGCCTCTCGCTCGCTCACGGCGAGTCGAGCGAGGTGAGCGATGTAGGCGACATTCTCCCGCGTGAGAGCCACTCCAAAGAGCCTTCCTGATCAGACGCTTGCGAGTGCGGCATGATACACCTGCAGTTGTGAATTACACCCCTCGTTGCTAGAGTACCGCGCGAAACCGGCATTCAGGGTCGGCCGGTCTCTCCGCAGTTTTTTTCTACTCCTTCCGGCAGTTGGTGGGCGCATGCTGAAGAAGGCACTCGGCTACTTTTCAAACGACTTGTCGATCGACCTCGGCACGGCGAACACACTGATCTACGTGCGCGGCCAGGGCATCGTCCTCGACGAGCCGTCGGTGGTCGCGATACGCGACGAACCGGGCCGCGGCGGCAAGGTCATCGAGGCCGTCGGCGCGGAAGCGAAGAACATGCTCGGCCGCACGCCGGGCAACATCACCGCGATCCGCCCGATGAAGGACGGCGTCATCGCCGACTTCACAGTCACCGAGAAGATGCTCCAGCACTTCATCCGCAAGGCGCATCCGGGCCGCTACTTCCGCCCGAGTCCGCGCGTGCTGATCTGCGTTCCCTATGGCTCGACCCAGGTGGAGCGCCGCGCCATCCGCGAGTCGGCGGAAGGCGCCGGCGCCCGCAAGGTGTTCCTGATCGAGGAACCCATGGCCGCCGCCATCGGCGCCGGCATGCCGGTGCACGAGGCACGCGGCTCCATGGTCCTCGACATCGGCGGCGGCACGTCCGAGGTGGCGGTGATCTCGCTCAATGGCATCGTCTACGCGCAGTCGGTGCGCGTCGGCGGCGACCGTTTCGACGACGCGATCATCAACTACGTGCGCCGCAACTACGGCATCCTGATCGGCGAAGCCACGGCCGAGCGCATCAAGAAGGACATCGGCTCCGCCTACCCGGGCGATGAAGTACGCGAGATCTCGGTGAAGGGCCGCAACCTCTCCGAAGGCGTGCCGCGCAGCTTCAGCCTGAACTCCAACGAAATCCTGGAAGCCTTGCAGGAACCGCTGCAGGGCATCGTCGGCGCCGTGAAAGGCGCGCTCGAGCAGACCCCGCCTGAACTCGGTGCCGACGTCGCCGAGCGCGGCATCGTGCTGACCGGCGGCGGCGCGCTGCTGCGCAACCTCGACAAGCTGCTCATGGAAGAAACCGGACTCCCCGTCGTCGTCGCCGACGACCCGCTCACCTGCGTGGCCCGCGGCGGCGGCCGTGTCCTCGAACTGATGGACGAAAAGGGTCCCGGCGTCTTCCCACTCGACTGAGAGTTGAGCGTATAAGCGTACAGGGACGCTAACCTTCGTGAGGCGTCGGCCGGGATGTCGAGGAGTTTGAAGCCGAAGAAGACATCTCCGCCGACGCCTCACGAAGGTTAGCGTCCCCATACACCGAAATCAGATGGCGCTCAGCACCCCAGAAAGCGAACCCAGGCTCTTTTCGGGCGGCAGCGGTGGCCTGCGCACGATCGTGCTGTGCATCGGCGCCATCGCGCTGATGTACCTCGACAACCGCAATGAGCACCTGGCCGACATCCGCGCCATGTTCGGTGAGCTGCTGTATCCCTTGCAGCAGGCCGTCGACGCTCCGTTCGCCGCCGGCCGCTGGGCCAGCGACAACATGGCGACCCGGGAGTCGCTGATCTCAGACAACGCGAAGCTGCGCGAGCAGGCGCTCAGGCAGAGCGGGCAGCTCCAGCGGATGGCGGCGCTGGAGGCCGAGAACGCGCGCATGCGCGCTCTGCTGCAGTCCACGGCACGGGTTGGCGACGCGGTCGTCGTCGCGGAAATCGTGACCGTCGACATGGACAGGCTGCGGCACAGGGTTGTGATCAACCGCGGCAGCAGCAACGGTGTGGCCGAGGGAGAGGCGCTGATCGATGCGCAGGGCGTCGTGGGCCAGATCATCCGCGATCGCGGCACGAGCTCCGAAGCGCTGCTCATCACCGACCCCGACCATGCACTGCCGGTGGAAATCGTGCGCAATGGCCTGCGCACCTTCGCCATGGGCACGGGAGACCTGGAGCGCCTGTCCCTGCCCTTCGTCGCGCGCAACGCCGATGTGAAGCCCGGCGACCTGCTCGTCAGCTCGGGGCTGGGCGGCAAGTTTCCGGCGGGGTACCCGGTGGGCACGATCATCGACGTACGGGGCGACACCGGCGAAGCGCTGCTCAATGTGCTCGCAAAACCCACCGCATCGCTGGATCGGGTACATGAAGTCCTCGTGGTGAAGCCGCCGCCGCCCGCAGTTGCCACGACCCCGGAAGAACCCCCGAGCGCCGCCGCGCCGGCGGCAACGGAAGCCGCGCAGTGAGCCGCGCGCGGATGAGCCCGCTGACGCTTTGGGGCTCGCTGGTCGGCGCGCTCGCGCTGGCCATCGTGCCGCTGACCGACCTGCTCGAACCGCTCAGGCCGCCGTGGATCACGATGGCCATCATCTACTGGACCATGGTGTGGCCACGGCTCTGCGGACCGTTGACCGCCTTCGTGATGGGCCTTGCCCTCGACCTGCTCTACGGGAGCCTCCTTGGGCAGCACGCGCTGTCGCTCACGATCGTCTCGTTCATCACGCTCTGGTTCCATCTGCAGATCCGCATATTCCCGCTCTGGCAGCTGACGGTGACCGCCTTTCTGCTGATGATCGTGGACGCCTTCATCGTGTTCTGGACCGACGGCATCGCCGGCGGGCCTGATCTCGGGCTGGCGCGCTGGAGCCAGCCGATCGCCGGGGGTCTCGCCTGGGCACCGGTAATGGCACTTCTCGACAACCTGCGGATGCGGTCGGAGAACCGCAGCAGCCGGTTCTTGTGATGATGGCAAACGACGCACGCATCAAGGACCACTGGGCCGAGCAGCGGATGTTCCTCGCCCGGATGATCATCGCCGGCATACTGATGGCCGCGCTGACCGTCGTCATCCTGACGCGTCTGGTGCAGCTGCAGCTCGTGCAGTACGACTACTTTTCCACCCAGTCCCAGGGCAATCGCATCCGGCTGCAACCGGTCGTGCCCACCCGCGGGCTGATCCTCGACCGCAACGGCAACGTGCTGGCCGAGAACCGGCCGAGTTTCGCCCTCGAACTGGTGCCCGAGCAGGTGCCTGATCTCGAGGACACGCTTGCCAGGCTCCGGGACATCGGCCTTGTCAACGACGAGGCCCTGGCGGAAACCCGCGAGGAGATCCGCCAGCACCGGCGCTTCGATGCCATCAGCGTCCGCGACCGGCTGAGCGACGAGGAAGTTGCCCGCTTTGCCGTGAATCGCCCGTGGTTCGAGGGTGTCGAGATCAAGGCGCGCCTGTCACGCCACTACCCGCATGGCCAGGCACTCGCGCATGCCCTCGGCTACGTCGGCGGCATCAGTGCCGACGACCAGAAGGAAATCGACGAAGCCGAGTACGCGGGCACTTCGCACATCGGAAAGGTCTCGGTGGAGCGTTCCTTCGAACCGGAACTGCACGGCGTCTCGGGACAGGAACAGGTGGTGGTGAACGCGCGTGGCCGCAGCCTCGACACGCTGGACCGCACCGCCGCCCAGCACGGCGCGGATGTCGTGCTCGGCATCGATCTCGATGCACAGCTCGCGGCCTGGCAGGCGCTCGAGGGCCGCCGCGGTGCCGCCGTCGCGATCGATCCGGCCACCGGCGAGATCCTCGTCTTCGTCAGCACGCCCGCCTTCGATCCGAACGCACTGTCGGCCGGCCTGAGCCGCAAAGCCTACAACGCGTTGCTGGAGGACATCGACAAGCCGATGTTCAACCGTGCCCTGCGCGGCACCTATCCGCCGGGTTCCACGATCAAGCCGATGGTGGCGCTCGCCGCCCTGCAAACGCGGGTCAAGGGCCCAACCGATCGCATCGCCTGCCGTGGCTACTACCAGATCCCGGGCAACCGCCACCGCTACCGCGACTGGAAACCCGAGGGCCACGGCGCTGTCGACATGATCGGCAGCATCGAGCAGTCCTGCGATGTGTATTACTACAGCATAGCCCGCGACATCGGCATCGAGCGGCTCTCGGCATCGCTCAAGCGCTTCGGCCTCGGCGCGGCAACCGGCCTCGACATGCCGGGCGAGAAAGGCGGCGTCGTGCCGTCGCCGGAATGGAAGCGCGCCGCGTTCTCGAAGGCGGCCAATCAGGTCTGGTTTCCGGGCGAGACTGTCATCACCGGCATCGGCCAGGGCTTCATGCTGGTCACGCCGCTGCAGCTCGCCCACGCCACGGCAACGATCGCCAGCCGCGGCAAGCGCTACCGGCCAACCATGCTCCACGCGCTGCGCGATCCGGTGAGCGGCCGGACGACACCGCTCACGCCCGAAGCGCTGCCCGGCGTCAATGTCGACGTGGAAGGCGGCTGGGACACAATCATCGAAGGCATGCACGCCGTCATGCACGGCCCGCGCGGCACGGCGCGGGCGGTCGGCAGGACTGCAGCATTCCAGATGGCAGGCAAGAGCGGCACGGCACAGGTGTTCACCGTCGCGCAGAACCAGAAGTACCGCGCCGTCGACGTCGCCGAGCGGCTGCGTGACCACGCGCTGTTCGTCGCCTTCGGCCCGCTCGAGGACCCGAAGATCGCCGTCGCGATCATCGTCGAGAACGGCGAAAGCGGCAGCCGCGTGGCGGGTCCGATCGCGCGACGCATCATGGAAGCCTACCTGCGGGTGCCGGCCGCATGATCCTGCAGCGCGACGGCGCCCGGGAGTCGCGGCTCACGGGCTTTGCGCGCCTGCTGCGCTGGGCCCATGTCGACCCGCCGCTCCTCTTCGGGCTGGTCGCCATCATCCTGTTCGCGACGATCGTGCTCTACAGCGCAACCGGAGAGAGCCTGCCGCTCATGCGCGCCCACGTCGGCAAGGTTGCCGTGGCCTTCGCCGCGCTGCTGTTCACCGCGAATCTCGACCCGGTCTGGATGCGGCGCGGCGCGCCTTTCCTCTACGCCGGCGGCGTGGCCCTGCTGGTGCTCGTGCTGTTCACCGGCGACATCGCCAAGGGCGGTCAGCGGTGGCTCGACTTCGGCATCCGCTTCCAGCCCTCGGAGATCCTCAAGCTCGCGGTGCCGCTCACCCTTGCCGGCCTGATGCACGAACGGCCGCTGCCGCCTTCCTTCCCGATGATCCTGCTGGGTCTTGCGATCATAGCCGTCCCGGCGGGGTTGATCGCCGTGCAGCCGGATCTGGGCACCGCGGTACTGATCGTGCTCACCGGCACGACGGCGATCTTCCTGTGCGGCATCGGCTGGCGTTACATCGCCGGAGCTGCGATTGCCGCGCTCGCGGCGCTGCCAGCGCTCTGGTACGTGATGCACGACTACCAGCGCAAGCGCGTGCTGACCCTGCTCGACCCCCAGAGCGACCCGCTCGGCGCCGGCTACCACATCATCCAGTCCAAGATCGCGATCGGTTCGGGTGGCTTCTTCGGCAAGGGCTGGTTGAACGGCAGCCAGGGCCAACTCGAGTTCCTGCCGGAACGCTCGACGGACTTCGTCTTCGCGGTCGTTGCCGAGGAATGGGGCCTCATGGGCGCCGTCGCGCTGGTCAGCCTGTACCTGTTCGTAGTCGGGCGCGGCACGTTCATCGCCCTGACCGCCCCCGATACGTTCACGCGCATGCTGGCCGGCACCTTCACCATCACGTTCTTCTTCTATGTGTTCATCAACTCGGCCATGGTGATGGGGCTGCTGCCCGTCGTCGGCGTGCCCTTGCCGCTGGTCAGCACGGGCGGCACGTCCATGGTGACGTTGCTCGCCGGATTCGGCATCCTCATGTCCATCCAGACCCACCGCAAACTCGGCGATGCAGTGCGCCGCTGATCCCCATAAGATAGGAGCCATCTTGCGACAGAAAATCATCCTGCTGCTCTGCGCGCTGGCCGCAACAGCCCCTGCAGTCGCCATCGACGTGACCCGGCCCGACGTGGCGGCATGGATCGAGGCAACGGCGCGCGAGCACAAGCTCGATGCGGCTGCGATCAGGCAGACGCTCGCCGCGGCTGAAGTGCAACAGTCGATACTCGAAGCCATCGCGAGGCCGGCCGAAAAAGCGAAGCCCTGGAGCGAGTACCGCGCAATCTTCATCACGCCGGAGCGCGTCGCGGCCGGGGTGCTGTTCTGGCGCGAGCACGCCGAGCGCCTCGAGCGCATCGCCACGAGCACCGGCGTGCCGGCTGAAATGCTGGCCGGCATCATCGGCGTGGAGACTTACTTCGGGCAGCGGGCCGGGAAACATAGGCTGGTCAACGCACTGACGACACTCGCCTTCGAATATCCGCCACGTGCCGAGTTCTTCAAAAAGGAGCTGGCGCAGCTGTTCGTGCTGGCAAAGGAAGAGAAGGTCCCGCTGGACAGCGCTCTCGGGTCCTACGCGGGCGCCATGGGCGTGCCGCAGTTCATTCCTTCGAGCTACCGGAATTTCGCCGTGGACGGCGACGCCGACGGGCAGCGCGACCTCTTCGGCAACTGGGACGACGTGCTCTCGAGCGTCGCCAACTACTTCGTCAAGCACAACTGGAAGGCCGGCGAGGCGGTTGCGACCCGGGCACAGCTCACGTCGCCCTGCGAACTCGATCCTGAGCAGAACCTGCTGAAGCCGGACACCACCGTGGCAGCACTCGACGGCGCGGGCGTGCGATTCACGTCAGACCGACCCGGCGACGCAGCGGCCGGCCTGCTCTCCTACGACGGCAGGGACGGTCGCGAGTACTGGGTGGGCTTCGACAATTTCTTCGTGATCACCCGCTACAATCGCAGCACGATGTACGCGCTCGCTGTCTACCAGCTCGGCCAGGCAATCGGCGAAGCCGTGCGCGCCCAGGCTACGGCAGCCACGACGCCGTGACGCTCGCGCGCTGGCGGCTGCCATGCCTGCTCGGCGCGGCGACGCTTGCCGCCGCTGGATGCGTCGTCTCCGGCAACCGCGACATCCCGCCCCCCGTACTGCCGCCGCCCCCGGTGGCCCGCGAGGGCCAGAATCCGCCGCCGGTGCCGACCGCTCAGGCCAGACCGGCGTTCGACCTGGCGGCGCCCGTGCCGCGAGGCCCCGGCAACCCTCCTTTCTACGAGGTGATGGGCGAACGCTACTTCGTGATGGCCGAGAGCGACGGCTACCGCGAGCAGGGCATCGCTTCCTGGTACGGCCGCGAATTCCACGGCCGCAAGACCTCGAACGGCGAGGTCTACGACATGTACGCGATCTCGGCAGCGCACAAGACGCTGCCGCTGCCTACCCAGGCGCGGGTTACCCACCTCGGCACCGGCAAGAGCATCGTCGTGCGCATCAACGACCGCGGTCCGTTCAAGGTGGGCCGCATCATCGACCTGTCCTACGGCGCCGCGCGCGAACTCGGCATGCTCACGGCTGGGACCGCGATAGTCGAGGTCCAGTCCCTGCCGGGCGAGGACGAGCGGCGGACCGCCGCATTGCGCCCGTCGACGGCGCCGCGCGAGATGTACGTGCAGGTCGGCGCCTTCGGCCAGCGCAGCAATGCGGAAGACCTGAAACGCCGGCTCGAAGAACAGGGCATCGACAACGTCGTCATCCGCTATGATGCGCGCGGCAGCTTGGCCCTTCACCGGGTGAGGATCGGGCCCGTCGCGGACGCCGCGGGATTCGACGCAGTCGTGCGTCGCCTGGCGGCTTTCGATCTCGGCCCGCCGCAACTCATCGTGGAAGCGACCGACGCCGCGCGCCCGGAACAGGCTGGCAATGGGCCGGCCTGCCAGGCTGCCGCCGCGACCTGCTAGTCAGCTGGAGTTCATCGTCATGCAGTACGCACGGGAAGCCCGCAGGCTTCTGGTCACACTGGTCATTGTCGGCGCAACCGCCGTCACGGCAGACGCGCAGGTGCAGCCGCCACCGACACTCGAGGCGAAGGCCTGGATCCTCGTCGACCATGAGACCGGCAAGGTACTGGCCGCGCAGAACGAGAACGCCAGGCTGGGGCCCGCGAGCATCACCAAGCTGATGACCGCCTACGCGGTGTACAAGGCGCTCGCCGCGGGCGCCGTCAAGATGAACGATCCCGTGCAGGTCAGCGAAAACGCCTGGCGCACCGGGGGCGCGGGATCCGGCGGTTCGACCACCATGCTGCCGATCAACAGCTCCGCGACGCTCGAGGTCATGCTGAAGGGCATGATCATCCAGTCGGGCAACGACGCGAGCATCGCGCTCGCCGAGCATCTGGCGGGGAGCGAGGCGGCCTTCTCCGACGTCATGAACCGGCACGCGCAGGAACTCGGACTGGAAAATTCGCACTTCATGAATGCGACCGGTCTGCCTGATCCGAACCACTTCATGTCGGCCGCGGATATCGCGGCCCTGTCGCGCGCGATCATCCGCGAGTTCCCCGAGCACTACGCCTGGTACAGGGAAAGGGACTACGTCTTCAACGGCATCAAGCAGGGCAACCGCAACCTGCTGCTGTACCGCGACCCGACGGTCGACGGCCTGAAGACGGGACATACCTCGACGGCAGGCTACTGCCTCGCGGCTTCGGCAAAGCGCGGCGACATGCGCCTGGTGTCGGTTGTCATGGCCATGGCGAACGAGGAAGCGCGGGCGAAGGCGTCGGGCGAGTTGCTCAACTACGGCTTCCGCTTCTACGAGACGCGCCGGCTCTACCAGGCCGGCCAGAAGCTGGCGAACGCGCGCGTCTGGAAGGGCAGCGCCGAGCAGGTGGGGCTCGGTCTCGCCGAGGACGTCTGGGTAACCATTCCGCGCGGTTCGGCTGCGCAGGTGCAGGCGAAAACCGACACGCCGCGCGATCTGGTCGCGCCGGTGGCCACGGGCACGCCTGCCGGCCGGCTCACGCTTACCCTCGCCGGCCAGCCGCTCGCCGAAACCGGCCTCGTGCCGCTCGCGGCAATCGCCAAAGGTTCGCTCTGGCGGCAGGCGGTCGACACCGTCCTCCTCTGGTTCGAGTAGGCAGCAGGCGGCCGTGGCGGGCCCGACCACGTTGCCGATCGCCGCACTGGACGGGCACTTTCTGCCCATCGCTGAGGCGCGCATCTCGCCGCTCGACCGCGGCTTTCTCTTCGGCGACGGCGTCTACGAAGTGGTCGCGGTCTACGGCGGCCGCCCCCTGCTCATCGACGAGCATCTCGCCCGGCTGCAACGGAGCCTGCGCGAGCTGGGCATTGCGAACCCGCACGGGGATGATGGCTGGCGCGCCCTGCTGACGGAGCTGGTCGAGCGCAACGGCGGCGGCGACATGGGGCTGTACCTGCAGGTCACGCGCGGCGCCGATCGCGGTCGCGACCACGGCTTCCCGGCAGGGCTGGCGCCCACCGTCTTCGCGATGGCGACGCCGCTCAGGCCCTTCGACCCCGACCGCGCCGCCGTGAGCGCGATCACCGCCGCGGATCCGCGCTGGGGGCGCTGCGACATAAAGACGACCTCCCTGATCGCCAACGTGCTGCTGCGCCAGCAGGCAGTCGCGGCCGGCGCCGGGGAGACGATCCTGCTGCGCGACGGCTGGCTCACCGAGGGCTCCGGCAGCACCGTGGTGATCATCGAGCGCGGCGATCTCGTCGCGCGCCCGGAAGGCCACGACGTGCTGCCGGGCACCACGATACGGCTGGTCCGGGCTCTGGCGGAGGCCTGCGGCATCCGGTACCGTGAGGAAGCGATCAGCGAAGCACGCCTGCGCGCGGCTGCGGAGATCTGGCTGACCGCCGCATTGCGCGGCGTGGCGCCGGTCACCCGGCTCGACGGCGCCGCAGTCGGCAGCGGCGAGCCGGGACCGCTCTGGCGCAAGGTCGCGGAAGCCTATGAACTTCTCAACAGATCCTGACGCCGAGTCGCCGCTGCAATTCCCCTGCCGCTTCCCGATCAAGATCATGGGGCGGCAGGCGGAAGGCTTCGAGGCGCACGTGGTCGGACTGATCAGCGACTACACCGGCACGGATGGTGGCATCGAGGTGAGCCGTCGCCCGAGCACGAAGGGCAACTTCATCTCCGTGACCGTGACCATCACTGCCACCAGCCGCGCGCAGCTCGACCACATCTACCAGCAACTGTCCGCGTCGAGCCAGGTACTCATGGTCCTGTGAGCATGCTGGTCCGCCGCCTGGGCCGCTGCGGCTACGCCGACACGCTGGCGGCAATGAAGAGTTTCACGGACAGCCGCGACGCGGCCACAGCCGACGAGCTCTGGCTGCTCGAGCACCCGCCGGTCTTCACGCTCGGACTGAACGCCGATCCGACGCATGTACTCGCCGCGGGCGAAATCCCGGTGGTGAAAGTCGACCGTGGCGGCCAGGTCACTTACCACGGCCCCGGCCAGCTGGTGGCTTACGTGCTCGTCGACCTCGGTCGCCGGCGACTCGGGGTGCGTGCCCTCGTCAGCGCGCTCGAGCGCGCGACCATCGCGACGCTGGCGCGCTACGGCATCGTGGCGGCAGCGGATCCGAAAGCGCCCGGGGTCTACGTCGCCGGCGCGAAGATCGCGAGTCTCGGCCTGCGCATCCGCCGCGGCGCCAGCTACCACGGCCTCGCGCTCAACGTCGACCTGGACCTCGAGCCGTTCCGCCGCATCAACCCCTGCGGCTTGCCCGAAGTCCGCATGACGCGCCTCGCCGATCTCGGCGTTGCGCGCACGATCGACGCGGTCGCCGACGACCTGGAGCAGGAGCTGCTCGCGGCGCTGGGGTGACTGTCGTGAAGCTTCGCAACGGCAGCCTGGGACCTTCACCGGGACATTCGCTGCGGCCATCCATGGCCTCCGCTCATTCATTGTTCGGCTGCGCTCCGCATCCTGCTCCGCTTGCCTCACATGCCCGGTGAAGGTCCCAGGCTGCCGTTGCGAGTCGGCAAGGTGGTCACAGCGCCGCGAGCCGCTCGGGCGTGCCGACGTCGCTCCAGGCGCCTTCGTGCAGCTCACCGGTGACGGCGCCGCGCGCAGCGGCGTCGCGCAGCAGCGGGGCGAGCGGAAAGCGGCCCGGCGTGGAGGCCGCCAGCAGGCGCGGATCGACGATCGCAAAGCCGGAATAGGTGTGGCGCTCCGAGGCGGAGTTGTTCACCAGTCCGTTCGCGAGCGCAAAGTCGCCCGCCGGGTGCTGCGGCGGGTTGCGCACCAGCACGAGATGCGCGAGTGCGTCCGCTGCGAGCTCGCGGATACGGACCGGGAAGTCGCAGAACACGTCGCCATTGAGCACCCAGAACGGTGCGGGGCCGAGCAGGCCGAGGGCGTGCTGGATGCCGCCGCCGGTGTCGAGCGGCGGATAACCCTCTTCGCTGTAGGCCACGGTCAGGCCGTAGCGGCGGCCATCGCCCACGTGGTCCCGCAGGCGCTCGCCGAGCCAGCCGAGGTTGATCACGACATCGGTGATGCCGGCGCGCACCAGGGCGTCTAAATGATGCTCGATCAGTGGCCGTCCGCGCGCGACCAGCAGCGGTTTCGGCAGCGTATCGGTCAGCGGCCGCATGCGTTCGCCGCGGCCGGCAGCGAGGATCATGGCCTTCAAGCGGAAACTCCTTGCCCTGCAGCGCTCCCCGGCGATTCTGCCAGCCTCCGACCGGCGCAGACCAGAGCGGCGGCCGGCCCCTATAATCCGCGCTGGCGTCCCGGGTCCAGGATCCTGCGTGCATCGTTCCCTGCTCTGCCTGATCAGCTGCACGTCGCTCGCCTGGGCAGCCGAGATGCCACGTGAGGCCCCTTTGCAGGGCTGCCCGGTGGATGTGCCGGCCGCAGTCACGGGACTGCCGCCGGCTGACCCCGCCGATCCGCGCATCGAAGTCTTCAGCGGCCGCGCCGAGGTGACGATCGACGAAGGCGCGGTGTTCGGCGACGGCATCACCATCCGCCGCGGCGAGTCGCTGCTGCGAGCACCCGGCGCGCGCTACGACCAGGCCACCGGGGAGTTCGCGCTGGAAGGCGGGCTCGAGTTCAGCGACCCGCAGACCTCGATCTCCGGCGCCAGCGCCTCGTTCGACGCCCGGCGCGACGCACTGGAAGTCGGTGATGCCGAATTTCAGCTCTTCGCCGTGCCGGCGCGCGGCTCTGCATCCCGCATCGGCGTGGATGCCGATCGCGAGATCAACCTCGAGGACGTCACCTACACCACCTGTGCCAGGGGCAGCAGCGACTGGCTGCTGCGGGCAGATGAGATCGAGATCGACCGTACGAAAGGTGTCGGCACGGCACGCGACGCCAGGCTCGAGTTCAAGGGCGTACCGATCCTCTGGACGCCGTGGATTTCCTATCCCGTCACGAACGAGCGCAAGTCGGGCTTCCTGCTGCCCGGCATCGGCCGGTCGGAGACGCGCGGTTTCGAGGTGCAGATTCCCTATTACTGGAACATCGCGCCGAATTTCGACGCAACCTTCACGCCCCGCTACATGGCGCAGCGCGGGCTGGAGCTGATCTCCGAATTCCGCTATCTCAGCTCCGGGCACGAAGGTGTCGTCGACGCCGAGTACCTGCCGAACGACGATGGCGCTGACGAGGACCGCTACCTCTTCGGCTGGAACCACACCTCGCACTTCGGCGACTGGCGCGCGACCGTGAGCGGTCGGACGGTCTCCGACACGGCGTACTTCGAAGATCTCGCCAGCGCCATCGCCGAGACCAGCCAGACCCACCTGCGCCGCGTGGTCGACGTCGAGTACCACGACGACATCTGGTCCGTGCTGCTGCGCGTGCAGGACTTCAAGACGCTCGACGAGTCGCTGGAAGACACGGAAAAGCCCTACCGAATCGCACCGCAGCTGCGCACGGGCGCCTACGTGGCGGATTTCTACGGCCTCGACCTGCGCTTCGACGGCGAATTGAGCGTGTTCGAGCGCGATGCCTCGGCCGAGAGCACGGCAGCGAACCTGAATCCGACCGGCACGCGGTTGCACGTCAGTCCGTCGGTCTCGCTGCCGCTCGACTGGCGCGGGCTGCGCCTCGAGCCGTCGTTCGCCTACGAGCACACGGCCTACAGCCTGAAGGATCCGCTGCCCGGCCAGCGTTCGGGCCCGGACCGCTCGACGCCGATCTGGAGTATCGACCTCGGCACGGTATTCGAACGCATGTCCCGCGACGGCGGGCGCCTGCAGACGCTGGAACCGCGCGTGCAGTACGTGCACATACCGTTCCGCGAGCAGGACGACCTGCCGGTGTTCGACACGATCGAGCCCGATTTCAACCTGGTCCAGCTCTATCGGCGCAACCGCTTTCTCGGCCATGACCGCCTGGGCGACACCGACCAGCTGAACATCGGCCTGACCAGCCGCGTGGTCGACAGCAGCGACGGCCGGCAGGTGCTGTCCGCCACCATCGGCCAGACGCGCTTCTTCAGCGACCAGCTCGTGACGCTGCCGGGCGGCTCGCCGGTCGCCAACAACTCCTCCGACTGGCTGGCTGAACTCGATCTTGGCTTCGCGAAATACTGGAAGGTCGACCTCGGCGTGCAGTGGGATTCCGATGCGAGTCGCGTCGAGCGCGCGCAGACACGGTTGCAGTACCGGCGCGACGGCCGCCACGTCGCGAACTTCTCCTACCGCTACAGCCGCGACAACTTCGTCGATCCGGAGCGCTCGACCGGCGTCAAGGAGCTCGACGTCTCCGCTGCATGGCCGCTCAGCGACCGCTGGAGCGCGGTCGGCCGCTACAACTATTCACTGCTCGACCGCGAGCCCATCGAGAGCTTCTTCGGCGTCGAGTACGAGAACTGCTGCTGGGGCCTGCGGCTCGTGTACCGGCGCTACCTCGCCCGGCGGCCGGACACGGTCGGGGCGGATCCCGAGGCGACCGCATCGGCCGACACCGCCATCGCATTGCAGCTAATCCTGAAGGGACTCACCAACGTCGGCGACCCGGCGGATCGGCTTCTCGAACGTGGTATTCTGGGTTACGAAACCGACTGAGTTCCGCATGCGCTACCTGCTACCGACACTACTCTGCAGCGCGCTCCTCGCCGCCGTGCCCGCGCAAGGCCAGGACCGCGATCTGTCCGCCACAGGCGAACTGCTCGACGGCATCGCCGCGATCGTCAACGACGGCGTCGTGCTGAAGAGCGAGCTTTCCGCCGAACTTGCCCGCATAGTCGCGCGGCTGAACGCCCAGGGCACGCGCATCCCGCCGGAGTCGAGCCTGGTGCCGCAGGTACTGGAGCGGCTCGTCATCGCGCGCATCCAGCTGCAGCGGGCGGAGAATGCCGGCATCCTCGTGTCGGACGAGACACTGAACGCAGCGCTGGCCAATGTCGCTGCCCGCAACCAGGTCACGCTCGGGCAGCTGCCGGCCATGCTGGCGCGCGAAGGCATCGACTACCAGAGCTATCGGCGCGAGATGCGCGAGCAGGTGATGATCGAACAGTTGCGCCAGCGCGACGTGCTCTCGCGCATCATGGTGACGCCGCGCGAAGTCGAGGAGTATCTCGCCCGGCAGGCGGGTCGCGCTGCCTTCAACATGGAGTACGACGTCTCGCAGATCCTTGTCGCCGTTTCGCCGACCGCCGGGCCGGACGCCGTAAAGGCCGCACAGGAGAAAATCGAGTCGATCGCAGCGAAGCTCAAGTCCGGCGAGGACTTTGCCCAGCTCGCCGTCCAGTTCTCCGACAGCCAGCAGGCACTCGAAGGCGGCGCCCTCGGCTGGATGAAGGGCGACGAGCTTCCCACGCTGTTCGCGGAGCTGGTGCCTGGCCTCGCCAGCGGGCAGGTATCGGAGCCCATACGCAGCGCGAGCGGCTTCCACCTCGTGCGGCTGAACAACCAGCGCGGCGGCGAGCCGATCATCGAGAACCAGGTGAACGTGCGCCACATCCTGATCTCGCCGAACGAAGTGCTGGACGACGACAGCGCACTCGAGAAGATCCGCGGCATCCGCGCGCGGATCGCCGCCGGAGACGATTTCGCGGCGGTGGCCCGCGCAGTCTCCGACGACCCGGGTTCGAAGAACGACGGCGGCGACCTGGGCTGGGCCGGCCCCGGCAGCTATGCGCCCGAGTTCCAGAAACTGGCCGACTCCATGCCCGAGAAGACCCTGAGCGAGCCGTTTCGCACCCGATTCGGCTGGCACATCCTCGAGGTGCTCGGCCGCCGGGTGCAGGACACTACGGAGGAAGTTCAGCGGCAGCAGGCGATGATCGCCATCCGCAACAGCCGCCTCGGCGAGGAGACGGAGTTGTGGATGCGCCGCCTGCGGGACCAGGCCTTCGTCGAACTCCGCATCTGACGGGGCCTTCGCGCCGTGACGCGCATCGTCATCACGCCTGGTGAGCCGGCCGGCATCGGTCCTGACCTCCTCGTCGCGCTCGCCGCGCGCGACTGGCCCTTCGAACTCGTGACCGTGGCCGACCCGCTCCTGCTAGAGGATCGCGCGCGCGCACTGGGCCTGCCGCTCAGGCTGGCGCCCTATCGCGCGGAATCGCGACCCGCCCCGGGCAGCGGCGGACGGCTGTTGCTCGAAGCCCTGCCGCTGCACGCGCCTGCCGCGCCCGGCCGCCTGGATCCGAAGAACGCCGGGTGGGTTCTCGACACGCTGCGTCGCGCGGTCTCAGGCTGCCAGTCGGGTGAGTTCGCGGCGATGGTGACCGCGCCGGTACACAAGGGCGTGATCAACGACGCCGGATTTCCGTTCACCGGCCACACGGAATTCCTCGCCGACCTGACCGGTTGCGCACAGCCGGTCATGTTGCTCGTCGCGGGCACCCTGCGCGTCGCGCTGGTCACCACGCACCTGCCGCTCGCGGCCGTGCCTGCAGCCGTCACGCGGGAGCGACTGGCGACGATCGTCGCCACGGTGCACGCCGACCTGATCGCGCGCTTCGGCATCGCCTCGCCGCGCATCGCGGTGCTCGGCCTGAATCCGCATGCCGGGGAATCCGGTCACCTCGGCCGCGAGGAAATCGACGTGATCGCCCCGGTCCTCGACGCGCTGCGTGCCCGGGGCATGCGCATCAGCGGCCCGCTGCCGGCTGACAGCGCCTTCACCGGCGAACCGCTCGCGCACTGCGATGTCGTGGTCGCGATGTATCACGACCAGGGACTGCCGGTCCTGAAGCACGCCGGATTCGGCGGCGCGGTGAACGTTACGCTCGGACTGCCGATCGTGCGGACCTCCGTCGATCACGGCACGGCGCTGGAACTCGCCGGAACGGGGCGCGCCGATGCCGGCAGCCTTGCGGCCGCGCTCGACCTCGCCCACGACCTCGCCACCCGCGGCTGAGCGATGCGGCCGCGCAAGCGCTTCGGGCAGCACTTCCTCCACGACCGCGGTGTCATCGAGCGCCTCCTGGCGGCGATCGAACCGCGTGCTGGCGAGCACTTCGTCGAAATCGGCCCGGGTCGCGGCGCCCTGACCCTGCCCCTGCTCGCGCGCGGTGTGCGGATCGACGCCGTCGAAGTCGATCGGGACCTTGCCGGTGCGCTCGAACAGGGCGGGCACGGACCGGCGCTCGCCATCCACCGTGCCGACGCTCTGCGCTTCGATTTCCGTGCGCTCGCGAGCGGGCCCTCTTCGCTGCGCCTCGCCGCCAACCTGCCCTATAACATATCCACGCCGCTGCTCTTCCACCTGCTCGGTCACAGCGACGTCTTCCGCGACCTGCACGTGATGCTCCAACGCGAGGTCGTCGAGCGCATGGTGGCGCAACCCGACACGGCGGACTACGGCCGGCTCACCGTCGCCCTGGCAGTCCGTTGCCGCGTCGAGAAACTGTTCCTGGTGAAGCCGGGCGCCTTCCAGCCACCGCCGAAGGTCGACTCCGCAATCGCGCGGCTCGTCCCCGAGCCGGGCAGGCTAGGTCCGATCGTGAATGCAGCGCGCTTCGATGCCCTCCTCACCCGCGCCTTCTCCATGCGCCGCAAGCGCCTGTCGAACGCGCTCTCGGGCCTGTTGTCGGCGGGCGCCATCGCCGATGCCGGCGTGGATCCGGGCGTGCGACCGGGCGAAGTGACGCCTGCCCAGTACCTGGCCCTTGCCGCCGTTTGAACCGGTTCAAGCTGCGGCGGCGCGCCGTGTGCGCCGCCGCGCAGTCTCCTGCCGCGGCCGCGACATAACGAGCGCCGTGCGGGGAGAATCCGGCGATGCGCCGATTCACCTTCTATAAAGGAAAGTCCCTGGCGCTGAGCGCGCTGCTCACCGAGCCGGAGCACTCGCTCATCCACCAGAGCTTCGAGGCCCGCGAGCGCGAGGAGCCGCTCAATGGCGACGGGTTCGGCGTCGCCTGGTACTCGCCAGGCCATGACGAGCCGGCGCTGTTCCGCTCGGCGACACCGGCATGGAGCAACCAGAACCTGCGCGAGCTGGCGCGGGTGAGCGAGAGTCCCTGTGTCCTCGCGCACGTGCGCGCGGCTACCGAGGGCCTGCAGGTCGGCGAGCGCCGCAGCATGCCGACAGCCTCTACACCAACCGCGGCCGCCGTTATGGTCAGTTCCGAACCGCTGAGCGGCGACTCGGGCTGGGAAACCGTGCCGGTGAACCATTTTGCGCGCATCGAACCGAACCTCGGCATGGCGATCGAGCCCATCGCCAGCTGAGGCGGCTGGCATCACCGCAAAGCCGCGCTAGAATGGGCGCATGTCACGCGACAAGCGCTGCAGCATCCAGATCGGGGTCGAGACCAGCTACCTGCCGGACCAGTCGGACCCGGATGCCCCGCGCTACGTCTTCGCCTACACGGTGACGATCCGCAACGCCGGCGACACGCCTGCGCAGCTCCTCACCCGCCGCTGGGTCATCACCGACGCCAACGGCAAGGTCCGCGAAGTCGTCGGCGACGGCGTCGTCGGCGAACAGCCTTGCATCGCACCCGGCGAGTCGCACCGCTACTCCAGCGGCACGATCATCGAGACGCCGGTCGGCGTCATGCAGGGAAGCTACGGCATGGTCACCGAGGACGGCGTGCCGTTCCCGGCGCCGATCCCCGCCTTCCGGCTCGCCATCCCCGGCATCCTGCACTGACTCCGGCCCGCGGATGGCCATCTACGCCATCGGCGACGTGCAGGGCTGCTACGACGAGCTGTCGCGACTCCTCGACCAGCTGAAACCCGATACCCGCACCGACGAACTGTGGTTCGTCGGCGATCTCGTCAACCGCGGGCCGCGCTCGCTGGAGGTGCTGCGGCTGGTGAAGTCGCTGGGGCGCGCCGCCGTCGTGACCCTGGGCAACCACGACCTGCGCCTGATCGCCGCCGCCTACGGCAACGAGAAGCGCGCCGCCGAGCCGGCCCTCAAGTGCGTGCTCGAGGCGCCGGACCGCGACGAACTCATCGAGTGGCTGCGCCGCCGGTCGCTGCTGCACTACCGGCCGGACCTGAACACCCTCATGGTCCACGCCGGCGTTCCACCGGCATGGGATCCGCTGACGGCGGTGAAGCGCGCGCGCGAAGTGGAAGCCGAGCTCGGCGGCAAGCGCATCCGCGAGTTCCTCCGTGGCCTCTACGGCAACAAGCCCGATCGCTGGTCGGCGGACCTGAGCGGCGCGGACCGCCTGCGCTACATCGTCAACGGCTTCACGCGCATGCGTTACCTGGACGAGGACGGGCGGCTCGACCTCGAACACAGCGACCCGCCTGGCCGCCGGCCCGACGGGCTGACGCCCTGGTTCGACCTGCCCGACCGGGGCGCACAGGCGGTGCGCATCGTCTTCGGCCACTGGGCTTCGCTCGGATTCCTGCAGCGGGCCAACCTGCTCGCGATCGACACCGGCTGCGTCTGGGGCCGCGCGCTCAGCGCGGTGCGACTCGATGGACCGGCCCGGGTCTGGACGATCCCCGCGATCAGACCGCCACCGGCGCCCTGATCGGCGCGTGCGACTGGTAGCCGGCGATCTCGAAGTCCTCGCAGACGTAGCCTGAAATCGACGCCGGCCTGCGCCCGATGAGCAGGCGCGGCAGCGGCAAGGGCTCGCGCGCGAGCTGCTCGTTGGCCTGCTCGAGATGATTCAGATAGAGGTGGCAATCGCCGCCCGTCCAGATGAACTCGCCGACATCGAGGTCGACCTGCTGCGCGACCATGTGGGTCAGCAGCGCATAGGACGCGATGTTGAACGGCACGCCGAGAAACACGTCGGCGCTGCGCTGGTAGAGCTGGCAGGACAACCGCCCGTCTGCCACATAGAACTGGAACAGCAGGTGGCAGGGCGCGAGCTTCATCTTCGGGATGTCGGCGACGTTCCACGCGCTCACGATCATGCGGCGCGAATCGGGATCGCGGCGCAGGGTGTCGATGACCTGCTGGACCTGGTCGATGCTGCCGCCGTCCGGCGCGGGCCATGAACGCCACTGCGCGCCGTACACCGGGCCGAGGTTGCCGTCGGCATCGGCCCACTCGTCCCAGATGCTGACCTTGTGCTCCTGCAGGTAGCCGACATTGGTCTCGCCCCGCAGGAACCAGAGCAGTTCATGGATGATCGAGCGCAGGTGCAGCTTCTTGGTCGTCACCAGCGGAAACCCGGCGGCGAGATCGAAACGCATCTGGTGCCCGAAGACGCTCAGCGTGCCGGTGCCGGTGCGATCGCTCTTGCGCGCGCCGTGGTCGCGGATGTGCCGCAGGAGGTCGAGGTACTGCTTCACCGAGCCGCCCCCGTCGCCCGTGCCCGGGCGAGCATATAAATCCCGCCGGCGATCATCGGCAGCGTGAGCAGCATGCCCATCGTGAACCAGCCGCCGGCAAGGTAGCCGATGTGCGCATCGGGCAGGCGCAGGAACTCCACGGCGAAGCGCGCCAGCCCGTAGCCGAGCAGGAACAGGCCCGCGACCGACATCACCGGCCGCGGCCGGCTCGAGTACCACCACAGCACGATGAACAGCGCCAGCCCCTCGAGCGTGGCCTCGTAGAGCTGCGAGGCGTGGCGCGGCACGCCGTCGACGACGACGGCCCACGGCACATCGGTCGGCTTGCCCCAGAGCTCGCCGTTGATGAAGTTGCCGATGCGCCCGGTCCCGAGCCCGATCGGCACCAGCGGGGCGACGAAGTCCATCAGCGGCAGGAAGCCTACGCGGAGCTTGCGCGCGTAGAGCGCCATCGCGGCGATCACGCCCAGCAGCCCGCCATGGAAGGACATGCCGCCCTCCCAGATGCGGAAGAACGCGAGCGGGTCCTCGGCGAGCTGGTCCAGGTTGTAGAAGAACATCGAGCCGATGCGACCGCCGAGGATGACGCCGATAGCGCCGTAGAAGATCAGGTCGTCGATGTGCTCCGGCCTGACGGGCGAGTCGGGGCGCGCGGCGCGCCGCCGGCCGAGCCACCAGGCCGCAGCGAAGCCGATGAGGTACATGATCCCGTACCAGCGCAGGGCCAGCGGCCCGATCTGCAGGGCCACGGGGTCGAAGTTCGGGAATTCGATCATTTCCTGTTGGAATCGGAGCGCGGGAGGCCGGCGCCAGTTTACATGGCGTGCCGATTCAACGGTCGCCCGCTTTCCAGCGCCCGACGCGCTCGCGCACCAGCTGCTCGATCCCCTCCCATGACTCGGCGCGCGGGCCAGCCAGGTCGCGGTTGGTGGAATTGACCACGACGATGGTCTCGTACCCGGCAGCGCGCAGCGAGCGGATGTTCTCCGGACTGTCCTCCACGTAGAGATGCGCGCCGACGGCCGCCTTGTCCCGCATGAAGCACAGGTCCCAATAGGGAATGCCGTGCGCCTCGAGCCACTCGGTGGTCTGGCGGATGGCTTCCTTGTGGAACCAGTGGATGTACAGCCGATGCGTGATGATCCTGATGCGCACGTCGCCGATGGCCGAGAGCCGCCTGAGCGCCGCAGGCGCGCCGGCAATGGGTGGCAGCCTGGCGAAGAGCTCGCGCTCCTTCACGGCAAAGCGGTGCAGGGCATCGTAGCCACCGGCCCGCTCGAGCCCCCACTCGCCGAAGCCGTAGCTGATCTCGTCGGTCAGTGACTCGGCCGGCACGCCGAGCCACTCGGCCGCGATGGGCTTCAGCCCCCGCGCGAAATCGGCGACGACGCCGTCGAGATCGACGCCGAGGACGAACTGCCGTTCGTTGCCGCCGGTCACCGGGGCGCCTTGATGGGCCCGAGGGGCCCGGCTTCGTAGTCCTTGCGCTTCAGTTTCTTGATCCCGTCAGGCCCAGGTGGACAGCGGCACCTCGAACCAGGTGGCGCGAGCGCGACCGAGGAGTCGCCCGTCGGCCGCGAATACCGCCGATGCAGTGTACTTCCGGCGCCCGTCGCTGCCGAGCTTCCAGCCGAGGACGACGCAGTCGCTACCGGCGCGCAGTCCCGTGCCGATGTCCGCACAGAGTGCGCCCAGGAGTATGGCCACGGTTCCGGGCTCAGGCCAGATCGGAAACGCGCTGGTGCAATCGAGCGCTGCCCAGAGGAATTCGCGGCGGACGTATCCCTGCGCATCGGTGAGCGTGGCATCGGGCCGCCAGGGCACGGTGAGCAGGCTGTCGCGACCGAGCGCACCCGGAAAAATGCGCAGCCCGTCGCCCGTCACGCGCCCCCAGGGGCCACGGTGAACCCGTCGACATCAGAAACGATACGCTGAAACACGCCTTCCGCCACGGCCTGTGGTCCGGAATACGGGTTGCGGTCGGCGTAAAGAAAACTCTCTGCCTCATTCCACTGAATTCCGGGATCAAAGGCCCCCCACAGCACTGCTGGCACATCCCCTTTGCCAAAGGCGGCGTACACGCCTCTCACAATGTCACTGTTGCTTCTCATCTTGGTGTCTCTCTGGGGTTGCCTGCATAACGCCAAGTTCAGTGGTGGCCGGAACGGAGTGCCGGCTTGCACAATAAAATGTGCGTAGCACATTGTGCAAGAAGGCGCGGAGTGTAGGACATCCACTGCAACGTCTGGTTAGGCATACGGACACTCAAATTAGTGCGCGAATAGCCAATACAAATAAACCAACGACGGCTACCACACTGCCCATAAATAATTTGCGACGAACTGGCACATAGTTTGAGCCCGTGTGTACATAAGCGTGGCCAAGACGAAGAGCCACAAACAGCCACGCCAAAACTAAAGCCATGGCTCCGACAGAGTCTTTGGCATGCAGCAATGCGACCAAGACATAAAATAAAATCGGAACTTCAAACTGATTTCGGATGCAGTTATTTATCTGAACTACATACTCTGGCCATGCATCAGCGTATAGCGCACGCCTATTTTCATCTACTTCGCCTGCGGCAGAAGCCTTTTTCTTTGCGAAGTCAAGGCGGACATACAAAATCAGCGTGAGCGCAATTTGTACGAGTATCGGCCAGAAAATGAGATCGCGATTCATATTTGTATGCCTAACGCCCCGGTTCAGCGGCGGGCCGCGCAGCGGACCGTCCGCTGCAACCGGCTGTTAGGCCGCA
>VGVH01000024.1 GCA_016874095.1 Gammaproteobacteria bacterium | reverse complement strand
AGCGCGTGATGGCTGTCCGAAGCGTCCGCGAAGGCGATCAGCGCACCCGTATCGACGTAGGCCTCAGTCCTTGTGGCCATAGACGATATCGTCGACGGACTCCGAAGCCCTTGCCGAGCCCGAGCTGACCATGCCGGCGTAACGCATCCACTGCGGCCCGTCCTGCGGCGGCACGACCGAGCGCAGCGACCGCCGCAGCAGCTCCGCCAGAGAAATGCCGAGTCGCGCGGCCTCGCGCTTTGCGGCTGCGTACTCGGTCGGCGACAGGCTGATCTGGGTGCGGATCATGGTGATAACAAAAATGCGAGTATTGTTATCATAGCAGCACGGCCTGGCAGAATCACGCTGCGAATCACGCTTTATTGACTGGAAACGGGCCGCGAATGTCCTATCGTTAACTTCGGGATTTCGGCGGCCCGGAAGTCCGCAGGTGAATTCGGTAATTACTGCGGACGTGCCGGTCCAGAGGCTTCTGGAGGTTTCTTATAAGGAGCATTTGACGTGCGCAAGCGAGGACAAAAAGCAAAACGTCGGAGCGGCGCAAAGGCCGCTCTTAGGCCATGGCGCCACCCCCTTGTTGGCACGTGGATTGAGATGAGTGGCGTTGAGGGGAGATCAGAGTTCACGGTAGTCCAGGATGGCGCGCTCGTGCGCGTCTCGGGGCGTGACTACGTGGACGGAGAACCCTACGAAATCAGCAATCTTTTTTGGAATGACCGACAGATATCGTTCAACACCTTGATGCGTTCGACGGGGCGCGCGGGTACGCACTTATTCGAGTCACTACCGAAGCGCGCGACCCGCTGTCGATCGACTTTTTCTTTTACCGAGACTGCGAAGTGGGGCATCCTTGACAATAAAGCGACAACTATGAGGGTTGTTGCGGAGTCTAAGAAATTCTGGGGGCAACCGAGTTTATGAGCTGCTACGAGCCGGATTCGTCCCGTCAGCAAAGCTATAGACGATAAGACGAAGCGGCGCCAACAGATTGCGTTGATAAGGAAATCTGGCGCACCCGGAGAGATTCGAACTCCCGACCCCCAAGTTCGTAGCCTGGTGCTCTATCCAGCTGAGCTACGGGTGCGCAAAAGAGGCGGCATTCTACTCGCCGGGCCGGGCTGGCCTCAATGGCCTTGAGAGCCGGGGGCTAGGGCACCGCCAGCTCGTCGCGGGGGAAGAGGTCCGTGTTTATCGCCGCGGGTGGCGCGGCGTCCCACGGTTGCGGGAGGCGGCGAAACTCCTGCAGCAGGAACGCGGCCATCGGGCCGATGTCGATGCCGGCGCGGGCGTACCAGGCGGTCAGGGCGGGGTCGGCGGCACGGGCGCGGATCGCGGCCGGGTCGAACGGGATCGGCTCGTTGCTGCCGACCCCGATCCAGTCGATCGATGCGGTGAACGGGAACGCGCTGTGGAAGGTCGTGCGCGTGCGCTGCGTCGGCGCCCAGGTGACGGCGAGGCCACCCGGCGCGAGGCGACTGCGCACCAGCTCGAAGTACTCGCGCGAGTAGAGATTGCCGGCGTAGGCGCTGCCCGGGCGCAGCGCGTCCGCTTCGATCACGTCGTAGCGGCGCGTCGCGCGCATCAGGAAGCCGCGGCCATCACCGGCGACGTGGTGGAAGCGCGGGTCGGACAGCAGTGCCTCCAGGCCGCCGTAGGGGCGGCGCTCATGCAGGCGGCGGAGCGTCGGCAGCTGTGCAGCGATGATCTCGATGCCGGTCGCCTGCACGGTCGCCGGGTTGCCTGCGGCGGCGAACAGCGTGTCTCCGGAACCGAGGCCGATGACGAGGACCTCGCGCGGCGCCGGATGCAGCAGCACCGGCACGAGGCCGAGGAGCGTGTGGCCGCCGCCGAATGGCACCCAGCTCTGGCCGATGCCGTTCACGAACACCGTCGTCGGGGCACTGAAGTCGGCCGCCGCGTTGGTCAGGACCGAGAGCCCTGACGCCGCTTCGCCGACGATGGCGCGATCCGGCGGCGTTCCGTGCAGCGCCGACCAGAGCCGCTGCGTGCCCGGAACCGCGACGATGCAGGCGGCGACGCCGGCGACGACGGCGGCACGTACCGGCACGCGCGTGTGCTGTGTCCACAGGTGATAGAGGAACACGAGGCTTGCCGCCGCGAGCAGCCGCAGCGTCCCCGCCGTTCCGGCGATCTCGAGCAGCAGCGCGCCCACCGCGACGACGCCCGCCACGCTGCCGGCGATGTTCGCGGTCTGGAGTCTCCCGACCCGGCTTCCGAGCGTCGCGAGATCCGACTGCACGCAGCGCTGCATGTACGGAAACGACAGGCCCATCAGCAGCGTCGGCGGCAGGATCAGCACTGCGGGCAGGCCGAGGTAGAAGGCGAGCTGGTCCGGTTTCAGCGCGAGGAAGTCGAAGCGGAACGCGATCGGTTCGTAGCTGCCCAGGTACTCGCGCAACCGCGCCAGCGCATCCCCCGGGCCGTCAGCCGCTGCCCAGGTGAGTGCGGTCACCGACAGCGCCGCGTACAGCGGGATCGCGGCCTGCAGCGTCAGGAACCGGCGAAAGGGCGCTCGGCTCCTCGCGGCCAGCCGCCGTCCGACGAGGCTTCCGAGCCCGACGCCGGTCAGGAAGAAGCAGAGCAGCAGCGGAAAGGTGAACGCCGTCGGCTTGAGCAGCGCGCCGAGCAGCCTGAACCAGACGAGTTCGAGACCGAGCGCGATGAAGCCCGACAGAAAGTACAGTGCCGTCCAGCCGCGCAGCGTGAGACCGGTGGGCGCGGTGGTGTCGGCAGCCGTTGCGCTGCTGGTGATCGCCCGCTGCGTCGCCGTCCCGGGCGCGCGCGCCTGCAGGGCCATGCCGCAGGCGACGAGGGCAGCGACGCCGTTCAGGATCGCGCCCGCGAGCAGTGCATCGCCGTAGCCCACGCGGCGGATGAGCAGCGCGGTGCCGAGCCCTGCGCCGAGCGCGGCGCCCACCGTGTTCCAGCCGTACAGTCCGCCCACGCGGTCGGGCGCGAGGTCGAGGCGCGTTGTCAGGGTTTTCGCGAGCAGCGGCAGCGTCAGGCCCATGCAGAAGGTCGGCACGAGCAGCGTGGCGGCGGCCAGCACCAGGACCGCGGGGGCGGGCAGTGCGGTGGCGACTTCGCGGTAGAAGAAGTCCTGGTAAAGCGGTGCACTGAAGAGGGCCGAGGCCCCGATCACGAGCTCCGCGACGGCAAAGCCGCCGAGCAGGGTGGCCGGTGACATCCTGTCGGCCCAGCGTCCGCCGGCCAGGTTGCCGAGGCCCATGCCCAGCATGAATGCGGCCACGATCGTGGTTACCGACAGCAGGTCGAGACCCGTGACCAGCGTCAGCAGCCGCTGCCACACCACCTGGTAGAGCAGTGCCGCGAATCCCGAGAGGAAGAAAAGGGCGAGGGCGAGGCCCCGCGTCACGGCGTCGGTCATGCGTCGGTGCGCTCCGCTTCGCAGCTGATCAACTCGCCGTCCGCGGCCTGCACGCTGATCTGCATCGGGTGGCAGCAGACCGGGCAGTCCTCGATGTAGGACTGGCTGTCTTCCGAGAGATCGACCGTCAGGCTGACGGATTCCCAGCACCAGGGGCAGGTCACTTCCGCTTCCTCGACCATGCCGTCAGTAGACGTTCCGCCGCTGGCGGATCTCGGCGAACACGGCGGTGAGCGGCGCGCCACTGAGTCCCAGCGCGGACTGCAAGGCGGCGCTGTCCGGGCGCAGGAAAGGATTCGTCGCGCGCTCGCGGCCGATGGTGCTCGGTACGGTCGGCAGTCCGTTTGCCCGCATGCGGTCGACTTCGCCGACGCGGGCGGCAAGCGCGGCGTTGCCCGGTTCCACCGTCAGCGCGAAGTGCGCGTTCTTCTGGGTGTACTCGTGCGCGCAGTACACGCGCATTTCGTCGGGCAGGGCGAGCAGCTTCTGCAGCGAGTGCCACATCTGGTCCGGCGTGCCCTCGAACAGCCGTCCGCACCCCATCGCGAACAGCGTGTCGCCGGTGAAGATGGCGCGGTCCTCGTCGAAGACGTACACGATGTGGCCGCGGGTATGGCCGGGTGTATCGAACACCCGTGCCTTGCGGCTGCCGAGCATCACGGTATCGCCGTCGCCCACCGCGTCGTCGATTCCCGGTATGCGCGCGACATCGGCCCGGGGGCCGATGATCCTGCATCCGGTCGCTGCTTTCAGCGCGAGATTGCCGCCGGCGTGATCGCCGTGGTGGTGCGTGTTCCAGATGAAGTCGAGCCGCCAGCCCTTGCGGTCGAGCGCGGAGCGGATCGCCGCTGCATCAGGCGTGTCGATGGCGGCCGTCGCGCCGGTCTCGCGATCGCGGATCAAGTAACCGTAGTTGTCGTCGAGGCAGGGAAACTGGTGGATCTCGAGCGCGGCCACGGCGTTTTCTCCGCTCTGCATCACCACGTCACTTCTCCGTGAGTCGCGGGATCAGTTCGACGAAGTTGCAGGGGCGGGTGCGGTAGTCGAGCTGGTGTGCCAGCAACTGGTCCCAGCCGGTCGCGCAGGCGCTGGTCGAGCCGGGCAGGCAGAAGACGAAGGTGCCGTTGGCGACCCCCGCGGTGCAGCGCGACTGCAGCGTCGAGGTGCCGATCTCGGCCACCGACACCGCGCGGAACATCTCGCCGAAGCCGTCGATGCGCTTGTCGTAGAGTGGCTCGACGGCTTCGGGCGTGCCGTCGCGGCCCGTGAGGCCCGTGCCGCCGGTCGTGATGACGGCATGCACCGCCGGATCGGCAATCCACGCCGAGACGACCGCACGGATGCGGTAGATATCGTCCTTCTCGAGTGTGCGGGCGGCGAGCCGGTGGCCCGCGGCGGTGAGGCGGTCCACCAGCAGCTGCCCCGACTTGTCGTCCGCGAGCGTGCGGGTATCTGACACCGTCAGCACGGCGATCGAGAGCGGCAGAAACTGCCGGGGCTGGTCGTTCTTGGGCACGAATGACTCCGGGTGGCGCGCGAGCGCTCCGTGCATTCTAGCGGCGGGCGGGGTTCAGCGTGCCGCCGTTGTTGCAGGCAGCCGGTCGTCCGCGCGGCGCCAGGCGCGCCAGCGGTCGACGAACTCCGCCATGATCATGTAGGCCGCCGGCACCGCCAGCAGGGAGAGGAAGGTCGAGGTCAGCAGGCCGCCGATCACGGATACGCCGAGCGGCGCCCGGAAATTGCCGTCTGCGGCGAGCGACAGGGCGATGGGCAGCATGCCGGCCCCCATCGCGATCGTCGTCATGATGACCGGTCTTGCTCGCTTGCGGCAGGCGTCGATGACGGCTTCGCGGCGGGTGAGGCCGAGGTCGCGCTCGCCGATGATCGCGTAGTCGACGATCAGGATCGAGTTCTTGGTGGACACGCCGGTGAGCATGAGCAGACCGACCAATGACGGCAGGCTGAGGGCGTTGCCCGTTAGCCAGAGCGCGCCGAAGGCGCCTGCGCCGCACAGTGGCACGGCGCCGAGGATCACGAGCGGCTGGGTCGGGCTGTTGAACAGGGTGAGCAGCACGATGTACACGCTGAGGACGCCGGCCGCCATGGCGAGCGCGAAGCCGACGAACAGGTCGACGAAGGCTTCGGTGTCGCCGCTCGGCACGATGCGTACGCTGGGTGGCAGCGACTTCACCGCCGGCAGGTTGAATACCGCGTCGCGTACCGGACCGAGCGGGTTGCCGTTCAGTTCGCCGGTGAGCTTGATGTTCCGCTCGCGGTTGCTGCGCTCGATCATCGCCGGCCCGCTGGTTTCGCGGATGTCGGCCACCGCCGACAGCGGCACTGCCGTGCGGTTTCCGCCGGGCACGCGCATGAGGCCGAGGAAAGCCGCGTCACGGCGACCTGCCTCGTTGACCTGCACGCGGATCGGAATCTGGCGGTCGGCAAGATTCAGCTTCGGCAGGTTCTGGCGGAAGTCGCCGATCGTCGCGATGCGGGCTGCCTCGGCGATGTCCACCGTCGATACCCCCAGGTCGGCGGCCCGCGCCGGGTCCGGCACGATCAGGATCTCGGGCTGCAGCAGCGATGCCGTCGAGGAGACGCCGCTCAGCCCTGGAATGCCGCGCATGCCGGCCTCCACGGCCTTCGCTGCCTCCAGCAGCTTGACCGGGTCGGGACCAGCCAGTCCTATGTCGAAGCGTTCGCCGGGGCCCTGCGCCACGAAGTTCGCGCGGACCCCGGGCAGCATCTGCAGTGCCTTGCGGGCTTCCAGTTCCAGCACGTGCGTCGGGCGTTCGCGCTCCGGGTCGAACTCGAGCACGAGCTGGGCCTTGCGTACTTCGTCGCTGCCCGCGCCCTCGTACCCGCCTGACGACATCGATCCGATGCGCGCGAACACGCTGCGAAGCTCCGGTATCAACTCGAGCATGCGCCGCGCGTCCTCGGTCATCGCGGCGGTGTCGCTGAGCCGCGCGCCGGGAGGAAGGTCGATCTGCAGCGTCGTGCGCGGCTGGTTGCTCGGCGGGACGAACGTGGTGGGGATCACTGCGACGAGCGCGAAAGAGGCCAGCGACGTACCCATCGCGATGGCGATGGTCCGCCAGGGATGCCGGAGCACCGCCTCGATCCAGACCGTGTAGCGGCTCAGCCAGCGGGGTTCGGGCCTGGCGACGACGGGGCCCGTCATGAAATAGGCGGCGAGCATCGGCGTCAGCAGCCGCGCGACCAGCAACGACATGAGCACGGCCGCGGCGGCGGTCCAGCCGAATTCGCGGAAGAACTGCCCGACCTGGCCCGGCATGAACGCCACCGGGATGAAAACGGCCGCAAGGGTCACCGACGTGGCGATCACGGCCAGCCCGATTTCATCCGTGGCCTCGGCAGCGGCCTCCAGCGGTGTCTTGCCCGCTGTCCGGTGCCGGGCGATGTTCTCGACTTCGACGATGGCGTCGTCGACCAGGATGCCGATCACCGCGGCCATCGCCAGCAGCGTCAGCAGGTTCAGGCTGAAGCCGAGCAGGTGCATGATCCCGAACGCGGGGATCACCGACAGGGGAAGCGCCAGAGCGGTAATCCAGGTGGCGCGCCAGTCCCGCAGGAAGAACCAGACGACGATGATGGCGAGCACCGCGCCTTCGCCCAGCATCCACAGGGAACCCAGGTAGGAGTTCCTGGCTTCCTCGACCGTGGAGTTCACTTCGACGATGCGCACGTCGGGGTGTGCCGCCGCGAGTTCCTGCATGCGCCGGCGCACTTCCGCGCCCACCGCGACCTCGCTGGTGCCCGCCGCGCGCTGGACACCGACACCGACGACCGGCTTGCCGTTCAGCAGCGCCATGTCGCGCGGTTCGGCGTGGCTGTCGCTGACCGTTGCAATCGTCGAGAGGCGGATTGCCCGGCCGTCGGGCAGCGATATGGGGAAGTCGGCGAGCTCTGCGGCGGTGCGGACCGTGGCGATCGTGCGGACGTTCTGCTCTGCGCCGCCTACCGTCGTGCGACCCCCGGCCTGCTCGATCTGGATGCGCGCCAGCTGCGACGAGACGAGGCCCGCGGTGAGGCGGAAGGACTGCAGCGTTTCCTGGCTCAGGTCGATGCGGATCTCGCGGTCGACGCCGCCGATCCGCGACACCGTGCCGACCCCGAGCGTGCCGAAGAGCGCCTTCTTGACGGTGTCGTCGACGAACCAGCTCAGGTCGTCGATGCTGAGCTTGTCCGATTCCAGGGCGAACGTGAGCATGGTCGGACCGAGAACCGTGACGCGGGAGATCTGCGGCTCGTCGATCTCGGGCGGCAGGTCGATGCGTACGCGGTCGACGGCATCGCGCACTTCTTCGAGCGCAACGTCGAGGTCCCGTCCAAGCTCGAAGAGGATGCGGGTCTTCGACTGGCCCTCGCTGATGGTCGACAGGATCTTGTCGATGTCGGGGATGCCGGCAATTGCATCCTCGATCTTGCGGGTGACGTCGGTCTCGAGCTGGCTCGGATTCGCGCCGCGCAGTCCGATGGTGACGACGACCTCCGGCGGCGAGAAGTCGGGCAGGGTCGAAATCGGCAGCTGCCGCCAGCCGTAGAAGCCGAAGGCACACAGAATGATGAAGATCAGTGCCGCCGGGAGCGGGTGTGCTATCCCCCAGCGGGAGAAATTCACGGCTGGGCCCGCGCGGCTGCCGTCGGCGAGGGCGCGAGACGAACGAGATCGCCGTCGTTGAGGAACCCCGCCCCGCGCACCGCGATGAGTTGCTCGGAGGTGATACCCGACACGACTTCGAGGAATTCACCCTGCTGATCGCCGATGGTCACGCGCTGCTGCCGGACGCTGCCAAGCGCGGGCGTGTCGGCGCCAGGCGGCGCCTTGCCGACGACATATACGTAGGGCAAGCCGTCGCGATACACGATGGACTCGCGCGGCAGCACGCTCACTTCGTCATGCCCGAGGACGATGCGTCCCTGGGCGAACATGCCGGCGCGCAACTGGCCCGGCTCGGTCAGGTCGGCATAGACCAGCGCCGTGCGGGTGTTCGGATCGAGGGCGGGGGACACGGCGCGCACCCTGCCCGTGGCAAGGGTGCCGTCCGGGCCCGTCAGTTCGATCGCGGTGCCTTCGCGGACGCGCAGCAGGTCTTTCTCCGGCAGTTCCGCGCGCCACTCCAGGCGTCCGTCGCGGATGAGGCGCAGCAGCTCGGCACCCGCCGTGACGATGGCGCCAGGTTGCACGTTGCGCGCCGAGATGATGCCCGCATGGGGAGCGACGAGCGTGGCGAAGCCCAGATTCAGCCGGGCGGAGTCGTTGTCCGCTTCGGCCGTTGCCACCTGCGCTTCGGCGCTGATCAGGTTGGCCTTGAGCTGTTCGGCATCGGACGTCGATATCAACCGTCGCTCGAGCAGCTGTTCGCCGCGTGCGCTCTCCGAACGGGCAAGGGTGAGGCTTGCCTGCGCCTGGGCCAGTGCAGCTGCCGCCTGGCGAGCCCGCACCGCCAGGGTTCGGGCGTCGAGTCGCAGCAGTGGCTGGCCCGCGCGCACGTCGTCGCCGACTTCCACGAGGACCTGTTCGATACGCAGGCCGGTCAGTTCGACGCCCAGCGACATTTCCTGCCAGGCAGCCACGGAGCCGGATACGACGACGGCACGGTCCAGTTCCTGCGCCTGCGATCGGGTGGTCGTGATCGTCAGTGCCGGGACGGCCGCAGTCGGGGCCGGGTCCTTGCCACAGCCGGCGAGCAGAACCAGCAGCGCCAGCAGGGCGGAAGCAGTAACGGGTATCGATGCGGAAAATCTGGCCACTTTTACGATTTTACGGGGATTTCCGTACCGCCAGTGTTTCAATATGTAACGCTGTGACCGGTGTCGAGCGGTTGTTTCCGCACCGCCGGTCAGGCTAGGGTGAGCACCAACCCTCGATTCATCAGAAAGGCTGGACTGCCGGATGACTGCCGCGACGACATTGCCCGATCTGGGGCCGCTTTGGATGCCGTTTACCGCCAACCGCGAGTTCAAGAAGAACCCCCGCCTGCTCGTCTCCGCCCAGGGCATGTACTACACGACCCACGACGGGCGCCGGGTGCTGGACGGCATTGCCGGGCTGTGGTGCTGCAACGCCGGGCACTGCCATCCGAAGATCGTCGAGGCCGTGCGCGAGCAGGCCGGGAAGCTCGACTACGTCACGGCCTTCCAGATGGGGCACCCGCAGGCCTTCGAACTGGCAGCGCGGGTCGCCGAGCTGGCCCCGGGCAGCCTCGATCACGTGTTCTTCGTCAATTCCGGCTCCGAGGCCGTCGACACGGCGCTCAAGATCGCGGTCGGCTACCACCGGCTGCGCGGCGAAGGGCAGCGGACGCGCTTCATCGGCCGGGAGCGTGGCTACCACGGCGTCGGCTTCGGCGGCATCAGCGTCGGCGGCATGGTCGCGAACCGCAAGATGTTCGGCGGCGTGATGTTGAACGGCGTCGACCATCTGCCGCATACCCACAACCTCGAGCACAACGCTTACAGCCGCGGATCCCCTGCCTGGGGCGCCCACCTCGCCGACGAGCTGGAACGCATCGTCGCGCTGCACGACGCGAGCACGATCGCCGCAGTGATCGTCGAGGCGGTGCCTGGCTCTACCGGCGTGCTGCCGCCGCCGCAAGGCTATCTCGAGCGCCTGCGCGCCATCTGCGACAAGCATGGCCTGCTGCTCATCTTCGACGAGGTAATCACCGGCTTCGGCCGCACCGGCGGCAATTTCGCCGCGCAGACCTTCGGCGTGCAGCCCGACATCATCACGATCGCCAAGGGCCTGACCAGCGGCGTCGTGCCGATGGGCGGCGTGGTCGTCGACAAGCGCATCTATGACGCCTACATGACCGGGCCCGAGTTCGCGGTCGAGTTCTTCCACGGCTACACCTATTCCAATCATCCGCTAGCGACCGCCGCGGGCATCGCTGCGCTCGATGTCTACCGTGACGAAGACCTGTTCGCCCGCGGTCGCAAGCTGGCACCTGTGTTCGAGCAGGCCTTGCACGGGCTGAAGGGCTGTCGCCACGTGATCGACGTGCGCAACATCGGACTCATGGGCGCCGTCGAGCTCGCGCCGCGGGCCGGACAGCCGACCGTGCGCGCGATGGACGTGCTTCGCGGCTGCTACGAGAAAGGCGTGCTGGTGCGTACGGCCGGCGATACCGTGGTGCTGACGCCATCGCTGATCATTTCCGAGAGTGAGATCACCCAGATCGCCGAGACGCTGCGCTCCGTGATCCAGACCGTTGCCTGAGGACAAGTCGCGAGGAGAGCAAGCATGCGGATCGGTGTACCGAAGGAAATCAAGGAGGACGAGTACCGGGTCGGCCTGACGCCGGGCAGTGTCCGTGAACTGGCGGCACGCGGACACGAGGTGATGGTGCAGAGTGGTGCAGGCGCGGGGATCGGCATGGATGACGGCCATTACCAGCGCGCCGGCGCGAAGATCGGCGCTGCTGCGGGCGATGTGTGGTCGTACGCCGACATGATCGTCAAGGTGAAGGAGCCCCAGGCGGCGGAATTTCCGTCGATGAAGAAGGGGCAGGTTCTCTTCACCTACCTGCACCTGGCGCCCGATCCCGACCAGACGGAGTCGCTGCTCAAGGCCGACGTGGTCGGTATCGCCTACGAGACGGTGACCGGTCCGAACAACACGCTGCCGCTGCTCTCGCCGATGAGCGAGGTAGCAGGGCGCATGGCCGTGCAGGCGGGCGCCCATTGCCTGGAGCGCGAGGCCGGGGGCTCCGGCATCCTCCTCGGCGGCGTGCCCGGCGTGAAGGCGGCCAACGTCGTCGTAATCGGCGGCGGGGTCGTCGGCACCAACGCGATCCGCGTCGCGATGGGCATGGAGGCGCAGGTCACTGTGATCGACCGTTCATTGCCGCGCCTCAAGGAACTGGATTTCGAGTTCGGCGGCCGGCTCAACACGATCTATTCCACGGTCGAGGCCATCGAGCAGTACGTGGCCGACGCCGATCTCGTCGTCGGTGCCGTGCTGGTGCCGGGCGCGGAGGCGCCGCGGCTCGTCACCCGCGCGATGCTCAGGGAAATGCGCGCCGGCTCGGTGCTGGTGGACGTCGCAATCGACCAGGGCGGCTGCTTCGAGACCAGCCGGCCCACCACGCACTCCAACCCGACCTACGTCGAGGAGCGAATGGTGCACTACTGTGTCGCCAACATGCCGGGCGCCGTGCCTCGCACCTCGACGTTCGCTCTGAACAACGCCACGCTGCCGTACACGCTGGCCCTCGCTGGCAAGGGTTACCGCAAGGCGCTGGCCGATGATCCGCACCTGCTTGCAGGCCTGAACATTTATCGCGGCGCGGTCACCTGTGAGGCGGTGGCGCGGGCGCAGGAGCTGGCATACCGTTCGGCCAACGAGGCGCTCGCCTGACGCCGAGGGGAGAACTGTCGTGCTGAGGAGGTTGCTGCTGGTCGTGGTCTTCGCGCTGTGCGGCCTGCTGTTCTACGGCAACGCCCAGCCCGACGCCTACCGCCTCGAGCGCTCGGCTGTGATCGCGGCATCGCTGGAGCGCATTTTCCCGCTCATCTCGGACTTCGAGGAGTCGGTGCAGTGGTCGCCGCGGGAACGCAAGGACCCGCAGATGACGCGCGAGTACGGCGCTGCGACCGCCGGTCCCGGCGCGACCTACGCCTGGTCCGGAAACGCCGAGGCCGACACGAGCACCGTGCGCCTCCAGCTGCTGCCGACGGTTGACGGTGGAACCTCGGTCGTCTGGTCGATGCAGGGCGAAAACAATTTCCTGTCAAAGCTGATCAGCGTGTTGGTCTCCATCGATTCCATGGGGGCCCGGACTTCGAGAGCGGGCTTGCGAACCTGAAGCAGCTTGCCGAAGGCGCCTGAACGGCTGCTAGCGATAACCTTCGGCCTGCAGCGTGAACAGGCGCGCGTAAAGCCCGTTGCGCGCCAGCAGTTCCTGGTGGGTGCCGTATTCGCTGATGCGCCCGTGCTCGATCACGGCGATATGGTCGGCCTGGCGCACCGTCGAGAAGCGGTGCGAGATCAGGATCGCCATGCGTCCCTCGGTGTGGGCGCGGAAGTATTCGAAGAGTTCCGCTTCGGCCGCCGCGTCCATCGAGGCGGTGGGCTCGTCGAGCACCAGCACGTCGGCACTGCGGCGCATGAAGGCGCGTGACAGCGCCATCTTCTGCCACTGGCCGGTCGACAGCTCCTTGCCGCCCTTGAACCAGCTGCCAAGCTGGGTCGCAAAGCGTCTCTCCAGCCGCTCGATGAAGGGCAGCGCCATGCCCTTGCGGGCCGAGTCGGTCCAGCGGTCCTCGTCGAGGTACGCCGCGACGTCGCCGGCGCCGATGTTCTCGCCGACAGTGAACTGGTAGCGGTTGAAGTCCTGGAAGATCACGCCGATCTGGCCCCGCAGTGCCTGCGGGTCCCACTCGCGGACGTCCCTGCCGTGCACCAGTACGCGACCGGCGTCCGGCTGGTACAGCCCGCAGAGCAGCTTGATCAGCGTCGACTTGCCGGCGCCGTTCTCGCCCACCAGCGCCAGGCTCTGGCCGGGACGTACGTGCAGGCTGACGTCGATCAGGGCCGCCGATTTCGCACCAGGGTAGGTGAAACCGACATGCTCGAAGCGCACGCCATCGGCCGGATCGGGCCCGCGGTCGGCAGCGCCCCAGCGGTACCGCGGGTCCTGCTCCAGGTACTCGTAGAGGTTGGTGAGATAGAGGTTGTCCTCGTACATGCCGCCGATCGAGCCCAGGCTGGCCGAGACCGTGCCTTGCCCCTGGCGGAAGAGGATGAGGTACATCGTCATCTCGCCGAGCGTGATCGTCGCGGCGACGGCGGCCATGGCGATCCAGCCATAGGCGCCGTACAGCGCGACGGTGCCGACCAGCGCCAGCAGCATGCCCCAGGTTTCGCGCCTGAGGGTCAGCGCCCGGTCCTCGGCGTAGACCTTGTCGAAGATGGCGCGGTAGCGGCCGAGCAGCATCGGGCCGAGCTGGAAGAGCTGCACTTCCTTTGCATGGTCCTCGCGGGCCATGACGATTTCCAGGTAGTTCTGCAGCCGGGACTCCGGTGCCCGCATGCGGAAGAGGCGGAAGGCGTCGCCGGAGAATTTCGTTTCCGCGATGAAGGCCGGCAGGCCCGCCAGCGCCAGCAGCGCCAGCGCCCAGATCGAGAACTGCGCGATCAACACACTGAAGCTGGCGAGCGAGACGAGCTGCTGGATCAGCGAGAAGCTGCGCATGACCAGTGACAGCGGCCGGCTCGAGGCCTCGCGCCGGGCCCGTTGCAGCTTGTCGTAGAACTCGGCGTCCTCGAACTGCGTGAGATCCAGGGTGAGCGCCTTCTGCAGGATCATCTCGTTCACGCGGTAGCCGAGCTGCGCCCGCAGCAGCGCCTGGCATGCGTTGATGCCCCGCTGCGCGCCGCCCAGCAGGCCTATGACGACACCTTCGAGCGCCACCAGTTCGAGCACTGGCGCGTAGTCCGGCGCCGCGCCCGCGTTGACCAGCCCGACCTGCGCTACGACGGCATCGACGACCAGCTTGCCGATCCAGGCAGCGACCGCCGGCAACACGCCGGCGGCGAGGGCCAGCGAGCCGAGCAGCAAGGCCAGCCGGCGGTTGGTAGCCCAGACGAGGTCGAGCGCGCGGCGCGTGTAGCGCAGAACAGCCGCGTTCTTGAGCAGCAAGTGGGCGTCTACCACCGGAAGAAGGGCGCGACGTAGCCCGCCGGAAACAGGTCCTGGCCGCGCGGCAGCTCGACGAAACCGTCGGTTCCCGCCAGTGCGACGAAGTCGCCCGAGGTATTCGTCGGCCTTGGCACGGCGTGGTAAGTACCGTCCGGCCGCCACATCACCACCACCGGCAGCAGGTAGCTCAGGTCCGGGCGGAACTCGACCGCTTCGGCGAGTGCGACGCGGCGCGGTTGTTCGGCTCTTGCGCCCAGCGCCTGAGCGAGCGCTGGCAGCACGTAGCGCACGGTGCAGACGAGGCTCGAGACCGGGTTGCCGGGCAGGGCGAACACCACTTTGTCTGCGCCCTTGCGCCCGAACCACAGCGGCAGGCCGGGCCGTTGCGTCACCTTGTGGAAAACCGGCTCCACGCCGAGGGCGGTGAGCGTCGCCGGAACGTGGTCGTATTGGCCCATCGACACGCCGCCGGACACGATCAGCACCTCGCATCCCTCGAGCATGCGTCCGAGCTCGCTGCGCAGCACGGCAGGATCGTCGGGGAGCAGTGCGCAGGCCTCGACCGGGTGACCGCGCAGCCGCAGCGCCGCCTCGATTGCGCGGTCGTTGGACGCGCGGATGCTCGCTGGCCCGACCGCAGCGCCAGGCGGTACGAGTTCGTCGCCGGTGGATGCAATCGCGATCCTTGGCTGCCGGCTCACGGCGATGTCGGCGCTGCCACCCAGCGTCGCGACCGCGATCTGTGCCGCCCCGAGTCGTGCGCCGGGCGCGAGCAGGACGGCGCCCTGGCGGTAATCGGAACCGCGGCGGTGTATCGAGGTGCCGGGCCTGGGCTCGTACGCGGCTTCTATCGATGCGACTCCGTCCTCAAGCGACAGCCGCTCGACCGGCACGATGCAGTCGGCGCCGGCGGGCAGGGCGCTGCCGGTCATCACCTCGATGCAAGCGCCTGGCGCGTCCAGGGCGAGCGGCGCTGCACCGGCGCCCTGCGTGCCGGCGACGCGGAAGCTGCGTGTGCCGGCTGCCCAGTCGCGATGCGCGAGCGCGATCCCATCCATGGTGACGCGATCGAACGGCGGCTGGTCGCGTTCGGCCATGATGGTCTCCCGCAGCGTGCGCCCGACCGCGCTGAACAGCGGCACCCGCTCGGCCGGCTGTAGTGGCATGGCGTCCATGATCAGTTCGAGCGCTTCGCGGATGCTGACTCGTTGCCGTGTCATTGGTCGGATCCTCCGGCGTGGTTCCCTGCGGACAGCCTTACCCGGCTGGCCTGCAATTGCGCGACGATGGCGAGCGCGATCGCCGCGGGCGTGTCGGCTGCGATGTCCAGGCCGACCGGCGCATGCAGCCGCGGCAGTAGCGGCGCAGCCGCGTCGCCAAGTTCGGCGAGCAGCCGATCGCGCCTCGCGACGGGGCCGAGCAGGCCCACGAACGGTATACGGGTCCGCGCGAGGACCCGCAGCGCCTCGCGATCGGTATCGAGGTGGTGGCTCATCACCACCGCGGCGCTGTAGCGGTCGAGATCCGGCGCCTGCACAAGCGATGCCGGTTGCTCGAGCAGCAAGGTCCCGCCGACGGCGAAATCGCCCCGGCCGAGATGCCCGGGGCGGTGATCGGCCACCGTGACGCGCCAGTCGAGATCGTGGGCGAGCGATGCGAGCGGTACGGCATCGGGGCCTGCACCCACGATCAGCAGTCGTGGCAGCGGGCGGATCGTGGCGAAGAGCGCGCGCATGTTGCCGGCGCCGGACGTGACCGTCGCGCTGCCGACCGGGATTCCACCACTGGCGAGCAGCCATCCCTCCGGCAACCGGCCGTCGACCGTCACCGTCGTGCCCAGGGGGACGTCGACCGCGTGGCTTTCGTACACCGTTGCCATCACGACCGCCTGTTCCCCGGCCATCGTCGCCGCGATCCGGTCGAACGGATCGTAGCCGTCCCTGGGGCGCAGCGGCTGGAGCAGGATGCGGAACAGGCCGTCGCAACCGATACCGAGGCCAAACACGCCGTCGCTGTCGTTGCGCAGGTCGTAGTCGATCACACGGGCGCGATCGTCGGCGAGCACGCGCCCGGCGTGTTCCGCAAGGTCGCCCTCGAGGCAGCCGCCGCTCACCAGTCCCTGCCAGCGGCCGTCGGCAGCGATGAGCATCCGGTGCCCCGCCTTGGTGTAGGTCGAGCCGGCGGTCTCCACGACGGTGGCGAGCACGAGCGGGGTGCGCGTCGAGCGCCAGCGATCGAAGGCTGCCAGCAGCTGCCTTGCGCTCACGCCGCGTCCTCCACGACAAGCACGACCTTGCCCATCACCGCGTTGGACTCGAGGATCTCGTGCGCGCGCGCGGCCTGCGCCAGCGGCAGCGTCTCCTGCACCACGGGGGCGACGCTGCGCGCAGCGAGCAGGGGCCAGACATGCTGGCGCAGGCCGGCGGCGATCGCCGCCTTATCCTCCACGCTGCGCGGCCGGAGAGTCGAAGCCATGACGGTGAGGCGGCGGTAGAGCAGTGGCCCGAAGTTCAGCGTGCCCTTCCCACCGCCGAGGACGCCGATGACGACGAGCCGTCCCTCCACCGCCAGCGACTCGATGTTGGCCTCGAGGTAATCGCCACCGACGATGTCGAGGATCACGTCGACGCCACGCCCTGCGGTCAGCTCGCGCACCACGTCGACGAAGTTTTCCGTGCGGTACGACACCACGCGCTCGGCGCCCAGTCGCTCGCACAGCGCGACCTTCGCGGCGCTGCCCACCGTCGCGATGACCCGTGCGCCGAAAGCACGGCCGAGCTGGATCGCGGTCGTGCCGATGCCACTGGCTCCGCCATGCACGAGCAGCCACTCGCCCTGCCTGAGGCGCGCGCGGTCGAACAGATTGCTCCAGACGGTGAAGAAGGTCTCGGGGATGGCCGCGGCATCGGTGAGCGACAGGCCCGTCGGCACGGGCAGGCACTGGGGCGCCGGGACCGTGCAGTACTCGGCATAGCCACCACCGGCAACCAGCGCGCAGACCCGTTCGCCGAGCGGCGGCCGGTCGATGCCTGCGCCATGCGCGACCAGCGTGCCGGCGACTTCCAGGCCGGGGATGTCGGTGGCGCCGCGCGGCGGGGCATAGCCGCCGCGCCGCTGCAGGCAGTCCGGGCGGTTCACGCCCGCGGCAGCCACGCGGATGAGCAGCTCGCCGGGGCCGGGCACGGGCAGAGGGCGCTCGCAGACCTGCAGGACCGACGGCGGGCCCGGTTCGCGAATCTCGACGGCGCGCATCCGCTGCGGCAGGTCCACGGCTGGTGCTGGGGTCAGCTGGGAATGGGCAGGCAGTATATAAGAAGGCCTCCGGTCGCGGCCTGGTTGGCCGGTCGCTGACCCTGTGTTAGCGTCGCCGTCGCGTTCGATTCAACCGCCAGCGCGAGTCAGCCTGTGTCAGACCTGAGGGGCAGCGAAAAGGTGATCCGCTGGGCGAAGTCCGGCGCGCCGGCGCCCGTCGACCGGCTCGCCCGACCGCTGCGCGACCTGCGCATCTCGGTCATGGACCGCTGCAACTTCCGTTGCCCCTACTGCATGCCGGAGGACAAGTATCACAAGGACTTCCAGTTCCTGAAGTCCAGCGAACGGCTGTCGTTCGACGAGATCCTGCGCCTCGCCCAGCTGTTCGCGCGCCAGGGCGTGCGGAAACTGCGCATCACCGGCGGCGAGCCCCTGCTGCGACAGAACCTGCCCGACCTCGTCGGTGACCTTTCCCGCATCGATGGCATCGACGACGTCGCGCTCACCACCAACGGCGTGCTTCTCGCGCAGCACGCCGCAGCGCTGAAGGCAGCAGGACTGGCGCGCGTCACCGTGAGCCTCGACTCGCTGGACGAGGACGTGTTCGTTGCGATGAATGGCGGCCGCGGCAACCGCGAGCGCGTGCTCGAGGGAATCCGCGAGGCGATCAGTGCCGGCCTTACGCCGCTCAAGGTGAACTGCGTGGTCGTCCGCGGCGTGAACGACCATACCGTGCTCGGCCTCCTCGAACACTTCCGTGGCACCGGCGTCATCGTCCGGTTCATCGAGTACATGGATGTCGGCACGATCAATCACTGGAAACTCGCGGACACCGTTCCAACCCGCGAGTTGCTCGCGGCCATCGGAGCGCGCTGGCCGTTGTCGCCGGTCGGCGGCAACTACCACGGCGAGGTCGCCAGCCGATACGCGTATGACGACGGTCAGGGCGAGATCGGCTTCATCAGCTCCGTCTCGGCGCCGTTCTGCGGTTCCTGCACGCGCGCGCGACTGTCCTCCGACGGACAGCTCTTCACCTGCCTGTTCGCCAACCGCGGCACCGACCTGAAGTTGCCGTTGCGTTCGGGCGCGAGCGACGACGAACTGCGCGCCATGATCGCCGGCGTCTGGGAGCATCGCGACGACCGCTACAGCGAGCTGCGCGCAGGACTGCGCGGCGATGCCAGCAAGGTCGAGATGTACTACATCGGCGGCTGACGGTGGCCGAGGACGCGCGCCGCAGTATTCCCGTACGTCGCTCCGGCGACCTTGCCGCTGAGCTGACCGACCAGGTTGCCGTCGAGGAGCCGCTGCAGATCCGGGTGGCCTTCGGATCGGCGGGTGAGCCCCCGGAAGACCTGCTCGTCACGATGCGTACGCCGGGTGCCGATGCGGAGCTCGTGCGCGGCTTCCTCTACGCGGAAGGTCTCCTCGACACGGCGGCCGACGTGCTGGGCGAGTCGCGCGACGATCCGCCCGGCAACGTCCTGACGCTGAGCCTCGATGCAGCCCTGCGACCGCGGTTCGCGAACCGCCGCCGCGACTTCTACGCGACCGCCGCCTGCGGTGTCTGCGGCAAGGCCTCGATCGAGGCGCTGCAGCGGCGCGTACGGCACCCGGGCGGCTCATCGGGCTGGTCGATCGCCACGCCGGCGCTCGCAGCGCTGCCCGAGGCGCTGCTCGCGCGGCAACCCGCCTTTGCGCGCACCGGCGGCATGCATGCCGCGGCGCTCTTCGATTGCGACGGCGCGATCAGCGCCGTGCGCGAGGACGTCGGCCGCCACAACGCCGTCGACAAGCTCGTCGGCGCGGCGCTGCTCGCCGGTACCCTGCCGCTGATCCGCAGCGGGCTCTTCGTCAGCGGTCGCGTGAGTTTCGAGATCATCGAAAAGGCGTCCATGGCCGGTTGCCCGCTGGTCGCCTCGGTCGGTGCGCCGACGAGCCTGGCCGTCGACGCGGCATGGGAGGCCGGCGTTACACTTGTCGGATTCGTTCGCGGGGGGCGCTTCAACATATACAGCCTGCCGGCACGGATAACGCCAGGCAGCTGAGCGAAACGCATGCCACTCCAGTCCTTCCATCCTGCCGTTGCGGCGTGGTTCGCCGGGAGATTCGCCGGCGCCACGGCAGTGCAGGCGGCTGCCTGGCCGGCGATCGGCGCCGGCGGGCACGCGTTGCTTGCGGCGCCCACGGGCTCGGGCAAGACGCTCGCCGCTTTTCTTGCCGCGATCGACTCGCTGGTGCGCGAGGCGGAGCAGGGGCCGTTGCCCGATGAAGTGCGGGTCGTCTACGTCTCGCCGCTGAAGGCGCTGTCGAACGACATCCGCTGCAACCTCGAGGAGCCGCTGGCCGGCATCCAGGAGCGTGTGCTGCAGCCGCTTGGCATCCGTGCGGCTGTGCGCACCGGTGACACGCCGCCGGCCGACCGGGCGCGGATGCGACGCCAGCCGCCGCATATCCTTGTGACCACGCCCGAGTCGCTCTACATCCTGCTCACCTCCGCGTCGGGGCGCGACATGCTCGCCACGGCGCGTACCCTGATCGTCGACGAACTTCACGCGCTTGCCGACAACAAGCGCGGCGCGCACCTGATGCTCTCGCTCGAGCGACTGACGGCGCTCTGTGCGTCGCCGCCCCAGCGCATCGGCATCTCGGCCACGCAGAAGCCGATCGAACGCATGGCCCGGTTCCTGGTCGGCGACCGCGCCGACGGTTGCACCGTAGTGGACACCGGACACGTTCGTCGGCGTGACCTCGCCATCGAGCTGCCCGGCTCGGCGCTTGCCCCGGTGATGGCGGCGGAGGTCTGGGCGGAGATCTACGACCGGCTGGCCGAGCTGGTCCGGGCGCACCGCTCGACGCTGATCTTCGTCAACACGCGACGGCTTGCCGAGCGTGTCGCGCGGCACCTCGCTGAACGGCTCGACCCGGCGGAGGTCACTGCCCATCACGGCAGCCTCGCGCGCGAGCACCGGCTGGAGGCCGAGCAGAAGCTGAAGACCGGCAGGCTTCGCGCACTGGTCGCCACGGCTTCGCTGGAGCTTGGCATCGACATCGGCGACGTCGATCTGTGCTGCCAGCTCGGCAGTCCGCGCGCCATCGCGACCTTCCTGCAGCGGGTCGGCCGTTCGGGCCACGGCGTGGATGCGCTGCCCAAGGGGCGGCTGTTCCCGCTGACCCGCGACGACCTTGTCGAGTGCGCCGCGTTGCTCGATGCCGTCCGACGCGACGAGCTCGACGCAATCGAACCGGCCCGCCCGGCGCTGGACGTGCTGGCGCAACAGTTGGTCGCTGAAGTCGCCGCGCGCGAGTGGACGGTCGATGGACTCTACGATCTCGTCCGTCGCGCCGCGCCATACCGCGAGCTGGGACGCCAGAGGTTCGACGAAGTCGTGCAGATGCTGGCCGACGGCTTCACGACGCGGCGCGGACGCCACTCCCTGCACCTGCACTACGACGCGGTGAATGGCCGGCTGCGGCCGCGCCCCGGTGCGCGGCTGACCGCGATCACCAACGGCGGCGCCATACCCGACCAGTTCGACTACGACGTCGTGCTGCTGCCGGAGGAGATCCAGGTCGGCACGCTCAACGAGGATTTTGCGTTCGAGAGCCTGCCTGGCGACATCTTCCAGCTGGGCAACACGTCCTACCGGATCGCGCGGGTCGAGACGGGACGCGTGCTCGTCGAGGATGCGCGCGGCCAGCCGCCGAACATCCCGTTCTGGTTCGGCGAAGCGCCCGGGCGCAGCGACGAGCTGTCGCTCGCGGTTTCGCGCCTGCGCGACGAGGTATCCGCTTCCCTGGAGCTCGGCGAGGAAGCCACGCGGCTCCGGCTCGAGCGCGATCTCGGGCTGGCGCCCATGGCCAGCTCGCAACTGGTCGAGTATCTTGGCACGGCGCGTCTCGCACTCGGCGAGCTGCCGACGCACGAGACCATCATCCTGGAGCGGTTTTTCGACGAGGTGGGCGACTGCCACCTCGTCATCCATTCGCCCTACGGCTCACGCATCAACCGCGCCTGGGGTCTCGCGCTGCGCAAGCGCTTCTGCCGCAAGTTCAACTACGAACTGCAGGCTGCCGCGCTCGAGGACAGCATCGTCATCTCGCTGGGACCGGTGCACAGCTTCCCGCTCGCCGAGATTGCGGGCTGGCTCAAGGCGGAGACGGTACGCAACGTGCTCGTGCAGGCGCTGCTTGCCGCGCCGATGTTCCCGACCCGCTGGCGCTGGGCCGCGACGACTGCGCTTGCATTGCGCCGCTTCCGCAACGGTCGGAAGGTGCCGCCGCAGTTCCAGCGCAGCGATGCCGAGGACCTGCTCGCCGTCGTGTTTCCCGACCAGATCGCCTGCGCGGAGAACATCGTCGGCGACCGGCAGGTGCCCGACCATCCGCTCGTCCGCCAGACGCTCGACGACTGCCTGCACGAGCTGATGGATGTCGAGGGGCTGGAACGCCTGCTCGCGCGCATCGCTGCCGGCGAAGTGCGGATCGAGGCCCGCGACGTGACGACCCCGTCGCCGCTCGCCCAGGAGATCCTCACCGCGCGGCCCTACGCATTCCTCGACGATGCCCCGGCCGAGGAGCGGCGCACGCTCGCCGTGCGCAGCCGCCACCTGCTCGATCCGCTGGAGGCCGCGTCGATCGCGCGCCTCGATCCGACGGCGATCGCGCTCGTCTGCCAGGAAGCGTGGCCGGAGCCGCGCTCCGCCGACGAACTGCACGATGCGCTGGTGCTGACCGGCTTCCTCGCCGAGGAGGAGGCCGGCACGGAACCGGAAGCGTCCGCGACGGACTGGCTACCGATGTTCCAGTCGCTGGTACATGAGCGGCGCGCAACCGTGGCTGTGACCAGCGCCGGTCGGCGGCTCTGGGTGGCTGCCGAACGACTTGCGCAATTGCTCGAGGTCCTGCCCGATGTGGCACTCGTGCCACGCATCGACGCCGTGCGCAGCGGCGCACGCGGCGCCGTGCACTCACGCAGCGACGCGCTGCGCGAACTCCTGCGCGGCCGCCTCGAGACGCTGGGCCCGGTGACAGCGAGCGAGCTGGCTCGGCCTCTCGGCCTGGCCGACAGCGAGATCACCGTGGCCCTGCTTGCGCTCGAGGCGGAAGGCGCCGTCATGCAAGGCCGCTACCGCGCCGTCACGGCTGAGGAGGAGTGGTGCGACCGCCGGCTGCTGGCGCGCATCCACCGCCTGACGCTGAGCCGGCTGCGCGAGCAGGTCGAGCCCGTGACCCCGGCGCACCTGATGCAGTTCCTGTTCGCCTGGCACGGCATGGGCGCGGAAAAGTCCGAGGGGCCTGAGGCCGCGCGCCGCGCGCTCGCGCGCCTGCGGGCGTTTCCCGCCCCCGCTGCGGCGTGGGAGGGCAGTCTGCTGCCGGCGCGGGTCGAGCACTACAGCGCAGGCGACCTCGACACGGTACTGGCCAGCGGGCAGTACACCTGGTCGCGGGCGGGCGCCGAGCCCGGCAGCGGCGGGCGCCGTGCCGGGCCCATCCGCGCCACGCCGGTCGTCTTCGTCGATCGGGCCGAGGCCGATGCCTGGTCTGCTGTCTTCGCTCCGCCCGCCGGCGGCGAGCCGCCGCTCGGATCCGCGGCGCGTGCCGTCCGCCACGCGCTGGCTGCGCGCGGTGCCATGTTCTTCGTCGAAATCGTCCGCGCGACGGGCCAGTTGCGGACGCAGGTCGAGCAGGGCCTGGCGGAGCTCGTTGCCTGGGGTTTCGCGACTTCCGACCACTACACCGGCCTGCGCTCCCTCATCACTCCGGCGAGCCGCCGCGCGAGTTTCGGGCGCGCATTGCGGCCCGGTGCGCTCAGCGTCGACGCTGCCGGGCGCTGGTCGCTGGTCATGCCGGCGCCGCTGCCGGCCGATACCGGCGCGATCGAGTCCGGCGATCCGGTGGAGGTGGCGGCGCGGGCCCTGCTCGACCGTTACGGCGTCGTGTTCCGCGCCATCCTGCGCCGCGAAGCCTGGTACCTGCCGCCGTGGCGGGACCTGGCCCGGGTGCTGCGCCGGCTCGAGGCGCGCGGCGAGATCCGCGGTGGCCGTTTCGTCAGCGGCTTCACCGGCGAGCAGTTCGCGTTGCCGCAAGCCGTCGAGGGTCTCCGGGCGGCGCGCCGTCAGGCGACGGAAGCCGTCGTCGTCACTGCCGCTGCCGATCCACTGAACCTTTGCGGCATCGTCACGCCCGGAGCGCGCGTGCCTGCGGCCCCGCGCAATCGCGTGCTGTGGCGCGGGGGCGTTCCCGTCGGGGTGTGCGTGGCCGGCGATGTGACCTGGCTGGTAGCGCCCGATCCGTCCGCCGAGTGGGGCCTGCGCAACCTGCTCCTGCGCAGCGACCGGGACCGGTTCTATGTGCCGGGAGGCCAGCGATCGCACTGAGCCCCGTCTTCAATTTGGCGGGCCGCCCCTCTACCATGCCGACTGCCGTTTCCTGGAATAACACCATGTCCGCGAATCCCACCGTAAGCAACGACATCCTCACACCACTCGTCACCCTGCTGGGGCGCGAACACGTGCTGACCGACGAGGTCGAGCGCAGATTCCACGCGATGGACGTGTACAACGCCCGCGAACTGCCCATCGCCGTCGTCCGTCCGGCATCGGCGGGCGAAGTCCAGGGCATCGTGAAGATCGCTGCGGGCGCCGGTGTCGCGCTGGTGGCGCGCGGTGGCGGGGCTTCCTACACGGACGGCTACCTGCCATCCACGCCGGTGTCGCTGCTGGTCGACACGTCGCGAATGAATCGCATCCTCGAGATCAACGAGCAGGACATGTATGTCACGGTCGAGCCGGGCGTGACCTGGCACGACCTGTGGCAGGCGTTGAAGGCCAAGGGCCTGCGCAGCTCGTTCTGGGGACCGTTCTCCGGCCTCAAGGCGACGGTGGGCGGCTCGGCTTCGCAGAACAGCGCAAGCCTGGGCTCGGGCAACTACGGCATTTCCGCCGACGCGATCGTCGGCTTCGAGATCGTGCTCGCCGACGGCGAAATCCTGCGTACCGGTGCGCATGCGGCCGCGAACGGCCGGCCGTTCTTCCGCTGGTACGGCCCCGATCTGACCGGGCTGTTCTGCGGCGACGCGGGTGCGCTCGGCATCAAGGCGAGCATATCCCTCAAGCTCATACGCGAGCCCGCCTTCTTCGGCGCGGCATCCTTCGGCTTCGAGACGTTCGCGAAGATGGCGGCCGGCATGGCGGCGGCGGCGCGCGAAAACGTCACGGCGGACAACTTCGGCGTGGATCCGCGGCTGCAGCAGGGCCAGCTCGGCAAGACCAGCACGAAGGATGCCACCGCGGCTGCCCTCGCCGTCGCGAAGACCTCGCGCAACCCCGTCGATGCGCTGGTCCGCCTGGCCAAGATGGCAGCCGCGGGCAAGCGCTTCCTGTCGGGCCACAACTACTCGGCTCACTACACCGTCGAGGGCGTGTCGAAGGGCGAGGTGAACGGCAAGCTCGCGGTGCTGCGTCGGGCGATGGAGGGCCACGGGCAGGAAACGGCCAATACCATTCCGACGGTCATTCGCGCGATGCCGTTCATTCCGCTTTACCCGATTCTCGGCCCGCGCGGCGAGCGCTGGGTGCCCCAGCACGGCATCATGCCGTTCTCGAAGATGAATGAATTCCACGAAAAACTGGGCCAGTTGTACGCCGCGCATGCCGGGCGCATGCAAAGCCTCAAGGTCGACAAGGGCGCGATGTTCATGGCGGTGAACACCCACGGCTTCCTCTACGAGCCCGTGTTCTACTGGGAAGACGACCGGACCGTCTTCCACAAGCGCTATCTGCCGCAGGATTACCTGCAGATGCTGCCCGAGTACGGCCCCAACCCCGAGGGACGGGCACTGGTGCGCGAGTTGCGCGCGGAAATACAGAAGATCTTCGCGTCAGTCGGCGCGATCCACATGCAGGTCGGTAAAAGCTACACCTACATGGAAGGCCGGCAGGCCGCGGCCGCCCGCGCGATCCGCGAGATCAAGCGCCAGCTCGACCCGCAGGGGATCATGAACCCCGGTGCGCTCCAGCTCTAGCGCGCGACTTCAGACGGAGAAGTCGATGCCCTGCGCAAGCGGCAGGTCGTTGCCCCAGTTGATGGTCACCGTCTGGCGCCGCATGTAGGCCTTCCAGGAATCGGAGCCCGCCTCGCGACCGCCGCCGGTTTCCTTCTCGCCGCCGAATGCACCGCCGATCTCGGCGCCCGAGGTGCCGATGTTCACGTTCGCGATCCCGCAGTCGCTGCCCGCGGCCGACAGGAAACGCTCGGCATGCTGCAGGCGGTCGGTGAAGATCGCCGATGACAGGCCCTGCGGCACGCCGTTCTGCACGGCGATGGCTTCGTCCAGGTTCTTCGTCGGGATCACGTAGAGGATCGGCGCGAAACACTCCTGCTGCACCGGCGCCCAGTTCGCCTTCGCCATCACGATGGTCGGCTTGACGAAATTGCCGCCACGCTTCAGCCGCTCGCCGCCGCAGAGGATCTCGCCGCCGAGACGGCGCACGTCGCGAACCGTGGCGAGGTAGCGTTCGACCGCCGCTTCATCGATGAGCGGGCCCATGAGCGTGCCTTTGCGCAGCGGATTGCCGATCGGCACCTGTTGATAGGCTGCCACGAGGCGGCGGGTGAGCTCCTTGACCAGCTTCGGGTGCACCAGCAGGCGCCGCGTCGTCGTGCAGCGCTGCCCGGCGGTGCCGACCGCGCCGAACAGGATGGCAGGCACTGCCAGGTCGAGGTTCGCGTGCTCGTCGATGATGATCGCGTTGTTGCCGCCGAGCTCGAGCAGGTACTTGCCGAGTCGCGCGGCGACTCGTTCCGCGACCTTGCGGCCGACGGCCGTCGAGCCCGTGAACGAGACGAGATCGACCCGGTGGTCGTCGACGAACCGCTCGGCGAGCCGGTTGTCGGTCGTGTTGAACAGCGAAAAGATCGGCGGGTAGCCGCCTGCGGCCAGCGTCCGGTTGCAGATGTTCTGCACCGCGATGCTGCAGAGGGGCGTCTTGGGCGACGGCTTCCAGACGCTCGCGTTGCCGCAGACGGCAGCGATGAACGCATTCCAGGACCACACGGCGACGGGGAAGTTGAAGGCGCTGATGATCCCGACCACGCCGAGCGGCTGCCACTGTTCGTAGAGGCGGTGGCTCGGTCGCTCCGACGGCATCGTCAGCCCGTAGAGCTGGCGCGAGAGTCCCACGGCGAAGTCGGCGATGTCGATCATCTCCTGCACTTCGCCGTCGCCCTCTGCCTTGATCTTGCCTGCTTCGAGGCTGACCAGCGTGCCAAGCGCGTCCTTGTGCCCGCGCAAAGCGTCGGCGATCCGCCGCACCGCTTCGCCACGGCGCGGTGCCGGCACTTCGCGCCAGGCCCGGAACGCAGCGGTCGAGTTGCGGATCACCTGCTCGTAGTCCCGCGCGCTTGCTGCCGTCACCGTGCCGAGCGGCTCGTTCGTCGCGGGGTTCAGCGAGGCGAACGCCTTCGCCTTGCCCGAGGCGTGCCAGCGGCCGCCGGAGGAGACGCCGGGGTTGCGGTTTCGCAGTCCGAGGGATGCGGGGATGGCGCTCATGTTTCAGCCCCTGCCTTTCGCGCGCTGCTCGCCGGTCTTGCCGGCGGCTATAAGCCGCAGCGACACATCCTTGCTCGATTGCTCGCTGAAGTAGCGGCCGAAGCGGTTGGCGAGGACCTGCGGCAGCGGGAACTGCTCCTGCCGCACGAAGCCGCGGTACTGGTCCGGCGAGCGGCACACGAGATCAAGCACCGCGCAGACGCCTGCCGCCGTGGTCACCTGGATCGCGGACCACAGGCGCCCGGAAATGACCTGCGGATAGACCTTGTTGACGTAGTTCTCCTCGCGCAACTCGCCAGCCTGCAGCCCGGTGACCGCCGTATAGATGATGACGACGTCCTGCAGGGTCTGCGGCACGGCGTTCTCCAGCACGCGCTTCAGCGTGCCGCGGTCGTGATTGAGCTTCAGCCCGTTCATGAGCAGCTTCATCTGCGTGCAATGGCCGGGGTAGCGGATGGTCTTGTAGTCCATGCTCTCGACGCCGGCACTGAAGCTTTCCGCGAGCGAGCCGAGGCCGCCGGAGGTGTTGAAGGCCTCGTACAACTGCCCGTCGATTTCGATTTCCTCCAGGCCCTCGAGCGGCAGGACGTCGCGGGTCTTCCCGTCGACAACCGAGAGGCAGGGGTTGCCGTACTCGTTGATCAGGCCGTCGGTCGACCAGGTGAGCGAGTACTTGAGGACGTTGTTGGGGTGCTGGGGCAGCGCGCCGACCCGCAGCTTGACCGTGCGCAGGCTGTCGAAGTGGCGGATCAACTCCGCGGCCGCGATGCTCACGAAGCCGGGTGCGAGTCCGCACTGCGGCGCGAAGGCGGTCTCGGCACCCTGCGACAGGCGCTGCACCGTGGTGGCCACCTTCACGTCCTCGGTGAGGTCGAAGTAATGGCATTTGATGGCGCGCGCCACCTCGGCCACTGCCTCGTTCAGGTAGTAGGGCAGGCCGGACACCAGCGCCTCGATGCGCGCCGTCTCCGCGTAACGCTGCAGCTCGCCTTTCTGCGTGGCATCAAGCACCAGCGGCTTGATGGCGGCCAGCCCGTGGGCAGTGGCGACTTCCTGCGCGGCACCGGGCCGGCTGTCGGCAAGATGTACTTCGTAGTCGCCGCATTCCGCCAGCAGGCCGGCAATCAGCGAGCCGATCTTGCCGGCGCCGAGAACGAGTACACGATGCATGGCAGCTACTCCGGCGATACCGTGCGAGGCGGTCATTCTGCCAGCCGCGCAAGTGGCGTGCGAGCGGGTGACTGACTGGCGGGCCTTGTGGCAGAGTGCCGCCCACCATGACCAACGCGATTTCCAGGCGCAGCGCAATGCAGGGCATCGGGCTCCTGGGCCTGGTCGCGGCTGCCGACGCATTGCCCCATATCGACGGAGACCTGCCGGCGTGGATTCCGGACCTCAGGGATCCCGCGGCCAATCTCCGTGCGCTCGCCCGGATGACCGCCAGCCTCGAGGAACGCGATGTGCCGTGGTGGTACAACGGCACGATCTTCGGCGTGCTGCCGGGTGAGCACCCGCGACCGCTGGTGAGGTTCGAGGGCATGGAGCTGTACTGGCTGCGTCATCTGCCGGGCGGCGAGTACGAACTGATGGGCAACACCGTGACGTTCTTTCGCGACGTCCGCACCAACGGGTTCCTGGCGACCTTCGACAATCCCTACACGCAGCAGCGCAACACGGTTCCGGCGGCAACCCAGGGTGGTGGACCCGGACGCGGTTTCAATTACTCGACGCGGGGCATACGGTTCACGCCGCTCATCGACAAGCTGCCGGAAGAGCCGCTGGTGCTCGACTGGTCGTTCGTGCGCGACCGGGTCTGGTTGCACAACTACACGCGCTATCCACCCGGCATGCCGCCACCGCGCTGGCAGCAGCAGTCCATGCATGCATCGCTGAATGACTTCCGCAAGGACCGTCTCGCCAGCATCCCCGTCGTGTTCGCCTCGACGGTGTTCATGCCCTGGCTGAAGTGGATGGACATGGGCGAGCGGCCCGGCCACCTCGTCTGGCATGCCTCGGGCGCGAAGCTGCGCTCGATCGACGATCTGCCGCGCGAGTACCGCGCCCGCGCCGAGAAGGAGTATCCGCAGCTGCTCTCGGCGAACCCGGCGCAGCAGCGCGCGATACCAGGTTCGATGAATTGACTGCCGAAGGCAGGGGAGCACGCAACATGTGGCAAAGCAGTCTGCTGGCAGCGATGGCCGACCGGCGCCAGGCCCTCAAGACCTTTTTCGGGGCCGGTGCTGCCGTGGCACTGGCGGGATGCGCGCCGGCGGAAAAGCCCGCTGCGCCCGGGCCGTCGGCGAAGCGCGTGCCCGTCAACTTCAAGGACCCCGCGGAGAACCTGCGGGCCTTCATCAAGCTGACCGGCGATCTCGATCCCACGGTCGAGACTACGGGCTGGTTCGGCGGCACGGTGTTCGCGGTCACCACGCCCGACAAGCCACTCATGCCGCTCTACGGAGTCGAGGGCTTCGGCGTCCTGCGGGTCGAGGCGCAGAGCGACGGCAGTTACCGCATGTTCAACCGCGAAATCGCCTTCTACAAGGATCCGCGGACGCAGCAGTTCATCGACGAGTGGACGAATCCGTTCACCGGCGAAACCGTCGAGGTCAAGCCGATACACAACCTGGTCGTGAACGCCGAAATCGCACCGGTCATGAAAATGGATTTCGACGGCACCATGGTGGAGGTACCGTTCAGCCCTCCGTGGGAGCTGCAGGGTGACAAGGCCTTCTCGCTGTTCGAGGTGCACACGGCGTTTCCGAGCCCGATGCAGCCGGACAAGTGGCCGCGCGAGTCCGCCGGCACGACCTTGCGGATCAGCGAGATGTTCCATCGCTTCACCACGCTGGCGGAACTCGAGGACCCGGATCGCACGGCCTGCGACTACGTCGGGACCTGGACCCGGATCGGCCCGTGGATGCCGTGGATGCTGCAGGGGCAGGCGCCGGGGCACCTGTTCTACCGCACGATGATGAATCGCACGGGCACGCCCGAGAGGCTGCCGAAGGCGTTGCGCGAGCGTACCGAGAAAGGCTATCCGGAGTATTTCCAGGCTCCCGGGCCCGAGACCTGGGGCAGCCCGAACGACTCGAGCTACAGCGTCTACATGCGGGAGAACCAGCCAAAGCCCGCGAAGCCCTGACGTCCAGGGGCTGCTGCGGCTACACTGCGCGCCATGGCCAGATTCGTCCTGAACGGCACCGAAGTCAGTGCCGATGTACCCGGCGACATGCCGCTCCTCTGGGTGCTGCGCGACGTGCTCGGTTTCACCGGCACGAAGTACGGCTGCGGCATGGCGCTCTGCGGTGCCTGCACCGTGCACATCGACGGAGCGGCGGCGCGCTCCTGCGTCGTGCCGGTGTCCGGCGTGGAAGGCCGGCAAATCACCACGATCGAAGGCATGGGCACGCTCGAGAACCTGCATCCCGTGCAGCAGGCGTGGATCGAGGAGCAGGTGCCGCAGTGCGGGTACTGCCAGCCGGGCATGATCATGGCGGTGGCTGCGTTCCTGGAGTCGAACCCGCAGCCCGACGACGCGGCGATCAACCAGTCGATCACGAACATCTGCCGCTGCGGCACCTATCCGCGGATCCGTCGCGCGATCCATCGCGCTGCTCAGCTGCGTCGCGATCAATCCGACATTACTGCCTGATTTCCCTACGGATGACACCATGCCTTGCCTGAGAGCCCTTGCTGTCGCCTGCGCGCTGTTTCTTGCCGCCTGCGGTGGCGCAGAGTCGCCGGCCACTCCCGATGCCGCGGCACCTGCGGCCGAACCCGCCGCGCCCGTGGAGCCCGCCGCCGCGCCCGTCGAAGGGGGCGCAACGGCACAGCTCGCGCCGGATCCGCAACTGCAGGCGATGCTGGCCGCGGCTGACCTGAACAAGGGCAAGGTGCTCTACCTGCAGTGCCGCGCCTGCCACAGCCTCGTGCCGGAAGCCGAGTCCGGGAAGATCGGCCCGACGCTCTATGGCGTGCTGGGCCGGGCGGCCGGCAGCATCGCCGGTTTCGCCTATTCCGAGGCCGTGCAGAACTCCGGCATCACCTGGTCCGCCGAGCAGATCGACGCCTGGCTCACCCGCCCGAGCCAGTTCCTGCCGGGCAACAAGATGGTCTTCGTCGGCATCCAGAATCCCCAGGACCGTGCCGACATCATCGCTTTCATCCAGGCGGAGTCGGCGAAGCCGGCAGCCGAGCAGGGGGCCCCATGATCCCGGCTTCACATTGGGCATCGCCTTGGGTTGCCATTGCATTGCTTGCGACGCCGCTGCCTGCGTTCGCGATCACGGACGCCGAGTTCCAGGCGCTCAAAGAGCAGCTCGATGCGCTGACCGCAACCGTCGAAGCGCTGCAGAAGGAGCTGGCGACGGAGCGAGCCCGCTCGGGATCGGCGGAGCCGGTGCAGCCTGCGGTGGCTGCCACGCCGGAACCCGAGCCGGAGTCCTGGGCCGATACCCTGAGGCTCACCGGCGATCTGCGTCTCCGCTACGAGAATATCGACCAGGAAAACCGCGCCGACGAGCGCAATCGCATGCGCATCCGTGCACGTGCCGCCGTCATCGCCAGGCCGCAGGACGGGCTCGAAGTCGGCTTCGGGCTCGCCACCGCGCAGGACGCCGATCCGGTGTCGAGCAACCAGACCATCGGCAGCGGCGGCTCGCGCAAGGACATCTACCTCGACCTGGCCTATTTCAACTGGCAGGCGACCGAAGGACTCAACATCGTCGGCGGCAAGTTCAAGAACACGCTCGCGCGGCCGGGCAAGCACGGCCTGATCTGGGACGGCGACCTGAACCCCGAAGGCTTCGGGCTGACGTACGCGAACGGACCGTTCTTCGCCAACCTGCTGGGGACCTGGGTCGAGAGCGACAGCAATGGCACCGAGGCCTTCGGTTTCGGCGGCCAGATCGGCACCAGCCTGGCACTCGGTGACGCCGCAAAGTTGACTGCGGGTGCCGGTTACTTCGGGGTGAACTCAGCTGGCAAGGGTGCGTTTTTCGTCGTGCCTGGCCAGAGCCCGCGGTTCTTCGGCAACACGGTCGATGACGATGGTCTCTACGTCAACGACTACGACATGGTCGAGCTCTTCGCCGAGCTGGGCTTCAAGGTCCTGGGGCAGCCCGCCAGCGTCTTTGCCGACTTCGTCACCAACAGCGATGCCGATGAGTTCGACTCGGGCTGGGCTGCCGGCGCATCCATCGGCGCCGCGAAGGCGCAGGGCAGCTGGGAGGCGAGCTACACCTACCAGGACCTCGAGCGCGACGCGGTGTTCGGTCTCTGGACCGACTCGGACTTCGGCGGTGGCGGCACCGACAATTCCGGCCACGTCCTGCGCGGCGCGTATGCGCTGAGCGACAAGACCAACGTCGCGTTCTCGTACTTCTTCAACGAATTCGGTGAAGACGCCAACGACGGGATCGCGGTCGACTACGACCGGCTGCAGCTCGACCTGAATTTCAAGTACTGAGTCGTCAGGCGGCGCGCGTAACGCCCCAGCCGCGCGAATAGCCCTTCGGCAGGCCGGCGTCCGGTGTGAAGCCATACAGCTCGTCGTTCGGCAGCGCCTCGCGCAGGATCTGCCGGACGGCGAGCAACTTTTCGATGTCGATGCCGGTCTTCAGGCCCATGGCATCGAGCATGAACACGAGGTCCTCGGTGACGATGTTGCCGCTCGCGCCGGGCGCGTAGGGGCAGCCGCCAAGGCCGCCGAGCGAGCTGTCGAGTGTCGTCACGCCTTCCTCGAGCGCGGCCAGCGCGTTGGCTAGGCCGAGGCCGCGCGTGTTGTGCAGGTGCACGCCCGACAGCTTGTCGCTGCCGATCGCGGATTTCACGCGGCGGATGAGTGAGCGCAGCTGCGCGGGGTTTGCGTAGCCGGTCGTGTCGGACAGGCCCACCTCGTCGACGCCGGCCGCCATCAGCGCGGCGGCGAGTTCCACCACCTTGTCGGCGGACACGGCGCCCTCGAGCGTGCAGCCGAAGGCGGTTGCCACGTTGCCCTCGAAGCCGGGCCGGCGCTCGGCGGGCATCGCCTTCAGGACCGCAGCGATGCGCCGCACCTCGTCGAGCACCTCTGCGTGGGACTTCCGCAGGTTGGCCTTGCTGTGGGTCTCGCTTGCCGACAGGGGGAGGGCGATCTTGTGGGCTCCCGCCGCGATCGCGTTCTCGGCGCCGCGGAAGTTCGGCACCAGCGCGAGAACCGTCAGGCCGGGAATCGTGCAGGCGTAGCGCACCACTTCCTCCGCGTCCGCCATCTGCGGCAGGATCTTCGCGGGCACGAAGGAGCAGACCTCGATCTCGCGCACCCCCGCCGCTGCCTCGGCCGCGATCCAGGCCTTTTTCGCCACGGTGGGCATGATGGACTTGATGCTCTGCAGGCCATCGCGGGGGCCTACTTCGCTCACCAGCACGTCGATGTCGTTGCCCGCTGCCATGTGCGCTTCCTTCCGGGGTGCCGCAGGCCGATGCCGGCGGGGCTGCATATTCTATATGGGGGCGGCGTGGTGGATAATTCGCGCGCCGGCGGATACCGACATAATCCCCTCACGAGGACATCCATGGCTTCAGAGCAGCAGCTGCCCCTGGCGGGCGTGCGTGTCATCGAATTCACGCACATGGTCATGGGGCCGGCCGCCGGCCTGATGCTCGCGGATCTCGGTGCCGACGTGATCCGGATCGAGCCGGTCGAGGGTGACAGCACGCGCAGGCTGCCCGGTTCCGGTGCGGGTTACTTCCCGATGTACAACCGCAACAAGCGCAGCTTCTGCGTCGATCTCAAGTCGGCGGAGGGGACCGCCGCGGTGCTGCGACTGACCGATCGGGCCGATGTCGTGATCGAGAATTTCCGTCCGGGCACCATGGACCGGCTGGGACTCGGCTACGACGCCTTGAGTGCGCGCAACGCCCGGCTGATCTACTGCTCCGAGAAGGGCTTCCTGCCCGGGCCGTACGAGGAGCGCACGGCGCTCGACGAAGTGGCGCAGATGATGGGCGGGCTGGCGTACATGACCGGGCCGCCGGGCAAGCCCCTGCGCGCCGGAACCTCGGTCATCGATGTCCAGGGCGGGATGTTCGGCGCGCTCGGCGTCATCGCCGCGCTTTTCCAGCGCCAGCAGACCGGCAAGGGCCAGTACGTCGTCGCGTCGCTGTACGAGAGCACCGTGTTCCTGGTCGGCCAGCACATGGCGCAGTACGCCGTGACCGGCAAGGCCGCTGCGCCGATGCCGGTGCGGGTTTCCGCCTGGGCGATCTACCAGGTGTTCGACACGGCGGACGGCGAGCAGGTCTTCGTCGGTGTTGTCAGCGACAAGCAGTGGAAGCTGCTGTGCGAGGCATTCGATCTGCGTGAATTCGCGGCGGACCGCTCGCTCGATACCAACAACGATCGCGTCATCCACAAGGACCGCATCCTGCCGGTGATCCGCGAGACGTTCCTGCGATTCACGAAGCAGCAGCTCATGGACAAGCTCGAGCAGACCGGGCTGCCGTTCGCGCCGATCGCCAGGCCCGAGCAGCTGTTCGACGACCCGCATCTCGCCGCCGGTGGCGGCCTGCTGCCGGTCACCGTCACGGACGGCGAGCGCCGTGGCACGAAGACGCGGCTGCCGGCCCTGCCGCTCGAGATGGGCGGACGGCGTTTCGGCATCCACCGTGACGTGCCGCGGGCCGGACAACACACGCGCGAGGTGCTCGCCGAGGCGGGCTACTCGGCGGGTGAGATCGATGGTCTCATCGCGCGCCGCGCCGTCGGCGCGGAGTGACGGCTCAGGGGTAGATCCAGGGGCGGCGTTCGCGATCGCGCGCCTGGAATGCCAGGATCTCCGCGTCGCGCTTCTGCGTCATGGCGATCGCATCCAGGCCTTCCAGCAGCATCTCGCGATCCGCGGGAGCCAGCGCGAAGGTCGTCGTGCTGCCATCCGGCGCCGTCACCAGGTTCTGCCGCAGGTCGACGGTGACGCGGTTGCGTTCCGGATCCCGCTCGACCTGCGCCGCAATCGCCTCGACGCGCGCGTTGTCGATGACGACCGGCACGATGCCGTTGCGCACGCAGTTGCCGTAGAAGATGTTGCCGAAACCGGGCGCCAGGATCGCGCGCACGCCCCACTCATGCAGCGCCCAGGCGGCATGCTCGCGCGATGAACCGCAACCGAAATTGAGGCCCGCGAGCAGGATCTTCGCCTGCCGGTAGGGCCCGCGGTTCAGCACGAAGTCGGGGTTCTCCTCGCGGCCGCCAGGCGTGGTGTAGCGCCACGCCGCGAACAGCCCGTCGGCGAGGCCGGTCTTCGACACTTTTTTCATTTCCCGGCTCGGGATGATGGCGTCGGTGTCGACGTTGATCATGAGCAGCGGCGCGGCGATGGCGGTCAGCGTGGTGAACTTCTCCATCAGCGCCGCTCCGTCACTTCGCGCGCGTCGGCGATACGGCCCGCCAGGGCCGAGGCGGCTACGGTCAGCGGGCTCGCCAGGTGGGTGCGCGTGCCCGGGCCCTGGCGATTCTCGAAGTTGCGGTTGGTCGTCGAGATCACGCGCTCCTTCGCGCCGAAGCCTTCACCGCCCGCGTTGAAGCACATCGAGCAGCCGGACTCCCGCCATTCGAACCCGGCATCGCGGAAGACGCGATCCAGGCCTTCCCGTTCGGCCGCCTGCTTGACCTGTGTGGAGCCCGGCACGCAGATGGCCTTGATGCCCGGCGCCACCGTGCGACCCTTCAGGATCGCGGCTGCTGCACGCAGGTCCGACAGGCGGCTGTTGGTGCAGGAGCCGATGAAGGCGGCGTCTATCCTGACATCGCCGAGATTCGTACCGGCGCTGAGCCCCATGTAGTCCAGCGCACGCTCCATCGACTTGCGCCTGTTGGGGTCGGTTTCAGCGGCCGGGTCCGGCACGCTGCCGTCGATCGCCGTGGCGTCCTGCGGGCTGGTGCCCCAGGTGACCTGCGGCGCGAGCCTGTCACAGTCGATGGCGATCTCGCGGTCGAACCTCGCGCCGGGATCGGAAACGAGCGTGCGCCAGTGGGCAATGGCCGCGTCGAGTCGCGCGCCCGACGGTGCCCATGGACGACCGCGGACATAGTCGAAGACCTTGTCGTCCGGCGCGATGATGCCGGTCCAGGCGCCGAACTCCACGGCCATGTTGCAGAGCGTGAGTCGTGCCTCGACGGTCAATGCGCGCACGGCGCTGCCGGCGAACTCGATGACGTAGCCCACGCCGCCGGCTGCCGAGTGCGCCGCGATCAGCCACAGGATCATGTCCTTGGCCGTGACGCCGGGCGCGAGCGTGCCGTCGAACGACACGCGCATCGACTTCGGCCTGCGCACCGCCAGCGTGCGGGTTGCGAGCGCGTGCTCGGCCTCGGTCGAGCCGATGCCCCAGGCCAGCGCGCCGATGCCGCCAAGGGTGCAGGTATGGCTGTCGGGGCAGACCAGCGTCACGCCGGGCAGGGCGATGCCCTGTTCGGGGGAAACGACGTGCACGATGCCCTGGCGTTCGTCGCCCAGGTCGAAGAGGTTGATGCCGGCGGCATGCGCGGCTGCGCGTGTCTCGGTGATGAAGGCCGTGCCGCCGGGCATCCGCGTCTGGTCTGTACGGCCCGGCAGCGTGTCCACGATGTGGTCCATCGTGCAGAACACCAGTTCGGGGTTGCGGACGCGCCGTCCCGCCGCCTGCAGGCCTTTCAGCGCGACGCTGCCGGTGCGTTCGTGCAGGAAAATCCGGTCGATGTAGAGCAGGCTGGTGCCGTCGCCCAGATCCGCGACCCCGTGTTCCCGCCAGATCTTGTCGATGATGCTGAGTGTCATGCGGGTGACCCGAATCGGCGCGGCCGGTAGGATGCCACGATGACCGGAGCGAGGCCACTCACCCTGCTGTCCGCTGCAGCCGTTGCCTGGGCCACGCTCGGCTGGTCGGCGGTGCTCGGCTTCGCGATCTGGCGGCTCGGCGCGATCGCGTGGGAAGCGCTGGTTGCGCCGCTGTCGACGGTGCAGTGGCTGGTGCTGGCAGCCAACACCATCTTCATGCTGTGGGCCGAAGGATACCGCGGCTTCCAGCAGCGTTTTTCTCCGCGGGCTGCCGCGCGCGTGCTGTGGCTGCGCGATCACGCGCGAGCGTGGTCGGCGCTCCTGGCCCCGGCCTTCTGCGTCGGGCTCGTCGGAGCCCCGCCGGCGTTGCTGCGGCGGATCTGGATCGGCGCTGCCCTGATCGTGCTGGCGGTGCTCGTCGTGCAGCGCCTGCCGCAGCCCTGGCGGGGCATCATCGACGTCGGCGTGGTCCTGGGACTCAGCTGGGGACTGCTGTCGTTTCTGGCAATGGTCTTTGCAGCGCTGCGCAGTGGTTCCGGCCCTGTCGATCCGGAGGTGGCGACCGGGCCGTGGTCGCTATAATCAGCGGATGTTCTCGCATCTCGACGACCGCAACCAGCCTGCGATGGTCGATGTCGCCTCCAAGGATGCGACGCCGCGGACTGCGCACGCGCAGGCCCGCGTCCGCCTGCCGCAGGCGGTGCTCGCAGGCCTCTCGGGTGGCGAGCTGCACGGGCCGAAGGGCCCCGTTTTCCAGACGGCGATCGTCGCCGGGACACAGGCCGCGAAGCGCACACACGAGCTGATTCCGTTCTGCCATCCGCTCGGCATCGAGGGTTGTCGCATCGAGATCGCCGTGGACGCCGAGGGTTGCGCGGTGATCGACTGTCGCGTGAAGGTCACGCACAAGACGGGTGTCGAGATGGAGGCGCTGACCGGCGCGACCGTGGCCGCGCTCACGATCTACGACATGTGCAAGGCGATTTCACAGGACATGGTGATCTGCGACGTGCGCCTGCTCGCGAAGACCGGCGGCAAGAGCGACGTGGGCGCAACGCAAGGCCCGCGTGGCTGAACCGGCGTCCCTGCG
>VGVH01000023.1 GCA_016874095.1 Gammaproteobacteria bacterium | reverse complement strand
CGGAACCGGAGATGCCCTTGGCGCCGGAGCCGGAGATGCCCTTGGCGCCGGAGCCGGAGATGCCCTTGGCGCCGGAGCCGGAGATGCCCTTGGCGCCGGAGCCGGAGATGCCTTTGGCGCCGGAGCCGGAGATGCCTTTGGCGCCGGAACCGGAGATGCCCTTGGCACTGTTAGCCGTGGTTCTCAGGCTGCTGGCGAATACGGATCCATCATGCTCGAACCCAAGCACCTGCAGGAAGTCTCCAACACGTACTCCGTCGCTTGGCCAGGTATTCGATAGGTCAACATTCGTCTCTCCGATACGGATGTTGCCGAGGCTGGTCACGGAAGTTACGCGACCGCTAGCTGCTACCAATGAATTGCCGGTTGCGTATGTACCTTGGACTCGCAGAACCCGCGTGGCCACCGCGCCGCTCTCACCAACGAAACCGATGATAGCGAGATAGTCTCCATTCCCAAGAGGTGTGCCGTTGCTGAAAGTCGTTGCTGGGCTAATGGCGATGGATTGATTCAAGATGGTGATCGATTGACCGTCACTGGCGAAAGTCGCGGGACCAGCCGCAATCAGCTTGGCATCGTCAATCCAGGATGTTGCGCTTGCGCCATGAGCTGCAGCAACTGAAATCAGCGGAGCCGACAATGCGAGAAGGAGGGCGAGAGACCTTACAAACGCGGCGCTTCGCCACCCGCACATCTGGTTTATAAACATGGCTTTCCCAATCTTTCTTCTGCAGTCAATCGGCTTCTAAATACCTTATGACTGCGAGCGTTCTAATTATCTGATTCGAAGTAGTGGTAAACGCCGACACCCGTTTGAACTGAAGTCGCTTTCTCATGTTCCTCGAGTGGCGTCCGCTTGCTAATCCAGTCGTCTAGTTCCTCAAGCAAAAACTGTCCACGTTCCCGCAGATACGCGTGGAAAAGCGGTACATCACTCTCTCGAAGCCCGGCGTCCGCAGAAACTCGTCTCTCGAACAATCTTTTCTCCGTATCCGGTTCGGCGCGATTGAAGTCGATCGTTCCAACGAAGTCACATACCACGCGACCAAGTCGATCAAGGCTTTCCGGCGAATCTCGCTTTGGGAAATAGGTTCGCGTTAGCACCTTTATTCGGCCGTTTGCACTCTCGCTAACTACTTCAAGTCTGATTAATTCGTCCAGCAAAGCGCGAGTGGGCGTAGCGTCGGTGTAGCGTCGAATTAATTCTGAGAAGCTGCGCGTGTCGATAGACTCAAATGGCACCTCAAGCGGAAGTCCATAGGGACCAGTGAAGTCAGGATCTGTATGCCAGCCAGTAAGTACGCGCAGAACAAGGTTTAGCTGCGACTCATAATCCTTCCGCGAGCGACTTTCCTCCTGTACTCGACTGACCTCGCTTCGGGTCAGGCCGGTGAGGATCGCAACCCGACCCTCGGCTTTGTTCTTGTCGGTTTCCGTCAGGTCTTTCGTGGCGACCTCGACGAAAACCTCCTTTGCGATCTCGCTGAATTCGGGGAACGAGACGCTGTTTCGGATCAGGATCCGGACCAGTGGGCCCAGGAGCCGCTTATAGGCGGCTACGATCGAGGGCTTCAGATCCGCTTCTGACATTAAACATAAATGCCTTGATTACGGAAAATAGCGACGTGGGCCCTGCGCGTCAAGCCGTTTACATAAATAAAAACCGAGGGTTACGAAGTCCTTTTAGCACAAGAACTTTCAGGACTAGTAGAGCAGTTCGCCGTAATATTCTGTGAAATAACAGAATTTCGGCCTGCCAGATAAAGTCAAGAAACTGGCAAGGCAAATCAGGGCTTTGCAGCGAAGTGTTCCAGTACCCCGGCAGGGCTCCCGCGCGCCCGTGTCTCGGAGGCCGTGACCTATAATCGCGCGCCGTACCACGCTCTGCCGGAACGTTTTTCAGTCACACGGTCCACTATCCATGCGTATGCAGTACACCGCCGTCGGCATCCAGAACATCTCCCACATGGCGACCACCCGCGACGACTACATGCGGGACATCGACAACCTGGCGATGAGCATTCGCTATGCCGTTTGGAACTGCAGTCTCGATCTGCCTGTCAAGCTGATTGCGATTTCCGAGGGAGGAATCGGCGGCTGGTGCCTTGGCGGCGGGCCCGACCACATCCGCATCGCGCGGGAGGTGGCGCCGGAGATCCCTGGTCGCGAGACCGAAGCGCTCGGTGCGCTCGCCAAGGAACTCGGCGTGCACATCATTGCGCAGATGGTCGCCAAGGATCCCGAGCTCATGGAAGACCGGGTGTTCAACATCGCGTTCGTCATCGATCCGAGCGGCAAGGTCGTACACAAGCACTACAAGACCGCGTTCTACCAGCGGGAGCCGAACGTCGCGCCGAGCGACATCTGGGATGTCTACCTGCGGAAGTACGGCGACGATCCGGTCAAGCTCTTCCAGGCCGTCTTTCCTGTTGCGCGCACGGAGATCGGCAATATCGGCACGCTGATCTGTGCTGAGGGCAGTTTCCCGGAGGCAGCGCGCGGCCTCGCGATGAACGGCGCGGAAATCATCTGGCGAACACAGTATCCCGAGCCATGGATGGGCAACGGCATCGCAGAGATACAGAACCGCTCCCATGCCGTGTTCAACACCTGCTACGTGCTGGCACCGAACATCGGAGGCATTTTCTTCCCGGGCGGTGTCCACCAGATGTCGTGCGGCAAGAGCCAGATCATCGATTACCGCGGCAACATCGTCTCAGAGTACCTCGGTGGTGGTGAGACGCTGGTGTCGGCCGTGCTCGATATCGACGGCCTGCGTGACTTCCGCGTACGCGCACAGTGGCAGAACCTGGCAAAGGACTTGCGTATCGAGGAGTACAAGACGATTTACGATGCCGCCATGGCGCGGGGCGGGATCTACCCGCGGAATCTCTGCGTGAACGAGCCTCCGCTCACCGAGGCTGATCAGCTGGAACTGGTGAAGCACCAGATCAACAAGATGGTCGACTGGGGCGTGTATACCCCGCCGGGCGACTGGGCACCTTACGAAGTAAAGGCGGAAGTCAGGGAGCGAATTGCCGCTGCGGCCCGCGTTGGCCGGAAATAGAGGGGCTAGCGCCGGGTAAACGTGCCGCGGGCCTGCAGCCGCGCCACGGACTCGTCGAAAACCTTCTCGGTCCCCGCATCGTCCATCGCCGGAAGGTTGGCGGGCCATATCCCCTGATCGTAGATCCGGCGGTAGATTTCCGTCCGCAGGTACGGCATCCAGTTCTGGAAACGCGCCGTCTCGCGGTAGTGACGCAGGGCATCGATGTTCACTTCGGCTGCTACGTAGGCGTCGTCGACGACCGCGCTCTGCGCGAGCAGGTCACCCTTGTAGCCCACGATCATCGAGCGTCCGCCCAGCGCGCCACCAACGACGGTCGGAGGATTGCCGGGCATGATCAGGGCGCCGCAATTCGGCGCCAGCAGGTAGGCGGTGTTGTCGGCGGCGCGCGCGCGGTTCTGCACGTCCCAGATTTCACGGGACACCCAGGGTTCCGGCAACGACGCGCGGTAGAGGATTTCAGCCCCGTTCAGCGCGAACCCCCGATAGCTCTCCGGGAATGCGCCTTCGACGCCGACACTGCCGCCGATGTTGCCGATCTCCGTGCGGGCAACCGGGAAGAACGCGTCCAGCGTGTCGCCTTGCTCACGCAGCCACTGGTCGAGAACGTCATGCGGCGTGGTCGAGTGCTCGACGAAGAGGACGACGTTCTTGCGGTGCTTGTATACGACCTTGCCGGTAGGATCGACCAGAAAAACCGTGTTGAAGAAGCGGTCCGGGTACTGCGGAAGTTTCTCCTTCAGCTGGGCTAGGATGAACACGCCATGCCTGCGTGCCCGCTCGCCCAGGAACTCGGTCTCCCAACCCGGAATATCCGCTGCCATCGTCACCGTGTACTCGGCGGACGACAGGTGCAGGATCTCGTCGGCGAATCCCTGGATGCAGCCCTCGCCAAGTGCGATCAGTCGGACGGGCAGTTCGAGCGAGCAGATGTGGCACACCAGGTCGATCATGTTGCCGATATGCGTCAGGTTCTTTTCGACTTCCTGGCGTTTCGTCACATGCCGCACGGTGGTTTGCAGCGCGACTGCAATGTAGGGATCGATCATGCTTCGCCTCCAGGAGGGATCAGGCCACGCTGCGCCCGGGCGGCTTGCCGACATAGTCTTCGAGCCGCAGGTTGTCGAATCCAGGTATCCGCGGGCGGACCAGGGCCGCTCGGTCGGCCATATCCATCGTCGCATCTATGCCGAGTCGCATCGAGCCGCGCTTTTCGCTCGAGGCGCGATCCAGCTCCCAGCTCTGCATCCCGGGAATCACGATGACTTTCGAGGCGTCGGCGACGCGCGTCCAGATCGCCCACTCGACATCTTCGAGGCTCTCGATGTCGATGTCCTCGTCGACGATCACGATGCGCCGCGCGATGCGGCTTACCGGGAAGATGCTGCCCGGAGCTGCGAATGCCTGGCGAATCAGCTGTTTCGGTTGCTCGTCGTCGGTCTTGGCGATGGCCATGACGATGTGGACCATGGGCCCGAGCTTCGGCTCCGTGAAGATCTTGATCTTGCGGATGGCAGGCGACAGTTGCAGCAGCTTTGCCGAAAGATCCCGCTGGATGCCGTAGGTCGCAATGTTGCCGATCGTATTGTGCTCGGGGTTCTTGCCGGCCATGATCGAGTAGAAAATGGGGTCGCGCCGGTGGGTGATGGCAACCACCCGGGTCACCGGAGCGCTTTCCGGTCCGTACTGGCCCGCATACTCGCCCAGCACGTTGTTGACGCGACGCGAAAAGTCCACCTTGCCTTCAATGATGAACTCGGCATTCGCTGGTACCGGCAGGTCGCTGGTTTCAGCCTTGACCATTTCGATCGGCGCGCCCTTGATACCGCCGGCGATGTCGAATTCGGAAACCGTCGGGGGCAGTTTGCACGCCGCGGCGAACAGCAGTGAGGGCTCGACCCCGATCGCAAGGGCAATCGACATCTCCTCGCCGTTCTGCTCCGCATGCTGGTAGAAGCGGCGAAGGTCGGACAGGGAACTCGCGTTGATGGCGAAGATATCGTCGCCGAGGATCAGTGTGCGGTAGAAGCCCGCGTTCAGCGCTCCGGTCCGCGGATTCCGCGCAATGCCGATGGCCGCCGTAATGAAGGCGCCGGTGTCCAGCTCGAAGAAGGTCGGTACTGGCAGATCCTGCAACCGGATCTCGCTGCCGGTGAGCACAACCGCCTTCGATGGCGCGTCGCTGACCATGCGGGGCAGCACGGGATTGGCTTTGGCCTGCTCGATGTGGCGGTCGAGGTCTGCGTGGGTGTAGGGGGATCCGGGGGGTCGTCCGAGGGCCAGACCGAATCGTTCCGTGCGGTTGAAGAGGCCACCGGCCAGCGGGTACTTCGATCCTTTCACGTTCTCGAACAGGAACGCCTTCCCGTCGCCTTCCAGGCGAGCCATCACCGCGGCCAACTCGTGCCGGCTGTCGACCGGTCGCGATATGCGCAGGAGTTCACCACGGGCCTCCAGAGCCTTGGCGAGGGAACGGAAATCGTGCATGCGAGGCTCCCGCGGGAAGGATAATCAGCAGGCTATTCTAGGGGCTTGCGCTCGGAGCCGACCAGCGCTAAGTGAGAACAAGGGGTGATCCGTTGCTCGGGGAGTTCAGTCCGTGGTCACGTCGGTGGTACCTGGCATGGAGTCCACCGCAGCCAGGCGGATGAATTCGCGCGTGGCGTCGAGCACGGCGTCCTGTTCGCGGCGGCGTTCCCGGGCATCCTGGCCGGGGACGGAAAAATTCCCGAAGCTCCAATGACCCGCACCGGCGACCGCGACGAATTTCGCGGCAGCTGGCAGGCGTGGGCGGGCAGCCAGCGCTTGCGCGGGCGTCGTCAGCTCGTCGCCTGATCCGTAGATCGACAGGACGGCCAGGCGCGCAAGCCGGAGGTCCACCGAGCTTTCCGGGAAGGAAGCCCAGAGTATGAGGCCGGCCAGCGACTCGGCGTGGCCTTGGGCATAGCGCGCGGCGATCGTACCGCCAAAGCTGTGACCGGCGATAAACCAGTGTTTCACGTCGGGGTAGCGCGCCCGCACGTCATCGGCTCTCGACGGCGCCAGCATGGCGAGGTTGAACGGCATCGGCACCAGCACCACGAGATAGCCGCTGTCAGCCAGACGGCTCAGAACGGGTGCATAGGCCAACGGGTCGGCCTTCCCGCCCGGATAGAAGACGATCCCCGTCGCCGGCTGCTCGCCGCGCGGGCGAAAGGCGATCCATCGATCGCGACTGACGCTCATGGTGTCGCTCGGGTCGAGCGCGCGTCGCGCGGTAACCTCTGCAGGGACCACATGTCGCGACCAGACCAGGAATATCGCCAGCGCGGCAAGCGCAGCCGCAGCCAGCGCGGTGGTGGGCGCACGTCCAGCAGCCTGCAGAAAGTCGTTGAGTGGTGGAATCATGCCGGGCCGACTTTATATCGACCAGAAGGATACCGGAGCTGGCGGGTCGGGCCCCGCCGGTTTCAGATCTTCCGGTTCGCGTAGTCGGCGATGATTTCGTCGAGCGGCCGCGCGACGCGCCCGCTATCGATCTCGTCGAGTTCCCGATGTGCGGCCAGCAGGACGCGCTCGATGTACGCGATCCGATCTGCTGCCCGTTCGGTACGGGCATCAGCGCCAGGTTCGAAGGATTCGATTTCCTTCCGGGTGAATAACCCGCTCTTTTCTATCAGTCGCTCGAGAGTGTCGACCCGGTCGCGCAGGACTGAAACCTCGCCGGCCAGTGACACGGCAATGCCGAGCAGCTTGTCCAGCGCCGGATCCTGGAAATTCTGGGGCCGCTGGCCCTTGGCCGTGCGCGATACGCGGATTGGCGGCCGGGCAGGGGTCTTGCGGTTGCTGTCCATGGTATTCCTCAGCGGTTCCCGATGAGCACGGTGTAGGGGTACTCATCGCCGTAGGCCATTTGCGACTTGTCGTAGTTCGGGATCACGCGCTCGACAGACAGTTCGTCCTTCTGCCAACCGCCCTCGACGGCTACAGCCTCGAGATCGAGTCCGGTCATGAAACGCGCGAAGCCCTCGTTGTTGTTGTAGCTCTCCCAATCGTGCATGAACTGCTTGAACGGGTTCGCGCCCCGCGGAATATCCATGTGGATCATCAGTCCGCCGGGAGCGAGCAGGCGGCGGGATTCGGCGAAAATTCGCGGCATGGCGCGCAGCGACGTTTCGTGGATCAGAATCTGCGAAACGACCAGGTCGAAACTGCCGGGCTCGAATTCCGTCGCTTCGGCGTTTTGCTGGCTGAAGTGAATCGGTACGCCCAGCGCCTCTGATCGAACGTGAGCGTAGCGAAGAACGGGCGCGCCTACGTCTATGCCATGGACCTCTGCTTCCGGGAAGGCGCGCGCCCAGGCGGTGGTGCTGCTGCCGATCGTGCAGCCCATGTCGAGGATGCGTCGCGGCTTCCTGTCTGGCCAGGCGCGACGGAAGTTAGCCACGGCCAGCTGACCGAGATAGTCGCCTTCGGCGCCCCAGGCATCCGGCATGTACATGCCCACGCCTATCTCATAGATCGCGCCTGCGGCGATGTCGTCGTTCGCCCACTCGTGGTGGTACCCGCCGGGCTGGATATGGATGTCCATCTCGGTGTTGTAGGCCGGCAGAGGCAGATCCGGGTTCAGACGCAGGCTGCCCCGTCGATCCGGCCGATTCACCGCAGCGTTGGCCTTCTTGATGAGCTCCGGCAGCTCGCGCTGGATGGGCTCGATGGCCGCCTCCCACAGCATTTCCTGGCTGCGTCTCTGCAGCGCGCTCCAGAGCTGGTAGTAGGGTTCGCGGACCATCTCGGCGCGGATTTCGTCACGGGTGGCCGGTTCGCGTCCATGGGTCGCGCGGAACCGCGGTATGACCCGCTGCTCGTATACCTTTGCGTTCCCGGGCAGGACGCGGGTCGACAGAAAACGCCGCAGTGACTTGACGAAGTCGAGCCGAGCGACGTCGTCGTGTTGCAGCTCCGGCAGAAAAGGGTGCAGCGGTTTGGCCATGTAGTAGCGATCGATGGGCTGGAAAGGCTACCACAGGGCCGGACAGCGGGCTGTGATGCCGGAGCAGTCCGCCTCCAGTATCATCGCCACCGGCCAAGTCGCGGATGGCGCGACCCGTTCAATGAGGTCAGGGTTATGGAAAACGCTGCTGTTGCGAGTCCGCAGGCAGACGATCCCGCGCGATTTTTCTGGTATGGCGTGTGGGCAGCGATCATGGCGGTCAGCGCCCTCCCGCTCGGCGGTCTGCGCGTACCCGCCATGCTCGATTACCTGCCGCTCCTGATCATCCACGAGTTCGGAGCTTTCCTGTACGTCGGCCACACGCTGTTCAGCAATATCTGGGCAATGCGCATCCGCATGACGCAGCCGCGGGACACGGGCGTGTGGGCGCGCGGCATGTTGCGCCTGATGGCGCTGAGCATTACCGGGCCGATGGCAGTCGTCGTGCCGCTGGCGGGCGTGCAGCTGGCGGATCATCTGGGCGGCCTGATGATCAATCCCTGGGCCTGGGACGCATATTTCGCGTTCTGGGTGATGGCCGGTATCAGTATCATCCCTGACGTCATCCGCTATGGCCGCAACCGCAATGCGGACGATCCCGGTCACGGAATCGCGAGCGGTGCCGTACGCGGGCTGCTCGCCCTGGTGCTCGTGATCTACATCATGGTGTGCATGGTCGCGAAGACGAGCCTGTTCGCTGAGCCGATCATCGCAGCGCTGGGACTCGGCTGACCCATACGCCGCTTTTACCAGGCGATTGATTCGCCGTTGTAGCGCCGGAAGCTGCCACTGTCCGCGAGCGTCTGGGCGGCGATCAGTTTGCGCATCGCGGTCACGCTGTCAGCCGGTTCAACCGTGGCGCCACCCACGTTCATCCGGGTCTTCACGTAGCCGGGACACAGCAGGGATACGATGATGCCCCGCGACCGGAGCTTTTCCGCGATCAGTGTCATGGCCTTGTTGAGAGCCGCCTTGCTCGAAGTGTAGGCCAGCGCTTCCCGGCGGCTCTCGGCAATGGAACCGGTCGCGCTGGACAGCGTGACGATGCGTCGCAATTCACTGTTCGCCACGGACTCGGTCAGCGCTTCGGTCACCCGCACGGTTCCAAGCGTGTTGGTGTCCATCACCTCGCGCCACAGGTCGAAGTCGATGCTTCCCAGGTGCTGGCGTTGGAGGTTTTCGCCGAACGGCAACGCACCCATGATCCCGGCGTTGTTGATGAGGACGTCGATTGCTTCGCGGGCGTGGCTTTCTGCCAGTCGGGCGACGCTGTCGCCGTCGCGAACGTCGAGCGGCGCAATCCTGATGTCTGCGGCCGCTGCCAGGCTCGCGAGTTCCGGCGCTGAACCCGGGTTCCTGCAACAGGCGATCACCCGCCAGCCCGCTGCGGCGTACTGGCGGGCGAACTCGAGGCCGATCCCGCGGCTGGCGCCGGTCACGAGAACTACCGGCACTCAGGTGCGCTCCCTGGCCGCGAGCCACTCCGCCACACTGGCCACCGGATCGACATCGGCGTATTTGAGCATGAGGTCGCAGAGATTCGCGTAGTGGGGGATCTCGTGCCTGTCGGCGACGGCTTCCTCCGCGACGATCGTGCGGTAGCCCCGCGACAGTGAATCGACCGCAGTCGCGCGAACGCAGCCCGAGGTGCTGCCGCCCGTCAGGATCAAGGTATCGACGCCGTGCCAGACGAGCAACGACTGCAGGTTCGTCTCGTGGAAGGCGCTGGCCATGCGTTTCTGGATCACCGCGTCCCGTTCGCGGTCGACCTCGAGCCGCGGGTCAAGGTTCGCGCGTTCGGAGCCGACCTTGATGTTCTGCAGTGAGTCCGGCGTATTGCTGCGCGTGCCCCACACGCCGGCGTCGTCGGCGTTGTCCATGAATGCCACGAAGGTCCAGACGACGGGCATTGCCGCAGCACGAGTGAGACGCGCCAGGCGGTTGATGTGTTCCAGTTGCCGGGGATCGGTCTGGTACGCGGTCGGGTAACGCTGGATGTCCGTATAGGCGCACTGCAGGTCGATGTTGACCAGCGCGGCCTTCCGGCCGAACCCGAAGCGCGAGCGGCCCGGACGGCTGCGCACCTCCTGCCAGTACTGGCGCGGCGTCAGATTCGAGGTTTCCATGACCGGCATGAGGGTTCCTGTGGCGAGCGGATGGCCGCACATGGGATGCTAATGGAATATGAACGATCTTTCGCTGCCGTGGCCGGACGATGCCGAGCGGATCTGGCGCGACAGCTGCCGGCTGCCGGGCGAAGACGACTGGCCTACGACCTGCACCCGGCTGGCGGCCGGTGCCGGTATCGACGGTCTGCGGCTGCTGCTCCAGCGGCGGGCCGTGATCGTCGGTCCCGCCACCGGAGACGTTCACCTGAATCTCCTCGGCTGCGTGCTGGACCCGTTCGAGCCCGGTGCAAGATTCGACGATGAGGCCCTCGCCACGGCGGCCGCTGCGACAGTTCGTTTCGCAGTCCACCGGCATCGCGGAGAAGGCGGCGGCGGTCAGACTGCCGTAGGCCTGCTGGGCCTCGCCGATGCGCTGGCGATGCTGGGCCATCGCTACGACGCATGGACCGCGCGGGGCGTGGCCGCCGGCGTGGCCGGAACCGTGGCTGCTGCGGCTGCTGACACCCCGGTGAAACTGGCTTCAGGCCACGACGAGCTGGCATCGGGGCTCGCCGGTCACGCCTCCTGCGGTGGCGAGCCGCTGTCGGCAACGGCACCGTCATTCGCGCTGTCGCTGTGGCAGTATCGTTACGGGCAGCAGGAGCGACCGTCGGCGCTGGCCGGCGCTTTCGACCCGCCTCAGGCCGCGCGTGAGGCAATGCGGCGGTCGATCACCAGGGCGATGGCGGCAACCGCTGCCGGGTAATCAGGAGAAAATCACATGTCGAATTCGCGAGTTCGCGCAGCCGCTTCTTCCGAGGTGCTCGAGGGAAAGTTGCTGCGAGTGGAAGTCGGCGGCCGCCGCGTCCTGCTGACGCGTGTGAACGGCAAGGTCCATGCGGTGCTCGACCGTTGCCCGCACATGGGCATGTCCCTGGCAAAGGGCAAGCTCGAGGGCACGACCGTGACGTGTCCGTGGCACAACTCGCGCTTCGACATCTGCTCCGGTCGCAACCTCGATTGGGCGAGCGCGCTGCTCGGCATGCCGATGCCCAAATGGACTCACGGGGCGATCGCCATGGGCAAATCGCCGGCGCCGCTTACCGTGCTGGCGGCCGAAGAGTCGGGCGGCGATATATTTCTCCCCGCCTGATGCGGCTCAGGCGAGCAGGTCCGCGCCTTCCCGGTCGCCCAGCGGATCGGCAAAAGTGAATCCGGCGGCCTTGATGCGGGCGTTCGAAACGCCTTTCGGACCCTTCACGACGCCGAGCCAGGTCACCGGGGCCAGGCCTTCGCGTTCGCAGACGCGGGCGAAGAATCCCTGCTTGTTGTCCGGGATGTCGTTGAACAGGTTGTAGAGGCCGGACAAGCCGTTTTCGATGGCGAAGGCAATGCCCCGCACGACATCGTCGCGATGGACCAGCATGGCATCGGACTGACCATCGAACGGAATCTGTTTGCCCGCGATGTTCCGCAACTCGTTACGGTGTTCCCGACCGGGGCCGTAGATCGTTCCGGTGCGGTAATTGCACACCTTCAGCGTCGATGAGCCGAGCGCGGCGAGTTTCTGTTCCGTCTCGATGAAGACCTGCGCCGCCGGGGACGTCGCATTGGCCTTCGTATCCTCCGTGACTGGCGAGACGCCGTGAGCGTCGCCATAGGTATTGAGCGAGCTGCAGAAAACGATCTGGCGAAGCTGCGGCGCTGCCGGCAATGCGCCGATGAGTCCTTCTGCAGTGCCTAAGTAGGAGTCACGGTAGGCGACCGGATCCATGTACGGCTTGCCGTCCTTTACGCCCAGGCCGCCCGCCATCGTCAGTACCACGGCATCTGCGCCGGCGATCAGGTCCTTCATCCCGTTGATGTCGCTGCCCTTCGTAACGACTACGCGACTGGCTACCGGTTCCAGTTCGGCGACCCGCTCTGCTCGAGTGGTCGTCACGCTCACAGTGTGGCCAGCACGCTGGAAATGACGGGCCGCTGCTCTTCCGGTGTAGGCGGCGCCGACGATCGCGATTTTCATGGTTGCTTGCTCCTCGATTCCCTTGGTAGTGGTTCAGTTGTGCAGCGGGGTGGCCAGGATGGCTTTGGCGCGCCTCCCGGCTTCCTCGCCGATGCTGCGATACACACCCTTCCACGCCCGCGGATCCAGCGCGTCGCTGTGCAGGAGTTCGAGATGCTGACGGTCGCGTGAAGAGAGCTCCGCAGGCGCCGCATCGTAGGTGAAGCTGTCAGCCAGTGCGAGGCAATGGTCCAGATAGGCCTCGATCATCGGGCCTACGCGAGCGAGTTCTTCGCTGATCGTGGGACGCGGCGCCGCGATGCTCCAGGGTGAGAGGTAAAGCGCAATCGCCGGATTGCCGGGCGCGCTCGCGCAGGCGTTCGCCTTGTTGCCCGTGGCCTGCCAGTACGCCTTGGTGACGGGTCCGTAGACCGAGGTAAACCATGCGGGGTGGGTGACTGGATCGAGCCGCGGGACGATGTCGGCGTTGTACACGCAGGCATCCGGGGCGAACTGCACGACCTGGGCGTGAAAATGGGGCTGCGCTGTCGTGCTTCTTCCGAACAGGAAGAGCAGGTTTGTGTCCACCGCCCCGCTGGCGATGCGGAAATGCACCAGCCGATCCAGGCGCGGATGTTCGAGCGCCCAGAGCCGGAGTCCGTCGACATCGCAAGGCCGCGCCTGCAACGCAGTGTGCGCGGCCACGCGGGCGATCAGTCGTTCGATCATCCTGACACCGAATCCGGAATCCGACATGATGGAGAGGGTTTTTCTTCGTGCACGGCCGGGGAGTGGCATTGTACGGTCAGTCCGGTGCGAGCGCGCCATGGCGCATCCCGTGAGTTTCCGCGGCAGGGTGGTTGGCGGTCTCGGCAAGGCCGCCGGATTCACCCAGCTGCCATGGGCACGGAGTGCATTTCGTGCGCGGCTCGGCGTGGATCCGTGGCCGGGTACGCTGAATCTGCTGGGAGAGGTCGGCGTCATCGACGCCTGGCTCGGTTCGCTGGGCCAGCCGGAGATCCTGCAGCCGCCCGACGCCTCGCAATGCGCCGCCCTGTGCTGGCCGGTGCGTATCGCGGAGCGATTTCCAGGCGCGGTACTGCGGCCAGACATCAGCGGCTACCCGGGTCACCAGCTGGAAGTGATCGCCTCGCTGCCCCTGCGCGAACGCCTCGGGCTCAGCGAGGGCGACCAGGTCCTGCTCACTCCGGCGCGACTCGATGGGGTGGATGCCGTGCTGTTCGACGTCGACGGAACACTTGTCAACTCGATCGACGGCATGTGGCTCGCAGCGTCCAGGGCCGCGGCGCTGTTTGGTTTTCAGGTGCCCGCGGACGCCGTCAGGCGGTCCCTCAACTCGAACGAACCGCTGTGGCCGGCCATCATTCCGCCCGAGGCCGCCAGCAACCCGGAACTCCCGCGGTTGTTGCGCCGGGAAATGCTGAGACACTGGAACCAGGTCCTGCGCGAGTCCGTTTCGGTGCTGCCCGGCATACCCGAGTTGCTTGCGGCTCTGCGTGAGAGCGGGCGGCGTCTCGGCATCTACACCGGTTCCCGCGGCGAATCGTTCCTGCCGCTCGAGGCCGCTGGCCTCATGCCGCTGTTCGACGTCGTGCTGACAGCCAATGACGTATTGCGCCCGAAGCCGGATCCCGACGGCCTGCTGCGCTGCCTGCGTACGCTCGCGCTGTCGCCGGAACGGGTCCTGTACGTCGGTGACAGTCAGCACGACGTACAGGCGGGCAGGGCGGCCGGGATGCGCGCAGTTGGCGTCCTGACCGGAGCGGCCGATGCCGTGTCGCTCGCAGCCGCGGGAGCTGACCGGATCCTGGCGGACGCGAGCGCGCTGCATGCCGCGCTTGACCTGTCAGGCTGATCCGTGGCCCCGATTCTTCCAGTACGACGGCCAGCGCTCGTCGACAAGAGCCATGGTTTCGGGGCTCTGCTCTTCTAGCAGGACCCGCGATACGGCCGGCCACTTGTCCGGACCACCCTCCGTCGGCAGCTGGCGGGTGGCATCGATCACCATCTTGCTGGTTACCCATCGCGTCGGCGCGCTGGGATCCAGCGGGAAACCGCGGGTCTGCGGGATCAGCAGCGACCCGGGGTTCGGCTGCCAGCGCGTGCCCAGTGCGTGAAAGATCTGGTCCTTGTCGTGCAGATCGATGTCCTTGTCGACCACGATGATCGTCTTGCTGAACAGGTCTCCGGCAGCGATCTGCTGGCCGGCGACCATGCCGTCGCCTGGCATGCGCTTGTCGATGCTGACCAGCACGACGCCGATAGTCTCGACCGGCCGGTACAGGTCAAAGAGATTCGGGATTATTTTCCGGTAGTGGGCGAAATTCGCCACCGCTTGCGGCATGCCCAGCGTCAGCTTGGTGATGCCCGCGAACGCGTTGGTCAGCCACGGCTGCGGCCGGTGGGTGATGGCTGTCACCCGCATGAAGAAATTCCATGGCTTCTTCAGGCCCATGTAGCCGTAGACTTCGCCGTAGGGCCCTTCCTCCTCGCCCTCGCCAGTCGGGATCTCGCCTTCGATCACCAGTTCCGCATGAGCGGGAACCGATACGGGCTGGCTGACGCCACGCACCAGTTCCACGGGCTGACCCATCAATCCGCCCGCGATTTCAAGTTCGTCCTCGCCGAGGCCCGTCAGCTTCGAAGTGCCTATGGCGAAAGTGATCGGGTCCGCACCCAGCACGACCGCCGCCGGCACGCTGGTGGCGCCGCGCTTCCTGGCCGACTGTATGAAGCTCCAGCCGTGCTGGCCGACTTCGCAGTTCACGCCGATCCGCCGTGAGTCCTTTACCTGGCAGCGATAGGTGGCGACGTTGCGGCCCAGCTCGGGATCCTCGATGAACACCGTGCCGGCCGTGATGTAGGCCCCGGCATCTCCGGGATTCGTGCGCAACCAGGGATAGTCGAAAAGGTCTGCATCGGCATCGCGCTTCACGATGGCCTGCACGGGCGCTGCGCCGCGGATATGCACCGGCGGCAGCCGGGGCCAGCGGCCGTCGCTGCCGAGCAGTCTGCCCAGGTGCTCGCGGGCGGCGCGGAACATCGCGCGCTGGTCGAGGGTTACCCGGGGCACACCGAACGCCAATGCTTCCGCGGCCCAGCCCGGGTAGACGTTGCCGAGTACCGGTATGTCGTGCCAGCGACCGCCGCTGCGGATCCGTTCGATCAGAAAAGCGGGAGCACTCTGGAAGCCCTTTTCGCCGATCAGGCGGTAGGCGAAGCCGGTCGCCTCGTAGCGATCCTGGTCCATATCGCTGATGCGGAGCAGGAGTCCGTAATGATCAAGTGCGTCGACGTATTCGCGGAACGATCGGTACGGGCCGGTCCCGGCCGGAACGGACTTCGCCGCCGGGCGGGCAGTCATCAGATGACCCCGGCTGACTTCAGGCTTGCGATGTCCGCAGCCGGATAGCCAAGCAGCTGGCCGAAGACCTCGTCGTTGTGGGCGCCGATCGCCGGGCCCGGCCACTCAGTGCGCCCTGGCGTGTCGCTCAGGAACGGCACCATGGCGGGCACTTTCAGGTCTTCTCCATTGACCTTCACGGTTTCGAACAGGCCACGCGCCTTGAAGTGCTCGTCGTTCATCATGTCGACGACGCTGTAGATCGGGCCGGCCGGCACGCCGACTTTCTCGAGGATCTCGAGCAGTTCGTCGGCGGTCAATGTGCCGGTCCAGGCGGTGATGGCTGCGTCGAGTTCCTTTTCGTGAACGACGCGGCCGGCATTGTTCGCCATGCGCGGGTCATCGGCGAGGTCGGGTCGGCCCATCGCGTTCATGAGCCGCTTGTAGATGGAATCGCCGTTGCCGCCGATGATGACGAACTTGCCGTCCTTGCAGCGATAGGTATTCGTCGGAACGATGCCCGTCAGGGTGGAACCCGATGGTTCCCGGACGACACCCTTGCCGGAATATTCGGGCACCACGCCTTCCATCATGTTGAAGACCGCCTCGTAGATCGCGGTGTCTATCACCTGGCCGGTATTGCCCTTGGCCTTCATCCGGTGGACGCACGCGAGCAGGATGCCGATGACGCTGTGAACAGCGGCCAGCGTGTCGCCGAGGCTCAGGTTGGGACGCACCGGTGCCTGGCCCGGAAAGCCGTTGACGTAGCGCAGTCCGCCAACTCCCTCGCAGACAGAGGCAAAGCCGGTGCGCGAGGAGTAGGGGCCGGTCTGGCCGTATCCCGAAATGCGGGCGTAGATGAGCTCAGGGTGCGTCCGGCGCAGCTCCTCAGGGCCAAGCCCCCACTTTTCCATCGCGCCAGGGCGAAAGTTCTCGACCAGGATGTCCGACTTCGCCGCCAGTTCGCGCACGATCTGCCGGCCACGTTCCTCGCGCAGGTTCACGGTGATGCACTTCTTGTTGCGGCCGAGACTGTGCCACCACAGCGACACGCCATCTTTCATGACCCGCCAGGTCCGGATCGGGTCGCCCGTCCCCGGCGGTTCGATCTTGATGACCTCGGCGCCGTAGTAGGCAAGGATGCTGGTGGTAAAGGGACCGGCCAGCAACTGGCCGAGTTCGAGAACGCGAAATCCATCGAGTGGGCGCGAAGCGGGGGAACTGCTCATGCTGCCGTTCTTGTCGGAGCTGTCGAATCAGCCAAGTCTAGCGGAGGACATGCGGGCAGCCCAAGGCGATTTGTCTTATTCGCCACCGTCAGCCCCCTCGTGTTTTTCGATCAATCGCATCCGCGACGAGTGCGAGAAAGTCCGCTTCCTCCCGGACCTGGACCAGGTCGCGGGCATTGACCGTGTAGCCGTACTGGCGGGCCATGGCTTCGTAGCGCGGTCGGCGGTGGCGCAAGAGTTGCGGGAATATCCAGCGAACGAACCGGTCAGGGTCGATCTCGTCGGCAGAGCCATTGCCATGCTCGCGCAGGTACACGGCGAGCTGACGGTCGAGGAAGTCTTCCCGGTAGTAGAGCGGCTTCGGGCTGGCAATGGCGCGGCGGATCAGTTCCTGCTCCATGTCGTCGCCTGCCTGCAGGTAGAGGATCAGGGTATGTTCCGTTAGCGCACGGATCATGCCCTCGTCGTCGATCTCGCAGATGCTGCCGCCGGCATCGTTGAGGAGATGATCGTAGCCATAGATGTCGCGCGCCTTGCCGATGAAGGCTTCGACGTCGCGCATTGCAGCAGCCTCCGCACCCATGTGCAGACGCTGCCGGCGTTTGAACTCGGCCAGCGGGAGTCCGCCTGCGTCCGGCTTGCCGATCTTGCCGAGAAAGGTGGAGATCGGGTCGAGGTTGTCGACGGTGATGTTGCTGGCGATGTAGATGGAGTCGCTGCGCAGGAGATCCCTCAGGAAGCCCACCTGCATGGCCTGGCGCTTGAAGTTGTCGAGAATGGGTTCTTCGAGATACTTCGTGCCTATCCGGTAGTCGCCCGAGTAGTGGAACCAGCGATTCCGCGGCAGCTTGTTTGCCAGCGTCGTCTTGCCGACGCCGGACATGCCCAGCAGCGTCACGGCCTTTCGCGGCCAACGGAGAAATTCGTCCCGGGTCATCAGCATGGTTGGTCCAGGTGTTTGTTTGTTCAGAGTCCGGATAGCTGCCGGTGCAGGTCCAGCGCTTCCGTGCTGGGTCGCAGTTCCTGGTCGAGCGGGAGGCGCAGGGGCCGGCCCGCCAGAATCCGGTAGCTCGTATCGGCCAGGGCATCAGCGAGTATCACGGTCATGTTTCGTGTGTCGATCACGACCTTGCCCATGTCGAACAGCGTGTGCAGATCTGCCCGCAGCAGCAAGCCGTTGGATGCGTGTTGCGTGAATTTCCCGCGAAAGGGCACGATGTAGACCGCTTCCAATGCATCGACGGCATTGAAGCTGGTGATCGCGCACTTGTAGTCATAGGCGGCAAGCAGTTGTTGCCGGAAGGCCGGGTGCCCGCGCCGACGGGTGATGTTTTCGATGATCTGGTTGCGGCCGGCCTTGCCGCTGTCCGGGTCGAAGGTGTGAAGCCGGGCCAGCTCGCGCTCCGACAGCTGGATCATTCCGCTGATGTCCAGGATCGGTCCGCCGACCGCGCTGTTCAGCAGTCGCCGCCGTATGAACCGCTCGACCGACCCGAAGTCCGCCTCGAGGCGCCTGATCACATCGTCGTTGATGCAGCCGAAGTCGTTGAAACTCTCCGGGAGATAGTCGGCGAGCGCAGCATAGGGCTGGCCGAGCGCAATCGGTTCGCTCAGGAAGAACAGGTACTGGCGCAGGAGGCCGGCATCGGTATCTTCGCCCCAGATGGCGCGCGCGGCCCGGGCGTTTTCGTAACGGCCGAGCACTTTCGCGTAATGTCGGTAAGCGCCCATGTAGGCGACGAGGACGAGGTCGCCCTTGGACATGCGGAACCAGTGTTCGACCTGATCGTCTTGCGTGGGTAAACCCCAGGCGTAGAAACCGCGACCCTGCCGCTCGATCTCGATGAGCTCCGGATAGGTGGAGTCGCTGAAACTCTGGATCACCCGCTGCCGGTCGATGGCCCGCGCGACGGAGCGGTCAAGGTCGGCGCGGTCCCGCGCCTGTTCGGTCGCCGCGATGAAAATTCTGGGCATGGCTCGGTCTTCTTGGTGGGTCCGTCTGCACGCCGCGGGACGCTAGTCTGGCAGGAAACACCGCGATTTGTAACGGTTTTCTGCTGCCCGGGCCATGCGATCCGGGTATCATGTCGCGCTTCGCGCGGGACCTCCGGGCCGGTTGGCCGAGGACCCGCCACACCCCGGATTCGAAGAGACGTATGGCTATGGCCGGTAACAAATGGCTGGTCCACAAGTTCGGCGGCACCAGCGTGGCGGACGCGGAGTGTTTTCGCCGCGTTGCAAACATCCTGCTGGACGAGAAGGCGAATCGCCAGGCCGTGGTCGTTTCGGCCATGGCCAAGATGACGGATGCCCTGCTGAATCTGGTCAGCGGCGCGGAAAAGTCATCCGCATCCATCGCCCCGGGGATCGAGGTGCTTGCTGCGCGCTATCGCGCAACCGTTGCGGCCCTGCTGCCGGCTGCTGCTGCCGCTCCGGTGCTGGAATCCTTCGAGCGGGATACGGCTGATGCACGCGACGTGCTGCAGGCCGTGTCGCTGGTCCGCTCTGCGGCAGAGCGGAGCCGCGATCTCGTGGCAGGTTTCGGCGAGCTCTGGTCGTCGCGGTTGCTTGCCGCCTATCTGGCGGAGCGCTGCCGTGCCGAGGGTCGCCAGCACCCGATCGTGTGGATCGATGCCCGGCAGCTCATCGTGGTCGAGCATGGCGAACTCGGTCCGGCCGTGCAGTGGGAGCAATCGCAGCAGAATGCAGCGCGCCTGCTCGGCGGCGTGGAGCAGGGCATCGCGGTAGTAACCGGCTTCATCGCATCCGACAAGTCAGGGCTTTTCACCACGCTTGGTCGCAACGGCAGTGACTTCTCGTCCTCGATCGTTGGCGCCCTGCTGGACGCTTCCGACATCGTGATATGGACCGACGTCGACGGTGTGATGAGTGCCGACCCGAACCGTGTGCCTGAGGCGGCCATCATCCGCGAGCTGTCCTACAACGAGGCAATGGAACTCGCCTATTTCGGCGCAAAGGTGATCCACCCCCAGACCATGGCGCCGGCCGTCCTGCGCTCGATCCCGATCTTCATAAAGAACACGTTCAAACCGTCGGCGCCCGGTTCCCGGATCGGTCCGGAGACCGCGGCCCATGTCGACCAGATCAAGGGTGTGACGTCTGTCGACGATGTGGCCCTCGTCAATCTCGAGGGCACCGGCATGATCGGCGTGCCCGGGACTGCGGACCGACTGTTCGGCGCGCTGCGTAACGCCAGCATTTCGGTGATCCTGATTTCGCAGGCGAGCTCGGAGCACTCCATCTGCTTTGCGGTTCCAGCGCGGCATGCAGCGCGGGTCGAGCAGGTCGTGCGACAGGCCTTCGCGCTCGAACTCCAGGAGGGCCAGATCCAGCGGGTTGACGTCAAGACGGACTGCGCCATCATTGCAGTCGTCGGTGACGGCATGGCCGGACTGCCTGGGGTTGCCGCGAAATTCTTCGGTACGCTCGGCAACGCGGGAATCAACGTTCGGGCGATCGCTCAGGGTTCGTCCGAGCGCAACATTTCCGCCGTGATCGACAAGCGCGAAGCAACCCGCGCGCTCCGCGCCGCCCATTCCGGGTTCTACCTCTCGGCAAAGACGATTTCCCTCGGGCTTGTCGGGCCCGGAAACGTCGGTGGCACCTTGCTCGACCAGATGGCCGCACAGGGGGCACGGCTGCGTCAGGAGTTCGGGCTTGATCTGCGCATCCGCGGCATCGCGACCTCGAAGGAAATGTATCTCGCTGACCGTGCAATCGACCTCAGCCGGTGGCGCGCTGAAATGCAAGGAAATCTGCAGCCGCTGGACTGGAGCAGATTCGAGAAGCACGTAAAGGCGGATCATCTGCCCCATGCGGCCATCATCGACTGCACGGCGAGCCAGCCTGTTGCGGACCGCTATGCCGACTGGTTCCGGGCCGGAATCCACGTCGTAACGCCGAACAAGAAGGCGCACAGCGGCAGCCTCGAGTCCTATGACCGACTGCTCGCGGAAGCGCGCAGCCACAAGGCCTGGTTCCTCTACGAGACCACGGTGGGCGCGGCGCTGCCGGTCATCGGCACGCTTCGCGACCTGAACCAGACCGGCGATGAGATCCTCAGCATCGAGGGCATCCTGTCCGGCACGCTTGCCTACCTCTTCAATGTCTTCGACGGCAGCCGGCCGTTTTCCGCCATCGTCGCGGAAGCACGTGACAAGGGTTACACGGAGCCGGATCCGCGCGACGACCTGTCCGGCATGGACTTCGCGCGCAAACTCATCATCCTCGGCCGGGAGATGGGCCTGCGTCTGGAGATGAAGGACGTCAAGGTCGAGAGCCTGGTGCCCCCGGGACTGGACACGGGTGACGTCGCGTCTTTCCTGAGTTCGCTTCCGCGTTTCGATGCCGCCATGAAGGCGCGGCTCGAGTCGGCGCGACGCGACGGGCGTGTCCTGCGCTATGTGGGCCGCTTGAGCCGGCACAACGGCGCAACGGTGGGCCTCGAGGCCCTGGCCAGCGACCATTCATTCGCGCACATGAATCTCACCGACAATATCGTCCGCTACGAATCACGACGCTACAGCTCCAATCCACTCGTCGTGCAGGGGCCGGGCGCGGGGCCCGCCGTCACGGCGGCTGGTGTGTTCGCCGACCTACTGCGGCTGGCTTCCTACCTCGGCCCGTCCAGGTAAGCCGATGGAATTCCGCAGCACACGCGGCGGTACCGGGGGCCGCATCGAACAGGCCATCATGGGTGGCACTGCACCCGACGGTGGACTGTACGTACCGGTTTCCCTGCCGCGTGCAGCGAGCGCGGAGTGGCCGGCAGTCGCACAACTCGACGTCGTAGCCTGCGAGCTGCTCGCTCCGTTCTTCGCGGACTCGACACTGAGCCCGTCGCTCGCGCAGATCGCACACGAAGCCCTGGATTTTCCGGTTCCGCTGCGGCAGCTCGAGGACCGGTTGGCAGTGCTCGAGTTGTTTCACGGACCAACCGCGGCGTTCAAGGACGTCGGCGCGCGATTTCTGTCCGGCTGCATGACCCGGATCGTCGCGGATGGACGACACACCCGGCCGCCCGTCACCATCCTGGTAGCCACGTCCGGCGACACTGGCGGCGCGGTTGCTGCTGCCTACTACGGCAAGCCTGGCATGCGCGTATGCGTGCTTTTCCCCGAGGGACGGGTATCGCCGCGACAGCAGCATCAGTTGACCTGCTGGGGAGGGAACGTGCTGTCGCTGGCCGTCGCCGGCGAATTCGATGACTGCCAGCGGCTGGCAAAGGAGGCGTTCGCGGACGCGGCGCTCGCCGGGCGACACAATCTTTGCTCTGCCAACAGCATCAACGTCGGCCGACTGCTGCCGCAGGCTGCCTATTACGCGCACGCCAGCATCAACCACCTGCGCCGCACGGGTCGACCCTCCAGCTTCATCGTCCCGACCGGAAACCTGGGGAACGTGTTTGCATGCGTGTGGGCGCGAGAGATGGGCCTGCCGATCGATCGCATCGTGATGGCTACCAACGCCAACACTACCGTGCCCGACTTTCTGGCCACCGGCCAGTGGCTACCCAGGGCTACGGTGGCAACACTGGCCTCAGCGATGGATGTCGGCAACCCGAGCAACATGGAGCGGCTGCGGGATCTCTTTGCCGACGTGGGTGATCTGCGCGCAGCCGTCATGGCAGTACCGGTAAGCGATGCGGAGATTCGCGCGGCGATCCGTAGCGAGTACGACCGCCATGGCATGGCCTGGTGTCCCCACACTGCAACCGCGCTGCATGTCTATCGGCAGCTTCCCCCGGCGGATCGTGACAGGCACGACTGGATTGCGGTTGCGACGGCGCACCCGGCGAAGTTCGACTCGATCGTCGAGCCGCTGCTCGGAGTGTCAGTCCCTGTGCCGCGTGAGCTCGGGGCCCTGCTTGCGCGGCCTGCGCAGCACCAGGTGATCGGGCCGCGCCTGCCGGAGCTTGCCTCGCAGCTTGACCGGGCGGCATGAGCCGGATTTCTCCAGCAATGCTCTGGAGCGGCGTCGCGTTCGCCGCCTGTGCATTGGCAGTGCTGTCCGGCTCGTATGTCCACCGGCGGCGTGCCGCTGCGCGACCGCTTGCCAGGCTTTCACGTGCCAGCCAACGGATGTTGTCGGACGTGCTGTTGCCGCATACGGAATCAGTTCATATCCATGTCGGGCATCTGCTGCTTGCGCCGACCGGGATCATGGTTGTCGACCTGCGGGACGTGGCAGGGCATATCTTCGGCAGCGAGGCCATGCAGGAGTGGACCGTGCTCGATCGCAGCCGGCGATCGACATTTCCCAATCCGCTGCCGCGGCTCTATGATCGCATCGCAGCCGTACGGCGCATCGTGCCGGACCTGCCGGTCAAGGGACTCGTGGTATTTACCGACAGGGCCGTCTTCAGCAAGGGATTTCCTCCGTACGTTCGTCTCCTGGATGACCTCCTCCGGGAGCTCGAGGCGGGAGCAACCGCCGGGGACGGCGTGGCCGTCGGCGTTCTCGATGCGGCTTGGACGGCTCTTGCCGCCGAGACTCAGCCAGCAGTGGACTGAAGCCCGAACAACAGCTCGGCATTGGCTGTCGATGCGGCGGCGAGTACAGCCGGATCTACGCCCATGCACCGTGCTGTCGTTTCAAGCACGGCCGGCAGATGGGCGGGCTCATTGCGCCGGTTCCTGGTTCGGGCCTGGAGATTCCGCGGCAGCAGATAGGGCGCATCCGTTTCGAGCATCACGCGGTCGATGGGGAGGGCTTCGACCGCCCTGCGAAGATCCTCTCCCCGCCGGTCGTCGCAGATCCAGCCGGTAATGCCGATATACAGGCCCATTCCGACGTACTGTTCGAGCTGTGCGCGCGGGCCGGTGAAGCAGTGCGCTACGCCGCCGATCAGGCGGGGCAGTTGATCCGCGAGTATCGCGACGAAATCCTCGTGCGCGTCACGCTGGTGCAGGAACACTGGCTTGCCGGTCGTGGCGGCCAGGCTCAGCTGGCGCTCGAAGGCAAGCCGCTGCGCGCGGGCCGGGGAGAAGTTCCGGTAATAGTCGAGGCCGCACTCGCCGATAGCAACCACGCCTGACCTCGTCGCGAGTTCGACGAGCGCCGCTGCCGCATCCGGTCCGAAGTCGGTTGCATGGTGAGGATGCACACCGGCAGTAGCGTAGATGCAGCCAGGCAGGCGGTGAGCGAGCGCTGCAGCGGCCAGGCTCGATGCCACCGTGCTGCCGGTGACGATGAGGCGGCGTACGCCCGCTGCCCGCGCGCGGGCAATAACTTCGTCGCGGTCCTGGTCGAAACTTTCGTGCGCGAGGTTGGCGCCGATGTCGACAAGATCGTGGCAGCTAGCGGCGGCCATTTACATCCACCCGGCAGGTTCCCATTCAGTTGATGGCCGTCAGCAGTGCGGGGAGCGCGATCCCGGCAGGTTGCCGTACGTGGTAGTCGGCTTGCTCGCTGAACGCGGTTTCCTGGGAGTTGATCTCGATCAGTACGGCGCCGGCGGCTTGTGCTTCGGCAGCAAGCGATGCAGCGGGGTGCACGAGTGCCGACGTGCCGGCGGCGAGGTAAACGTCGCAGTCCGATGCCGCGTAGGTGGCGCTGTCCAGAGCGCTGCGCGGAATCGTTTCGCCGAACCAGACGACATCGGGCCGTACGCGCGCGCCACAATTCGGGCATTTCGGGGGTTTGGTCGTTCCGGCGGTTTCGATATCGACGATTACCTGCTCGACAGAGCAGCGGTTGCGATGGATGTTCCCGTGGAATTCGATGACCGACCGGCTGCCGGCCTGCTGGTGCAGGCCATCGACGTTCTGGGTGATGAGTGTGACCCGCTCCAGCAGCCGCTCCAGCGCAGCGATGGCCACGTGCGCTGGATTCGGCCTGGCTGATGCGATGACCGAGCGGCGCCACTGGTACCACTGCCACACGAGCGCGGGATCACGCTCGAAGGCCTCGGGCGACGCCAGTTCCTCTGGGAGGAAGCGCGCCCACAGGCCGGTGCTGGCATCGCGAAGGGTCGGGACCCCGCTCTCGGCCGACACGCCCGGGCCGGTCAGGATGACGAGATGGCGGGCCCGGCCGAGCGCGGCAACCAGCTTGACCGGCAGCAGCTCCACCCTTGTCAGGCAGCCGGCGTCGATGCAGCCAGCTGCCGCAGCACGTACTGCATGATGCCACCGTGGGCGTAGTAGTCGCGCTCTTTCGGGGTATCGATGCGGACTCGCGCTTCGAAACGGATGCTGCTGTCTTCGCGGCGCGCTGTCACCATGACACGGCTCGCGGCACCGCCGCTCAGGCCGGAGATGTCGAAGGTATCGCTGCCGGTCAGTCCGAGCGACTGCGTGTTCTGGCCGTCAAGGAATTGCAGGGGCAGGATGCCCATGCCGATCAGGTTGGAGCGGTGAATACGCTCGTAGCTCTCGGCGATCACGGCCTTTACGCCGAGCAGCATCGTGCCTTTTGCCGCCCAGTCGCGCGAAGAGCCGCTGCCGTATTCCTTTCCGGCGAGAATCACCAGCGGCGTGCCTTCCTGCTGGTAGCGCATGGATGCGTCGAAGATGCTCAGCTGTTCGCCTGAAGGCAGATGCCGGGTAACGCCACCCTCCACACCCGGTACCAACTGGTTGCGCAGGCGGATATTCGCAAACGTGCCGCGCATCATGACTTCGTGGTTGCCCCGGCGTGCGCCATAGGAGTTGAAGTCCTTCGGATCGACGCCATTGGCGACCAGGTACCGTCCGGCAGGGCTGTCCTTCTTGATGGATCCGGCAGGCGAAATGTGGTCTGTCGTGACGGAGTCGCCCAGCACGGCAAGTGCCCGTGCCCCGGCGATGTCACGTACCGCTACAGGCCTGGGAGGCATGTTCGCGAAATAGGGCGGATTGCGGACGTAAGTCGACTTCCCGTCCCATGAATAGCTCGAGCCGGCCGGGGTTGGTACCTTCTGCCAGTTGTTGTCGCCGGAGAAGACTCCGGCATAGCTGTTTCGGAACATGGCGGAGTCGATGTTCCCTGCAACAACCGACTGGATCTCCGCCTGGCTGGGCCAGATGTCACGCAGATGGACCGGCTTGCCGTCCTTGCCCGTGCCGAGCGGTTCGGTCGCAAGATCTTTGTCGATCGTCCCGGTCAGTGCATAGGCCACCACCAGCGGTGGCGAGGCCAGGTAATTCATGCGCGCCAGCGGGTGGATACGGCCTTCGAAATTGCGGTTGCCGGACAGAACTGCGGCCGCGACGATCTGGTTGTCGGTTACCGCAGCGCCGATCGCATCGTCCACCGGGCCCGAATTGCCAATGCAGGTCGTGCACCCGTAGCCGACCACGTTGAAGCCCAGGCCCGCGAGTTCCGGCAGCAGACCTGACTTCTCGAGGTAATTGGTGACGACACGCGATCCGGGTGCCAGGCTCGTCTTCACCCATGGCTGCGTTTTCAGACCCGCGCGCAACGCGTTGCGTGCCAGCAGGCCCGCAGCCACCATGACCGAGGGGTTCGAGGTGTTCGTGCAGCTCGTGATGGCGGCAATGATGACGGCACCGTCGCGCAGCTCGAAGCGCTGCCCGCCTTTGGAGACATTGGTCGTGCCGCCCGATTTGCGTCCGGCAACGGCCTCTGCGACCTGCGTGCGGAAGCTGGCGGCAACGTCCTTCAGTGGCAGTCGATCGTGAGGCCTGCGTGGCCCGGCGAGTGTCGGTTCGATGCTGCCGAGGTCGAGGTCGAGGACGTCGCTGTATAACGGCGCCGCAGCGCCGTCGTCGCGCCACATGCCCTGCGCACGGGCATACGCCTCCACGAGTGCGATCTGCTTCAGCTCGCGCCCGGTCAATTCCAGGTAGCGGATGGTTTCGCGATCGATCGGGAATATGGCGCAGGTGCTGCCGAATTCGGGACTCATGTTCGCCAGCGTGGAGCGATCAGCCAGCGGCAGGTTCGACAGGCCGTCGCCGAAGAACTCGACGAACTTGTTCACCACACCCTTCTTGCGCAACAGCTCGGTGAGAGTCAGGACGAGATCGGTCGCCGTCGTGCCCTCGCGCAGGGCGCCGGTCAGCTTTACGCCGAGAACCTGCGGGATCAGCATGGTGACCGGCTGGCCGAGCATCGCGGCTTCAGCCTCGATTCCGCCGACGCCCCAGCCGAGCACGCCGAGGCCGTTGACCATCGTCGTGTGGGAGTCGGTGCCAACCACCGTGTCCGGGTAGGCCAGGCGTTTGCCGTCACGGGTGACGTCGAAGACGACCCGTGCCAGGTGCTCGACGTTGACCTGATGCACGATGCCGGTATTGGGCGGCACGACCTTGAAGTTGTTGAAGGCGGTCTGGCCCCATCGCAGAAACGAATATCGCTCTATGTTTCGATCGAACTCGATGCGGATGTTTTCCGCGAGGGCGTTGGCCGTCCCGTAGTGGTCGACCTGCACGGAGTGGTCGATGACCAGTTCCGCCGGAGAAAGCGGGTTGATTGCTTCGGCCCGGCCCCCGAGTTTCACCACCGCTTCGCGCATCGCCGCCAGGTCGACGACAGCCGGAACCCCGGTGAAGTCCTGCAGGATCACCCGCGCCGGCGTGAACGCGATCTCATGATCGGGCTCGGCCTGCGGGTCCCAGTTGGCCAATGCGCGGATGTCCTCTGGTCGCACGTCGCCGTCTGCGGCGTGTCGCAGCATGTTTTCCAGCAGTACCTTGAGGGAGTAGGGGAGCCTGGCCACGCGCCCATCGCGAACCGCGTCAAGTTTGTAGATCTGGTATGCGGTGCCGTTGACGTTCAGCACGGACTTGGCGTCGATAGCTTGACCCATGGGGTCGCGTCTCCGATGAAAGTCGAAAATTATACAGGCGCGGCCGTTTCAATGACGGCGCCGCCCACGCACTCGTCGTCCGTGTACAGCACCGCGTATTGCCCGGGGGCGACTGCCCACTGGGAATCGGCGAACAGCAGGCGCAAGCTGCCATCCTCCGCCGTCGTGATTTCGCATGCTGCGGGTGCGTGCCGGTGCCGGATCCTGGCTCGCAAGCCACGCAGGCTGCACGGGTCCGGTATCGCGCGAAGCCAATGCGGCGGGCCAGTGGTGAGCACTCGCGACCACAGGGCAGGATGTCCGCGCCCCTGCGCCACGACGAGTGCGTTGCGGGCAATGTCCTTCGCGACGACATACCAAGCGGCGTCCCCGCCGGAGCTACGCCCGCCGATGCCTATTCCCGATCGTTGGCCGATCGTGTAATGGATCAGGCCGCTGTGTTCACCGAGGTGCTCGCCTTCGCAGGCGAGAATCGGTCCTGGCGTCCCGGAGAGGTAGCCTGAAAGGAATTCACGGAAAGGCCGTTCGCCGATGAAGCAGATGCCGGTGCTGTCCGGACGATCGAAGTTCGCGAGCCCGGCACGATTGGCCAGCGACCTGACTTCCTCCTTGGTCAGGTCGCCAAGTGGAAACAGCGTCACGGCGAGGGCGGAGGGCTCGACCGCGTGCAGAAAGTAGGTCTGGTCCTTGGCGGTGTCGCGCGCGAGGAGCAGGCGTCCGCCGCTCGTGGCGCCACCTCTCGCATAGTGACCGGTCGCGATCATGCCAGCACCGAGCCGGCGCGCATGCTCGAGGAAAGCGCCGAACTTGATCTCGCGATTGCAGAGCACATCAGGATTCGGGGTTCTCCCGGCGGCGTACTCCGCCAGGAACGAGCTGAATACCTGGTCGCGGTAGGCCGCCGAGAAATTCGCGCGGTGCAGCGGGATGCCGAGATCGGCGCAGACCTGGCGGGCGGACTGGTAGTCCGCGGCCGCCGTGCAGTAGGCGTCATCGACCTCCCAGTTCGTCATGTGGAGGCCCTGCACTTCATGCCCTGCCTCTCGCAGGAGCAGCGCTGCCACGGCGGAGTCCACGCCGCCGGAAATGCCAACCATCACGAGGGGGCGAGCGGCCATGGCGCATATTCTATGCGCGCCAGCCCGTGCTCAGACCGGGACCTGATTGAACTCCGGGGCAGGTTCCGATGCGTTCCAGATCGTGTCGAAGAAGTCGAGGTAGCGGCGCGTCACGATGGGGTCGTTGTAGTCCGCGATACCTTCCCAGCGGGAGCAATCCACGCGGTAGAGCAGGGCGTTGTCGTCGGCGATCAGCAGCGCCTCCCGATGCCTCTGGTAGCGCTTGTGGGCATTGCGCAGCTCTATGCAGGTATTCAGCCGCCTGGCAACGCTGACGAAGCGGTTCTGGTTGCCCATGGCCAGGCCCGGGTCGGTCACGATCATGCGGATCTTGGCGTAGCGCTTCGAAAGAACCAGCCGCTTGGCGACGTCGAGGAACTCCTCGTGGTCGTAGATCCCGGGCTCCAGATCAGGCGTCAGGATCACCAGCGAACGCTTGGCAAGGTTGGCGATGGCGACCGCCGCCTGGCGAGTTTCCTCCTTGGAGGAAAGAATCCACCGACGATTGTCGTTGCGATCGACGAGCATGGGAATTCGCGCGGTATCCGGCCCAGATAAACGCTGGCAGTCTAGTGCCCACCGACGGCTGGCTGGTGCCAACTGCGTCACGAAATGGCGGCTGTCGGCCCGTCTTATGGTTCAGTGGCCGGGTTTCGCGCAGGCGCCGTGGCAAGACTGGCGGCGAGCCCGGTGTAGCTTGCTGGCGTCAGCTGCAGCAAGGCGTCGCGCGCCGGGCGCGGCAGGTCGAGGCCACTGATGAATGCCCGCAGATCGTCGGGTCGCAGCTGCCGCCCTCGGGTTGCTGCCTTCAGCTGCTCGTATGCATCCTCGTGCCCATGCCGGCGCAGCACGGTCTGGATCGCCTCGCCCAGCACTTCCCAGTTCGACTCCAAATCCGCGGCCATGCGCACGGGATCCGGGTCGAGTTTGTCCAGGCCTGCCTGCAGCGACTTCCACGCAAGGAGCGTATGTCCGATGGCGACTCCCACGTTGCGCTGGACAGTGGAGTCGGAGAGATCCCGCTGCCAGCGGGAAACCGGCAGTTTCGACGAGAAGTGCGCAAGCAGAGCGTTCGCGATTCCGAGATTGCCCTCGGCGTTCTCGAAGTCGATCGGGTTCACCTTGTGCGGCATCGTCGAGGAACCGACTTCGTGGGCCAGCTGGCGCTGCCGGAAGTAGCCGATCGAGATGTAGCTCCAGAAGTCCCGCGCCGCGTCGATCAGTATCGTGTTCAGGCGGGCGATGCCGTCGAAGTACTCCGCCATCCAGTCGTGCGGTTCGATCTGCGTGGTCAGCGGATTGGCTTCCAGTCCGAGCGAGTTGATGAATTCGTTCGACAGGGACGGCCAGTCCGTCTGCGGCCAGGCCACAACGTGGGCGTTGAAATTGCCGACTGCCCCATTGAGCTTCGCCAGAATCGGTATGCGCTCGAAGGCCGCCAGCTGGCGCTCGATTCGGGCCGCGACATTCGCCATCTCCTTTCCGAGCGTCGTGGGACTCGCCGGTTGGCCATGCGTGCGGGACAGCATGGGCAGGGCGGCGTTCGCGCGCGCCATGCCCCTCAACAGGGTCACCAGGCTGCGAGCAGCGGGAAGCAGGTGTTCGTTGCGTGCGCTCCGCAGAATCATCGCGTAGGCGATGTTGTTGATGTCCTCGGAGGTGCACGCGATATGCACGAACGGGCGGAGCCGTGCAAGCTCGGTGCCCTCGGCCAGGCGTTCGGCAATGAAGTACTCGACCGCCTTCACATCGTGGTTCGTCGTCTTTTCGATCGCCTTGACGCGGCTTGCTTCCTGGTAGCCGAAGTCGGCAACGAGGCGGTCCAGCCAGTCGTGCACGACGGGTGAGACAGGCGGAAAGCCCTCGAGCCCGCCGCGCTTTGCCAGGAACTGCAGCCAGCGGACCTCGGTCAGCACGCGTCGGCGGATCAGCCCCTGCTCGCTGAACAGCTCGCGAAAGCCATCGCACTTGGCGGCGTAGCGGCCGTCGAGTGGTGAGATCGCCCTGAGTGTCTGGTGTTCGTCCATTGAAAAAAAGACCTATACTTCGCGCTCCGAATGATACACCAGGCCTTTCGCGCTCTGGCGCGAAGGCCGATCCGTTTCAGGAGCAGGTCATGGCCGACAGTGATTATCGCGTCGAGCGGGACAGCATGGGCGAATTGCGTGTTCCGGCTGGTGCCCTGTGGGGTGCGCAGACCCAGCGCGCCGTGGACAATTTTCCGATCAGCGGCCTGCCCATGCCCCGCGCGTTCATTCGCGCGCTGGGCCTCATCAAGTGGGCCGCGGCGGGCGCGAACGGCGAATTGGCCCTGCTGCCGACCGTGAAGGCGCGGGCCATACAGGCGGCAGCCATGGAAGTTGCCGATGGTCAGCACGACGCCCACTTTCCGGTGGACGTGTTCCAGACGGGATCCGGCACGAGTTCCAACATGAATGCGAACGAGGTGATCGCACGCCTCGCAAGCAACAAGGGTCCGAACGCGATTCACCCCAACGACGACGTCAACATGGGGCAGAGTTCGAATGACGTGATACCCACGGCGATCCATGTCAGCGCTGCCCTAATCGTCGCGGAGTCGCTGCTGCCTGCGCTCGCTCACCTGCAAGAGGCCCTGGAAGCCAAGGCAGCCGACACCGACGGCATCGTCAAGACCGGACGCACGCACCTGATGGACGCCATGCCGGTTCGCCTCGGGCAGGAGCTTTCGGGCTGGGCGAGTCAGATCGGCAACTCCCGTCGGCGCCTTGCAGAGTGCCTGCCACGCCTGTGCGCCCTGGCCCAGGGCGGCACCGCCGTTGGCACCGGCATCAATGCCCATCCGAGGTTCGGCGCGAAGGTGGCCATTCTGCTTGGCGAGCAGACGAACCTGCAGTTCACGCCCGCAACGAACTATTTCGAGGCCATGAGTACGCAGGATACGGCCGTCGAATTGTCCGGGCAGCTGCGCGTGCTGGCCGTGTCGCTCACGAAAATTGCCAACGACCTGCGCTGGATGAACAGTGGTCCGCTCGCCGGACTTGCCGAGATCCAGTTGCCGGCGCTCCAGCCGGGCAGCAGCATCATGCCTGGAAAGGTGAATCCGGTGATCCCGGAAGCAGTAGCGATGGTCGCCGCACAGGTCATCGGCAACGACGTCACGGTCACGATAGCCGGACAGTCTGGGAACTTCCAGCTCAACGTCATGCTGCCGCTGGTCGCCTACAACCTGCTGCAGAGTGCGACCCTCCTGTCGGCGGCCTGCCACGTGCTGGCGGACAAGGCGATCACCGGTTTCAGGGTCAACCAGTCCAAGCTCGACGAGGGGCTGGACCGCAATCCGATTCTCGTCACGGCGATGAATCCGGTGATCGGTTACGAGAAGGGTGCGGCGATCGCCAAGAAGGCCTACGCCCTCGGCAAGCCGATACGCGAAGTGGCGCGGGCCGAGACGGACCTGACAGACGAAGAGATCGACAGGCTGCTCAACGCGATGGAACTCACCCGCGGTGGCATCAAGGGCTGAAGCCCCGCTGCCGTCGGGTGAAGGAAAGGATAAAAGCGGCGCTGTCCCGCACGGTGCCGCCACCGGACCTGGACCTCGCCGCGCGGGCGTCCCTGCCGGACGGGTCTGCTGCCAGGCTGTTCCCCGGACCTCTGCTGCCTGCAGCCGTACTGGTGCCGCTCGTGGAGCGGCCTGCGGGCCTGGCGGTCCTGCTCACGCGCCGCACGGAACATCTGCGCGAGCATCCGGGCCAGATCAGCTTTCCTGGCGGGCGGATCGACCCGACCGACCAGAGCCCTGCCTCTGCCGCGCTGCGCGAAGCGCACGAGGAGCTGGGGATCGAGCCGTCGCTCGTCGATGTGGCCGGCTATCTGCCAGTACACGCGGTCGTGACCGGTTTTGCCGTGCTGCCTGTCGTCGGTTTCGTATCGCCACGGATCCGCCTGGCGCCTGATCCGCGGGAAGTCGCCGAGGCGTTCGAGGTGCCGCTGGCGTTCTTCACCGAGCCGCGGAACCGCCACGCGGCGTGGCGGGACTTCCGTGGCGAGCGCTGGCCCGTGTGGGAGTATCTGCCCGACGGTCGGCGTGTCTGGGGGGCTACAGCCCATATCATTCACTCCTTCACCGAAATCATCGCGAGCTGACATTCAATGGATACGATGAAGCGCCTGCTGGAGGTCATGGCTGCACTGCGCGATCCCGATACCGGCTGTCCATGGGACGTGGAGCAGGACTTCCGCAGCATCGCGCCCTACACGATAGAAGAGGCCTATGAAGTCAACGAGGCCATTGCCCGGGGCGACATGGCGGCACTGCGCGACGAGCTGGGGGACCTATTGCTGCAGGTCGTATTCCACGCGCGCATGGCGGAGGAAGCCGGCCAGTTCGATTTCGCCGGCGTCACCGCGGCGATCGTCGACAAGCTGGTGCGGCGCCACCCGCATGTGTTCGGCACGGAGCGGGTGACCGGCGCACGGGAGCAGCAGGACGCATGGGAGGCCCTCAAGGCGCGTGAGCGCGGTGACCGGGGAGTCCTTGATGGCGTCGCGATCGCATTGCCCGCACTCGTCCGTGCCACGAAGCTCGGCCGGCGCGCTGCTGCCGTGGGTTTCGACTGGCCGGACATCGATGGCGCCCGGGCGAAGGTCCATGAGGAGCTGGCGGAGTTCGAGGCAACGGCGCCGGCCGACCAGGATGCGCGCGAGTCCGAGCTCGGCGATCTGCTGTTTGCCGTGGCCAACCTGGCCCGCCATGCCGGCATCGATCCCGAAGCAGCGCTGCGGCGGGCCAACGGCAAGTTCGAGAGCCGGTTCGCGCTGGTCGAGGAGGCAGTGCGCCGTTCAGGCAGGCCCTGGGAGTCCTACGACGTGCCGGCGCTCGAAGCCTATTGGCAGGCAGCGAAGGTCGAGCTCGATGCCCGCTGAACACCCCCGGCAGTCCGGAGGGCAGGGGGATGACGTACCGTCGCCCTGTGTCGGCATCTGCATCGTGGGTGCTGAAGGCCATTGCATCGGCTGCTTTCGCGACCGCAAGGAATTGCAGGCATGGTGGATCGCGGGAGGAGACGAGAAGCGCGCGATCCTGGCCCGCTGCACGGAGCGCGCGGCGCGCGCTGCCGGGCGCTGACCTGTCCTAGAATGCCTCCATGACCGACAGCAGGAACTCCACCGGGTGGCAGCCGGACAGCTGGCAGCAGCGCCCCGTGGCGCAGATGCCCAGCTATGCCGATGCAGGCAACCTTGCCCGCACGCTGCAGATGCTCGAGCGTCTTCCTCCACTCGTCACGAGCTGGGAGATCGAAGCCCTGCGCGACAGGATCGCCGCTGCGCAAGAGGGCCGGGCGTTCGTGCTCCAGGGGGGTGACTGCGCGGAAAGCTTCGAGGAGTGCACGTCGGAGAACATCGTCCAGAAGCTCAAGATCCTGTTGCAGATGAGCGTAGTTATCATCGCGGGGCTCAGGCGCCCCGTGGTTCGTCTGGGTCGCATGGCGGGCCAGTATGCGAAACCGCGCTCAGACGACAGCGAGACACGCAACGGTCTGACCCTGCCCAGCTATCGCGGTGATCTGGTGAACCGCATGCCGTTTACGGCTGAGGACCGTGAGCCGTCGCCCGAACTCATCCTGCGCGGATACGAGCGTGCGGCTTTGACGCTGAATTTTGTCCGCTCGCTGATCGACGGCGGTTTCGCCGACCTGCATCACCCGGAGAACTGGGACCTGGCCTTCGTCGGCCACGCTCCCCAGGCGGAGCGCTACCGCGAGATGGTGCGTCGAGTGACGGACGGCCTGGCTTTTTTTGAATCGATTACCGGGTCACGCATCCATGAAGCGCAGCGGGTGGATTTCTTCGCATCCCACGAAGCGTTGCATCTGCATTACGAACAGGCGCAGACACGATTCCTGCGCCATCGTTCCCGCTGGTACAACCTGACGACGCATTTCCCCTGGCTCGGCGCCCGCACGGCAAGGCTGGACGGCGCGCATGTCGAGTACCTGCGGGGCGTGGCCAACCCTGTCGGCGTGAAGGTCGGCCCCGCAGTGACTCCGGAGTCGCTCCTGCACCTCATCGGCATCCTCAATCCCGGAAACGAGCCCGGCAGACTCACCCTGATCCACCGTTTCGGGGTTTCGCGCATCGCCGAGTCGCTGCCGCCTCTCATCCGCGCTGCCCGGGATGCGGGTGCGCGGGTGCTGTGGATGTGCGATCCGATGCACGGCAATACTGAAGTGCTCAATTCGGGCGTGAAGACCCGCCGTTTCGACAACATACTCGGCGAGCTCGACATCGCGTTCCGCATCCATGCGGAACACGGGCGCGAACTTGGCGGTGTTCATCTGGAGCTGACGGGCGACCACGTGACCGAATGTATCGGCGGCGCGAGGGGCCTTTCCGAATCGGATCTCCATCAGGCGTATCGTACGCAGGTCGATCCGCGGCTGAACTATGAACAGGCCATGGAAGTCGCCATGCGCATCGCCGATCGGGGCGCCTCGGCTACGCACGTCTGACGGCGTGGCTGACGGTTTCAGCATTGACTGCCGCCGTTGCCCCCGCCTGACGGGCTTCCTCGAGGGCGTGCGCCGCGAGCATCCGCAGTATTACTCGCGCCCGGTGCCGTCGTTCGGTGATCCGCGCGCGCGCCTGCTGGTGGTGGGGCTTGCACCCGGCCTGCACGGTGCAAACGCGAGCGGGCGCCCGTTCACCGGCGACCACGCCGGCATGCTGCTGTACCGGACACTGCATGAGTTCGGATTCGCCACGGCTGCCGAGAGCCGTGCCGCCGGCGATTCGCTGCGGCTGATCGATTGCCGCATCACCAATGCGGTCCGCTGTGTACCTCCGCAGAACAAACCAACCGCGGCCGAAATCCGTACCTGCAATCCTTACCTTTCCGACGAGATTTCAGGCCTGCCGCGCGGCGCGGTGATTTTGGCGCTCGGCCGGATCGCCCACGACGCGGTGCTGCGTGCACTGGGTGTGCGAACAGCGACCCATACTTTCGGCCATGCGGCAGAACACCGGCTGCTCAACGGCATCCACCTGGTCGACAGCTTCCACTGCAGCCGCTATAACACCAATACGCGTCGCCTGACCGGCGACATGTTCCGGGCCGCGTTCGCCGCCGTAAGCCGCCGGCTCGCTGAAACAGCGTCGCATGACACTGGCACCTGATTTCGACCCTCGGCGCTTCCTTGCCCATCTGACACGCCGACCCGGCGTCTACCGGATGCTGGCTGCGGACGGCAGCCTGCTTTACGTCGGCAAGGCGCAGAATCTTCGCCGCCGGGTGGCCAGTTACTTTTCGGCGCGAGCCCGCGACGCGAAGACGATGGCGCTGATGAACGTGACGTCCAGGGTCGAGGTCACGGTCACGGAAACCGAGGCCGACGCCCTGCTGCTCGAGTACAACCTGATCAAGGAGCATCGCCCACGTTTCAATGTGGTGCTGCGGGACGACAAGTCCTATCCCTATATACACGTCTCGGTCGGTCAGGAATTCCCGCGCTTCGAGTTTCATCGCGGCAGCCGCCGCGGTGCCGGACGTTACCTTGGTCCGTTTCCGAACGCGGGGGCCGTCCGCGTATCGCTGCAGCAGTTGCAGAAGCTGTTTCGTGTCCGGAATTGCACTGACTCCTATTTCGCTCAGCGCAGTCGGCCGTGCCTGCAGCACCAGCTTGGCCGCTGCACGGCACCCTGTGTGGGCCTCATCGACCCGGCGGAATACCGGCGCGATGTGACCAATGCCATCGCCTTCGTGGAGGGCAAGGACCGCGACGTAGAGAACGATCTTGCCGAGCGCATGGAGGCCTGCGCAGCGCGCGAGGACTACGAACAGGCAGCGCTCTACCGCGACCGGATCAAGGCATTGCGCCGGGTCCAGGCGCAGCAGGTAGTTTCGGTCGGGGGTGAGGCCAATCTCGACGCCGTCGGCATCGCCGGCCCGCCGGGTGCAAAGGCCGTGGCGCTGCTCATGTTGCGGGGCGGGCGGCTGCTCGGCAGCCGGGAGTTTCACCCGAGGTCAGCGCGGGGTACCGCTGACCGGGAAATTCTCGCGGCGTTTCTGGGCCAGCACTACCTGGTGCAGCCTGCGCCTGCCGAGATACTGCTGCCCGAAAAGGTGGAGGGTGCGGGCCCGCTCGCTGCCCTGCTTTCGGCACGCAACGGCCATGTCGTGGCCATTCGCCATGCGGTCCGTGGTCGCAGGCGCCGCTGGCTGGAAATGGCGGCAGGCAATGCCACGGCAGCGGCGGCCCTGCGCGCGGCCGGCAAGGCCGGCGTGGAGGAGCGTCTCGCGGCTTTGGCCCGCGAGCTCGGGCTGTCGGCTGCTCCGGGACGCATCGAGTGCTTCGACATCAGTCACCTGGCGGGTGGCGAGACTGTCGGCTCCTGCGTGGTGTTCGGCGAGGATGGGCCGGTGAAATCCGACTACCGCCGTTTCAACATTCGCGCGACGGAGGAGGGCGACGACTACGCTGCCATGCGCGAAGTTCTGGAACGCCGCTACCGCAAGCTGTCCACCGGCGAGGCGCGCCTGCCGGATGTCGTCCTCGTCGACGGCGGAAAGGGGCAACTGGCGCAGGCGATCAGTGTGATCGGCGCTCTCGGCATCGACGTCACGCTGCTCGCCGTCGCCAAGGGGGAGGGCCGCAAGCCGGGCCGCGAGCGGCTGTTCCTGGCTGGCCGATCGCGTCCGATCGTGCTCCCGCCGGATTCTGCAGCGCTGCACCTGATCCAGCAGATCCGCGACGAGGCGCATCGCTTCGCCATCACCGGCCACCGGCAACGCCGCAGCCGTCAGAAACTCGGTTCCGTGCTGGAACAGTTGCCCGGGCTCGGCCCGCAACGCCGTCGCGCGCTGCTCAAGCGGTTCGGCGGCCTGCAGGGCGTGGCGCGGGCAGGCGTGGAGGACCTGGCACGAACGCCCGGCGTGAGCCGCGCCCTGGCCGAGCGCCTCTACGACTACCTGCGGGACGAGGTTCCGGTGTCGCAACGATGAACGCGGAAGATGGCCGGTGGCCGCTACAATGCGCCATGGTCAAACTGGCGATTCATGAGTAACAGACCGACTTTCAACGTTGCCACGGCGCTCACCTGGTTCCGGATCGCCGCGATTCCAGCCGTGGCGGCGGTGTTCTACATGCCGGGGGAGTGGAGCCGGCCGCTGTCCTGCCTGATCTTCAGCATCGCCGGTTTCACCGACCTGCTCGACGGCTATCTCGCGCGGCGACTGGGCCAGACCTCCAAATTCGGGGCCTTCCTCGATCCTGTGGCGGACAAGCTGATGGTCGCGATCTCGCTGGTGATCGTGGTTGAGGCGGACACCGGACGCACGCCGCTGGTGGCACTCATTGCGGCGATCATCATCGGCCGCGAGATCGCTGTTTCGGCTCTGCGGGAGTGGATGGCGGAGATCGGCGCCCGGGCACGCGTGGCCGTGTCGCCGATCGGCAAGGCGAAGACGACGATGCAGATGATCGGGCTCGGCTGCATGCTGTATCGGCACGACCTGTGGGGCATCCCGGTCTATCAGGTGGGCTTCGGGCTCCTGATCGTCGCCGCTGCCATCACGTTGTGGTCGATGCTGGACTACATCAGGGCAGCCTGGCCGGAACTGACGGAGCGTGAACCGGTTTCTTGACAGCACCGGGCGTGCCGATACCATGTGCGGCTCTCGCGAGGCGGGAATAGCTCAGTTGGTAGAGCGATACCTTGCCAAGGTATAGGTCGCCGGTTCGAGCCCGGTTTCCCGCTCCAGTTTTTCCTCGCTCCACCTGGCCGCTGCCGTACAGCGGGCCGGCCGGCCCGCTACAGGGGCCTATGGTACATTGCCGCCCGCGCGCGACGCGCGCTTTCCCGGGGCTAGGTGGCAGAGTGGTCATGCAGCGGCCTGCAAAGCCGTGTACGCCGGTTCGATTCCGACCCTAGCCTCCACGTATCCTGCCGCAGGCAGCCCGGGTGGCGGAACTGGTAGACGCTACGGACTTAAAATCCGTTGACCCGCAAGGGTCGTGCCGGTTCGAGTCCGGCCTCGGGCACCACTTAGAACACGACAAAAAGGGCAAGCGCTGCATGCGCCGCTGCGACCAGCGGATAAAGAGATGGGAGGCTCGCCGCCTCGACCTGGGCTTGCCGCAACACGTCGCCCGCATCATCGAACTGCCGGACGGGCGGCGGGTTACCAGTGGCTAAGCGCGAGGGTGTGACGCCAAAAAAAGAAACCCCGCACGAGGCGGGGTCTCTGTTGCTGAGTGACTGCCCGCGCTATGCGGTCAGAGAATCTATTCGCTGGCGTGGCAGCTGAGCGAGGTGGCTCGCCTGCGGATGGCTCCGAGCAGGCCAAGAGCGCCAACGAACAGCCACACGGCTCCCGGCACCGGGATGGGCGTGATCG
>VGVH01000022.1 GCA_016874095.1 Gammaproteobacteria bacterium | reverse complement strand
TGGATCCCCGACAGGAGACCTCTGGCGGGAACTGCTTCCCGGGACGCCGGACATGAACCGGCTATCGGATATCGCTTGGAGCCCTGAACCTGGGCAACGGGCCGGTAGCTGTTATTGGCCCGGCGCCGGGCGCGGATCGTTCAGGGGCGGCAAGTATATACAAGTGAATCCTGTGCGCCCCATGCAATCAACACGCCTGTTGCCGGCCGCGGTTATGTCAAAGAGTTATCTGCCAACTCATTGTTTTTATTGATGTATTGACAAGCTTGCCGGTTTTCGTTCGCCGCCCGGAGGGCGCCAGGCCCGAACTGGCGCGCAAACGGCGCGCCCTTTCCTTTGCCGGTCAGCCACTTGCGAATTTGCTCGCGACCGGGCGGGCGATGCGCTTCGCTATGCTGTCGCCATGCCTGCGCACGCCACAGCACAAACCACGCTCGTCCTGTTCTGCCGCCGACCCGCTCCGGGCATCGGCAAGCAACGCATCGCGGCGGCCAGCACCCAGGCTTTCGCCGCGGGGTTGGGCGAGCGCCTGCTCGCGACTGCGCTGGAAGACCTGTCGGCCTGGCCGGGCCCGATCGTGATCGCACCTGCCGAGCCGGCCGACCTGCCGTGGGCCCGAGAGCAGGCGCCGGAGCGCGCGACCGCCATTGCCCAGCCCGGCGGCAACCTCGGCGAGCGGCTGGAAGGTGTCGACCGGACGCTGCGATCGGCCGGCCACACGGCCATCCTCTACATCGGATCAGATGCACCGCTGCTTGACTTTGCGTTCCATGCCCGGGCGCGGCGGGCGCTGGAGATGGCCGATGTGGTACTCGCGGCAGCGGAAGATGGTGGCGTCACGCTGATGGGCAGCCGTTTGCCCTGGCCGCCGCTTGCCGACCTGCCGTGGAGCACCACCCGGCTGGGCGACAGCCTCGACCGGCATTGCCGCGCGCACGGCCTGAGCGTCGGGCGGCTCGACGGTGGCTACGACTGCGATACGCTCGAGGCATTGCCCCGGCTGGTCGCCGATCTCGGCGGCGACACGCGGCCGGCGCGGCGCGCGCTGCTCGCCTGGCTCACTGCAGAGGGAATCGCGCCGGCATGATCGCGCGCGTGTCGGTCGTCATCCCGGTGGTCGACGACAGCGTGGAACTCGGGCGCCTGCTCGGCGAACTTGCGGGCGCGGCTCATCGTCCGCTGGAGGTCCTCGTCGTCGACGGCTCGGCCGGACGCAGCGCAGAACCGGTCGCGCAGCAGGCATCCGTCCGCTACCTCACGACCCGTGCCGGCCGGGGGCATCAACTCGCGGCGGGCGCCGCTGCTGCGCGTGGCGATGCGCTGTGGTTCCTCCACGCCGATGCACAGATCGCGCCCGATGCGCTCGCCCAGCTAGCGGCGACTCTCGGCAACGGCGCTGCCGGCGGCTGCTTCCGCTTCCGCTTCCGCGGTCGCCAGAACCCTGCGCGCCGCTGCCTCGCCTGGCTGATCAACCTGCGCTCGCAACTCGGCGGAATTCCCTACGGCGACCAGGGACTGTTCGCCTCCGCGTCGGCCTATGCGGCAGCGGGCGGTTTCCCGGACCAGCCGCTGTTCGAGGAAGTGTCGCTGGTGCGAGGCCTGCGGCGCCGCGGCCGGTTCGTGCGCCTGGACGCATCGATCGGTGTCTCGCCGCGGCGTTGGGAGCGCGATGGCTGGCTGCGGCGGACGCTGGCGAATCGCGCGCTCGCGCTGGCTTACGGCCTCGGGATCGGGCCGGCGCGCCTGGCGACCTGGTATCGGCGCCGCTGAGGACGGCGACCTAGGCCGGGAAGAAGTCGATCGGCTTGGTCGTGGTGACGGCCGGGACGTCGCGATCGGGGAAGCGGAATATCTTCACCCGCGCGACGCGCTGACGGCCTTCAACCCGATCGTGAGCGGGACGATCTAGCGCCGCTCAGCGCCGCCACACCAGCAACTGGTTGTTGGCCGGCATGGCGTGGTCGGCCACCAGCGTCAGGCCCACGCCGCGCGCCAGCGCATCCACCGCCTCGAAGTCGCGGATCCCGCTGCGCGGATCGCGGTCGCGCAACCACTTGTCGAACACGCCATTGCTCGGCGAGGTGTAGTCGTTGCCGTAGCGGAACGGCCCATACACTGCGAGCGTCGCGCCCTGCGCCGCCAGCACCGCGCCCGCCCCCAGGAAGAACTCCCCGACCGCACCCCAATCCATGATGTGCAGCGTGTTGGCGCTGAATACCGCGTCAACCGACCCGACGGCCCATGGCCGCCGGCAGACATCCAGCTCCAGCGGTTCCAGGAGATTCGCCGTCCCCTCCGCGGCAATCCGCGCCCGCAACCCCGCCAGTTCCTCCGCCCGCTCCGACGGCTGCCAGTCGACATGAGCCAGGTGCCGCGAGAACCACACCGCGTGCTGCCCCGTGCCGCTGCCGATTTCCAGCACGCGGCGGGCGGGCGCAAAGGCGTCGCGCAACACCTCGAGGATCGGCCCCTTGTTGCGCTCGCAGGCTTCGGAATGCGGGAGCATGGAACAGTTCAGGTCGAATGACTTTAAATGAAGAGATGCAGCACGCCTCACGGCTGCTTCCTGTAAGCCTCCGCCTTCGCGATCTTCACCAGCTGCCCTGCCTGCAGCGTCATTGCCGGATCAATGGCATTGGCGACGGCAGTCTCTGCAACCGTCCAGACATTGCCGCTGCGCTTGCCGAGGGAGTCGAGCGTTTCACCGGCCCTGGCCTTGACCGTGCGCAGGCGCGCGACGGTGGTGTTCTTCTTTTCCTCGGCGGTGAGCCTGCGGAAGGACGCGCTGGTTTCGCGGAACTGCGCCAGGGCGGCGTTGAACTTCGCGACGGGCGCCATGCCGGTGATGCGGAAGATGCCGGCGGGGTGAACGATCCAGGTCATATCGAGGCCCAGCTCGCCCTGCTGAGTCTGGGCGCGGGCGAGCGCGCGGTACGCCGGCAAGCCGGCGATCCGGTCCTCGCGCGCGCTCTCGTAGCGGATCTGGTTCTTCTGCGCGAACTCCTGCGCGGCGGCGCGCGGGTCCGTGCCTTTGCCCTGGAGTTCCAGCCGAATTAGCGCATCGCGCGTCTGCGGGGCGGCGAGCACGGCACTCGGCTGGTTCTGGCATTGCCAGCCGGTTGGGAAGCGCAGGTGGAAATCGAGGTCCGCGTGCGAGAAGGCGTTGGCGGTACAGGCGCCGTTCGCCGGATCGTCGCCGACCAGCAGCCCCTCGACGCGCTTCAGGTAGTCCGCGCGCGTCGCTGCGACCGGCGCAGCCGGCACGATGGTCAGGCCCGCCGCACGCTCCGCCGTCACCCGCACGCGTTCGCCAAGTGCCGGATGCGAATCGAGGTAGCTCGGCCGGCGTGCACCGCCGGCGCGGCGCGTGCTGTCACGCTCGAGCGAGGCCAGAAATGCCGACATCGCGGCCGGGTCCCAGCCGGCGGCGGCGGACACGCGCTGGCCGATGTCGTCGGACTGGCGTTCCTGGTCGCGACCGTAGGACGCGATAAGCCCGGCGCCCGCGACCTGCCCGATCTCGGAGGCCGCGCGCGCAGCGTCGCTGCCGCCTGCGACGCCGGCGAGGATCGTGCCGAGCACCGTCGCGAGGCCGATGCCCGTGGCGCGGGTCTGACGCTGGGCCGCGTGGCGGGCGTCCACGTGGCCGATCTCGTGCCCGATCACGTTCACCAGTTCCGCTTCCGAGTTCGCGAGTGCGAGAAGGCCGCGCGATACATAGATGTAACCGCCCGGCAGCGCGAAGGCGTTCGGCTCGGGCATGTCGGCCACCGCGAAGCTGAAACGCACTTCGGGCCGCTTCGAATGCAGGGCGAGTCGCTGTCCCAGCGTCTGCACATAGCCGCTGAGCGCTGGATCCGTGAGGAGCCCGATCTCCTTCTCGACCTGCTCCGCCGCCTGCGCGCCCAGTCGCGCCTCCTGTTCCGGCGACATCAGGCTCACCTCGCGCTTGCCGGTCACCGGATTGGTCGCGCAGCCTGCGAGCACCGTGAGCGCCAGCGCCGCGAGCAGGCTGGCGGTTCGGAAACGGCGGACTGGCTGCATGGCGGCACTCCCAGGGATGGTGTGCGCCCATTGTGGCCGGCATCGCGCCCGGCACAAGTCCGGCGCCGCGATCAGCCGCCGGTCGCGCGCTGTGCAGGCGTCGCGCAGTAGTTCACCCCGCCCCCGGGGCGCTCGCCGCGGTAGAACACGCGGTAGGGACCGTAGTCGGAGAGGATGCCGAACTCGCCCGTGTAGCGGTAACAGTAGAAGTTCTCGAACGGGAAGACGCGCGGCGGGAAGTAAGTGAAGGAGCCGAAAGCAACCAGGATCGCAGCGTAGCCCACGGCAATTTTCCGCTGCGACTCACCGAGCGGCGCGGCCGACAGGATGCGCCACGACGTCAGCTGCCCGATGGCGATACCGAGGAACATGATGCCGAGCATGATGGGCAGGCTGGGCCTGGCACCGATGGCAGTGACCAGGCCCATGTAGGAGAAGTAACTCGTGAAGATCGCGAGTGGCGTGAGGACCAGGGCGGAAAGCTTGCCAAGCCAGTAGTTTTGAGCGAGGTGCCGCGTGTAGGTGTACTGGGCCAGCGCCCAGGCGAGCCCGGGCCAGAAGTACATCTTGGTGTGTTCCCAGGCGCTCTCGTTGACGGCGGCAAAAAGCGCGATCGGCCGCCAGTAGTCGGTCAGTTCGAAAGCGAAATGCAGCAGCGAGCCGGCGAACGCCACCCAGAAGATGCAGCCGATCTCCCAGAGGAGCAGTTTCCGGCTGGCGCTCTTCACCGCCGGCTGCGCCGGCGTCAGACGGAGGCTGTCAGAAACCATAGACCACAGGCGGCGATGACCGCGCCGGCGACGCGCAGACCGACGCGACCGCGCTCGTAGTGCCGGGTGATGTCGCCGATCAGCAAGCCAAGGCAGTGCAGGGCTGCCGTGCCGATGAGGAAGCCCGCCGCATAGCGCAGCGGTTCCGCTATCACGGGCATCTCGGCGCCGTGGGCGTAGCCGTGGAATATGGCGAACAGTCCCACCGCAGCCATGGCAAGCAGGACCGGCAGTCGCCTGTCGGCAGCGATAGCGAGGCCGAGGACGAGGACGGAAACGGCGATCCCCGCTTCGATGGCGGCGAGACCAGCGTCCGCCGCGCCCAGCAGCCCGCCGATGGTCATCACGCTGACGAAAGTGGCGGGCACCGTCCAGATCGCGCGTCCGCCGATCTGTGCGCTCACCAGGCCGACACTCACCATTGCGAGGAAGTGATCGGGACCCACTACCGGATGCGTCACTCCGGCGAGAAAGGAGCCGTACGGCAGGCTGTTGGCTTCATGGGCGAACGCGAAGCCGGGAAGCAGAAGCGCGATCAACAAAGCCAGGATCATCGCGACGCGCCCTCCGCCTGCCGGCAGAAACGGATCATCAACTCGTTCACCTCGTCCGGCCGGTCATAGACCGCTGCATGACCGGCGCCCGCTACGACCACCGTCTCGAGACCGGGCATCAGCCGTCGAGCCTTCGCGGCCACGCGGTGCGGGTCGTACAGCACCTCGTGCTCGCCGAACACCAGGAGCCCCGGCACCGCGAACTGGCGCAGCAGCTTGCGGGACTCGGAAAAGAAGAACTTGCGGAGAACCTTGAGGCCCTTCCAGATATCGACGCGGCGGGTGGTCTCGTCGTAGATGCCGAGCGACCAGTCGACGCGATAGTGGCGGGTGCACAGCGCCATCGCCCGCGCGAGCGTGCGGTCGAAGGTGCCGAACGAGCCGCCGGGGCTCTTCGACGACACCGAGCGGGCGGTGAGGTCGTCCTGCAGCGCGTCGGCGTCCTTGCTCTTCTTCATGACCCGGGTGAGCCAGATGCGCCAGGGCAGCCGGGCGCTGGCGAGGCCGGTCGGGCCCAGCATGACGACGGCGACAACGCGTTGCGGCGCGGCGATGGCGAAGCGCATCGCGATCCAGGCCCCGACGCTGACGCCAGCGACGTGGGCCCGAGCGATGCCGAGCCCGTCGAGCACGTCCCGCAGCCAGTCGGAGAACTCGTCATTCAGAAAGGATGGTGTCTCCGGATCGCTGCGCCCGGGCTGGCCCGGGATGTCGAGCGCGATCACGCGGAAGTGCCGCGACAGGGCCGGCAGCTGCCGCCGCCACAAGGGCGCGCAGCCCGCCACACCGGGCACGAGCAGCAGCGCCGGCGCGCTGCGGTCACCGCAGGCGAGAAAGTGCGTACGGCCGAAGCGGGTGCCGACAAAGGCGGACTCGACCGGTATCTCGATGCTCGCCAGCGTGTCCTCGTACCACGCCGTGATGGCGTGATATCCCGCCTCGGACCGGTACAGCTTTAAAGCAAGAACTGCACCGGCTGGTTTGCCTGCCGCTTCCGGACCCGCCTGACGTGTGCCGAGGGATAAATCATGGGAACGCACGGACATGGTCGCGTGACTCGCGCAATGACTGGGGACTGCGGGTAGTTCGCGAAACGACCTGTAGCGGATTCAGGCGCTCCATTCCTCTGTTCGATAACCCACTGACTATAAAGATTTAATCTGATTTTTCCCGACTCCCAACTCGAGAACTACTTGCTAATCCCATGATTTGATGTAGATTCACACCCATCGCTCGGAAGGTCTCGTCAAGAAGGTCCGCGAGCTCCCACACTCAGGAGGGACGGACATGACGAGAATTTTCAGCGCATTGACCACGATTGCTTTGGCAATCTTCAGCTCAGCCGCAGCGGCCGCCACCGAACTCGATTACCGCGTCGACACCGCGACGCAGATCCTGCAGGACCTGCGCAATCTCCCCGAGAACGCCGTTCCGCCCGCCCTGCTGTCGCGGGCCTACGCCGTCGCCGTGATCCCCAGTGTCATGAAGGCCGGCTTCATCGTCGGCGGCACCTACGGTCGGGGCCTGATCGTGGCGCGGCGCGACGATGGCAGCTGGAGCAATCCGTCCTTCGTGCGCCTCACCCAGGGCAGCATCGGCTTCCAGGCCGGCGCCCAGTCGACCGACCTGATCCTCGTGTTCAAGACCCGTCGCGCGCTCGACGGACTCGCCCGCGGCAAGATCACGCTCGGTGGTGATGCCTCAGTGGCCGCGGGCCCGGTCGGTCGCCAGGCGACTGCGTCGACCGACCTCGGGATGCAGAGCGAGATCTACTCCTACGCGCGCAGCCGCGGCTTCTTCGCCGGCTTGTCCGTGCAGGGCGGCGTGCTCGCCATGGACCGCGGCTCCAACGGCGCGTATTACCAGGGCGAGACCAGCCCGTCCCGCATTCTGACCGACACCAGCATTCCCGCCCCGGTCTCCGGGCGGCGCTTCATCGACACGCTGGCAGCCATGGTGCCGCCGCTCAGCGGTGTCGGCGCGACGCGCGCTGCCGCTGCTGCGCCCAGCGATATGACCATGCCCGCGCCGGAAAGCGCGCGCACCTACGGCATTGACGACGGGTCGGGCAGCGCGATGCCCGCCGAGGGCCCCTTCTGACCCGTCGCTGAGTATTCCTCCGCATTGCGGCCCGTCGCTTCAAGCTCGGGCCGCTTTTTTTTGCGTCGTCAGGATGAGGCGCCGAACAGCGCTTCGATCACCTCGACCAGGCGGGCACCGTCGACGGGCTTGCGCAGGAGGGTCGAGCGCGGCAGCGAGCGCACCTTTTCCATGGCTGAGGTCGTGTCGCCGCTGAGGATGACGGCGGGCAGGTCCCGATCGGCTGCGGCGCGCAACGTCGCGACGAGCTCGGCTCCGGTGCGGCCTGCCTCGAGGTGGAAGTCGCTCACCACGAGGTCGATGGCCCCGCCCTGCTCCGCGAACAGCGCCTCCGCGTCCGCGGCCGATGCCGCGCTGCGCACGGGATAGCCCTCGGCTCCCAGCAGCAGTGCCAGGGCCTCACGCACTGGTTCATCGTCCTCGACGACGAGCAGCGCAGGCTTGGCCGCCGCGCTGCCCTGCGGAGCCGCGAACGCCGCCGGCGATGCGATGCCGACGCCATCTGCGATCGCGGCAGCCGGGATGCGCAGGGTGAAGGTCGTCCCGACACCCGGCTGCGAAGCCGCGGTGACGGCGTAGCCCAGCAGCCTGGCGATCTGCCGGACGATCGTCAGCCCCAGCCCGAAGCCACGCGCCTCTATCCCCGGCGCATCGACGCGGTAGTACTCGTCGAAGACACGCTCGAGGTCGGCCGCCGAGATGCCAATGCCGGTATCGGCAACGGCGATATCGATGCCATCTGCGGTGGCCGCGACAGCCACGGTGACGCCGCCCTCGCGGGTGAACTTGAAGGCGTTGTTGAGCAGGTTCTGCAGCACCTGGCGCAGCAGGACCCTGTCAGTGCGCAGGCATACCTGGGTCGCGCCGACCGCGAGCGTCAACCGGCGCGAAGCAGCGATCGCCTCGAACTGGCGCTGCAGGTCGCCCAGCAGATCGGCCAGCGGGATGATCGTGATCGCGGGCTGCAGGGCACCGGACTCCAGACGCGTGATGTCCAGCAGCGAATTCAGCAGCTCGCCCATCGCAGCGATCGCCGCCTGCTGGCGGGCCAGCAGGTCCAGCAGGCCGGTGTCGGTGACGCGGCGTTCGAGAGCGGCGCCGAGCAGTTGCAGGGTCTGCAACGGCTGGCGCAGGTCATGGCTCGCAGTGGCGAGGAAGCGGCTCTTGGCGCTGTTTGCGCTGTCGGCCGCGGCGCGCGCGGCGGCCAGCGCCTCGCTGATGCGACGCCGGTCGGTCACGTCGCGAACCGCCGCGAGCACGAGCTGGTCAGCTCCATGGCGCAGCGGTGCGAGACGGATCTCCGCCGGAAACTCGCTGCCGTCACGCCGCCGGCCGCTGAGCGTCACCAGCCTCGAGCCCATCTCGCGGGTGGCCGGCGCCGCACCGAATCCGGTCCGCAGGCGTGCGTGCACGCCGCGCGACCGCTCCGGCACCAGCACCTCGATGCCCTGCCCCACGAGGTCGGCTGACTCGTAACCGAAAAGCGTGCTTACGGCCGCGTTCGCGAACACCACCGTTCCTGCCGCATCGACGAGCAGCAACGCGTCGGGCGCCTGCTCGACGATCTGCCCATGCAGCCCGGCATCCTGCGCGACGGGTTTCACCGTAGGGGTAACTCCTTAGTGCCGGCCCGGCAGCCGGCTACTAGCATCTCGACAGCCATGCATACGGGGAATGATCCGCAGGGGCCGGCAACTGCGCAAGGATCCGCAGACAACGCCCTGCCGCGGGTTACCGATCCACTGGTCCTCAGCGAATTCGCCAGCGGATTCGCCCACCAGCTGAACCAGCCGCTGGCGGCCATTGCGGCCTACGCGGCCAGCGCGGCCACCCTGATCCGGCGCGACCCCGAAAACGCCCGCCAGACCCTCGGCATCATCCAGGCGATCGCCGGCCAGGCGCTGCGCGCCGGCGTGGTCATCGAGGAACTGCGCGGCATCACCCGGCCACTGCCGCCGGACGGGCCACCGGTCGACACCAATGCCGTCGTCGCGGCAGCGCTGCCGCTGCTGCGCTCGCTCGCGTCGCGTCGCGCCGTGGACCTGATCGTCGAGCTGCGCACCCCCGTTGTGCCCGTGCGGGGCGACGCGGCCCGCCTGCACGCGGTACTCGTACTGCTGCTCGTCGGCGCACTCGACGCCGTCGGCCGCTTGCCATCCGGTCGCGAGCGCCTGACGATCTGCACTGACGATAGCGCCACCGGCGTGTCGCTCGCCGGACGCTGGCGCGGCAACCCGCTGTTCCACGTCGAGTTGCCGCGCTTCGAACCCTGACGAAGAGGCCAGACCATGACGGAATCCAGGCCAGCTCCAGTTGTCGGCGACGCAACGGTCTTTGTCGTCGATGACGACGAGGGCGTGCGCCATTCCCTCGCTATCCTGCTCGACACGGCCGGATACAGGACAAAGTCCTTCGCGAGCGCCACGGAATTCCTGGCGCAGTACGACTCCGGCCGTTCGGGCTGCCTGCTGCTTGACATGCGGATGCCGGGGATGTCGGGCATGGAACTCCTGCACGCGCTCGGCCAGCGCGGCGCATTCCTGCCCGTGATCTTCATCACCGGCCATGGTGACGTCCCGCTCGCCGTCGAGGCCATGAAGGACGGTGCCTTCGACTTCCTGCAGAAGCCGTTTGCCCAGCAGGACCTGCTCGAGCGCGTCGGCCGCGCCATTGCGAGCGATGCCGAGGCGCGCGCCACCCTCGGCCGCACGGAGGAAATCCGCCGGCGCTACGGCACGCTCACGCCGCGCGAGCGGGAAGTCATGTCGATGATCGTCGACGGCAGTGCCAACAAGGTCATTGCCATGGACCTCAAGCTCTCGGAGCGGACGGTCGAGATCCATCGCTCGCGCGTCATGGAGAAGATGGCCACGCGCTCGGTGGCTCATCTGGTGAAGATGGCGATGGCGATGGGCGGACCGGATCGTCTTCCAGCGGGCTGACCGCAGCAGCATCCAGCTCGTCGAATTGCCCGGCATTCACGGCCCAGAAGAATGCCCAGACCGCGAGCGCGCACAGCGCCAGCCCGAGCGGAACCAGCAGGTAGAGGATCGTCATGCCGCCACCCGGCGCGCGTTGGCAACGACCAGCAGCGAGCTGAGCGACATGCCGAGCGCCGCCAGCCAGGGCGGCAGCAGGCCGAGCGCCGCCGCGGGAATGGCCGTCAGGTTGTAGGCGGCGGCCCACGCCAGGTTCTGCCGCAGGATGTGTCCGGCGCGCCTGGCAATCGCAATCGCCGCCGGTATGCCCTGCCAGGCTTCGTCGAGCAGCAGCAGGTCGCCTGCCGTCTGCGCCAACGCGCTGCCCGAGCGCAGCACGATGGACACGTCCGCTGCGGCCAGTACGGGCGCGTCGTTGACGCCGTCGCCGACCACAAGGACGCGGTGGCCGGCCGCGCGCAGCTCGTCGAGCCGCGCGATCTTGCCCGCGGGCGTCAGGCGGGCGCGCCGGTCGCGGATGCCGAGCGCCGCGGCCACCTGATCGACGGCGCGACGTCCGTCGCCGCTCGCGATGCCGGTGCCGATGCCCGAGCCATGCAGCTGGCCGATCACCGCCGCGACGTCGGGCCGGATCGCATCGCGCACGTCGAAGTGCGCGACGATGCCGTTACCGTCAGCCAGTACGATTCCATCAGCGTCGCCAGCGGCGTCCGGCCGGCCGAGCCGGTAATCGCAACCGTCGACGCGACCGGTCATTCCCTCCCCCGGCGTTTCGACGATGTCGACGGCAAGGAGATCCGGGGACTCGTGCGCGCGGAACGCCGCCGCGAGGGGATGGCTCGATCCGCGCTCCAGCGCGGCAGCGATGGCGAGGGCCTGTCGGACAGGCACGCCGGGCCGCACCGCTTCGGCCTCGACCTGCGGACGACCGACGGTAAGCGTCCCGGTTTTGTCGAGCAAGGCGTAATCGACCTTCGCCAGCCGCTCGAGCGCCGTCGCACTCACCGCCAGCAGCCCGCTGCGCGCCAGCGCGGAGTTCGCTACGGCCGCCACTGACGGCGCTGCCAGCGCGAGCGCGCAGGGGCAGGCCACCACCAGCACGGCTACGGTGCTCGGCAGCGCCATCGCCGGATCGACGATGAGCCAGATGACGCTAACCGCGGCGGCGATGGCCAGGACAGCCAGCGAAAACCACTGCGCGACGCGATCCGTGACGCCGAGCAGTGCGGGTCGGGCGCCGCGGGAGCGCTCGAGCAGGCGCAGGACGGCAGCCAGTTCGGTGCTCTCGCCCGCCGCGGTCACGCGCACGCGGACCGGCACGCCGAGATTCACGCTGCCGCTGGCGACCGGGTCGCCGGCGCCGCGCGCCACGGGCGCCGACTCGCCGCTCAGGCAGGCCTCGTTGAAGCTCGAGCTCCCGCTCAGTATCACGCCGTCGGCCGCCACGAGATCGCCCTGGTTGACGACGATCACGTCGCCGGCGCCGAGCGACGCGGGCGACACCGCGACGATGCGCGTCGCCTCCTCGCGCAGTACGGTCGGCGGCAGCAGCCAGGCCAGCGCCTCGGTGACCGAGCCGACCTCATGGCGCGTCGTCATCTCGATGTACCGGGCCGTGGCCAGGAAGAAGATGAACATGGTGACCGCGTCGTAGTACACCTCGCCTGCTCCGGCAAAGGTGTTCCAGATGCTGGCGACCAGCGCCGCCAGGATGCCGAGCGCGACGGGCGTGTCCATGGCGGGCCGCCGGGCGGCGAGCTGGGCGAGCGCAGCCTGGAACATGGGGCGGGCCGAGTACAGTACGACGGGCAGCGTGATGAGCAGGCTTGTGTAACGCAGGAAATCCAGGATCGCCGGATCGATGCGGAACTCGTCCGCCGCGTACAACGCGAAGGCGATCATCATCACCTGCATCATGCCGAAGCCGGCCACGACCAGGCGTTTCAGCGCCGCGCGCCGACTGCGCAGCCGCTCGCCTGCGGCCGCTGCGCTGCCGGCAGGATTCGCCGAGTAACCGAGGCGGCGGATCGCGCGCAGCACCGCCTCCTGCAGGGGCCCCTCGCCGGCTCCGTCTGCCAGTTCGACACGAGCCCGGCCCGTGCTGGCGTCGACACGCACGGCGGCAAGCCCCGGCAGCGGGCGCAACGCCTGCTCGATCTGGGTCGCACAGGCCGCGCAGCCCATGCCGCCGATCTGCAGTTCGACCGCCGTCGCGGGCCTCATCCCGTGGGGCCCTGCACCGGCTCCTTGCCGGTGAGACGCTCGCCATGGACTTCCGTATCCGGCTCGGCGACCGTGAGCGCCACCATCAGCAGGCCGCCGATGAGCGAGATCAGCGGCAGCGCGACGGCGAGCCACATGACTGGTGGCGAGTACCAGCGGGTGGTATCAGCTCTGTCCTTCATGGGACTGACTCCGGTGAGATGAAACGCGATTCGCGCCGCGCCGAAATTCCCTCGGCATCGCTTGCGGTCACGACGAAGTCGAAGACGGGAGGAGCCGAACGCAGGCGCACAGGCACGATGCCGACGCCGCCCGCCGGCACGACCACAGGCTCCGCGATCACTTCCGCGCCGCGCGGCTCTGTCTCGACCACCCAGCGATGGGCGCTGCTGTCCTTGTTGAGGATGCGCAGGCTGTAGACGTTCTCGATGCGACCGTCCGGGAGCGTGCGCCACAGGGCGTTGCGGTCGCGGATCACGTCGACTGCCGCCGGAGCGCGCAGGGCCAGCGTCGTCACGAAGCCGGCCGCGAGTGCGGCAAGCAGCGCGCCATAGGCGATCACGCGAGGACGCAGGTGGTGCGTCCGGCGGCCGGCGAGCTGGTTCTCCGTTGCATAGCGGATGAGGCCGCGCGGCAGCCCGACCTTGTCCATCACCGCATCGCAGGCGTCGACACAGGCGGCACAGGCAATGCACTCGTACTGCAGGCCCTGGCGGATGTCGATGCCCGTGGGGCAGGCCTGGACGCAGATCGTGCAGTCCACGCAATCACCAGGCCCTGCCGCGCGCCGGTCCGCGCCGCGCCGGCCGGCGCCGCGTGGCTCGCCGCGGCGCTGATCGTAGGAGACGATCAGCGTGTCGTGATCGAACATCGCGCTCTGGAAGCGCGCGTAAGGGCACATGTAGCGGCACACCTGTTCGCGCAGGAACCCGGCGTTGCCGTAGGTCGCGAAGCCATAGAACAGGACCCAGAACGACTCCCAGCCGCCGAGATCGAGGGCAGCGAGTCGCGCCGCCAGCTCGCGCGCAGGCGTGAAGTAGGCGACGAAACTGAAGCCGGTGAAGATCGCCAGCAGGATCCAGAGCAGCTGCTTCGCCGCCTTGCGCGCGACCCACTCACCCGTCCACGCTCGCGCATCGAACTTCATGCGTTGCGGCCGCTTGCCCTCGACGAGCCGCTCGATGCCGAGGAATGCCTCGGTCCACACCGTCTGCGGACAGGCATAGCCGCACCAGATCCGGCCGGCGATCGCCGTCACGAAGAACAGCGTGAGCGCCGCCATGATGAGCAGCCAGCAGAGCCAGAGGAAGTCCTGCGGCCACAGCGTGAGCGAGAAGACGTGGAACTTGCGCGCCGGCAGGTCGAACAGCACGGCCTGGTGGCCATCCCAGTGGAGCCAGGGCAGGCCATAGAAGACGGTCAGCAGCGTGAATGCGGCCAGCCGGCGCAGGCGCGTGTACCGGCCGTCGACCTCGCGCGGGTACACCTTCTGCCGCGTTTCGTAGAGGGCGACCTCGGCGGCAATCCCCGTGTCTGCGCTCACTGCCCTTGGTCTCCGGCCAGCGTCACGGCGATAAGGGCTGCGAGGGCGGCGACTCCCCACAGCAGGAAGAACCCGATCGTGTAGATGCCCGTGTGACTCAGCCAGAACGCAGCGGTGTCGGACGACGGCAGGCTGTCGTACCCGTCGATCAGCACCTGCGGGTCGACGGCGGCGAAGATGAGCATCGTGCCGACGCAGGCCGCGAGGAACGAGGACCAGCCGATCGCGGCCGCAGCCCGCAGGCGCGGCGGCCAGGTCCGCCGCGCCTCCGGCTCAGTTGCCGCGGGCAGCTCGTCCATCGCCGGCTCCGGCGCCAAGGCCGAGGACGTAGGCCGCGAGCAGGCGTACGCGATCGGGACCGAGCAGGTCCCCGTGAGGCGGCATCTGGTTCTGGCGGCCCGCGGCAATCGAAACGCGCAGGCTCGCCGCGTCCCCGCCGTGCAGCCAGATGCCGTTCGTGAGGTCGGGTCCGCCGAGCGCAGCGTTGCCACGCGCGTCGACGCCGTGGCAGGCGACGCAGAAGAGCGCGTAATGGTCGCGACCGGCGGTCGCTGTTGCTGCATCCACGTCCGCACCTTCCAGCGACTGCAGGAATGCAACCAGTTGCGCGACGCCGTCGGCGCCGAGCGCTGCCTCCCAGCCGGGCATCACGCCCATGCGCCCCTCGCTGATCGTCGCCACCAGCGTGTCGGGCTCCTGCCCGTACAGCCACTCGGCGTCGGTGAGATCGGGGAAGCCGACGGCGCCACGCGCATCCGAGCCGTGGCATCCGGCGCAATTGTTGGCATAGAGACTGCGTGCCTCACCCATCGCATCGGCTTCGCGGGAGAGATCGACGAGCGTCATCCCGGCGAACCGTGCGTAGCGCGGTGCCTGGCGCTCGGTCGCGTCACGGACTTCCGCGGCATGCTGGGCTTCCTGGCTCCAGCGCAGCACGCCGGGAAACCCGCCGAGTCCGGGATACAGGATGAGGTAGAACAGGCCCCAGGCCGTGCTCAGCACGAACAGCCAGAACCACCACCGCGGCAGCGGCCGGTTCGCGTCGCGCAGGTCACCGTCCCACACGTGGCCTGTGGTCTCGCCGCCCGCTTCACCGGCAGGAGCGTGACTGTGGGCGAAGAGCAGCCACATCGCGCCGGCGACGTTCGCCAGCACCAGCACGACGACGAACCAACCCCATCCTGAAGTCATCGCGGCTCTCCGCTCTGCGGATCTTCCTCGAGCGGCAGGCGCGCCGCCTCGTCAAAGGCAGCGCGACGGCGCTGGCTCCAGGCCCAGGCCGCGACGGCGACGAACGCCGCCAGGGCGAGTGCCGTGGCGATGCCACGCAGGACTCCGATGTCCACTACGGCGTCTCCCAGTTGCGCGATGCCCGCCCGAGCACCTGCAGATAAGCCACCAGCGCGTCGAGTTCGGTGCGGCCGGCCACGGCGTCACGCGCGGCGCGGACTTCGGCGTCGCTGTAGGGAACACCGACGGCCTGCAACGCCGCGAGCTTGCGTGGCGTCGCATCCGCGTCGATGGGCGCGTCCGCGAGCCAGGGGAAGCCGGGCATGTTCGATTCGGGCACTACGGCGCGCGGATCGACCATGTGCAACCGGTGCCAGTCGTCGGAGTAGCGGCCGCCCACGCGGGCGAGGTCCGGGCCTGTGCGCTTGGAGCCGAACTGGAAGGGATGGTCGTATACCGACTCGCCCGCGAGCGAGTAGTGCCCGTAGCGCTCGGTCTCGGAGCGCAGCGGACGCACCATCTGCGAGTGGCAGGTGTAGCAGCCCTCGCGGACATAGACATCGCGGCCCTCGAGCTCCAGCGCGGCATACGGCAGGATGCCAGGCGCCGGCTCCGTGGTCTCGGTCGCGAAGTACAACGGAATGATCTCGACGAGACCCGCGATGCTGATCACGATCGCGACCAGCACGCCCAAGAGACCCAGGTGGCGCTCGATGGCTTCGTGTTTCATGCGCTTCCGATCAGGCGGCCTGGGGCGCCGGCGCCGGTATCACGACGTCGGTCTGCCCACCCGGCTCACCGACCGTTCGCCACACGTTCCAGACCATGATGAACATGCCGGCCATGATCAGCAGGCCGCCGGCGAGCCGGATCGCGTAGAACGGATAGGTGGCGATCAGCGACTCGATGAAGCTGTATGTCAGGGTGCCGTCCGGATTGGTGGCACGCCACATCAGGCCCTGCATGACCCCGGCGATCCACATCGACACGACGTAGAGCACGATGCCGATCGTCATCACCCAGAAGTGCAGGTCGATGGCCCTGATACTGTGCATCTCGCGCCGCCCGTAGAGGCGCGGTATCAGGATGTACATGCAGGCGATCGACACCATGGCCACCCAGCCGAGCGCGCCGGAGTGCACGTGGCCGATGGTCCAGTCGGTGTAGTGCGACAGCGCATTGACCGTCCTGATCGACATCATCGGGCCCTCGAAGGTCGACATGCCGTAGAACGACAGCGACACGATGAGGAACTTCAGGATCGGATCCGTGCGCAGTTTTCCCCAGGCACCGGACAGCGTCATGATGCCGTTGATCATCCCGCCCCAGGACGGGGCAATGAGCATCACGGAGAACACCATGCCGAGCGATTGCGCCCAGTCGGGCAGCGTCGTGTAGTGGAGATGGTGGGGGCCGGCCCACATGTAGATGGAGATCAGCGCCCAGAAGTGCACGATGGACAACCGGTAGGAGTACACGGGCCGGCCGGCCTGCTTCGGCACGAAGTAGTACATCATCCCGAGGAAGCCTGCCGTCAGGAAGAAGCCGACGGCGTTGTGGCCGTACCACCACTGCACCATGGCATCCACCGTGCCCGCGTAGACGGAATACGACTTCACGAGCGACACCGGCACCGCCAGGCTGTTGACGATGTGCAGGACCGCGATCGTGATGATGAAAGCGGCGAAGAACCAGTTCGCGACGTAGATATGCTGCACGCGCCGTCGCACCAGCGTGCCGAAGAACACGATCGCGTAGGCAACCCAGACGACGGCGATCAGGATATCGATCGGCCACTCGAGTTCCGCGTACTCCTTGCTGCTGGTGATGCCGAGCGGCAGCGTGATGGCTGCGAGCAGGATGACGAGCTGCCAGCCCCAGAAGGTGAAAGCGGCGAGCCGGTCCGAGTACAACCGGACGTGGCAGGTGCGCTGTACACAGTAATAGGAGCTGGCGAACAGCGCCGATCCCCCGAAGGCGAAGATCACGGCGTTGGTGTGCAATGGCCGCAGGCGACCGAAGCTGGTCCATGGCAGGTCCAGGTTCAGCGCCGGCCAGAGCATCTGCGCGGCGATCAACGTGCCGACGGCCATGCCGACGACCCCCCAGACGACCGTCATCAATGCGAACTGGCGCACGACGCGGTCGTTGTAGATCTCGCAGGCCTGGACCACTGCCCTCTCCAAACAGCTGGCAGCGCGCATCCTGCAGGCCATGCCACGGCGGAGATATAGGTAGTTCCGCGGACTGCCGGTCGGGTCAGGCGCGGGGACAATCCCGCTACCGTCCAGGAGGCAAGCACCATGTACATCAATTTCTGGTACCCGATGGTCCGCAGCGAGGACCTCGGTCCCGACAAACCCGAGCGCGCGAAAGTCCTCGGACTCAATTTCGTGATCTTCCGCGACAGCAAGGGCCAGGCCCACGTGCTGAGCGACACCTGCGTCCACCGCGGCGGATCGCTGGGCGGGCCCTGGGAGCTCGGCCAGCGGCCGCGCATCCAGGGCGACTGCGTGGTCTGCCCCTACCACGGCTGGGAATTCAAGGGCGACGGCGAGTGCACGAACATCCCGTCGATCGGCTACGGCAAGAAGCCGCCCGCGCGAGCGAAGGTGGACGCGTACCCGACTGCCGAGAAGTACGGCATCGTCTTCGCCTTCCTCGGCGATCTGCAGGAGAGCGAGCGCCCGCCACTGCTCGAGATCGAGGAGTACTCGAGTGCCGGCTGGCGCGCCAACCAGGTCCTCGTGCTGGAGGTCGACTACTACTACGAGCGCTCCATCGAGAACGGCCTGGACCCGGCGCACAACGAATTCGTGCACCCGACGCACGGCTTCAGCGCGATCAACCGCGAGACCTACAGCGTCCGCGAGTACGACGTCGAGGACTATCCGCAGGGCTGGGGCATGTGGTTCCTGCACCGCTTCAACGCGCCTGGCCTCACCGACAAGACCTGGCAGCAGGCGCGCACACAGGCCGGCGATCTCTACGCCGGCAGCGGCACGCACGGGCCGAACACGATGATCACGGAGATCAACATCGGCAACAACCAGAAATTCCGCCAGTACTTCTTCGAGCAGCCGGTCGACCAGTCGAAGACGAAGATCTTCTTCGTGAACATGCGCAACTTCATGCTGGAGCCTCAGCACGACGGGCCGATCCATGCGCGCAACAAGATCATCGCGCAGCAGGACATCGAGATCCTGACCGATGTCTATCCGCCGCGCACGCCGATCAGCAATACCAAGGAAGTGCTGATGCCGGCCGACAAGGCCGTCGTCGCCTACCGCGACTGGCTCGCGAAATTCGACGAGCGTGGCTGGCGCATCGACTGGGACGAGTTCACGCGTCGCAACGGCAAGGACGCGGCCTTCGCAATCCCCTCGCCGCGGCGCCGTTCGAGCGGCAACTGGGTGCTGGAGCCGGTTCCGATGCTCGGCAGCCGGTCGGCACGAAAGTCGGTACGCGAGGCTGCCGGTTGAAGGGAGAACATGCCATGACCACGAAAAAGCTCATCGTCTATCCCACGGATTTCTCGGAGTGCTCGCTCGTGGCGCTGCACTGGGTGCGCACCCTGGCGCAGTCGCTCGATGCCGACGTCAGTTGCCTGTATGTCGTGGAGGAGCCGCACATCTACAGCACGCTGGACGTCGGCCCGGTCGCGATTCCCTCGTTGACCGAGCTCGTGCGCAGCGCGGAGACACGGCTCGACGGCTTCATCAAGTCCAACCTCAAGAACTTCGGCAAGGCCCCCAAAGCTGTCGTTCTGGTCGGGCGTGCCGCGGATGAAATCGTCGCGCACGCTCGCGAGAACGCCGCCGAACTGATCGTCATGGCGACACACGGCTACAGCGGCGTCAGGCACCTGTTACTCGGCAGCACGACGGAAAGCGTGTTGCGGCATGCGATCTGTCCGGTGCTGTCCATCCGCTCCGTCTGAGGTCATTCCCTGCTATCCTGCAGCGCCGTGCCGGACGCCGCCGCAGCGCCCGACGATCTGACCGCCTGGATCGCCCGCCTCTACAGGCACCCCGATCTGCTCAGGATGGGACACAACCAGTCGGCCGAGGATCTGAACCTCGGCCTTGGCTGGATCTACTACGGGTTCGCCCGGCTGCTGCGGCCTGCGCGCGCCGTCGTGATCGGCTCGCGCCGCGAGGAGCTGAAGCGCGACCCGGCACTGCAGCTCCTCGACCTGCCCTTAGGTACGGGCCTCACGCTGCTGCGCCGGCGCGACGACGCGGCAGAAGAACCGCTGCTCAGCGGCCGCCAGCATCGCGTGGGCCGCGCGCCGGACGAGGTCAGCGCCGCAGCCGGATGATCTTCGAGCCGGCTGCGTTCTCGAGCAGGATCAGCACCTCGCCACGCGGACCGACTTCGATATCGCGAAACCGTGCGAGATCGCGGAACAGGACCTCCTGGTGCACGACGGCGCCGTTGCGGATCTTGAGCCGCAGCAGATCGGTGGCCCGCAGCGTGCCTAGGAGGATGTCGCCCTGCCACTGCGGGAACATGCGCCCCTCGTAGAAGATGAAGCTCGACATCGCCTGCGCCGGAGTGAAGTCGAGCACGGGGAATATGGCGTCCTCGGCCTCGAGCTTCAGGCCCAGCGACTTCGCGACGTTGATCGGGCGGCCGTCGTAGTTGACGCCGTTGGTGAACACCGGCCAGCCGTAGTTGCCGCCGGGCCTGAGGCGGTTCAGCTCGTCGCCGCCGCGCGGGCCCATTTCCGTCGACCAGGCCTCGCGTGTGCGGCGGTTCCACTCGAGTCCCTGGACGCTGCGGTGGCCCAGCGTCCAGATCGACGGCAGCACCCCCGCGGTATTCACGAACGGATTGTCGGCGGGAATGCTGCCATCGTCGGCTATCCGGTGGATCTTGCCGTACGGCAGGTCCGGATCCTGCACGCCCATCACGTCGAGCGCGGCCTTCACGCCGACGCTGAAGAAGACATGGCCACGCCCGTCGAAGGCGATGCGCCCTCCCGCCGCGAGATCCGAGGTGTCGGTGTAGGTTTCGATGTCGGCCTTCCACAGCACCTGCTCATCGATCCACTCCCCGTCGCGGATTCGGCCGCGGACGAGGCGGTTCATCGAAACCGGCCGATTCGACTTGCGGCTGGCGGCATTGCACGCCGAGCAGCGATCGGTGTGCATGAGGTAGATCCAGCCGTTCGAGGCGTAGTCGGGATGCGGCGCGACATCCAGCAGCCAGCCGAGCCCCATCACCTGGCCGAGGAACTCGGTCGAATCGGCATAGACCGCCGGCGTGCCGCGGATGAGCGTACGGCTGCCGTCGCGGCCGATGACGGAGAGGCCACGCATGCGCTCGCTGAGCAGAATGCGGCCGTCGGCCAGCGGCGCGATCGCGAACGGCATCGGATCGAGGCCCGCGGCGACCGTTTCGACGCGGAAATTCGCGCGTTCCGTGCGCACGCGCCCGGCCGGCAGTTCGATTGCGAGCTTGTTGCGCTTGTCGAGTATCGTCGTGCCCTGGCGCTGCTCGGCGACATAGAGCGCGAGATTCCAGATCTGGCTCTCGCTCAGCGTCCCGGACCAGGCCGGCATGCCCTTGTCCGGGAAGCCGCGGGCGATGCTCGCAGCGATCTCCTTCACGCCGGCGCCATGCACCAGATCGACACCGACCAGCGGCTTGCCGAGCGGCGTGCCGCGGAGATCCTCGCCGTGACAGGCGCCGCATTGCTCCTTGTACTGGCGGATGAAAGTGTCCTGCATGGGGATCTTGGCGAGCTTTTCCCAATCCACCTTGGCAGGATCGAAACCCTGCGCCAGAGCGACCATGACCAGCACGGAAAACTTCACGGGTGCACCGAAACCTTTGTGCGGATTGAATTGGCGATGAAGCAATTGCGATGGGCGGCATCGTGGAGGGACGCGAGCTGCGCAGCCGAAAGCTTCGCGCCCGCCCCGAACGCCACCTGCGGATGCAGGTCGATGCGGGTGACGGCCATCTGGCCGGCCTCGTTTTTCTCGAGATGCCCGATGGCGTGATCCCGGTAACTCGCGACGATGAGTTTCCTGCGCGACGCGATCGCGAGGAAGGTGAGCATGTGGCAGCCCGCTGCCGCGGCGACCAGGGCCTCCTCCGGGTCGACGCAGTCCGCATTGCCGTTGAAGTCGACACCGGCCGACGCAGGCACCGAGATGCCGGCGTCGAAGCGCCAGGCGTGGCGGCGCGAGTAGCTGGGGTACTCCATCGTGCCGCTGTCGTTCTGCCACTCGACGATTGCCGAATGTTCAGACATGGTCAGGTCTCCGCAGGTCCAGGCTGGAAATCATCGCTCGATCGCGCGCAGTTCCCCGTCCGAGCCGATCTCCAGAGCGAGCCGCGAACGGATCGCGGTCGCGGGAATCGCCGCCGCATCGCCGGCCGGCGGCGCCCAGGAGCCGCCCGCCGGCAGGCTGAACAGTAACGGATCGGCGCTCGCTGCGCGGGCGACGAGCAGGATGCCGCTGCCATCGGCGAGCCGGGTGATCCGCGTATCGGGATCGGGCAGCGGCCGCGTGTCTGGCGACGAAAGACCGTCGGGGCCGACCTCCAGCCGCGTGACCCAGGCACCGGCCTTCAACCACAGCCGCCGGCCAGGCGCATCGAACCACAGGGACTCCACCATGGCGGGAACCGTCCACGACTGGCGCAACGCAGACGCGGCACCGGCCGGCCAGATGCGCACGACGCGATCGGCACCGGCCGTCGCGAGCAGGCGGCCGTCGTCGCTCAGTCCCAGCGTGCGCACGCGAAAGGACGCCGGCACGACCGACTCGGACTGCCCGCTGCGCCAGTCCCAGCGGGTCACGCCATCGCCGTCGCCGCCGACGTAGACCAGGCGACCATCGGCGTCCACCGCGAGTGAGGGCGGCTGACCCGTGACCGGCAGTCGCGCGCGGATGGTGCCCGGGAGGTCAACGATGCGCACCGACCGCGCCGAGGCCGTGACGAGCAGGCGCGAACCCGGCAGGAACCGCAGCGCGGTGATGGCGCCGTCGTCGTGCGCGGCGATACGCCCGCGCGCGGCGCCGCTCGCGACATCGCGAACGATCACGCTGCCATCGAGCGCGCCGCTGGCCACGAGACTGCCTGCCGCGTCGAAAGCGAGCCGCGTTACCGCTGCGACGTGTGCACCTGGCAGCTGCGCCGCCGCGGCAGCCCGGGCAGGCCCGGGCGTCAGCGGCAGGAGCGCCACGTTTCCATCCGAGCCGCCGAGCGCTGCGGTCCGCCCGTCCGGTGCAACCAAAAACTGGGCCGCACCTGGTTCGTGCGGCGTCTCCACGCCGCCGGCCTGGCGGAGCGACCAGAGCTTTACCGCCTTGCGCCCGTCGTAGGTCAGCGCGAGACCCATCGACGGAATGACGCGCGGCATTGCGGCCCGCGAACCCGGCGCCGCGCCCGCGCCGGCCATGCCCGGCTGCAGCGACGAGCCGAGGCGGCGTCCGGACGGCAGCTCGATCAGCTCGAGTCCGCGGCTGAGGTTGCCCGCTGCAAGCATGGAGCCGTCGAGCGCGAACGCGGTGAGCCAGCGGCGCACCCCTTCCCGCTCGATGATCCGGCGACATCCTGCGTCGACCGCCAGGGCCACGAGGCGCGCATCGGCTGTTATTGCCAGCAGCCAGCGGCCGGTCGGATCGAAACGCAGCGAGGTGACCGGCGCGCTCAGCTGACAGCGGATCGACACGCCCCCCGCGACGTCCTGCACCTCGACCGCATCGGTACCGGCCGCCAGCGCAATGCGCCGGCCGAGCGGATCGAGCGCCAGTGCGCCGCCGACCGGCAACCGCAGCGGCCGCAGCTCCTGCCGCTGCAAGTCGACCAGCCAGCCCGTCGCGGCAACGGTCGCCGGTCGCAGCAGCGCGTAGCGGCCGTTGTCAGCCATCTCGATGCCGACGATGTCGCCCAGGATGTCGTCACGCCGCCAGAGGAGTCGTCCGCTGGTCGTTTCGTGAAGGCGCAGGTCGGCGTCGGTGGCAAGCAGCAGCGCCGTGCCGCCGAGCACGAAGCGCAGCGTTCTCAAGCCCGGCGGCTGGCGGATGGTGGCGACGATGCGATCCGTGGCGACTTCATGCACCGCGATGCGCGCGTCAGGAGCAGCGCCCGCGCGCCAGGACAGCGCGAGGCGGCCGGCCGGACCGAGCAAGGCGCGATGGTCGGCCTCACCCGGTGCCGCCAGCTGCAGGCGCTGCTGGCGCTGGGGTTCCCCGGGCCCGACGCGCCAGACCGACAGCTCGTGGTTCGCGTCGAGCAGCGTCACGAGCCCTGCGACGGGATCGGCCTCGAGATCGACCAGCGCGGCGGCCGGCCGGATCGTCCCGGCCAGGCGGCGGAAGCCGGGGAAGAGCAGCTCCCGCAACCGCGCACGACGGGCGGGAGACGACTGCTCCAGCGCCTCGAGCGCATAGACGACGGCGGCATCGCGATCGCCGCGCGCCGCCATCGCGTTCGCGCGGCGGTCCCAGAACGCCGCGCGCAGTTTCTCCGTGCCGGCACCGCCGTGGGGCAGGCGCTCGAGCTCCGCGGCAAGCCGTTCGACCTCGGCCAGGCGCGTCGCCCGACCGCTGCGCTCCACGAGGTACTGCCCGTAGAGCCGGTCCGCCATCGTGCCGAATCCCGGCAGTAGCCCCAGTCGCTGCCACGCCAGGCGCGCCGACTCATAGTCGCTGTCGGCCGACGCCAGCGTGTGCACCCACGGCCGCGGCAGGTACTGGCTGTAGACGATCGGCACGGCAAGGATGATCACGAGCAGTGCGGCGACGACCGCAGCGACGCTGCGCGCCGTCAGCGGCAACAGGCGGTTGGCCCACAACGCCGTGAAGGCGCCGCGGTAGACGGCATTGCGGTGAACCAGCTCGCCTTCATCGTCGATGGCGACCCCCCACTCGACGAGGTCACGCTGCGCGAAGCGCTGCGTGTCCGTCGCGACGCGCACGCCCTTGGCCAGCTTCCCGCACAGCGTGAGGCGCTCCGCGCGCAGCGGCCCGGCCCGCTGCACGCGCGCGGCCAGACCGGCGAGATGTGGCTCGTCGCGCGTCGCCGCGCGGCTGATGAAGAGCTGGCCGACGCTGTCGTCCACCGCTTGTTCCCAGCCGTTGCCGTCCACCGCAGCGATGCGTGGCGCCAGCGACGCGAGCAGCCGGTGCGTGAGGTAGGGATGGCCCGTGGTCCAGTGCCAGACACGGTCCGTGACGGCCGCCGCCACCGGCAGCGGCAGCAGTGCCCGCGCCAGCTGCGCGGTCTGGGCGTGGTCGAAATCCGGCAGCGCGATCGCGGTGCTCACCTCGAACGGCGAGGTTCCCCGACGCGCGACCAGCCGGTCGGCGCCGGGCTCGCCCAGCAGCAGGAAGCTGAGCCGCTGGCAGTCCGGTTCGTTCACGCGCGCGTCGTGGCAGGCACGGATGGCGTCGAAGATCTCCCAGGCCGCGCGCTGGGACTGGACTGCCTCGAGGTGATCGATGACGACGACCACCTCCTGCCGCGTGCCTGCCAGTACCAGCTCGAGGAAGAAATCGCGCAGCCTCTGCCGCAGAGTGAGGTTCGCGCGGTCCTGCCACCAGGCATTCATGTCCTGGCGCAGTCGCAGCTCGCGCACCACCCGCCAGGCAAAGCTGTAGTACCAACGGCCCGGGTCGCCCGCGACGTTGCGGCTGCCTAGCGCGTCGAGGTCGACCCAGGCGATCTGGGTGCCCGATTCCCGCAACCGTTCCACGGCCTGGCGGGCAAGCTGCGTCTTGCCGGTACCGCTGGGCGCCAGCACATGACAGTGGTGGCCCGCGGCGATTGCCGCGGCCAGGGCTGCGTCGGCCTCGCGCGCGACGTACACCGGGCGCCGGGCGTCCGGTGGTCCGCCGACTATGCGCAGTCCCGCCCTGTTCACCGCCGTCCCCGCAGGCCGTAGTCCCGGGAGATTCTCGCCCGAATCCGGCGGAGCGCCTATCATGTGCTGCTGCAGCCGGTCTTTTGGCTTTTTATTTCAATGGGTTACTGACATGGCCAGGCAGCGGCGAAACGCCCGCGGCAAGCTACTGGGACCGGTCGTCACGAGCCCGGCGGACGCCGGCCTCATGCTGCGCGACACGCAGGCTGCGGCCTGGTGGCTCCGCCCGCTCGCCCGCTACCTCGCGCGGCGCGAGGCGCGCATCCTCGAGCATCTCGCGGGCGACCCCGCTTTTCCGGCGTTCGTCAGCTGGGACGGCCGCCGCCTGCAGCGCAGTGCCATTCCCGGCGCGGCGCTGCAGGACGCGCCGGCGACCGACATCGCCTGGTTCCGCTCGGCGCGGCGCGCTCTCGGCCGCATGCACCGGCGCGGCGTCGCGCACAACGATCTGGCGCGGGAGCCTAACTGGCTCGTGAGAACCGATGGCGGCGCGGCCATCATCGACTTCGAACTGGCGTGGCTGGACAGGCGCCGCGGCCGCCTCTTTCGCCTGATGGCGCGCGAGGACCTGCGCCACCTGCTGAAGCACAAGCGCTACTACCTGCCGGGCCGCCTGACGGCGCGCGAACGCGCGCTGCTCGAGCGCCCGAGTGCTGCCTCGCGCCTCTGGCGTGTAACAATGCGCCCGCTGGCACGCTGGCTGCGCCGGGCGGCCACGGTCATCGCTGCGCCCTGAGGAGTCACCCGAGCCATGGAAATGTCCCAGCCAAACAACGCGACGCGCACGCGCTCGAGCGAGCCGCGTTTCGGCATCCGCGTCACGGCACCGGCCGGTGAGTTCTTCTCGCTGCTCGTGGGCAGCGACTGGCAGACCCAGCACTGGTTCGAAACCCGCGAGGAACGCGATCGCGCGATGGCCGACATGGGCGCACGGCACCGCTACTCGCGCGACAGCGATACGCCCACGGTCCGGCTCGAACCGATCGAACGCTTATCGCGGCGACCTGCCTGATGCGCCACTGCCTGCGACTCGGCTGCCTGCTGCTGCCCTGGTTGTCTGCCGCCACCGCGGCGACGCCGGAAATCGTCGTCACCGCCGCGCGCAGCGCCCAGCCGGAAGACCAGCTGATCGGCAACACGACCCGCCTCGACGCCGACGAACTCGCCCGCCAAGGCCACACTCATCCGGCCGAGATCGGCGTCGCCGTGCCCGGCGCCTGGATCGCGCGCGGCACCGAGCAGGAAAGCCTGCCATCGATCCGCTCGCCGGTGCTGACCGGCCCTGGATCCTGCGGCGCTTTCCTGATGCTCGAGGACGGCGTGCCGCTCAGGCCCGCGGGATTCTGCAACGTGAACGGGCTGTTCGAGAGCGTCACCTCGCTCGCCGACAGCATAGAGGTCATCCGCGGGCCGGCGAACGCGCTGTACGGCGCGAATGGCCTGCACGGCACGCTGAACGTTCTGCTGCCGGGGACCGCAGGTCCCGCAGGATCAGCGACCAGCCTCGAGGCCGGACTGAACTCGTACTGGCGGCTGAACGTCATGCGACGGGGCATGGTCGGCGGCAAGCCGGCGGTCGCGGGCATCACGCTGGATCACGACGCGGACTTCCGTGCCGATGCCGGCTACGAGCAAGGCAAGGGCTTCGCGAAGATCGACCACGCCGCCGACAACGGCACCTGGCAATTCAGCGTTGCGGCGAGCTGGCTCGACCAGGAGACCGCCGGCTTCATCACGGGATACCGTGCCTACGAGGACGAGGACCTGCGAGCAGACAACCTCAATCCGGAAGCCTATCGCGACGCCGACAGCCAGCGTTTCACCGCGCAGTTCACGCCGGCCGCCGATCATCCCTGGGCCGGCACCGACTTCCGCTTCTACCTGCGCCGCTCGGCGATGGATTTCCTGCAGCACTTCCTCCCCGGCCAGCCGCGCGAGGAAAACGGCCAGGTCAGCGGCGGGCTGATGCTCGCACGGCGCAGCTCGCTCGGGTCGGGCACGCTGACCTCGGGCCTCGATGTGGAACTGGCGAGCGGTTATCTCGAAGAATTCCAGGACAACCCCGGTCCGAACGGCAGCCTGCCGCAGGGCGCCCACTACGACTACGACGTGCGCTCGGCCCTCATTGCTCCCTTCGCCCAGATCGAGTGGCCCTTCGGCGACCGCCTCACGCTGCAGGCGGGGCTGCGCGGCGAAATCATGCGCTACGAATACGACAACCGCATGATCGACGGCAACACGCAGGCCGACGGCACGCCCTGCACGCCGGCGCCGTGCCGCTACAGCCGGCCCGCCGACCGCGACGACGAGTTCCTGAACGTCGCGCCGAATCTCGGGCTGCGCTATGCCTGGACGCCCGGGCTGTCTTCCTACCTGCAGCTCGTGCACGGCTTCCGTCCGCCGCAGGCGACCGAACTCTATCGCCTGCAGGCGCAGCAGTCGGTGGCAGACCTCGACAGCGAGACGCTGGACAGCGCAGAGGCCGGACTCAAATGGGCCGGCACCACGTTCCGCGCGAGCCTCGCAGCCTACGCGATGAAGAAACGCGACGTGATCCTGCAGGACTCCGGGCGCAACAATGTCAGCAACGGCAGCACGCGCCATCGCGGCGTCGAACTGGAAGCCGGCTTCGCGCTCGAATCGGGCTGGTACGGCGCGCTTGCCGCCAGCTGGTCGAAGCAGACCTACGCCTTCGACGCCACCAGTCCGGGCGGCGAGCTGATCGTGGACGGCAACGACGTCGATACCGCGCCGCGCACACTGGCGGGCGCGCGCCTGGGTTTCGACAACGAACCGTTCGGCGCGGAACTTGAGTGGGTGCACGTCGGCGATCACTGGATAGACGCAGCCAACGAGCACGAGTACAGCGGACACAATCTGCTCAACCTGCGCTCGGGCTGGGAGATCGACGAAAACTGGTCGCTGTCAGTGCGCCTCAACAACCTCGCCGACAAGCGCTACGCCGAGCGCGCCGACTTCGTCAGCTTCCCCGCCCCCGGCGCCTGGCGCTATTTTCCGGGGCGCGAGCGGGAGCTCTATCTGGAACTGGGCTGGCGCAGCTTCTGATTCAACCGGCGCGCGGGTTGTGGCGGTCGGGCAAAATCCCGATAATTGGCGGCCGTTTTCAGGGAGTCCCCGTCCGTGGCCGAACCGAAGATCACGCCGCCGCCCGGTGGCGCGAAAATCAGCATCCAGAATGGCAAGCTCAAGGTACCTGACCAGCCGATCATTCCCTTCATCGAGGGCGACGGCACGGGACCTGACATCTGGCGTGCATCGGTCCGGGTTCTGGACGCCGCGGTGGCCAAGGCCTATGGCGGGAAGAAGAAGATCCACTGGGTCGAGGTCTACGCGGGGCAGAAGTCGTTCGACCAGTTCAACACCTGGCTGCCGGATGCCAGCGTCGAGGCCTGCCGCGAGTACCTGGTGTCCATCAAGGGTCCGCTCACGACGCCGATCGGCGGCGGTATCCGCTCGCTGAACGTGGCGCTGCGCCAGCTGCTGGACCTCTACGTGTGCCTGCGCCCCGTGCGCTGGTTCAAGGGCGTACCCTCCCCGGTGCGCGACCCGGCCAGTGTCGACATGGTGATCTTCCGCGAGAACACCGAGGACATCTACGCCGGCATCGAGTTCGAAGCGGGCTCGGAAGGCAACCGCAAGTTCCTCGACCTGTTCAAGACGAGCTTCCCGAAGGAATTCGGCAAGATCCGCTTCCCCGGCTCATCCGGCATCGGCATCAAGCCGATCTCGAGGGAAGGCACCGAACGACTGTTCCGCGCCGCGATCGAGTACGCCCTCGCCAACAGGCGCAAGAGCGTGACGATCGTGCACAAGGGCAACATCATGAAGTTCACGGAGGGCGCCTTCCGGAACTGGAGCTACGCGCTCGCCGAGCGCGAGTTTCGCGGCAAGGTGTACACCTGGGAGCAGTGGGAGAAGACGAAGGCTGACAAGGGCGAGAAAGCCGCGAACGCCGAGCAGGACGCCGCGATCGCCGCCGGCAGGGTGATCATCAAGGACGCGATCGCCGACATCACCCTGCAGCAGGTGCTGACCCGGCCGAAGGAGTTCGACGTGGTCGCCACGATGAACCTGAACGGCGACTACCTCTCCGACGCGCTGGCTGCACAGGTTGGCGGCATCGGCATCGCTCCGGGCGCGAACATCAACTACGTGACCGGCCACGCGGTCTTCGAGGCGACGCACGGCACCGCGCCCAAGTACGCGAACCTGGACAAGGTGAACCCGGGCTCGGTGATCCTGTCGGGCGAAATGATGCTGCGCTACCTCGGCTGGACGGAAGCCGCCGACAGCATCATCAGCGCCATGGACAAGACGATCGGCCAGAAGACGGTGACCTACGATTTCGCCCGCCTGATGGCAGGCGCACGCGAAGTGAAGTGTTCCGAATTCGCCGATCGCATGATTGCGAACATGTAAGGAGCAGACCTCATGTTGAAGACCGAAGAGTTCTGGACCCTGTCGATCATCGGCATGATCGCGCTGCTGCTGGCAGTGGCGAACGCGCTGCTGGTGAACGACAACACCCGCGCGCGGCAGGAAGCGCAGAACCGCAGCCAGTTCATCCAGCAGAGCATCCAGCTGGAGCAGCTCTACAAGCAGCTCGCGCAGGAACTGGCCAATCGGGCCGTGCGGACGCAGGACGGGGAGCTGCGTGACCTCCTGTCAGCGCAGGGCATCAGCATCAACTTCGATGCCGCCGGCCAGGGAGGACTGCAATGACAGACGAAACACCAACGGGTGTGGCCCGGGCCATGAAGGAGCCCGCGAAGCACAGCATCTTCCTGCCCGCCCTGCTGATCGCGCTCGCGGTGGCCGGCTGGTCGGCATTCCAGACCTGGCAGCTCATCGGCGAGCGGCGGTTCCTCTCCGAGAGCATGGAAAGCCAGCAGCCGCAGATCGAGCAATCCGAAAAGGTCCGCGAAGCCCTGCAAAAGCTCTCCGGCGGCTTGAACGCCATCGCCCGCAGCGGCAACGCCAACGCCACCGTGGTCGTCGAACAACTGCGACGCCAGGGCATCACCTTTGCCGACGAGCCGGCGCTGTCGGGGGATGGATCAGAGGCTGCTGCGGATCAGTGAGCGTGAGAAGGCACCCTGAGCGCCGCCCTCTCCCTCTCTACCACCCGCCGCTCTTCCGCCACCCGTGCGGCGTCCCAGCCGCGATGCCGGGCCGTGATCGCCAGCGCGGGTTCCAGCGCGGCGGCACCGAGGTCAGCGTTGAGGCCGAGCATCGTGCGGCGCATCAGGGCGTCGGCGAAACTCGTGGCGAGGTCGGACTCGAAGGCGTGGATGAATTCCGCGGCGATCGCGCCGCTGTGCTCGCACACCACCGTGGCGAGATCGCGGTTGTCCTTCGCAAGCGCAACGACGATCCCTGCACGGGTGCCGTAGAGCGCAGCCAGCCGGGCCGCGGTTTGCGACGAGACCGTGCCGGCACCGAGGAGGCTCTTCGTCCCGAAGCCTGAATCCTTTGACGCACCGGGCAGCGGCCGCGTCGCCGTCTCGCAGTCCTGCGTGTCGCGGCGGAGCTTGCGCGCGAGCCGGTTGACGACTTCCTCGGCGAGGCTGCGGTAGGTCGTGAGCTTGCCGCCGATGACCGAGTACAGGCCGCGCGCCACGGTGCGGTGGTGGCGGATCAGGTGGCGTCGCGTGATGGAGGCCTGCTCGCGCGCGGTCACGAACGGCAGCGGCCGCACGCCCGAGTAGACGTAGCGCACGTGCTCCCGGCTGATGCCCGAATCCGGAAACAGGCGCCGCGCTTCGGCGATCAGATAATCGATTTCGGCTTCGGTCGCGATGGACTCGTCGGGGTCACCCGTGCTCGCGATGTCCGTAGTGCCGATCAGCGTCATGCCGTTCCAGGGCAGGATGAAAAATGGGCGGCCGTCGCTCGCGGCCTCGGAGTAGCAGGCTGTGTCGGCGAGCCCCGGCAACGCGTCCACGACGAGATGCGCGCCGCGCGAACCGCCGATTAACCGGCGCGGGCGTCGTCCCGCCAGCGTGCCGAGCAGCTGGTCCACCCAGGGACCGGTCGCGTTCACCACCAGCGGCGCGCGCAGCGTAGCGGTCTCGTCGGTCCTCAGGTCACGCGCGATCACGCCGATCACGCGCCCTGCTTCAACCAGCACGCGCTCCGCCCGGGTATAGGCGTGCAGTTCCGCGCCTGCATTGCGGGCATCGAGCAGGTTCTCGATCACCAGGCGCTCGGGGAAGGTCAACTGCCCGTCGTAATACAGTGCCGCCGCCGCAAGCCCTTCCGCTGCAATGCCTGGGCAGGCCTCGCGCGCGCCGGCGGCATCGAGCATGCGGTGCGTCGGCAGCGACTTGTCGGCCGACAGGAGATCATAGAGCCACATGCCGGCACGGATCGTCAGCGCGCCACGGCGGGCTTTCTCGTAGACCGGCACCAGCAGCGGGAGCGGCCGCACCAGGTGCGGTGCGGTGGCGAGCAGCGTCTCGCGTTCCGCCAGCGACTCGCGCACCAGGCCGAACTCCGCATGCTCCAGGTAGCGCAGGCCGCCGTGGATCAGGCGGCTGCACCAGCGCGAGGTCGAGTGGCAGAAATCAGCCTGCTCGAGGAGGCAGACCCTGAAACCGCGCAGCGCCGCGTCACGGGCGACGCCGGCACCGTTGATGCCGCCGCCGACGATGATGAGGTCGAAGCTCAGGCGACGCGCACGCCGGACCCGCCGGTGCTCTCGTCGCCGCCCTCGATGTAGTCGTAGCCGGCGGACTCGCTCATGCCCGCAAGGATCGCACCCGGCGCGGCCCCCGGCAACCCACGCCGGTACTTATACTCGGGGCGATGAAGGACGTCGGCCTCGTCGATCGGTTCCATGCCCTGCGTCATGCGCTGTCTCTCGCACTGTCGCAGGCGTTGCGACCATCGCACGGCGTGCGCCGGGAGGCGCCGGCCGGCCAGCTGCAGGGCCTCGACGACGCGGAAGCGCGGCGCATCGGCCGCCTGCGCGCCGCATGGGGCGTGGACTTCGCTGCCACGCTCGCATCCGTCACCGCCCGCAACAGCTATGCCTACCTTGGCGCCCTGGATGAAGCGGCGCGCCGCTGGGCCTGCGATTTCCCCGCCGGAGCGGTGGTCGTCGACCTGGGCTCCGCCAATTTCTGGTACGCACAGGCGCTGCAGGCGTTTTTCAAGCCGTCGCGGCTCGTCGGCGTCGAGCTCGATGGCTACCGCCGCTACCGCGATGGCCACAGCCGCATCGACTATGCAGCGGGCTACGTCGCGGAAGTGCCGGGTGCCGAGTACCTCGTCGCCGACTGCACCGCACTCGAATTGCCCTCCGACGTCATCACGGCCTGGTTCCCGTTCGTGACACCGGGCCCGCTGCTCGCCTGGCGCCTGCCGCTTTCGGCCTGGCGGCCCGCAGCATTCTTCGCCGGCGTGCGCAGAAACCTGCGCCCCGGCGGCCGTTTCGTGATGGTGAACCGCGCGGGCGAGAAGGACACCGCCGCCGCACTCGCCACCGCGGCGGGCCTCAGCCCCGCCGGCGGCACGGCGCTCGAACTCGTGCTGGTGGAGGAAACCCTCGACGTCGTGCTGACGCTCTGGAGCGCCTGACCACCGCTCAGCTGGCCGGCCGTTCTGCGAGAGGCGTTCTGCTGATCGACCGGTTGGCGCGCCGAGCGATCGGCTACTTCCGCGTCTGCCCGCTCCCGCGCACGACGTACTTGAAGCTGGTGAGCTGCTCGGCGCCGACGGGGCCGCGGGCGTGGATGCGGCCGGTGGCGATGCCGATCTCGGCGCCCATGCCGAACTCGCCGCCGTCGGCGAATTGCGTCGAGGCGTTGTGCAGCAGGATTGCGCTGTCGAGTTCGCGCAGGAAGCGGTCGGCGACTTCCTGGTCGGCCGCGACGATGCACTCGGTGTGGCCCGAGCCGTAGCGCTCGATGTGCGCCATCGCTTCGTCCACGCCGGCGACGACGCGGATCGAGATGATCGAGTCGAGGTACTCCGTGCGCCAATCCTGCTCCGTGGCCGGCTTCGCGCGCGCATCGCGGGCGCAGATCTCGGCGTCGCCGCGCAGCTCGCAGCCGGCCGCGACCAGCGCATCGGCGATCGGCTGGTAATGGCTCGCAACGCAGTCACGGTCGATGAGGAGCGTTTCCGTTGCACCGCAGATGCCGGTGCGGCGCATCTTCGCGTTCAGCGTCACGGCAGTCGCCATGGCGCGGTCGGCCGAGCGGTGCACGTAGGTGTGGCAGATGCCCTCGAGGTGACCTATCACCGGTACACGCGCATCCTGCAGGACGCGTTCGATCAGGCTCCGCCCGCCGCGCGGCACGACCACGTCGACGAACTCCTGCATGTTCGCGAGCAGGTAGCCGACGGCGGCGCGATCCGTCGTCGGCACCATCTGCACGGCATCTTCCGGCAGGCCGGCGGATCTCAGCCCCTGTTGCAGGCAGGCATGGATCGCGCGGCTCGAATGGAAGCTCTCGGAGCCGCCGCGCAGGATCACCGCATTGCCGGACTTCAGGCACAGCGCGCCCGCATCCGCCGTCACGTTCGGGCGACTCTCGTAGATGATGCCGATCACGCCGAGCGGCACGCTGACCCGCTGGATCGTCATGCCGTTCGGCCGCGGCCACTCGGCGAGCACGCGGCCCACCGGTTCGGGAAGCGCGATCACCTCGTCGATGCTGCGCGCCATGCCTTCCACGCGACCGGCGTCGAGCAGCAGGCGGTCGAGCATCGACTTCGCCAGTCCCTTGGCGCGCGCAGCCTCCATGTCGCGGGCATTGGCCGCGATGATCGGGTCGGCGCCGGCGCGGATCGCCGCGGCCGCCGCGCGCAATGCAGCGTCTTTTTGCGCCGGTGTCGCGCGCGCGAGCTGCCTTGCCGCCGCCTTCGCGCGCTGGCCGAGGCCGCGCATGGTGGTTGCCAGTTCGTCCGCTGCTGCTTTCGCCGTTGCGCTCATGCCGTCACCCGCCCAGCACCACGAGATTGTCGCGGTGGATCAGTTCGTCGCCTTCACGATAGCCGAGTACGGACTCGATCTGGTCGCTCTTCAGCCCCAGGATCCGCCGCGCCTCGTCGATGCCGTAGACCGCCAGCCCGCGGGCGAGGTCGCGCCCATCGCCGTTGACGACGCTCACGGCGTCACCGCGTCTGAAGTTGCCGCTGACCGCGACCACGCCGACCGGCAGCAGGCTGCGGCCGGCCGCCAGGGCTTTCTCCGCCCCGGCGTCGATGGTGATCGTGCCGCGCGGCTTCAATGTGCCGGCGATCCACTGCTTGCGGGCAGCAAGCGGCGTGCGCCGCGGCCGGAACCAGCTGCAGGGCTTGCCGGACTCGACCGCAGAGAGCGGCTTCATGCGCCGGCCATCGGCGATCACGGTCGCGCAGCCGGCGGACAGCGCGATGCGTGCCGCGATCAGCTTGGTCACCATGCCGCCGGAACCGAATTCGCTCCCGGGTGAACCCGCCAGCGCCTCGACCTCCGGCGTGATCTCGTCGACCTCCGGGAGGAGCTTCGCATCGGGGTGCGTGCGCGGATCGGCGTCGTAGAGGCCGTCGACGTCTGAGAGCAGCACGAGGCAGTCGGCGCTCACCATCTCGGCGACCCGCGCACCGAGGCGGTCGTTGTCGCCATAACGGATTTCGGCAGTCGCAACAGTGTCGTTCTCGTTGATGACCGGCACCGCGCCGAGGGCGAGCAGGGTCTCGAGCGTGTTGCGCGCGTTCAGGTAGCGCTGGCGGCTCTCGGTGTCCTCCAGCGTGAGCAGCACCTGCGCGACCTTGATATCGTGCTTGTTGAGCAGTTCCTGGTAGGCGTGCGCCAGGATGACCTGGCCGGCGGCGGCAGCCGCCTGCTTCTCCTCGAGGCGGCGCTGGTCCGGGCGCAGGCCGAGATAACGGCGGCCGAGCGCGATGGCGCCGGATGACACGAGGACGACCTGCTGGCCGCGGCCGCGCATGCGCGCGACCTCGGCAACCAGTGCAGAGAGCCACTTGCGGTTCAGGCGGCCGGAGTCCTGCTGCACGAGCAGCGACGAACCGACCTTGACGATGACCCGGGCAGCGTCCCTGAGAATGGAGCGCTCCGGTCTGCGGCGAGCGCGGCTGGCCATGGGCTTCTGCCGCGTCAGGCCGGAACGGGCGCCGCGGCCGGCGCGCCGCGGGCGAGCGCCATCGGGCCGCTGCGCACGACGCTCGTGATAGCCGCGAGATTGCTCATCTTCTCGACGAACGCGTCGATGCGTCCGCCGGTGCTGGTGAGCTCGACCGTGTAGGCGGCGCGACTGTCGTCAAGCACGCGCGCGCCTTCCCGGCGCACGGTGTCATTCACCCGATCCCAGGCAGCCTCGGGCACCTTGAGCTTCAGGAGCAGGAGTTCCCGCTCGATGTGATCGCCCTGCGTCATGTCGGCCATGCTCACCACGTCGATGAGCTTCAGCAGCTGCTTGTTGATCTGGTCGATCACCGCGTCGGAGCCGATCGTCACGAGCGTCAGCCGCGAGAACGCCGGGTCCTCGGTCGGGGCGACGCTGAGGGAGTCGATGTTGTAGCCGCGCGTGGAGAACAGCGAAGCAACCCGGGTCAGGGCACCGGCTTCGTTCTGCAGCAGCACTGAGATGATGTGGCGCATCGAACCGGGGATGTTGGCCGACTTCGTCCGCTATTGCAATGCAAAGGCAATTCACAGACACTCGGGCCAAAGGACTGTCCCGGCGGGGATTTTTCGGCTCTCCCGCCCTGCCCGGAGCTTATGACAACCGCGCCCCAGACCGCCGCCGCCACACCCCATCCCCTCGCCGGAAAACGCATGAGCGGCGCGGAGATGATCGTGCAGGTTCTCGCGGACGAGGGCGTGGACACGATCTTCGGCTACAGCGGCGGGGCCATCCTGCCGACCTACGACGCGGTCTTCCGCTACAACGACGAGCACCGCGACGCCGCGGGCCGCGAGCCACTGCCGATCATCGTGCCTGCCAACGAGCAGGGCGCGGGCTTCATGGCAGCCGGCTACGCGCGCGCGAGCGGCCGTGTGGGCGTGGTGCTGGTGACGTCGGGCCCCGGTGCGACCAACACCGTCACCCCGGTTCGCGACTGCATGGCCGATTCGACGCCGATCGTCGTGCTTTGCGGCCAGGTGGCGACAAACATGATCGGCACCGACGCGTTCCAGGAGGCGCCGGTCTCCGCCATCATGGGTTCGGTCGCCAAGCACGTCTTCCTGGTGACGGATCCTTACAAGCTCGAGTCGACGATCCGCACCGCCTTTGAGATCGCCCGCACGGGCCGACCGGGCCCGGTGGTCGTGGACCTGCCGAAGGACATCCAGAACTGGATCGGTGAATTCCAGGGCACCGGCCTGCTGCCTGTGCCGGGGTACCGCCAGCGCAACGAGGCCGTGCAGCAGAATCTGCTGACCGCTGCGCGCTGCAAGGCGTTCTTCGCGCTGCTCGGCGAGTCGAAGCGACCCCTGATCTATGCCGGTGGCGGCGTGGTGAACGCCAATGCCTCCGCTGTCCTGCGCCGGTTCGCCGACCGCTACGGCATCCCCGTGACGACAACCCTGATGGGCATCGGCGCGGCGGACACGACGCAGCCGCTGTCGCTGCGCATGCTCGGCATGCACGGCGCGGCCTTCGCGAACTACGCGGTGGAGGACTGCGATTTCCTGATCGCTGTCGGCGCCCGCTTCGACGACCGCGTCGCTGCGATTCCGGACAAGTTCGCCCCGCGTGCGAAGCGTGTCGCGCACTTCGACGTGGACCCTGCAGAGATCGGCAAGGTAAAGAAGGCTGACTGGCACCACGTGGGCGTGATGATCCGCGACTTCGATGCGCTGCTCGCCTGGGGTGAGCGCCACGCCAGGGTGCCCGATTTCCAGGAGTGGCACGCCGAGCTGGCGCAATTGAAGAAAACCTACGCGAACAACTACGACCGCGCGAGCGAGCTGATCCAGCCGAACTACGTCATCGAGGAAATGAACCGCCACACCGGCGGCAGGGCGATCATCGCAACCGGCGTGGGCCAGCACCAGATGTGGGCGGCGCAGTACTGCGATTTCCGCGAACCGCGGCTGTGGCTCACGTCAGGCAGCATGGGCACGATGGGCTTTGGCCTGCCGGCAGCGATCGGCGCGCAGTTCGCGAACCCGGACCGGCTGGTGATCGACGTCGACGGCGATGCGAGCCTGCGGATGAACCTGGGCGAACTCGAGACCGTCACGACCTACGACCTGCCGATCAAGGTGCTGGTGCTGAACAACTTCGGCGACGGCATGGTCAAGCAGTGGCAGAAGCTGTTCTACAAGGGCCGCTTGTCGGCGAGCGACAAGTCGCTGCGCCGGAAGGATTTCGTGAAAGCCGCGCAGGCAGACGGCTTCCGCTACGCCGAGCGTCTCGAGAAGAAATCCGACGTGCCGCGCGTCGTGCGCGAATTCATCGGGTTCAAGGGTCCCGCCTTCCTCGAGGTCATCATCGACCCCGACGCCGGCGTCTACCCGATGATCGGCCCGGGCATGGCCTACGACCAGATGATCACGGGCGACTTCATCCCGAGCCGCAGCAAGCCCACCGACGGCAGCACGCCCTCCGGCAGCTCAATGTTCTAAGGTGCCGGGTCGCAGCTTCGCAGCTTTTTCAAAGCTGCGAAGCTGCGACCCGGCACCGGCGACCGGCGATCAGGCACCACAGCAGGCCGATGCCGAGGACCACTTCAGCCGCGAACGCGGCGACCAGCCGCCAACGCGTGCGTTCCAGCGCAGCGAACGCAGCCTCGCTTTCCGGGTCAGGCAGGATCTGCAGCTCGGCAATGGTCCCGCGCAGCATGGCGACGACCTGCTCGGGCGCCCGACCGAACCTGCCGGCGGCCTGCACCCAGGTATCGTTGTCGTACTGCAGGGCGTGGTTGCCGTTCCACAGGTACCACTCGTGGCGGCCGCGCAGGTAATAGTCGAGCGCCGCGGCGTCATCCCTGAACCCGAAACGCACCGGGTGCAGCCGGTCGAAGACGATGCTGCCAGGGGATTCGAGCAGCAGTCGTCGGAACTCGAGTGCGGACAGCGGCTGCCCTGCCCGGTTCGTCGGGACGAAGCCACCGAAGACGTCCACCATGGTCCAGCGCCGCTCGCGCCGATCCCAGACCTCGTTGACGGTGTGGCCCCAGCCACCGTAGCCGTCGAAGGCAAACGCCCACTGCCTTGTCGTCAGCCCGGCGCCCTGCGCCAGGGCCTCGAATACGCGCACGTAGTCGGCGCAGTAGCCGGTCTGCTTCGCCTGCATCAGCCGCAGCGACGTGACGACATCGTCCGCTATCGCGCCGCCATCGCGCGTATAGCCGTGCAGGCGTGAGGCGAGCGCGCGGGCCAGCGCCCAGTCGGACGGCGCGTCCTGCGGCGTGTTGGCCGCGAGCCAGGCGAGCAGCGGCGGCGGGACCTGCTCCGCGGAAACGTGGAAGGATGCAGGCGGGCGATCACCGGGCCATTCCCAGTCCGCCGCCGTCGCTCGCTCAGCGAGAAATGCGTTGCGGTAGCGCGTGACCTCGGTGCCCCGGTCATCCACGGCCACCGGATAGACCACCGTGGCCGCGATGGCAGCCATGGCCGCCAGAATCACTGCCGCCCGGCGCCACCAGCGCCGCGGATTCGCATGAATCATGCGGGAGATATCGTGCATGGCACCCGGAAAGTCAACGGCCGCATCGCGCGATGCGGCCGTTGATTCACAGAATGCCGCGTGGACGCGCGATCAGCTGCGGCGACGCCGACGCAGCCCGACCAGAACCATCAAGCCCGGCAGCAACAGGCCGATGCTGCTCCCGCTCTCGGTCACGACGACCGGACCGCTCGGATCCACGATGACGCCGTTGACGACGCCGTCGAAGTCGCCGGGGCCACCGTCGACCAGCTCGATCAACGCCGTATGACCGTTCCAGGTCACCGCTCCGGTCAGCTCGAACACGCGGCCCGTGGCCGGATCGAGCTTGTACCAGGTCGCCTTCCCGCGCGGTCGCTTCGGCACATAGACGCTTATCGTAGCGCGCGCCGGATTCTCCGGATCCACACGCAGACCTGCGACGCGGAAGCTGAACAGTCCGTACGGGAAACTGGCCTCAGGCACCTTGATGCCCTCGGCGGACAAGGAGCGATAACAACTCAGCTCGCCCTCATCGGTCTGTATACCGACGACTTCGCCACCCTCGGCATCGAGCAGGTGACAGATACCCTCGGCCGCGTCGTCGACGCCATTGCCGTTCGTGTCGTGACTGCCGACGACCTTGGAGTCGTCCGCGATTCCGTCGCGGTCGCCGTCACCCTCAAGTGCACTGGCTGCCGTGAAACTGACGATTTCCGACCACTCGGAGATGCCCCCCTCCACGTCGATGTGACGGGTTCGGGCGAAGAACTCGCTGCCCGGATCCAGGACGCCGGCTGCGATATGCAACTCCGTCTCGGCCTCCAGTTCGCGCACGAGCAGCAGGTTTTCCAAGGCTTCGTCGCTCGCCAGCTGCCACTCCGCGATCGCGAGTGCGTTGCCCTCCGGATCACGGTAGGGGGCATCGATCGTGCTGAGGTCGAGCCCGAGCACACTGCCGTTCGCCAGATTGATCACCGGCTGCACCGGTCCTTCGTCCACGGGATTTCCGCCGCCGTCTCCGCCACCGCCGCCGTCTCCGCCACCGCCGCCGTCACCACCACCGCCGTCGCCATCCAGCACGGTGAAGGTTGCTTCGCCCACGGTCGTACCGCCGGCAGACAGCGCGATCACTGCCCGCACCGTGTGCGCGCCGGCAGTGAGGCTGTCAAAACTGTAGAGGCTGCCGCCTTGAGTCAGGTCGAAGGGCGCCTGGTTTTCCGTTCGGGCCAGCACGCCGTCAACATAGAAACTGACGCTGTTCACGCCGGTTTCCGGCATGACGAAAACCCTGGCGCTGCCGGAAACCGTCGCTCCATTCAATACGGTGCCGTTGGCGAGATCGTCCGGATTCTGGAGGATCGTGTACGTCGGCGTCGTGCCGCCACCGCCCGAATTCGCCGAGACGGTGGCCGTCGCCGTGGCCGTCGCGGTGCCACCTGTGCCGCTGCAACTGAGAGCGAACGCGGTGGATACGTTGAGCGGTCCGACGGCGAGGGAGCCGGCGGTGGGTCGGGAGCCGGACCAGCCGCCGGAGGCGCTGCAGGCGGAGGCGTTGCTGCTGCTCCAG
>VGVH01000021.1 GCA_016874095.1 Gammaproteobacteria bacterium | reverse complement strand
TGGTTGCGCCGCTGTCGACGGTGCAGTGGCTGGTGCTGGCAGCCAACACCATCTTCATGCTGTGGGCCGAAGGATACCGCGGCTTCCAGCAGCGTTTTTCTCCACGGGCTGCTGCGCGCGTGCTGTGGCTGCGCGACCACGCGCGACCATGGTCGGCGCTGCTGGCCCCGGCCTTCTGCGTCGGGCTCGTCGGAGCCCCGCCGGTGCTGCTGCGGCGGATGTGGATCGGCGCTGCCCTGATCGTGCTGGCGGTGCTCGTCGTGCAGCGCCTGGCGCAGCCCTGGCGGGGCATCGTCGACGTCGGCGTGGTCCTGGGGCTCAGCTGGGGACTGCTGTCGTTTCTGGCAATGGTCTTTGCAGCGCTGCGCAGTGGTTCCGGCCCTGTCGATCCGGAGGTGGCGACCGGGCCGCGGTCGCTATAATCAGCGCATGTTTTCGCATCTCGACGACCGCAACCAGCCTGCCATGGTCGACGTCGCCTCCAAGGATGCGACGCCGCGGACTGCGCACGCGCAGGCCCGCGTCCGCCTGCCGCAGGCGGTGCTCGCAGGCCTCTCGGGCGGTGAGCTGCACGGGCCGAAGGGCCCGGTGTTCCAGACGGCGATCGTCGCCGGGACACAGGCCGCGAAGCGCACACACGAGCTGATTCCCTTCTGCCATCCGCTCGGCATCGAGGGTTGTCGCATCGAGATCGCCGTCGACGCCGAGGGTTGCGCAGTGATCGACTGTCGCGTGAAGGTCACGCACAAGACGGGTGTCGAGATGGAGGCACTGACCGGCGCCACCGTGGCCGCGCTGACGATCTACGACATGTGCAAGGCGATATCACATGACATGGTGATCTGCGACGTGCGCCTGCTCGCGAAGACCGGCGGCAAGAGCGACGTGGGCGCAACGCAAGGCCCGCGTGGCTGAACCGGCGTCCCTGCGCGGACTCGTGCTCGCCGGCGGTCACAGCAGGCGGTTGGGCCAGGACAAGGCCGCCGTGCGCATCGGCGGCGCTACCCAGCTCGAGCGCTCGGTGCAGCTGCTGCGCTCGGTCGTGGCGGACGTCAGGGTAGCCATCCGGCCGGACCAGTCCGGCGACGCGCTGCGCCGGCAGTTCCAGTGCGTCACGGATGTTCCCGGCGATTTCGGGCCTGCCGCCGGTGTCCTGTCGGCCCATGCCGCGCAGCCGGATTCCGCGTGGCTCGTGCTCGCCTGCGACATGCCGTCCGTCACCGCCGACCTGCTGCACGCGCTGGTGGCGGCGCGCGACAGCAGCCGCGCGGCCACGGCTTTCCGCGCTGAGGCGGATGGCGCACCCGAGCCGTTGTGCGCCCTGTATGAACCGGCTACGCTGGCAGCCTTCCAGCGTCAGGTCGAGGCCGGCGGCAGCACGAGTCTGCGTCACTGGCTCGCTGCCGCGGATGCCGTGTTGCTGGATGCGCCGGCCAGGGGTGCGCTCGCCAGCATCAACCGGCGGGACGACCTGGCGCGTCTGGCCGGACAGGACGACTGCTGAAGGAAAGAGTGCCGATGGCGAAGAAACCAGTTGCCCGACGTCCAAGCCGCGCACAGGCGGAGGAGGCGATCCGGGTCCTGCTTGCCTGGACCGGTGACGATCCGGGGCGAGCCGGCCTGCGCAAGACGCCCGCGCGCGTCGCCAGTTCCTTCGAGGACTGGTTCTCCGGCTACGCAGTCGATCCCTACGCAGTGCTGGGCGACTCCTTCCAGCAGGTCGGTGCCTACGATCGGGTCGTGACCTTGCGCAACATCGACTTCGAGTCGCATTGCGAACATCACATGGCACCGATCATCGGCCGCATCCATCTCGCCTACCTGCCCAACCGGCGCCTGGCCGGCATCAGCAAGCTGGTGCGCGTGGTGGAAGCCTATACACGGCGACTGCAGGTCCAGGAACGCCTGACGGCGGAGATCGCCGGCTGCCTGAACGATGTACTCGAACCGCGTGGAGTCGCCGTCATCGTCGAGGCGCAGCACCAGTGCATGACCACCCGCGGCGTGCACCGCTCGAACGTGCGGATGATCACGACGCAAATGCTGGGCGCCTTCCAGGACGATGCGCGCATCCGCGAGGAATTCCTCGCGGCGACGCGGCCCTGAGTCGTCCGTGAGTCCTCGCGTCGTCCGCACGATTGCAGAGGCCCAGGCTCTGGTGGGGCAGGAGATCGGCGTGTCGGACTGGCTGCTGCTCGATCAGCAGCGCATCGACCAGTTCGCCGCTGCCACCGACGACCACCAGTGGATACACACCGACGTCGAGCGGGCCCGCCGCGAGATGCCGCTCGGGCAGACAATCGCCCACGGCTACCTGCTCGTTTCCGTCATGCCTGCGCTCATGGAGCAGATCGTGACCATGCCGACGCTGGAGCGCGCGATCAACTACGGCCTCAACAAGGTCCGTTTCAAGAACCCTGTCCCGGCGGGTCGCCGAGTACGCCTGCGCAGTGTGCTCGTCGAGGCCCGCAAGCGCGCCGGTGCGCTGCAGGTCGTCATGCAGAACACGCTCGAAATCGAAGGCCAGGAGAAACCGGCCTGCGTCGCCGAGATCATCGCCCTTTATTTTCTCGCCGGGGGGTAGGCTCAGCGCCCCAGCGCACGCATGAGCCGGGCGTGGGTCTGCGCGTCGCTCGCGACGATCATGTCGACCTGCGCTTCGGGATCGAAGCGTTCGAACAGGTCGAGCGGCCTGCCATCGAGGTCCGATGCCACCCCGCCGGCTGCCACGGCAATGTAGGCAGCTGCACCCCAGTCGAGGTGCTCGCCGCGGCGGCAGGCGAATGCGTCGAGCTTTCCACTGTAGAACTCGTTGAGGTTGTCGAGGCCGCGGGCCGGGTCGTCGTCCTCGACGATGTCGTAGCAGGCGAAATGTCCAGCGAGGCTCGCGTTCAGATCGGGCGTCTGGTAGCTCAGGCAGTTGCCGCTCCCGGGTCGCGTGGCGAGACTCGACATGGCGGACAGCTGCGGTTGCCCACGGTTGCCGGTGAGCGCGCCGCGGTCCCGCGTCGCGAGAAAAAAGCGGCCGTGGGCTGGCATGTAACTCACGGCCGCGATCAGCCGGCCCTGCTCGGCAACACTGGCGATGATGTCCCAGTTCGCGCGGCGGCTGCGGTAGAGGAAAGTTGCGTTGATGGGGTCGAGGTGCACCGAGAGCGGAGCGGTGCGCGGAAAGTACCTCTGGTTGAGCGACTGCGCGTGTTCCTCGCCGAAGAACCGCAGCGTCGGGTAGCGAGCCAGCAGCGCCACCTCGAACCACCCCTGCACCGACAGATCGGCATCGGTAAGCGCACTTGCCCAGGCGTTGTGGCCCGGCTTCGCTCTGGCGTCCGGCGAGATCTGTGGCTGGATGGCCAGCGCGTAGTCGCCGGCGGTGACGAGCAGCCCGAGCAGGTACCCGACCAGCTCGTCGAGGGCGGTGGCCTGCACGTCGGCGTCAGGACGCGGTCAGCCGGTCACGGAAGGCGCGTATCCTCTTCGCGTTCTCGCCCGCGTCGCCCCTGCCGACACGGGACTTGGAGCGCAGGTCGACTCTCGTTTCCGTGCCGGCATTGATGATGCGGATCACCACGTCGTCCCGGAATGCGATCCAGCGCGTGCTCGCGACGGCCTCGATGCGACCATCCTCGGGAACCACGGCGATCACTTCCCAGCCGAGATCGCGCGCGATGTCCTGGGCCTGCTGGAAGACATCGTTCGCAGGCGTGCTGACGACGATGGTCTGCAGGTCGGGGTATGCCGCCTTCTGCGCCTCGACCACTTCGGCCGGGAAGTACATCGGCGGGTTCTGCGCGCCATCGGCTTCGCGCAGGGGAATCGCGTCCACGAACATCGGCGGGTTGATGGTGTCTGTCGTGACGTCGTGGATCGGCGGGCCACCCATGCCACGCATGGCGTTCAGGTTGAAGAGCGTCATGGCCAGGCCGGCCAGGAATGCGAGCCAGGTGCCCCTGCGCGAGGCCGCTCCCGCCGTGCCGCCGCTGCGGATGAGTCCGAGACCGGCCGTGAGCAGAGCGATCATCAGCAGCAGTCCGCCGAGCCCGAGAGCAAGAAAGACAGCCATCCAGTTGTCGACCAGTCCCGCCTTGCGGGCGCCCGACGCGATGATCAGCACCGCGCCGATCAAGGCAGCCCAGCAGCCGATGCGACTCAGGCGCGTGCCCTTTGGTTGTGAAGTCATGGTTCGATCTCCCAGGCATTCTGTTACTCAGCCGACGTTAGCACAGGTGTCCGGCCCCGAGCAGCGCCCTATACAATGCCGTCATGGACCGCAATCTCCAGGACGTCATCGATCTGCTGGATCTCGAGCAGATCGAGGAGAACATCTTCCGCGGCCAGAGCAGGGACATCGGCACGCCGCAGGTGTTCGGTGGCCAGGTGCTCGGCCAGGCGCTGGCTGCCGCGAGCCGCACCGTGGCCGGCCGGTTCGTACATTCACTGCACGCCTACTTCCTGCAGCGGGGTGACGTAGCGGCGCCGATCATCTACGAGGTCGACCGGGCGCGTGATGGCGGCAGCTTCACCAGCCGGCGTGTCGTCGCGATCCAGCACGGGGCACAGATCTTCAATCTGGCAGCGTCCTTCCAGGCGCCGGAAAGCGGGCTGGAGCACCAGACACGGATGCCGTCGGTAGCACCGCCCGAGGAACTGCCCGACATCGTCGAGCTCGCGCAGGGAGCCGCTGAACTGCCGGATCGCATGAAGCGTTTCCTGAATTTCCGCCGGCCCTTCATCGTCAAGCCGCTCGACCCGGCACAATTCCTCGGCGGCAGCAGGCTCAAGCCGACGAAGCGCGTGTGGATGAAGGCCGTCGACCGGTTGCCGGACGACGAAGCGCTGCATACGGCACTGTTCGCCTATCTTTCCGATTACGAGCTGATCGGCACGGCAACGCTTCCGCACGGCCTGCACGCGACGCGCTTCGGGCTGCAGATGGCCAGCCTCGATCACGCGATGTGGTTCCACCGGCCGCTGCGGGTGGATGACTGGATGCTGTTCGACCTGCGCAGCTCCAACGCCTCGGGCGGAAGGGGCCTGGCCCACGGCCATGTTTTCGCGCGGGATGGCCGCCTGCTCGCGACGCTGGCGCAGGAAGGGCTCATCCGCGAGCGCAAGCCCGCAGCTGCAGGCTGACGCGCCGCCTACCAGGCGATCGCGCGCCCGTTCCAGTCGCGGTAACAACCGGCATCGGCGAGCGTGAGGTCCGCGATCACCTGCCGCAGCCCGCCGATGCTCTCGGCCGGCTCGAGTACCGCGCCCGCGCCACCGAGCGCGGTCTTGACATGGCCGGGACACAGTGCGGCGCAGATCACGCCTTGCGGCGTCAGTGTCAGCGCGAGCATGCCGACCAGCTTGTTCAGCGCCGCCTTGCTCGTGCAGTAGGCCAGCACCGCGAAGCGGCCATCGGCATTGGACGCCGTCGCGCTGGACACGAAGATCATCTTGCGTTGCAGGCTGGCGCGCACATGCGGCGCGAACGCTTCAGCAACCTTCAGCGGAGCCAGCGTGTTGACGTCGAGCACGCGGCGGAATTCCGCGTAGTTGACGGTGCCGAATTGCTGTTCGTGCAGCCGGCTCAGTCCCGGATCCCGTGGCCCGATGTCGCCGGCGTTGTTGATCAGTATGTCGATCGCCGTGCCGGCGTAGCGGGCCGCGAGCGCATCGACGGCGCCGTGATCGATGACATCGAGAGGCTCCACGACGACGCGGCCGCCGCTGCGCGCCGCGAGCGCCGTGAGTTCAGCGGCCTTCGCGGGATTGCGGCAGGTGGCGATGACCGCAGCGCCCCCGGCCGCATATTGCCGGGTGAATTCCAGCCCGATTCCGCGGCTGGCGCCGGTAATGAGCACCGTCGGTGCTGCAGTCACGGCATCTCGCGCAGCGTTCGGCGGTAGAGTGCCGCGCGCTCCATGTAACGTTCGGCGCTTTCGGGCAGCCGCGCGATTTCCTCGGCAGTGAGCGGGCGCACGACGCGCGCCGGCGTGCCGATGATCAGTACGCCTTCCGGGAATTCCTTGCCCTCGGTGACCAGCGAGCCGGCGCCGACGATCGAGCGGGCGCCGATGCGCGCATGGTTCAGGACGATGCTGCCGATGCCGATCAGCGCGCAGTCACCGACGTGGCAGCCATGCAGCATCACCAGGTGGCCGACGGTAACGCGCTCGCCCAGCACGAGCGGCGCGCCAGGATCCGAGTGCAGCACGCAGTTGTCCTGGATGTTGGTGCCATGGCCGATGCTCAGTCGCTCCACATCGCCGCGAAGCACTGCGCCAAACCAGACGTTCGCCCGCGAGGCGAGCTGCACGTCCCCGGTCACCACGGCGTTCGGCGCGACCCAGGCGTCGGCTGCCACCGACGGGACCCGATCCCCGGTCGCGAAGATCATCCGGCCTTGCCCTGCGCGGCTACCGCCGCCTCGGCCTTGCGCACCGCCTCTGCGTCGCCGACGTAGCGGCGCGAGACCGGCTTCAGGTTGTCGTCGAGCTCGTAGAGCAGCGGTATGCCGGTCGGGATGTTGAGCTCGACGATATCGGCGTCGGAGATGCCGTCGAGCATCTTGACCAGCGCGCGCAGACTGTTGCCATGCGCCGCCACCAGCACGTTCTGGCCGGCTTTCAGTCGCGGCGCTATCGATGCATCGAAATAGGGCAGTACCCGCGCAAGCGTGCTCTTCAGCGACTCGGTTGCCGGCAGTTCGCTGATGCCGCGGTAGCGACGGTCGAAGCGCGGATGGCGCTTGTCCTCGAGCGCCAGGGGCGGGGGCGGAATATCGAAGCTGCGCCGCCAGATCTTGACCTGCGCTTCGCCATGCTTTGCGGCCGTCTGCGCCTTGTTCAGGCCCTGCAGCTCGCCGTAATGCCGCTCGTTCAGCTTCCAGCTTCGCTCGACCGGCACCCACATGAGATCCATCTCATCGAGGATGTGCCACAGCGTGCGGATTGCGCGCTTCAGCACCGAGGTGCAGGCATGATCGAACTCGATCCCCAGCGCCTTCAGCTGCCGGCCTGCTTCGGTGGCCTCGGCTTGGCCTTGCGCCGTGAGATCGACGTCGACCCAGCCGGTGAACAGGTTCTCGAGGTTCCAGATGCTCTGTCCGTGGCGGCAGAGGACCAGTTTGCCGGGCATGCGCTTCGCTTCCTGTGGATCGGGGGGCGACAGTGTAGCGTCCCGGGCGCTCACGGCACATGCGGGGCTGCGAGGTAGTCGTGCGACTGCATCTCCAGGAGGCGGCTGCGCGTGCGCTCGAATTCCTGCCCCAGGCGCTGTCCCCGGTAGATGGTTTCTATCGGCGCCTCGGCCGAGACGATCAGCTTGACCCGACGGTCGTAGAACTCCTCGACCAGCGCGATGAAACGGCGCGCCTCGTTTTCGCTGGTCTCGTTCATCACGGGCACGGCCGACAGGATCACGGTCTGGAAGGCGCGGGCGATCTCGATGTAGTCGTCCTGGCTGCGCGGGCCGGCGCACAGCGCCGCGAAATCGAACCAGGCAATGCCATCGGCCCGGCGGCGCGCCGGAATGTCGCGGTCGTTGATCTCGATCGGCTGCCCCCGCGTGCCGGCGTCAGGGGCTATGGCGCTGAACCAGCCGGAGAGATTGGTGTCGGCATCGGTGTCGAGCGGGCTGTGCCAGATCTCCGCCTGCTCGAGCACCCGCAGGCGGTAGTCGATGCCGGCATCGACCTGCAGTACCTCGGTGTGCCCGCGGATCAGGTCGATGGCCGGCAGGAACCGTTGCCGTTGCAGGCCGTCGCGGTAAAGATCCTCGGGCGGAATATTCGAGGTCGCGACGAGCGTGACGCCGCGGCGGAACAGCGCGTCGAGCAGATTGCCGAGGATCATCGCGTCAGCGATGTCGGTGACGTAGAACTCGTCGAAACAGATCACCCGCGCCTGCTCGGCGAATTCCGCTGCAACGATCTTCAGCGGATCCTCGCGGTTCGGCAGCGATTTCAGTCGCCCGTGTACGCGGTACATGAGGCGATGGAAGTGATAGCGCAGCTTGTCGCGGAAAGGCAGCGATTCGAAGAAAAGGTCCATCACCCAGGTCTTGCCGCGTCCGACGCCACCCCAGAGGTAAGCGCCGCGCACGGGCGGCGGCGCGGGCCGGTCGAGCCTGCGCGACAGCCGCGCCGCGATCCCGCGATGGCTGCGCTCCACCGAGAGATCCGCAGCCACCCGCGACAGCAACGCGATGGCGCGTTCCTGAGCCGGGTCGCCCGCAAAGCCACGCCGGTCCAGCGCGGCAGCGTAACGGGCGGGAAGTTCCAGGTGCTTCGTCGTCATGGCCGGTTGCCAAGGCTAACCCATAGAATAGGGACTTTTCCTGTTCGCGGAATCGCGTGGTTCCGCTGGAGTGGCGCTGCATGACCGAGCGTGAGTCGATGGATTTCGACGTCGTGATCGTCGGTGCCGGTCCCTGCGGCCTGGCGGCTGGCTGCCGCCTGCAGCAGCTTGCGCGCGACGCGGGCGTGGACATCAGCGTCGCCATCGTCGAGAAGGGTTCCGAAATAGGAGCCCACATCATCTCCGGCGCGGTGCTGGAACCGACCGCATTGAACGAACTGTTTCCCGACTGGCGCAAACGGGGGGCGCCGGTCGCCACTGCGGTGGCTGCCGATGAATTCCATTTCCTTCCCGGTTCAAGCCGCGCCTGGCGCGTGCCGCATGCTTTCGTGCCCGTGACGGCCCGCAACGCCGGCAATTTCATCGTGAGCCTGGGCGACCTGTGCCGCTGGCTGGGCCGGCAGGCCGAGGATCTCGGCGTCAACCTGTTTCCCGGGTTCGCGGCGGCGCAACTGCTGCGCGAAGGGGACCGGGTCTGCGGCGTCATCACGGGGGACCTCGGTCGCGACCGGGCCGGCCAGCCGAAGGATGGTTACCAGGCCGGCTATGAACTGCGCGCCCGTTACACGCTCTTCGCCGAGGGGTGCCGCGGCAGCCTCGGCAAGGAACTGATGCAACTCTACAACCTGCGCCGCGACAGCGATCCGCAGCACTACGGCATCGGGCTGAAGGAAGTCTGGGCCGTCGATCCGGCGCGCCACGAGGAAGGCAAGGTCGTGCATACCCTCGGCTGGCCGCTCGATGGCCGTACCGAAGGCGGTGGATTTCTCTATCACGCCGCCGGCGGCCAGGTTTATCTCGGCCTCATCGTTGCCCTGAACTATCGAAATCCGTGGCTGAGCCCGTTCGAGGAGTTCCAGCGCTGGAAGCAGCACCCGCTCATCCGCCGCGTTCTGGAGGGCGGAAAGCGCGTGTCCTACGGCGCGCGCGCGGTGAACAAGGGCGGCCTCCAGTCGCTGCCGCGGCTCGCGTTTCCCGGTGGTCTGCTTGCCGGTTGCGAGGCCGGTTTCCTGAACGGCGCCAAGATCAAGGGGTCGCACACCGCGATGAAGACGGGAATGCTCGCTGCCGAGTCGATCTTCGCGGCACTGCGCAATGAAAAAGCTGCGGACGTGCTCGAGGACTTCGAGGACCGCGTGCGCGCTTCCTGGGTCCATGAGGAACTCGTGCGTGCGCGGAATTTCGGTCCGGCTCAGCACCTGTTCGGCACCCTGGCGGGCGCGGCCTTCGCCTGGTTCGACCAGAACATCGCGCGCGGTCGCCTGCCTTTCACGCTGCGCAACCGCGAGCCGGACCACGCCGGTCTCAGTCGCGCGAGTGACAGCCGGCCGATCGAGTATCAGAAACCGGACGGCGTCTTGACCTTCGACCGCCTGTCGTCGGTGTACCTCTCGAGCACCAACCATGAGGAGGATCAGCCGTCGCATCTGCGCCTCGCGGATCCATCCATCCCGGTGAGCCGGAACCTGCCGCTTTACGCGGAGCCGGCTCAGCGCTACTGCCCGGCCGGCGTGTACGAGATCGTGAACGAAGACTCGGGTCCGCGTTTCCAGGTAAACGCGCAGAACTGCGTCCACTGCAAGACCTGCGACATCAAGGACCCCGCGCAGAACATCCAGTGGGTCGTGCCGGAGGGCGGCGGCGGGCCGAACTACACCGGCATGTGAGCCGGGTCAGTCGACTTCGACGCCGACGCAGATCGCTTCGCCGCCGCCGATGCACAACGCCGCCACGCCACGCTTGCCGCCGCGTTGGTGCAGCGCATGGACCAGGGTGACGATGAGTCGCGCGCCGGTTGCGCCGATCGGGTGGCCGAGGGCACAGGAGCCGCCGTTCACGTTGACACGCGCGGCGTCCAGGCCGAGTTCCTTGATCGCCGCCATCGTGACGCAGGCGAAGGCCTCGTTGATCTCGTACAGATCGACGGCATCCGGTTTCCAGCCGAGCTTCGCGAGCAGTTTGCGGATCGCTCCGACCGGGGCCGTCGTGAACCACTCCGGCTCCTGCGCGTGCACGGCGTGGCCGGCTACGCGCGCCAGTGGCCTGATGCCCCGGCTCGCGGCAGTGCTGCCGGCCATCACGACGAAGGCAGCCGCGCCGTCCGAGATCGATGAGGAACTCGCCGCGGTCACCGTGCCGTCTTTCGCGAATGCCGGCTTCATCTTCGGGATGCGGGCCGGATCGGCGCGGAACGGTTCTTCGTCCCGCTCGACCAGCGTATCGCCGCCGCGACCGCTGACCGTGACCGGCACGATCTCCCGGCGGAACGCGCCACCCTCGCTGGCGGCCAGCGCACGTCGCACCGACTCTCTGGCGTAGGCGTCCTGGGCCTCGCGCGTGAATCCGTAGCGTTTCACGGTCGCCTCGGCGAAGTGGCCCATCATGCTGCCGTCGTAGGCGTTCTGCAGTCCGTCGAAGAATATGTGGTCCAGGACTTCCTGATGACCCATGCGGTAGCCGCCGCGTGAATTGGGCAACAGGTACGGCGCATTCGACATGGACTCCATGCCGCCGGCGAGCACGCTGGACGAGCTGCCGCTGCGGATCGCGTCGTCCGCGAGGACGAGCGCCGCCAGGCTCGAGCCGCAGACCTTGTTGATCGTCATCGCCGGGGTACTGACCGGCAGGCCGGCGCCAAGGACAGCCTGGCGGGCCGGCGCTTGGCCGAGGCCTGCCTGCAGCACGCAGCCGAGCAGGGCCTGTTCGATGTCGCCGCCTTGCAGCGAACTGTCGGCCAGCACCTGCCGGATCACCGTGCTGCCCAGTCGGGTCGCAGACAGCGGCGCGAGCGTACCCTGGAAGGCTCCGATGGGGCTGCGCCGGGCAGCGACGAGCACGACGGACTCCTGGTTCACGGTCATTTACCTGTCTGGCAAAGAAAAATTCGGGCGGGTGGCCTGCGCGCGGTCGCCCGGATTATGCGGTGCAAAAAAGACCACGCCAAGGCGCAGCCCTCTCAGGTGAGATCGGGCTCACCCAGATCCATCAGGATGCTGCTGCGGCATGCCTTGCGCAATGCAGCCACCGCGTCATGCTCGCCGTTATGGCGAACCGCTGGTTTGACGATAACGACAAGCGGGCGCCGACGTGGCAGCCAGGCGTCCGCCGGCAACATGTCCCGGGTGCCGATAATCGCGACGGGCACTACGGGCACGTTGCCCCGCACGGCTGCCGCAAAGGCGCCGTTCTGGAAGCGCCGCAGTCCGGGTTCCGCATGGAATGTGCCTTCGGGGAAAAAGGCCAGGCATTGGCGCGCCTCCGCCAGCGCCAGTACCCGTCGTGCGTCGGTCGCTCCACGGCGGGTATCGAAGCGTTCGACGAACTGGGAGCCGATGCGCCTCAGCAGGAAATGGGCAACGGGAACCTGCGTCATCTCCCGCTTGATGACGAAGGCGAACCTCGGTGGCAGCACGGCGGTCAACAGGAGTCCGTCGAGGTAGCTCGCGTGGTTGGCGGCGACGATGCAGGAGTCGGGGGGCAGGTTCTCCAGGCCCCGCACGGCCAGACTGCAGCCGGATAGCGTGACCCAGGTCCGCGCCGCGAGCCGGGCGGCCCGGCGCCGCCGGTCTTCCCCCGGCAGGACGCAGAGGACCGCCACCAGGGGCAGGGAGACCGCCAGGAACGCAAGCCAGCTCAGGGCGCCGTAGAGGCGATCGGCAATGGAGGGATGGGGCCGCATTCTGTCAAAAACGAAATTTATGTAACCCGTTGAAGGATTTGTGAGTGCAGTCACGCTAAGGCAAAAGCTTGCCGCGCATACTCCCGCTCAGCATCCGCTACGACCGGACAACTGAGGGGCCCCGCCTGCCGGGCGGCCCGTCAGGGAAAGGGTCGCCGGGCCTGCCGAGCAGATTATCGGCACGCAGCCTGCGCGGCTTCAATCCGTCCGGCGGACCAGTCCAGGGACGGGCGGGCCATGGCGGCAACAGGCCTGCGAAAGCGGAGTAAATGCCCATAATGTCCCCGACGTCTGTCAACACGGTGGCCGGTGCTAATGCACGGGCGGACTCGACCGAAGCGGTCATCGACAAGTTCCTCGACTCGATCTGGATGGAGCGGGGCCTCTCGGCGAATACCCTCGGCGCCTACCGGGCGGACCTGCTCTCCCTGCAGCGCTGGCTGGCGCAGCGCGACAAGAGCATGATCTATTCTGCGCGCGCCGACCTGCTCGCGTTCATCGCCTGGCGTTCCAAGGAAGGCGCGAAGCCGCGCTCGACCGCACGACAGTTGTCCAGCTTCCGCCGCTTCTACCGGTTCCTGCTGCGCGAGGGCGTCATCGCGGAAGATCCCACGCTCAAGATCGACATGCCGAAAATCGGCCGCTCGCTGCCGCAGTTGCTGACGGAGGGCGAAGTCGAAGCCCTGCTCAATGCCCCGGACATCCACGACGCGATCGGCAATCGCGATCGCGCCATGCTCGAGGTCCTTTACGCGACGGGACTGCGGGTCTCGGAACTGATCAACCTGCGCCAGGCCCAGATCAACCTGAACCAGGGCGTGCTCCGTGTCCGTGGCAAAGGCGACCGAGAGCGGCTGATTCCGATCGGCGACGAGGCGCAGAAGTGGCTGCGCGAATTCTTGAACGGCCCGCGCGTGGAAATTCTCCTGGATCGCCAGACCGAGTACCTGTTTCCGACGCGGCGCGGCGACCGCATGACGCGCCAGGCGTTCTGGCACATCATCAAGCGCTATGCCAGGAAGGCGGACATCCTCGGCAAGCTGTCTCCGCACACACTGCGTCACGCCTTTGCGACGCACCTGCTGAACAACGGCGCCGACCTGCGTGTCGTGCAGATGCTGCTTGGCCACAGCGACCTGTCGACCACGCAGATCTACACGCATGTCGCCCGCGAGCGCATGAAGGAAATGCACGCACAGCACCATCCGCGCGGCTGAGGCCGCGCGGCCGGCCGTGCTACCATGCGTCGTCCGCGGTGAGATCGCCGCGGGTTTCCCGCGACTCGTGGAGATGGCATGCGGCTGCTCGCCCTGATTCCCGCATTGTTGATTGCCCTGGCGGCGCAGGCTACTGGCGAGGCGGAGTCCATCCAGAAGGAGCTCGCCCGGACGCTGCCCGAGGTGCGCGCGGACCAGATCCGGCCGTCGCCGATCCCGGGGCTGTTCGAGCTCCGCCTCGGGCCGCAAGTCGCCTATGTGTCGGCCGACGGCAAGTACCTGCTGCGCGGCGACATCATCGACCTGTCCTCCAACGTCAACGTCACCGAACAGCGCCGGTCCGGCGCGCGACTGGCGGCGATCAACGAAGTCGGCGACGGCAGGATGATCGTCTTCTCGCCGCGCCAGGTGAAGCACACCATCACGGTGTTCACGGACATCGATTGCGGTTACTGCCGCAAGCTGCACCGTGAGATGGACCAGTACCTGGACCGCGGCATCCGTGTGCGCTATCTGTTCTTCCCGCGCAGCGGCCCGAAGACCGAGAGCTGGACCAAGGCCGAGCAGGTCTGGTGCGCGAAGAACCGCAACGACGCCATTACCCGTTCCAAGCGTGGCGAGGTTCTGTCAGGCCCCGCCTGCAACCCGAATCCGGTGCAGCAGCATTACTCGCTGGGCATCGAGCTCGGCGTGCAGGGCACGCCTGCCATCATCACGGACAGCGGGGAGCTGGTGCCTGGCTACGTGCCTGTCGAAGAACTCGCCGGCATACTCGAGAACGCGAGGCCCGGCTGACGCGCCAGGCGTTTCAGCGCTCCAGATACTGGAGCTTCCCTTCGACCTTCGTCCAGTCGTCGGCATCGGCGGGGGGCGTGCCCGCTTCGGTGATCACGGGCCACTTCTTCGCAAGTTCGGCGTTCAGCGCCTTGAAGTGCTGCTGATCGGCAGGCACCTCGTCTTCAGACAGAATGGCCTCGACCGGGCACTCCGGCTCGCACAGGGTGCAGTCGATGCACTCGTCCGGATCGATCACCAGCATGTTCGGTCCCACGTGGAAGCAGTCCACGGGACAGACTTCCACGCAGTCCATGTACTTGCACTTGATGCACTTCTCGGTGACGACGAACGTCATGCGGATCTCCTAAACCCGGACGGGCGAGGGCCGCCCGGCGAGCCGCGCTAATGTAGGGATTTCGCACGGAAAATCAATGACTATTTCGGCTGACGCGGCTATTCGCCGCCCGGGCGATTCGCCGCAGCCGCCTACTCGAAGCGGTAGCGTGGCGCCGTTGCCAGGTGGACCGGCCGGGTGATGCCGGCTGTTGCCTGCAGGAATTCCTCGAGTGCGATCCGCACGCTGGGAAACGCGATTTCGTCCCAGGGGATGTCGACCGGCGCGATGAGCCGGCTTTCGATCGTTTCGACGCCAGCGCCGAACGACGGCGTGGCCATGCGTCCGCGGAAGAAGACATGGACCTGCCCTGCATGGACGACATCGACTGCAGCGATCATCTCGCCCAGCTCGACCTCGGCTTCCGCCTCTTCCCAGGTCTCACGACGCGCCGCGTCGCCCATGCTTTCCCCAAGCTCCATGAAACCAGCCGGTACTGTCCAGTAGCCGCGGCGGGGTTCGATCGCCCGCCGGCAGAGCAGAATCGCGCCGTCGTGCTCCACCACGCAGCCGACGACGATCCGCGGGTTCTGGTATTCGATGTGGCCGCAGGACCGGCAGACGGCCCGCTCGCGGTTGTCGCCATCGGGCACCACATGGGCAACGGCATGCCCGCACCGGGTGCAATGACTGATGCGGCTCATGCTCATCCGGTCCTGCTGTTGGCCGGCGGCGGCTCCGCCAGAAGTGCCTCGACCGTCCGGCGGAAGTCCCGCTTGTAGGCTTCGTGCGGTTCTCCGGTTGCCGGTCCTGGAAACGAGGTGAGTATGGTCCGCACCTGTCCGGCTCGATCCACGAAGATCGTCGTCGGGAACGCGACCACGTCGGTGAGCATCGGCAGGCTGCGGCCGCGGGTGTCGCGGCCCGTGTCGCCGACGAAAAGCATCGGGTGCTCGATGGCGAATCGGCGGCGCCAGGCCGACAGCTGCGGTTTCGCCGCCGCGAAGTCAGCCGTGTATTCATACATGAGATACAGGACTTCGAGGCCGCGGCTTGCGTACTCGGCGTATATCGGCCCCATGACCCGGGCTTCGTCGTGACAGGTGGCGCACCAGCTGCCCGCGAGGATAACGAGCACCACTTTCCCGTCGTATGCCGCATCAGCCAGTGACACGTTACGGCCGTCCATGTCGGGGTAGCTGAAGGCGAGAGGGCCGGCTCCGGCTTTCATGCCGGTCATGGTCCGCGGGTCGCCAAGCGCAGCGTTGGCGTCGCGCCGCGCGATCCACGGCGTCGCGACCGAGGTCACGGTATCCAGGGTGCCGCGCAGTACTCCATCCGCGCCGAGTTCGCCACGCCACAGCCGTACCCCGCCGCCATCGAAGGCGGAAAGCAGCAGCGTTGAGTCGCGCATTTCGCCAGCCAGGTAGCGCTGGTCTCCCGTTGCCGTCAGCACGCTGCCTGCGAGTGCGGCGCCCTGCTGCGTGAAAGTGGCGATTGCCGCTTCTTCGTCACCATCGGTCGGGTCGCTGATGGTCATCGACCAGATGCCGTCGACCCGGTCAGGCTTCTGCGAAGGAGTGGCGAAGAAGCGGTATCGCGGTCCCTGGCGTGCGGAGAAGGGCAATTCGTGGCGGGAATTCTGCCGTAGGAGGCCGATGGTTCCGCGCATCGACGATCCGTCATGAGTGGCGCGCAGCGTGGCCGCAAACGACGGGAAATCGAAAGCGAGCGAATTCCCGTCGGCGCTCACCAGTTCCACCGGCATCCGTTCGGCGCCGTTGAGGTAATGGACAGCGAGGCTGCCGCTTTCCCGGATGACCTCGAAGTTGAACGGCACCATCTGTCCGTTCAGCCCGATCTCGCCACGCCACGGTCCCGCCGCCAGGTTCGCCGGGTCAGCGACCGCGGCAGATCCTGCCAGCGTGAGCAGCGTTGCCAACGAGCGCAGTGCTGTGACACCTGACTTCATGCGGGGCATCGTACCGGACTTCGGCGACCGAGGCCGCGGCGGCCCGCATGGTTCCCGCAGTAACGTCGCGTGTCGGCTAGAGGCGGAGGATGCTGCCCGGCGACTCCTGGGCCAGTACGCGGCGCGTGTCGAGCGGGCTGATGACGCCGTCGTTCCAGAGCCGCGCTGCCGTAGTACGGGTGGGACTGCTCGTCGAAGCGGTCAAGGCGCGGTTGAGTCGAGCCGCGATCTGGCGCAGCAACGCGATCAGCGGCAGGTAGGCACCACCCGAGTCCACGAGGTAGATGCAGGTCAGGTGGTTCTCGAGGGCGATTTCCTGGGCGCGGCGGTGCATCTTCACGATGAGCGGGTAGTAAGTGCCGCCTTTCACCGTGGCGTCGTTTGCAACAATCATGCAGTCCACGCCGCTGACGCTGCCGACGCCACAGACCATGCCCGCCGCGGGCACTTCGCCGCCGTAGAGCCCATGTGCGGGCCCTGGTTCTGCTGGCCGCCGGCGCGCTGCAGGTTCCAGCGATCGACGGCGCGACGACGCTGGACGGCCGCATGGTCGACCGGCCGCATCTCGCGCGGGCCGAGCGCCTGCTGCGCGGCTGCGAGGAGGGCTGATCGAGGCGTCCAGTAGTCGTGGTGCCGGGAGAGGGACTTGAACCCACACGGTGTCACCACCAACGGATTTTGAGTCCGCCGCGTCTACCAATTCCGCCATCCCGGCGCGGACCGGCAAGAATACACGGTGCCTCGCCGGAGCGTCCACGCGCGACCGGTAGAATGCGCCGCCGTGGACCCCGCGGATTTCGATTTCGACCTGCCGTCCGAACTGATCGCGCAGGAGCCGTTGGCCGAGCGCAGCGCGAGCAGGCTGCTCCATCTGGCCGCCAGCGGGCCTGTCGACCGGTGTTTCGCGGATCTCGCGGACCTGCTCCGCGACGGCGACCTCCTGGTCGTCAACGAATCGCGCGTGGTCCCCGCGCGGCTTCATGGGCACAAGGCCAGTGGCGGCCGCATCGAAATGCTGCTCGAGCGTGTGCTCGGCGAACGCGAGGCGCTGGTGCAGCTGCGCGCCAGCCATCCACCACCGGACGGCTCGCTGCTTGCTTTCGAGGGCGGTATCGACGCCGCAGTCACAGGCCGCCGCGGACAGTTCTTCATCCTGCGCTTCGCCGAACCCGTGCTGCCGGCCCTGGAGCGCGCCGGCCACGTGCCCCTGCCACCGTATATCCGCCGCGCTGACCGCGATGAGGACCGCCAGCGTTACCAGACCGTCTATGCCCGCGCTCCCGGCTCGGTTGCGGCACCGACGGCGGGGCTGCATTTCGACGAGCCCATGCTCGAGCGGCTCGCGGCGCGGGGAGTCGATCGCGCCGCTGTCCAGCTCCACGTGGGCGCCGGGACCTTCGCGCCGCTGCGGCCTGAGCAGATCAGCGCCGGGGAGTTGCACGAGGAGTTCGCTGCCGTGCCCGCAGCAACCGTCGCGGCCGTTCGAGCCGCGCGGCAGCGGGGTGGCCGGGTGGTCGCGGTCGGGACAACCACCGTGCGCGCGCTCGAGACGGCTGCCGCCGGCGGTTCGCTCGCCGCCTGCGACGGCGCTACCCGCCTGTTCATCCGGCCTGGCTACCGGTTCCGGGTCATCGACGCGCTCATCACGAATTTTCACCTGCCGCGCTCGTCGTTGCTGATGCTGGTGGCGGCGTTCGCCGGGCGCGAGCGCGTGCTCGCGGCCTATCGGCACGCGGTCGCCGGCCGCTACCGTTTTTTCAGCTATGGTGACGCGATGTTCGTCGAGCCGCCGGCCGCGCCATGAGCCACGCCCCTTTCAGCTTCGACCTCACGGCCACAGATGGTGGTGCGCGACGCGGCGTGCTGCGCATGGCCCGTGGCGACGTGCAGACGCCGGCGTTCATGCCGGTCGGCACCTACGGCACGGTGAAAGCCATGACGGCGGAGGAACTGGTCGACCTCGGCGCCGAGATCGTGCTCGGCAACACCTTTCACCTGATGCTCCGGCCGGGCAGTGAACTGATCGGCTCGATGGGCGGCCTGCACCGCTTCATGCACTGGGAGCGCCCGATCCTGACCGACTCCGGCGGATTCCAGGTATTCAGCCTCGGCGGCCGGACCAGGATCGGCAAGGACGGCGTCGAGTTCAGTTCGCCGGTCAACGGCGACCGGGTGTTCCTCTCGCCCGCGCGTGCGATGGCAGTGCAGGCGGCACTGGGCAGCGACATCCAGATGATCTTCGACGACTGCACGGCCTGGCCGGCCACCGAGCAGATGGCGCGTGAATCCATGCAGCGCTCGCTGAGCTGGGCGCGACTGAGCCGCGATGCTTTCGAGGTGGAGGGCAGTCGCGATCGCGGCCACGCCCTGTTCGGCATCGTGCAGGGCGGCATGTACCTGCCGTTGCGCTCGGCCTCTCTGGCCGGCCTGGCCGACATCGGTTTCGACGGCTACGCCATCGGCGGACTGTCCGTCGGCGAGCCCGAGGCGGAACGACTGGCCGTGCTGGACCACACGCTGGCGCTGATGCCGGCCGCCCGTCCGCGCTACCTCATGGGCGTCGGCACGCCGTCCGACATCGTCAAGGCGGTGCTCCGCGGCGTCGACATGTTCGACTGCGTCCTGCCGACCCGCAACGCCCGCAACGGCCACCTGTTCACCGAACGCGGCGTCGTTCGCATCCGCAATGCCGCCTACCGCGACGACCCGCGTCCGCTGGACGAAAGCTGCGACTGCTACACCTGCCGCCACTACAGCCGCGCCTACCTGCGACATCTCGATGCCTGCGGCGAGATCCTGGGCTGCCGGCTCAACACGATCCACAACCTGCGCTTCTACCAGCGGCTCATGGCGCGCCTGCGCTCGGCCATAGAGGGCGGGGAGGTTGCGCGGTTCGCAGGCGAATTCCTCGACCGCCAGGCCGGATCCGAGGGATTTCCAGCGGAATCAACTGTGTAATAATACGCAGCCTTTTTCCGGCCCCACTTTCGAGAGGACCCCATGGGCTTCATCGTCGAGGATGCCTGGGCGCAGGGTGCTGGCCAGCCGGCGGACCCGCTGCTGTCGATGCTTCCGCTCGTGCTCGTATTCGTCGTCTTCTATTTCTTCCTGATCAGGCCGCAGACGAAGCGGCAGAAGGAACACCGCGAAATGGTGGCGAAGCTGGCGGCGGGGGACGAGATCGTCACTGCCGGCGGCGTTCTCGGCCGCGTGACAGAGCTCAGCGAGCAATTCGTCGAAGTCGAGATTGCCGATAGCGTGCGGGTAAAGGTGCAGCGGCACACGATCAGTGCCGTGGTGCCCAAGGGCACGATCAAGAGCGCCTGAGCAGGTTGCCCGAGCGATGAACCAGAACCCACGGTGGAAAAACGTCCTGGTCGGACTGGTGATGCTCGTAGGCATCGTCATCGTCCTGCCGAACCTCTACGGCGAGGACGAGGCGCTGCAGATCGGCCGCAACGACGGCACCGAGATCGGCGCCGACCAGGCCCGCGATATCGAAAGCCGGCTTGCCGGCACGGCAGCCGGTGGCGGCACCATGGAGACGAAGGAAGGGCGGCTCATCGTCAGGCTCGCGTCCTCGGTCGACCAGATCACGGTCGGTGACCAGGTGCGCGCGGCGCTCGGCGACGACTACAACGTGGCCCTGACCTATGCGCCGCGAACACCCGCCTGGCTCGCCTGGACGGGGGTGCAGCCGATCAGCCTCGGGCTGGACCTGCGCGGCGGCGTGCACTTCCTGTTCCAGGTCGACATGGACAAGGCGCTGGCCCAGTACCGCGAACGTTACGCCGCGGACTTCAGCAAGCTCCTGCGGGACGAGCGTATCCGTCGCAGCGTCCGCATCGACGGCGAGCGCATCGTCGTCGAACTGCCCGATGCCGCCGACGCTGAGCGCGCCGAGGACGTGCTGCGCGAATTCGACAACCGCATCGACCTCGCGACCGAATCCCGCGACGAGGGGGCGGCCATAGTTGCCCGCATCACCGAGGCGCAGATCGTCGAGCGGCAGAATTTCGCGATCGAGCAGAACACCGTCACCCTGCGCAATCGCGTGAGCGAACTGGGCGTGTCCGAGCCGATCGTGCAGCGCCAGGGCGTCGACCGCATTGTCGTGCAGCTGCCCGGCGTCAAGGACCCGAACCAGGCCGAGCGGGTGCTGGGCGCCACGGCGACCCTCGAGTTCCGCCTCGTCTGCGACCAGGGCAACCCGGTCGAGGCCGAGCGCACGGGCCGGGCGCCGGTCGGCTGCGAGCTCTACAAGGACCGCGGCGGCCAGCCGCTCCTGCTCAAGCGCCGCCTGATCGTCACGGGCGACCAGCTGGTCGATGCCGCGCAGACCTTCGATCAGGGCCAGCCGGCGGTTTCCGTGCGCCTCGACGCCAAGGGCGGGCGGGAGATGCTCGACGTCACCAAGGCGAACCTCAACAAGCCCATGGCCGTGGTCTTCGTCGAGCAGAAGCGCGAGAAGGTCGTCCGCGACGGCAAGTCGGTCGAGGTGCCGCGCGAGAAGAAGGAAGTCATCAGCACGGCGGTCATCCGCGGTGTCTTCTCCAGCCAGTTCCAGATCACGGGCCTCGACGTCAACGAGGCACGCGATCTCGCGTTGTTGCTCAGGGCCGGCGCCCTGGCGGCACCGGTCTACAAGATCGAGGAGCGCACCGTGGGTCCCAGCCTAGGCCGCGACAACATCGAGAAAGGCCAGGACGCGCTCGTCCTCGGTCTCGTGCTTGTCGCGATCTTCATGGCGATCTATTACCGCGGTTTCGGCCTGGTCGCCAACCTGGCATTGCTCGCCAACGTGATCCTGTTGGGGGCGCTGGTCTCGCTCCTGCAGGCGTCGCTGTCCCTGCCGGGCATTGCCGGCGTCGTGCTCACGATCGGCATGGCCGTCGACGCCAACGTGCTGGTCAACGAGCGCATCCGCGAGGAACTGCGCAATGGCAATTCGCCGCAGGCCGCCATCCATGCCGGCTACGACAAGGCGTTCGCGACGATTCTCGACTCCAACGTCACGACGCTGATCGCCGGCCTCGTGCTGTTTGCGTTCGGCACGGGCCCCATCAAGGGCTTCGCGGTGGTGCTGTGCCTGGGCATCTTCACCTCGGTGTTCACCGCCGTCGTGGTAAGCCGTTCCCTGGTCAATGCAATCTGGGGCGGCCGGCGCCTGGAAAGCCTGCCGGTCTGAGGTTTCGCAGCCATGGAGTTTTTCCGCAAGGTTTCCTCGTTTCCCTTCATGCGCTACGCCACCGCGGTTTCCTCGGTGTCGGTCCTGCTGGTGGTGATCAGCGTCGTTTCGTTGTTCACGCGCGGCCTCAACCTGGGCATCGACTTCACCGGCGGCGTGCTGCTGGAGGTCGGATACAAGGCGGAAGCGGACCTCGAGCAGATCCGCAGCCGGCTGGGAGCCGGGGGCTACCCGGATGCGCAGGTGCAGAACTTCGGCACGCCCCGCGACGTCCTCGTGCGCCTGCCGCCGCGTGAGAATGCGGGCAGTATCCAGTTGAAGGAGCAGCTCACTGCGGCCCTGGGCGTGAGCGAGGAGCAGGTGCGCCGCATCGAGTTCGTGGGGCCGCAGGTCGGCAAGGACCTCACCGAGCAGGGCACGCTGTCCGTCCTCGCCGCGCTGGCGCTCATCCTTCTCTACGTGATGCTGCGCTTCCAGTGGAAATTCGCGCTGGGCGCCGTGCTTGCGACTGCCCACGACGCCATCGTCACCATCGGCGTGTTCTCGGTTTTCTGGCTGCCCTTCGACCTGTCGGTCGTCGCGGCGGTCCTGGCCATCGTCGGCTATTCGCTGAACGACACCGTCGTGGTGTTCGACCGCATTCGCGACAATTTCCGCAGCGCCCGCAAGGGCCCCGTGGCCGACCTCATCAACCGGTCGGTGAACGAGACGCTGAGCCGCACCATCCTCACGAGCTTGTTGACACTCCTCGTCGTCGTGGCATTGCTCGTTTTCGGAGGCGAGGCCCTGCGCGGCTTCTCGACGGCGCTGGCCTTCGGGATCGTATTCGGCACCTATTCGTCGATCTACATCGGCAGCGCAATCGCCTTTTTCCTGAAAGTCACGCCGCAGGACCTCCTGCCCGTGCAGAAGGACGACGACAAGATCGACGATATGCCCTGAGGCGGCGCTGCCTCAGAGATGCGGCAGCAGCAGCTTCAGCAGGGCTTCCTGCGCCTTCGGCGAGCCGGCGATCACGTTGCCGGTCTCGAGATGATCGGCTCCCGGCGTGAGGCTCGCGACCACGCCACCGGCTTCGCGGATCATCAGCGTGCCGGCAGCCATGTCCCAGGGGCTCAGGCCGAATTCCCAGAACGCATCGAGCCGCCCGGCGGCGACGTAGCACAGATCCAGCGCCGCTGATCCCGGCCGGCGCACACCGGCGGTTTCCTCCATCACGGCCCGCAACATCTTCAGGTAACGGTCGAGCCAGACCGTATTGCTGCGGTAGGGGAATCCCGTGCCGATGAGCGCGCCTTCCAGGCCGGGTCTGCCGCTGACGCGGATGCGCCGCCCGTCGAGCTGCGCGCCGCCGCCACGGGTTGCCGTAAAGAGCTCCTGGCGGCAGGGGTCGTACACCACGCCCACTTCGATCTGGCCGCGCACCTGCAGAGCGAGGGACACCGAGAAGACGGGAAACCCGTGGACGAAATTGGTCGTGCCATCCAGCGGGTCCACGATCCAGACGTACTCGTCGCCCCCGCCCTGGCGACCGCTCTCCTCGGCGAGGAACCCATGGTCGGGATAGCGTTCGCGGATGCTCTCGATGATGGCTGTTTCCGCGGTGAGGTCGACCTGGGTGACGAACTCGTTGCGTGCCTTGGTGCGAATGTCGAGTTCCGCCACGCGATTGAGGTAGCGCAGCGCGGTATCGCCGCCCTTGCGTGCCGCCTTGATGGCGGTGTTGAGTAGTGCCTGCATCGAAAGGCTCGAGGACGCGTACCGGGCGCGGGGAGGGCGCCATTCTACGGACTGGGCTCGGGACGCGCACCCGCGGGCTGCAGTGGCACGTGACGGCCGCTAGAATGCCTGCCCCCCAGGCCAGCAACGCCATGACCACCCACGCGCCGCGATTCGTCCTCTTCGAGCCGACTCATCCGGGCAATGTCGGCGCGGCGGCGCGCGCGATCAAGACGATGGGCTTTCACGACCTGGCGCTCGTCAACCCGGTCGGACACCCGGACCCCGAGGCCCGCGCGCGTTCCTCCGGCGCACTCGACGTGCTGGAGTCTGCAAGGGTGGCGGGCACGCTGGCGGATGCGCTGGACGGCTGCGGTTTCATCGTCGGTGCCAGCGCCAGGCATCGGCGCCTCGGCATGCCGGAGCTCGACCCGCGGGAGTGTGCCGCGGAGGTCCTGCGTGCCTGCGCGGCACGCCCTGCGGCCATCGTGTTCGGGCCGGAACGCGCCGGCCTGACGAACGACGAACTCGACCTCTGCCAGGCACTCGTCTACATCCCTGCCAATCCCGCCTACAGCTCGCTCAATCTTGCCGCCGCCGTCCAGCTCATCGCCTGGGAACTGCGCGCTGCCCAGGGCGTCGTGCTCGACACGCCGCCGCCGGAGTCGCCGCCGGCTGGTGTCGAGGACATGGATCTGTTCTATGAGCACCTCGAACGCGTGCTCCTCGCGAGCGGTTTCCTCGATACCGGCAACCCGCGCAATCTCATGCGGCGGCTGCGCCGGCTCTTCAACCGCTCGCGCCTCGACCAGAACGAGCTGAACATCCTGCGCGGCATTCTCACGTCGCTGGCGCCGGGCTCCGGGCGGCGCGACTGGACCGGGCCGCCTTGATCTACCTCGACCACGCCGCATCGACGCCGCTCGATCCGCAGGTCGCGGAATCGATGGCAGCGGTCATGCGCGATCCGGCCCTGCAGGCGAATCCATCTTCATCGCACGCACCAGGCCGGGCGGCCCGCGCCTGCATCGAGGCCGCCCGCTCCGCCGTTGCGACGCTCGCCGGCGCCACACCGGCCGGCGTCGTATTCACCTCCGGCGCCACGGAGGCGAACAACCTCGGCATCATCGGCACGGCACGATTCCGCGCCGTGCGGGGCAGGCACCTGGTGACCTCGGCCGCGGAGCATGCTTCGGTGCGCGAGGCCTGCCGCTGCCTCGAGCGGGAAGGCTGGGCGGTGACCTGGCTCGAGTGCGGCAGGGACGGTCTTGTTGATCCGGCGGCGGTCGCGGCTGCGATACGGCCGGACACGACACTCGTGTCGCTGATGGCCGTGAACAACGAGACGGGCGTCGTGCAGGACATCGAGGCGTTGGGCGCCCTGTGTCGTCAGCGCGACGTGCCCCTGCACGTCGATGCCGTGCAGGCAGCGGGCCGCGAGCCGATCGACATGCGCCGTGAGCAGGTCGACCTGCTGTCCCTGTCGGCGCACAAGTTCGGCGGGCCGCGCGGCGTCGGTGCGCTGGTGCTCGACACTGACCGCGTAGCGCGAATCCAGCCCCTGTATCACGGGGGTGCGCAGGAGCGCGGCCTGCGTCCTGGCACGCTGCCGACGCACCAGCTGCATGGCATGGGTGTCGCTGCGGCGATCGCGTCGGCGCGGCTGCCGCTCGACCCCCCGCGAATCGCCGCTTTGCGCACCCGGCTGGAGGAGCGCCTGCTGGCGGTGTCGGGTGTGCGACTCAACGGCCATGCGACACGCCGTGCCTGTCACATCGCGAACGTCACCGTAGCGGGTGTCGAGGGCGAGAGCCTGCAGCTGGCCCTGGAGGAGATCGCCGTCTCGGCCGGGTCGGCCTGCGATTCGGGCAACGACGATCCGTCGCCCGTGCTGATGCTGCTCGGCCTCGATCGCGAGGCGGCGCGCAGTTCGGTCCGGTTCAGCCTGGGCGTGTCCACCACGGCGGAGGAGATCGATCGGGCCGCCGCGGTCTTCGAGCACGCGGTTTCGCACCTGCGGCGGCTGGCGCCGGCCGCCTGAAAGACCGCAGCCGTGGAGTATCCCGCCGCTGTCCGCGACGCCTTCTTTCATCCGCGCCACCACGGACCGCTGGCCGGTGGCCGCAATTGCCGCGGCACGGCCGGCGACAGCGGGGCGGGGGAGCGCGTGGAATTCGAGGCGCGCATCCGCGACGGTCGCATCGACGCCATCGCGTTTCGCGCCTACGGCAGTCCCTGGGTCATCGCGGCCTGCGAACGGCTGGCCGCTGCGCTGACCGGCGCTGCGGTCGCGACCGCCCGGGCCTGCGAGCCGTCGGCCCTGGCGGCTGAGTTGAGCCTGCCTCCCGAAAAGCGCTCCAGCCTGCTGACGGTGCAGGATGCCTTGCGGAACTGCTTGGTGGATTGGGATACTACGCAGCCCGTCGGTGGCCCTCCGGGGCGGCCTTGAGCGATTCCAGCAACAGCTGCCCCGCGGCGGCTAAATTTCTCAAGCAATCATGGAGATGTAATGGTTATTGAGAGAACTCTCTCGATCGTGAAACCCGATGGTGTGCAAAAAAACCTGATCGGCGAGGTCTACCGGCGTTTCGAGCAGGCCGGCCTGCGCATCGTGGCGGCCCGCATGATGCACCTCACCCAGGCGCAGGCCGAGGGTTTCTACGCCGTGCATCGCGAGCGTCCCTTCTATCGCGACCTCGTGCGCTACATGACCTCCGGTCCGGTGATCGTGCAGGTACTGGAAGGCGAGAACGCGATCGAGAAGCACCGCGAGGTCATGGGAGCGACCGACCCGAAGAAGGCGGCCAGGGGCACCATCCGGGCCGATCTTGCCGCCAGCATCGAGGAAAACGTCTGCCACGGCTCCGACGCGCCGGACACGGCGCGCAACGAAATCGCGTATTTCTTCAGCCAGAGCGATCTCTGTCCGCGTACCCGCTGATCCACGATGATCGACGCCGACGTCAATCTGCTCGGGATGCCGCGAGGTGACCTCGAGCGACTGTTCGTCGGTATCGGCGAGAAGCCGTTTCGCGCGCGCCAGCTCATGCAGTGGATCTACGCTCGCGGCGTGCTGGATCCGCAGCGCATGACGGATCTCGGCCAGTCGCTCCGGCAGGAACTCGCCGTTCGCGCGCCGATCCGGTTGCCGGAGATCACCGCCGTCCAGGAGTCTGCCGACGGCACCGTGAAATGGCGCCTCGCGGCCGGTGAAACGCAGGCGATCGAGACCGTGTTCATTCCCGAGCCGGGACGCGGCACGCTCTGCGTGTCTTCCCAGGTCGGCTGCGCAATGGACTGTTCGTTCTGCGCGACCGGGCACCAGGGGTTCAACCGCAATCTCTCCGCTGCCGAGATCGTCGGCCAGGTGTTGCTGGCGCGGCGCGAACTGGGCGACGCCGGCGGCCGGTCGCCGATCACCAACGTCGTGTTCATGGGGATGGGCGAGCCGCTGGCGAATTTCCGTGCCGTCGTGCAGGCCTGTTCGGTGCTGGTCGACGACCTCGCCTGCAAGCTCTCGCGCCGCCGCGTGACGGTCAGCACCTCGGGGCTGGTGCCCCAGATCCGCCGTCTCGCCGAGGAATCGCGCGTGGCCCTCGCGGTGTCCCTGCACGCGAGCGACGACGAGCTGCGCAACGAACTGGTTCCCATCAATCGCCGCCACCCGATCGCGGAGCTGCTGGAGGCCTGCTGGGAGTACGTTGCAGCGACCAATACGAAGGAAATCACCTTCGAGTACGTCATGCTCGACGGTGTGAACGACTCGCCTGCCCAGGCCCGGCGCCTGGCCGGTCTGCTCGGCGGCCGTCCCGCCAAGGTGAACCTGATCCCGTTCAACCCCTTTCCCGCCGGCCGCTACCGCCGCTCGCGTCCCGAGGTCGTCGATGAGTTTCGCCGGATACTCTCGGCCGCGGGTATCGTCACGGTGACGAGACGCACGCGCGGCGACGATATCGCAGCAGCCTGCGGCCAGCTCGCCGGCCAGGTCGAGAACCGCGTCCGGGTACCGCTCGGCAGCAAGCTGCAGGAGGTTTCGTGGACGGTGTGATCCGCTACTGCCTGATGGTCGCGCTCGTCGCGACGGCGCTCGCGGGCTGCGTGACTTCGACCACGCGGCCCGGTACGCCAGCCTCGCCCGACGAAGCCGCGCGTTACAACATGCAGCTCGGCATCAGTTACCTCCGCCAGGGCGACTACAAGGCCGCGCAGGAGAAACTCGAGAGGGCACTGGCCACGGACGACCGCCTTGGCCTCGCGCACATGGGCCTCGGCGTCGTGCTGGAGAAGCTCGGCGACCCGGCTGGCGCCGAGCGCAGTTACCGCCGTGCTGTAGCGCTGGAGGGGGAAAATCCGGACGCACTGAATGCACTCGCGGTGTTCCTCTGCCTGCAGAAACAGGAGCGGGCCGAGGCGCTCAGGCTGTTCGATCGCGCGCTGGCGGTGCCGCCGGCGCGTGCCGAGAGCAACAAGGCGATGATCAACACCAATGCCGGTACCTGTGCCAAACGTGGCAGCCTGGATCGCGCGGAGACTTACCTGCGCGCGGCGCTGGCCATCGACCCGCAGTTCCCGGCGGCGCTGCTGCAGATGGCCGATGTCGCGTTCACCCGCGGCGTGTTCCTGCAGGCGCGCGCATTCCTGGAGCGTTTCCTCGTTGCAGCGCCGGCTACGCCGGACGCGCTCTGGCTCGGTTTCCGCATCGAGCAGGCCCAGGGGAGTGCCGCGGCGGCCGCCGACTACGCTGACCGCCTGAAGCGCGACTTCCCCGAGTCCATCGAGACCCGCCAGCTGATCGAGGGCGAGCGCCGTGGTGGATGACGCTCCGGCCGAAGGCTCGCCGCGCGCGACGACGACCGTGCTCGGCGTCGGCGAGCGCCTGCGCTCGGGCCGTCGCGCCCGTGCACTGTCGCTGCAGCAGGTCACCGAGGCGCTGCGGCTCGACGAGGCCTCCGTCGTTGCCCTGGAGGAGGGTCGCTTCGACGCGCTCGGCGCGCCGGTCTTCGTCCGCGGCCATCTCAAGCGATACGCCGAACTGCTGGGCCTCCCCGTGGAGGGCGTTCTCGATGCCTACCGGGCAGCGGCCCCCGGCAGCGATGCGCCGCCCTCCCTCAGCAAGCCGGCGAAGGTTGCCGAAGGCGCGAAGGTGCCCAATTGGATTCCCTGGGGCATAGGGATGGCCGTGCTGGTGGTCGCGCTGGCGATGATCGGCAGCGGCGTCGATGACGACGATACGGTGATCGTCCAGGCCCCGCCGCCGGTTGCGGCTACGGTCGAGGTGCCCGCCGATCCTGCGGCATCCGTTCTCGAGGTGTCTGTCACGGCCGACGCATGGATCGATATCGACGATGCCGATCGGCGCATCCTGGCGGGCCTGCAGCTGCGGGATTCGCGCCAACAGTTCAACGTGCGACTGCCGGTGACGATCCACACCAAGAATGCGCCGGCGGTCTCGATCAGCATCGACGGCCAGCCGGTGCCGATACCGCCCGAGCTGATCGAGCGCAATGTCGCGACCTTTACCTGGCCGCTGCCCGCGCCGCCGGCGCCCGCCACTTCCACTGCGCCAGCTGCAGAACCGCCAGTCCAATGAGCAGCCTGCAGGCCATCCGCGGCATGAGCGACCTGCTGCCCGCCGAGGTGGAGGGCTGGGCGCACGTCGAGGCCGTGTTGCGCGCCGTGCTCGATTCCTACGGCTACCGCGAAATGCGCGTGCCTCTCGTCGAGCGCACGGAACTGTTCAAGCGCTCCATCGGCGAGGTCACCGACATCGTCGAGAAGGAGATGTACAGCTTCGAGGACCGCAACGGCGTCAGCCTGACGTTGCGCCCGGAAGCGACCGCGGGCATCGTCCGGGCGGCGATAGAGCACGGGATGCTGCACAACCAGCGCCACAAGGTCTGGCACACGGGCGCGATGTTCCGTTACGAGAAGCCGCAGAAGGGCCGCTACCGCCAGTTCCACCAGTTCGACATCGAGGCGCTCGGCCTGCCCGGGCCCGACATCGATGCCGAACTGATCGTGATGATCAGCCGCATCTGGCGTGCCCTCGGCATCCGCCACATTGCTCTGCAGGTGAACTCGCTCGGCACGAGCGACAGCCGGGCGCGCTATCGCGACGAGCTTGAGCGGTATTTTCGCAGCCACATCGACCTGCTCGATGAGGACTGCCGCCGCCGCCTGGACCGAAACCCGCTGCGCATCCTCGACACCAAGAATCCCGACCTGCAAGACCTGGTCGCAAAGGCGCCAGCGCTCGAGGAGTGGCTCGATGCCGAGTCTTCGGCCCACTTCGCCTCCGTATGCGCGGCGCTGCAAGCCGCTGACGTGCCGTTTCGGGTGAATCCGCGGCTCGTGCGCGGGCTCGATTACTACAACCGCACGGTATTCGAATGGGTGACGGACCAGCTGGGCACGCAGGGTGCCGTCTGCGCCGGTGGCCGCTACGACGGGCTGGTCGAACAGCTCGGCGGGTCGCCGACGCCGGCGATCGGCTGTGCCATCGGCATGGAGCGGCTGGTCGAGCTGGTCCGGCTGGCAGGCACGATCCCGGCCCCGCGCGGCAGCGACATCTTTATAGTGGCGGCGGGCGAGGCTGCGCAGGCGGTCGCGCTGGCGCTGGCCGAACTGCTGCGGGACCGCTTTCCCGGCCGGAGGATCGAGACCAATCTCGGCGGCGGCGGGTTCAAGGCGCAGATGCGCCGTGCCGACGCGAGCGGGGCAGCTGTTGCCCTCATCCTGGGCGATGACGAGGTAAGGGCCGGAACGGTCGCGATCAAGCCGCTGCGGGCCGAGCGACCCCAGTTCAGCGCGCTGGTGGCGGATGCCCCTGGCCTCGTGAGCGACTATCTCGGTGGAACCTGATGCGACGACGGGTGAACAGACGTGACTGACAATCTGACCGATGAACAACGCGCCGACCAGGCGCGCAACTGGTTGCGCGAGAATGGCAAGTGGCTGGTTGCCGGCCTGGTGCTCGGCATCGGCGGACTCTTCGGCTGGCGGCAGATGGACCGGATCCGTGCCACCGATGCCGAAACGGCAGCGGCGCTCTTCGACGAAATGATCGCGGCGATCCGCGTGAGCCGGACCGAGCGTGCGGCGGAACTCGGTGCGGAAATCACCCGCAGCCACGACGGCACGCCGTACGCCGACCAGGCCCGTCTTGCCCTCGCCAGGCTGCGCATGGACGCGGCAGCGCCCGACGACGCCGCGAAAATCCTCCAGGAAACCATGGATCGGGCAAGCAGCGAAGAGGTTGCGCGGATCGCCCGCCTGCGACTCGGCCGCGTCATGATCCAGCAGGAGCGCTACGATGATGCACTCGCCGTGCTGAGCGTGCCCGCGGACTCGCAGTTCGCGGCACGGTTCCACGACGTGCGTGGCGACGCCTACTACGGCATGGGCACGATGGAAGAGGCACGCCGCGAGTACAAGGCGGCCCTCGACGCGACCGACAAGACCCTCACTGACACAGCCTACCTGCAGGCCAAGTTCGACGAAGTCGGTGGCGAGCCGGAAACCGTGGCTGCCCCATGATCCGGAGCGCATCGCTCGGCCGCCAGTTGCGCTGCGCCGTCGTGTCGGCTGCGGCCAGCCTGGCTGTCGCCGGATGCAGCTGGTTCGGCGGCGAGGAGAAGGAAGAGCGGCAGCCGGCGGAACTCGTCGAATTCGAGCCGACACTGCAGCTGCGCGAGCTCTGGTCGGCCAGTGTCGGTGACGGCAACGAGACGTTGCGTCTCGCATTGACACCCGCTTCCGATGGCAACGCGCTCTTCGCCGCGGACAACGACGGCCGGGTCGCTGCGTTCGACGGCCGGTCCGGCAAGCGCCTCTGGCGCGAGGACACCGAGTTGCCGCTTGCCGGCGGTCCGTCCGTCGGGTCCGGCGGCGTGGTGGTCGGGTCCAGCGACGGCTGGGTGGTCGCGCTCGACGCGGCGAGCGGCAGGCAGCGCTGGCGCACCGATGTCGCCAGCGAGGTACTGGCGCCGCCCGCCGTCGGAACCGGCAAGGCGTTCGTGCGCACCGTCGACGGCAAGCTCATCGCACTGGCGCTCGAGGACGGCAAACAGTCGTGGTTCGCGCAGCAGACCATGCCGCGGCTGTCCGTGCGGGGCACCGGAGCACCGGTCGTCGACGGCGATCTCATCATCTGCGGCTTCGACAACGGGCGCGTGGCTGCCTACTCGGCCGCGGACGGCATCGTCGCCTGGGACGTACTCGTGGCGCCGCCGTCCGGCCGCAGCGAAGTGCAACGGCTCTCTGACCTCAATTCCAGCCTGCAGGTCGTCGGCAACGAGGTGTATGCAGTCGCTTTCCAGGGACGTCTCGCAGCACTCGCGCGCGAGTCGGGTCAGGCGATCTGGAGTGTCGAATTCTCGAGCTATGCCGGGCTCGCAGCCGACATCGGCAACGTCTACGCGGCCGGAGACTCCGGCGTCATCGTCGCCGTCGAGCGCCAGAACGGCACCGAGTTGTGGCGCGTGGATTCGCTGGCATGGCGGGATCTCACGGCACCGACCGCGTTCGGCAGCTCGGTGGTCGCGGGCGATTTCGAGGGCTACCTGCACTTCTTCCAGTCCGCCACCGGCACGCCGCAGGCGCGCGTGCGCGCCGGTTCGGCCCGCATCACTTCGGCGCCACTGGTGGTCGGCGAAACGCTCTACGTGCTCACCGACGCCGGCAAGCTCGTCGCTTACCGGGAAGTTCCGCGCAAGCCGGGCTAGGAACGTGCTGCCCGTCATCGCGCTCGTCGGGCGGCCGAACGTCGGCAAGTCGACGCTGTTCAACCGGCTGACCGGGACCCGCGACGCGCTGGTCGCCGACTTTCCCGGGCTCACCCGCGATCGCATCTACGGCTTCGCCTCGGCCGACCTGCCTGCAGCGCTGGTGATCGACACCGGCGGGCTGGTCGAGTCGGGCGATGAACTTTCCGGGCTGATGCGCCGCCAGGTCGAGTTCGCGGTGGAAGAGGCCGACGTCGTGATCATGGTGGTCGATGGACTCGACGCCCCGACCAGCGACGACCGCTATGTCGCGAACCTCGCACGCCGCGCGGGCAAGCCGTTCCTGCTGGCGGTGAACAAGACCGAGGGGCGTCCGGCCGATCTCGCAGTGCTGGAATTCCACGAGCTCGGTGTAGACGCGCTGCATGCCATATCGGCGAGTCATGGCGACGGCGTCCGCGCGCTGTACGCCGCGGCACTGCAGCGCGCTCCGTCGGGCACGGCCGCCATGGCAGCCGCTGACGCGAGGACCCCGAGCATCGCGGTCGTCGGCCGCCCGAACACGGGCAAGTCGACGCTCATCAATCGCCTGTTGCGCGAGGAGCGTCTGGTCACCCGCGACGAGCCCGGCACTACCCGCGACGCGGTGCGCGTGCCGTTCGAGTTCGACGGCCGTTCGTACACGCTGGTCGATACGGCCGGCGTCCGCCGCCGGGCGCGTGTGACCGAAGCCATCGAGAAATTCTCGGTAGCCAAGACGCTGCAGGCGGTGGACGAAGCGGATGCCGTGATCATGCTGCTCGACGCGAGGGAAGGGGTGACCGAGCAGGACGCCTCGCTGATAGGCCTTGTCCTCGAGCGCGGCCGGGCCATCACGCTCGGCGTCAACAAATGGGATGGCCTCGGCGATACCCAGCGTCGGCGCATCATGTCAGCGCTGAAGCGCGACCTGCCGTTCCTCGATTTCGCGGAAGTGCATCCGGTGTCGGCGCTCCACGGCAGCAATATCGCGGAGCTGTTCACCAGCGCCGAACGGGCGGCCCGTGCGGCGCGCGCCGAGCTGCCGACGCAGGAGCTGACCCGCGTGCTCAACGACTTCGTCGGCACGCACCCGCCGCCGATGGTGCGCCGCCACCGCATCCGGCTGACCTATGCGCACCAGGGCGGGCGCCGACCGCCCCTGATCGTCGTGCACGGCAACCAGACCGAGCTCCTGCCCGACAGCTACCGTCGTTACCTCGTGAACCGCTTCCGCGAGGCGTTCGAGCTCACCGGCACGCCGATCCGGCTCGAGCTGAAGACGGGTCGCAACCCTTTCGCCGGCCGGCGCAACGTATTGTCGAAGCGGCAGGTCGCCAAGCGCAGGCGCCTGCGCGAGCACAGCCGGCACGGACGATAACCATATAACCAGCAAGGATCGACGCCCTGCGGCGCCGTCGCGGATAATCAGGCGCCCGACGGCCGGAAGCCCAAGCCGTGAGTAACGCCCGCAAGACCTTCCAGATTCCCGGCGCCTTCGCCATGCGGCGTGGTGGCTCGCTCGCGAGCCCGTCGATCGCGTACGAGACCTGGGGCGAGCTGAACGCTGCGCGCGACAATGCCGTGCTCATCTTCACCGGCCTGTCGCCCTCGGCGCATGCGAGTTCCTCGCCGGCCGATCCTGCACCCGGCTGGTGGGAGGAGATTGTCGGCCCGTCGCGGCCTATCGACACGCGCCGGTATTTCGTGATCTGCACGAATTCCCTGGGCAGCTGCTTCGGGTCCACGGGTCCGGCTTCCATCGATCCCGTGACCGGCAAGCCGTACCGCCTCGGGTTTCCCGTCCTCACGCTTGAAGACGTCGCCAACGCCGGGCACGCCGTGCTGCGCCACCTGGGCGTCGAGCGCCTGCACACGGTCGTCGGGCCGTCCATGGGCGGCACGACGACTCTTGCGTTCGCCGCGCAGTATCCGGGCATCGCGGAGCGCCTGCTCCTGATCTCCTGCGGCCCGCGCTCGCTGCCGTTCGCGATCGCGCTGCGCTCGCTGCAGCGGGAGATGATCCGCCGCGACCCGGGCTGGGAAAACGGCAACTATGCGGCCGGGGCGGGTCCCATCACCGGCATGCGCCTGGCGCGCAAGCTCGGCATGATGACCTACCGTTCGCCGATCGAATGGGAGCAGCGCTTCGGCCGCGAGCGCATAGCCGCAGAACGCCAGAGCGGCGACAGCTTCGGCCTCGACTTCGAGATCGAAGCCTATCTCGAGGCCCACGCGCAGAAATTCACCGGCCAGTTCGATCCGAACTGCTACCTGTACCTGTCTCGCGCCAGCGACCTGTTCGACATCGCGGAGCACGGCGGCTCCGTCGCAGCCGGTCTCGGCCGCATCCGCGCGAAGCGCGCGATGGTGATCGGCGTGGCGACGGACTTCCTCTTTCCGCTGCACCAGCAGCGCGAGCTGGCTGAAGGCCTGCGTGCTGGTGTGACCGACGTGGAGCTGGTCGAGCTGCCGTCGATCCAGGGGCACGATTCCTTCCTGGTCGACATGGACCGGTTCAGGCCGGTGATCCAGCGTTTTTTCCCGGGCTGATCGGTACTGCCGAATAACCTACCGGGATGCCAGCTGCGTCGGCGATCCCGGCGCCAGCGCCTGTTCACGCTGGAAGGCATTGAACGCGTCCGCCGGTCGGCCTGCCTGCCGGTACATCTGCCCGAGCTGGTTCCAGGCTTCCGCCGCGCCCCACGCGGCCAGGGGTGTACCGGCCGCAACCGCTGCCGCGAACAAGTCGGTGGCTCGCTCGAGCTTGCGGATCGCAAGGCTCCGATCGCCACCGAACACGGCCGGGGTGGAGAAATCGGCGAGCCCGTCCTGCAGCACCACCCAGGGATTGTCAGGCGCGAGCTGGCGGGCCGCAGCGATTTCGCGCTGGGCGGCCAGGCCGCGCTTGACCATCGTCAGCCGGTGATAACGGGTACTGACGCCGTTGCAGGAGCCGAGCAATGCGCGTGCCTCCGCATCCTCGGGGTACAACGGCAGGTAGTCATTCAGCCGGGCGATGCAGTCGTCCATCAGCCGCCTGGCCGTGCCCGCATCGGCTGCGGCGAGCATCCCCTGGCAGGAGTGGACGTACGCTAGGTAATACGCCGATCGCGGCTCCGAGCCGGCCAGCGCCATGAGCGCAGCCTGCGCCGACTGGAGCCCCTCCTGGCTCCCTGCCCTGTAGGCGAGTTCGACCTGGTTACGCAGCGCGAATACCGCAGACGAGTCGCTGGCGTGGCCACCCTGCGGTGCTCCCAGCACAAGCACCCCGGCCAGAACGGCAGCGAACATCGGGCTCAGACAGGTCGGCATCGGGCTTCCCCCGGGCCGCGAAATACCTGTCCTCGGCCTCTTTGCAGGAGGCTTTCGCCCGCAGGCGACCGCTGATTCAGCGCCGGGTATCGCAGGGCGTCAGGCGCAGGCCCCTGCGAAGAACTCCTTGCGGGTCTCGGGTCGCGACTTGAACACCCCGCCGAGTGCTGTCGTGGTGGTCTCGCTGTTGGTATCCATGATCCCGCGCGCCTTCACGCAGTAATGGACGGCCGTGATGCTGACCGCGACGTCCTCCACCTCGAGCAGGGTCTGCAGGGCGAGCAGGACCTGTTCTGTCAGTCGCTCCTGTATCTGCGGCCGCCGCGCAAAGAAGCCGACGATGCGATTGATCTTCGACAGGCCGATGACTTTCGTCCCAGGTATGTAGGCGACCGTGGCGCGGCCATCTATGGTGACCAAGTGGTGCTCGCAGACCGAAGACAGGTTGATGTTGCGGACGCGAATCATCTCGTCCACCTGCATCTTGTTCTCGACCACGGTGAGTTTCGGAAAATGACGATAGTCGAGACCGGAAAAAATCTCCTCGACGTACATCCGGGCGACGCGATTCGGCGTATCTGCCAGGCTGTCGTCGCGAAGGTCCAGGCCGAGAATCCGCATGATCTCGGCTACGTGCCCGGAAATGCGTTCGCATTTCTCGGCTGCCGTCAGGTCGACCGGCAGCAGCGGCGTCTCCAGTCCGCGCGCGATGAGAGCATCCCGGACCGCAATCGCCTCCGGGCGCAGTCCCCGGTCGGGCGTGCGCAGCGCGTTGATGGTGGCGACAGAGGACTCGATCGGAGCCGCAGCAAGCGCGGCGACTGAGGGTGGGCTCATTGTCGTTGTATCTCCACTGGTTGCAGGGCTTGTGGTATCCGCGGACGGGCTTCCGCGAACCCTCCAGTAGCAGATTTCGTACCCGGTCAGGTCTTTGGATTCACCGGCCCTGTCGTTCCAGCCGCCAGCCAGGTGTCGGCCTGCCGCAGGACTGCGCTGCGCAATCGCGCGGGCATGGCCGGCGACTCCCGGCCGTGCCGGGCGGCCAGTTCGCGCTTCAGGAGCGCAGCCTGCAGCAGGGCGGACACCCGCATCATCTCGTCGCGCGCCACCGCGTTCCCGGCTGCACTTACCAGTCGGCTGAATTCGTCGGCTGTCGATGGGTCAAGCGCTCCTGCGGCCTCGTCCGCCAGCAGCTTGAGGAGGCGGTAGTTACCGGTCGTCCGTGCGTCAGGCATCCGGGGTTCCCGTCTCGTCGCCCGGCGCGCTGATCTGCAGGGTCTCCCGCAGATGGATCAGCCCGCGCCTGACCTTGGTCTTGACGGTGCCTAGCGGCAGACCCAGCCGTTCGGCAATCTCGCTGTGGCTGTAACCTTCGTGGATGGCGAGGGCAAGAATTTCCTGCTGTGCCGCAGGCAGCGTGGCCAGCGCACGCTCTATGACCGCGACTTCGGCATCCTCGTCCAGCGGCGGAATGGCAGCCGCGGTGACATCGCCGATTTCCTCGATTTGTTCGTCGAGCGAGTCGGTCGGAGGCTGGCGCTGGCGCCGACGGATCCGGTCGATGAGGCGGCGGCGGGCGACCGTTGCCACGAATGCCAGCTCGCCGCCGATCTGTGGGTCATAGCGCGAGGCGCTGTTCCACAAGTCGATGAACACGTCCTGCACGGCATCTTCGGCGTCGGTCGGATTGCGCAGAAAGCGCCTCGCCAGGGACCAGACGAGGTCGCCATAGGCGTTCATGCATTCGGCTACGGCGGCGCGGTCACCCGCCGCAATCCGTACCAGTATCGACTGTTGCTCAGGCACCTGCGTTCCGTCCCACCCAGTGCTGTCGGATCGAGCCACTGCGATTGAGACTGCGGGCGCCAGCCATATGGCCCAGATCATACCGCAGGTGAGCAAATCGACACAGCCTTGCCGGCGTCCCTTGAATCCGCAGGGCTCCACCCGTCGATATGGATTGAGATGGCGCTGAAGCGGAAAGGTCGATTCTCCCGGCGAGGCTGGGCTTACGTCCATAGGGGCGGTGTAGACTGGGACCCCATGTCGGTTTCCACCAATGACGCCTTTGCCGCGGAGATCATCGAACGCGGCGCCGCGGGTTTTGCGGGCTTTGCCGCAAGCCTGATGATCGAACGGAAGCCATCGCTCCGTGACCGCTACCCCGGCGATGCGCAGGGGGTGTGGAAGAGCCACCTGGTCCACAGGGCGGTCGAATTGTCGAGCGCCCTGGCCACCGGCCATCCGAAGCTGTTTGCCACCCGGGTGCTCTGGACTGCGAAGGCTTTCAGCGCCCGCGGTGCCGATATTGGCGACGTCCGTTTGAGTCTCGAGGCGTTGCGCGATGTCCTGCGACAACACATGCCGGTACCGGCTGGCGCAGCGGCCATCGAGTGCCTGGAGCACGCCATCCTCAGCCTGGGCGGCAAACTGGTGGTGGATCGTTCGGAACTGGATCCGGCACGGGATTGCGACCGGCTCGCTCTGCAGTACCTGCAGCAGGTGCTGGAAGGCGACTCCTCTGGCGCGATTCGTCTGATCCAGTCCGCTGTCGAATCTGGCCTGCCGGTACGCAGCGCCTATCTCGAAGTCCTGTTGCCCGCGCAGCGCGAGATCGGCCGGCTCTGGCACCAGAACGACGTGGCCGTGGCCGAAGAACACCTCGTGACCGCCACTACACACCGCGCGATGGCGGTGCTGGCCCATGCCGCTGCTGCGGCGCCGGCAAACGGGCTGTGCGCCGTCGTGGCCGCGGTCGCCAGCAATGCGCATGACATCGGCCTGCGCGCCGTCGCCGACCTGTTCCAGATCGACGGCTGGCGGGCGATCTACCTGGGTGCCGATGTCCCCGCCGAGGACCTGCCATCCATGGTGGCCTATTTCGACGCGGATCTGCTGTTGCTCGGCGCGTCGCTGTCCGTGCACCTTGCGCGGGTGGCAGAGACCATCAAGATTCTGCGCGCCGATGCTGGCAGCACGGTGCGGGTGCTCGTCGGCGGCTCCGGCTTCAACGACGAGCCCGGGCTCTGGCGGCAGCTCGGCGCAGACGGCTTCGCCGCGACGGCCGACGAGGCGCTGCAGGTGGGCCGCGCGCTGGTGACGAGCCCAGGGAATTCTGCCGCCGGCGAGAGCTAGTTCCTGGTCGCGCCGTCGCGTACGGCCCTCACCACCGCATCGAATCCGCCGTCGCCGAGTCGCGTACTGACCTGCTGGCCGGTCTTCAGGTGGTGCGCACTCCGCACGATGCTCCCGTCCTCGGCAGTCACGATCGCATAACCCCGCTCGAGCGTGCGCAGCGGGCTGTAGGCATGGAGTGAGGCTGCGGCCAGCGCGAAACGCTGCCGCTCGCGCGCGCCGAAATCGCGGCCGATCGCCTGCAGCTGCAGCCCACTGCGCGCGAGCCGCGCGGTGCAGTGCTGCAGCGCGAGCCGCGGGGTGGCGGATTGCAGGCGTTGCAGCGCGTGGCGCGCCTGCAGGCGGCGCAGCGCGAGCAGGCGGCGGGTGGCCTGCGTGATGCGCGCGGCGAGTTCGTCGGCGCGCTGGCGGTGCTGGTCGAGCACGAAACCCGGGTGGATGCGGGCGAGCCTGGCCTCCAGCGTGCGGCAGCGGCTGGCGAGCCCGTCGAGGTGATCGCGGATGGCGGCACTGCAGTCGCGTTCCGCGCGGACCAGCCGCGCGAGCCATTCGCGCCAGTCGGGTACGGCGAGTTCTGCGGCGCCCGAGGGTGTCGGCGCGCGCACGTCGGCGGCGAAGTCGGCGAGGGTGAAGTCGGTCTCGTGGCCGACGGCGCTGATGACCGGAATCGGGCAGGCGCGGATAGCCCGGGCGACGATCTCTTCGTTGAAGGCCCACAGGTCCTCGAGCGAGCCGCCGCCGCGACCGACGATCAGCACGTCGCACTCGGCGCGAGCGCCGGCGGTCTGCAGGGCTGCAACGATCTCGTGCTTCGCTTTCTCGCCCTGCACCGCGACGGGATGGATCACGACCCGCGTGGCCGGGAAACGGCGGTGCAGGATCTGCAGGATGTCGCGCAGTGCGGCCCCCGTGCGGGAGGTGACGACGCCGACCGTCCGCGGCAGCGTCGGCAGGGGGCGCTTGCGCCCGGCGTCGAATAGTCCCTCGGCAGCGAGGCGTTTCTTCAGTTCTTCCAGGCGGCGCAGCAGCAGGCCGTCCCCGGCCGGCTCCAGATGCTCGAGGATGAGCTGGAATTCGCCCCGCGGCTCGTAAAGGCCAACCCGCGCGCGGGCGAGCACCTGCTGGCCGTTCTCCGGGTTGAAGCGCAGACCCCGCTGGGCGCCGCGGAAAAACGCGCAGCGCACCTGGGCTGTCTCGTCCTTCAGGGTGAGGTAGATGTGCCCGGAGGCAGGGCGCGAGAAATTCGAGATTTCGCCCGTGATCCACAGTGCCGGCAGGCCGGACTCCAGGAGCAGCCGCGCCTCGCGGTTCAACTGGCCGACGGTGTAGACCGCTTCACCGGCAGACTTCTCCATGGTCGGGCAGTTTACCGTGCTGGGGCGGCTGGGTACCATGGCGCGCTCCCTGCCGCGGCGCCCAGGCCGGCCGCGGTGTCGTCCCGCAGGAGCCGCCATGCGCATAGCCGAGGAAGCACTCACCTTCGACGATGTCCTGCTGCAGCCGGCGTATTCCGACGTGCTGCCCCGCGAGGTGAGCCTCGCCACCCGACTCACCCGCGGCATCGCGCTGAACATCCCGCTGGTGTCGGCCGCCATGGACACGGTGACCGAGGCGCGACTCGCCATCGCCATGGCGCAGGAGGGTGGCCTCGGCGTCATCCACAAGAACATGAGCGCGGCCGAACAGGCGCGCCAGGTCGCGCTGGTGAAGAAGTTCGAGAGCGGCATGGTGAAGGACCCGATCACCGTTTCGCCCGAGATGACCATTCGCGATGTCATGGCCATGACGAAGGCGAACAACATCTCCGGCATGCCGGTGGTCGAGCGAGGCAAGACCGTCGGCATAGTCACCAATCGGGACCTGCGTTTCGAGACTCGCCTCGACGAGCCCGTGTCGCTCGTGATGACGCCGAAGGAAAAGCTGGTCACGGTGAAGGAGGGCGCCAGCAAGGACGAAGTCCTCGCGCTCCTGCACAAGCACCGCATCGAAAAGGTGCTGGTGGTCAACAACCGTTTCGAGCTGCGCGGCCTGATCACCGCCAAGGATTTCCAGAAGGCCAAGGACTACCCGATCGCCTGCAAGGATGCTCGTGGAGCGCTCCGTGTCGGTGCCGCAGTCGGTACCGGACCGGAGACCGACGAGCGCGTGCGCGCTCTCGTGGACGCTGGCGTCGATGTCATCGTCGTCGACACGGCGCATGGCCACTCCCGCGGCGTGATCGAACGCGTGCGCGCAGTGAAGAAGCGCCATCCCGACATGCAGGTGATCGCGGGCAACATCATCAGCCCCGACGCCGCGCGGGCCCTGATCGAAGCGGGCGCCGACGGCGTGAAGGTCGGCATCGGGCCGGGCTCGATCTGCACCACGCGCATCGTCAGCGGCGTCGGCGTGCCGCAGATCAGCGCCGTGGCCAACGTGGCGGCCGAGGCGGGCAAGCACGGCGTGCCGGTGATCGCCGACGGCGGCATTCGCTATTCCGGCGACATTGCCAAGGCGATCGTGGCCGGTGCCGGCTGCGTGATGATCGGGAGCCTGTTCGCCGGCACCGAGGAGTCGCCCGGCCAGGTCGAGCTCTACCAGGGCCGCAGCTACAAGTCCTACCGCGGCATGGGCTCGCTCGGCGCGATGGCGCAGCAGCACGGTTCCTCCGACCGCTACTTCCAGGACCCGAGCGCCGAACTCGAGAAGCTGGTGCCGGAAGGGATCGAGGGCCGCGTTCCCTATAAAGGAAGCCTCGTCGCGATCGTCCACCAGCTCACCGGCGGCGTGCGCGCGGCCATGGGCTATACCGGTTGCAACACCATCGACGAGATGCGCAGCCGCCCGGTGTTCGTGCGCATCACCGGCGCCGGCATGACCGAGAGCCACGTGCACGACGTGACCATCACCAAAGAAGCGCCGAACTACCGAACGGACATATAACGGCAATGGCGACGGTTCCCGCGCACGCCCAACCCTCACTGCATGGCAGCCCGGCCGCACACCGCATCCTGATCCTCGACTTCGGCGGGCAGTACACGCAGCTGATCGCGCGCCGCGTGCGCGAGGCTGGCGTCTACAGCGAGATCTACGCCTGGGACGCCGATCCCGCGGCCATGGTGGCGTTCCGGCCGAACGGCATCATCCTCTCCGGCGGGCCGGAGTCCGTGCTCGGCGGAACCGTCTCGCCCCGCGCGCCGCAGCAGGCCTTCGAACTGGGTGTGCCCGTGCTCGGCATCTGCTACGGCATGCAGACGATGGCCGCGCAGCTCGGCGGCGAAGTCGAAGCCTCGGGTCACCGTGAATTCGGCTTCGCGGCAGTCACCCCGATGGGTGGCGATCGTCTGCTCGGCGGGCTGAGCGACAGCGAAACCGGCGGCGCCGAACTCAAGGTGTGGATGAGCCACGGCGACCGCGTGTCGCGCCTGCCGCCCGGCTTCTCGATCATCGCGAACACCGCCGGCTCGCCGTTCGCCGGCATGGCCGACGAGCAGCGCCGCTACTACGGCGTGCAGTTCCACCCGGAGGTCACCCACACGGCCCAGGGCCAACGGATCCTCTCACGCTTCGTCCACGACATCTGCGGCTGTCCGAGCGACTGGCAGCCGGGCAACATCATCGCCCGCGACATCGCCGAGATCCGCGCGAAGGTCGGCAGCGACACGGTGCTGCTGGGCCTGTCCGGCGGCGTGGACTCCTCTGTCGTCGCGGCACTGCTACACAAGGCGATCGGCAGGCAGCTGGTCTGCGTGTTCGTCGACACGGGCCTGCTGCGCCTGAACGAAGGCGACCAGCTGATGGCGCTGTTCGCCGATCATCTCGGCGTACGGGTGATCCGCGTCGACGCGGAAGGGCGCTTCCTCGCCGCGCTCGCCGGCGTCGCCGACCCGGAGCAGAAGCGCAAGATCATCGGCAGGCTCTTCATCGAAGTCTTCGAGGAAGAGGCGGCGAAACTCACCGACGCCCATTGGCTGGCGCAGGGCACCATCTACCCGGACGTGATCGAGTCGGCCGGCTCGAAGACCGGCAAGGCCCACGTCATCAAGTCGCATCACAACGTCGGCGGCCTGCCGGCGAACATGCGCCTGAAGCTGATCGAGCCGCTGCGCGATCTCTTCAAGGACGAAGTCCGCCGCATGGGCCTCGAACTCGGGCTGCCTGCGCACCTGGTGAACCGCCACCCGTTCCCCGGGCCTGGCCTCGGCGTGCGCATCCTCGGCGAAGTGAAAAAGGAATACGCCGATCTGCTGCGCAAGGCCGACGACATCTTCATCGCGGAACTGCGCAAGGCGAACCTGTACGACCAGGTGAGCCAGGCTTTCGCCGTGTTCCTGCCGGTGCGCTCCGTCGGCGTGATGGGCGACGGCCGCCGCTACGACTACGTCGTGGCGCTGCGCGCGGTCGAGACCATCGACTTCATGACGGCGCGCTGGGCGCACCTGCCCTACGAGTTCCTCGACCAGGTGTCGCGGCGGATCATCAACGAGGTGGCGGGTATTTCGCGCGTCACCTATGACATTTCAGGGAAGCCGCCGGCGACGATCGAGTGGGAGTAGGGGGCGCTTTGCGCTGGTTCAG
>VGVH01000020.1 GCA_016874095.1 Gammaproteobacteria bacterium | reverse complement strand
ACCCGCGCATCTGGCGCATCGGCTTCACCGGTTCGGTGCAAACCGGCATGGCGATCCAGCGCTCGGCCGCCGAGGTGGCGGTCAAGCACATCTCGCTCGAGCTGGGCGGCAAGAACCCGATGATCGTCTGCCCCGACGCGGACCCGGACCAGGTCGCGAAGGCCGCAGTGGGCGGCATGAATTTCGCCTGGGCAGGGCAGAGCTGCGGTTCCAACAGCCGGCTCCTGCTGCACGAATCGCTGCACGACGCCGTTGTCGAACGCATCGTCGCGCAGGTCAGCGCGATCAGGCTCGGCGATCCGCTCGACCCGGCGTCGCAGATGGGCCCGGTGAATTCAGCGGGCCACTACCAGCGGGTGCTCGGCTTCGTCGAATCCGCCCGCGCGGACGGAGCGAAACTGCTCACGGGCGGCAAGCGGCCGGCCGGTGAGGCATTTCGTCGCGGGTACTGGCTCGAGCCGACCGTGTATGCCAACGTCACGCCGTCGATGCGGGTTGCCCGCGAGGAGATCTTCGGGCCCATCCTGTCGATCCTGAAGTGGCGTACCGAAGAAGAGGCCATCGCCATCGCCAACGGCACGGAGTACGGCCTTGCCTCCGGCGTGTGGACGAAGGATCTCAGGACCGCAATGACCTTTGCCCGGAAGCTGCAGTCCGGCTTCGTCTGGGTGAACACGACCGCGCGGCATTTCGTAGGCATGCCCTTCGGCGGCTGGAAGAACAGCGGCATCGGGCTGGAAGAGTGTCTCGCGGAACTCCTGAGCTACACCCACAACAAGGCGGTGCACGTCTTCGTGTAACGCCACGGACCTGAAAGGCCCGGATCTTGAACACCATCGCCAATCGCTTCGGGCCCTTCTGGTTGCAGCCCGGGGTCACCTCCGGGCACATGCTCACGCTGTTCGGCGGCGCGTTCTCCACGATCGGCCTGCTCACCTTCATCGCGCTCAGCACGCCCTTCGTGCTGACCCAGTACCTGCAGATCCCGCAAGGCCAGCAGGGCACGGTCAGCGGCTGGTTGCACGTCTACCAGGAAGTGATCGCCATCGCGCTGTTCGGTCCGATCGGCGTGCTGGCCGACCGTATCGGTCGCCGGGCGGTCTACGTGGGCGGCCTGTTGTGCATGGCGGCGGGCTACGGGCTGTACAGCTATGCGGACAGCCTGCCGGAACTGTTCGCCTACCGCTTCATCTACGCCGTCGGCATCGTGGCGGCCACCGGCATGCTCGGCACGATCATCGCCGACTACACCGAGCCGCGTTCGCGCGGCATCGGCGTGGCGACCATGGGCGTGCTGAACGGTATCGGCGTGATCTTCGTCGCGGTGGGCCTAGGGCAGCTGCCGCAGATGTTCGTCGAGGGTGGCGCCACCCAGGAGCAGGCCGGCCACTATGCCCACCTGATCGTCGCGGGCCTGTGCGCCTTCTTTGCCTTCTGGATGGCCGCGGGACTGAAGAGCGGCACTCCGGTGGCGAAGACCGAGCGCCTGCCCGTGCGCGACCTGATGCGCAGCGGCTACGCCGAGGCGCTCGCCAATCCGCGCATCGCGCTGTCCTATGCCTGCGCCTTCATCGCCCGCAGCGACCTCGTGCTGCTGGGCACCTACAGCGTGCTGTGGGGCACTACAACCGCGGCGGCGCAGGGCCTGCCGGCGGCCGAGGCGCTCGCCGAAGGCCGCAAGGTCTTCGCCATCGCCAGCACCGCGGCGCTGCTATGGCTGCCCGTCATGGGCATCATCATCGATCGGCTGAATCGCGTCACGGGCGTCATCATCGCCATGTCGATCGCGACCGCGGGCTACCTCGGCACGATCTTCATCGACGACGTGCTGTCGCGCGAGGCCATACCGCTGCTGATACTGCTCGGCATGGGCCAGATCAGCGCTTTCGCCGGCGCTCAGACGCTGATCGCGAAGGAAGCCACCAACGAGACGCGCGGATCGGTCGTCGGCATGTTCAACGTGTTCGGCGCGGTCGGCATCCTGATCTCGACGGCTGTCGGCGGTTTGCTGTTCGACAACGTCGGGCCGCATGCGCCGTTCAATCTCGTCGGCGGGCTGAGCCTGCTGCTGGTCGCTGCAGCCGTGATCGTGCGGCGCCGGGCGCCGGGCCCGCTGTCCGACCGCGGCGCCGGCATCGCGCTCGGGCATTGAAAACCCGCCGCCAAGGCCCCATGGAAAGGGTTCCGGGTCGATAGTTTCGGAACCTAACCATTGCCCGGCGGACCGGGCGGGGTCTACCATTTCCCGCGATGATTTCCGGCAACCTGCCTTGAGCGCCGCCGCCATCGACACAACGCCCGACAGCCGCCGCATCGACCTGCCCATCCAGGGCATGACCTGCGGCGCCTGCGCGGTGCGGCTGGAAGGCGCGCTGGGCCAGGTGCCCGGCATCCGCCAGGCCACGGTGAATTTCGCCCTGGAGCGGGCCGACGTCACCTTTGATCCCGCAGCCACCAGCGCCGCCGGCGTGGCCGAGGCCGTGACCCGCGCCGGATTCGCGGTTCCGGCCCAGGCCTTTTCATTCGGCATCGGCGGCATGACCTGCAGCGCCTGCTCGGGCCGCATCGAGAACGCGCTGCGCGCCGTTCCCGGAGTCGTCGAGGCCAACGTGAATCTCGCGCTGGAACGCGCCGACGTGCGGGCCACTGCAGGCGTGGTGACCGTGGAGGCACTCGCCGCTGCCGTGACACGGGCCGGCTACGAGCCGCGCATCCGCTCGGCAGCCGCCACGCGGGCTGCAGCCGATGAAGCCCAGCGGGCGGCGGACGAGCGCGCGCTGCGGCATGAACTGCTGATGCTGGTCGGCGCCGCGCTCTGCACGCTGCCGCTGCTCGTGCAGATGGGCGCGATGATGTCCGGCATCCACTGGCAGCTCTCGCCCTGGCTCGAGCTGGCAGTGGCGACGCCGGTGCAGTTCTTCTTCGGCGCTCGGTTCTACCGCGGCGCGTGGAAGGCGTTGCGCGCCCGTTCCGGCAACATGGACGTGCTGGTCGCCCTCGGCACCACGGCCGCCTACGCGTACAGCGTCTACCTGCTCCTCACGCTCGGCGACATGTCCATGGGCCGGCTGTACTTCGAGGGCTCGGCGGTCGTGATCACGCTCGTCATGCTCGGCAAGTACCTGGAAGTGCGCGCCAAGCGCGGCACCACTGCCGCCATCCGCCAGCTGATGGACCTGCGCCCGCAGACCGCGCGCGTGCGCCGCGCCGACGGTCGCGAGGAGGAGATCGCCGTCGGCGATGTGCTGGCGGGCGACACCGTCGTCATCCGGCCGGGCGAGCGCGTTCCCGTCGACGGCCAGGTCGTCTCCGGCGCGAGCGAGATCGACGAAGCGCTGATCACCGGCGAGAGCCTGCCGGTGCCGAAGGCGGCTGGCGACACCGTCACCGGCGGTGCGATCAACGGCACGGGCCTGCTCGAGGTGCGGGCGACGGCGGTGGGGGAGGACTCCACGCTCGCGCGCATCATCCGCATGGTCGAGAACGCCCAGGGCGGCAAGGCGCCCGTGCAGCGGCTGGTCGACCAGATCAGCGCCATCTTCGTGCCGGTGGTCATCGCCATCTCGCTGGTTGCCTTCGTCGGCTGGATGCTCTTCGACGGCAATTTCGAGCACGCGCTGATTGCGGCCGTGTCCGTCCTGGTGATCGCCTGTCCCTGCGCCCTGGGACTCGCCACGCCGACCGCGATCATGACCGGCACCGGCGCCGCCGCGCGCGCCGGCATCCTCATCAAGGACGTCGCGTCGCTCGAGCGCGCCCACCGCATTGACACGGTGATCTTCGACAAGACCGGCACGCTGACTGAGGGCCGGCCCACGGTCGTCGGCCTCAGTGCGCCGGGCGGTGACGAGTCGGCGCTGCTCGCGCTTGCCGCATCCGTGCAGCAGGGCAGCGAGCACCCGCTCGGTGCCGCCATCCGCGAGCGTGCCGCCGCTTCCCGGCTCGCCCTGCGTCCCGTGAGCGACTTCCGCAGCACCACCGGCCTCGGCGTCAGTGGCACGGTCGACGGCCGCGAAATCGTCATCGGCAATGCCGCCTTCCTCGGCCAGCGCGGCGTCGACATCGGCGCCGGCGAGGCGCAGGCGCAGGCCTGGCAGGACGAAGCACGCACCGTCGTCTGGGTCGGCGAAGGCAAACGGCTCGCCGGTTTGCTGGCGATCGCAGACCCCGTGCGCGCCGAGACAGCCGCAGCCATCCGTGGCCTGAAGGCCATGGGTGTGCGCAGCCTCATGGTCTCGGGCGACACCCAGCGCGTCGCGGATGCCATCGGCCGCGAGGCGGGCCTGGACGAGGTCCGCGGCGGCGTGCGGCCCGACGGCAAGGCGGAACTCGTCGCGGCGCTGAATCGCGCGGGTCGCGTCGTTGCCATGGTCGGCGACGGCATCAACGATGCGCCGGCGCTTGCGGCGGCGGATGTCGGCATCGCCATGGGGACGGGCACCGATGTCGCGATGGAGACCGCCGGCATCACGCTGATGCGGCCGGATCCGCGCCTGGTCGCAGGTGCCGTGGCGGCGAGCCGCGTGACCTTTCGCAAGATCCGCCAGAACCTGTTCTGGGCGTTTATCTACAATGTCATCGGCATTCCGCTCGCGGCATTCGGGCTGCTCAGCCCGGCGCTGGCGGGCGCCGCCATGGCGATGTCGAGCGTCAGCGTGGTGAGCAACTCCCTGTTGCTGCGGCGCTGGAAGCCCGATCTCACCGGCGGCTGAATTCAGGCACTCGAGAGGAGCACGACGTGGACAAGGTAAGCATCAAGGTATCGGGCATGACCTGCGGCGGCTGCGAGCGCAGCGTGCAGAACGCGCTGACGAGTCGCGCCGGCGTGACTGCCGCGAAAGCGGATCGCACGGCAGGCCTGGTGACGGTGGAGTTCGACCCGGCGCAGATCGAGCGCCCTGCCATCGAGAAGGCGATCACCGAGGCGGGCTTCAAGGTCGCCGCGTAAGCCTGGCGTAACGGATATCCAGTCAAACACGTCTCTCAGTCCGGGGCACCGCCCTCGCTCGGGGAACTCTTACTCGCTCGGGCGGCACCCCGGACTGAGAGACGCGTTTGACTGGATATCCGGATGCGGCGAGCTCGACGCGCAGTCATTCGAGCAGAAGGGAGCCCGTCCGGGCGAGTAAGACTTCCCCGAGCCCGGACGGGCTCCCTTCTGCTCGAATGACTGCGCCTTACTCCACCAGCCGGAAGTCATCCGCGTCGCGCCAGGCCGGAAACTTCTCGCGGTAGGCGAGCAGCGATCTCCCATCCAGCCTCACGCTGACCGCCCCCGCGCGGTCGCCGGCATCGGCGATCAGGTTGCCGAACGGGTCGGCGGCGAGCGTGTCGCCGCTGTAGCGGATGCCGTTGCCATCCAGGCCGATGCGGTTCACGCCGGCGACATAGCACTGGTTCTCGACCGCGCGCGCCGGCAGCAGGGCGCGCCAGGCGCTGCGCCGGGCGGCGGGCCAGTTGGCCACGTAGAGCTGCAGGTCGAAGGCGTTCGCGCCGCGGCTCCACACCGGGAAGCGCAGGTCGTAGCAGATCAGCGGGCAGACCCGCCAGCCGCCGATCTCGAACACGGCACGCTCCCTGCCGCCGACGTAGTGGCGGTGCTCGTCGGCCATGCGGAACAGGTGGCGCTTGTCGTACCAGCCGGGCCTGCCGTCGGGCGGCATCCACACGAGGCGGTTGCGGTAGCTGTCAGCGTCGCGGATGACGAGGCTGCCGCAGAGCGTGATGCCGTGGCGGCGGGCGGTGTCGGCCATCCATGCGACCGACGGACCATCCATCGTCTCTGCGACCGCTTCGGGCGCCATCGTGAAGCCCGTCGTGAACATCTCCGGCAGCACGACGAGGTTGCCCCGGCCTGCCTCGCCCGCGATGACGCCGGCAAAGTGTTCGCGGTTCGCCGCGGCATCCAGCCAGGCGAGCGGGGACTGGACCAGGGTGACGGTCAGATCCTGCACAGGATCTGCGCGGCACGCTCGAGGGTGGCGATGTCCTTGGCGAAGCAGAACCGCAGCACGCGCGCGGCGGGCGGCTTCTCGTAGAACACGGACACCGGGATTGCGGCGACGCCCGACTCGCGCGTCAGCCGCAGGGCGAAGTCGACGTCGCCCTGGTCGGTGATCGCGGAATAGTCGGCGAGCTGGAAATACGTGCCCGCCGAGGGCAGCAGCCGGAACCGCGACTCGCGCAGCAGGTGGAGGAAGCGGTCACGCTTGTCCTGGTAGAACCCGCCGAGTCCCAGGTGGTGTTCCGGCGTGGTCGTCAGGTACTCCGCCAGCGCTTTCTGCATCGGCGTGACGACGCAGAACTGCGCGAACTGGTGCACCTTGCGGAATTCCTCGCTGAGCGCGGGCGGCGCGACGCAGTAGCCGATCTTCCACCCGGTGGCGTGGTAGGTCTTGCCGAAGGACGACACGACGAGGCTCTTCTCCCGCAGTTCCGCGTGGCGGTTCAAGCTTTCGTGACGCGCACCGTCGAAGACGATGTGCTCGTAGACCTCGTCGCCCAGCACCGTGATCGGCCGGTCGCGCGTCAGGTCCGCCAGCGCCTCCAGGTCGGCAGCATCGAGCACCGCGCCCGTCGGGTTGTGCGGCGAATTGACGATGACCAGCCGGGTGCGCGGCGTGATCGCGGCGGCGACGCGCTGCCAGTCGACGCCGTAGCGCGGGGCCGTGAGCGGCACGTGCACCGTGCGGCCCCCGGCGAGCGTGACGGCGGGCTCGTAGGAGTCGTAGGCCGGATCGAAGACGATCGCTTCGTCGCCGGGATGCACGACGGCCTGGATGGCGCTGAAAATCGCTTCGGTCGCGCCTGAGGTGACCGTCACGTCGCTGACCGGGTCCACCTGCCGCCCGTAGAGCGCGAGCACCTTGGCGGCGATCGCCTCGCGCAGCTCCGGCATTCCCGCCATCGGCGCGTACTGGTTGGCGCCGTCGCGCAGGTGGTGCACGACCCGGTCCAGCAGTCCGGCAGGCGTTGCGAAATCCGGAAAGCCCTGGCCGAGGTTGATCGCGCCGCATTCCCGGGCGAGCTGCGACATGACGGTGAAGATGGTCGTGCCGACGCCTGGCAGCTTGCTGGTGGCGGGCGGGGCGATCGACGCCGGGAGTGGTTCGCGGGTTGCCGATGGCTTCATCAAGGCGTCAATCGTTTGACACGTTCTCGGGCGTCATCGATGATAGCAGCCGGGTTGTTTGTTTCGTCAGCGAATTGCGGGTGACTCCCTGGCGGAAGTGCCCGGCAAGTCCTGGGGGTGCGCATGTCCCAACTCAACGAGTCCGCCACCGTGGACGGCCCGCTGCCACCTGCGCCCGAAGATCCCGCTGCCCAGGATGCCGCCCTCGCGCGCGACCGGGCACTGTACTACCCGACGGGCCAGAGCCCGCGCATCCAGGTCGTGCGCCGGCTGCTGGAACAGGTCGCGCCGTTCAACACCAACGTGCTGGTGACGGGCGAGTCCGGCACCGGCAAGGAGTGGGCCGCCCGTTACGTGCATGCGCTGTCCCCGCGCAGCCACGCGCCCTTCGTGCCGGTGAACTGCGGCGCAATCCCCGGTGACCTGCTCGGGAGTGAGCTGTTCGGCCACGAGAAGGGCGCCTTCACCGGCGCGATCGCGAGCCGCGTCGGCCGCTTCGAGGCGGCGGAGGGCGGCACGCTGTTCCTCGACGAGATCGGCGACATGAGCCTGCCGATGCAGGTGAAGCTGCTGCGCGTCCTGCAGGAGCGCGTCTACGAGCGCGTGGGCAGCAACCGCAGCCGCAGCTGCGACGTGCGCATCATCGCGGCGACCCATCGCAATCTCGAAACCGCCATCCGCGAGGGCAAGTTCCGCGAGGACCTCTTCTACCGGCTGAACGTCTTCCCCGTCGAGCTGCCACCGCTCAAGGACCGCAAGGACGACCTCGCCGAGCTGATCGCGAACATTCTCGAGCACTGCCGGCGCCTCGGGCGGCAGCCGGTGACGCTCACGGGCGGCGCGTTGCGCATACTGCGCTGCTGCGACTGGCCTGGGAACATCCGCGAGCTGGCGAACCTGATGGAGCGGCTGTGCGTGCTGTACCCGGGCCAGTCCCTCGACATCCCGCAGCTGCCGAGCCGCTACACGGCGAACGCGCCCCTGCGCGACGGTGAGCGCGAGATCGTGCACCGGCGCATCGCCACCGGCCCGCAGTTCCAGGACCACGAGATGCCCACCGGCGACGTGCCGCTGAAGGCCTACATCGAGAACATCGAGATCTCGCTCATCCGTCGCGCCCTGATCGACACCCAGGGTGTCGTCGCCCACGCCGCGCAGAAGCTCAAGATCCGCCGCACGACGCTGGCCGAAAAGATGAAGCGCTACGGCATCCATGCCGAGGAAGTGGTCGCGCCTACCGTGTGAGCTACGCCGCCTGGATGCTGTCGTAACTCGTGTGCTGGTTGCGGCCGTTGCGCTTGGAGTGGTAGAGCGCGGCGTCCGCTGCGGCGAGCAGTTCCTTTGACGACGGGAAATTGCCGGCTGCCGTCAGCGTGGCAATGCCGGGCGACAGCGTGATCGAGAATTTCGCGCCCTGCTCGTTGTCGATCACGGTTTTCCGCGCGCGGGCGACCTCAGGTGCTGGAGGGAAGCGGGAAAATTATTCTTGTATCGTCAGCGCGCGGCAAATCTATACTTGCGGCCTCATCATCCGCCTTGCGTTCGGGAGAATTCGCATGGTGATTTATGTTGCAACCGTCTGGGCCAAGCCCGGCTCGGAAGAAGCCGTTTCCACCTTTTATCGCGACCTCGAGCCGCTGATGCGTGCGGCGCCTGGATTCCGCAGTCGCAAGATCCTGCGCGCACGGGCCGGGAGCATGGCCGCCGCGGTGCGCAGGCTCAGGACGGCAACCGAGCCCGACCACGGCGATCACGGGCCGAAGGGTACGCATTTCGTGATGGTGGAGGAGTGGGACTCGATCGAGCAGCGGCTGACGTTCTCGAAAAGCGCGTCGGCAGCGCGCGGCAAGGAGCTCTACCAGCACATCCTCCCTGAACACAGTCACGAGTTCTACGAAGACGTGTCGCCGAATTGAGGAGTGAGGGGGTGAGGGGGACGCTAACCTTAGTTCGGGACGGCATTCACGTCATCCGTGGACGTGAAATACGCCGCGAACGAAGGTTCGCGTCCCCTTGATTCAGACAAAAAGGCCCGACACCCCGCTTGCACGGGATGCCGGGCCTTCGGTATTCAGCGATTCCGGCCGGAGCCGGAATCAATGCTTACCAGGAGCGCCCGCGGCCGCCGCCATCACGACCACCGCCACGCGGGCCGCCGTAACCACCGCCACCGCCACCGCCGCCACGCGGACCACCGAAGCCGCCGCCCCCGCGAGGACGGTCTTCGCGCGGCCGGGCCACGTTGACCTTCAGCGACCGGTCCTGGAAGGACTGGCCATTGAACTGGCTGATTGCTTTCTGCGCGTCGTCGTCGCTGCCCATCTCGACAAAGGCGAAGCCCTTCGAGCGGCCCGTGTCGCGGTCCTTGATGACCGATACTGACTTGACGTTTCCGGCCTGGGAAAACAGGCCGCGCAGGTCGTCTTCCGTCGTCGAATACGACAGATTCCCAACGTACAACTTCGATTCCATCTCTGCTCCTGATCTCTGATCTTCTTGGTCTGGTGGCTCGTAATCGACGGAGTGGCAGGCGTGAGTCAGTTCTCGAGGAGCCGAATCTGCTGTGTCGCTCTGTCTCGTGCCGGTCGAAGGAATTTACACAAACGCAAACCATGCACCTGGCGGCTGCCAGGCGGAATAATGATTATCGTCGCGTAGACCCCAACAGGTGGTTGTAACACCCTCCCATTACGCAGTGTACGCCCCAAAGCGGCTGCGCACCATCCCGGACAGATTCATTGGCCCTTGATCCTGTGGCAAAAAAACCGACAACTGCCACCCGCAGCCACGCTCAGGGCAAGGCGCTGGCGAGCGTTTCCTGTACCCAGAGGCTGAACAGCGGGCTCTCGGCAATGCCCTTATGGGTGCTGGTGTAGTCGAGGCCCGCCAGGTCCCTCTCGATGCGGCCGGAAACGCCGCTGCGGCTCACGACGACGACCGGTACCACGATCACCCGTTTGCACGAAACCGTCGCCGCCGCGACCGACTCGCGCATCAGGTTGGCCAGTTCACGCTCTTTGTCGCCCGCTTCCGCGGGCCCGTGGGAGATCATGTACACGACCTCACCGGCCGGGTTGCGGCTCTGCTCCTTGGCAGCTTGGAAATCGTCAACCGATGCCAATCGGCCACGCCCAACCGGGCTAGACTGGGGTCATGCTGCTGCCTGCCCACGACTACGTGAAGCCGCGGACGCTGGAGGAAGGCCTGGGTGTCCTGTCACGATCCGGCGCCGCGGTGCGGCTGCTCGGCGGCGGCACGGATGTCACCTTCAATATGCGCAACCGCCTGATGCAGCCGGCGGTCCTGCTCAGCATCCGCGAGCTGCCGGAGCTGCTCGGCGTCGAGGAGTGGCCGGATGGCAGTCTCCGCATTGGCGCTGCCTGCCGCCTCGCCGACCTGGCTGCTCACCAAGCGGTCAACTCGCGGCATCCCGCTCTGGCGGCAGCGTTCAAGGCGGTCGCGTCGAGCCATGTCCGCAACATGGCCACGCTCGGTGGCAACCTGAATCTCGACACGCGCTGCTGGTACGCCAACCAGACGCAGGAGTGGCGCGCCGCGAAAGGCGGTTGCCTGAAGACGGGGGTGGACGCCTGCCATGTCGTCGCCTCCGTCAAGACCTGCGTTGCCATTAACAACGCGGATACACCACCCGCGCTGATCGCGCTCGATGCCACGATCACCCTCGCGAGCGCCGGCGGTCGCCGCACGCTGCGGCTGGCGGATTACTACCGGGCCGACGGCGTCACGCACACCGTGCGCCGAACTGACGAGGTGCTCACCGAAGTGATCGTGCCGCCGACGCCCGACCGGCTCGTGTTCATCAAGGACACGGCCAGGCTCGGCATCGACTTCGCCTACGGCACGATCGCCGCGCGCCGCGCGGCCGACGGCCGGACACGCCTCGTGCTCGGCTCGCTCGGGCCGGCGCCGGTCGTGCTGAGGCGTGCCGCAGTCATCGCTACGCAGCGCGGGCTCGCCGACACGCATATAGAAGAAGCCGCGGAAGCCGCCCGCGAAGACCTCGGCGTGGTCAGCAACCTCTATACGCCGGCGGCCTACAAGCGTGACCTGGCGCGGGAGCTGGTGCGCCGGGCGCTGACGGCCTTGAGGGACATGCCATGAGCCCGAAGCCGCTGCTGCGCCTCACGGTCAATGGCGATGCGCTCGAGTTGCTGGTCTCGCCGCAGCAGACGCTGCTCGACGTGATCCGCGACCAGGTCGGCCTCATGGGAACGAAGGAAGGCTGCACGACCGGCTCCTGCGGCGTCTGCACGATCAACAACGCCCGCGGCGAGGCGATCCTCTCCTGCCTGACCCCGGCGCTAGAGTGGGACGGGCAGTCGATCACGACCATCGAGGGGCTGGAGCGCCTGGGCGATCTCGATGCGATCCAGAAGTCCTTCGTCCACTACCACGCCGTGCAGTGCGGCTTCTGCACGCCCGGCGTGATCATGTCGGCGAAGGCTGTGCTCAATCGTCATCCGCGACCGACCGACGAGCAGATCAACGACGGGATGGCCGGTGTCATCTGCCGCTGCACCGGCCACATCAAGGTGAAGGAGGCGATCCGCGAGGCGCACGCGTTCGCCGCGGACCCCGCTGCGAAGCCATGAGCGCGAAGCCCGGGGAGTTCACCGTCATCGGCCGGCGCCAGCCGCGCCTCGACGGCTTCGAGAAGGTCTCTGGCCGCGCGGTCTACACCGACGACATCGTCCTGCCCGGCATGCTGCATGGGCGGATACTGCGCTCGCCGCACCCGCGCGCGCGGATCGTGTCGATCGACGCGAGCCGTGCCCTGGCACTGCCCGGGGTAAAAGCCGTCATTTCCAGCCGCGACTTTCCCGACGTGCTCTTCAGCGAACGCCAGCCGTTGTTCGCGCGGGACACCGCGAACTACATCGGCGAGGAAGTGGCGGCCGTGGCGGCGGTGGACGCGATTACCGCCGAAGAGGCGCTGCATCTGATCGACGTGACCTGGGAGCCATTGCCAGCCGCCACCACGCTGCGCGAGGCGCTGCGAAACGGGGCGCCGCGGATCCATGACTGGGCACCGGGGAACGTCGGGCCGACGCATGAGAAGGACTACGGCGACCCGGACCTCGGCTTCGCCGAGAGCGATCTTGTCGTCGAAGACCAGTTCCGTACCCCGATGCAGCACAACACCCTGACCGAGTTCCACGTGGCGCTGGCCGACTGGTCGAAGCCGGAAAAGCTGACCGTCTGGACGCCGACGCAGTCCGCGCCCATGTACCAGCAGAATCTCGCAAAAGGGCTCGGGCTCACCGAAAGCCAGGTGCGCATCGTCTACAACAACATCGGCGGTGCATTCACCGGCCGCGGTCGGCCCAAACCGCATCATTTCATCGCGGCGCTGCTGTCGCGTCGCACCGGCCGGCCGGTGAAGATCCGCGCGGCGGGCGACGAAGAATTCATCATGTTCCGTGGCTCCGGCGAAACGCAGTACCGCTTCCGTACCGGCGTCACGCGCGATGGCCGCATCAAGGCTATCGAGATGGACATCACCTTTGACTCGGGCGGGCATGCCGAGTGGGTGATGATTCTCTGGCTCCCGGCGGCGGTGATGAACTGGCTCTATCACGCGAAAGGCTCGCGTTATCGGGGCCGCTTCATCCTCACGAATTCCGTGCCGAAGGGCTCGCACCACGGCGGCATCTTCGGGCGCATCTCCGCCGGCTGGATGCAGCACATGACGCGCGTTGCCGAAGCGATCGGCATGGACCCCGCCGAATTCCATCTCCTCAACGCGATGGATCCCGGCGACACTGGACTCGATGGCACGCACTTCGCCAGCTGCGGGCTGAAGGAATGCATCCGCGCGGTCGTCGAGCGCTCCGGCTGGAAGCAGAAATACGGAAAACTGCCGAGGTACCGTGGCATCGGCATCGGGATCGGCGCTCAGGCCTCCGGTTCGAAGGGCGCCGCGAACGACACTTCCGCGGCAATGGTGAAGGTGGATGGCGATGGCCTCGTCACGCTCTTCACCGGCATCCCGGACATGGGCCAGGGTTCGCACACGGTGATGAGCATGATCGCCGCCGAGGTGCTTGGCATCGAGCCCGCCGACGTGCGCATCGTCGCCGGCGACTCCGACGTCGTGCCCTTCGACTGGGGCGCCTTTTCGCAGCGCGGAACGTTCATGACCGGCAACGCCGTCAAGAACGCGGCCGAGGACGCCAGAAAACAGCTTGCCGCGGTGGCTGCGCAGCTGTTCGGCGTGCCGGAGTCCGAATTGCGATTCGGCGCGCGCCGGGTCTTTCCGGCTTCGTCGCCGCAGAAGGCGTTGTCCTTTGCCCAGCTGGTCGGCAAGACCTTCAACAGCCCCGAGGGCCGCTACGTGATGGGCCGCGGTTTCTTCAACTCGCCCAGGGCGTTCGGGCCGCTGGCCTGTTCGTTCGGCGCGCAGGTGGCGGAAGTCGAGGTGGACCCGGCGACCGGCGCGGTGAAAGTCCTGAAGGTCACTGCCGCGCACGACATCGGTCGGGCGCTCAATCCGCTCGGCGTCGAAGGCCAGCTCGATGGCCAGGTTTTCTCGGGCATGAGCCAGGTGCTCTACGAGGAGTGCAAGACCGACGACGGCCAGGTGCTGAATCCCTCGCGGCTCGAGTACAAGCTGCCGCGCACCTGGGAGCTGCCCGCCGTCGAGTACATCCTCGTCGAGACGATCGATCCCTACGGCCCCTTCGGCGCCAAGGAAGTGGGCGAGGGCCCGATCGTGGTCACCATGGCTGCCATCGCGAGCGCGGTGGCCAATGCGCTCGGCGTCGGCATGGTGGAGGAGATCCCGATGACGCCGTGGCGTGTCCGCGCAGTGCTGGACAGGATGCCGGGCTGACACCCGCGCGTCATGCGTGGTCACGCGGCGAAGGTGGTCGCAAATTGCGACCACCCCGGCGCGCGTGAACAGCCGCTACACTGCGCGCCCATGCTCAGTTTCTCCGATGTCACGCTGTCGCGTGGCCCGCGCACGTTGCTCACCGGCGTCGGTTTCGCGGCCTACGCGGGCTGGCGCGTGGGCGTGGTGGGGCGCTCGCGCGGCTGCACGAGCGGCTCTACAGCATCGACGGCTACGCCGCGCGCCGCGCCGAACTCATCCGGCTGCAGAAGGAACAGAAGTCCCTGCAGCGCGAGCTCGCCGCAGCCGAGGAGCGCTGGCTCGCAGCGGCGACTACGGCTGAAGCCCGCTGAAGTGGCTGCGGCAGGGCTTGCCGCGTTCAGCGCAGCTCGCTGATCACCTCGTCCGTCGTCACCACCCGCCCCCACAGCCGGCGGAAGGTCTTCTCGTAGGCGAGCTGCATCTCGTCGCTGCAGGTGCCGGTGGCGTCGCTGACGAGCGCGACGCCGTACTGGCGGTCGGCGGCTTCCATCGCGGTCATGGCGACGCAGTTGTTGGTCGAGACGCCGGTCACGACCAGCGTGTCGATGCCCATGCTCTTCAGGTGCGCGTCGATGCCGGTGGAGCCGAAGGCGCCCATCGTCGTCTTATTGAGGACGAGTTCGCCGGGCTCGGGCCGCAGCGCGGGCACGATCTCGTGTTCCTCGGTGCCGGCGCAGTTGTTCGTCGCGACGAGCCAGGACTTCAGGTGCACGGGCGCGTCGGCATGGTCCGGCTGGTTCGAGCCGTAGGTCACGTAGATCACGCGCGCGTGGCGGTCGCGGAAGACGCGGGCGAGGCGCGCAATGTTCGGCACGATCAGCTGCTCGATGCGGGCGAAGCGGTATTCCGCATCGGCGAGGCGGCCCTGGGCTGCGAGCATCTTGCCAAGGCCGTGCCGGCGGCTGCCGCTGGCGTTCTGCATGTCGACGACGAGGAGCGCCGTGGTGGCGACGCCGAGCCGGACGGACCGGGTGAATTCGTCGATGTAGCCGGGCTGCACGGGCCGATCTTACCGCAGGCCTGCGGTAAGATCGCCCGATGATGCGGATACTCAAGGCACTCGGGACTTTCGTTCTGGTCGTGGCGATCGCGGGCGTTGCCGTGATCTGGGGACTTTTCCCCCGCGTACGCCCGGCGGCGGATCTGCAGGTTCTTTCCACGCCCGAGGTGATCGCGCGCGGCGAGTACCTCGTCAACGAGGTGCTGCTCTGCTTCGACTGTCACTCCGAGCGCGACTGGACGAAGTACAGCGGGCCGGCCATACCACCGCTCGGAGCCGGCCGCCCGTGCATGGACAAGGACACCAAGCCCGTCGGCATCAACTTCGGCATGGGCGGTTTCCCCGGCAAGCTCTGCATCCGCAACATCACGCCTGATGTCGAGACCGGCATCGGCGGCTGGACCGACGGCGAAGTCGCGCGCGCGATCCGCGAGGGCGTGAGCCGCGATGGCGAAGCGCTGTTCCCGATCATGCCGTGGTTCATGTACACCGGCATGTCGGATGAAGACGTCGCCGCCGTGATCGCCTACCTGCGCGCGCAACCGCCCGTGAAATCCTTCCGGCCCGCGCGCGAGCTCGACTTCCCGCTGAACGTGATCTTCCGCTTCTACCCGCGGCCGCTCGACGGTCCGGTTCCGCCCGTCCCGCCCGAAGACACCGTTGCCTATGGCAAGTACCTGACGAAGATCGCCCGCTGCGAGTTCTGCCATACCGCGCGGGTGCGCGGCCGGCTTGAGCCGCTGCCGGGGCGGCTGTTGTCGGGTGGCGTGCCGTTCTTCATGGGCAAGGAGATGCACTACTCGAAGAACCTGACGCCGCACCCGACCGGCCTCGGCGGCTGGACGCGGGAGATGTTCATCGGGCGCTTCCGCCTGCACACCGAGCCCTTCCCGGTGGTGGAGGAACGCAACTCCGAGATGAACTGGGTGGAGTTCTCCGGCATCAGCGACGCGGACCTCGGCGCGATCTGGGATTACCTGCGCAGCGTGCCGCCGCTCGAGACGAAGCTGCTCGATCGCGCCGACTGAGCCCATCCCCGATTCCGGCTTGAGCGGTGACTGGCGTCACCGGTCGCGAAGCCCGTTTTCCTCTTAGAATGGGTTCGTGCGGTCCATTGCACGAATCGCCGGTTTCACACTGCTCGCGCTCATCGGCGCAGCAGTCGCGCTCGCGCTGCACACCTGGTACGGGAAGCCGCTGTCGATCGACTGGTTCTACGCGCGCGCGTTCCTGCAGCAGTGGCTGGACCAACCCGAGTACCTGACACACCTGCGTATCCTCGAGCCCTGGGGCATCCGTGGCCACAACGCGCGCCTCACCGACCGCTCCATCGCCCACGACGAACAGGCGGCTGCGCGCGCTGCGCAATCGCTCGAAACGCTGGAGAGCTACGACGCCCGGGGTGCAATAACCCGCGCCGGCGGGCAGGCGCGGGTGAACTACGAAATCGCCCGCTACCACTGGCGGCAGCAAGCCGCAGGCGGGCGCTGGCTGTACCACGATTACCAGCTCGAGCAGATGCAAGGCGATCATACCGAGCTGCCGACGTTCATCATGCAGGTGCACGACATCCGCGACACGACGGATGCCGGGCACTACCTCGCGCGGCTCGCCGCCATCCCGGCATTCGCCGACCAGTTCATCGAGGGCCTGCGCCAGCGCGAGGCGCGCGGCATCCGCCCGCCGAAGTTCGCGGTCGACAAGAGCGTGGCGCAGATCGAGGAGTTCCTGGCCGGCGACCTGCTGCTCGAGGACTTCACCGAGAAGATTTCCGGACTGTCGGACGAGAGCCAGCGACGTGAGTTGCGGGCCGATGCGCAGCGCATCATCGCGACCGCCGTCGTGCCGGCTTATCGACGCATACTCGACTACGCCCGCTCCCTTGCCGGGCGGGTGACGCGCAACGACGGCGTGTGGGCGCTGCCCGACGGCGCCGCCTACTACCAGTACGCGATCGAGCGCCACACGACGACCACGATGACGGCCGACGAGATCCACCGGCTCGGCCTGGCCGAGGTCGCGCGCATCGGCACCGCGATGGACGCCCTCCTCACGGCCGCCGGCTACACCACGGGCACGCGCGCGGAGCAGCTCGCCGCCCTGACGTCGTCGCCTGCACAGCAATATCCGGCGGACGACAGCGGCCGCGCGGCGATCCTGCGCGACTATAAGGCGATCATCGACGAGATCACGCTGAACCTCGGCGAGGCCTTCGCGACGCTGCCGCAGGCGAAGGTCGTGCTCCAGCGGGTGCCCGCGTTCAGCGAGAACGGCGAGGCCAGTGCCTCGTATCGGCCACCGGCCCTCGATGGCTCGCGGCCGGGGGTCTTCTACGTCAACCTGCGCGACACGCGCGAGACGCCGCGCTTCTCGATGCGCACGCTGGCCTACCACGAGGCGAATCCGGGCCATCACCTGCAGTCCGCTATCGCGGCCGAGCTGACCGGCCTGCCGCTGTTCCGCAACGTGCTCAGCTTCACGGCCTACGCCGAAGGCTGGGCCCTGTACGCCGAGCGTCTGGCCTGGGAGCTCGGCTACCAGAGAAACCCGCTGGACAATCTCGGGCGGCTGCGCGACGAGATGCTGCGCGCGGCGCGGCTGGTGGTCGACACCGGCCTGCACGAGAAGCGCTGGACCCGCGAACGGGCCATCGACTACATGATCGCCGAGACCGGCTGGCCGCCTTCCGTGGTCGAGACGGAGATCGAGCGCTACCTGGTGTGGCCGGGGCAGGCGCTCGCTTACAAGGTGGGGATGATCAAGTTCCTCGAGTTGCGCGAGCGGGCGCAAGCCACGCTGGGCGAGGAGTTCGACCTGCGCGAGTTCCATGACGTGGTGCTCAGGAACGGCGAGATGCCGCTCGCCGTGCTGGAACTCGTGGTCGACGACTGGATTGCTGCTCGCGTGGCGCCGGCTCCATGAAGCGTATCGCCGGGTGGATCGAGTCGCATCTCACCCTGCGCGTGTTCCTGCCGCTGCTCGCCGTCGCGTTGCTCGCCACCTGGTACGGGCTCGGCCTCTCGCTGGAACATATCAAGTCCGTTGTTGCGCACTAGCAACAAGCAACTGGCCTTCATGAGGCTTTATTTTCCGTCATTGCATTTCCGTTTGTCAGTTTTGTGGCTATGATCGCCCCCAACGGAAACGGTCGGGTTGGGGTGGTACAGCGTTTCCAGGTTAGCGCAGCGTTGGCGCTAGTCTTCACAACACGCATATCTCAGGGGTGGCAATCCAATGACGAAGAAACTGGATATGGATTCAACGGCGTCCGTTGCCCACAAGGCAGCGAAGTACGCCATGTTCACCGGCGCAGCCGTCGCCGGCGGACAGCAGGCCGCGGTCGCGCAGGAGCAGCAGACCACGGCGAGCAATATCGACGAGATCGTGGTGACGGGTTCCCGCATCCGCCGCGTCGACGCCGAGACGGCGGTACCCATCCAGATCATCGACGCGGAGCAGATCGCCGAGACCGGCGTGACCACTATCGGTGAACTGATCCAGAAGCTGCCGGCCATCGGCGGCGGAGCCACCAACCCAGCCGTGAACAACGGCGGCGGCGACGGCGCGAGCAACGTCGAACTGCGCGGCCTCGGCGCCGAGCGCACGCTGGTGCTGCTGAACGGCCGCCGCTACGGCGCCCTCGGCAACGGGTCCAGCGCAGTCGACATCAACTCCATCCCGGTCAACATGATCGAGCGCGTCGAGGTCCTGAAGCAGGGCGCCGGCGCGATCTACGGATCCGACGCTATCGGTGGCGTCGTCAACTTCATCACCCGCAAGAAGGCGGACGGCGCAACCGTCAGCATCGGTGCCGGTTCCTCCAGCGAAAGCGACGGCGACCGCAGGGAAGTCTCGCTCAGCTGGGGCACCGACAACGAGCGCGGCAGCCTGTTGATGGGCCTGAACTACAACCAGCAGGACGCGATTTCCGCGGGCGACCGCGAGTTCTCGCGCAACGCGCTGTATTTCTACGGCTCGGTGTTCGCTGGCGGCTCGAGCCGCGTGCCGACCGGCCGCATCTTTCTCGATTCCGCTGCAGCCATCGCCGCCGGTCTCAACGCGCTTTACGGCTGCAACAGCGTGACCCGGATCGCCGGGACCACGGGCGACAGCCTGGATGACTTCCGCTGCTATGTCGGTTCGGGTCCGGTCAACGACTCGTTCAACTACCAGCCGTTCAACCTCATCATGACGCCGCAGGAGCGCGCCAGCGTCTTCACGCTCGCGAGCTGGAACCTGTCGGACGACGTCGAGGCCTACACGGAGTTCCTGTACAACCGCACCAAATCAGGCTTCCAGATCGCACCGCTGCCGTTCGACTCCCGTTCGGACAACGTCGTGATCTCGGCCGACAGCCTTTACAACCCGTTCGGCATCGACCTCGGCGGTGTCACCGACCCGCTGAACTCGAACGCCACGTTCCGCATGGTGGCGCTCGGCAATCGCCGCAACGAAGTCGAGAGCTGGCAGGGCCAGATCACCGGCGGTATTCGCGGCGCGTTGTTCGACACCGGCTGGGACTTCGACGTCAATGCCGGCTATGCCCGCATCGACCAGAACATCAACACCAGCGGCTATCTCTTCAAGAACGCGCTGATCAACGCCCTGGGACCGTCCTACATCGACGACGGGGGCAACCCCGTCTGCGGCGTCGACGGTGGCGGGGGTGGGCCGAGCACGGTCATCTCCGGCTGCATCCCGGTGAACATCTTCAACCTCACCGATCCCACGCAGCTGGCGGCGCTGAACACGATCTCGGCCTCCTACAACCAGAGCTACAAGTACAGCACCAAGTCGGTGAATGCGGGTGTCACGGGCGATGTGTTCGAGCTGCCGGCCGGCAAGGTGTCGGTGGCCATCGGCGCGGAGTACCGCGATTCAACCCACGACTTCGACACTGACTTCCTGACCCAGGCCTCGCCACCGGAGTTCAAGGACTGCCTGCTCCAGGGTGAGACCTGCAGCGGCGACCAGTTCGGTACGGTGGACGTGAAGGAGGCTTACCTGGAAGCCCTGTTCCCCATCGCGAAGGACATGCCGGGAATCCAGTCGCTGAACCTCACGGCCGGTGTCCGTTACTCCGACTACGGGTACTCGGACGACGAGAGCTTCGACACCACGAACTTCTCGTTCAAGATCGACTGGAAGATCACCGATGAACTGCTGGCGCGCGCCACGTTCTCGGAAATCTTCCGGGCCCCGACCCTGATCGACAAGTTCCAGGCCCCGTCGGCCAGCGCCGAGACCTTCACGGATCCCTGCGTCGGTCTCGAGCAGGCTGACCTGGACGACCCGAGCACATTCTTCGAGCTTGCTTGCGAGAATGTCGACCCGGACGGCACTTTCGACCAGCCGAACTCGCAGGTCGATGCCCTGCTCGTGGGTAGCGCCTTCGCCGGAGGCAACCTGCAGCCGGAAGAAGGCGAAGCCTTCACCATCGGTCTGGTGTGGGAGCCGAGCTTCATCGACGGGCTGTCGCTGGCTGTCGACTACTGGGATTACTCGCTGGATAACGACATCACCCAACCCGATCCCACCTATGTCGCCGACCAGTGCGTGGCCACGGGCAATGAGTTCTTCTGCGGGCTGATCAACCGCTTCTCCGATGGCACGATCTTCCAGATCGTCCTGCCGACGGTGAACTTCAACACCCGCGACCTGAGCGGTATTGATTTCAGCGCGGCCTACCGGCTCGAGGATCTGCCGATCGGCACCCTGCGGTTCGGTCTCGAGGCGACGTACAACGACAAGTACGAGAGCCGCGTTGCTGCAACGGGTGCGTTGACCGAGGTGGCTGGCTACTACGATCGCCAGTACGGCAACATCGCTGAATGGCGCGGTCAGTTCCTCGTGGGCTGGGAGTACGCCGACTTCGAGGCACAGGTCATCACGCGCTACAACGATGGCGTGAAGGTGTCCGACCCTGATGGCGCCCCGGGCATCCAGCCGGATCTCAACATCGCGTCCCAGACGTACATCGACATGACGGCCGGGTACACGATCGAGTCCTGGGACACCAAGATCCAGGTCGGCGTCAACAACCTGGGTGACAACCAGCCGCCGATCCTCTTCCAGAACAACGTGCTGAACGCGAACACGGACGTTTCGACCTACGACACCGTCGGTCGCTACTTCTTCGGTTCCGTCGTCAAGCAGTTCTGATCCCGGGATCGCTTCGATAAAGTAAGGGCCGCGCGACGCAAGTCGCGCGGCCTTTTCTTTTGCGGCCCCTGCACTGATCCGGAAATGGCTGACAGCCGGTCTGAAAACCAGGAAGACGCGCGCCAGGCGCTGCTGCAGCTGCAGCGGGGGGATGCGGCCGGGGCGGAGCGGCTGAGCCGCGCGATGCTGGCACGGTCGCCGGATCGCCTGGATGCCCGTGCCACGCTGGGGCTGGCGCTGTCGGCGCAGGGACGGCCACGCGAGGCGGTGGCGGCGTTCGAAGAACTGGTGCGGCTGCAGCCCGATGTGGCGGCCTGGTGGATCAACCTCGGCACCTTCCGCCGCCAGCTCGGGCAGTACGACGAGGCGCTGGCGGACTATGCCCGCGCCGCGGCACTGGGCGAGCGCTCGGGCAGCTTTTTCTACAACGTCGGCCTGCTGCATATCGATCGGGGCGACTACGATTCAGCGCGGCAGGTGCTGGCTGACGCCAGTGCGGCGGCGCCCCGCGACGCCCCGGTCCGCATCGAATACGCGCAGTGCTGCCACGACTCCATGAGGGTGGAGGAGGCGGTGCGGGCGCTCCATGGCTGGGAACTGCTGGAGGGCCTCGATGCCGGTCACTGCGCGTCGATCGCGCTCCTGTACCTGACGCTCGGCGAACAGGCGGCTGCCCGGGCTGCCCTCGCCAGGGCCGAGGCCGATCCGCAACCCGGTGCCCAGGCATTGCTGCGCATCGCCCAGTTCCACGAGCGCAGCAATGACGTCGCCGGGGCCGAAGCGGCTCTGGCGCGACTCAGGTCGATCCCGGAGGCTGCTGCGCTCGGCGAAGATCTGGAATTGCTGGAGGCCCAGCTCGCACAGCGCAACGGCCGCCTGCCGGAGGCAGTGGCGTCATTCGCGCGGCTCGCGGCGGGTTGTCGCGAGCCGCATCGTCGCCATCTGCATCTGTTCCCGCTCGCCAAGGCCCTGGATGCGGCCGGCCGGTATGACGAGGCGCTGGCCGCGCTGCGCGAGGCGCATGCCGCGCAGATGCTGCACGTCCGGCGCACCAACCCGGGCGTGGCCGAGCAGCGCGAGCCGCCGCTCGCCATCACGCGCCACGGCTGCGATCCGCGCGACGTCGCCGCCTGGGACGAGACCGATGCGCCGGCCGCCGCCGACAGCCCGATCTTCATCGTGGCGTTTCCGCGCTCCGGCACGACGCTGCTCGAGCAGATGCTCGATGCGCACCCCGGCCTCGTCACCATGGACGAGCAGCCGTACCTGCAGCAGGCGATCGATCGTATCGGGGACTTCGCTGTCCGCTATCCCTCGGGTCTCGCAGCGCTGTCGCGCGAGCAGCTCGCGCTGGTGCGGGAACGATACTGGGAACTCACCCGGCGCAAGGTGACGCTTGCGCCGGGCCAGCGCCTCATCGACAAGAATCCGCTCAACCTGCTGCGGCTGCCGGCCATCCAGCGACTCTTTCCGAATGCGAGGATACTGCTCGCCGTGCGCCATCCCTGCGACGTGGTGCTGAGCTGCTACCAGCAGCATTTCCGCGCGCCGGAATTCGCGCTGATCTGCCGCGACTTGCCGACGCTCGCCCGCAGCTACGCGCGCGCCTTCGACTTCTGGTTCGAGCAGGCGGCCATCCTCGAGCCCGCGGTGCTCGAAGTGCGCTACGAGGCCCTCGTCGCGGCCTTCGAGGGCGGTGCGCGGGCCATCGCGGACTTCCTGGAGGTGCCGTGGCACGACGCCCTGCTCGAGCCGGCGCGGCATGCGCGCGAGCGCGGCTACATCAGCACGCCGAGCTACAGCCAGGTCATCGAGCCCGTGCACGGCCGTTCAGTGGGCCGCTGGCGCCGCTACGAGGCGGCGTTCGCCGAGGCGCTGCCCGCGCTGGGATCCCAGCTCGGGCGTTGGGGCTACGACGCCTGAGTCAGAACAGCAGGTAGGTCGAGAGGATGTACTTGTCGCCCGAGCGCGGCGCGAGACCCGCGTGCTGGTACATCCAGTAGGGCGGGAACATGAGGAGTCGCCCGGTGCGCGCGCCCACCTTCGTGTCGAGTTGCACGAACTCGGTCTCGCCGCCGTCCTGCACATCGTTCAGGTACCAGAGGAACACCAGGTAACGGTCGGCGTGTTCCAGCACGGCATCGAAATGCGGCTGGAAGCGCTCATCGGCACCGGCGCGGTAGCGCTTCAGGATCAGGTCCGCGATGCGCGGCGAATTCGGGATCGGGACCGGGCCCACGCCGGTGTCGGCGTTGTAGCGGGCAAGCGCCCGGTCGACGCGCTGGCGAAAGTAGCCCTGTAGCGCCGCATCCGAGAATCGCGTGACGTTCACCTCCGTCCAGGCCGAGTCCTCCAGGCCGGCGCGGGCGACGCGGCCGTTCGGCTGATGGAAACGACCGAGGCCCTGGAACGACTCGATCATCCGCTGGCAGAGCGCTGGCTCGAGATCGGCATCGTAGGTCCGGATGTAGTGCCGCAGATCCACGCTGATATAGTAAGCCGCTGATTATCGGGTGGAAACAGACCGTGGTGAAGGCATCGGAGGAAGCGCAGTGGCTGCTGCGCTCCGGGCGCATCGAGGAGGCCGAGCAGGCCTATCGCCGCGTGCTGACCGAGGACCCGTTCGACGTCCAGGCCCTGAACATCGTGGCATTGGCTGCCATGCGCATGGGCCAACCGCACCACGCGCGGGAACTGCTGGAGCGGGCCGTGCATGCGCATCCGGACCACGGCCAAAGTCACCACCATCTGGGCCGCGCCGCCGAGCAGCTCGGCGATGCCGGGACGGCGCAGGAGTCGTACCGGCGGGCGATACGCCTGCGGAGCGACCTGCCCGCGGCGCGGCTGCATCTCGGCGCGCTGCTGGAATCGCAGGGCGAGCATCACGCGGCGCTGGTGCAGTACGCGCGCGTGCTGCAGGACACGCAGCGTGCCGGCAAGTGGCTCGACCTGGCGACCACGCCGCCGGCGTTGCGCCCGCTGGTCGCGCGCGCAGCGCAGGTCGTGCGCGAGGGCAGTCGCGCCCTGTACGCAAGGCTGCTCGAGCCGCTGGCGAAACGCTTTGGCGCCGACGAGCTGCGGCGGGTCGCGCGCATGCTACGGATGTACCTGCAGGACGAGGCCATCGAATACCCGGATCCGCGCCAGCGCCCGAGCTTCCTCTACATGCCGGACGTGCCGGCGGTGCCGTATTTCGGGCGCGAACTTTTCCCCTGGATGGAGGCGCTCGAGGCGCAAACGGACGCCATCCGCCGCGAACTGGCGGTGCTGCTGGGGACCAGCGGTTCTGGCGAGCGGGTGTTCGGCTCCGACGAGCTCGAGACCGAGAACCTGCGCGGTTATCGTGGCGCGCCGACCTGGACCGGCCACTATCTGTATCGTCATGGCGAGCGGCGGGCCGACAACTGCGCCGCGAGTCCGGTCAGCGCGGCGGCGCTGGATGCGCTGCCACTGTCGCGGGTGGCCCGTCACGGGCCGGAGGTGCTGTTCTCGGTGTTCACGCCCGGCACCCATCTGCTGCCGCACCGGGGCGTCACTAATACCCGGGTGGTCGGGCACCTGCCGCTGGTGGTGCCGGCCGACTGTGCGCTGCGGGTCGGTGGCGAGGAGCACGTCTGGCAGGAAGGCCGCGTCGTCGTGTTCGACGACACCTACGAGCACGAGGCCTGGAACCGCAGCGAGCGCGTGCGCGTCGTCCTCATTTTCGACTTGTGGAACCCGTATCTCACGGAGGCGGAGCGCCTCGCCGTCGCCGAGCTGATCGTCGCGATCGGCGATTTCCGCGTCGAGATGGAGCAGGCCTGAGCCATGCGACTGCCGCGCCCGTTCTACCAGCTGCCCGTGCGCTTCGACGTCGGGCGCCTGCGCGCCGAGGTCGGCGCGTTGCCGGCCGACGCCTGGGCCGCGCACCCGAACGGGATCGCCGGCAACAGCTCGCTGCGGCTGATCAGCGTCGATGGTGGCGAGAACGACGGCGTCACCGGGCGCATGAGTGCCACGCCGCACCTGGTGGCCTCGCCCTATATCCGCCAGGTGCTGGAAAGCTTCGGCGTGGTCTGGAGCCGCTCGCGGCTGATGCGGCTCGCGGCGGGCGCGACCGTGCCCCTGCATGCCGACATCAATTACCACTGGTTCACGCGGGCCCGCATCCACATCCCGGTCGTGACTAACCCGGCGGTAAAATTCCATTGCGGCGCCGAGACAGTGCACATGGCGGCGGGCGAAGCCTGGGTCTTCGACAACTGGCGCCCGCACCATGTCGAGAATGGCGGGGCGGAAGAGCGCATCCACCTGGTCGCGGATACTTCCGGCAGCTCGGCGTTCTGGCGTTTCGTCGCGCAGTCCGGCCTGCCGGCTTCCGCCTGGCGCGAGCACCGCTGGGATCCCGCGCGCGAGGCGCGTCCGCTGACCGAAGACAACGTGCCGCCGCCGGTCATGGCGCCGGCCGAGGCGGAGTGGCTGCTCGGCGATCTCGCGCGTGAACTGATCGCTGTCGACGAAGGCGCAGGCGGTGAACAGGCCATCGCGCGCTACCGCCAGCTGCTGGAGGAGTTCTGTCAGGACTGGCGCCAGCTCGTTGCCCTGCATGGCGTGGCTGCATCGGCAGGCGCAGCCTACGAGCGGATCATCGACGCCCTGCGCAGCCGCTCGCGCGAGCTGGCTGCGGGGCTCGTGATGCGCACCAACCGGGTCGAGGCTCACCGCGTCCTGGAGGGGCGGGTGCTGCGCCATCTGGTGTCGCAGCCGGCAACACGCGATCCGCTCGACTCGCCGGTCTTCATCGTCGCGGCACCGCGCTCGGGCAGCACGCTGCTCTTCGAGACGCTCGCAGCCCACGGCGGCGTGGCCACGCCCGGCGGTGAAGCCCACTGGCTGGTCGAGAGCCTGCCGGAGTTGCGACCCGGTGCGCCGGGGATCGACTCCAACCGCCTGAGCGCGGCCGCGGTCACGCCGCAGATCGCCGCCGCGATCCGCACGCGCCTCGCGGAGCGCCTGGTCGATGCGCTGGGCCAGCCGCTCGGCAGCCGCCAGCCGCTGCTCGTGCTCGAGAAGACGCCGAAGAACGCGCTGCGCATCCCGTTCTTCCGTCGCGTCTTTCCGCGCGCCCGCTTCCTGTTCCTCTGGCGCGAACCTGCGGAAAACATCGCGAGCATCATTGAGGCCTGGCGCGATGGCGGCTGGGTCACCTACCCGGAACTGCCGGGCTGGGACGGGCCCTGGTCGCTGCTCCTGCCGCCGCAGTGGCAGTTGCAGCGCGGCCAGTCACCCGAAGCGATCGCCGCCTGGCAATGGGACAGCACCAACCGCATCGTCTGCGACGATCTCGCGGAGTTGCCGGCTTCGGACTGGACCGCCGTCGCCTATCACGATCTCGTGCGCGACCCGGCGGCGACCGTCGCGCGCCTCGTGGCGTTCCTTGGCCTGCCTGACGATGCTGCCCTGGCCGCGCGACTCGCGCTGCCCTTGCCGCTGTCGCGCTACACGCAGTCGCCCCCTGCGCCGGACAAGTGGCGCCGCCACGAGGCCGCGCTCGCACCGCTGCTGCCGGCGCTGGAGCCGACGCGCCGGCGCCTCCGGGCGCTCGCCTGATCAGTCGCCGTAGCGGTAGCCGTGTCGAGCGATCACGGCGGCATCCATCCGCGCGACGCGCTCGCGCAGCGCCTCGTCGTAGTAGCTCGTGTACTGCCCGTGCTGGGAGGGATTGCGCGGCGGCGCGCTCGCGAGGTGGGCGCGCAGGGGCTCGTCGACCGGCTGGCCGACGGCGGCGAACAGATCGAGCAGCGAACCGGGCAGCGCTTCCATGCGGTCGATATGCAAGTTGGCCTGCAGGGCGCCGTACATATGCTCGTACAGGAAGCCGTAGAAGCCGCGCCCGCTGCCGCGGATGGTGGCGAGCACCGGGCCCGGCAGGTTCAGGCCGCGGCCGCCGTAGTTGGCGGGCAGGCGGGCGACGAGCGTGTCGAGCAGCGCGCCGCCCTCGGCAAGATCCAGCATGTTGTTCACCGTCGCGCGGAAGTCGAGCGTGCCGCCGTCGCTCAGCACCTGGAAGAGCTGGTTCGGCTGCGGCCGCTGGCGCTGGAAGCTGTACCAGGAGACGTAATAGCTCCAGGGGTTGCGCACGAGGCCCAGCACGGGTTTCCCGGCCAGTGCCGGCGGGATCAGGCTGGCCGGCAGGTGGTAGCCGATCTCCCGCACGCCGGTGAGGAAGCGCTGCAGGCAGTCGATGACGTAGCTGCCGCCGGACTTGTGCAGGTGCAGGAAGACGAAGCGGTCGGTGGCGATCATTCAGGCGCGTTGCGGCCGCACCTGCCGCTCGATCTCGGGAGCGTAGCGGCCCAGGTCGCGCTCACCGCGCGCCAGGAGTTCGAGCAGGCGGGGACTCGGCAGGAAGTCGCAGATGAGGTGCGTGCGTGAGCGGCTCGCGTCGGCGTTCCAGACCCCGTGCTCGGCGCAGTTGTTGAGCGCCCAGACTTCGCCCGCCTGCATCCGGTAGCAGCGGCCGGCCGACACCATCCACGCGTTCTCGTGCGTGCGGACCGGCACATGGATGCGGATGGTCTGGTGGAAATAGGGCGCCAGTTCGTCGATGTGCAGGGCGACGATGCGCTGCGCAGGCAGGCGCGCGAGCAGGCAGCGTTGCGGTGCTGCGCCGGGCAGCGCGAGCACCTCGCGCGTGTAGGGCAGGGCGGCGAGCGGCGGGCGATCCTCGATCGGCTTCTCGCCCTCGGCCGGTGCGTAGCCGCGCAGGAACAGCGACTCCGCCGGCCGTTGCACGCCGACGCGGCCGCCGCTGCCCCAGACATCCGGATCGAGCGCGTCGATCTCCGCTGCGAGCCGCGCAGCATCGACCGCGAGCGGCAGGCGCAGGCAGCCGCCGATCAGGGACTGCTTGTCGAGTACTGGTTGTCCGGGCAGGTCGAGCATCTCAGGGCGGCAGTATGAAAAACTGCTTGCCCCTGCGCCAGCGAATTCGGACTGCCCGCGGTCTGGGTCTGGCTACCAGCAGCCGCCCGTGGCGCCGTCGCCCGAGTGGGTGCGGTCGCCGGTGCTGGTAATGCCCATGGTGCCGCAATCGGTGTCGCGGTCCGCCTGCACGTTCTGCGGTACGGCGTTGAAGATGCAGCTGGTGTCGCCGCCGCCGACCTGCGTGATCACGTAGGTGAGGTCTTCGGCGTTGTCGTCGATCTCAGCGGCCATGGCGCGGCCGTTCGGTCGGAATACGATGAAGTCGGCGAACTCGCCGCTGGCAATGTCCAGGTCCGTTGCCGCCCGGCCATTGCCCAGCACCACTTCAGCGGGGGCATCGCGGGAGCGATCCCGATCGCGATCGGGAAAAAGAACCCAGCCGTCGCCGCAGTCGCCGGAGCAGGTCGAGCCGTCGTTGCTGGAGCAGAGCACCACCTGCATGTTGCGGGTGATGGCCTCGCTGCGCGCGAGGTGCATGGCCGCGATCAGCTAGTTCGCCGACGTGACCTGGCGGTTGTTTCGCGTGATCTGCTCGAAACTGGGCACCGCCAGCGCGAGCGTGACGTCGGCGACCGTCAGGCTCGCCATCAGCTCGCCGAGCGTGAAGCCGCGCTGTGTCTTGCCTCGCATGGCCTGGAGTCTCCGTCTGGGGATGGCCTTCATCGGCGCACACCTTAGGAGAAGGGCGCTGCGGTCAACGTGATGCGGGTGCGCGCAGCCGGCGCGACGCGCTCCCGCGGGCGCCGGGACGAGGTCGAATGTAAAAACGCGTGCTGCGCTGCGCGCCGTTGCGCCGTGCCCTTCAGGGACTTGATCGCGACTGTGGGCCGCAGGCGACGTTGGATTCTGGCAAGCCCCGCGTGCCGCAGTTCACGAAAACCGCTGGTCCTCGCCTCAGGCGATGAGCGGCAGCGGGTCAAAGACAGGAGGTTCGATACCACCCGCCGGGCAATCGGGCTAGCGCAATTTTCCGGTGAGCATTTCCCACCACATCCGGAAGTCACCGATCAGGCTCCACAGCGGATGGGTGAAGGTGGCGGGCCGGTTGTGTTCGAAGAAAAAATGCCCGACCCAGGCGAATCCGTAGCCCAGAACCGGCAGCAGGGCGAGCAGCCGCCAGCGGCCGGTCGCCACGGCGAGCGCTGACACCGCGATGACCAGGGTGGTGCCGATGAAGTGCAGCCGCCGGTTCGTGCGGTTGGCGTGCTCGCCCAGGTAGTAGGGATAGAACTCGGCGAAGCTGCGCATCGGGTCTATTCCATTAGAGGAGCTGCGCCGGCCGTTCCGGCGCATTGTCGGGATCGGCCGCGGCGAGCAGTGCCCAGGCCAGGCAGAGATTCGAGGAGATGACGGGCACCGGCAGTTCGGTCACGACCGCGCGCAGCGCACGCAGCGTCGGCATGCCCGTGCCGCTCACGACCAGGCAGTCGGCCCCGCTGCGATCCACCGTGCGAATCGCCGCGAGGGCTTCGTCGCTCGTGAGCTCATAGATGTCGTGCGTGTCGGCGAGATCCTGGTCCACGCGCAGCCGGGCGGTCACGCTGAACCCCGCGGCCTCCCAGTAGCGGTAGCCCGCCTCGGCCAGGCTGACGGGGTAGGGCGAGACGAGCGCGATGCGCCGTGCACCGAACAGCGTGAGCGCGCGGCGGATCGCCTGCGCCGCGGTCACGACCGGTATGCCCGTTGCTGCCGTGGCCTCGGACGCGAGCCGATCTTCCGTGGCGACGGTGGCGAGGTACGACGACCCGGTGCAGCCGAAGCCGAAGGCCGCGAGCCGCATCACGCCGAAGGTCGCGATGGCATCAGGCATGTGGTGCATGTAGTGGTGCAGCCGTTCCTCGACGCGGTCGGCCGGGTGCACCAGGCGGGTGGCGTAGACACCGATGTCCGCGGGCAGCAACGCGCGCAGTTCGGGTTCGACGGTGGGATTGGAAAACGGCACGGCAACGCCGATGCGGGCGCGCGATCCGTAGTCGCGGGTTCTCATGTCGCTGTAACGCCCCCATCCACCGCCAGTACCTGGCCGGTGACGAACGCCGAGTGGTCCGAGAGCAGGTACAGGACGGCATTCGCGATTTCCGCGGGCTCGCCGTAGCGCCCGAGCGGGATGCCGGCGAGCAGCGCCGCATCGCGTGCCGGATCGGCGCGGGCCGCGGCCGTCATCGGTGTCGCGGTCGGGCCGGGTGCCACGGCATTTACCCGCACGCCATACGGTGCGAGTTCGAGTGCCAGCGAGCGGACCAGCCCGTTCAGGCCGGCCTTGGACGCCGCGTAAGCAGCGGCGCGCGGATGGCCGATGCCGCCGATCTGGCTCGAGATCATCACCATCGAGCCGCGCCTGCTGTCGCGCATGCGCTCCGCGCAGCTCCTTGCCACGATGAACGCTGCGGTCAGGTTCACGTCCAGCACGCTGCGCCAGACCTCGTCCGTGGTCTCGAGCGCCGCGCGGTGTTCGAACACGCCGGCGGCGCAGACCAGCCCGTCCACGTTGCCGAGGCTCGCGAGGGCCCGCCCGGCGGCATCCGCGATATCGGCCGTCCGGGCGAGATCGATCGCGATCACGTTCGCGGACGGCAGTATCCCGCGCAGGGTCGCAGCCTCGGTCGCGTCGCGTACGAGCGCCGCGCAGCTGGCGCCGCCGGCGAGCGCCCCGTCGAGCACGGCCCGGCCGATGCCGGTGCCGGCACCGGTCACGAGGATGCGTCGGTTCGCGAGTTCGATCATCGGGCCCTCCGGGTCGCCGGCAGCGGACGTTAACGCAGGACGGCGCCGACCGCATCATGGAGGCGGCAGTCCGCCGCAGGCGAACTCACGGCGGTGTCTGTTAAAGTGGTGAGCTGCATTTGCAGCGAAGATTCCGGGAAATCTACCTTGTTCAGCTGGATCCGCAGGTCAGGCCCTCCTATCGCCCGCGGCGGGCAGGCCGTGGCCATCGGTTTGCTGGCCCTGGCCGGGCTTGCCGCCTGCGGCGGCAAGCCGCCGGGCGCGGGGCAGGGCGGCGGCGGGCCACCGCCCTGGGTGCGGGCCGGGCAGGGCAAGCCCGGCGCCGCCATGCCCGTCACCGTCATTACCCGCGCCGTTACGCCACAGGCCTTCACCGACCGCTTCACGGCGCTCGGTACGGCGCGCTCGAACGAATCGATCGACGTCACCGCCCGGGCCGCCAGCATCGTCACGGCGATCCGCTTCACCGAAGGCCAGCGGGTGCGCCAGGGCGAGGTGCTGGTCGAGCTCGACACCCGCCAGGAGAGCGCGGCAGTCAGCCTTGCCGAGGCCCAGGTCAAGCAGGCCGAGAGCCAGTACGAACGCAGCAAGGCGCTGGCGGCGACCATGGCCGTGTCGGCCGCCGATCTCGACCAGCTCGAGGCGAACCTGGCCGTGGCCCGCGCCCAGCTGCGCGGCGCCCAGGCCAAGCTCGACACGCTGGTCGTGCGCGCGCCGTTCGCCGGCACGGTGGGCCTGCGCAGGGTGAGCCCCGGCGACCTCGTCGATCCGAACACGGTGATCACCACGCTCGACGACACGGCAACCATGAAGCTCGAATTCGCCATCCCCGAGGCATGGCTCGCCGATCTTGCCGCGGGCATGGCGATAGACGCCGAGGGCGCCGTCTGGCCCGGTCGCCGTTTCCGCGGCACGGTGCGTTCCATCGACCCGCGCGTCGACCCGGTGACGCGCTCGATCACCGTGATCGCGACGGTCGCCAATGCCGACGGCGCACTGAAGCCCGGCATGTTCCTGTCCACCGTGCTCGAGAAGAAGCGCGACAACGTGCTGCTCGTTCCGGAGGAGGCGCTGGTGCCGCGCGAGGGCCGGCAGTTCGTCTACCTCGTGCTCGAGGGCAAGGCCGTCGAGCGCGAAGTGACGCTGGGCGGGCGGGCGCCGGGCTACGCCGAAGCCGTCTCCGGCGTCACGGCCGGTGACATCGTCATCACCGAAGGTACGCAACGCGTCCGCGACGGCGCCACGGTGCAGGCCGGTCCGCCCGGCTGACGGGGGCTCGAACCATGTATATCGCCGATCTCTCCGTGCGACGCCCGGTCTTCGCGGCCGTGCTGAGCCTCATCCTAGTCATCGTCGGGGTGCTGGCGCTGTCGCGGCTGCCGGTGCGCGAATTCCCGGCCATCGATCCGCCCATCGTCTCCATCGCGACGGCCTACCGGGGCGCATCGGCCGAGGTGATGGAGCGGCGCATCACCAAGATCGTCGAGGACGAGGTGTCCGGCATCGCCGGCGTCACCAAGATCACCTCGAACAGCCAGGACGAGCGCTCCACCATCACGCTGGAGTTCGATCTCGACCGCGACCCCGACGGCGCGGCGAACGACGTGCGCGAGCGCGTGTCGCGCATCCTGCAGCAGCTGCCGGAGGAGGCCGACGCGCCCGAGGTTCAGAAGCAGGACCAGGGCATGGACGCGACCATGTACGTCGGCATCGAGAGCGACACGCTCTCGCTCATGGACCTCACCGACTTCGCGATCCGCAACATCAACGACCGGCTGTCCGTGATCGACGGCGTCGCGACGGTGCGGCTCACCGGCGCGCAGGTACCGGCCATGCGCATCTGGCTCGACCGCGATGCGCTCGCCGCGCGCGGCCTGACCGTGCAGGACGTCGAAGACTCGCTCCGCCGCGAGAATGTCGAACTGCCGGCCGGCCGCATCGAGTCGCGCCAGCGGGAGTTCTCGCTGCGCACCCAGGCCGGCCTGGAGAAACCGGCCGACTTCGAGGCGCTGGTCATCGGTCGCGCCCAGCGCCGGCCGCCCGGCACCGGCGGGCCGCAGACCGAGTACCTCGTGCGGCTCGGTGAAGTCGCCGAGGTCGCGATCGAGCCGCAGGACGGCCGCTTCTTCTCCCGTTCCAACCGGGTCTCCGGCATCAGCCTCGGCATCGTGCCGCAGTCGAAGGCCAATATCCTCGAGGTGAACCGCGCGGTCGTCGCCGAGGTCGAGCGGATCCAGCCCACGCTGCCGAAGGACGTGCGGGTCGACATCAGCATCGACTTCTCCAAGTTCGTCGAGGAATCGATGGTCGAGGTCGTGACCGTCCTGTTCGAAGCGCTGCTCCTGGTGCTGGTGGTCATCTTCGCGTTCGTGGGCTCCGTGCGCGCGACGATCATCCCGGCGCTGACCATCCCGGTCGCGATCATCGCCGCCTTCCCGGTGATGGCCGCGCTCGATTACTCCGTGAACCAGCTGACCCTGCTCGGGCTCGTGCTGGCCATCGGGCTGGTCGTCGACGATGCCATCGTCGTGCTCGAGAACATCGTGCGGCAGATGGAGCTCGGCCGGCCGCCGCTGCTCGCAGCCATCGAGGGCAGCCGGGAGATCGGCTTTGCCGTGATCGCCACGACCGTCGTGCTGGTATCCGTCTTCGTGCCGATTTCCTTCATGCCGGGCAACATCGGGCGCCTGTTCACCGAGTTCGGCCTGTCACTCGCCGCGGCGATCGCCTTCTCGGGCCTCGTGGCGCTCACGCTGGTGCCAATGCTGACCTCGAAGCTCTTTGCCGGCGGCATCCACCGCGGCAGGCTCGCCACACGGCTCGATGCCTTCTTCAAGCGCGTGACGGTCGCCTACCAGTCCTCGCTCGAGCGCTTCGTGCAGCGCCCGGCGCTCGCGGTCGGCATCGTCGTGGCGGTCGCCGGGCTGGGCGGGCTGCTGTTCCGGATCCTGCCGGGGGAATACGCTCCCTCGGAAGACCGCAACATGATGCTCATGATGATGCGGGCACCCGAGGGCGCGACCGGTGCCTACATGGACCGGCAGGTGCAGGGCGTCGAGAACACGCTGATGGACTTCGTGGAGCGTGGCGAAATCCGCCGTGTCGTTGCCCGTTCCGGCATGTGGGGGGGCGGCGGCGACGTCAACACGGCATTCGTCTACATGCCGCTGCCGGCGCGCAGCGAGCGGCCGCGCTCGGCGCAGGAGATATCGGCGGAGATCCGCGGCCGCGTGTCCGACCTGCCCGGTTCGCTCAACACGATCTTCCTGCCGCCGAGCCTCGCCATCCGCACTTCGGGCTCCGGCCTCGCGGTGGTGCTGAGCGGCAACACCTACGAGGAGTTGATCGCCTGGCAGGACCTGCTGATGGCGAAGATGGCGGAGGAGAATCCGCGGCTGCTGGGCGTACGCTCCGACTTCTTCGCCACCAAGCCCAAGATCAAGGTCAACATCGACCGCAATCGCGCCGCTGACCTGGGCGTATCCCTGCAGGCGATCGGCCGGACGCTCGAGACCATGCTCGGCTCGCGCATCGTGACCACCTATCTCGACCGTGGCGAGGAGTACAACGTGGTGCTGCAGGGCGTGGCGCGCGACCGCGCCACGCCATCCGACCTCGACAACATCCACGTGCGTTCGGAACGAACGGCCCAGCTGGTGCCGCTCGCAAGCCTCGTGCGGCTGGAGGAGGTCGCCGGTCCGCGGGAGCTGAAGCGCTACAACCAGCTCCGCTCGGTCATGATCACCGCCAGCCTGGCGCCCGGCTATTCGCTCGGCGAGTCGGTGCGGTACATGGAAGACCTCGTCGGGCGCGTGCTGCCGCCGGACGCCCGTATCGACTTCGATGGCGAGGCGCGCGAATTCCGCGAGTCGGGCGCGGCTGTCTACCTCACCTTCGCCCTGGCGCTGATCGTCGTGTTCCTGGTGCTGGCAGCGCAGTTCGAGAGCTTCCGCCACCCGCTCATCATCATGTTCACGGTGCCGCTGGCGCTCACCGGCGGCCTGGTGGGCTTGTGGATCTTCGGCTCGTCGATCAACGTCTACAGCCAGATCGGCGCAATCATGCTGATCGGCCTGGCCGCCAAGAACGGCATCCTCATCGTCGAGTTCGCCAACCAGTTGCGCGACCGCGGCATCGCCTTCCATGAGGCCATCGTCTCGGCCGCAGCCGTGCGCCTGCGACCCGTCGTGATGACCAGCCTCTGCACCGCCTTCGGCGCGGTGCCGCTCATGATCGCCGCCGGAGCCGGCGCCGAGGCGCGGCGTACGCTGGGCGCGGAAGTGTTCTTCGGCGTCACGATCTCGGTGTTCCTGACCCTGTACCTGATCCCCGCCGTATACACGCTGCTCGCCAGCCGCACGGCATCGCCGGAGTACATCACCCAGCTGGTCGAGAAACTGCGCCGCGAGAGCCCGCCACCGGCGTCCGAAGCGCTGCGCTGACCGGATTCGTCAGGCGCACGCCGTCGGCGCCCTCAGGCAGCCTCGTAGTACACCGCGGTTACGGTCAGCCGGTCGGTGCCACGCTCGAGTGCGAGTTCGACCGTGTCACCGACGGTTTTCCTGAGCAGGGCCTGGGCGAGCGGCGAATCCACGCTGATCCAGCTTTTCGCGGCGTCCGTTTCGTCGGCGCCGACGATGCGGTGCTGGTCGATGCGGCCATCGGCGTGGCGCAGCGTCACCGTCGCGCCGAAGAAGATGCGTTCCCCGGCCGGTGATTCCCGCACCACGGTGAGCGAGGGCAGGCGCTTTTGCAGGTAACGGATGCGCCGGTCGATGCCAGCCAGCTCTTTCTTTCTGTAGATGTACTCGGCATTCTCCGAGCGGTCGCCTTCGGCGGCTGCCGCGGCCAGCGCCTTGACCACCTCGGCCCGCCGCGCCCACCGATCGCGCAGTTCGGCTTCCAGCCGCTGGTACCCCGCGGCAGTGATGTAGGGCGAAGACTTCGCGATAATGCGGTTGCCGGTCACTGGAGAGGGCTTTCCCATGCGCCTGTATTCTTTCACGGTCACGCCCAACAACCGCAAGGTCGAGGCGTTTGTCCTGCATTACGACCTGCCGGTCGAGATCCACCATGTCAGTTTCAAGGACCGCGAGACCGAGTCGCCGGCATTCCGGGCCATCAACCCGATGGGCAGGGTGCCGGCCCTCACCGACGGCGACTTCAAGCTGTGGGAGTCCAACGCGATCCTCACCTACCTCGCGACTAAATTCCCCCAGACGCGCGCGCTGCCGACGGATCCGCGCGGTCGCGCGGACGTCGACCGCTGGCTGCACTGGCAGAGCTGCCACCTGATGCCGGTGATGGGGGCGCTCAAGATGGCGGACGAGAAGGACCCGAGCAAGCTCACGCCCCTGCTCGCGATCCTCGACGCCCAGCTCACCGGCCGCGACTGGGTGACCGGCGAGCTCGGCGTCGCCGATTTCGCCATCGCGTCGTATCTCATGACCAAGATCGGACGGCAGCTCGATTATTCGGCGACACCCGCGCTGGCGGCCTGGCTCGCGCGCACGGCGGCGCTCAAGGGCTTCGTCGCGACGCAGGTGAAGCAGCCGCCCGTTGCGGCTTGATCGCCCGCTTCGGACCGTGCAGCTCGCGCCACATCCCGGCTGCGTAGATCCGCCGCGTGTCGGTATCGACGTGACGGTGGCGCGCGCGCCCTCCGGTCGCCTGCGGCTCGCGTACCGGCTCGCGGGCGACACCCGGCGCCTGAGTATCCCGCCTCCCGCCGAGCCGCGGCGTGCCGACGGGCTCTGGCAGCACAGCTGCTTCGAGTGCTTCCTGCGGATCGGTGCGGGACCGCGCTACCTGGAATTCAATTTTTCGCCGTCCGGCGCATGGGCGGCCTATGGATTTTCCGGCTATCGTGCCGGCATGGAGCCGTCCGACGACGATCAGGTACCGCCGGCCGTGTGGCGAGTCGGCGAGGGCTTGGTGGCGCTGGACGTGGAACTGCCGGTCGACCTGCCACCCGGCTCGGCCCTCGCCATCGCGGCGGTGGTCGAGCGCGACGACGGCGCGCTCAGCCACTGGGCGCTGCATCATGCGTCGGGCGCCGCGGATTTCCACCACCCCTCGGCATTCGTGGTGGAGCTGCCGCCAATGGAGACCGCTGCATGAAGTTCGGCATCGACGTGCTGCTCGGCGACCGCGAGCTGCACAAGGCGATCGGCACGCGCCGCGTCGGCCTGCTGGCGCATCCGGCCTCCGTGCTGCCGGATCTCCGCCACAGCCTCGATGCGCTGGCGGCCCTGCCGGGCCTGCGGCTCACGGCGGCGTTCGGTCCGCAGCACGGCCTGCGCGGCGACAAGCAGGACAACATGATCGAGTCGGCTGACTACGTCGATCCCGCGCTCGGCATTCCGGTTTTCAGCCTGTACGGCGAGGTGCGCAAGCCGACGGCGGTGATGCTGGACAGCTGCGACCTCCTGCTCGTCGACCTGCAGGATCTCGGCTGCCGCATCTACACCTTCATCACCACGCTGCGCTACGTGCTCGAGGCGGCCGCTGCCACCGGCAAGGCCGTGTGGGTGCTCGACCGGCCGAATCCCGTGGGCCGTCCGGTCGAGGGGCTCAGCCTGCGCCCTGGCTGGGAGAGCTTCGTCGGCGCTGGCGCGCTGCCGATGCGCCACGGCCTCACGATGGGCGAGCTCGGCGCCTGGTTCATTCGCACGCTCGGCCTCGAGCTCGAGTACCGCGTGGTGCCGATGCAGGGCTGGCAGCCGGACGGCTCGCCGGGCCATGGCTGGCCGCTAGTCGAGCGCAGCTGGGTGAATCCGAGCCCGAATGCCGCCAGCCTGTCGATGGCGCGTGCTTATGCCGGCACGGTGATGCTCGAGGGCACGACCTGGTCGGAAGGCCGTGGCACGACGCGGCCGCTGGAGCTGTTCGGTGCGCCGGATCTCGACATCAGCGCGCTGCTGGCGCGCATGCGCTCGCTCGCGCCCGGCTGGCTCGCCGGTTGCCGGCTGCGGCCCTGCTGGTTCGAGCCGACGTTCCACAAGCACGCGGGCCGGCTCTGCGCTGGACTGCAGATCCACGTCGATGACGGCGCCTACGATCACGCGGCGTTCCGGCCGTGGCGCCTGCAGGCGCTGGCGTTCAAGGCGCTCAGGGCGGAAGCGCCGGACTACCCGCTGTGGCGCGACTTTCCCTACGAGTACGAGCGCGGCCGCCTCGCCATCGATGTCATCAACGGCAGTCCGCTGCTGCGCGAATGGGTCGACGATCCGGCGGCGACAGCGGCGGATCTCGATGCGCTCGCCGGGGCCGACGAGCGCGCCTGGCTCGAGGCGCGCAGACCGTTCCTGCTGTACTGACCGGCAAAGACGGGGCGCCGCCGGGGCATCGCATCACCGTCCCGGGGTGACTCGGGGTGGCCAGCCAGGCGGCGACGCCAGCGACCAGTCTCAGTCCCAGGCCGATCAGGGCGCGCTGTCCCGGGCGACAGCCTTCCAGTCCGCGCGCCAGTCGTTTGCCGGCGCTTTCGAGTCGCCTACCAGCGCCACGGTCTTGCCCGCTGCTTCCGGGTTGCGCAGCGCATCCATCATCACCAGCGCCACGTCGGCGCGGCACACGCGACCGCTGAGATTGCTGTCGCCGGCGCCGACCCGCAGCGCTTCCTTGCCGCCGTCGCAGTCCACGAGTCCGCCCGGGCGCACGATCGTGTAGGGCACGCCGCTCGAGCGCAGGTGGGACTCACCCTTGCCTTTCCACGACAGCACCATGCCGAACATGCGGTTCAGCGGCGTCGAGGGGTTGTCGTCGCCCGCGCCGATCGACGACATGAGGACCAGGTGCTTCACGCCAGCGGCCTTCGCGGCATCGGCCAGGTTGGCGACCCCGCGATAGTCGACCGCTTCCGGGTTGTTGGGCGGCTTCGCCGCGCTCGCACCGATCGCGGAGATCACATAGCGCGCACCGGCGACGGCGGCAGTCAGCGTCTCGGGCTTCGTCACGTCGGCCTCGACGATCTCGACACCCGGCGCGAATTCGCCGGCCTTGGCCTTGTCGCGCACCATCGCGCGGACCTTGTAGCCCTCGGCCTGCAGGCTCTTCACGAGCGGCACGCCGGTCTTGCCGCTGGCACCCGCGACGAGCACGGTCTGCGCCGTCGTGCAGGCGGAGGTCGCCAGCGCAAGGCAGGCGCTGAGGAGGCGGATGAGGGTCGAAGGCGTCATGAACAGAGGCTCCGTTGTTGTTCGGGCTGGGCTTGATGGGTCGTAGTGTCGCCCGGCACTGCGTTCCCGCCGAGGATTATCGCAAGGAAGCGGCTGTGGACAACAGGCTGTTGTGAACCAGTCGGCGGGGCCGCCACGGGATTTCCCTAACCGTGCCCCTCAAATAAGCCGTCGCAGGCGCCCGCTGTACTGCTGCTGGGTTCCGCCTGGCCTGTCCTTTCCGCCCCGGCTAGGGCAGCATGCGGTCTCCCGACATCCCGAGATCCGCCATGGCCGACGCCGCCGAGCAAGCCAACGAAGCACTCGTCAACCGCTTCTGCAGCGACTGGTCGCGACGTGACGCACAGCTGCTGGCCGGGTACTTCGCCGAGAAGTTCGAGTACATGATGTACGAGGGCGGGCCCGTGATCACCTCGCACGAAGCCTTCGTGAAGCAGATGACGCCGTTCCTCACGAAGCTGAAGGCGGTCGACTGGGTCGTCGTGCGGTCCCACGCGATGGGCCCGATGGTGATCAACGAACGCATCGACCACTTCTACGCGCAGGACAGCAAGCACGATCATCACCCGCGGATCGCGGGCCTGTTCATCGTGCGCAACGGCAAGATCGCTATCTGGCGCGACTACAACCTCTAGCGCCTGCCCGGTCAGTTGAGTGCAATGCGCTGTTCCGCGCCGCCTGCGGGCAGCTGGAACACGGCGTTTTTCCAGCGCGGCGGGCCGAATTTCGGCCGCAGGTTGTTGGACAGGCCGGCCGGCCACCTTCGCCACCTTGCGGTTGCGCCAGCCGTCGCCGAGCCAGGCGTCGGGGTTGTCGTACACCCAGACGATCAGGCTGCCCTGGTCGCTTTGCAGGTTGGTGGCGGTCACCGTCAGAATGGCATCCGCCGCGCCAGCGGTTTCTGCCGCTAGCGCCAGCGAGGCAATGACGATCAGGTTTCGCATCATGAGCACGCCCCCGTCCGACGCTGCCGATGGTAGCGATGCTGTCGTGGCATGAACAGCCGGGAGAGGAGCGTGCTCACGCTGCGTCCGATCGGTGTCGTGCACACTGCCGCCGCGACGCGGGCCGAGGCGGCACGCCAGAGCGCCGCTGCCGAGGGCATCCGTGCCGAAATAGAACTCTATCCGGCACCCGGCATCGAGCATGCGCTGACCGATCTTTCCGCCTGGGACATGATCTGGGTGATCTACTGGTTTCACCTGAACGAGGGCTGGCGGCCGAAGGTGCTGCCGCCGCGCAGCCGCAGCGGGCGCAAGGGCGTCTTCTCCACGCGCTCCCCGCACCGGCCGAATCCGTTGGGTCTCTCTGCGTTGCGCCTGGACCGCGTCGAGGGGCTGCGCCTGCACGTGCTCGATGCCGACATGCTTGATGGAACGCCGGTGCTCGACATCAAGCCCTACGTCGCCTACACCGATGCGCGGCCGCAGGCCGGATCGGGCTGGCTCGGCAGCGACCCGCTGCCGGGCTGGGCGATCGACTACGCGCCGGCCGCGGCCGCGGACCTGGCCTGGCTGGAGTCCCGGGGCGTGCTCGACCTGCGACCGCGGATAGAGGCCGTGCTCGGCCTCGGCCCCGAGCCCCATCCCTACCGGCGGATCCGCGCCGAGGGGGAGGGCTTCCGGCTTGCCGTGCGCGACTGGCGGGTGCGCTTTGCCGTGCGCGGGCAGCGCATAGAGGTGGAGTCGATCATGAGCGGCTACCGGCCGGCGGAACTGGCCCGCGCCGGCCGCGATCCCGGCGACCCGCGCTCACTGCACCGGGCGTTCGCGGCACGCCGTTGAAGGGCCGGTCGGGTGGCGTTTGACGCGGGCATAATCTCAGTGTAAACAGGCTCTTCGGATAACAAGAAACAAGAGGCCTTAAAAATGGCTCTGTGGAGAGATCCCGCGCCCGGTACGAGCCAGGCACCGCCTCCCGCCGCCCTGCCGGTCGCGGAGAAAGTCGCGCCGATCGCGGCGGCAACAGACAGCGCGCGTCGCGCCGAACGTCCGGCACCGAAGGAGACCGTGATCGCTGCCGATCTCGCCATCGAGGGCAAGATCGAAGGCGCCGGGCACGTGCGCATTGCCGGCCGCTTCAAGGGCGACGTGCACGTCGACGGCAACCTCACCGTGGAACATGGCGCGCACCTGACCGGCCAGGTCTATGCCAAGACGGTGATCATCTCGGGCGAGCTTCACGGCAACATCAACGGCGCCGCGCGTGTCGAACTGCTGGAGTCGGGGCTGCTGGCCGGCGACGTGAAGGCCGGCACCCTGATCGTAGCCGGCGGTTCGCGCATCCGCGGCCATACCGAGTGCGGCTGGGAAGAGAAGAGCATAAAGTCCGTCGCCGCGGGGTAAGCTTGCCCGCGCATGAGCACGAGTTCCCGCACGGGCTTCTTCGGCAAGCCGGTGGCCGCAAAGTCGTCCACCGGCAAGACCCGCGTCTGCCCGCATTGCAAGACGACCATCCTAGACAGCGCGGCGATCTGCCCCGCCTGCCGCAAGTACCTGCGCTTCGAGTCGGGCGTGGAGATGCATCCCGTGCCCGACATATCGCCGCTCAAGGTGGCTGCGACGATCCAGCACCCGGCCGCGGGCGAACCCTGGGAGTACTCGGTCGTGTTCACGGTGCGCAATGAGAAGGGCGAGGAAATCAGCCGCCAGGTCGTGGGTGTCGGTGCCCTGCAGCCTCTGGAGCAGCGCAGTTTCAATCTCGCGGTCGAGGTGTTCCGCCCGACGCCGAAGAAGAAGTAGCGGCGGGTTCCGTCGCGATGTCCACGACCGCGGGCAAGGGTGTCGCTTTCATCGGCCTGGGCACCATGGGCTATCCCATGGCGGGCCACCTCGCCCGCGCCGGCCACCGTGTCACTGTTCATAACCGCACGATCGCCCGCAGTTCCCGCTGGGTTGCCGAATTCGGTGGTGCGAGCGCGCGCACGCCACGGGCTGCTGCCGCGGGAGCCGCAGTCGTCTTCAGCTGTGTCGGGAATGACGACGACCTGCGCAGTGTCGTGCTCGGCGAGGAGGGGGTGCTGGTCGGGCTCGATGCGGGCGCGGTGATCGTCGATTGCACCACGACTTCCGCCACCGTGGCGCGCGAACTGCATGCGCTCGCGCGCGCCAGAGAAGTCGGTTTCGTCGATGCGCCGGTGTCGGGGGGGCAGGCCGGCGCGGAGCGCGGTCAGCTCACGGTCATGTGCGGTGGCGAGGCAGCCGACTTCCAACGCATCGCGCCGGTCGCGGCGGCGTTTGCCCGTGCGGTGACGCTGATCGGGCCGCCTGGCAGCGGCCAGCTCGCGAAGATGGTGAACCAGTTGTGCATCGCGGGCCTCGTGCAGGGGCTCGCGGAAGGCATTGCGTTCGGCAGTCGCGCCGGCCTCGACATGACCAGGGTTCTCGAAGTCATCGGCAAGGGCGCAGCGCAGAGCTGGCAGATGGACAACCGCGGGCCGACCATGATCGCCGATCGTTTCGATTTCGGATTCGCCGTCGACTGGATGCGCAAGGACCTCGGCATCTGTCTCGACGAGGCGGCGCGCAATGGCGCCGATCTGCCGGTAGCCGCACTCGTCGATCGCTACTACGCCGAGATCCAGGCGCAGGGCGGTGGGCGCTGGGACACCTCCAGCCTGATCCGGCGCCTGCGGCGCTGACCCGCGCATGCGGCCGGGAGTAGACTGGCCCGGCCAGATGCCGCAGGAGCAAGCGCATGCGCCGTAGTACCCGCCGGTCCTACCTGAAGCGCCAGCAACATGGACTGGCGCGCAAGCGGCAGATCGCCGGGACACTCGAGGAATGGCGCGCATCGGCGTTCGAGCACGCGCTCGAGCAGTTCGATGAGGCGGCGCGGCGGCTGAAGTTGCGCGACAACCAGATCGCGATGATCAAGCTGCCGAGGCGCATCACCGAGGTGCGCCTGCCGGTGCGCATGGACGACGGCACGATCCGCAATTTTCGCGCCTTCCGCGTGCAGCACAACATCGCGCGCGGGCCGGCAAAGGGCGGTATCCGCTTCCACCAGGACGTCAATGTAGACGAGGTGAAGGCGCTCGCCTTCTGGATGACCTACAAGTGCGCCGTCGTCGGCATCCCGATGGGCGGCGCCAAGGGCGGCGTCGTCGTCGATCCAGGGAAGCTCTCCCCCGGCGAGCGCGAGCGTCTGTCGCGCCGCTACATGGCGGAGATGATCGATCTCTTCGGCCCCGATCGGGATGTGCCGGCACCCGACGTCAACACCGGCCCGCAGGTGATGAGCTGGATGATGGACACCTACATCATGCACAAGCACGACTTCCTGCCCGGCGTGATCACCGGCAAGCCCGTCGGCCTCGGCGGCTCGGAGGGGCGGCGCAGCGCGACCTCGCTCGGCGTGCTGTTCTGCGTACGCAAGGCCGCGCAGCGGCTGGGACTGCAGCTGAAGGGCGCTACGGCGACCGTGCAAGGCTTCGGCAATGTGGGCAGCTACGCCGCGCAGCTCCTGGCCCAGGACGGCGTCCGGGTCGTCGCGATCAGCGACGTCGAAGGGGCCTGGCGCAACGACGACGGCATCGATATCCGTGCCGCGATGAACCACGTGGCCCGGCGCGGATCACTGCGTGGTTTCCGCGGCGGCGTCCGGATGCTCAGCGCCGCTAAGCTCCTCGAACTGCCGGTCGACATTCTCGTGCCGGCGGCGCTGGAGAACCAGATAACAGGCGGAAACGCCGCGCGGGTGCGCGCGCAGATCATCGCCGAGGGCGCCAACGGCCCCACCACGCCCGATGCCGACCGCATCCTCGCAAAGCGCGGCGCCTTCGTGATCCCCGACATCCTCTGCAACGCTGGCGGTGTCACCGTCTCCTACCTCGAGTGGGTGCAGAACCGCATGGGCTACTACTGGACCGAGGAGCGCGTGAACCAGGATCTGAAGCGCTACATGGACCACGCCTTCGACGTGGTCTACGACACGATGAAGAAGCGTAGGGTGTCGATGCGGGTCGCCGCCTTCATGGTCGCGATCCAGCGCGTGACCGAGGCGTCGGAGATGCGCGGGCTGTATGCCTGAGCGGTCGCCAGCATGTGGCGTGCGTTGCGCATCACGATTCTTTCCGTGGCCCTCGTGGCGGCAATCGGGGTGACCTGGGGCGACTGGTATCGCACCACGCGCTGGCGTGAACCGCTGTGGGTGGGTGTGTTCCCTGTCGATGCGGACGGCCGGGCGGCGACCGCGCGTCACATCGCGGCGCTCGATGACTCCCGGTTTGCGGACATCGAGGAGTTCTTTCGCGACGAGTCGGCGCGCCATGGACTCGACCTCGACCGCCCGGTGCGGGCCGACGTTCACGAACCGCTGGACGAGCTGCCGCCGGCCCAGGGGCTTCCGCGGCGACGGCGCGATTGTCCGACACGCCGAGGAATATCTCGCGGAACGACACGTACGTCAGCGCGCCGAACAGGCAGTACAGCGCCGGTACCAGCGGCGGCAGCAGGAAAACGGTCGCCATCGGTGCGAGTACGAAGGCGAGTCCGATGCCGAGCATCGGGCCCAGGTTCAAGACCTGGCCCGCGGCCGCCAGCCGGTAGGCTTCACGGAACGGCAGGTCGAAGAATGTGCGACAAGGGAACTGGAGCAGCGACGTCAGCCCCGGGATGTTCAGGCCGAAGTAGAGCAGGCCGAGGGCGTAGGCGGAGTACACGAACACCTGCCGTAGCGCCACGAGGCCGTCTGGCGAGAGCGACTCGACGACATTGCGTTCGCTCCACAGCACTGCCCACCAGGGAATTCCGGGCCGCGACAGCACCAGGATCCACACCACCGCGCCGGTGAGACTGATGATCGTGCTGAACGCCAGCACCGAGCGGCCGTGCGCGCGCAGTACACCGATCATCCCGTCGATGCCTGGAACGGCGGGCCTGTCCAGTGCCGCGGCCAGCACCACGCTGGAGAAATAGGCAATCAGTGCCAGCATCGCGCCCACCAGGGGCAGCCGCTGACTCATGAACATCGCGATGCAGAGCAATACGGACAGCCCGATCCAGAAGGCAGGCGCGCGCTGCAGCAGCAGCGCGGACTGGCGCAGCCAGCGTCTCAGGGCACGGGGCGCCGCTCGGCGGGGCTCGACCGTCATTCGATCAACGGTGTCTGGAGATCGGCCCCTAGTCGGTGCAGCATGCCGGCGAGTGCAGACGAGCGCGGGTTGTAGAGGCCGAGGATGGCGAAGCGCATGACGCCGCGGTATGGCGTCAATCGGCCGGTTCGATCGTCGCTCGCGGTGCTGCGACATCCGGCTTCGCGAACACCATGAAGTGCTGCTGCGGCAGGAAATCCCGCGTTTCGACCCACTCGAGCCCCGCTGCCTGCATTT
>VGVH01000019.1 GCA_016874095.1 Gammaproteobacteria bacterium | reverse complement strand
CTGGCCTGCCGGCCTGTTGCTGGGCGGTCTGATCGTCGGCATCACCGGCACTCTGGCAACCCGCAAGGCAGTGAATGAGCCACCGGTGACCGTGCTGCGAGAGTCCATATAAGTTATTGGGTTTAAAAGACTTTGTGGCGCCGCCATCGGTGGCTGCGGATACTCGCGGCCATGGCTGGGCGGCAACGGAAATTTCTCTCCTGCGGTGCCGTGGGCGTCCACGAATCCGATTCCGGCCCTCGCGTGCTGATGTTGCGCGCCTTCAGTGCCTGGGATTTCCCCAAAGGTCTCGTCGAGGGCGATGAAGCGCCGCGCGACACCGCGATCCGCGACGTGCGCGAAGAGACGATGCTGGACGACCTGAGCTTTCTCTGGGGAGAGGACTACTTCGAGACCGGCCCCTACAGCCGCGGCAAGGTCGCCCGCTACTACCTCGACGCCACGCGCCGCCAGGATGTCGCGATCCTCCCGAACCCCGAGACCGGCCAGCCAGAGCACTCCGAGTACCGCTGGCTCAGCATCGCCGACGCCCGCCGCCTCGCCGCCCCGCGCGTGCGACTGGTCATCGACTGGGCGGAAACTCAGATCGGCGATCGCAGGTAGCTCCCTCGATCCGCCGTTACTGCACGCAGGAGTACTGGCCCCATTTTTGATAGGCCTTGAAGTGCACGGTGCCGGGGTCAAATCGAACGCCATCGACGTCCAGTGCGGGCAAGGTCATGCTGAATCGCTGGATGGGATGATCGCTGTCGCCTAGCAAGCTCTTCCCATCCGGATCCGAAAACGACACGTAGTGGGCGGCACCGCGGTCGAACATGCCACCGGTTAGTTCGCCTCTTATCGGCGAATCCGGAGTCGGAACCGAGCCAGGGCCCCTGATACCGAGAATTCTCCCGACTCGTGGCGCGCTCCACTCACTGCTTGCATACGTCACTACTGTGTCCAGCCAGCGTGCGACGACGCCCTTCGGAATTCGCATCTCGGCCATTACGTCGAGCGCATTGCCGTATTCCGGGACACGCGCACGCACGATCAGATCAACCTTGCGCGGTGCTTCTATCAGAAGTTCGTCTTTGATCCACGCTATGCAATAGCCGCGTTGTTGCTTGCCGTTACCCGACGCTTCGTAGCCGGAAAATCGCATCGGCACACAACCGGTTACAGCGAGCAGCATCACTAGGCCCGCCAGAGTTACTGCGCTTACTCGCATGTGCGCACTCAATACCCCGGGATTCCAGTTGCGTAAGGCGGAATCACCGAGGCGAGGACGAATGGCGTGGCGACGAACACGTTTGCGGCATTGACGACCTCCAGACCGAACGGTCGCGGCGCATTGTTGCCAGCTGCATCGTAGAAAAGTGGGCTGTTCAAGAAGTCGTGTGGCCCGGAGTAGGCTTCTACCAGGCGGTCAAAGAATGACCCGGCACTGTAGCGCAGTCCGAACACGTTGCCTGTGCCACCCTGAATTCCGCCAAGCGGGCTTCCCTTGCAGGGAAATCGGCAACCGCCGAGCTTGAAGAAATCGCCGAGGAATCCCACGCTCACACCGCGAGAGTTGGCGGTAGGATCGGACTTGTTCAGGGGATCTTCGGCATCGTGATGGCCGATGCGAGACTGCTCAATCATCGCCCGACGCATCGACAGCGAAGCCCAGGTCAACGCCGAGACGCCGCCGCTGACAGCTGCGCCGGAGTCGAAGCTGCCGCCTTGAGCTGCGGCCGAGCCGCCGCCGAGCCAGGCTTCGGTGACGACGCGGCCGGCGCTGTAGGAGCCGCCGTAGAAGCCGGATACTCCGCCGGCGATGCCACCGCCGAGTGCGCCGGCTGTGGCTCCCCTGAGTGAGCCCGAGGAAATGCCGCCGGCGACGGCTCCGCCGACGAGACTGCCGATGAACAGGGGTGCGGGCACCGCTGCGGTCAACGTGCTGCCGGGGATGATCGCGCCGTTGGAGTCGATGATGGGTGTACCGAAGCTGAACTGGATCTTTTCGCCGCCGAAGCCGTTGCGGCTCGTCCAGTTCGTCGCGAAGTCCGCTGCGTAATACGAGCCGACAACCGCCAGTATCTCCCGGCCGTAGTTGTCGAACAGGCGCCGTGTGAATGAACCGATTCCACTGACGAGACGCCGGACAAACTTGCCGATCCGCTTGAGGAAATATCCGCTCGGGTCGACATTGGAGGCCGGGTTGTTGGCCACGTAGCTGTAGGGATTAAGGCTTTCGGGATCCAGCAGATTGGAGATCACAGGATCGGGCGACAGCATTCTTCCCGTCAGCGGATCCTGCAGGCGACCATTCATGTGCACGAGGCGCACTCCATCCAGGTGCTCGTGTCCGGTGAATCCGCGTTCGGTGAGGTGATCATCCGCATAGCGACTGTCAGTCTGGTCTGCCGACCAGTTGAGATTTCGCCTCTTGCCCCAGGCATCGAATGCCAGTTTCTGCTGATCGACTCCCGTGCCGACGGCTCGAACCAGGCGGTCCACGCTGCCGGCATGGTCATGCAGCACATAGTAGGCGTCGAGCCCGTTTGGCGTCGATTCCACCTGAGTGAAAACCGCGCGGCCGTAAGCAAACACGTTCGAGCGGTAACGACGGATCGAGCCCTCCATTTCAACTTCGAAGTGCGGTCCGACGTAGTGGATCGTGCGTGTCGCGTTGCCCACGCGAAGTTCCTGGCGGATGCGGCCACGCTGCGGGCCGTAACTGAACCGCGCGTAGTCGGTCCCCTGGGTAATCTGCCGCGGCAGGTCGAAGGATGTCCAGTTCAGGTTTCGCCCGGCACCTGCAGTCATGTTGCCGTTGGCGTCGTAGGCGTAGCTGGCGGCCGGCCGCGGACCGCCGGAAAGGCTCGCCACGGCATGCGGGCCCTGCGCTGCACTCCCGTAGGTGAAGGTGCCGACGTCGGATTTCGAGAGGACGTTGCCATCGGTGCCATAGCTCATCGACAGCGTGATGGCGCCGTTCAGCGTCACCTGGCTCAGTCGGTTCACGGCATCGTAGGCAAAACGCTCCTGGAGTTGCGGTGTGGAGCGCAGGTCCTCGCGCAACGTCAGGTTGCCGGCTTTGTCCCACTGGTAGCGAAGATCCTGAATGTCGGATCGGCCGGAACCGAGACCTGAGCTGATCGCGGTAAGCAGGCCGCTTGCGGGGTCATGCGTCGTGCGTTCTTCCACGACTCCAGAACCGAATCGTGCCGCGACATCCCGGCCAAGCGCGTCCATAGACAGCAGCGTGTAGACGGGAGACGCTGCAGGATTCTCCTGTGATATGCCGACGAGGTGCCCGAGGCTGTAAGACATGACGAATTTCGGTCGCCAGCCGACGGTCGTCGGGTACAGCATCGTTGCGATCTTGCCTTCGGCGTCGTAGGTAACGTCCGTGACGTAGGACTGTCCATCGATGGTTGTCGACGTCTGGCGCACGCGACTTACCGGGCCATAGGCGTAGGTTTCGCGAAAGCCGGTCGGACTGGCATCGGTCGGACCGGTCACCTGCAGCAGCAGGCCGCGGGAGGGTCCGGCCGTTGCGGAATACGTCCAGTTCGTCGTGCCCTCAGGTTCGATCCGTGCCGTCAGCCGACCAAGCGCGTCGTATTGCATGGTCGCGACATTCGCGGGGGTCTTGCCGTCCTGCGTGGAGACGAGTTCGCCGAATGCGTTGTAGTCATGCGTGCGGCGACCGGCGTCGGGGTCCTCGGTGCGGACCAGCAGGCCCCGGCCGTCGTAGATGAATTGCCGGGTGTGGCCGGCCGCGTCGGTGATTGCGGTCAACTGCCCGAATGGATCGTACGAATAGGTCGCGCCGCTACCGAGCGGTCCGCGCACGGCGACAAGCTGCCCGGCAGCGTCGTGCACGTAGGTCGTCGTGCGCGATTCCGGGTCGCGTACTGTCGACTCGAACCCGGCGTGGGTTACCAGAGTAACGGCCCCTGCTGGCGCAGTCTCGCTGGCCGGCCTGGTGATACTGCGTATCCGGCCCAGGTTGTCGTAGGCGTAGCTGTTCCAGAATATCGATGTCGCGCCTTCGACATAGGGTATGGACTGACGGGAGACGCGGCCGTGAGCGTCGAACTCGGTCACCTGGCGGCTGGTCCGGCCATCGGGAAGGACCGAGGCGCTGCCGACGACTCGCCCCAGACTGTCATGCTGGCTCTCGGTCCAGAAGCCGTCGGATCGCTCGCGACGGATTACGAAGCGGGCCTGCGGCGCAAAGCAGGCGCCACAGGTCGCGTAAGTCGTGAACGTATTGCCGCGTGGCCGGACCTCCGACCACTGGCGCCCGAACTCGTCGAGCGTCCAGCTGGTGACGTTGCCTTGGGGGTTCGTTGCCGTCAGCGGCAGGCCCAGGCCTTCATCCCAACTGCGCAGGGCGAAGTAATCCGGCTCGCCAGGTATGCGCCGAGTCTCGCTCGTTGGCCGGAAGCGGCTCGAGCCATAGGCGTAGACCGTGACTCTCGGAGTGAGGCTTCCGGCTGCGTCGGCGCGCGTCTCAGTGACGACGCGGCCACTGGCATCGTAAGTCCAGCTGGTGCGCAACTGCCGACTGGCAGAACCGGTTTCTCCGCTGGTCTGACTCAGCGGCCGGCAGGTCGTCGGGTCGTAGCTCAACAGCGTCGTCCGGGCCGGTGCCGTGATGCCTGAAGCTTCTGCGATCACGTCGATGCGGGTTGGCAGGCCGAGGCAGCCGCCAGCAGTTCGGGCTGCATCGTCGAACGTCGTCTGTCTCGTTGAGCGGTAAGTGGCGCCGGTCTGCAATGGCGACTGCACGGTTGTCTGATCGGTCGCAATCGCTCCGTGCTGGAGGTTCCAGGTGAGTACGCGGGCCATCGTGCGCACAACACTGCCCGCTACGCCTGTCGTGCCGGAGAGTTCGAACTGGGTGGTAGTCTCGCTGGCAGGATAGATGAAGTAGGTGTACCGGGCGGGATCGGCAACGCTCATGCGGGACTCGGCCCAGACCGGATCGAACGCCGACACCCTGGCGTTTCCGTTCCATACGTTTCGGAGCTCGACGCGCCCCGCGTACGGGAACCGATTGCTGTACAGGGTCTCCGTCACGAAGCCAGTGCGGGAGTCTGTTGCGCGTATGGAATCGAAGGTGAGTTGATTTCTCCCGGTCACATCGATTCGCGCGCTCGAATAGCGGAATGACACGGTGAATCGCTCTCCACCACGACCCGTCGGCGCATCGTAGTCGGATACCACGGTTACGGGGCCGCCCAGCAGCCGGCGTGTCGTGCCGGAATTGGTCGCCGCCGGAGTGAACTGGCTCCAGCCTGTCAGCGCCCTGTAGCGGATGTCATGCACGTTGCCGAGACCATCGGTGATGCGACCAACCTGGTCGCCACGACTCAGCCTGCGCGTACCGTCGGGGTCAGCGCCCGCGCGCCGGGTAAGAACGAAGTGCGTTCCGCTGTTCCAAGTGCCCAGGAAAGCGTGCAGATCACTGCGCCCATCGCCGTTGAAGTCAGCCGAAGGTGGAATTTCGCTGACATTGAGGGCGCCCAGGCCGCCATGCAGCGTTTCTTCGTATTGTTCATAGACAAAGCAGTTGTCGGTTGCGTGAAGCAGTCGGTCAGGTTGCCCCGGTGTCTCGACGATGAGTTCTGTCCGGCCGTCGCCGTCCATGTCGGCCGGAAACTTGATGAAATTGCTGTTCGCGCCGAACGGAGTGGGGCATTCGACGTTGACGAAGCCGCCTGCCTCCGGCGTGTACTTGCCCCGGCTGATCTGGGTCCGTATCTGTCCGAAATCACCGATCAGAAGCAGGTCCGTCAGGCCGTCGCCGTTGGCGTCGAGCATCATGGGATTCATTCCCGTCTCGCGATAGAACGGTCGGCCATACCACGTTGGCTCGAATCCGTTGCCATTGGACAGGTGGATGTACCAGCGAACTGGGGCTTCGCCATAGACCTCCGGTCTGGCGACCATGATGTCCTCGCGCCCGTCGCCGTCGAAGTCACCCGACTGGATGGACCCAGAGTGAGTGGTCGACGGCCCGCCGGAGGGTGGCAGCACGATGGCCGCGATGCCTGTGTCCTGTGCTGGCGCTAGCGAACCCCCGTTGTTCCGGGACCAATGGACGCCGCCGTCCTTGATGAAAACGATGTCGTCGTAGCCATCGCCGTTGACGTCCATGGCTTCGACGTTGGTCTTTCCTGTGCGTCTTACGGCTGTACTGCGCAGGACGAACGTATTGGCTTGCGCGGCGCCGCCCTCGTAGATCGACCAATAGGAGGAAGTCTCACTGCTCACGAGAAAATCCATACGCCCGTCGCCGTTGTAGTCGAGCGGCTCGATGAGAGCGCCGGCAGGCAAGGCTGGGTAGATCGTGGCTCCCGCCAGAAATTGATCGCTGTTCGGGTTGCGCAGCCAGAGCATACCGGGTGCGTCCTTGTCGATCGCATCGGCCGCACCGTCGCCATTCACGTCGACGTAAAGGTCGGCGCCACGCGGCAAGGTTGGCATCTCCACGTACTGCAACTCTGCATCGGCGTCCCACTCAAACCGCGTGGCCGGCAGGCAATCCGTGGGCCCGCACTGGGTGATGGCCTGCAGGCGGCTGCGGGAATAGGCATTGACGGCGTTGCTGTAAGACAAGGCATAGCGGTGCACGCGCTGGAAGCCCGTGCCTGCATCGTATTCGTAACTGATGGCGGCGAGCCGCCGCGTACTCCGCCAGCGCGTCCCTGAGAGCCAACCCTCGCGAAACTCCTGGGCAGGCCTGGGCTCGGTCTCGAACACGAGGCGATAGGGGGCGGACTCGAATGCCTCCGCCGGCCCGTAGGTCCAGCGGATTTCCGTAGGCAAGTGTTCTCCCTCAGCGGTGTTTTCCGAATAGCGGAAGCCGATGCGCTGCTGGTACTTGTCCTCGATCTCGTTGATCGCCCAGCTTCTCACCTCGGTCGTTCCCGAGGCCTCTACGCGGGAATCATCGTCGTTGCCGAAGCGTTGGATCAGGCCGCTGGGCAGGTACATCTCGAACCAGGCAGGACCGCTGCCTTGCGCGCCCCTCGCGACGATGCGCTCGAACTGGTGGATCTGGAGGCGGTACTCGGCGCCGTCGCGAGCATGGGTGCCCGCCACGAGGATCAGCGGCTGGCCGTCGAGGCAGAACCGGTCAGTGCTGGAAAAGTGCACGCCGCTGATATATCCATCGAGCGCCAGTGTGCGGCCGCAACGGCTGATTTCCGAAAAGCCGGTGGGGCTCCAGCCGATGCCGGCGAATCCGTCGCCCGCCTGGCTGCTGTACTGGAGCGCGATATCCGGGCGGAGCCCGTTCATGCCGGCTGCCACCTGGATCGGGATCGTGTATCCGGCGCCGCCGGTTGCCGTCGTACCGAATTCGCCAGCGATGCGGCCAACGCTCCCGGCATCGGCCGCAACAGGTGCGAGGAAGCTGGCTGCAATCACAACCAGTGTGAGAATCTTCATCGCTCGTCTCCGCCTGTTGATGCGATACGAGCGATCAAATCAGCCACGCAGGCGGCGTGCGACCCGCCAATCGGGCGCAAGTCACGAGTTACTCGTGTAACTGGGCCTTCGCGTCAGAAATACTGCCGATGGATGCAAAAAAAGAGCCCCGCATGGCGGGGCTCATCATCGTATGCCGGCGTCCTACTGCCTGTGGCAGCGAAGGGGGATTGGGGGATACGCTGATCAGCCAGGCTGGAGGCCGGCCCCTTCTCGATGAATCGTTCTGTTGCTCCTCAGAGCAACATCGCGGCCGTGAGGAGCGGGAACATCACGGCGACCAACGCGGTGGTGTAACCGTCAACCCGATCGAAAAAAGACAACGTGATGTTCATGGCATCTCTCCTTGCATTCACGCCTGGACCCGATGGTGATAATTTAGGTCGCGTGAACGCCGCATTCCTTTCGCCGCGGTAACTCTTTGTAGCGATTTGTAACGCCCGAACGATCATACGAATCAACCGTTTGCAGCACCATTGAGGGCGCTGCGGAGCAGGCCCTTGAAGCGTTTTTTCCGTATCGCCGGTTTCTCCCTGGTCGCGCTGGCTGTCGCCGGCGTCATCGGATTCTGGGTATTCGCGCGCAGCCGCCACGCAGAGCCTGCCGCCGAGGCGCTGGCCGCACTGGCTAGTGATGACCTGGTTGCCGTCGAAGACAACGAGTACCTCGTCTATCGGCCGGTCGCGCAACCCCCACGCATGGGAATCGTCTTCTATCCAGGCGCGGGCTGCGACGTGCGCGGCTATGCGCAGGTGCTGCGGCGAATTGCGTCGGCGGGATTCCTGGTCGTGCAGGTCCGCATGCCCCTCGAGTTCGCGTTTCTGGCGCCGAACGCCGCCAGCGATGTGCTCCCTGCTTTTCCCGAGATCAACCGCTGGGCCATCATCGGCCATTCTCTGGGCGGCGCGATGGCCGGGCAGTACGTCAGCAGCAATCCTGACGCCATGCGTGGTCTGGTGATCTGGGACTCCTTTCCACCGCCGGGCAACAGGCTAGCGGAGTTCAAGGGGTCGATCTGGCACATTCATCGCGCAACCATGGAGGGAGCGCCGCCGGATTTCTTCGATAAGAACCGCAACAAATTTCCGGACACCACCCGCTGGGTTCCGATCAAAGGCGGTATTCACATGTTCTTCGGCGCCTTCGTTGGCGGCGCGTACAAGGAAGAGTGGATTCCCGAGATCACGCGCAGTCGCCAGCACGACCTCGTGGTGCTGGCGACACTGGAAGCGCTGTCGGCGATAGAGACTGCTGGCTGATCACGCTTCGGCGGACAGGAAGCCGCCGCGCGACTGCTGGAAGAATAAGCTCACGAATTCCCCGCCGACCAGCCACTGACCGCTTGCTCCATCGTTTTGCACCCGCACGCTGCGCACTCGGACGACCGCGCGGCAAAACAAACTGTCGACCTTGACCACGGCCTGCGGCCATTTCACGTAGAGCGCGATCGGTGTCGCCCGCGGAACCCGCAGGATGGCGCGCTGACCTTCCTTGTGCATCAGCACACGTTTCGCGGGTTCCAGCGGACTTGCGCAGGTGCTGCACAGCGCGCCGGACAACCGGGCCGGGGGGATCGAGTGTCGGGATCGGCAGAAGGGACAGGAGTCCGACGAAGACTCCGCAGCGGTCCCCCTCGTCGACTGTGCGCCGCGGCCGCGGTCTTCACCGCCTCGCTTCAGCGTTTTTTCCGAGTTCCTTGTCGTAGGCGGCCCGCTTCTCCATGGCAGCGGCAGTCTATTGCCGCCATGCCTGCCGGGCTGCGAGCCGTTTCCCGGATCCCGCCCGGGCGAATGTGACGCAGGTCGGTGTCAGGCGGCCTGGCTGGAAACAGCAGCCTCGTGACGAGCCTGGGTTTCGCGAAAGGCCTTGCGGAACCACCGCGCGCCGATGCCACCTGCCACGAGATTGGCAGCCGCAGCGGCCACGAAAATCCCGGGCAGCCCGAACAGCTTCGACAGGATCCAGGCCAGCGGCGCGTAGACGACGATCGTGCGCGAGAGCGACACGAACATCGCGGCCATCGGCTGACCCATGGCATTCAATGCGCCATTGACGGTCATCGAGCATCCGAGTGCAATGTAGCTGAAGGGGACGATCGACATCTGCAGCAGCGCAGCTGAGCGTGCGGCCGGGGTCAGGTCGAACAGGCTGGTTATGAAGCCGCCGGCAACGAACAGGACCAGGGCAATCGCTGCGCCGTAAAAAAGCGAAAAGCGATAGGAGAAGCTGATGCCGTCACGCACCCGATCCAGGCGCCCGGCTCCGAAGTTCTGGCCCGTGAACGGTGTCATCGCAGCCGCCAGGGCCATCAGCACCATCAGCGTGAGTCCCTCGAGGCGGGCAGCCATGCCGAAGCCAGCGACCGCATCCTGTCCGAATCTGGCGACCTGGCTCGTGATGAACCCCGTGGTGATCGGCGCGGCAAGGCTGCTCGCGAGCGCCGGCAGCCCGACGTGCAGAATGCGACGCCAGGAGTCGAGCAGCAGTTCCGGCTGGAAATTCCGGAAGCTGACCAGTTTCTGCCGGCGTATGACGAAGTAGCCGGATGCCAGCATGGTGACAGCGTTTGCGATCACGGCGCCGATCGCGGCGCCGGCAATCTCCATTCTCGGAAAGCCAAACCAGCCGAATATCAGAATCGGATCCACCACGATATTGATGATCGCTGCTGCGGTGGTGATCATTGCCGGTCGACGCGCGTCGCCCGATGCGCGCAGTACCGAATTGGCGATCATCGGCGTAACGAGGAACAGGCCGCCCCAGTAGTAGATCTTCATGTACTCGCGGATGAAGGGCAGCGTCGTTTCGTCTGCACCGAGCATGGTGAACAGCGGATCGATCGTTGCGAGGCCGATGGCAAGCACGACGGCGGCACAGGCGACCGCAAGCGCCATGGCATGGCCTGTTATTCGGCGAACCTCGTCGCGATTGCCGGAGCCGAACAATCGCGAGGCCACGGACGACATGCCGGTACCCAGGGCAACCGCGATTGCTCCGATGATGAAGCTCACCGGGAAGGTGAAGCTGATGGCCGCAAGCTGTTCCGTGCTCACCTTCGCGACGAAGAAGGCACCGACAAGCAGATTGATGACGATGGCAACCATGCCCATCATCATCGGCACCATCATCGACAGTACGCCTGCGCTGACTGGCCCGTCGACGAGACGTCCGCGCACCGGAGGTCCCTTGCCTGCCCCGGCTGTCATGCGTCCACACCCGCAATCGCGATGTACTTCATCTCGAGATAGTCCTCGATGCCGTAGCGCGAGCCCTCGCGGCCGTTACCGGATTCCTTGATGCCACCGAAGGGCGCGACCTCGGTCGAGATGATTCCGGTATTCAATCCAACGATGCCGTACTCGAGTGCTTCCGACACCCGGAAGCTGCGGCCGAGTTCGCGTGTATACACGTAGGCCGCCAGGCCGAACTCTGTGTCGTTGGCCATGCGTATCGCTTCAGCCTCCGTGCGAAACCGGAACAGCGGGGCGACCGGGCCGAAGGTTTCCTCGCGGGCGACGAGCATATCAGCGGTTACATCGGCAAGTATGGTCGGCTCGAAGAAAGTGCCGCCCAGTGAATGGCGCCGTCCGCCGACCATCACCCGGGCGCCCCGGGCGACCGCGTCGGCGATGTGTGCCTCGACCTTTGCCACCGCACGCGAATCGATCAGCGGGCCCTGGTCGGTCTCCCCTGCAAGGCCATCACCCACCCGGAGTTTCGCTACCGCGGTCGAAAGGCGCTGCGCGAATTCATCGTAGACACCATCCTGGACCAGCAAGCGGTTCGCACATACGCAGGTCTGCCCGGTGTTGCGATACTTGCTTGCCATCGCCCCGGTCACGGCTGCGTCTAGGTCGGCGTCGTCGAAGACGATGAACGGCGCGTTGCCGCCCAGTTCCATCGACACCTTCTTGACGGTTGCAGCGCACTGCGCGATGAGCAGCTTGCCCGTAGCGGTTGAGCCGGTGAATGTGAGCTTCCGCACCAGCGGGTTGGCGGTGAACTCCGAACCGATTTCCGGTCCGGGACCGGTGACGATGTTGAGTACACCCGAGGGTAATCCCGCGCGCTGCGCCAGTTCCGCCATGGCCAGCGCCGAGTAGGGCGTCTCCAGCGCCGGCTTCGCAACCACCGTGCAGCCGGCGGCGAGCGCCGGGCCGATTTTCCGGGCGATCATCGCCGCAGGGAAATTCCAGGGCGTGATGGATGCCACGACGCCAACCGGCTGCCTGATCACCAGCACGCGCCTGTCTTTCGCGTAGCCGGGGATGACGTCTCCGTAGACTCGGCGGGCTTCCTCGGCGAACCACTCCAGGAAGGAGGCCGCGTAGGCGATCTCCCCGCGCGACTCGGCAAGCGGCTTTCCCTGCTCTGCCGTCATGATGGTCGCGAGATCCTCCTGGTGCTGCAGCATCAGGGCATGCATTCGCTTCAGGATCGCAGCGCGCTCTTTGGCAAGCAGCGCACGCCACGCCGGCATTGCATCTGCCGCAGCCGCGATCGCCGTGCGCGTGTCCAGCGCATTCATTTTCGGAACCGTGCCCAGTGTCGCGCCGGTCGCGGGATTGCGTACCGGCGCGGTCGCGCCAGATGCCGAGCCTACCCACCGGCCGGCAACGAATGCCTGCTGGCGCAGCAGCGCTGTATCGGACAGTCGCATGGGATCTCCGGGCGTGGGTCGTTGAGCGGAAACCTTATGATAGCGTGGCGACCCGTCGGCCGGAGGATTCAGCATTGAAATGGCTCAGTTTCAGATCGGATGGCGTAGCCGGATATGGCCTGCTGACCGACGAGGGCGTGCGGCCGGTTGGACCGTTGTTCGCAGCTCGCTACCCGGACCTTCGCGCCGCGCTCGCCGCGGATGTCCTGGCTGAGGCTGCAGCGGCGGCAAGGTCCAACCCATGGGTGCGGCCGCTTACCTCCGTCGAGCCTGAGCCGCCCATTCCGCTGCCCGGCAAGATTCTGTGCGTCGGTATCAATTACCTGGCGCACATGCGCGAGATGGGCCATGAGCGGCCCGCCTATCCGACACTGTTCGTTCGCTTTCCCGACACACTGGTCGGAGACCGCGGCCATATCCAGGCGCCGCGTGTATCGGGCCAGTACGACTATGAAGGCGAACTCGCCGTCATCATCGGTCGACGGGCACATGAAGTCGCAGCAGCAGATGCCCTGTCGTACATTGCCGGATACTCCATCCTCATGGATGGCTCCGTGCGGGACTACCAGCGGCACACCAGCCAGTTCACTTCCGGAAAGAATTTTCCGCGCAGCGGTGCCTTCGGTCCCTGCATGGTCACCGCCGACGAAATACCGGATCCCTCCAGCCTGCGAATCGAGACGCGGCTGAACGCGAAAGTCATGCAGCAGGCGCCGATTGCGGACATGTGCTTCGACGTACCAGCGCTGGTGTCCTACATCAGCACGGTCATGTTGCTGGAGCCCGGTGACGTGATCAGTACAGGCACGCCGAGCGGCGTCGGGTTCGCGAGGAAGCCGCCGGTCTTTCTCCGCCCGGGCGACTCACTGGACGTCGAAATACCGGGGATCGGGGTCCTGCACAACACGGTCGTCGGCGGGTGAATCTGAGATACTTGAAGCATCTGAACCGTGGAGAGCCGCAATGATCCTGGGCGTCATCGCTTTCATCGTTCTGCTGCTTCTGTATCTCGTCAGCATCTACAACCGGCTGGTGACAGGTCGCAACGCCGCGAAGAACGCTTTCGCCCAGATCGACGTTCAGCTCACGCGTCGGCATGACCTCGTGCCGAATCTCGTCGAAGTCGCCAGGGGCTACCTGCAGCACGAGAGAACCACGCTGGAAGCAGTCATCGTGGCGCGGAACGCGGCGGTTTCCGGCCTGAAGGCCGCCGCTGCCGATCCCGCGAATGCCGTTGCAGTCGGACAGCTGTCCGTCACCGAAAACCAGCTGACGGGTGCGCTCGGTCGCCTGTTTGCCCTGGCCGAGGCCTATCCGGATCTGAAGGCCAACACGACGATGATGCAGCTTTCCGAGGAGCTGACGACTACCGAGAACAAGGTGGCGTTTGCACGGCAGGCATACAACGACTTGGTCATGACGTACAACAATACCCGCGAAGTGTTTCCCAACAATTTCATTGCCGGAAACTTCAATTTCGCGCCGATGCAGCTGCTGGAGATCGAAAGCGCGGCCAAGCGCGAAGTGCCGGCGGTGAGTTTCAGCTGAGCCGGGACGGCGGCGCGGAATGGACTTCTGGGCGCGGCAGAGGGAGGCGCGTCGGCGCAGTCGCTGGCTCGTTGTGCTGTTTATCGCAGCTGTGGCGGCGATCGTTGTCGCGGTGAATCTGGTCGTCCTGACGTTCATCGCAGCGTTCGGCGAAGGCGGCCCCGCGCTGGCAGCCGGATCATGGGCAGCACAGCATCCCGGAGCCGTCTGGGTGACCAGTCTTGCCGTGCTCGCATTCATCGGATCGGCGAGCCTGTACAAAACCATGTCGCTGGCAGGCGGCGGTGGTGTGGTGGCCCGCGCGCTCGGGGGGCAAAGGGTACAGGCGGACACGACTGATCCGGCGGAGCAGCGCCTCGTCAACGTCGTGGAGGAACTCGCAATTGCCTCCGGTGTGCCTGTTCCTGCCGTGTACGTGTTGCACGAAGAGGACGGGATCAATGCGTTCGCTGCCGGTTACTCGCCGGCAACCGCAGCAGTGGCTGTGACCCGAGGCGCGCTCGATCAACTGGACCGCGCTGAACTGCAGGGTGTCATAGGTCACGAGTTCAGCCACATCCTGAACGGCGACATGCGGCTGAATATGCGCCTGATCGGGCTGCTGCATGGCTTGCTCGTCCTCGCCGTCGCGGGGCGGACGATCCTGCGGGGCGTGGGCGGTGGCCGGCGGTCACGGTCCGGCGATGGACGCGGCGTTGCTTTCGTGTTCCTCGCAGCGATGGCATTGATGGTGTTGGGTTACATCGGCGTGTTCTTTGGTCGCCTGATACAGGCGGCGGTGTCCAGGCAGCGCGAGTTCCTTGCCGATGCATCGTCAGTGCAGTTCAACCGCGACGTGACGGGACTGCGCAACGCGCTCTTGAAAATCGGCCAGGTCGCGACATCGCGGCTCCGCCACCCCGAGGCGGAGTCTGCCGCGCACATGCTGTTTGCGCCGGGGATCACGCAGTGGTTTGCCACGCATCCCCCGCTCGCCGAGCGCATCCGGGCGATCGATCCCACGTTCGAGACTGGCTCGGCAATACGGCGCGAAGTAGGCCCTCAGCCGCTGGCGGTTCTGCGAGTCGTCCGGGACGAAGCGGTGCCCAGGTCATTCAACGAGCCCGCATCGCTCGCCAGCCAATTCCTGCGTATTGAACCGTCCGAAGTTTCCGGACGGGTTGCGAACTTCGGGGGCAGGGAAATCGCTGAAGCCCGCCGGTTGCGAGCCGCGCTGGAGGCCGAGTGGTCGAACACACCACGTCAGACGATCCGGGCGGCAGGAGCACTGTTCGCGCTCACACTCGACCCGGATCAGGAAACCCGGGAACGGGAGCTCACTGTTATTCGCCGCCAGCTTGGTGATGCGATAGCCCAAGAGGCCGGGAGTCTGGCCCCGGCTGTTCTGCGCCTGCCGCCGGGCCAGAGACTGCCGCTGCTCGGTCGGCTGGTGCCGGCGTTGCAACTCCTGCCAAGCAACGCCCGCACGGCGTTGCTCGAGTGCATCGATGCGCTGTGCGACATCGACGGCGAGCGTGCGATTTTCGAGTTCGCACTCGGCCTGCTGGCGCGCACCTATCTCGCTGAAGAAACCAATCCAGCAGCTCGCGTGCGCCCGGTGAAATTGCGGGCGGCAGTTGCGGAAGCACGTGCATTGCTGACCATACTCGCTACGCATGGCCATGCGGATGCCGCCGTCCGCTCCAGCGCGTTTCGCGAGGGGATGATCCGCCTGGGCCTCAAGGCATCGACGCCGATCGAGCCTGTCGCCGCATGGACCGCCACGTTCCTGCGCTCACTGCGGTGCCTTGACGGCTTGCCGCCGGAAGAGAAGCGCCGCCTGATAGAAGCTGTCACCTCGACGATCCGCCATGACGGCGTGGTCACGGTGAGCGAAGCGGAACTGCTGCGCGTCGTCTGCGCGCTGCTGCACTGTCCGCTGCCGCCGCTCGTATCGACGGGCAACGGCTAGGCAGTGGCAGCCGTCAGGCCAGGGCCTGGCGGACTGCCCCGATCAACCCGCCGGCCAGCAGGATCATCACCGGCAGAGTCGACAGCCCGAAGCCGGCGCCGCGCTTCTTCGGGTCGGCCACGTAGCCGCGAAGGTAGACCACGCGGCTGATGATAAAGACTACGCCCAGGACTGCTGCGATCGATTCGCTGACATAGCTCGCGAAGATCAGCATCGACGGGATCAGCAGTACCAGCTGCTCCATCGTGTTGTAGTGGACCCGGTGGTAGCGCTCGAAAATCGGGTGGCCGGTGATCGCCGGCGCCTCGATCTTGTACTGGACGCGGGCGCGCCCGACCAGGATGGAGAAAACGAAGAACTCGATCAGCGCAAGCGTGATGACAGCGTGTACCAGGGCCATGTCGTACTCCGGTTATGGATAGCGCGGTGGACAGCCGTCCTTCTTCCACGCCCTGACATATTTGTCCCACTGGGCGTCGACGAGCTTGAAGGAATCAGGCGCGAGCTTGTTCAGCAGATCCCGGTTCAGCTCCGGGTACACATTCGGCCCGCCTTCTTCCGGCCACTGCTTCGTCGCGTCGATGATGATCTTACTCGATTTCGGCCGATTCGGTGAGCTTGGATCGAGCGGCATGCCATTGGCCGACTGGATGATCTCCGCTGCGGGGTACGGTTGCCAGCGCGAGCCGATGATGTGCATCACCTCGGTGCGATCGAAGATGTCGATGTCCTTGTCGACCACCACCACGACCTTGTAGAGTCCGATGATCTGCGCGACGCGTCGGCCGATCTCGAGCCCCTGGCCCGGTTTCGTCTTGTCGATGCTGACGATGCCCCAGCCGGTGGCTTCCACCGGGCTGTGCATGCCGACGATGCCCGGCAGCATCTTCCTGAACCGGTAGAGGGCGAACGCCTCCGTTGGCGCAGTACAGAACCCGCGGGTGACGCCCGTGAACTGGTTGATGATCCACGGCTGCGGGCGATGGGTGATGCAGGTGACCCGCATCCAGAAATTCTCATCTTTTTTCAGGCCCAGGTAGCCGTACATCTCGCCGAACGGGCCTTCGGGCAGGTCACCCTCCTGCAGCGGGACTTCGCCCTCGATCACCATCTCGGCATGTGCCGGAATCATGTGGTCGTTGGTTTCCGACTTCACCACCTCGACCGGCTTGCCGCGCAGCCCGCCGGCGAGTGCGAGCTCGTCATCGCGATTGCCCTTGGTGAGCGCGGAACCCGAGATCATCCACACCATGGGGTCCTGGCCGACGACGATCGACACTTTGGCGAATTTCTCACCGCGCTTGCGCTGCTCCGTGAACATCTTCCACGCGCGCTGCCCCGGCTCGGGATTTACGCCGAGGATGTTCTTGCCGCGAATCTGGCAGCGGTAGGTGCCGTAGTTCATACCGAGCTCAGGGTCTGACGTGAAAACGGAACCCGTGTTCACGTAGCGCCCTGCATCGGCGGGGTTCGACTGGATGAAGGCAAACTTCGTGAGGTCGATGGCGTCGCCGGTCAGGATCACCGATTTGACCGGTGCCTTTTCGCGCGGAATCACGACCGGCGGGATGGCCGGTACCTTGCCACCGGCCTCGTCGACTATCTTGATGAAGTGGTCGATGACCCGCTGGTACATGTGCGAGCCATGGCCAGCTGGCAGGTCGCCGGGCTCCATGCCGAACAGCATGGCTTCCGTGTCCCAGTGTCCCTGGTGGTTGACGATCAACGGGCCCTTCACCCACTTGCCGTCGATCTTCACTTCGTCGCACAGCACAGCCGGTGCGCCGTACCAGCCGAACATGTCCATCAGGCGATAGGCGAGCGCCGTCACCTCGTAGGCGTCCTGGTCCAGGCGCGGCAGGCGCATCAAGAGACCATAGTCGTCCAGCAGCTGTATCCAGTCGCGCATCGTGTCGCAGGGAAACTTCATCTTGCTGCGGCGGCTCGAGTTGCGGTTGGCTGCAGCGAGTTGCAGCGCCTTTTCGGTTTCCGCGCTGAGAGCGGGAGGCGTGACCGCCGCTGCTGCCATGGCGGCTGCGGCAGTGATCAGGCTCCGTCGATCGAGTGGCGGCAGTTCGTCCGTCGGCTTCTTCACAGGTCAATTCTCCGTGGTCGCTGATTCCGACTGCGGGTGATTCCCAAGTGCGTGATCAGGACAGGTGTCGGGAAAAGAAATCCAGTGTCCGCTCGAGCGCAAGTGCGGCGCTCGCCGGGTGAAACTCGTGTCGGTCATCGCAGTTGAAGCCGTGCGTGGCTGCGTCATAGACGTGGTGCTCCCCCGCAGGCCGTCCCGCGCGAATCTCCTCCATCATCGCTGGGGGTATGACCGGATCCAGCTTTGCCCAGTGGTACATCACCGGGCATTTCGGCTTTCGCTCCAGCCAGGTCAGCGTGTGCCGGCCGTAGTAGGAGACCGCTGCCGAAACCGGTGACTCGCACGCTGCGAGGTCGGCCAGCGCTCCGCCCCAGCAGTAGCCGACGGCGCCAACTTTCCCCGCGCTCGCAACGGCCCGGGTCGCTGCCGTGAGGTCGAGAACGATCTTGCCGATTTCGAGTGCGCCGACCAGGTCCCGGCCGGGCTGGAAATCTGTGTAGCCCAGTTCCACGCCGGTGCGAACGCGATCGAACATCGCGGGTGCGATCGCGAGGAAACCCTGAGCGGCGAAACCCTCGGTAACGCGCCGGATGTGCTTGTTAACGCCGAATATTTCCTGCAGGACGATTACCCCGCCGCGCGGCTTGCCGGCAGGACGAGCGAGCCAGGCGTTCAGGCGGTGACCATCGCTGGCGGTGAGCGTGACGGATTCGGCCATAGTTCGCTGTCTTCTTCTGCGTGGCAGGCATCTGCGCCCCCCATGGTAGCTCGGCGGCGGGGGATCGTAACCCGGTGTGCGGCTGTGCTGTGGACGCTTCGAGTAGGATACGCAGCCCTACGGAGATCCTGTTGTTCCAGCAGCTGCTTCCAATCATCTTGCCGGTCGTGGTGTGCACGCTCGTCGGCCTGGTCTGGGCCTGGCTCAAAGTGCCGCTCGACCGGGAATTCATGACCCGGCTCATCATGAATATCGGGACTCCCTGCCTGATCCTCCAGGGGATCGCTGGCCTGCCCCCGGGTGACGATGGATTCCTGCTGATGGTGGCGCTGGGCGTTGCCGTGCACCTCGGTTGCGCCGTTGTGGGAGGCGCAGCACTGCGGCTGCTGGGTCAGCCCGCTCGCAGTTATCTTCCGGTGCTGATGTTCGGTAACGCGACCAATGTCGGGTTGCCGCTGTGCATGTTTGCATTCGGGCCGGAGGGGTTGGGCCTGGGGGTGGGACATGTTCTGGTGGGCTCCGTGGGGCAATTCGTCTTCGGCCCGCTGTTCCAGGGACGTCAATCTGCATGGAGCACGCTGCTGCGAACACCCGTGATCTATGCGGCGGCGCTCGGCTTGTTGATGCACATGGCCGGTGTGCGCCTTCCGCTATGGGCAACGAATACGGTGGGTCTCCTGGGCGGCCTGGCGATTCCGATGATGTTGCTGGCGCTCGGGCATGCGCTGGCCACGATCAGGCCCTCTAACCTGCCAGTTGCCACTGGACTGGGCGTCGCCCGCATCGTCTGCGGGTTCCTCCTCGCTCTGGGACTGGTCGAGGCTCTTGGGCTCGAGGGCACACAGCGCGGCGTGCTTCTTATCCAGAGCGCGATGCCGGTGGCGATTTTCAATTATCTCTTTGCCGCTCGATACGAGCGCCACCCGGAGGAGGTTGCCAGCGCGATCGTGACCTCCACGGCGGTGTCTTTCCTCACTTTGCCGGCCCTGGTGGCCTTCGCGCTCGGATAGGTGTTTCCGGTAAAGCAATATAAATTTGGTTAACCCTAGGCGGTTCTGGGCGACTACATAGAGTTCGCCGTCGAGCAGGCCCGCCTTCCCGTGCAGGTCGCCCATGCCAACGACTATGTCGGCAAGCAGATCGCCAATACCCGCGCTTGCGGCGAGAAGCTCGTCAAGCGCACCCAGGAGTACGCGGAGATCGCCCGGGCGGCGCAGGACGCGGCCCAGGTGGCGGTTGCCGACAAGCGCACTGCAAAAAAGGCGGCCTGAGCGTCAACCGACGCTGGCCCCGCCCTGATGTAAAAAAAAGGGTTAAAGGGCGGCAGCTCATTGAGCTGCCGCCCTTTTTTGCACTTGCGCCATACGGAGGCCCGGTTTTTTGCACTTGCAAAATCAGGGGTTAGAATCCTGCAAGGCAAAAGAACAAACGGGGAAGCCGCCCATGGCCAGAACCATCAAGAAGTACGCCAACCGCCGCCTGTACGACACCCACGCCAGCCGCCACATCACCCTGGACGGCATTCGCCAGCTGATCGTCCAGGGCGAGGACCTCGTCGTCATCGATGACACCAGCGGCGATGTCATCACCCGCAGCATCCTGCTGCAGGTCATCGCGGAGCAGGAGCAGGGCGGTCGGCCGATCCTGTCGGCGACGATGCTTCGACACATCATCCGTTTCTACGGCAATCCGATGCAGGAGTTCATGGCGCAGTACCTGGAATCCAGCATCGAGGCCTTCCTCAACCAGCAGACGGGCATGCAGGATCAGTTCCGCGACATGATGGCCCGGTCCCCGATAGCTGCGATGCAAAGCATGGCCGCTCGGAACCTGGGAGCCTGGGCCGACATGCAAAAGGCTTTCATGGACGCCATGCTCGCCGGAACCACGAAGAAATCGTGAACCGGCCCGCGCCGAACACGGAGCAACGAACCGACATGACCAGCGCCCAGCAGCAGTCGCCATCGGCCGAGGACTTTGCGCGGCTTTCCGCAGACATGATGGCCGACAAGGGCTATCTCGACGGACAGGCGATGTTTACGATCTTCAATATGCTGCGCGCGAACGACCTGATCTGGTCCTTCTACGCGAACAACTATTTGCCCGGCCGCGATCCGGCGCCTTTCGACCTGTTGCACTGGAACGCCGATGCAACGCGCATGCCGCGCAAGACCCACATGTTCTATCTGCGCCAGATGTACCAGCTGAACAATCTCGTGCTGCCGGGCGCGATCGAGCTTCACGGCGTCCCCATCGACCTGACGAAGGTCGGTATGCCGATCTATCTGCTGGCTTCGCGCGAAGACCACATTGCGCCCTATCCGTCGGTCTTCAAGGCCAGTCACCACTACTCCGGACCCGTACGCTTCGTGCTGGCTGGTTCAGGGCATATTGCCGGCGTCATCAACCCTCCCGATCAGGGCAAGTATCAGTACTGGCTTAACCCGCGCCAGGACGGCAACGTCGGCGAACTTTCCGATTGGCTGAACGGGGCTGAGGAACACCCTGGATCGTGGTGGCCCGACTGGGATGCATGGCTGGCTCCGCAGTCTGGTTCCCAGGTCGCGGCGCGGCAGCCTGGCGATCACACCTTGCCCGTAATCGAGGACGCGCCGGGCAGTTACGTGAAGGCCCGCAGCTAGCTCGATCGGGCGAACAGGGATTGCCCGTTGGATCAGATCGACTGCATCGTCATTGGCGCCGGGGTCATCGGGCTGGCCACGGCCCGAGCGCTGGCACAGGCCGGTCGCGAAGTGCTCGTTCTCGACGCCGGGCCTGTGATCGGCTCGGAAACGAGCAGTCGCAACTCCGAAGTCATCCACGCCGGCATCTACTATCCGGTCGGCAGTCTCAAGGCGAAGTTCTGCGTAACCGGTCGATCTCGGCTCTACGACTTCTGTCGCGAGCGCGGGGTACGGCACGCACGAGTCGGCAAGCTGATCGTTGCGACCGAACAGAGCGAGGTTCGTACGCTCGAGAAGTACATGTCGACGGCGAACGCCAATGGAGTTCACGACCTGGTCTGGCTGACCGCGGGGCAGGCCAGCGGTCTGGAACCTGCAGTGCGCTGCGTGAGGGCGCTGCACTCTCCGTCGACCGGAATCATCGACAGCCACGAATACATGCTGGCGCTGCAGGCCGACATCGAGGCAGCGCGCGGATCTATCGTTCTGAACACGCGAGTCACGGCTGTCCGTCGCGAGGCTGGCGGTTATCTGATCGAGGCGGATGGCGCACCGGCACTGCGCGCGGCCTGCTGCGTGAACGCAGCCGGACTTTCGGCATCATCGGTTGCTGCCAGCATCGATGGACTCGAAGCGCGTCACGTGCCGGGCGCACGTTACGCGATAGGCCATTACTTCACCCTCACGGGTCGATCGCCGTTCAATCGACTGGTCTATCCGGTTGCCGAGCGCGCCGGACTCGGAATCCATGTGACGCTGGATCTCGCTGGCCAGGCGCGGTTCGGCCCGGATGTGAAGTGGATCGACGGCATCGACTATCGCTTCGACGAATCGCGTCGCGCGGCGTTCGCAGTCGCGATTCGCCGCTATTACCCCGATCTCGATGAATCGCGGCTGCAACCGGCCTATACCGGCATACGACCCAAGATCACTGGTCCCGACGAACCCGCAGCCGATTTCATCATTCAGGGACCCGCGGCTCACGGCCTGCCCGGACTCCTCAATTTTTTCGGCATCGAGTCGCCAGGCCTCACCGCATCGCTCGCTATCGCCGATGCGGCCGTAGCCGCACTGCAAACCGGACAGACGTAGCCCTAGCGTTCCACGATTGCGGTTACACCCATGCCGCCTGCCGTGCAGACCGAGACCAGACCGCGCCCTGTGCCTCGGGCAGCGAGCTGCTTGGCCAGGGAGCCGAGTATGCGTGCTCCGGTTGCGGCGAATGGATGGCCGATCGCCAGGCTGCCACCTTTGACGTTGAGGCGGCTGCGATCGATTGCACCGAGCGGGCGGTCGCGTTCGAGTCGGCTGCGGCAGAACTCGGCGTCCTCCCAGGCTTTCATCGTTGCCAGAGTCTGTGCAGCGAACGCCTCGTGGATCTCGTAAAGATCGAAGTCGCCGAGGCCGAGCCCCGCATCGCGAAGCATCTCCGAGACAGCGTAAGCCGGAGCCATCAGCAGGCCCTCCTTGCGGACGAACTCGACGGCAGCGGTTTTCCCGTACCGCAGGTATGCAAGCACCGGCAACCCTCGCTGCCGTGCCCAGTCCTCGGAGGCGAGCAGCACCGCGGCGGCTCCATCCGTGAGCGGCGTGCTGTTGCCGGCAGTCATCGTCGCCGCGTCGCGGCGGTCGAAAACCGGTTTCAGCTTCGCGAGCCTCTCGAGCGATGTGTCGCGGCGCAGATTGTTGTCCTCCGTCGCTCCACTCCACGGCATCACGAGGTCTGCATAGAAGCCCTCGTCCCACGCGCGTCCGGCGCTCACATGGCTTGCCAGCGCGAGTTCGTCCTGTGCCTGGCGCGTGATGCCCCAGGCCTGCGCGGTGAGCTCCGTGCTCTGTCCCATGGAGAGTCCGGTACGCGGTTCCGTGACTCCTGGCAGCGATGGCTTGAAATGCCTCGGCCTCAGGCTGAGCCAGGGAGCTGCACGTTCGCCAATTGACTTGCCGCGGAAGCTTCGCAGCAAGATGCGTCGGTAATCGTCCGCGTAGACGATGGGTGCATCGCTGATCGAATCGGTGCCGGCCGCAATGCCGCTGTCGATCTGACCGAGCGCGATCTTGTTGCCGATCAGGATCGCCGCCTCGAGGCTCGTGCCGCAGGCCCGCTGGATGTCGAAAGCGGGGGTTTCTGCCGCGAGTCCACTGCCAAGGACGCTTTCGCGCGCGAGGTTCCAGTCGCGGCTGTGCTTTATGACTGCTCCGAGCGACACGTCCCCCAGCGCCGCGCCCTCGAGCTTGTACTTCGACACCATGCCCTTCAGAACGGCGGTCATCATGTCGAGATTGGAACGTTCCGCGTAGCTGGTGTGCGCGCGGCAGAACGGAATGCGCAGGGCACCGACGATGGCAACCTTGCGTGGCGACTGTACTTGCATGGAAGTCCCCTGCAGGCCCGGCTATTGGCCGAAGCTCGGCGCATCTCCGGCAAGATAGGCGTCTTCTTCCGGCGTGTTAGGCCGGCCCAGCGAGCGGTTGCGGTGTGGAAACCGGCCAAACCGGGCAACGATATCGCGATGCAACTCGGCGAATTGCGAGAAGGTCAGGAAGGTCTCGCGCAGGGTGCCGGATACACCTTCTGCAAGTGCGGAGAAAATGCGGACCGACTTGCTCTGGACACCTGCCGACTCGGCGTGCTGCAACGGCATGAAGAAGAAGACGCGCTGCAATGCTGTCAGGCTTCGGTACCCGTTGCCCATCGAGCCTTCGACGCAGAGTATGAGCGCAGCCTTGTCGCCAGCGAATGCTTTCGCCGACCCGCGGTACACGTTGCGACAGAATTGATCGAGCAGAATGATGAGCGCCAGGCGCCCTTCGGCCGTCGCGGCCCAGTGATCGAGTTTCCCTGCCAGCGCCTGATCAAGCAGTCCGCCGAACGCCGCTCGTATCTCCCGATCAAGCTCAGGGTCGGTACTGAACCAGCGTTCCATACGGCTGTCGATCTGCGGCGCATCGAGCTCGGTTGCGGAGAACCAGAAGTCGAGTACGCGCCGAATATTGTCGTCCTGCATGGAACCTCATGATCTCAGGGGTTGGCGGGCGCGGCAACCATACCGCCAGTGCATTCCAAGTCCGCGCGCCGCCATGAAGATCGTGAAGGCCAGCCAGAGGCCATGATTTCCCAGGGGTTGCGAGAGGTACCAGGCAGGAAGGAAGACACCGAAGGTCGAAGCCATCATCACCAGGCGCATCTCCCGTGGCCAGGTGGCCCCGACAAACACGCCGTCATAGAGGAACGCCCAGACGGACACGAGCGGCGACAAGACCAGCCACGGCAGGAATTCCCTGGCCGTTGCAGCGACTGCGCCGATGCTGGTCATCGCCGAAATCAACTGGTTGCCGAGTACGGCATAAGTGGCCGCAAAAATCGCGGCGAATACCAGCGACCAGCGCAGGCAACGTTGAACAGTCAGGCGGAGCGCGGCCGGGTCGCGGGCGCCGACTGCCCTGCCAACCAGTGCTTCAGCTGCATTGGCGATCCCGTCAAGGGCGTAGGCAAGCAGGTACTGCAGATTCATCAGGATGGCGTTGGCTGCGAGTACGGTATCGCCTGCACGCGCACCCTGTGCCGTGATGAAGGCGAACACGAACATCAGGGAAAGTGTGCGCAGGAACAGATTGGCATTGATCGCCAGCAGCCTGCGGTAGCGGAGAAAGTCGACCAGCGCAGCCCGCTCGAGCCGACCTGGAACACGCGCAAGTTCGCTGCGAACGTAGACGATGCCTGTCCCGAGACCTGCGATCTCCGCGATCAGCGTCGCCAACGCGACACCTCGTGCCTCCATGCCCGCGACAACGACGAACAGCAGGTCCAGCAGGATATTCGCGCCATTGGTCACCAGCGTCATGGCGAGCGGTCCGCGGCCGTTCTGCATCCCGAGCAGCCAGCCGATCAGCACGAGATTCGCAAGCGAGGCGGGCGCGCTCCAGATCCTCACCGAGAAGTACTCGCTGGTTGATGCTGCGACGTCCTCGCCGGGCCCAAGCAACTGCAAGGCCGCTGACAGCAGCAGCGGCTGCACGACTATCATCATTGCGGCGAACGCCAGCGCCATCAGCAAGGCCTGGGCGAGCCAGAGTCGCAGTTCGTCGCCATTTCGACTGCCAGAGGCTTGCGCCGTGACACCGGTCGTGCCCATGCGCAGGAAATTCATGCCCGTGAAGAGGACCGTGAAGATGGTTGCACCGACCGCAACGCCGCCCAGATGATGCGGCTGGTCGAGATGCCCGACCACCGCGGTGTCGACCATGCCGAGCAGCGGTGTCGTGGCGGAGGAGACGATCATCGGCAGCGCGATGCGCCAGATGGCCGCATCGCCGTAGGCTGCGCGAGCTGCGGTTTCTCCCTTCTCCTCAGTCACGCGCGTTGAAGCGCGGTACGAGCTTGACGATCACCCAGAGCGGACCGACCAGCAGAAACTGCAGGTCACGGAAGAACGATGGTCGCTTGCCCTCGATGTGATGCCCGACAAACTGGCCGATCCAGGCCACCACAAAAAGTGCTGTCGAGCTCGCCCACAGGGGCCAGGGAAGAGACGCCAGACACGCAACCAACATCAAGGAAACGGCGGAAACGACCAGCATGGCCATGCCGAATCGCAGGGACTTGACCATGTACCAGGCCACGGCCGCAGCCAGCGCCAGGCTTGCCCAGTTCACAAAAGGCGGCAGATCGCCGAATCCCGCGGGAACCGGCAGCGCAGTCAGCAGTCCTACGAGACTGATGAAGATGACTGGCACGCAGACCGTATGCAGCTGCTGATTCGCCGGGTGGCGATGATCTGCAGCGTACTCAGCCAGCATCTGGTCGATCGAGGCCATCGCCGTGAACCCTATGCCCATCGGGGACTTCAGGCAAGCCGCTGCAGGCCGCATATGAGACCGAGGTCAACAAGACGACCAAGGCAGCCATCATCGGAGCCGCGACCGGGGCCGCCGTTGGCCTGATTACCGGCAACGATTCCGCACAGCGCAAGAAAAAGGCGCTGGTGCTGGCTGGTCTGGGCGGGCTGGCCGGAGGTGCGATCGGCAACTACATGGACAGGCAGGACGCGGCCTTGCGGGCGCGTCTGCAGGGTACGGGGGTCAGTGTCACGCGCACGGGTCCTAACGGCGAGAACATCACGCTGAACATGCCCGGCAATATCACCTTCGCGGTCGACAGTGCCGACATCAGCTCATCCTTCTACCCGGTGCTGGACTCCGTTGGTTTTGTGTTCAACGAGTTCAACAAGACGATGATCGAAATGGCCGGCCACACCGACAGCGACGGCAGTGAACCCTAAAACCAGCAGCTGTCGCGGCGACGCGCGGGTAGCGTCGTCGCCTATCTCGCGTCACGCAACGTTCGTAGCGACCGGTTTCTGGCCGTTGGCGCGGGCGAGACGCGGCCGATTGCCACGAACGACTCGCCTGAGGGCAAGCAGGCCAACCGCAGAATCGAGATCACGATCGTCCCGTTGCAGGGTTAGGCTCTGAAGAAACAGGCCGACCGGGCGTCTTGCCCGGCCGGCTTTTTTTGGTGAACGTCAGGCCTCGAGCGCGCGGCGCATCTGCCGCATCGCCTGCTGCTCGATCTGTCGGACACGCTCGGCCGAAATCCCATAGCGATCAGCGAGTTCCTGCAGAGTCGCTTTCGGCTCGTTTACCCAGCGCGCCGTCATGATGTCGCGACTGCGGTCGTCGAGCTTCTCCATGGCCTGGCCCAGGCGCTCGGCAGCCGTGGTTTCCCAGTCGCCGGCTTCCAGCGCCTCCGCGGGATCCGCGTCGGGAGCCGGAAGGTAAAGAGCCGGCGCAACCGGACCCTCGTCGTCCGCATCGGGCAGCGGATCGAACACGAGGTCCTGTCCGGCCAGCCGCTGCTCCATTTCCGCCACGTCACGGGGGGAGACACCGAGGTCGCGCGCAATGACCTCCGTTTCCTCGCGCGACAACCAGCCCAGATGACGCTTGGCCCCGCGAAGCTTGAAGAACAGTTTCCGTTGGGCCTTCGTCGTTGCGATGCGGACCAGCCGCCAGTTGCGGATCACGAACTCGTGGATTTCGGCGCGAATCCAGTGAACGGCGAACGACACCAGCCGAACGCCGACCTCCGGATCGAAGCGCTTGACGGCCTTCATCAGGCCCACGTTGCCTTCCTGGATCAGGTCGCCCATCGGCAAGCCGTAACCGGAATAGCCGCGCGCGATGTGCACGACGAACCGCAGGTGGGCGAGCACGAGTTCGCGAGCTGCCCCCAGGTCACCCTGGTTACGCAGCGAACGCGCCAGCTTTCGTTCCTCATCGGCACTGATCACGGGCAACGAACTGACCGCCTGGACGTAGGCGTCCAGGCTGCCCAGTGGACCTGCCAGTGCGATCGCGCGCGGGTGCGTGACCAGATCTGTATTCATGGAACCTCCCGATCGATGAGGCCAATATTAGCACTCGATAGATTTGAGTGCTAAGTGAAGGTTCCCAACCGAGCGTATAACTTTTTATTTATTTAAATCAAATAATTAAACGGAAGGCTCGATATCGCTAAGGTGTCTGGCGACAGCCAGCCAGGCGCCGATCAGGCCGGAACCGACGCCGCCTGCGAGAACCAGGGTTGCCGTAGCCGGTTCGAGCCCAAGGCCGCCGTAGTCGCCGCCATACAGGGCGATCAGCCGCTCCAGCGGTGCGGCAAGGATCGCGAACCCGGCCAACAGGATCAGCAGTGAGGCCAGTCCACCCATCGCGCCGTACCAAAGTCCGATGTACAGGAACGGCCGGCGCACGAACGCGTCGGTCGCCCCGAGCAGTTTCGACACCTCGATTTCCTGTCTCCGGTTCTGGATATCGAGGCGGATCGTATTCCCGATGATCACGATGACGGCGCCGACGAGCAGGCCGCCGACCATCCAGACGGTCCGCCGGATCACATCAAGGATGGCGCCGAGCCGCTGCAGCCACTGCGTGTCCAGTTGCACGAGGTCGACGTCAGGCCGTCCCGCGAGCTCGACCTTGAATTCGACCAGGCTCTCCGCCGTGGCTGCGCTTTCGGGCCGGACCGATAGCGTATGCGGCAGCGGATTCTCCTTCAGGGCCTGCAGTGCCTCGCCGAATGCCGGATCGGAGCGGAAATCCTCCAGTGCCTGGTCGGCGCTGATCAGCTCCGCGGTCGCGATGGCGGGATGGTCGGAGACTTCGCGGGCCAGCCGCCGCGCGCTCGCCAGATCGGTGCCGGGTTTCAGGTAGACGGAGAAATCCCGGATGCTGTCCCAGTTGCCGGCGATTCGCTGCGCACCCTGGACCAGCACCTGCAGGCTTGCCGGAAGAGCCAGGGCAATCGCAATGACCGCGACCGTCAGCCCGGTCGCGACTGGCTGACGAGCCAGCTGCCCCAGCGCGCCGAGCGCGTTCTGGACATGCCTTGTGAGCAATTCTTTCAAGACAGTGCCACGTTGTGGTTCAGGTGCCGACGTCGCTCTGGATCTCGCCACGCTGGAGCACGATCCGTCGCGCGCGGAACCGGTCCGCCAGCCGCAGGTCGTGGGTGGCAATCAGCATCGTCACGCCCACGGAGTTGAACCGGTGGAAGAGATCCATGATTTCGAGCGAGAGCTCGCCGTCCAGATTGCCGGTTGGCTCGTCCGCGATCAGCAGCCGCGGGCGGGCAACGACGGCGCGTGCAATGCCGACCCGCTGCTGTTCTCCGGCCGACAGCGCGCGCGGCGGCTGGCGTTCCTTGTCCAGCAGGCCAACCTGGTCGAGCGCTGCGCGCACCCGCTTGTCTATCTCCCGGCGCGCGATGCCGGCGATGATGAGCGGCAGCGCCACGTTCTCGAAGGCACTGCGTTCCTCCAGCAGCTTGTGATCCTGAAAAACCATTCCGACCTGGCGCCTGTAAGCCGGTATCTCATCCGCAGAAAGGCGCCCGACGTTTCGACCATCCACCAGCAACTGTCCGCGCGTCGGGCGTTCCACGAGGGCCAGCAGCTTGAGGATCGTACTCTTGCCAGCGCCCGAGTGGCCCGTCAGGAAGATCATCTCGCCCGGGCCGATGTCCAGCGACACGTCACGAAGTGCTTCGCGCCCGCCGGCATACAGCTTGGTGACCTTGTCCAGGCGGATCACGGCGTACGCCCCGGTCCGGGCGGTTGCACGAGCGCTTGCGCGAACTGCTCGGCGTCAAACACGTCAAGGTCGGCGGCATCCTCGCCGACACCGATATAGCGGAAGGGAACCGGAAGGCGGTCAGCGAGCGTGAGCAGTATTCCGCCCTTGCCGCCGCCATCGAGCTTCGTCATCGCGATCCCCGTCAGGCCCACCGCTTTGTGGAACTGCTCAGCCTGGCTCACGGCGTTCTGGCCGAGGCTGGCGTCAAGCACCAACATCTTCTCATGTGGCGCACTGGCATCCAGGCGACCCGCAACGCGCACAACCTTCACCAGTTCCTGCATGAGCCCTGCCTGATTCTGCAGGCGCCCGGCGGTATCGGCCAGGAGCACGTCCACGCCGCGCGCCTGCGCTGACTGCAGGGCATCGAATACGACCGCAGCTGAATCGGCGCCGGGCTGCTGGGCCACAACCGGGACGTCGTTGCGCTCGCCCCAGGCCTGCAGTTGCTCTATTGCAGCCGCCCGATACGTGTCGCCAGCCGCCAGCATCACTTTCAGGCCTTCGTTCCGGTAGCGGTGCGCGAGCTTTCCTATCGTCGTCGTCTTGCCTGAGCCGTTCACGCCGATCATCAGGATTACGAAGGGACTGCCGTTGCGCGGAATGACGAGCGGTTGCTGCCTGGGCCGGAGCAGCTCCGCCAGGGTATCTGCCAGGGCAGCGCGGGCGGCCGATGCGTCCTTGATCGCGCCACGCCCCAGGCGGCGTCGCAGCCCGTCGATGACGCGATCGGTCGTTTTCAGTCCGACGTCGGCGCGCAGCAGTTGTTCTTCGAGCTCGGCCACGACCGACTCGTCCAGCGGTTTGCCCACCAGCCAGTCGAGCGCAACCCCTAGGCCCAGACCCTGGTTCAGCTTCTGCTTGAGGCGCTCGAAAAAACCGGGTCGGGGTGACTTCCCGGCGGGGGCGGCATCCGTCATGGCGCGCATGGTAGCGGATGCGCGCGGTATTCTCTTTAGACTGTGCTGCCGGAGCACGCCATGAAGCAGCGATCAAACAGGAAACTTGCGGGCGAGGTGCGAATCATCGGCGGCGAATGGCGCGGCCGGCGCGTTCCCGTCGTGCCCGTCGAAGGACTGCGGCCCACTGGCGACCGCATCCGGGAAACGCTCTTCAACTGGCTGGCGCCATCGATCAGCGGCATGAACTGCCTGGACCTGTTCGCCGGCACCGGCGTACTCGGCCTCGAGGCCCTGTCGCGAGGCGCGGTTCGCGCGTGCTTCGTCGAGAAGCGCACAGAAGCCGCAACGGCCATCGAGGACATGCTCGGACGTCTCGGTGCCGCCGGTGGTCGCGTCGTGCAGGCCGACGCGCTGCGGTTCCTCGAGGGACCGGCCGAACCCTTCGATCTGGTGTTTCTCGACCCCCCGTTCGAGGCCGCTGCGCACGGCCGCTTGTGTACACTTCTTGCCAGGGGGTGGCTCGCGGAAGGCGCTCGCGTCTATCTCGAGATGCCCGCGAAGGCCGCCCTCCCTGAGATGCCGCAAGGCTGGCAGTTGCTGAGGGAGAAGACGGCCGGCCACGTGCGATACGCTCTGGTCGCTGCAGGGCCAGCGCGTTAATCCGATTCAGAGGAGAGACACCGTGCCTGTCGCGGCCATGTATCCCGGTACTTTCGATCCCATCACCAACGGTCATCATGACCTGGTGCGGCGCGCGTCCCGCCTGTTCGACCGCGTCGTCGTGGCCGTGGCGGCCAGTCCGCACAAGGCGCCACTGTTGAGCCTGGACCAGCGCATGGGGCTGGCACGGGAAGTGCTTGCCGACCTGAAGAACGTCAGTATCGACGGTTACACCGGGCTGACCGTCGACTATGCCCGCGCCAATGAATTGAAGGTGATCATTCGCGGGCTCAGGACCGTGTCGGATTTCGAGTACGAATTCCAGCTGGCCAGCATGAACCGGCACCTCGAGACGGGTGTAGAGACGATCTTCATGACACCGGCGGAGCAGCATTCCTTCATTTCTTCGACGCTGGTCCGCGAAGTTGCCGCGCTGGGTGGCGATATCGCCGGGTTCGTGCACCCCCACGTCGCAGAAACCTTGCGTGCCTGCTTCGCGAAACGCTGAAAACCAAAGGACGGGTGATATGCGCAGCCAGCACATTCTGAGGCGCGTCGTCATCGCATGGCTGGCGGTTGTCGTCACCACAGCGGCCGCATCCCCTCGTGCACCAGGGACGGCAGCCATTGCGTCGGCCCATCCCCGGGCAACGGCAGCGGGCCAGGAAATACTCGACGCCGGCGGCAATGCCTTCGACGCAGCAGTTGCAGTGAGCGCTGCGTTGGCAGTAGCCGAACCCTATTCATCCGGCCTCGGTGGCGGCGGTTTCTGGCTGCTGCACCTGGCGAAGTCGCAGCGCGACGTCTTTGTCGATGCCCGCGAAGTGGCTCCGGGAGCCGCGCGCCCGGACATGTACCTCGACGCTAACGGTGGCGTCCGCGCGGACGCCACCCTGGACGGTCCGCTGGCGGCCGGGATTCCCGGGCATCCTGCCGGACTGGTCCATCTGGCGCGCCGCTATGGCCGGCTGCCTCTCGCCCGCAGTCTCGCACCGGCGATTCGGCTGGCGGAGGAGGGCGTGCCGGCGCACGTTCGCCTGACGACCGGATTGCGGTTCCGGCGCGCAGCAGCGGCAAAATCACCGGCCTTTTCCGCGGTCTTTTACCCGAACGGCGAGATTCCGGCGCCGGGTGCCGTCATCCGCAACCCCGATCTCGGGCGCACGTTGCGAAGTCTCGCCGCACGCGGCTTCGACGGTTTTTACCGGGGCGAGACTGCGGCGATGCTGGTCGACGGCGTCCGGTCCGGCGGGGGCATCTGGACTCTCGCGGATCTTGCCGCCTACCGTGTCATCGAGCGGCAGCCGCTGCGCAGCCGGTTTCGCGAAATGACGATTGTCAGCGCGCCGCTGCCGTCTGCGGGCGGTATTGCGCTTGCCAACATGTTCAACATGCTCGCTGGCTACGACCTGGGCAAGCTGGACGGCGTCAGTCGCAAGCACCTGCTCGTTGAAGTGATGCGTCGTGCCTACCGCGATCGAGCGCTATTCCTGGGCGACCCCGCCTTCAGCAGTCCGCCGGTCGAGCGCCTGACCAGCGCGTATTACGCCGAAGGTCAGCGCGCATCCATCCGCCTGGATCGGGCGACACCGAGCGCCGCCCTGCCCGGTGCGCCGTCGGATGCCGGCCAGGGCAGCGACACGACGCACTTCTCGATCATCGACCGCGACGGCAATCGGGTCGCCGGCACGCTGTCGATCAACACCTGGTACGGCGCGGCGTTCATACCGCCCGGCACAGGCGTAATCCTCAACAACGAGATGGACGACTTTACGGTGAAGGCAGGTGCCGCCAACTGGTTCGAGCTGGTCGGCGGCGATGCCAACGCGATCGCTCCAGGCAAGCGCATGCTCTCGAGCATGAGTCCGACGTTCCTCGAATCGCCGCGCGGCGTCGCGATAGTCGGGACACCTGGCGGCAGCCGTATCATCACGATGGTCATGCTCGCGGCGCTGGAATGGATCGATGGCGCCGACGCCTCCCGCATGGTCGGGCTCAAGCGCTTCCACCACCAGTTCCTGCCCGACCTCGTCGACTACGAGGAAGGCGCGCTGACGAAGGACGAGATCGCGGCGCTGGAGCAGCGCGGCCACAGCCTGCGGCTCAACCAGCGCAGCTACGGCAACATGAACGTTGTCACCTGGGACTTTGCGACCGGCAAGGTCGAAGCAGCGACCGATCCTCGCGGGCTGGTCGAAGGCCAGATCTACTGACGCTACTCAGCGTTGGCAGCTCGGACACCAGTAGGTCGATCGCTGGCCCTGGTTCAAGTGACGGACGGTTGCCGAGCAGCTGGGGCAGGGTAGCCCCGCGCGGTCGTACACCCGCAGTGCTTGCCCGAAATAGCCGAACTGGCCCTCGCCGAAGTGGAAATCCCGCAGCGTCGTGCCGCCTAGCGTCAGCGCGTCAGTCAGCACCTCGCGGATCGCGGTCGCCACCAGCTCCATGCTTGCGCGCGACAGGCGTCCGGCTGCCCGGCGCGGGTCGATCCGCGCACGGTGCAGCGACTCGCTCGCGTAGATGTTGCCGACTCCAACCACGATCGTAGCGTTCATGATGAAATTCTTGATCGCAACCTTCCGGCCGCGCGCGCGCTGCCACAGATAGTGGCCGTCGAACTGCCCGCCGAGCGGCTCCGGTCCCAATGCCGCGAGCAACGGGTGGGTGAACGGCTCCCTGCCGGCCCACAGGAGAGACCCGAATTTCCTCGGATCCTCGAAACGCAGTGTTCGGCCGGCATCGGTGAGGATGTCGAAGTGATCATGGGGTCCGGGTTTTTCCCCTTCCGCTGCGATGCGCAGACTCCCGGACATGCCGAGATGCAGCAGGGCTGTTCCGCCGTCGAGCTGCAGCAGCAGGTACTTCGCGCGTCGACCGACGCTGATCACCGGAGCATCGGCGAACCGATTCTCGATGCCCTTCGGGACGGGCCAGCGCAGCCGGCGCTCCCGCACGACCAGCGCCCGTATCCGCCGTCCCTCCAACAGGGGCGCGATACCGCGGCGGGTCGTTTCGACTTCAGGCAGTTCCGGCACGGAAGCCTTGTAGCAGAGCCGGCGGGACGGATTTCGGCCGCCGGTGTCCGTCATTACTGCGATATTCGGCTTGGAGCAGCGGGGGGCATCCGTTATAGTCTCGGCCTGTTGCGTTGCCGAGACATTGCGTCAAATGATTGATTTTCTTGCGAATCATATCGATGGCGTGCTGGGCCTTTCGCTCTGGGCGCTCGCTGGGGTCACCTTTGCCCTGGTCCAGGTGTCGATGGCCTCCACCACCTTGTACCTGCATCGCGATCAGGCGCACCGATCAATCGACCTGCATCCGGCCGTACGGCACTTCTTCAGGCTGTGGACCTGGCTGACCTCCGGCATGAACACCCGCGAGTGGGTGGCGGTGCACCGCAAGCACCATGCCCACTGCGAGCGTGCCGATGACCCGCACAGCCCGGTCGTCTACGGCCTGAAAAAGATCGTACTCGAGGGCGCCGAGGCCTACCGCGCCGAGACCTGCAAGGCGGAAACCCTGGATAAGTACGGTCGCGGCTGCCCCGACGACTGGGTGGAGCGTCAGCTTTATCGCTACGGTTTCATCGGTATCTACACGACGCTGTTCATCGACGTGCTGCTGTTCGGCGCCCTCGGCATCACCGTCTTCGCCATCCAGATGCTGGCCATGCCGGTGTTCGCAGCCGGCGTCATCAACGGCTTCGGCCACGCCATCGGCTACCGCAATTTCGAGACCGACGATGCTGCAACCAACCTGACGCCCATCGCGGTCATCATCGGCGGCGAAGAGCTGCACAACAACCACCACGCCTTCCCGACCTCTGCGCGCTTTTCCATGCGGCGGGGCGAGTTCGATATCGGCTGGCTGTGGATCCGCATGTTGTCGGCGGTTGGCCTGTGCCGCGTGATTCGCGTCGCGCCGGAGCCGAATTTCGCGCCCAAGCCGCGACCGGTAGATATCGAAACCCTGCGCGCCGTCCTGCAGAACCGCATGCACGTGCTGCGTGACTACAGTCGCCGCGTGACGCTGCCGGTGTTGCAGATGGAGCGACGTGCTCGCAGCGGCGACGTGCTGCTGCGCTCTGCCAAGAATCTACTCGCCCGCTGGCCCGGCAAGCTGGACGACGCAGCCCGGGAACGCCTGACCCGCATCCTGGCCACAAGTCCGGTACTGCACACCGTGCACGAGTACCGCCGCCAGCTCATGGCGATCTGGCAGCAGGCGAACGTCTCGAACGAGCGGCTGGTCGCGGATCTGCACGATTGGTGTGTCCGGGCCGAGCAGAGCGGGGTTGCCGTGCTGGAAGAGTTTTCCGCCCAGCTGCGCGGGTACGTACCGCAACCGGTGGCCGTTCCGGTCTGAGGATCCGCGCCAGGCGCGAAAAAAAACCGCCTTTCGGCGGTTTTTTTGTTACTTGATCTTGGATTCCCTGTACGGCACGTACTTCCGGACCACGGGGTCGAATTTGTTGACCTCCATCTTGTCCGGGTGCAGGCGCTTGTTCTTGGTGGTCGTGTAGTAGTGACCCGTGTCCGCGGTGGACACCAGCTTGATCTTGTCGCGCTTGCTGGCCATGGCTCAGACCTTCTCGCCGCGGGCACGCAGGTCCGCAACGACCTTCTCTAGGCCCACCTTGTCGATAGTGCGCATGGCGCGCGTCGAGAGACGCAGCCGCACGAAACGCTTCTCGCTCTCGAGCCAGAAGCGGTGGGTCTGCAGGTTCGGCAGCCAGCGGCGGCGGGTCTTGTTGTTGGCGTGGGAAACGGTGTTCCCGTAGGACGGCTTCTTGCCTGTAACCTGGCATACGCGAGCCATGGTGAACCCTCTGGAGAATCAATCGGTTAAATCGCCCGCAGGGGCGAAAGGGCGGCTATTAGACCAGTCCGTCCGGGTGAAGGCAAGCCGCTCAGATCATGCCCCGGCTGGCCAGGGAGGTGCAGACCCCGTCACCGACAACGAAATGGTCCAGCAGCCGCACGTCGATCAGCTCGAGCGCCGAGCGCACCCGCCGCGTGATCAGTTGGTCGGCGTCGCTGGGTTCCGCCACGCCTGAGGGGTGGTTGTGGGCGAGAATGACGGCAGCGGCGTTCCGTCGCAGCGCCTGGCGCACCACTTCCCGGGGGTAGACCGTGGTGCTGTCGATCGTCCCCTGGAAGAGTTCGTCGAACGCCAGGACCCGGTGGCGGTTGTCGAGGAACAGGCAGCAGAACACCTCGTGCGGACGGTCCCGCAGGCGCGCAATGAGGAACTCGCGGCTGTCCGACGGTGAGCGGATGGCCTGCCCCGGAGCCAGTCTTTCCTGCAAGAATCGACAGCAGCACTCGCGAGCAGCCAGCAGCGCGGCTGCCTTGCCGGGTCCGACGCCGCGCTCGGCCTCCAGGTCCGTGAGACTCGCATTCAGGACCCCGCGCATGCCGCCGAATTTTTCCAGCAGTCCCCGCGCAATTCCCATGGCGGAGCACCCGGCGACGCCACGACCTATCAGCAAGGCCAGCAGCTCGGCGTCGGAGAGATGGGTTGCCCCGGCAGAGCGGAGTCTTTCCCGTGGCCTCTCGCTGGCGGGCCAGAGCTTGAGCGCCGGTTCATGCATCGACTCATTGTGGCGTCGCCACCTGCATCGACCAAGCCGCGAATCTGGCGTATATGTGGACAAAGCGCGGCGCCGGCAGGTGGATTCTTGTAGGCTAGCCCGCGCGTGCCATGAACCTCCTTGCTGGCAAACGGATCCTTCTCGGCGTTACCGCAGGTATCGCGGCATACAAGGCGCCCGATGTCGTGCGCCGCTTGCGTGACCAGGGTGCGGAAGTGCGCGTCGTCATGACGCACAGCGCCGCGAAGATGGTTGCTCCGACCGTATTCCAGGCCGTTTCCGGCCATCCCGTGCGTCTCAGTCTCTGGGACGAGCAGGCCGAGGCCGCGATGGGGCACATCGAGCTTGCGCGCTGGGCCGACTATGTCGTGATCGCGCCTGCTACGGCTCATGTTCTGGCCGAACTCGCCAACGGCCTTGCCGGCGACCTGCTCACCACCCTATGCATCGTCACGCGCGCGCCGATCGTCGTTGCACCGGCCATGAACCACTCGATGTGGCTGAGCGGCGCAACGCAGGCCAACCGCGCGAGGCTTGCAGGACGCGGCGTCCTGTTCGTCGGACCCGGTACGGGTTCGCAGGCCTGTGGCGAGTCCGGCCCGGGACGTCTCGCCGAACCGGCCGAGATCGTGCAGGTTCTGACGGACCACGCCAACGCAGGGCGCAGCGGTCTGCTTGCCGGCCTGCACGTTCTCGTGACAGCGGGCCCGACCCGCGAGCCGATCGATCCGGTGCGATTCCTGAGCAATCGCAGTTCGGGGAAGATGGGTTTCGCGGTCGCTGAGGCGGCCGCGGCGGCAGGCGCCCGCGTGACTCTGGTCGCAGGTGCCGTGAGCTTGCCCACACCTGCTGCCGTCGAGCGCATCGACGTCGAGTCGGCCGCGCAGATGAACGACGCGGTGATGTCACGCGCCCAGCGCACCGATATCTACATTGGTGCAGCGGCCGTTGCCGATTACCGACCGGTTTCGGCGCCATCGCAGAAGATAAAGAAGAATTCCGACTCGCTCGACCTTCACCTGGTGAAGTGCCCGGACATACTTGCCGGCGTCGCGGCGTTGGATAATGGACCGTTTACCGTCGGGTTTGCGGCAGAGACCGAGAGACTCGAGGAGTACGCGCTGGACAAGCTGCGGCGGAAGGGCCTCGGTATGATCGTTGCCAACCTCGTGGGCGATAATATCGGTTTCGACCGCGACGATAACAGCGCAATGATCTTCTGGCCCGGGGGCCAGGAGGATATCTGCTGCATGTCCAAGGCGGACATGGCGGCGGTTATCATCGCGCGTGTTGCCGATCGCTATCGAACGGCGCGCAGCAAAGTCACACCATTACCCCGGACAAGAACGAGCTGAGGGCAGCATGGGCCGTCCCCGCATCGAGCTGCGGATAGTCGATCCGCGCATCGGCAGCGAGTACCCGCTGCCCGAATACGCTACTGCCGGATCAGCCGGTGTTGATTTACGAGCCTGCGTCGCCGATGCGCAGGTCCTGGCTCCTGGCAAGACGATCCTTGTACCGACCGGAATCGCGGTGCACATGGCGGATCCTGGACTCGCCGCAGTGATCCTCCCGCGCTCGGGACTGGGTCACAAGAACGGTATCGTGCTGGGCAATCTCGTCGGGCTGATCGACTCCGACTACCAGGGCCAGATCATGGTTTCTTGCTGGAACCGCGGCAAGGAGACATTCACCATCGAGCCGGGTGCCCGACTGGCGCAGATGGTGTTTGTCCCCGTGGTGCAGGTGGAGTTCAGCGTGGTCGATGCATTTCGCGCCAGTGATCGTGGCGCGGGTGGATTCGGTCACACTGGCGCCTGAGAATCCCTACTCCTGGGCGGCAAACTCGGCCTTCAGCTGCTGAAAGCGCACGATGTCAGCCGCGAACTGCGCGACGATGTCAGCCTTGCGCTTCCTGGTCTCCTGCAGGTTCTTCTCGTACAGCATGATGGAATCCATCGTGGTCGAGAGTTCCTGTGCCAGGCGCCCTTCGATCGGCGGCGCTGCCGGGTCCTTGCTGTAGGGGCTGAATTCAGCGGCTTCGAACTGCAGCTTCTGCAGGATGACTCGCAGGCCCTGGAGAAAGTTCTGCGTCACCTTGATCTGCGTGTCGATGAGTTCCAGGCGGCGGTCGCGCAGTGCCTCGATCTCCTCGACTGTCAGGTAAGTATCGAGCAACACCTGGTCACGACGTGAAGCCAGCATCGCCACACGGCGCTCCTCTTCCGCCTTCCGGGCGGCTGCCTTCTCCGCGGCAATCTGCTCCGCGGTCTTGGCGCCGAACTCGCTGCCGACGGCGACGCCGTACTCGTTCAGTACTTCACGCTTGGTGTTGGCGTACTCGGCCGGGATACGGTCGCCGAAGTGGACGACGCCATCTTGGTCTAACCAGCGGTAGGTTTTCGCTCCCTTCTGCTCAGCTGCGACAGCGATGCCGCAGGCGAGCAGCGCGATCACGCTGCTGATGGCCAATCCGCCACGGAGAAAATGGTCCGTCATACGCTGCGCCCCTTCCGGCGATGCATCGCCGGATATTGAGGGAATTATCGAATCCGAGGCGGCTTGCAAACCGTGATCCAGTTCCGGACGCCGGACTCTGCCCGATCCCTCAGGCCGCAACGCCATAGCGTTCCCGGTAATCCGTCACAAGAGGCAGGTGCCGGCTCAGTTCGGCGTGTCCCTCCAGGTGCTGCACAAGGTCGTTGAGGCAGATGATGCTGCAGACCTTCACGCCGTACGTGCGCTCGACTTCCTGGACGGCCGAAAGTTCGCCGTTGCCCTTTTCCTGGCGGTCCAGCGCGATCAGCACCCCTGAAGGCTGGCCGCCAGCCTGGCGAATGATTTCGACGGATTCCCGTATTGCGGTACCCGCTGTCATGACGTCATCGACTATAAGCACCCGTCCCGTGACCGGTGCGCCGACGATCATGCCGCCTTCGCCGTGATCCTTGATCTCTTTGCGGTTGAAGCTGTAGGGCCGGTCGATGCCTTCATGCTCGGCCAGCGCCGCGGCGGTGAGTGTCACCAGCGGTATGCCCTTGTATGCCGGGCCGAACAACAGGTCGAAATCGATGCCCGAGGCTGCCGCCGCGGCGGCGTAGTACCGACCGAGTTTGGCAGCGGCATAACCGGTATTGAACAACCCGGAATTGAAAAAATAGGGGCTGATGCGACCCGACTTCAGTTTGAAGCTGCCGAACTTGAGTACGCCCAGTTCGAGCGCCAGTTCGATGAAGCCCGTCTTGTACGCGCGCATGCTTCGACCCTTGCCGTCAGCGACGGCGCCTGCGGCACCATCTGCTAGAGTATCGCACGCCCGGCACAGGTCACGGAATGCGCCGCTGGCAGTCCGCATGCGCATCATTACGTTGAACGTCAACGGGATCCGTTCAGCCGCCCGCAAGGGGCTGTTCGACTGGCTTTCCCGCCAGCACGCTGATGTCGTCTGCCTGCAGGAAATCAAAGCCGGTGCGGACGACGTATCAGCCGCGCCGTTCACCTCGAAGAAGTTCTTTTCCTACTACGAGCCCGCGGTCAAAAAGGGCTACAGCGGCGTCGGTCTCCTGACCCGTGAACATCCGGATGGCCTGGTGCGCGGCATCGGCGTCGAGGAGTTCGACCGCGAGGGGCGCTATCTGGAAGTTCGCTTTGGCGATCTCAGCATAGTGTCACTGTACGCGCCCTCGGGTTCTGCCGGCGAGCACCGCCAGGCATCCAAGTTCCGCTTCATGAAGGTCTTCATCGAGCACCTCCGCCGGCTCCGCAATGACGGCCGGCGTTATGTGATCTGCGGAGATTGGAACATTGCCCACCAGCAGATAGATCTCCGGAACTGGCGGTCCAACCAGAAGAACTCGGGGTTCCTGCCGGAAGAGCGGGCATGGCTGGACGAGGTCTTCGGTGCGACCGGATACGTCGACGCTTTCCGCGTCGTCGACCAGCGCCCAGAGCAGTACACATGGTGGTCGAACCGCGGTAACGCCTGGGCGAACAACGTCGGGTGGCGGATCGATTACCAGGTGACATCGCCGCAGTTGCGCGGAAGCGTCCGCGCGGCAAGCATCTACAAGCGCAAGCGTTTCTCGGACCACGCACCGCTGATCATGGACTACGAGTTTGACCGCACCTGATACCGCGGCGCGCACCTGGCGTGTGTTCCTGCATCCGCGGGTGCTCGGGATGCTGTTCCTCGGGTTCTCGGCCGGCCTGCCGTTGCCGTTGGTATTCGCGACACTCAGCGCGTGGCTGGCCACCGCGGGCGTCAGCAAGGCCACCATCGGCATGTTCGCCTGGATCGGCATCACCTATTCGCTCAAGTTCACCTGGGCGCCATTTGTCGACCGGTTGAGCCTGACGTTGCTGGACCGGCTGCTCGGCCGTCGGCGGAGCTGGATGCTCGTGGCCCAACTCGGACTCGTCGCTGCGTTGCTGGCGATGTCGGGGGCCGATCCTGCCAGCGATCTCGGCCTCGTCGCGTGGCTGGCGCTGGCCGTCGCTTTTTCCTCGGCCACGCAGGACATCGTGATCGATGCGTATCGCATCGAGGCGGTGCAGGCAGAGGTGCAGGGCGCAATGGCCGCCACCTACCAGTTCGGCTATCGCGTGGCGATGCTGGCATCCGGTGCCGGTGCGCTCTTCATCGCGGATCTCTGGTCGTGGTCTGCGGCGTATCGCGCCATGGCAGCACTGGTGCTCGTGGGCGTCGCGACAGTGCTGGTGATCGACGAACCTGTCAGCCAGCGCGCCGGCCATTCCACCGCCGGTTCCCGGGCAAGTTCCGTCGAGCGCCTGACGTTATGGCTTGCGACGGCCGTAGTCGGGCCGTTCGCCGATTTCTTCCGCCGCAACGGCGGCTGGGCGATCGTGCTGCTCGGCTTCATAGCAAGCTACCGGATCAGTGATCTCATACTCGGCGTGATGGCGAACCCGTTCTACATCGATATCGGCTTCTCGCTCTCGCAGATCGCCGCCATTGCGAAAGTATTCGGATTCGGCATGACGCTTCTGGGTGCTGCCCTCGGCGGCCTGGCGGTGGCGCGCTACGGCGTTACGCGACCGCTGGTGGGGGGCGCCTTGCTGGTCGCCAGTACCAACCTGCTGTTTGCATGGCTTGCGAATCAGGGTCCGCAGCTGTCGATCCTCACGCTGACCATATCCGCCGACAATCTGGCAGCCGGTTTCGCCGGCACAGTCTTCATCGCCTACCTGTCGAGCCTGACGAGCGTGGCCTACACCGCCACGCAGTACGCCCTGTTTTCCGCGCTGATGACTCTCCTCGGTAATTTCATCGGCGGTTTCTCGGGTCGCGTGGTCGAGGCCAGCGACTGGGTCAGCTTCTTCCTCTATGCCTCGGCGATGGGTATCCCGGCGATCCTGCTGTCCGTCGTCGTGGCCCGCCGCGGCGTTGCGAAATGAGCGGAGCATGGCTCGAACGTCGCGTATGCCGCGTCGATGACATAGAGAATCCAGGCGCGCGTGAATTCCAGTCGGGAGAGGGCGATTGGCCTTTCAGCGGTATCGTCTGCCGGATCGGTGAGTCTGTGGTCGCCTACGCCAACGTGTGCCCCCACAAGGGCCACCCGCTGAACCTCATCGATGATCACTTCCTGATCAGCATGCCCGGTGGCGGGCGGCTGCTGCGCTGTGCGTCACACGGAGCGCTGTTCGTGCCCGAGACCGGTCTGTGCGTCGTCGGCCCCTGCTCAGGCCGCAGCCTCACGCCACTGGCATGCCGCATCGACGACGGCGCCGTGCTCGTAAGAGCCCCCGCCTCGCGTACGGCGTTGTAGGGGTCCCTCGCTCGGGGCACTCTTACTCGCTCGGGACCCCTACAACGCCGTACGCGAGGCGGGGGCCTCAATCCTGACGGTCCAGGTACTCCAGCGGATCGTGGATGTCTTCCTCGGGTTCGTCCTCGAGATCCTCGAGGTCCTCATCGTCGATATCGACCGAACCCGACCAGTCCTCCGGCGGCTCGGCTTCCTCGATCTGCATTTCTTCCCAGGTATCGAAGTCCAGCTGTTCGATCGTGCCGTCGAAGTACTGCACCTCTATGGTGCCGTCTTCGGAATCGAGCGCGACGATCTCGAACAGATCGCCGTTCTCGTGCTTGTACCATTTGTTGATGACCGGGGTGATTTCGTTCATTGTTGTTCTACCCAGGGCGACTCGCCACGACACTTTTATAGCGCAGCCTCAGGTCGCGGTCGAGCGCCGCCAGACCCGTTCCCCGACCTTGTGCCCCAGGCGCTCGCCGCGGCGCTCGAACTTCGTGGTGCAGCGCAGTAGATCGGGATCAGCAACTGGCTCGAATCCTGGCGCAGTCGCCAGAATCTCCTCGATGTGCGCCGCATAAGGCGCCCAGTCCGTCGCCGCGCGAAATTCCCCGCCGGGCTGCAGCTTTGCGGCAATAAGTCGCATGAACTCCGGCTGAACGATGCGGCGTTTGTGATGACGTTTCTTCGGCCAGGGATCCGGGAAGAACAGGTACACCTTGGCCAGGCTGGAATCGGGGATCTGCCGCTGTAGCACCTCCACGGCGTCGTGACTGATCAGTCGGACGTTGGTCAGGCCCAGCTTCTCGATGAGCAGCAGGCAGTGGCCAACGCCCGCCTCGTGCACCTCGACTCCGATAAAGTCGTTTTCCGGTTTCTTCTGCGCCAGGTCGCAGAGCAGCTCGCCGTCCCCAAAACCGATTTCCAGTATCCGTGGCGCCGACCGTCCGAAGAGCGCCGTGAAATCGAGCGGCTTGCCGTCAAAGTCGATGCCATGATGCGGCCACAGTTCATCGAGGGCGCGGCGTTGCGCGACGGTAATGCGCCCGCCACGAAGGACGTAGCTCCGCAACGTGCGTGGTCGGCCTGTTACCGCTTCGCCAGGACCGTTCATTACTGCCGTATTCCCATGTTTCCTGCGGGTCCTTAAACTGGTGCCCGGTACCGCGGGTGTAGTTCAATGGTAGAACTGTAGCTTCCCAAGCTACTAACGTGGGTTCGATTCCCATCACCCGCTCCAGATTCGAGCAAGGCCCCGACCAGGGGCCTTTTTCGCATCCAACCGGAATCCTCGCTGCATCCAGCGGTCATGGCGACCCGTGGATGGCAAGACCCGACCGGACTGCGGAACTGGCTGCTGGCGGCTGTGTGCGTGGGCGTCCTGTCGTTCCTGGGTGCCGCGCATTGCCCTGACCCACCGTCCTGTGCTCAGCTACCATGCAGCGCCACTGTCGAGCGGGTCCCGCCGTGGAAGAAAAGCAAAGAAACCGTATCCTGCTGCTTCTTTTCGTCGGCGTGCTCATGGGTGCGCTCGACATCGCCATCGTCGGCCCGGCGCTGCCCGCCATCCAGGCGGAATTCGTCGCGGACAGTCGCGGCATGGCCTGGGTCTTCAATATCTATGTGCTGTTCGGGCTCATCGGCACGCCCTTCATGGCCAAGCTCTCCGATCGCTACGGTCGGCGCGGGATCTATATCCTCGCCGTCGCGATCTTCGGCGCCGGGTCGCTCATCGTCGCGATTGCGCAAGCCTTTCCTCTGATGCTCGCGGGTCGCGCGATCCAGGCAATCGGCGCCGGCGGCATCCTGCCGGTTGCCGCGGCTGTGATCGGCGACACCTTTCCAGTCGAAAAGCGGGGCAGTGCGCTCGGACTCATCGGCGCCGTGTTTGGCATCGCGTTCCTCATCGGGCCGATACTCGCCGGATTCCTGCTGAAGTACCTGAGCTGGCACTGGCTGTTCCTGATCAACCTGCCGATCGCGGTGCTGCTGATACTTGCCGCTGCCCGCCTGCTGCCGGTAGCACTACCGCCAGCAACCAAGCCGTTCGATCTGGCCGGTGTAGCCGCACTTTCCTTGATGCTCGCAGCGCTGTCCCTCGGCATCACGGGCCTCGCTACGAATCTGCCACTGCTCGGCCTCGGCGATATCGCCATCGGCGGGCCGCTGGTCCTGGCCGTCGCACTCGTGCCGCTGTTCTGGCGCATCGAGCAGCGTGCTGCGGACCCGGTCCTGCAACCGCGCCTGTTCCGCTCGCGGCAGATGAACGTCGCTGGCTTCCTGTCCATCGGCACCGGCATGGCTGAGACCAGCGGTGTATTCCTGCCCACGCTTGCCGTCACGGGGCTCGGCATGACTGCGCACCAGGCCAGTTTCTGGATGATCCCGACGGTGATCGCGCTGGTGATCGGATCGCCGCTCGCCGGCAAGCTGCTCGACAGCGTCGGGTCGAAGCTCGTGATACAGGGCGGGCTCGCGCTGACGGCTGCCGGTTTCTTCATGTTCGGGTTCGCAGGCGATGACCTCGTCTGGTTCGTCGCAGGGCAGGTCGTCTCGGGGTTCGGATTGTCAGCGCTGCTCGGGGCGCCCCTGCGCTACGTGGTGCTGAATGCAGCCGGTCCGGACGAGCGAACGGCGGCGCAGGGGCTACTCTCGACGGTGCTGGCGGTCGGGCAGTTGTCAGGTGCCGCGCTGGTCGGGGCCATCGCGGCCTCACACGGCGGCGGCCCGGGCGGCTGGATGCAGGGCTTCAACGTCATCGGCGTCGTGATGGCGGCGACCGTCATCGCGGCCTTCGGCCTGAAGAGCCAGGCGGAGGAACGCGCCTCGGCCGGGGCTAAGGCTGCCTGAATTCCCTGCCGATCACGGTGACCCGGTGCATTTCGCGCGGGGTCCAGTAGTCGCCAACCGCGTAGTGCGCCGTGCAGCGGTTGTCCCACATGGCGATCGAGTTCTTTCGCCAGTAGAAGCGGCAGTGCAGTTCCTTCCAGTCGATGTGCTCGAAGAGCATGTCGAGGAGCGCTCTGCTTTCCCTTTCTTTCAGGCCCTCGATGTGCGTGGTCGTCAGTTCACTCACGTAGAGGAGCTTGCGGCCGGTTTCCGGGTGCGTGCCGACGATGGGATGCAGGGCAGGCGGGGTTTTCTTGAAGGTCTGCCAGTACCGTTCGCCACCGCCTTCCTGTTGAAGTTCCTGGCGTCGATAGGTCTTGGTCACGTCGTGCCAGGCGCTCATGCCTCCAAGGATCTCCTTCATGAGATCCGACAGCGTGTCGTAGGCGCGATACAGGTTCACCCACATCGTGTCGCCGCCGCGCTCCGGGCAGGTAACCGAGCGCAGGATGCCTGCCAGTGGCGGGTCATAGGTGTAGGAGAGATCCTCATGCCAGGCGTTGGCCAGCCGCAGGTTCTCGTTGTCGCCGTTGTTCGCCCGCAGGACAATGATTTCCTTGTGGTCCTTGAGGCTCGGGATGAAGGGGTGAATGTGCAAATCGCCGAACAGCTTGCCGAAGGCGATCTGCTGCTCGGGCGTGATGTCCTGGTCACGAAAGAATATGACGAGGTTGTCGAGGAGTGCCTGACGGATTTCCAGGTAAGTGGCTGCGTCGACAGGCTCGCGCAGGTCCACGCCGTGGATCTCGGCGCCCAGCGAGCCGGCTACCGGCTCAACCCGGATTCGCGTGTAGTTCGCCATGTCGGACAGCCCTCGTTCCTGCGCCGGAGAGTTTACGATCGTGTAGCCCGGGCTGGAATCCGGACGATTTCCGGCCTCCGCCAGATGGGCTCGATCGGTTAGGCTTTTCGCGTGTCCGTCAGTTTCTTCAACTTCTGGTTGGTCGCGTTGGGTGGTGGGATAGGCTCGGGCCTGAGATATCTCGGCACGGCGGCGGCTGAGCGGGCGCTGCCGGGTTCCCTGGTGCCCGCCGGCACCCTGGCCGTTAACGTGTTGGGGTCCTTCGCCATCGGCGTAGTGGGCGGCTATGTGGCTTCCCGCGGTGCCCTGGCGCCCGGGACACGCTTGTTTTTCCTCACAGGCCTGCTGGGCGGGTTTACGACGT
>VGVH01000018.1 GCA_016874095.1 Gammaproteobacteria bacterium | reverse complement strand
GCGGCGCGGGCGCGGCGGCATTGCCGTCGCCCGCCGTCCAGTCGCCGTCGCGGGCGAAGCCCTCGGCGTCAGCAGACGCCAGCACGCTCCGCAGGAGCGCCGGGTCCAGCCAGCGCTCGCGCGCGCGAATGTACTCGGGATACAGCGTCAGCCGCTCGACCAGCACCTTGCCCGCCGCCGCCGTGTCGGCCGCGAGCACCGCGAGCTGTGGCCAGGGCGACTCGGGGTTCACGTGGTCGGGCGTCACCGGCGACACTCCGCCCCAGTCGTTGGAGCCGGCGGCGACGAGGTCCGCGAGCCGGCCCGCGTTCAGGTTCGGCGGCGCCTGGATGTTCATCTGCGGGCCGAAGGCGAGGCGCGTGACGGCAAGCGTCCAGAGCAGTTCCTCGAGCGGTGGCGCGGCGGCGTCGGCCATCTTCGTGCCGGGCTTCGGCACGAAGTTCTGGATGATGATCTCCTGCACGTGGCCGTAGCGCTCATGCAGCTCGCGAATGGCGAGCAGGCTCCCGATGCGCTCGGCGCGCGTCTCGCCGATGCCGATCAACAGGCCCGTGGTCATCGCCACCTGTGCCTCACCCGCATCGGCGAGCGCCTTCAGCCGCACGCGCGGCTCCTTGTCGGGCGAGCCGTAGTGCGGGCCGCCGCGTGCCGCGAGTCGAGCCGAGGCCGATTCGAGCATCAGGCCCATCGACGGCGCCATGGGCCGTAGCGTGCGGTAGTCGTCCGGCCTCAACACACCGGGATTCAGGTGCGGCAGGAGGCCGGTCTCCCTGAGCACGAGTTCCGCCATCGAGCGCAGGTAAGCCAGCGTCGAGGAGTAACCGAGAGCCGCGAGCGCTTCGCGCGCCACGCGATAGCGCAGCTCCGGCTTGTCGCCGAGCGTGAAGAGGGCCTCGCGGCAGCCCGCGGCGGCGCCGGCTCGCGCGATGGCGAGCACCTCGTCGGGCGTCATGTAGGCGCCCTTGAGCCGCCGCGGCGTCTTCGCGTAGGTGCAGTAGTGGCACACGTCGCGGCAGAGTTCGGTGAGCGGGATGAACACCTTGCGCGACCAGGTGACCACGGCGCCCTTGCCGGCATCGCGCACTGCGGCTGCGGCGGACATCAGCTCGCCGAGTTCGAGGCGCGCGGCCTCGGCCTCGATCTCGTGCTGCGCCAGGGATTGCCAGTCGTTCATGATGTCTTCGTGTTGCCGCCGCTGCCGGCAGCGAGTCGTTGGCAGATGCCGCTCGCGAGCAGGTACTCGCGGGCGTGGCCGCGGCCGCCGGGGCCGCACAGCCAGAGCACATCATCCACGGTGTCGAGGTCGCGCGCAAAACCGGCGATGTCCACCTGCCGGGCCGCGACGCCGCTGGCCGCAGCCGCCTCGAGATGGCGCCGGGCGCTGTCAGCGCCATACTGGCAGGGCACGGCGTCGGGCGGCGTCAGCACGAGGGCATTGGTGCCGCCGTCGCGTGCCGCCGCGACCAGGGTGAGGCCGGCACGATGCTGGCCGAGCAGGGCCTCGACATCGCCGGGGGTCAGCGCCGGCAGGTCGCCAGGCACGACCAGTGCGCCGCCGGCGCCCTCGGTGGCGAGCCGGTCGAGCGCGTGTTGCACGCCAGAGCGCAGGTCGGCACCCGGCGGGTCCTGCAGCACGCGGCAGCCGAATTCGGCGGCCAGTGCATCCGCGCCATCGCCGGTGGTCGCGAGCACGATGCCGGCGAGACCCGTCGCGCCACGGAGCGCCCCGAGCACGTCGCGGGCCATGCACTCGCACAGCGCGCGGCGCTCGCCGGCATCGAGCGGGGCACCGAGCCGCGTCTTGGCGGCGCCGCCGAGCTTGACCGGGACGATGGCGTGCATGCCGCTCACGGGCGCAGCGATCTCGCGAAGTCGAGCGTGGCCCGTGCGAGCGCGCAGCGATCCTCGAGCGTGCGCATCACCGTCGGCGCCGTGCGGGCGCGCAGGCCCGCGGCTTCGACAGGCGTCGCCTCGGCGGCGTCGGCCGAGTCGAGCACGAGGCCATCGGCGACGCCGCGGTAGTAGTGCGCGATGCCGGTGGCCGATACCTCGACACCGAGCTCGCGCATGATCTTCGCCGTCGGCCCCTTGAGCGCCGCGCCCGCGATGATGGGCGACACCGCGACGATTGGCGCTGCCGATGTCCGCAGCGCCGCTGCGAGGCCGGGCACCGCGAGCACGGGCGCGATGCTGAGCCAGGGATTGGACGGCGCGATCAGGATGCCGGCGAGCCCGGGCGCCGCGCAGGCGGCGAGCACTGCCGGCGTGGCCGCGCCGCCGCCGTAGTCGAAACCCGTGACGACGGGCTCCGCGCGCTGCCGCACGAAGTAGTCCTGGAAGTCGAGCAGGGCGTTCGCGGTGCGTACGCGCGTCGGTGCCGGCGCGTCGCTCATCGGCAGGATGCGCGTGCGCAGCCCATGCCGCTCGCCGAGCGCAGCGGTCACCGCCGTCAGCGTTTCGCCGGCGGCAAGCCGGCGCGTGCGTTCGACGTGCACCGCCAGGTCAAGATCGCCGAGCCGGAACCAGTCGGGGCCGCCGAGTTCGGCGACTGCGTTCATGAACTGCCAGGTCTCGCCGTCGCGGCCCCAGCCCGTCTCCGGGTTCACCAGGCCCCCGAGCGTATATACCAGAGTGTCGAGGTCGGGCGAGACGTGCAGTCCGAGGTGCCGGAAGTCGTCGCCGGTGTTCGCGATGACGGTGAGCGCGCCCGGCGGCAACACGCGGTCGAGGCCGAGCGCGAGCTTGGCGCCGCCCACGCCGCCCGAGAGGAGCAGCCAGCGCTCGGTGGTCACGCCGGCATTCTCAACGGAACAGGTCGTCGGCCGCCAGGCGCAACGCCGCGCCAGCCGGCGTGTCGTCGGTCGTGGCACCGGCACCGCGGATCAGCACCACGGGCGTGCCCTCGGCGGCCTCACCCATCAGCAGCACGGCTGCGGCAGCGAGGCTGTCGGCCGGCGCGATCTCGCTCACCTGCAGCGGCCTGCCGTCGAGGTCGCGGCGACCGCGCAAATCGGTGAATGGCGCGACGCCGGCGGTGCCGATGGCGACGCCGACGGTGCCCTTGCGCCAGGCGCGGCCGAGGCTGTCGGTGACGATCACGCCGATGCGCCGGCCACTGCCGGCGGCGAGCGCATCGCGGAGCCGGCGCGCGCTCGCATCCGGATCGACGGGCAGCAGCAACACCTGCTCCTCGCTCTCCCCGACGTTGGAGCGATCGATGCCGGCGTTCGCCAGCACGAGTCCGAGCCGGTGCTCGGTGATGATGAGGTCAAGCCGCGTGCGCACGACGCGCGTCGACTCCGCGAGGATCAGCTCGACGAGGCGCGGGTCCTTGTTGGTGCCGGCAGTGAGCTCGAGCGCGCGCGGGCTCGGCACGACGTCGGTCAGGCGGCGGAGCCGGCCTTCCGCTTTCGACACGATCTTCTGCGTGACGGCGAGGACGTCGCCGTCGGCAAGCGCGAGCCGGGTGGTTCGGAGTGCAGCAGCAATCAACGCAGCCAGGTCATCACCGGGCTGCACACGCGGCAGCCCGGGCACCGGCAGGAAACTCAGGGCGTCCGGCATGTGACGCCGGCGACACGAATGCCGGCGTGTTCGGCCTTGTAGTGCCGGTTCATGAAGATCAGCACGGAGGTGAGCGCTTCCATCGCCGCCGAATTGGCGAGCGGGCCCGCGTGCCAGGCGCGGAAGCCGGCGGCCTGCGCCAGGCGCACGACGGTCTCGCGCGCCTCGGCCTTGTCGCCGGCCACCAGCACATCACATTCCGGATCGGCGCCCGAGGCCAGCATGTCGGCCGCGACGTTGTGAAACGCCGACACGACAACAGTGTCTGTGCCGAGGATGCCTTGCGCGATCAGTGCTGCACAGCCTTCTGCCGGCAGTTGCACCCGCATGACCTTCGGCGGTACCAGCGGCACGGTGGTGTCGACGAGGATCTTGCCGGCCAGCGCCGGGCGGATCTCCTCGAGGATCGGGCGCTGATGGGCGAACGGCACCGCCAGCACCGCGATGCCTGCGCCCTGCGCTGCCTCCAGGTTGGCGTGACCGGTCACCTTGGCGCCGCCGAGAGCCGCTGCCAGCTCAGCCGCTGCCGCGGCAGCCTTGCCACCGACACGCGAGCCGATGCGTACCGTGAAACCGGCCTGCGCCCAGCGTCTGGCGAGGCCGCTGCCCAGGGATCCTGTGCCGCCAATGACGGCGATGGTTGGTTGTGCCATCCCGCCATTGTAGAGGTGCGTTTCGGCCCGCGGCCAGCGTCGCGTAACCCGCTGACGGGCTACGCCGCCGGCCCCGTCACCGGCCCCTCGTACTTCTCGAATTTCGGCAGCACGCGTTCGGCGAGGATCTTGAGCCCGGCCATCGGCTCGTCGAAGAGCCGGATCGACAGCTCCGTGAGGCCCGCCTTCTCGAACACGCGGAACCGCTCGATCTGCGCGTCGATGGCATCGAGCCCGCCGGCGGAGGAGCATGCGGCGATCAGCCGGTCGACGATCGATGCGGGCACGTCCTCGATCACGCCGGAGCGTGTCCAGAATGCTTTCGCAAAGTTCTGCCACTTGTCGATGACGAGCTGTCGCTCTTCCGGCGTCACGTAGGGCAGCATGTCGTAGGCCGGCGGCAGCAGCTCGCCGCGGAACACGAGTTCGCGGCGTGCCTCGTAGAACGACTTGGCGGGGTCTTCCTTGATGTGCCAGGCCCAGAAATTGCCGACGCGATAGTCTTCGGCCGGCTTCTTCCGCTCTGCGAGTCCCTTGCGCAGGCTCTCCATGTGATGGTCGATCTTCTCGGGCGTGACATCGCTCATCTGCGTGCCGTCGGCGACGCGACCGGCCATCTCAAGCATCTTCGGTCCTGTGGAGCAGGTGAACACCCTGGCCGTCGGCGCCTTCTTCCAGCCGTGCTTGAAGGGGCGCGACACCTTGAACACTTCGCCCGTGTAACCCATAATCATCTTGCCGGACACGACCGCCTGGGTGATCTCGACCGCTTCGCGCACGCCGCGCGCCATGCGCAGCGCCTTCGGGTCGAGCTTGATGCCGCAGGCGCCCATCACCGAGCCGCCGCCGCCGATCGCGACCGTCGCGCGACCGCGTGCAAACTCGTTGAGCGTCAGCAACGCATTGCCGATCTTCAGCGGCTGGATCTCGTAGGGGCTGACGGCCAGCACGCCCAGGCGGATGCGCTTCGTCGCCAGTGCCGCCGGCACCAGCATCATGAAAGCGTCGGGGTTCTGGTGGTAATTGGAATGCCACAGCGTGCGGAATCCGTAGTTCTCCGCCGCGACCGCGATTTCCGTCACCTGCGAAGGCGGCAGGTCGGGTTCGAGGATGATGTCGATCTGCATGGCAGTGATCCGCGGTGATGAAGGCGCCGCAGGATACACGGACGGCCGCCGCGTCGGCGCCTGGTCGCGCGCACCGCGAACACGGCAGCGACGGGGTGGTGGCCGGCCCGCCACCCCTCATGCAGAATAGCCGGTAGCGGGCTTGCCTGGGCGTTACGGTCAGCGGCCGATTACAAGCAAAACCAGCAGTTAAAAAGAATATCCAGAATTACCCGCGGCCGGCGGCGCAGGTCCGGCAATGGCGACAACCGATGGAAATATATAAGGAGTTCGTCTTCGAGGCCGCGCATCTGCTGCCGAACGTGCCGAGCGGGCACCGTTGCGCGCGGCTGCACGGGCACTCCTGGAAGGGCACGATCTACGTGCAGGGCGAGATCGGCGCGCACAGCGGCTGGATCATGGACTACGCCGATATCCGCCGCGCCTTCGAGCCGATATTCAGCCAGCTCGACCACAACTATCTCAACGACATCCCGGGCCTCGAGAACCCGACGAGCGAGATCCTGGCGCGCTGGATCTGGCGACAGCTGAAACCGGCACTGCCGGCGTTGTCGCGGGTCGTCATCAACGAAACCTGCACCTCGGGCTGCATCTATCGCGGCGAGGACGAAGGACAGGGCGGGTGATGGCGGCAGTCGCTGGTACCGAACCGGGCGTAACCGGCGACGAGGCATTCATGCGTCTAGCGCTCGCCGCGGCGCGCCGGGCTGCACTCGCCGGCGAACCGCCCATCGGCGCCTGCCTGGTTCGCGACGGCGCCGTCATCGCAACGGCTGCCAACGCCGTCATTGCCGAACTCGACATCACCGCGCACGCCGAGGTGATGCTCATTCGCGAAGCCTGCCGTCGCGGCCGCACGCTCGATCTCAGCGGCACAGTGTTGTATTCGACCGTCGAGCCCTGCGCGATGTGCCAGGCGGCCAGCCACTACGCGGGCATCGGCGAAATCGTTTACGCAGCGAGTCTCGCCGACATGCAGGCACTGACCGGCGGCGAGCTCGGCGTGACGGTCGCGGGGCCCGCGATGCGTGGCGGCTGTCTGCGCACCGAAGCGCTGTCCCTGCTGCGCGCGTGGGCGGGCGGGAGGTCTGCATGAGCGCTAATCCCGCGGTTTTCGCGCCGGTTACCCAGTACGATGCAATCGCCGGTTCCTACAGCCAGTCCAAGCATTCGCCCCTCAGCCGTTACGTCGAGGCCTGGAGCTTTCTCGGCTGGCTCGGCGACGTGTCGGGTCTGACGGTGCTCGACCTCGCCTGCGGCGATGGGCACTATTCGCGCCTGCTGGCGTCCCGCGGCGCGCGATGCGTCCACGGCATCGACATCTCGCCGCAGATGATCGCGCTCGCCCGCGGTCAATCGCTGCTTCCGGGCCTGAGTTTTGCCGTCGGCGATGCGCGTTGTCTTGCGGAAACCGGCAGCTACGACCTGGTCTGCGCCGCCTACCTACTGCATTACGCACGTGACGTCGGCGAGCTCGAGGCGATGTGCCACGGCATCGCTTCCCGGCTGCCACCGGGTGGCCGCTTCGTAGCGCTCAATGAGAATCCCGAGCAGCCGGAGGAGCGCTACCGCGGGTACCTCGACTATGGCTTCAGCAAGTCGGTCGTCAGCCCGCGCCGCGAGGGCGCGCCCATCACCTACGCGATGGTGAGCGGCAGGGAACTGTTCCGTTTCGAGGTCTACCACTACGAGCGCCGTACCTACGAGCGGGCGCTGACCGCGGCTGGCTTCACCGACATCGCCTGGCACGCACCCGCGGTCGATCCGGCAGGCATCGAGAGCCATGGCGCCGCTTACTGGCGCGAGTACCTGGAGAATCCGCCGGTTCTCGGGCTGAGCTGCCGGCGTCCTGGCGGGTAATCAGCATGGCGGACCTGCGCGATCACACGCTGAGTCAGGCCGTCGAGCGGCACGCGCGGGAGCGGCCCCATGCGCGCGCCGTTTCTGCTGCGGAGGTGACGCTGGACTACGCCGGGTTGAATGCCCGCGCCAACCGCGTCGCCGCGGCACTGCGGGTGCGTGGAGCCTGCGCCGGTGAGCGGGTCGGCGTCTGCCTGCCGCGCGGTGTCGACTGGATCGCCACGCTGCTCGCCGTCCTGAAGACCGGTGCTGCCTACCTGCCGCTCGACCCCGGGTACCCGGCGCAGCGGCTCGCCCGGATCGCGGCGCGCGGCAGGCCGGGACTGCTCGTCACATCCGGCGATGTCGACAGCGACTGGCGAACGGCGTATCCGACGCTGCATCTCGAGCGGGATGCTGCCGCGATCGAGGCCGCGTCGGCCGCCGACGTCGCGAACACCTCCGCTCCGGGCGACGCCTGCTACATCGTCTTCACTTCGGGTTCGACCGGGGAACCGAAAGGCGTGGTCGTCACCCACGCGAACGTCGCGCGATTGTTCGACGACCTTGGCGCTGTCCTCGGCCGCGGCCCCGGTGAAGTGTGGAGCCAGATCCACTCGAGTGCCTTCGGATTTTCGATCTTCGAGATCTGGGGCGCGCTCGGTTCCGGCGGAGAGCTGGCCATCGCGCCTGCGGCCGTGCGTGGCGACGCACGAGAAATGCGCAACTACCTGCGCCGGTCGGGCGTCACGATCCTGAGCCAGACGCCGTCTGCCTGGCGCAGTACGGCGCTCTCGACGGCCTTCGATGGTGCCTGGGCAGAGACCGCCGTGCGCGCGCTGGTGTTGAGCGGCGAAGCTGTCCGCGGCGACGATCTCGTGGCGTGGTCGCGCGGCGCGGGGCCGCGCCCGCGGCTGCTCAATACGTACGCCATCACCGAGACAGGCGGCAACGTCATGTTGCGGCAGTACGCCGACGGCGACATCGATGCCGCGAATATCGGCAAGCCGCTCACCGACGTTTCTCTCCATGTCCTCGATGCGTCCGGCCTGCCGGTCGCGCCGGGCGGGGAGGGCGAGCTCGCGGTGAGCGGGCCAGGCGTCGCGCAGGGTTATCTGGACGACGAGGCACTTACGGCCGAGCGGTTCCTGCGGATCGCCCCGGGAACCATCGCTTATCGGACCGGGGATCGCGTCTGCCTGCGTCCCGACGGCTCCGTCGAGTTCCGCGGTCGCACTGACGATCAGGTCAAGTGGCGCGGGCACCGCCTCGAGCTCGGCGAAATCGAGACCCTCCTGCGATCGCATCCGGCCGTTGCCGAAGCCGCGGCGGCTGTGCGTGCCGATGCCGGTGGCGAGGAGAAGCTGGTTGCCTACGTCGTTGCCGGCACCGATGGCGAGCGGAGCCATGAGCGGCCGGAGTTCTGGCCGTCGCTCGGCGGCTATCAGGTCTACGACGATTTTCTCTACGAGCTGATGACCAGCGACGCCCGGCGCGTCGAGGCGCATCGCGTCGCATTCGAGCGGCAGGCGCGCGGCAAGGTCGTGCTCGACGTTGGCACCGGCCCGCATGCCTTGCTCGCCCGGCTGGCGGTCGCCGCGGGCGCGCGCCACGTCCATGCCATCGAGCTGCTGCCCGACGCTGCTGCGCAGGCGCGCGCGGCGGTGGCTGCTGCCGGACTTGCCGATCGGATCACGGTGCTCACCGGCGATGCCGCGACGGTCGAGCTGCCCGAGCCGGCCGAGGTGTGCGCGCAGGGCATCGTCGGCAACATCGGCAGCGCCGATGGCATCGTTCCCGTCTGGAACAGCCTGTGGCCGCGTCTCGCCCGGGGAGTCATCCCGGTCCCGGCGCGCTGCACGACCTGGATTGCGCCGGTGGAATTGCCCGCGTCGCTGCGTGACGCGCCCGCGTTCGGCCCGATCGCCGCGCGATACCTGCGCCGGCTGTTCGAGTCGCAGCGTCGGGTGTTCGACCCGCGTCTGTGCGTCCGCAACCTGCCGACGTCATGCCTGTTGGCTTCACCGGCGCTCTTCGAGGATCTCGATTTTTCGGGCCCGCTGCCCGTGGAGCTTGCCGGGCGCGCCGGATTCAGCGCACAGCGGGACGGCCGCTTCGACGGATTCCTGCTGTGGACCGTCGTGACGACGATCGACGGCGTGTCGATCGACTACCTCGCGCACCAGCAGGCCTGGCTGCCGGTGTTCATCCCGCTTCCCGTCGACCCGCCGGACATCGGCCGCGGCACGCGCATCGAGGCAGACTGGGAGCGGCGTAGCGGGGCGGACAGTGTCTGCCCTGACTACCGCATCAGCGCCGCGCTGGAGCAGGGCGGCAGCCAGCTTCGTTTCCGCTGCGAGTCGCGCCACCACGAGACCGTCCGCGGCGGCACGCCGCTGCACCAGCGGCTGCTGGCAGCAGTCGACTGCGAGCCGGTGCAGCGTCCGCCACTCGAGCCTGGCAGCCTGCGAGGCTGGCTCGCTGAACGCCTTCCCGAGCCGCTGCTGCCGAATGCCCTGATATTGCTCGACGCCCTGCCGCGGACGCCGAACGGCAAGCTCGATCGGCGCGCGCTGCCCACGCCCGAGCGCACCTGGGGCGGCCACGGCGGTGCGCCGGAGACGGCGCTGGAGTCGGACCTCGCGGCGATCTGGTCCGAAGTTCTCGGCGCGGTGGCGCTGGGCGTGCAGGACAACTTCTTCGACCTCGGTGGCGATTCCGTCGCAGCCGTGCGCATGACCACGCGGCTCCAGAAACTGCTCGACGATGGCGTGATGCTGGCCGCGGTATTCGAGGCGCCGACGATCGCCGCGTTGTCGCGTTACCTGCACGAGCGCCATGCGCAAGCCGTAGGGCGGCTCTACGGGCCTGCGCGTTCGCGGTCGGGCGAGCAGCGCGGCGCCGGCGAGGCCCGCCGCAAGCACGGCGACCTATGACCGCGACCGAGTTGCTCGATCGCCTGCATCGCGCGGGCGTCGAGCTGTGGGCCGACGGTTCGAGGCTGCGATACGACGCGCCGGCCGACGCGCTCGACGAAGCCACGCTCGAGCGGCTGCGCCAGCACAAGCTCGAATTGCTCGACCTGGTACGCGGGCCCCGCCGACTGCCGCTCGGCGCTGCCCAGCTCGAGTTCTGGCTCCTCGACCGCCTCTGGCACGGCCACGCCGGCAGTCACGAGCAGTTCGTGATCCGCATCGCCGGGGAGATCGACCGTGAGCGGCTCGCTGCAGCCTGGCGTGCTGTCGTGGCACGGCACCCGGTGCTCGGCTCACGCTTCGCAGATGAGGGCGGCGAGGTATGGCAGGAACCCGGCGCCGCTGCGCCGATCGCGCCGAGCCTCGCGGGTGAGCTCGACGACGCAGCCTGGCGCCAGCTCGCGACCGCTGAGTCGCGAAGGCCGTTCGACCTGCGATGCGGCCCGCTGCTGCGTCCCGTGCTGGTGCCTGTCGGTCCGCGCGATCACCGCCTGCTGGTGACCGCGCACCATATCGTGGCCGACGGTCCCTCGGTCGCGGTGATTCGCGACGATCTTGCTGCCCTGTATGCAGCGCCGGCGTCAGGGTTGCCGCCGGTCGCGTCTCCCGCGGCGCGTCTCCCGCGCGGGCATGACCGCGACGGCAGGGTGCAGGCCGATGTCGCCTGGTGGCGCGCGACGCTTGCCGGGGCGCCGCAGGGGCACGGGCTGCCCCGATCGGGTGTCGCGGGGGCGATGGCGCGCGAGTCCCTGCGCCTGCCGTTCGCCGTGGAAGCGCCGCTGGCCCGGAGCCTGCGTCGCCTGGCGCGGGAGCAGGGTTGCACCGTGTTCACCGTCCTGCTTGCCGCATGGCGGGTGTTGCTGGTTCGCTACTCGCGCGAGCGCGATGTGCTGGTGAGTGTGCCGGTGACCCTGCGCGAGGACGCTGCCGACTCACGCGCCGTCGGCTGCCTGATCAACACGCTGCCCCTGCGCACGACGGTCGACGAGGGCATGTCTTTCGGCGGGCTGCTGGCCGCCGAGCGCGACTCCGTGCTCGGTGCGCTCGCCCATCGCACGGCGCCGTTGCGGGACATCGCGGTCGCCCTGCGCGCACCCGGCGCCGATCCACGCCGGGCCATCTCGCAGCTGCTCTTCCAGTTCGACTCCGCGCCGGCGGGCTGTGTCAGAGGCGCGGTCTCCTGGACGATCGAGCCGGTCTGCGCGCCGCGGGACTCATGGTGGGACCTCGAGTGCTCGCTGCTCGACCACGGCGAGGGCGGCGGCTTCGCGGGGCACATCGGCTGGGCCACGGCAGTGCTGGACGGGAACCTGGTCCGGGAAATGATCGGCAGCTACAGCCGCTTGCTCGAGGCGGTCGCCGCGGCGCCGGCCACTCCAGTCGACGAGCTGCCGCTGCTCGACGATGCCGGGCGTCGTCGCGTACTCGAGGAGTGCAACACGCTGGCGCAGGCAGCGCCCGCCGGTGAGCTTTCCGCGGTGCTCGCCGAGGCGCTGGTCGCGCGCGGTGAAGGCATTGCGCTCGAGCACGGTGACGCGCGGATGGGTGGTGCGGCGCTGCTGGATCGCGCCCTGTGCATCTCGAACGCGCTGGTCGCTGCCGGTGTCGCGCCCGGCGATCGGGTCGCGCTGGATCTGCCGCCCTCGCCGGACCTCGTCGCCGCGCTGATCGGCGTCATCGGCGCCGGCGCAGTGGCGGTGCCGCTCGACCCGTCGTATCCGCCGGCGCGTCGCGACTTCATCGCCGCCGATGCCGGCCTGGCCGCGCTGATCGGCGCCGGCGCCAGCCTGCCGGGTGTCCCGCGCATCGATGTGTATGCGCCATGTCCGACCGAGGCATCTCTGCCCGCGCTGGCGGCCGACCGTGCGGCCTTGCTGCTCTATACCTCCGGCTCGACCGGCGAGCCGAAAGGCGCACTGCTCGGCACCGCTGCGATCCTGAACCGCTGCCGCTGGATGTGGCGCGAATACGGCTTCGACGCCGGCGAGCGCTTTTGTCTGCGCACCAGCCTCAACTTCGTCGACTCGCTGTGGGAGATCTTCGGGTCCCTGCTGCACGGCGTGCCGCTGGTGATACTCCCCGCCGAGGTTGCGCGGGATGCCAACCGGCTGGGGCCGGCGCTGGCCGCATCCGCGGTCACTCACCTGGTCGTGGTGCCGTCGCTGCTCAGTGCGTTGCTTGATGTAGCGGGCAGCCGGCTGCCCGCGCTGCGCCGGCTCGTCACGAGTGGCGAGCCGCTGTCGCCACAGCTGCTGGATCGCGCGCGCTGCTCGTTGCCGGCCGTGCGCATCTTGAACACCTACGGCACCTCCGAAATCTGGGACGCAACCTGTTTCGACACGACCGATATCGCCTCCGGCGCGACCCGCGTCCCGATCGGCCGGCCGATTCCCGGCATGGCCTGTTACGTACTCGACGACCGCATGCAGCCGGTGCCGGCCGGGGTCGCCGGCGAGCTCTGCGTCGCCGGGGTCGGCGTCGGTCCGGGATACTGGCGGCGTGCGGCTTTGACGGCGGAGCGCTATGTCGATGCGCCGTTCCAGCCCGGCCTGCGGCTGTATCGCACCGGCGACCTGGCGCGCTGGCTCGCAGACGGCACGCTGGAATGTCTCGGTCGCGTCGACCGGCAATTGAAGCTGCGTGGCTGGCGCATCGAGCCCGGCGAGATCGAGTCGCTGTTGCGGCGCGAATTGCCGGTGCGCGATGCAGCGGTCGTCCTGCGGGAAGAGGCCGGCATGGCGCAGCTTGTCGCCTATGTCGTGCCGGACGCCGCGACGCTGACGTCCGCGGACTGCGCGGCGCGCATTGCCGAGCGGCTGCCTGGCGCGCTGTGTCCTGCCGCCTGGGTCGTCCTCGATGCGCTGCCGCTTACGCCGAGCGGCAAGGTCGATCGCGTCCGGCTGCCGGCGCCGTCCGCAGCGCTCGACATCGACGTCACGCCGCCTGCCGATGCCGTCGAGCAGGCGATCGCCGCGCAATTCGCGGCGCGCCTCGGCCGCAGCGCCGTGTCCCGCAACCAGAGCTTCTTCGATCTCGGCGGCGAGTCGCTGGCCGGGATGGGCGTGATCGCGCGCCTGAACGGTCACTTCGGCCTGGAGCTCACGCTGGCCGATCTGTTCGCGGCACCCACCGTGGCAGGGCTGGCCGCAGTCCTGCGCAGTCGCCAGCCGGTCGTCCGGCTGCCTCTTCCTGTACCTGCGGTGGCCGATCAGTTGTCCTACGCGCAGGAGCGCCTCTGGTTCCTCGACCAGCTCGATCCGGGCAGCCCGGCCTACAACGTCGCCTGGACCGTGCTGATCGATGGTCCGATCGAACCCGCCTTGCTGCAGGCCGCATTCGCGGCTGCGGTCGCCAGGCATCCGCAGCTGCGCGCGGTATTTCCGGCGAGTGGCGGCCGGCCCGGCACCGGTGAGCTGCCGGCCGGCTGCATCCGGCTCGCGATCGAGTCAGCGACGCCCGCGGAACGGCAAGTGCGCCGGATCGCGCTGGCGCGCGAGCCCTTCGACCTCGCGCATGGCCCGCTGGTGCGCGCGACGCTGTTCCTCGATGCCGGCTGCCCCGCCGAGATCGTGCTCGTGATGCATCACGCGGTGACCGACGGCGGTTCGAACGCCATCCTGTTTCGCGAGATCGCCGAGGCTGCGGCTGTACTCGGCCGCGGCGAGGAGCTGCGCTGGTCGCCACCTGCTGCAACCTATGCACAGTTCGCGGCGCGCCAGCGTACCACCGCGGGGGAGGCCCACCTCGGGTGGTGGCTCGGGCGCCTGCGCGGCGCACCGGCAGCGATCGAGTGGCCCACCGATCACCCGCGTCCGCCGGAGCAGAGCTTCCGCGGCGCCTGGCTGCGCCGGAGCTGGGGTCCTCGACGTGCGCGAGCGCTGCGTGCGTACGCCCGACATGCGGGCACGACGCCCTACATCGTCCTGCTCGCCGCGCTGAAATCGCTGGCGGTCCGCTACACCGGCGGGAATGACATCGTCATCGGCACGCCCGTGTCGCTGCGCCCGAGCGCCGAACTGGAAGGCGTGGTCGGACTGTTCGTGAACACCCTCGCGCTGCGCACGGAGCTGTCGGGCGACCCGTCTTTCACCGAGATACTCGCCCGCGTGCGCGCGACGGTGGAAGGCGCGCTCGCGCACCACGAGCTGCCGTTCGAACGCCTGGTTGCCGTGCTGGAGCCCGAGCGCAGCCTGTCGCGTGCGCCGGTCTTCCAGACGCTCTTCAATCTCGTGACCATGCCGCAGCGGTCAGCGCGCGTCGGCGCCGCGCAGCTCCGCCTCGGACCGCTCCTCGATCATGGCGTGGCCGCATTCGATCTCGCGCTCACGGTCGGCGACTTTCCGGATGGCCTCGAACTGGTGTTCGAGTACGCAACGGATCTGTTCCGCGAAGAGACCGTTGCCGCGCTGGCCGACGCCTGGGAGGCGCTGCTCGACGACGCGATGGAGTCGCCGCACCGGCATCTGTCCGCGCTCAGGGTGCACGGCACCGATACGTCGCCGATCCTGCATGGTCGCCGCGCGGGCCAGGGCGCGCGTTTGCCTGTGCTGGAGCGCATCGCGGCGATCACCCGGTCCGGGCCCCAGGCCCCGGCGTTGCAGCTCGTCGATACCGTGCTGACCCGTGCCGGGCTCGAGGAGGAAGCGTCTCGCGTCATGCGCTGCCTCGCCGATCGCGGCATCGGGCGCGGCCAGCGCGTCGGGCTGCTGCTGCCGCGCGAACCCGTGCTGGTCAGCGCGCTGCTCGGGGTGCTGCGCGCGGGCGCGGCCTATGTCGTGCTCGACCCGGGTCTGCCGCCGGCCAGGCTCGCCATGCTGGCGCGCGACGCGGAGCTGGCGCTGATCCTTGCCGGGCCGGACGCGGCTGCTGCGATCGCGGGCGTGGAGTGCGTCGACATGCACGGCTGCGATGGCGGCGGCACACCTGCCAGCGAAGTCGCGCCCGACGATCCCGCCTGTCTCGTCTATACCTCCGGTTCGACCGGCGAGCCGAAGGCAGTCGTGGTGACGCATGCCAATCTCGCGGCGACGGTCGAAGGCTGGATCGATACGTGGCAGCTGACACCCGCGGACGTGCACCTGCAGATGGCCGCCAGCAGTTTCGACGTGTTCAACGGCGACTGGCTGCGGGCTCTCGCGACCGGCGGCAGGCTGGTGTTCTGTCCCCGCGAAGTGCTGCTTGATCCGCCGGCATTGCACGCGTTGATCGCGCTCGCCGGTGTGACGGTCGCGGAGTTCGTGCCAGCCGTGCTGCGGCCACTGCTCGCCTGGATCGGACAGGTCGGCGAGCGGCTGGACGGACTGCGGCTCGTGGCGGTCGGTTCCGAACGCTGGCAGGCGGAGGAGTATCGCGCGCTGCAGGCGCTCTGCCGGCCGGATGCGCGGGTGCTTAATACCTACGGTGTTGCCGAGGCGACGATCGACTCGAGCTGGTTCGAAGGCGTGCCGGATCTGCGCAGGCCGTTGCCGGTGGGCCAGCCGTTTCCGCAGGCGCGGCTGGCGGTGGTGGACGAGCGGCTGCGACCTGCTGCCACCGGTGCCGTGGGCGAGCTGCTGATCGGCGGCGACGGTGTCGCGGCCGGCTACTGGCGTCGGCCGGATTTGAGCGCGCTGCGGTTTGTCGAGGTCGACGGCATCGGCCGCGCCTACCGCAGCGGTGATCGTGCGCGACTGCGCGCCGACGGGCTCGTGGAACTGCTCGGCCGCGCCGACAGCCAGGTGAAGCGGCGCGGTTTCCGCCTCGAGCTGGGCGAGGTCGAGTCGGCGCTGGCAGCGCTGCCGGGTGTCGCCGCGGCTGCCGTGGAATCGCGCGAGGAGCAGGGCGTCGGGCAGCTCTGTGCATGGGTCGAGCCCCGCCCGGGCTGCCTGTTGCAGCCGGATGACCTCGCCGCCGCGCTGCGCGCGCTGTTGCCGCAGTACGCGCTGCCCGATGTCGTGGCTGTCGTGGCACGCCTGCCGATCAGCCCGAACGGAAAAATCGATCGCGCGGCGCTCGCTACACCGGCGCCGTCGCGCGGGGCGGCGGGATCGGACGCGCCACGAGATCCGGTCGAAGCGCTGCTGGCCGAGCTGTACGCCGATGTGCTCGGCAGCGGCGGGCCGGTGGGCGTACACACGGACTTCTTCGCCGCCGGCGGCCACTCGCTGCTCGCGGCACGACTCGTGGCGCGCATCCGCGAGACCCTGGGCTGCGAGCTGTCGCTGCGGGCGTTGTTCGACGCGCCGACCGTCGCAGGGCTGGCCGCGGCCTTGCGCAGCGCACCGCGAGCGGCGGCGCCTGCTGCCGTCGCGGTCGAACGGCCGGCGCGGATTCCCTTGACGCCACAACAGCGCCGGCTCTGGTTCCTCGACCAGCTGGAGCCGGGCAACGCGGCGTGGCACATCCCGGTTGCCTGGCGGCTGCGCGGCACGGTCGACGAGTCCGCGCTGGAAAGGGCATTTGCCGCCGTCGCCGCCCGGCATGAATCGTTGCGCACGCGTTTCCTCGCGCACGAGGGGGAGCCGTTCCAGCTCATCGAACCCGGCTGCGGCTCGACGCTGCAGCGACTAGATGTTGCTCCCGGCGCTGCCCTCGACGCGGCGCTTGCCGTCTTCGTGGCGCAGGCCTTCGATCTGGGTCGCGGACCGCTCTGGCGCGCCCTGCTTGCCCGTTGCGGGGAAGCCGAGGCGGTGCTGCTCGTCGTCCTGCACCACGCCATCGCGGATGGCTGGTCCGTCGGGATACTCGCGCACGAAATCGGTGCGGCCTACGCCGGGCAAGGCGCGCGGCTGCCCGCCCTGCCGCTGCAATACGCCGATTACGCGCAGTGGCAGGAGGGCCTGCTCAGCGGATCGCAGCTCGATGCGGCACGTCGCTACTGGCGCGCAGCGCTCGCCGGGGCGCCCGCGGTGATGAACCTGCCGCTCGACCGGCCGCGCTCGGTCGTGGCCTCGTCGCGCGGCGCCTGGCACCGGTTCACCATCCCGGCCGCGACCGTGGCGTCGCTGCGGCGGATCGCGGCAGAGGAGCATGCGACGCTCTTCATGGTGCTGCTCGCGGCATACCAGTCGCTGCTTGCGCGCTGGACGGGAGACGAGGATCTCGTCATCGCCACGCCGGTTGCCGGCCGCGCGGCGACCGCGACCGAGCCGATGATCGGCTACTTCCTCAACATGCTGGCGTTGCGCGGTGACCTCTCGGGCAACCCCGCGTTCGGTGCCGTCGTCGGTCGCGCGCGGCGCACGATGCTCGACGCCTTCGCGCACGCGGAGTTGCCGTTCGAGCAGGTGGTCGAGCTCGCCGCGCCCCGTCGCAGCCGCGCGCACCAGCCGCTCGCGCAGGTGCTGCTCGTGCTGCACAACCAGCCGCGCCGAGCGCTGGTGCTCTCCGGCCTGTCCGTCGAGGAGCAGCCGCTGACGGGCGAAGCGGTCAAGTTCGACCTGGCGCTGCACGTGGCCGAGGAGGGCGGCTCGCTTGCGGCGAGCTTCGCCTTCAACACAGATCTCTTCCATGCCGGAACGATCGAGGATCTCGCCGAGGGCCTGGTCAGCCTGCTCGACGCGGCAGCGGCCGACAGTCGCCTGGCCCTGGGCGACCTGCCCGTCTGCGGGCCGCGGGCGCTCGGCAGGCTGGCCGCCGAGCGCGCACGCGTCTGGCCGGCGCCGGCTGCGTCGGTCACCGGTTCGGCGGGCGGCACGGTCCTCGAGCGGATCGCCGCCCAGGTCGCCACCCGGCCGCAGGCGCCGGCGGTCGCTGCTGCCGGCCAGTGCTGGAGCTACGCGGAACTGTGGGGGCGGGCGGGCGCAATCGCTGCTGCCCTGCCCTCGGGAGCCGGTATTGCCGTGCTGGCCGGCCACGATGCCGGCATGGTGGCCGCTGTCCTCGGTGTGCTCAGGGCTGGCGGCGCCTACGTGCCGGTCGACCCGTTGCTGCCGGCGGCGCGGCAGCAGGCACTGCTGCGGGACGTCGCTGCCATCGTCGCCGATCCTGCGCACGCTGAGGTCGCGCGGCGGCTCGCCGGTGCGGTGCTGCCGGTGATCATCGCTGGTGGCACGGCGCAGTGGAATGGCCCGACGCCGACACCTGGCGCGACGGCCTATCGCCTGCACACCTCCGGCACGACCGGCGAGCCGCGGGGCGTCGAGCAGACGCACGCTGGCCTTGCCGCCCATGCGCACGCCTGGAGCCGGCAGCTCGCGTTGTCGCCGGCCGACCGGCTGGCGCTCGTCGCCGCGCTCGGTTTCGATACGGCCACCCAGGACATCTTCGGCGCTCTGACCAGCGGCGCCTGCCTCGAGGTCGTCGACCTGCGGGCGTCTTCCCCGGTCGGGATCGTCGAGCGCCTCGCCGCCGCCGGCGTGACCGTCCTGCACCTCACCCCGACGCTGCTGCGACATCTCTTCGCGGGCGAGGCCGCAGCGGCAGTGCCGACCGTGCGGCTGGTCGTGCTCGGCGGGGAAGCGGCGCTCAGCAGCGACTTCGAGCTTTTCTGCCGATGCTTCGCGCGCGGCGCCCGCCTGGTCAACGGGCTCGGACTCACCGAGAGCACGACGGCGCTGCAGTTCTTCGCGGACCACGACACCCGTATCGCCGGTGAGCGACTGCCCGTCGGCAGCGCAGTACCCGGCACGCTACTGAGAGTCGAGGACAGTGACGGCCGCGAGAGCTGGTGTGGCGAGCTGGTGCTCGGCGGCGAGCGGATCGCACGCTATGCGGGTTCGCCGCCGTTGCGGGAGCTGCGCACCGGGGACCGCCTGCGGCGGCTGAGCGACGGTCACTGGGCCCACGCCGGGCGGCTCGATCGTCAGCTGAAACTGCGCGGCATCCGTATCGAGCCATCGGAGGTGGAAGCTGCGCTGCGCTCGGTTCCGACCGTGCGCGATGCGTTCGTGGACGTCGTGGCAGCCGGCGATGGAACGCAGCTCGTCGCCTGGGTCGTGACGGCAGCTGCCATCGACGAGCCAGCGCTGCGCGCAGCCTTGCGCGGGCGGCTGCCGGCGGTGAGCGTGCCGACCCGATTCATCCAGCTCGCCGAACTGCCGCGCCGGCCCAACGGCAAGCTTGATTCCGGCGCGCTGCACGCGCCGCCGGGGCGGACGGCTCCCGCCGTTGCGCTGGCGACACCGGCGCTCGGGCGGCTGGCCGAGCTATGGGAAGAACTGCTCGGCTGCGGTCCCGTGCCGGCCGAGGGTGACTTTTTCGCGCTCGGCGGCCATTCGCTGCTTGCTGCACGTCTCGTTGCGCGCGTACGCGACATCTTCGCTGTCGAGCTGCCGCTCGCGACGATCTTCGATACGCCCACGCTCGCCGCAATGGCGGAGGCCATCCGGACCTCTCGCGCAGGCAGCGCCTGCGCGCTGCCGCCCGTGCGACGACTGGAGCGGCGCGGGGAGAGCGCGCCTTGAGCGTCTTTCCCGTTTCATGGGCCCAGCAGCGGCTGTGGTTGCTCGAGCAGATCGAGGACACCGGCAGCGCCTATACCTTGCGGCTCGCGGTGCGGCTGCGGGGCTTGCTCGACATCGCTGCGCTCGAGCGCGCGCTCGATGCGCTGGTGGCGCGCCACGAGTCGCTGCGCACGCGCATCGCCACGCGCGACGGGGAGCCGGTGCAGCTGGTGTCGCCTTGCGTTTCTGTTCCGCTCGAGCGCCGCAGCGTCGAGGGAGATGCCGCGCTGCGCGCGGCGATAACCGCCGTTTCCCGGCAGCGCTTCGAGCTCGCCGCGGGCCCTCTCGTCCGCTTCGTGCTGATCGACGCGGCGGCGGATGATCACGTGCTCGTGCTCCTGATGCACCATGCAATCGGCGATGCCTGGTCGAGCGGCGTGCTGTTCCGGGATCTGGCCGAGTTGTATGCGGCGGACATCGAAGGCCGGGAGTCCGCGCTTCCGGAACTCACCGTCCAGTACGCCGACTACGCCGTGTGGCAGCGGGAGTGGCTCACCGGTGCGGCGCTCGAGCGGCAACTCGCCTGGTGGCGCGAAGCTCTTGCCGGCGCGCCGCCGCTCATCGACCTGCCCACCGACCGGCCGCGTCCGCCGGTGCAGTCCTGGCAGGGCAGCCGGTGGACCCACATCCTCCCGCGCGACGCCGTGCGTCGCATCCACGAGTTTGCAGTGGCGGAGGGCGCGACGCCGTTCATGGTGCTCTTCACGGCGTTCGCGCTGCTGCTGAGGCGCCATGCCGGGCAGGACGACCTGGTGATCGGCACGCCGGTCGCGGGCAGGCGACGCACCGAACTCGAGCCGGTCGCGGGCTTTTTCGCGAACACGCTGCCGCTGCGTGCGCGTATCGACGGCAACGAGGGATTCCGCGCCGCGCTTGCGGCCGTGCGCGCGACCGCGCTGGCGGCATGGGACCACCAGGACCTGCCCTTCGAGCGGCTGGTCGAGGCGCTGCGGCCGCCGCGCAGCCTCGCCCACGCGCCCGTATTCCAGGTGATGTTCATCCTGCAGAACTCGCCCTGGGAAGCCGGCCGCATGCCAGGCATCGTCGTGGAGCCGGCCGAGACCGATGCGCCGGATGCCGCCAAATTCGACCTCACGCTGTCGGCAACGGAGTACGCCGGCGAGCTGTGGCTCGGCTTCGAATACGCGACGGCGCTGTTCGATGCCGACACGGTCGCGACGCTGGCGCGGCGCTATGCGGCGCTGATCGATGCGGCGCTCGCCGCTCCTGCCATGCCTGTCGACGAACTGCCATTCGGCGAGGAAGCGCGGGTCATCACCGCGGCGCAGGACCTACCGTCACCTCAGCCGTCCGCGACCGTGCACGGCCTCGTGCTGGCTGCCGGGCAGCGCGATCCTGATGCGATGGCCATCGAGTGCGGGAACGCGAGCTGGCGTTACCGCGACCTGCTCGACTGGTCGTCGATGCTGGCCGACCGCCTGCGGCTCGCCGGAGCCGGTCGCGGCAGCGTCGTCGGGCTCTGCCTCGAGCGCAGCCCGGAAATGGTCGCGGCGCTGCTCGCCGTGTTGCGCGCTGGCGCCGCCTACCTGCCGCTGGATCCGGCGTTTCCGCCGGCCCGCCTGGCTTTCATGCTCGAGGACAGTGGCTGCAGCCTGCTCGTCACCAGCCGCCGCCTGCTCGACCGCCATGCCGCCTTCGCCGGGCGCGTGCTCTGCATCGAGGACCTGCAGCCCCTCCATTGCGCGCTCGCGCCGGCCGGCGAGGCTGCGGTGTCCGGCGATGACGGCGCTTATCTGTTGTATACCTCGGGCAGCACCGGGACACCCAAGGGCGTGCCGGTGCGGCATGGAAGCGTGGTCAATTTCCTGCGGAGCATGCTGCACGAGCCGGGGATCGGTTCGGGCGACCGCTGGCTTGCCGTCACCACGCTGTCGTTCGATATCGCGGTGCTCGAGCTGCTCGGTCCGCTGGCCGCCGGCGCAACAGTCGTTCTGGCCAGCGCCGGGGAGGCGCGCGATCCCGCGGCGCTCGCGCGGCTGATCGCCGCCTGCGCACCGACCGTGATGCAGGCGACGCCATCGACCTGGCGGGCGCTCGTCTCTGCCGGCTGGCGCGGCTGTCCGCCGTTGCGGATCCTGTCCGGCGGCGAGGCTCTCGACGCCACGCTGGCACGTGCGCTCGCCGAACGCGGTGCCGCGCTGTGGAACCTCTATGGACCGACCGAGACGACCGTCTGGTCGACCGTCGCGCGGCTCGATGCCGCAGACACGCCGCACATAGGCAGGCCTGTAGCCAACACCAGCCTGGCCTGCCTCGACGCCGCCGGTCGGCCGCTGCCAGCGGGCATCGTGGGCGAACTCGCGATCGCCGGTGCCGGCGTGGCAGCGGGTTACTGGCGACGGCCGGAGCTCACGGCGGAGCGTTTCATCGAGGTACCGCAGCTCGGCCGCGCGTACCGCAGCGGCGATCGCGCCAGGTTTCGCCGCGACGGCCGGGTGGAGCTGCTGGGACGGAACGACGGTCAGGTGAAGCTGCGCGGTTTCCGCATCGAGCTGGGCGAGGTCGAAGCAGTGCTCGCCGCGCAGCCGGGTGTCGCGGCTGCTGCTGCCGCGATCCGCGCTCCGGCGCCGGGGGACGAACGGCTCTGTGCCTGGGTCGTTGCCCCCCGCCTCGATGCTGCGGTCCTGAGTGAAGCTTTGCGCCGCATGCTGCCGGACTACATGCTGCCTGCGGCCATCGTGCCGGTCGATGCGTTGCCGCTCACCCCGAACGGCAAGATCGACCGCGGCGCGCTGCCGATGCCGCAGTGGGGTGAGGCGACCGGTCACGTTGCGCCGCGTGACGCGATAGAAGAGGCCCTCTGCCGGGCGCTGCAGGACGTCCTGGCGATCGACGCGCCGGTCGGCATCCACGCCGACTTCTTTGCGCTGGGCGGGCACTCGCTGGCGGCGGCGCGCTTCGTCGCCCGTGTCGAGGCGATGCTCGGCCGTGCCTTGCCATTGCGCTCGGTGTTCGAGCGGCCGACGGTAGCCGCGCTCCGGGCCTTGCTCGCGGATGTGCCGGCGACGGCGGCACCGGCTCCAGCGCGATCCCGCGGAACGCGCGCGCCGCTCACCTGGCAGCAACGTCGCCTGTGGTTCCTCGAGCAACTCGAGCCGGGCACGAGTACCTGGCACCTGCATCTTGCCTGGCGCATCAACGGCCAGCTCGACGTGGCGGCGCTGCAAGCCGCGCTGCGCCACGCCGTCGACCGGCACGACTCGCTGCGCACGGTGTTCCGCGCGACCGACGGCGAGCCGGAACAGGTGATCCTGCCGGCCATGCCGGTTGTACTCGAGCAGGCCGGTATCCGCGAGGACGCGCTGGAGGCCGAGCTCGCGCGGCGGGTCGCGCTGCCTTTCGATCTCGAGCGCGGGCCGCTGCTGCGCGCGACTGTGCTGCAGCTGTCAGGCAGCGAGGCTGCACTGCTCGTCGTCGTGCACCACCTCGTCGCGGATGGCTGGTCGCTGTCGGTGCTGCTCGGGGACCTCGCTGCGGCCTACGCTGCCCTGAGGCGTGGCGAGTCGCCGGACTTGTCGCCGCTGCCGACCCGTTACGCGGACGTCGCGCACCAGCAGCGCGCAGCGGGCAGCGGAGGCGAGGCACTGCGCTGGTGGTGTGCTCACCTGGCCGGCGCGCCGCCGGCGATCGCCCTGCCAGTCGATCATCCGCGGCCGGTGCGCCAGCGTCATCGCGGTGCGCGCCTCGGGATGCACGTGCCGCCGGAAACCACCGGCCGGCTGCGCCAGCTCGCGAGGGCAGAGGGCGCGACGCTCTTCATGGCAGTCTTCGCCGCATTCCAGGCACTGCTTGCGCGCTGGAGCGGCGATGAAGACCTCGTGGTCGGGATCCCGCATGCCGGCCGACCGCGGCCGGAACACGAGCCACTCGTCGGGTTTTTCGTGAACACGCTGGCTCTGCGCGGTGATCTGCGCGGGAATCCGCGGTTCAGCGAGATCCTGCAGCGGACCAAGGCGGTGACGCTCGACGCCTGGTCGCGTGGCGATGTGCCGCTCGAGCAGATCGTCGAGACGCTGTCGCCGGTGCGTGATCCCGCGCGCACGCCACTTTTCCAGGTGCTGTTCAACTTCCACAACGAGCCGGTCCAGGCGTTCGCACCCGACGGCCTCGCCGTATCGCGCATCGGCGTCGTCCGCGCCACGGCGAAGTACGAACTGAGCGTGAGCGTGATCGAGGCTGCCGGCGGGCTCGAAGTCGGGATCGAGTACGACACGGATCTCTTCGATGCCGGAACCGTCGCGCTGCTGGCCGAGAGCTACGGCGAACTGCTGCACGGAGTGGCTGCCGATGCAGCGCTGCGCCTTGCCGACCTGCCGCTTGCAGGCCCGTCATGGCGGTGCCGTCTCGCAGCCGAGCACGAGCGAGTCTGGCCACCGGCATGGGAACCTGCTGCGGCCGATCCGGGCGAGACGCTGGTCTCGGCCATTGCTGCCCGCGTGCTGGAGCAACCGGACGCCCCGGCAGTCAGCGACGGCCGGCATGACTGGTCGTACGCGGAGCTGTGGTCGCGCGCCGGCGCGATCGCGGTGGCGATCCGTGCTGCGGCGCGTGGCGAGCCGGGCGCCGTGGCGGTCGATGCCACGCACGACGCGCCGATGATTGCGGCCGTGCTCGGCGTGCTGCGCTCGGGTGGCCACTACGCGCCCCTCGATCCCTGGGCACCCGCGGCGCGGCAACGGGAACTGCTGGCGTTGCCGCGCGCGCCGCTCGTCGCTGCCAGAGGAGGCGAGCCGCCGCCCGGACCCGTCGATGGCAGCAGGCCCGCCTATCGCCTGCATACCTCCGGCACGACGGGACGGCCGAAGGCGATCGAACAGACGCACGCCGGCGCGCTCGCGCATGTGCGTGCCTGGGGCAGGCAGCTCGGCATCGGACCCGCCGATCGGCTGGCGCTGGTTGCGGCACTGGGCTACGACGCCGCTGTGCAGGACATCTTCGGCGCACTCGTGGCCGGAGCGGCCATCGAGGTGCTGGATCTGCGTGGCGCGGAGTCGGGACCCGAGCTCGTCGATCGCATCGCGCAGTCCGGCGTGACGCTGCTGCACCTCACGCCGACGGTCTACCGGCATCTGTTCGGCGGTCGCGTCACCTGCGACCAGGATCTTTCGCGCGTGCGCCTGGTCGTGCTGGGAGGCGAGGAGGCGCGACGCAGCGACTTCGATCTGTTCCGGCTGCGGTTCGGACGCGGTGCCCGGCTGGTCAACGGCCTTGGCCTCTCGGAGAGCACGACCGCGCTGCAGTTCTTCGCGGACCACGACACGAAAATCCTCGGCGAGCGCCTGCCCGTCGGCCGGCCGGTGCCCGGCTCCGGCGTCCGGGTCGACGGCTGGCTGGGCGAGCTCGTCTTCGAGAGTGCCGTGCTGGCCCGCTACGTCGATCCGGCGGACGACAGCGCTGACCATGGCCTGCGGACCTTCCACAGCGGTGACCAGCTGCGCCGGCTGCCGGATGGCAACTGGGTGCACGCCGGCCGCAGGGACCGGCAGGTCAAGCTGCGCGGCATCCGCATCGAGCCCGCGGACATCGAACTGGCGCTGCGGGAATGCGGTTGCGCCGATGCGGTCGTGGCGCTCGCCTGCGGCGCTGATGGTGCGGACAGGCTGCTCGCCTGGGTGGCGCCGGCTGGCGCAGTGGACGAGGGTGAGCTGCGCCGCGCGCTGCGCGAGCGGCTGCCGGAATCGATGATCCCGGCGGAGTTCGTGCCGATGGACGCCCTGCCGCGGCGAGCGAACGGCAAGCTCGACAGGTCCGCGCTCGACGCCGCGCGGGCATCAGTTCGGGCCCGCATGCCGGAGCCCACGGACCTGCCGCCGGCGTCGCTCGAGCAGCTGGCAGCACTGTGGTGTGGCGTCCTCGATCGCCAGACCATCGGTTCCCACGAGGACTTCTTCGCCCTCGGCGGCCACTCGCTGCTCGCGACGCGCCTGATCGCGCGCGTGCGTGACGCCTTCGACGTCGAGCTGCCGCTTATCGCGCTCTTCGAGTCGCCGACCATCGCGGGGATGGCGGCGGCGATCGAGCGGACACGCTCGCAAGCTCTGCCCGAGGGCCTGCCTGCGCTGCGGCGCCAGCGGCAGAGCGCGGCGGGCAGCCGATCAGGCTAGACTTCGCACTTCATTGGACAACGGCAGGAGCGGGGGATGTCGGGCGACAGAAAAGTCATCGAGGCGATGGAGCGGCATTTTCGCGAAATCGTGCAACTGCTGGGCGAGGACGTGAACCGCGAGGGACTCGAGCGCACGCCCGAGCGCGCGGCGGAGGCGCTGCACTTCCTCACCCGCGGCTACCGCCAGAACGTCTCGGAGCTGGTCAACGACGCGGTGTTCACCAGCGACACCGACGAAATGGTGATCGTGCGCAACATCGAGATGTACTCGCTCTGCGAGCACCACATGCTGCCTTTCATCGGCAAGTGCCACGTGGCCTATCTGCCCAACGGCCGCGTGCTGGGACTGTCGAAGATCGCGCGCGTCGTGGATCTTTTCGCACGGCGCCTGCAGATCCAGGAGGTGCTGACGAAGCAGATCGCCGAGTGCGTCCAGGGCGCGATCCATGCCAAGGGCGTCGGCGTGGTCATCGAAGCCCAGCACATGTGCATGATGATGCGCGGCGTGGAGAAGCAGAACTCCGTCATGACCACGTCCTGCATGCTGGGTAACTTCAGGACCCAGCCGCAGACGCGGAACGAGTTCCTCGGCCTGATCCGCTAGGGCGCGTAGGCCGAGGGGCCCGGCGCGAACCCGAACAGGCTGCGGAAGATGTTCAGGTCGGCGGCGTTGACGAAGCCGCTGCCATCCAGGTCGGCGGCGGCGTTCGCCGAGCCGAAGGCCGCGCGGAAGATGTTCAGGTCGGCGGCGTTCACGGTCCCGTTGTTGTCCAGGTCGGCGTCGCAGACATTGCCGTAGCCGTCGTTGTCCGAGTCGCGCTGGCTGAAGCCGGACCGATCGCGCAGGATCGGGCCGTTCACCCTGCCGATGCAGTTGTCCTGGCCGTCGTGCGCGCCGTCGCCGTCGGTGTCGGTGAGCAGCTGCCAGGCGATGGCGAAGTCGTAGTTGAAATTCGTCGCCACCGCCCGGCTGACGCGCAACGCGTACTGCGCCCCCGCCGGCACGACCAGCCAGAGGTTCTCGGTGCCGTCGATCGTGCTCTGCGAGCTCGCGACGACGCCATTGTCATTCGCTGTGTCTATCAGCGAGAGATTCAGGTCGCGGTAGGTGGCGGTCGCGTTGAAGGTGTTCTGGGTGCCGCCGTGGATCTCCAGGTTCCAGACGAGGCTGGCGGTGAGCAGCTGCGGGCCTGTGGCGGCGGGCAGGGGATAGGTCGCGGTCGTATTGCTCCCGGCTGAGCCGCCGAACGCCGGGTCGTAGTCGAAGCCGCGCGCCCCGGCCGAACCGCCACCGTCCTCGCTGCTGTTGCGTTCGCCCGCGGCGATCATCTGGTAGCTGTTGTAGGCGTTGACCTGGCCCGCGCCATACCGGCGGTCGAGGCCGTTGGCCGTCTGGTTGCCGGCGACATCGCGGTAGATGCCGAGATTGGCCGTGCTCGTGTTGCGGGTGACGCGCTCGGCGCCGGCCATCAGCGCGGCGCGCAGCACTTCGGTTCGTTCGGCGTTGTAGATCGACAGCCCCGCGCGGTTGGTGTACGCCGGACTCACCGACAGCGACGGGTTGCCATGCCCGGTCTGGACCAGCAGGGCGGCGATCGCCGACGCCCCGGGTGCCGCGTTGCTGGTGCTGCCGGCCGGCACGACGAGGTCGGGCTTGGCCCGCGTGCCGGTGTAGACGGCGTCGACCGCGAAGGAGCCGGTCTGGTGGAGCCCATCGCTGCGGCCAATCGCCAGGACATTGTAGCTGTTGCCCATGAGCGGCCGCGTGTTGGCACCGATGTTGTTGTTCATCCCCGTGACATGCAGCTGGTCGTCGTTCTCGACGACCCAGTCGACGCGCGCGTGGATCTCGGCATTGCTCGTCGTCCCGTCGCCGACCCAGCTGTGGTTGACGATGCGGCTCGCCGAACTGTCGGGCCGCTGCACGCCCGTGGCCCAGAGGAATTCGCCGCCCAGCCAGGTCGACGCGTAATAGCTGGCAATGGTGTCGATGGCGGGGGCGACGGACCCGGTGTTGCCGTAGAACACCGTGCCGACGCTGGTGGCGTGGCCGGAATAGATGCCGTCCGGTGCATTGGACACATCGGTGATGGTCTTGCCGGCGAACTGCACGTTGCCGATGTCCGGGTACCAGGTCAGCTGGCCTTTGACGGTGACCGCCGCCTCGACCTGGCTGACGACTACACCGGCGCCGGTCGGCGTACCGGCACCGAGTTCCTGCTGCAGTTTCGTGAACCCGACGTCGTCGGCGTACGCGCCCGCGGCCAAGCGTGCCGCACCCAGAAGACCGAGCCCGAGCGACAGGCGCCTGAAGGCGCCCCGGCGGCGCGTGCTGGTCACGATGGATTTCCCTGACACCGAGTCGATGGATTTCGGCCACTCTGCGGGATCACCGGATGGGTGACAAGCGCGCGTTTGACCTTAACGCCAGGCGCATTGCCGGCGATGTGCGCCGCGCCCGGCGTTATGTCGCAAGTGACACCGTTTGCCGATTGCCGCAAAGAGCCTGTCCGGCGTACATTTTACCCCTGAGCAATTTTTCGCCAGCCCTTGTTTCTGCTAGGGCTGGCGCTGCAGCGCCACGACCGAAGCTCTCGCCAAGAAGGGGCACTACTGATGATCCCGCACCGTAAAGTCTGCCTTGCTGCCGCCGCCGTGCTCGTCGCGTTCACGCTGCCGGCCGCCGCCCTCGAGCCGGTCGCGGAGATCTATGCCGTGCGCACGCCGGCGAACACGCCGATGGTCGTGCCGTACAGCGTGATCGTGACCCCTGGGGATGGCATCAATACGGTGACGATCCCGGTGCTGACCAATCCGCTGCCGGCGCACGGGACCTTGACCGTCCCGTCGCCGATCACCGGTACGCCGGGACAGGGCATCACCTACACGCCGAACGCGGGATATACGGGATTGGACCAGTTCTACTTCCGCGTGCAGGACGTCGACGGCGACATCAGCATCGGGCTCATCAGCATCAACGTGGGCAACGTGCCGGCCGTCGCGGGCAACGATCAGTTCGTCGTCGGCCAGGATCCAAACACATTCGTGGACATCCTCTTCAATGACCTCGGCTTCGCCGACCCGGTGACATTCCAGATCCTGCAGCAGCCGGCGAACGGCACGCTGAACCTGATCATCCCGAACCCGCTATGGCAGGCATATATCGGTGTGTTCTACACCCCTGGCCAGAATTTCGTGGGGCAGGACAGCTTCCAGTACCAGTTGAGCGACAGCATCGACACGAGCACGGCCACGGTCACGCTGCAGGTGTCGGCTGACACGGACAGCGACGGACTGCTGGACCCGTTCGACAACTGCCCTGCGCAGTCGAATCCCGACCAGGCAGACACCGACAGCGACGGCCGGGGCAATGCCTGCGACAATTGCCCGGTGCGGTCTAATTCCGACCAGGCAAACACCGACAGCGACGGCCGGGGCAATGCCTGCGACAATTGCACGCAGCTCGCTAACGACCAGCGGGACACGGACGGCGACGGTTTCGGCAACCGCTGCGACGCCGATCTGAACAACGACAACAACGTGAACTTCTCCGACCTGAACCTGTTCCGGCAGTCCTTCGGCGCGCAGGGATCGTCGACGCTGAATGCCGATTTCAACAGCTCCAATTCGGTCAATGCGGCGGACCTGAATATCCTGAGGGCGCTGTTCGGCAAACCGCCAGGGCCTGCTGCGCCGCCGTGAATCGGGCCTGGGCCCGGCAATACTTCGGGATGACGCAAAGTTCGCGCATATTGTCAAATCGGCGATTGCCCGGTGCCTGAGGCTGGGCTACAGTGATCGCAAAGCGGGGCGGGGGGCCCGCGACCGATCAGGGCCATGGATGCCTGGCCGGCCAAAAAGAAAATCGATGGTAGTCAACGTGAAATCCCGAATCGCTACAGCTCTCGCCGTGCTCGGCCTCACGTCGATCGGTACGGCGAATGCCGCGTCGATCGGCTTCGACGCGACGACGTTCCCCAACAGCGGCACCGTGCAGCTGCAGATCATCCTCGACCTGGTCGGCGTACAGGCCCAGGGCGGTGGCGCCGAACTGACCTTCAGTGGTGGCGTCATCTTCGTAGGCTTCGCGCCCTCGGTATACTTCAACACCTTCGACACCGATCCGACCGGCTCCACCGACTTCAGCGGCTTCGGCGATCCGCCCGGCAGCAGTCCCTTCGAGATCTACATCGGTGCCTTCTCTGGCCTCGGCGGCAGCTCGAATTCGCTCGGTACGCTGACGGTATCGGTCAGCGGCGCCGGCTCCATCACGATGAACCCGAGTCCTGAAAGCCGCTGGGGTCCGTTCATCAACCTCAGCGACGGCCATGCAATAGCAGGTTTCGGCTACGGCTCTGCGACTGCCGTGCCGCTGCCGGCCGCCGCCTGGCTGTTCCTGACTGCCCTTGGCCTCGCCGGCACGCGAGCGCGCCTTCGCCGCTGACAGGTTCCGCGCAACGCGACTGCGACGGCCGCCTTCGGGCGGCCGTTGTCTTTTCGGGAGCCGTGAAGTCGATGAATCTCAGTCCACCGCCCGGGTCAGGAGATTCGGCAGCCAGGCGTCGTCGAACTTGCCGACGATGGCGCCGGTGCGGACGATGACGAGGGAGACGGAAGGGATCACGTAGACGCGGGCGCCGCCGAAGCCGTCGAAGTAGATGACGTCCGGGGCGGCGAAGGGCTCGGAGTGTGATGCGGTGCTGCCGGCCTTGCTGTTGTAGCTGCGGATGGGCACGTGCTCGGTGCCGAGCCACGTCAGGTAACCGTAATTCGGGTTGGCGGGCGAGGGGGTCGTGACCTCACGCATCCAGCTGGCCGGCACGATCTGCTCGCCGTTCGCCATGCCGCCGTTGAGATACAGCAGCCCCACCTGCAGCCAGGAGCGCGCCGTCGCGTCGAGGCAGCAGAACACGCGCGCGAGGCGGTTCTCCTCCGAGTCGAGCGTGACCTGGGCGTCATCGGCGCCGATCTTCGACCACAGCGATTCCGACAGGTAGTCGGCGTAACGGCGGCCGGTGGCGCGCTCCAGGATGATGCCGAGGACCTCGGGGCCCACGTTGTTGTACTCGAAGAAAGTGCCCGGGGTCGTGGCCAGGGGTTGCGACAGCACGACCTCGGCGAGACGATCGCCCAGCATCAGCGACAGGAATTCGCCGCCGCTGGCCAGGTCGAGCGTCGGAAAGTCGAGCCCGTTCGCCTGCTGCAGCAACTGGCGGATGGTGATCGCGCCGCGCGGGTCTTTGGCCCATTCCTTGAGATAGCGGCCGGCCGGGTCGTCGACGGAGGCGATGAAGCCGTCGCTGATAGCGACGCCGATGACCAGGGCCAGCACCGACTTGTGCATGGACTGCGTCGGCGAGCGCGTGTTGCGATCGTAGCCGGGGAAGTACTGCTCCAGCTGCAGCGCGCCGTTGTGCCAGACCAGCAGGCTGTGGCTGTCGTTGGCACTGGCCCAGGCGACCGCCTCGTCGAGCGTCGCCTGGTCGATGGCGCGCTCCGCCGCGCTTGCGACCGGCACTTCCGCCGGCAGCCCGCCCTTCACCGTCTCGAGGACGCCGGTCGGGCCGCCGCGCAATCCGGCCAGCGCGCGCGTCGTCACGACGGGGCTGGCGAGGTAGGCAGCGGCGAAGGACAGGAGCAGCAGTGCGGCGACCGCGACCAGCAGCCGCTTGACGATTCTCACCGGGCGATCTCCTCAGGGCCCGCGGCGGGCGGGCGACATCATAGAGGAATTGCTTTTGCCTGTTTCAGCCGATGCGGTTCCAGGCGTCCAGCGTCGCCGTCGTGTGCAGCCGCTGCATGAGGTCTTCGGCCGTGATGTCCGCCTTCACGCGGTAGCTGCGCCCGTAGAAGCCCTTTTCGCGATTCCTGCATGAACGGCCCTACCCACGGTGCCACGGCCCCGCGACGCGGGGCTCCACGAGACTGGCATCGGCAATCCAGCCGCACCCTTGAGCGAGCGGCGGGTGGGGCGTGACCGGGGTCAGGTTTTTCCGGCATGATCCGCGCGGACCAGGGGACTGGAGATTCCATGACGGCTGCCAGCGGTTCTTTCCTCGCGCGTCATCCCGTATTGGGTTTCGTCGGGCTCGCCTATCTCTTCACCTGGGGGATACAGCTGCCGCTGCTCGCGTCCCGGCGCGGCTGGATGGAGACCGAGGTCTCCGAGCACTGGGAGATGCTGGCTGCCTTCGGGCCGCTGGTCGCAGCTTTCCTCCTCGCGCGAGTCCTGCAGGGATCGGCGGGGGTGCGCCAGCTCCTCGCCGCGATGGGTCATTGGCGTATCGGGCTGCGCGGCTGGGCCGCGGGTGTTGCGACGCCCTTCGTGCTGCTGGCCGGCGCGGCGATCGTCGTGCGCGCGAGCAGCGGCGCCTGGCCGGATCCCGCTGCGCTCGAGACGGGCAAGCTCGCCACGGCCGGCGGCTGGGTGGCTTTGTTCGTGATTTCGGGGCTCGTACAGAGCCTGGGCGAAGAGCCCGGCTGGCGCGGATTCATGCTGCCGCAGCTGCGCGCGACGCGCGGAGTGCTGGCGGCGACGCTCATCCTCTGGCCGGTGTGGTTTCTCTGGCACCTGCCCGCGTTCCTCGGCAGGCCCGAGTTCGGCCTGCCGCAGTTCGTCGCTTTCGGTCTCGGCGTGCTGTCGGCCGCGGTCTGGCTCACCTGGCTCATGGAGACCACCGGCAGCCTGCTCATGGCGATCCTCTGGCACCTGCTGATCAACGTCGTGCGCGGCCTCGCGCTCGCGTACTCCATGCAGATGTTCCTGGCGATCAGTACCCTGGTAATGGTCGGGGCCGTGATCATCGTCTCGGTCTGGGCCCTGCGCTCGCGGCGCGGGACAGGTCCACCGTTGTTCTGAGAATCCGTCGGCAGATCGCGCCAGCGCCGCAACCGAGGACGCTTCCCGGGGTGGCCGCGGCAAGGACCGCAGGCGCGATCATGACGGCAGATGTCAGCAAGGCGTTCGCGTTCGTCCGGCAGCTGCTGGCTAACCTGCCTGGCAAGGACGTGGACCTGCCCGCATTCCCGGATGTCGTGCGGCGCCTGCAGATGACGCACGCCGATCCGCAATTCGCTGCCATCGTCGAGGACTGGCAACCGAAGCTCGGCCAGTCGATCCTGAACGGCTGGGGACTGCCGGGCGGCGATCCCTCACAGCTCGAGCCCCTGCCACGGCTGCTCTCGGCGGCAAAGCTCCGTCACCGCCTTGCGAACGAGCCGTGTTTCCGCGCAGCGCCGCCCGGCGCCGAAACAGTTCTCGCGGCCGTGAGTTTCGGTTCCACGAATTTCATCGACCTGCTGCCTGCGAGCCAGCAGGACATCTAGGATATGCAGAGCATGCTTGCCGCCTGAGCGGTAGGCGTCAGGCCGCGATCGCGGCCGCGAGTCGCTCGATGTCGCTGCGGCTGTGCGCCGTCGAGAGAAAAGCCACTTCGTAGCAGCTCGGCGGCAGGTAGATGCCCGCATCCAGCGCGCGACGGAACATGGCAGGGAAAGGCGCGGTGAGCGCCGCGTCGATCTGTGCCGGCGAGCGTATGGCCTGCGCCGCACGCGGCCCGCCCGGCAGCCAGACCAGCGAGGCCGAGCGCGCGCAATGCAGGCCGGTCGCGGCAACGGCTGACTCCAGCGTCGCGCCGAGCGATTCCAGTTCGCCATAGACGCTGCCGTCGAGCAGGGCTTCCAGCGTCGCCAGTCCGGCGCGCATCGCCATGGGATTCGCGCTCAGGGTGCCGGCCTGGTACACGCGGCCGAGCGGTGCGAGCTCGCGCATCAGTTCGCGGGATCCGGCCACCGCGCCGACCGGAAAGCCGCCACCGACGATCTTGCCGTAGGTGACGAGGTCCGGCCGGATGCCGCTCGCGCCGGCGCTGCCGGCGAACTGCAGGCGAAATCCCGTGATCACTTCGTCGAAGATCAGCAATGTGCCGTGCCTGGAGCAGAGCGCACGCAGCTCGCGCAGGAACTCCGGCCGTTGCGGCAGGAGCCCGTGGTTCGCGGGCAGCGGTTCGATGATTGCAGCCGCGAGATCGGCACCGTGTGCAGCGAATGCCGCGACTAGCGCCGTCTCGTCGTCGAGCGGCACGACGATCGTGTCGGCTGCAACGCCCGGCGTAACGCCGGCGCTGTCCGCGGCGCCAGTCCCGGCAAGCCCTGATCCGGCGCGGATCAGCATCGAGTCGGCGTGCCCGTGGTAGCAGCCGGCGAACTTGATCAGTTTCCGCCGGCCGGTTGCGCCGCGCGCGAGTCGCAGGGCCGTCATCACCGCCTCGGTGCCCGAGTTCACGAAGCGGATGTTCTCGGCCCAGGGGATGCGCGAGGCGATCAGCTCGGCCAGCGCGAGCGAGTAGGGGTCGGCGGTGCCATAGCTCCAGCCGTCGCTGAGCGCCTGCGTCGCAGCGGCCGCCACGGCCGGATGCCCGTGGCCGAGGATCAGCGGCCCGAAGGCCATGCAGAAATCGACGAGTTCGCGCCCCCCGGTGTCGATGAGCCGGGCGCCGCGCGCGCTGCGCGTGAAGAAGGGCGTGCCGCCCACCGCGCGAAATGCGCGCACCGGGGAATGCACGCCGCCTGGCGTGACCGCGCTCGAGCGGCGGAAGAGTTCCTCGCTCACGCGCCGAGCAGCGCCCGCGCGCGCCGCGCCGCGTAGCTGATGATCATGTCGGCGCCGGCCCGGCGAAACGCGGTCCAGGTCTCGAGCTGCAACCGGTCGAGGTCGCCGAGTCCGGCGCCGGCGAGCAGTTCCAGCGCGGCCTGTTCGCCGCTCGTCTGGTACACCGCCCAGGGCTGCGGCAGCGCCTGCGAAAGCGACGCCAGCACGTCGAGGTAGGGCAGGCCGGGCTTCACCATCAGGATATCGGCGCCCTCGCGCGCGTCGCGTTCCGCCGAGGCCAGTGCGTCAGCGGGCCGTGCCGGGTCGATCTGGTAGGTTGCGCGGTCGCGCAGCGACGATCCGGCTCCCGGCGTCGAGTCGGCGGCGACACGGAACGGGCCGTAGAGGCCGGAGTGGAACTTTGCCGCGTAGCTCATCACGAGCACTCGCTCGAGGCCGTCCACGTCCAGTGCCCGGCGTATCGCGCCGATGCGCCCGTCCATCATGTCGCTGGGTGCGACGCAGTCGGCGCCAGCCTGCGCGTAGGACATCGCGGCCGCGGCAAGCGCCTCCACTGTGGCCCCGTTGGCAATGTGCTCGCGAGTGTCGTCGAGGATGCCGCAGTGACCGTGCGTCGTGCTCGAGCAGAGGCACACATCGACCGCGAGCCAGATGTCGGCGCCGAATCGCCTGCGCAGCGCGGCGACCTGGGTGGCGGTGTAAGAAGCATCGAAGTCGCGCTCGCGCTTGTCGCCGGGCACGCCGAAGAGCAGGAACTTCGTGATGCCTGCGGCGACATCCGCCTCGACCTGCCGCGCGAGGCTGTCCGCGTTTTCGCGATGGACGCCAGCAAGGCCCGGCACGGCCGTGCGCGCGGTGAGGCCTTCGACGACGAAGAGCGGCTGGATGAACTTGTCCGACGGGAGCTCCACCTCGCGCGCGAGCGCCCGCACATGGCGGTCCTGGCGCATTCGCCTGAGCGTCATGCCAGCCATGACTGCCACTCCCGCCGCGAGGGAAAGGCCTGCAGGTTGGCGACACCTGCGGCCCGCAGCGCGCTGAACGTCTTGCCCGGACCGCAGGCATGGTGCGAGTCCGGCGGCAGCCACTGCGCGAGCGCACGATATTGCGCGGTGCTGCCCCAGTAGAAGTGGGTGGCGCGGGCAACATGGCGCTGGATCTCGGCGAGCGCGTCGTCGTCATCGGGCTTGAGCATGGAATAGGTTGCCAGCACACGGCCGACGCCGCTGGTAGCCCATGTTTCCGTCGCGTCGCTGCGGGTGAGGGCGGTCCAGTCGCGCAGTGGCGGCAGCCTGAGCACACTCGATAGCAGCGTGTTCCGCACCGCCTCGAATCCGAGGTCGTCGGCGCAGCCCTCGACCCATACGCCGCGCGCCGCGAGGCGCCGCCAGCTCTTGACGCCGCTCACCCATACGCGCGTTGTCGGGGCGAGCGTCCTGCCAGGCACGAGCGCGCGCCAGTGGGCGAGGAACAGGGCTGGAGCCGATCCGAAGTCCACCCGCGGCAGCGGGCGGTAATCGCTGGCGTGCACCCAGTCGGCCCCGTCCCAGCGGCGCGGCGACTGCGGGCGCGGCGGTTGCTGCCAGATCAGGTGCTGGCCGGCGCGGCTGCGTGTGAACATCAGGGTACCGCAGGCCTGGTGGCGCAGCGTCGTTGCCGCGAATCCGCCGCGGTCGGCTTCCGGCTGGGCCCGCAACAGGGCGATCTCGCGCAGGGCGCGCCGGGCGCTGGGCGCGTCGTTGATTTCGGCGAGCAGGCGGCGCAATCGCGTGTCTGCCTCACGGCAGTCGATCGCCAGCGCACCTTGCCCTGGAGCTGCCGGGCACTCGCTGAGCGGCAGCACGATGCACCGCGTACCCTCGAGCAATGGCGCGAGCCGCGCATGGCCTTCGCGGTCGCCCCAGAGCCGAGCGAGACCGGCCAGTGCGAGGACGGCGCCGTCGAGGCTGCGGGGGTCGCTGCGCGGCAGGCGCAGGCGCGCGACGCGATCGTCCACCGGCCCGCGCAACGGCGGAAAATCGAGCGCCGGCAGGCTGCTGCCGAGCTTGGGCAGCGCTTCCGGCAGGAACTCCAGCCCGGCGTTGACGCGCCGGTCGGATGACGAGCCGATGCGCAGTCGCTCGTCGCCGCGCAGCAGGGCCAGCACTTCCGGCCGGAAAAGCACGACGTCGCGCGGATCCTCGCGCTGCGGAATCGCCGCGGTGACGATGCCCGGCCGCGGTTCCAGGGGCAGGTCCTTCAGCGAGTGCACGCAGAAGTCGACCTCGCCCGCAAGCAATGCATCATCCAGTTCGGCCGAGAAGAATCCCGGATCGCGCACGTTGCCGAGCGGCGTGGCCCGGTCGCGGTCGCCGCGTGTCTCGATCGTTACCAGTTCGATCTCGATCCCGGGATCCGCAGCCTGCAGGGCACGCGCCACGAGCCGGCTCTGCGCACGTGCCAGCAGGGAATCACGGGTGCCCAGCCGCAGGGCGGTGCGCGACGGCATGGTGTCGGCTCAGCCGGCGGCGCGGCGCAGAGCGGCGGGATCCGGCAGCGCCGCGCGCGCGGCGGCGATCTCGCGGCAGGCCAGGCGTGCGCGCTTGATGCCGATCGAACGCACGTTGTCCTGCGACTGCCGCAGCTCGAACACGTCGTCCAGGTCGAGGATGCGCGGGCCCGCCTGCCAGGCTGGCGGATCGTGCCGGCGACGGCCCAGGTGCAGGACGACGCGGGCAGGACTCGCCGACAGCCAGTGGCCCCACTGCCGGTCGTGAGCCGCATCGGCGGGCGTGGTCATGATCACGCAGTCCGCGGCCGACGCGGCAAGTGCCGCGTCGGCCGGAGCAAAGACCTGCGCGGCGGCGGCGAATACCGGGCCCGGCAGGTGGCGATTCCATACGCCGAGCGTGCTGCCCCGGAAGAACGGCAGCAGCGAGCGGGCGAGGTCGCCCGCACCGACGATGAGGACGCGCTCGCCGGCGGCAGGCGCCAGCAGTCGTCGCGCCAGCGAGCCATAGGATGCGCCGCCGATGCCTTGCAGCCAGTCGTGGCGCAAGCTGCGCGTGTCGCACACGACCTGCGCGATCAGCGGTGCCAGCGTGGCGAGCGTGTGCGGGCTCGCTTCGCGACCCGCGGCGTGCCAGGCGCGCTTGAACTGGCCGAACACGTTCGTCTCGCCCGGGATTGCGCTCAACAGGCCCGCAGCGACCTCGAGCAGGAAGCCGTAGGCGTCTGCCGCGCGGTGGACAGCGGGTGCGAGCGGCGCCAGTGCCTGCGCCAGGGCGTGGTCAGTCGTCGCGTAGAGGCTGCGCTGGCAGGTGTCGAGTGCCATGCCGGTGCCGCGCGCAATGCCGGGCATGCTCACGCCCGGCTTCGGCCAGTGGCCGACCCACAGGGCGTGCAGGTCGAGTGGTGTGCGCTGCTGCGACATGCCGCTCCCGTCAGCCGTTCTTGCCCGATGCCAGGCCGGCGAGCCAGGCATCGTCAGAGCCATCGGGAATGTCGTCGAAGAGATAGGACGACAGGTAGCGCTCGCCGGTGTCCGGCAGCATCGCGAGCAGCACCGAGCCTTGCGGTGCCTGCTCCGCTACGCGCAGCGCAGCCGTCAGCGTGGCCCCGGCCGAGATGCCGACGAAGATGCCTTCTTCGGCGGCGAGACGGCGGGCGGTGGCCCTGGCTTCGTCATCGGCGACCGGTACGAGCTGGTCGTGGAGGTCGCGTCGCAGGACATCGGGCAGGAAGTCCGGTGTCCAGCCCTGGATCTTGTGCGGCTTCCATTCCCCGCCGCCGAGGAGCGATGCGCCGGCGGGTTCGGTGGCGATGATCTTCACGTCCGGCCGGGCGAGCTTGATGACCTCGCCGGCGCCGGTCAGCGTGCCGCCGGTGCCCCAGCCCGTGACCCAGAAATCGAGTCGCCGGCCGGCGAAGTCACGCAGGATCTCCGGCCCCGTCGTCTGGCGGTGATAGCTGGGATTGGCGGGATTCTGGAACTGGCGCGCGAGGAACCAGCCGTGCTCCTTCGCGAGCTGCTCGGCACGGCGCACCATGCCAGTGCCGCGCTCGGCGGCGGGCGTGAGGATCACCTTCGCGCCGAAGGCGCGCATGATCTTGCGTCGCTCGATCGAAAAGGTTTCCACCATCGTCGCGACGAAGGGATAGCCCCGCGCCGCGCACACCATCGCGAGCGCGATGCCGGTATTGCCGGACGTCGCCTCGACCACGGTCTGGCCCGGGCGGATCGCGCCGCGGCGTTCGGCGTCGTCGATGATCGCGAAGGCAAGCCGGTCCTTCACGGAAGAACCCGGATTGAACGCCTCGATCTTCACGTACATCTCGACGTGCTTCGGGGCGATGCGATTCAGGCGCACGACCGGCGTGTCGCCTATGGTCTCGAGGATGTTGTTGTAGATCATGACAGCCCTACCGTCATCACCGGGCCCCTGGTGCGGGGGCGCTTTCCGGCCATTCTCCCCGAGCGCGGGGCACTGCCGCCAGCGTGAAGGGCTCCTCCGCCGTCGGGACGAGTTCGGCCGCGAGCGCAACCGTTTCCCCGACGATCAGCAGCGCCGGTCGTCGCCCGTCGTGATCCATGCCGGCCGCGGCGAGTTCTGCCAGATTGGTGAGGTGCTGGCGCGCCGTCGGCCGCGTGCCGTCAACTATCACGGCAGCCGGCGTGGCGGGGTCGCGGCCCGCCGCGACCAGTGCGGCAGCGATCGCGGCTGCCTGCGCGCCGCCCATGTAGACGACCAGCGTTGCGCCAGCCGACGCGTGTCGCGACCAGTCCGGCTGCCTCTGGCCCGGCGCGGCGCTCGCCGTGACGAAAGTGACGGCAGAGGACAGGCCCCGGTGGGTCAGCGGGATGCCGGCGGCGGCAGCGCAGCCGCTCGCCGCGGTGATCCCTGGCACGACTTCGAACGACAGACCGGCACGCGCCAGCGCAAGGGCTTCCTCGCCACCGCGGCCGAAGATGAGCGGATCGCCGCCTTTCAACCGGCAGACGCGGCGGCCGGCGCGCACCTGCGCGACCAGCTGTTCGTTGATGTCGGCTTGCGCGGTCGAGCCGCCGTGCCCGGCCTTGCCGACGTCGATCAGCAGCGCTTCGCGCCGCACGGCCTGCAGCAGTTCCGGTGCGACGAGCCGGTCGTGCAGGACGACGTCGGCCTCGCGCAATGCCTGCAGACCGCGCACGGAAATCAGCCCTGGATCGCCGGGACCCGCGCCCACCAGCCAGGCGTGCCCGGCAGGCCCGGGACCATCGGCTGCCGCCGCTGCTAGCGTATCGGCGCGTGTCTCGTCGCCGCCAAGTACGGCAGCGGCCGCCTCACCGCCGAGCAACGACTCCCAGGTGCGCCGGCGCCGCTCGATCCCGGGGATCGCTTTCTTCAATGGTTCGCGCCAGCGTCCTGCCCAGAGAGCAAGTCGGCCGAGCCGCGCCGGCAGCAGCGCTTCGAGATACTGGCGAAGTCTTCGGGCCAGCACCGGTGCAAGACCGCCGCTGGAGACCGCGACGATCACCGGGGAGCGGTCCACCACGGCGGGCAGGATGGCGCTCGAGTGCTCCGCATCGTCCACGACATTACAGAAGCGGCCGGAGGTCCGGGCAGCGGCGGCCACTGCCGCATTCACCTCGTGGCTGTCCGTGGCGGCAATCACCAATACCGCCTCGCCGGCGTACGCCGGGTTGAATGGGCCGGGGACATGGCGGATGCGCCCGGCGGTTGCCAGTCGGGCGAGCGCCGGAACGAGGTCGTGCGCGTTGACGACGACCCGGGCGCCGGCCTCGAGCAGCAGCTGTACCTTGCGGTTTGCCACCTCGCCGCCGCCCACCACGAGGCACGGCTGGCCATTGAGCCGGGCGAAGAGGGGGAGGTAGTCCATGGGGCATCCGGGCAACTGGGGCGGACACCTTAAACTTCAGCTAACCCGTTGGAAAATATTGCCGCTTTCTGCGTTTATAGCGGCTGCCTATAACCGTTGGGACTGGCCAGCCGGCCCCGGCCCCATTGACAGGGCTTTGTAACCGATGGTTATATAGTTGGTGTCCGGGCACCTGTTAATAACTCCATGACTCTTCAACAGCTCAAGTACTTGCTGGCGATAGCTGACAGCGGCCTGAATATAACGGCCGCGGCAGAACGGCTGTACACCAGCCAGCCAGGCATCAGCAAGCAGTTGAAGCTGCTCGAGCAGGAACTCGGCGTGCAGCTGTTCACCCGCAAGGGCAAGAGCCTGGTGGCGATCACGCCGGCGGGCCGCGACGTGATCACCCGTGCGCGCAAGATCATGCGCGAGGTGCAGAACATCCGCAGCCTGGCGCGCGAGATGTCCGGCGAGCAGGAGGGGACGCTCTCGATCGCCACGACCCATACTCAGGCGCGCTACGTACTGCCCGAAGTCATCCGCGAGTTCCGCGAGCGCTACCCGAAGATCAACCTCGAGCTGCACCAGGGCACGTCAGAGCAGATCGCCGAGCTGATCTCTGCCAACCGGGCCGATTTCGCGATCGCCACCGGGTCGCGCCAGCTGTTCCCGACGCTCACGATCCTGCCGTGCTACGAGTGGGACCGGATCGTCCTCGTACCCCGGGGCCACCCGCTGGCGAACCATCAGGGCCCCATCACCGTGGAAGAACTGGCCGGTTTCCCGCTCATCACCTACGTGTTCAATGCGACGGGAGAATCGTCCTTCAAGCGCGCCTTCGCCGACCAGGGTCTCGAGCCCCAGGTCGTCTTCACGGCACGCGATGCCGACATCATCAAGACCTATGTGCGGATGGGCATGGGCGTGGGCGTCGTGGCATCGATGGCCTACGAGCGCGCGGACGAGCGCGATCTCGTGGCGCTCGATGCGGTGGAACTGTTTCCGCGGGTGACGACCTGGCTCGGTTTCCGGCGCGACGGCGTCCTGCGCGGCTACATGGCCGATTTCATCGCGTTGTTTGCGCCGCACCTTGCGCCGGAGCTGATCCGGCGGGCAGCCGAGCTGCCGACGCAGGCAGATGTCGACGCGCTGCTCGCGGCAACACCCTTGCCCTTGCGCAGCGGCCCGCCGCAGGCGGGCTGAGGTTGTCCGACCTCAGAGGCCGGAGAGATTGATCTCGTGCAGGCCGCACTCGCGCTTCAGGCCCGCGAAGCGCGTTTCGTCGATGTGATCGACTTCCTGCAGCGGCCTCGTGCTGTGTACGTCGCCGATGGAGACGTAACCCTGTTCCCACAGCGGGTGCCGCGGCAGCCCGTGCTGCACGAGATAGCGGTGGATGTCGCGATCGGTCCAGTCCGCGATCGGATGGACCTTGCAGCGCTCGCCGCCGCTCCAGCTCACGAAGTCGACCCCGGCGCGGGTCTTCGACTGGCTGCGGCGCAGGCCGGCGAACCAGGTGCCGACACTCAGTTCGCGCAGCGCGCGCTCCATCGGTTCGACCTTGTTCTGCTGGTTGTACGCGGTGAGCGCTTCGAGGCCCTGCTCCCAGCGCCGGCCGTAGCGGGCCTCCTGCCAGGCGGAGCTCATTTCGGCGCGATAGGTCTTGAGATTCAGGTCGAGTTTTTCCGTCAGTTCCTCGACGAAGCGGTAGGTCTCGGGAAACAGGTAGCCGGTGTCGATGAAGATCACCGGGATGCCCGGTCGCAGGCGGTTCACGAGGTGCAGCGATACCGCTGCCTGTACGCCGAAACTCGAGCTCAGCGCCGCGTTGGCTGGGAGGTTCTCCAGCGCCCAGATGATCCGTTCCTCGGCCGTGCGGGCCGCCAGCAGTTCATTGCAGTGGGCAACCGCCCGGGCGCGCGAATCGTCCTCGCTCACGGCGAAACGCTCTACCGTGTCCGCCAGGGTCGGCAGGGTCTCGCGGACGATCTTCAGCTGTGCGGTCGGGGGTGACATGAGTCTTTCTGTCCCCTGGATGGGAGGACTCCAGGTGCTAACTTACGAAGCACCGCCGGGGCCGGGAACGTAGTTGTTGTTATCCCGGTATAACCCGTCCGCATACCCTGGAAAGCGGCCTTTTTCCCAGCGCAGGCGCGAGGAGTCCAGCATGACCGCGACCCTGTCCCGGTGGCCGGGTCGCCGACTTCAGCCGCGCGATGCGCACCCGCGGTTACATCGTGGGTCGACCGTTCCCGCCCTACGCGACCTGGTGTCGGCTGAGCATCGGGCGACTGCAGGACATACAGGGTTGCGTGGCTGCGCTTCGGGCTCATTTCCGGGGATGAAATGCTTGCCTGTCCAGCGTCGGGGCGCTCAGGTAACATGCCCGCCGCCGCGCTCCCATGGAGCGCACGGCCAGCTCCAGCAGAGTCCCCGATGAACGAGACCATCCGACTGATCTACCAGGCTGCCAAAGTGCGGCTCGGCTTCCTCATTGCCGCCTGCGCCATCGCGGGCGTGTCGGTCAGCCCGTCGGCCGGACTCGCGCCGTGGCAGCTGGCGGTGCTCGGGCTCGGCGTGCTGGCTTCCTCGGCCGCGGCCGGGGCCTTCAACCAGTTCTGGGAGCGCGACCTCGACGCGCAGATGACCCGCACCCAGACGCGCCCCTTCGCGACGGGCCGCTTCGGCGCCGGCGCCGGCTGGCCGATCGGACTGGTGACGGTGCTGGTGGGCGCACTCGCGGCGACGGCCTGGGCGACGAATCTCGAAGCGACTCTCTATGTTTTCCTCGGCGCCTTCACCTACGGGGTGGTCTACACCGTGTGGCTGAAGCGGCGCACCTGGTGGAACATCGTGATCGGCGGCCTGTCGGGCAGCTTCGCCGTGATGGCCGGCGCTGCCGCGGTCGACGCCACCTTCGAACCCGCGCCGCTGATCCTCGCGATCGTGCTGTTCCTCTGGACGCCGCCGCACTTCTGGGCGATGGCCTTCGCCTGCAAGCGCGACTACCAGAAAGCCGGCGTGCCGATGCTGCCGACCGTCGTCTCAGACGACATCTCCACCCGCACGATCTTCGCGCACGCCGCCGTGCTGGTGCTGCTGTCGCTCGTGCCCGTCGCCTACGGCATGGGCTGGATCTACTTCGCGGGCGCTGCCGCCGGCGGCGTCTACTTCGTCGCCTCGAGCTGGCAGCTCATCCGCAAGCCCACCATCGCCCAGGGCTGGCGGGTGTTCGCGGCGTCCATCGTGCAGCTCGGGCTGCTGCTGACCGCGGCGATTCTCGACAAGCTGTTGCTTTAGACCCGCTAGCCCCATCTGTCGGCTGAGCGCGACATTTGGCCGGCGCTGGCGCGGGCCTGACCCCTATAAGTAGCAATAACTCTTGACGATCCCTACACATCCATAGCAGTATCGGGCCGTTGCATGCATACCACGGCCTGCGGCTCATGGGGATCGTGAGGGTGAGTGGCTGCGTCCTCCCGATCGCGCCGCGTTCCGGTGGTAATAACCATTCACGGTTGGGGGGGAATGTCATGGGTCACGCTAAACGAATCGCCTGGCGCGCCGTCGGCGCACCGCTCGTCGTCTTCGCAGCGCTCGGGTTGTCGACCGAGGCCTGGTCGGCGGTTGCGGAGATCGTCGTCACCACGCGCAAGCGTGAGGAGAGCCTGCAGGACATACCGGTCGCGGTCGAAGCCATCACGGCAGACACCATCGCGACCAAGGGCATCGTGGACCTGGAAAGCCTGCTGAGCCAGTCGGCCAGCGTCATCCTCGACCGCGGCTTCGCCCCGCAGGACCAGCGCATCGTGATCCGCGGACTGTCACCGACACGCGGCCGGCAGAACGTCGCCGTGCTGGTCGACGACATCGACATCTCGAGCGAGACGCTCGGCGCCACGGCCGGTGGTTCGCTCCTCATCAATCCGCGCCTGTTCGACATCGAGCGCGTCGAAATCGTGAAGGGCCCGCAGAACGCGCTTTACGGCCGATCGGCGTTCGCGGGTGCCGTGAACTTCATCACCAAGAAGCCCGGCGATACCTTCGAGGCCCGCGTGTCCAGCGATCTCGGCACCGAGGGCCAACGGGAAATCAGCGGCGCCGTCAGCGGCCCGGTGACCGACAGCCTGAAACTCGGCTTTTCCGGCGTGCTCTGGAACCACGACGGTTTCTATCGCAATTCGATCACCGGCGGAAGAATGGGCGGCGGCGACGGCAACGCCGTCTCAGGCACGCTGGTCTGGGAAGTGACGGACGGCCTCTCCCTGACGGCCCGCGTCGAACGCAGCGACGACCAGTTCGAAATCACGCCCTTCGCCAACGGCTTTTATCCCGATGGTGACGGCGCCCAGGGATTGGGCCAGGCACCACTGATCAACGCAAACAGCCGGGTGCAGTTGAACCACCTGTTCGCCGTCCCGGACCTCGCGCAGTACGACCCGGCGGTCGGTGAGTTCTGCCCCGAAAGCAACCCCACCTGCAACCTGTCGCGTGTAACGAGTCAGACAGCCATTCTCGGCATCAAGGGTGAAGTGCCGGGTGCCGACAGTCTGCAGCCGCGCATGAGCGAGGATCCGCGCACCTGCGGCGAGGATTACCCGGATTCGCTCGCGGGATGCAGTGACTACCCCGGCACCGATCGCGAGGTGACCCGTGGTTCGCTCACCGTCGACTGGGATCTCGGTACGCTGGCCCTGAAGTCGCTCTCGCATTACGCGACGACCGACACCGAGCAGCACGAAGGCTCCGAGGACCAGAGCGCCAGCACCGGCACGGCGACCGGTGAACTCCACGTCTTCAACGAGACGGACCTGTTCAGCCAGGAGTTCCGCGTGTTGTCGAAGGGCGACGGCCCGCTGCGCTGGGTCGTCGGCGCGCTGTACTGGAACGAGGACGTCGATGTCGCCGACGGTTCGGCCACCTGCCTCGACTACAGCGGCTTCCCGTCCCTGAACGGCAGTTGCGGCGCCGCCTGGCGCAACGTCGTGGTCGGCGGTCCGCTGCCGATGGGCGCCCCGATTCCGCTGGCGGACCCGATGGCGGTGCCGCTCAATCCGGCGCGTTGGGCTCGCGAGACCACGCACTATTCGATCTACGGGCACATCGACTGGGAGTTCGCCGAATCCTTGACCCTCAGCGTCGAGGCCCGCCAGACCTGGGATGAGACAGAGAACAGCGGCCCGAGTGTTTCCACCGGCCTCTGGGATCCGTCCGGAACCTTCCCCTGTGCATTTGGCCCGCCGTTCACACCCTGTCCGTCCATCGGTCCGGGCACGGTCGACGCCGACGGTCCTGGTCCCGGCGGCTTCGTCACCACCGTGTCGGGACTGAACACGGCCAAGGTCGACGACTCGTTCTTCGCGCCCAAGGCGACCATTGCCTGGCAGGCCACGGACGACCAGAACTACTACTTCTCCTGGGCCGAGGCCTACAAGCCCGAGGGCGTGCAGGGCTTCACCGGCGGCGCCGGGTCCTTCGATCCGGAGGGCTCGAAGTTCAAGCAGGAGAAACTGGTCGTATGGGAGCTGGGTGCCAAGACCACTTGGGCCGAAAACCGGCTGCGCCTGAACGGCGCCTTGTTCTTCGAGGACTTCAAGAACAAGCAGGTATCGACCCAGGTCCAGCAGGGTGCGACGCTTGTGCCGCGCACGACGAACGCAGGCAAGGCGGAGGTGTGGGGCGCCGAGATCGACTTGCTGTGGAACCCGAACGAGAACATGACGTTCTCGCTGAGCTACACCTGGCTCGACACGGAGTACACCGAATACCTGGCGATCACGCGCGGCGTCGGTCAGATCGCCTACGTCGGTAACTGCATTTCGCTGGTCGCTACCGGGGTCAGTCCGACCCAGGCGGCCTGTGTCACCGACTACTCCGGCAACGAACTGGAAGGCGCACCGGACCACGTCCTGGTCGGCAGCGGCACGTTCCGGTATCCGATCACCGACGGTCTCGACTGGACGCACGGCGCGGATTTCGAGTACCAGTCCGATCGCTACGCGAAGGACAACAACCAGATGGTCTTCGGGTCGTACTGGCTGTTCAACCTGCGTGCTGGTCTCGTCGGCGACCAGTGGTCCGCTATTGCCTACATCGACAACGCCTTTGACGACGACACGGTGAAGACCGGATTCGCCGACGGCGACATCCCGGCGTTCCAGAGCACGAACCTGTTCATGGACAAGGCGACGGTCACGCTGCCGGATCGCCGCCAGTACGGCGTGCGTCTCAGCTACCGCTTCGGTGGCGAGTAAGCGCGCCAGCCGGACCGAAGGGTCGTGCCACGACAGGGCCGCCCGCGAGGGCGGCCCTTGTTTTTTCACCCCGCCATCTCGCAGATCTGGATCTTGCGCTCCGTGATGGAGCCTACCAGCAGCAGGTTTCCGTAGGTCGCGCCGACGCTGCCGGCGGACATGTTGGTGCCGTCGTCGAGGTAGACCTCTTCCTGCTCGCTCACGCCATCTTCGCCGAGCGCCACGCGCCAGACCTGGCTCGGCGCGGGCGCGCCGCGGACGAAGTGCTGGATGAGCTTGAGGGTGTTGGCGTGGCCCGCGACCCACAGGCTGCCGTCGGTGGCGACGTCGATGTTGTCCGGCGAGGTATCGACGGCGATTCTGGCGCGCTCGGTCACGTCGCCGGCGTCATTGCGGTCGAGCACGCGCACGCGCTTGCCCGAGGTCTCGGCGACGTAGAGCGTGCGGTGGTCGGCGGAGCTGTTGATGCCGCCACCCGAGGCGATGTCGTCGAGCACGTAACGCAGGCTCGTTCCGTCGAACCAGGTGAGCGGTGAGCCGCCGATGCCGACCTGCTGCAGCCCGGCCGCAAGTCCGCCGCCCAGCACCTTGTCGTTCGCCACGTAGAACTGGCGCGGACCCACCGCGACCAGATCGTTGGGCGAGAGCAGTTCGGGGCCCGCCACGCTCTCGCTGTGAGTGAATTCGCCGGGCGCCGACTCGGTGAAGATCTCGACCGCTTCCGGATCGACCCCGCGCCGTGCGCCATGATTGATGACCACCAGCGTCCGCGTCCCGTCGGCCGCCGTGTACAGGCTCAGGCCGTGCGGGTGCAGTGGGCCGGGCTTCGTGACGAGCGCGTCCACTGCCACGAACGGTCGCTGGTTCAGGTCGATGCGGGCGACCGTGCCACCCTGCACGTCCTTGCCCTCGATCTTGCCCTTGCGGTCGAGCAGCGAGAGGTAGGCGTAGCCGCGCTCGTGGTCGATCAGGATGTCCTCGCCGCTGCCCTCGAGGGGCAGGGCTTCGCAGTTGCCGGCGAAATGCGGCTCGATCGCGTCGAATGACCCGCCGCGGGCGAGCAGCCAGACGGAAACGGCGATGCTCGCCAGCACCAGCGCGCCGACGATCTTGAGGAGTCGCTTGAACATGCGCATGGCCTGTGGCCTCCGGGCATTTGGGGTTCGCGCAGGATAATCCTCCGCCCGACAGCCGTCAGCCGAAACCGGGGGGGCTGCCGCGGCGAATAGCCGGGCAACGGCGGCTGGATCGCGGTATGGTCAGCGCCGTCCAGACCGGTTGTCTCCATGGCCGGCATCGGTGACCATGCCGGTGCCCCCAGATCGCAGGAATCCCCCAGTGAGCGCAACGCCCGCCGCCGCAAGCCCCGACAACGAGACCGGCCTGCGCATTGGCCCGCTGCGCATGCGCGAGGGCGTCACCTACAAGCACGTCTACAGCCTGTTTTTCGTCTCGTTCTTCGGCATCGCGATGATGAACTCGGTGGGCATCATGCAGGCCTACCTGTTCAACGAGATGCTGAAGATCCCGGCGAACCAGCAGGGCGTCCTCACCGGCACCCTGCTCGTGGTCCAGGAACTGGTGGTCATCGCGCTGGTCGGCGTGGCGGGGGCCGTATCCGACAGGACGGGCCGCCCGCCCGTGTTCGCGACGGGCTTCATCCTGCTCGCCATCGGTTATTGCCTGTATCCGCTGGCCACCGGCGACATCGACGCCGTGACCATCGAGCTGGTGCTCTTCCGGCTGTTCATTGCCTCGGGCGTGGCCTGCATCAACGTAATGCTGTCGACGATAGCCAACGACTATCCGGTCGACCGCACCCGCGCGAAGATGATCGCGGCGGTGTTCATCTTCAACGGCATCGGCATCGCTTCCCTGCCGCGGCTGATCGGCGGGCTGCCGCAGCGTTTCATCGACATGGGCTACGACTCGATCACCGCAGGCCGCTTCGCCTACTGGTGCCTCGCCGGCACGTGCGTGATGCTCGCGATGGTGCTGCTGTGGGGGCTGAAGCGCGGCGTGCCCGGCAAGCCGGCGGAAAAGCGCGAGCCCATGCTGGCGACGCTCAAGGTCGGTTTCGCGGCCGGGCGCAACCCGCGCGTGGCCCTTGGCTATGTCGCAGCTTTCGTCTCGCGCGCCGATCTCGCCGTGGTCAGTCAGTTCCTCACGCTGTGGCTGGTGCGCGAGGGCATGGCGCAGGGCATGACGGTCGCCGAGGCAACGATCAAGGCAACCACCTTCTATATCGTGATCCAGGCCTTCGCGCTGCCCTGGGCGGTCATCTTCGGCATCGTTCTCGACAAGATCGATCGCCTGAAGGGACTTGCGCTCGGCATGGGCGTGGCCTTCGTCGGCTACGCCTCCCTTGGTTTCCTCGAGAACCCGCTGAGCTGGGAGATGTACATCGCCGCCGCCTTCGTCGGCGCTGGCGAGATGGGCGCGAACATTTCTGCGACATCCCTGATCGGCAAGGAGGCGCCGGATCGCGGGCGCGGTGCCGTGCTCGGGCTGTTCAGCCTGTTCGGGGCCTTCGGCATCATGGTCGTCGGCCTCGTCGGCGGCTGGCTCTTCGACAACTGGCGCCCTGTAGGTCCGTTCCTCTACATGGCGGGCTCGAATGCGGTGCTCGTCGTGGCCGCGCTGGTGATGCTGGCCTGGTACGCACGGCGCCAACCCCAGCAGACCACCGCGACGCCGCAGTGAAACGCAGGTTGCTTCCGGCCGCCGCCGCCGGTCATCATTGGCTGATAAACAGGGCCGTCGCCGATCCGCACAAGCAATAACCGACAGAGGATTCCACATGCAGACGACTCGCCGGGACGCACTGTCCTTCGCTTCCGTGGGCGTACTGGGTGCTTCAGCGCTCGCGCTCGGTGCCTGGTCGGAAAAAGCGGCTGCCAAACTGACCAGCCAGGGCGGCAAAGGCCCGGCGATCGAGGGTCCCTATCTCGACCTGCGCACCGGCAAGGGCAACCAGATGGCCTATGCCCGCATCCAGGGTGACACCAACTGGGGCCAGCAGAAGTACTTCTGGTTCAAGGGCTACGTTAACGCGGTGCGGCCGGGCAAGCGCATAGAGGACCTCGTCGGCGCGCAGGGCTTCGGCGC
>VGVH01000017.1 GCA_016874095.1 Gammaproteobacteria bacterium | reverse complement strand
CTCGTTGCCCGCGTAATCAGCGTGGCCACCACCCCACACAATCAACCGGTTGCGCCGCGTGTCATACGTCCCACCGCTCCACGCCGCCATGATGTTGCGCGGATTACCGGTCGGCACCGGACTCGGCAGTACGGCGCTCAGAGTCGAATCTGGAAACTCATGCCATTCACCAGGGCGAAGTGCATCGATGGCTGCTACCTGCGCAAACCCTGACGCACTGCAGGCAAGGCTCCATACCCCCACGAAAAAACGTCCATGTCCCATGTTGGATCGATTCCTGTAAACACCGCAGCCCCGGAAGCGACCGGGCCAAGCGGCATGAAGGGCTTGGGCTGCAGTTGCTGCTCAGCGAATCCGGCAGGCGGGAGCTAAAAGGAAACCGGCGCCCAAACGGCAGCCACGAGAATCGCGCACATTACCCACCCGAACCGCGGCGCAGAGTAACATAACGGTTTGCCGTCTCAGCAATTCGGCGTCCTGCGCCGTACCCCTTGGGGTTGTGACGTTGCGCAACGCCCCGCCGGGAGTGTTTTCTAAAATTGGATGTTCAGCCGGGCCCACTCGGCCGATCGTCAGGACACGGGCATATATGAAAGCGACAGCGCTGGGACATGGAGCGCCATGGACTGTGGTACTCGCGCTACTTTTCAGTCTGGCGGGCTGTCAGAGGTCACCTGAGCAGCTCTGGGCTCGCGCGGAAGCGGCCGCAGACTCAGGCGACTACGCAGCCGCCAGCATCGACCTCAAGTCGCTCCTTCAGCGGCAGCCAGCGAACGCCGAAGCGCGCGCTGCGCTTGCTCAGGCTTCACTCGAGTTGGGCGATGCGGTCTCCGCCGAGAAAGAGATCCGACGAGCCTTGTCCCTCCAGCCTGACGCCGATACTGATGCTCGCCGTCTGTTGCTCGGCAAGGCGCTGCTGGGTCAAGAGAAGTTTGCCGAGGTGCATGCCACCCTGGCCGAAGTCAGTGCGCGGACGCCCGAGGAACAGCTCGACGCGCGCATGCTCTCTGCGCGGGCATACGAGGGGCTCGGCGACGATGCGGAGGCCGAGCGCTTGTTCCGCGCCGCAATGGCTGCAGCACCCGCTGAGCCTGCCCCGAAGGTTAGGCTCATCAATCTTTTGTTCCGTGGCCGCCGCGACGAGGAGGGCGATCGGCTCATTGCCGATGCGCTGGTCAGCAATCCACAGAACATCTCGCTGCTCGTGCTGCAGGGGCGGCGGATCGTGGACACCCGGGGTCCCGCGGTCGCCGAACCTCATTTCCGGCGACTGCTTGATCTGGCGGATGAGGCGGAGGAAAAAGCAGAAGTACTCATCGGGCTGGCAGAACTGCAATTGCAGCGGGGTGCGCTGGCTGACGCCGATGCGAGCATCGGCCAGCTCGAAAACCTGACGCCGGGCGGGCTGCTGGCGTTCTACATGCGCAGCCGTTTCCTGGCCCAATCCGGCGATTACGCCGCGGCGATTGCCAGTCTTCAGCAGATATTGAAGGTCGATTCTGAATTCGAACCTGCGGAGAGGCTGTTAGGTACCGTGCAGTACCTGAACGGCAATTTCGAACAAGCCGCAATGCACATCCAGCGGGTCGTCGCCCGTCGGCCCGATGCGTTCCTGGTCCGCATGCTGGCGGACTTGCGGCTGCGCCAGAACCGGCCGGAGCGGGCGATGCAGACCCTGCTGCCGATGATTCGAGAAAGCCCCGGTGCCGTCTTCGATGAAGGCCTGCTGATTCTGGCGGGACAGGCGAGTCTGAGCTTGGGCAATACCGACGAGGCCGGAGAATTTTTCCGCCGCGGCGCAGAGCAGTTCCCCGCAGACGAACGATTCCGTCTGGGTGAAATCAGCGCAAGGCTTGCAAGCGGCGATGTCGCCACCGCACGTCTGATGCTAGAGGGTCTGCGCGCCTCAACGTCGAACCGTCTTGCAATCGATTACCTTGCGGTCGTCGCTGACCTGGCCGACCGCCGTTTCGAGGCCGCCTTTTCCCTTGCGCGACGTCTTGCGACGGAAAATCCGGGGGTTGCCTGGTCACACCTCCTGCTCGCGACCGTCAACCTCTATCGAAATGATATCGCCGATGCCCGCCGCGAGTTCGAGCGGGTGCTCGCGATAGAGCCGACCAACAAGGAAGCGCTGATAAATCTGGCCCTGTTGGACTTCCAATCAGGCGATCAGAACGGTGGCGAGGCGCGGCTGCAACGCGTAATCGAAGCCGATCCAGCGGACTTTCGCCCGCGTCTGCTCATTGGCGAGGCCCACCTGGCCGCACGCCGTTACAACCAGGCGCTGGATCAGGCACGCGCGGCCATTCAGCTCTCGCCCGATACTCCGGCCGCACTCAATTTCCTGGCCCGCTCTGCGGCCGCCAACGGTCGTTGGGACATTGCGCGCGACAGCTTCAACCGGATCACGGTTCTCGATCCACGCAATGCTCGGGCTTGGCTGAATCTCGCGCGCGCGACCGTCGCCAATGGCCGTGCGAAACAAATGCCGACCAGCATGACGAACGCGATGAGTCTGGCGCCGGACGATCCAGTCGTGCTGCAGACGGCCGGGGACCTGTACATGGAGCTGGGCCAGGTCGGCGTGGCGCTGGACAGTTACCGCAAGGCCTACGCCATCGAGGCGACTGGCGATCTCTCTGTCCGGCTCTGTCAGGCCCGCAATGTGGAAAAGCCTGGCAGCGCCTGCAGCGAGCTGCTGCAATGGGTGCGGTTGAATCCGCGCGATATCGGCCCGCACCTGTTCAAGGCGACGCTCCATCAGGCGCGTGGCGAATCGCGTGAGGCAATCGCGGATTACGAGAGCGTGATAGGCGCGGATCGGCGGCAGGTCCAGGCCATCAACAATCTCGCCTGGCTTTATTTCCAAGCCGGTGATGGCCGAGCAGAAGGCATGGCTGAGCGTGCCCTGGAGCTGCAGCCCGATTCTGCGTCAGTGATGGATACGCTTGGCTGGATTCGTCTGCGAAGCGGAGACGTCCAGAGCGGCGTAAAGCTGGTGGCAAGCGCGGCAAAGCGAGCACCGGCTGATCCGGAGTTGCAGTATCACCTGGCCTACGGCCTGGCCAAGACTGGCCAGCTGGCCGACGCCCGGCGGACATTGCAAATTCTGCTTGCACGAAGCGAGGCTTTTCCGAGTCGTGCAGATGCCGAGTCGTTGCAGAGACAGCTGGAGGCGGGCGGAGGCTGATGGAGGCGTTATACAGTCTCGAGTCGACGAACGATCAGGCGGAGTGGGATCAGTTCGTCCTGTCTCATCCGCACGGCAGCTTTTTCCATCTTTCCGGGTGGCGAGACGTCATCCGTCAGGTCTTTCCTCATCGCACTCATTTCCTGTTTACGCGCGCAGCCGGCCAGATCAGCGGCGTGCTGCCACTCGCGGAGGTGCGCAGTTTGTTGTTCGGGCACAAGCTGGTCTCCCTCCCTTTTTGCGTCTACGGCGGCGTGCTGGGGTCGACAGCGGACGACGAGGCAGCGCTGGTAACCGAAGCTGGTGCGCTGGCCCGCAGGCTCGGGGTGGATTACCTGGAATTGCGGCAGCGGCAAGCCCTCTCTGCCATGCCGACCGTGGACCGCTACGTCACGTTCCGCAGACGTTTGGACGGTGACTCCGAGGCAAATATGCGAGCGATTCCGCGTAAGCAGCGGGCAATGATCCGAAAGGGTGGGGCCAAGGGGCTACGGCCCGTATTCGGCTCTACGGTGCGCGCGTTCTTCCGGATTTACGCCGAGAGCCTGCGCAGCCTCGGCACGCCCGTTTTGCCGTTGCGCTACTTTGCAGCGCTCGAGCGCGTCTTCGGCGAGCGTTGCCAGACCCTTACCGTCGGTCTGCCGGGCGAGGAACCTGTCGCGGCGGTGATGAGTTTCTACTTTCGCGACGAAGTCCTGCCCTACTATGGCGGCGGAACGGCGGCGGCACGAGATCTGCACGCCTACGATTTCATGTATTGGGAGTTGCTGTTGAATGCGTTGGGGCGCGGTTGCAAGCTCTTCGACTTCGGACGCAGCCGGCAGGGTACCGGTTCATACCGATTCAAGACGCACTGGGGATTCGAGCCGGAACCACTTCATTATCAATACGACCTCGTGCGATCGAAGGCGTTGCCGAATATCTCACCGGACAACCCGCGTTACGGCACGCTGATCAACGTCTGGCGCCGGCTGCCGCTGGCCGTGACTACCGCAATCGGACCCTGGATTGCGCGGGATCTCGGCTGACGCCGGTGGGCGCCCAGACCCGATTGGCGACGCACGCTGACCAGGATGGCAGCTGGCTGCCGGTCACCGCAATCCTTGCGGTGGTAGTCGTCGTCCTGGGGACCTTCAATTCGACGTTTTTGTCCATGGTCTCGACCTGGGCCAGGTCTGACAGTTTTATCCACGGGTTTGTGGTGTTCCCGATCGTGGTCTGGCTCCTTATGCAGCGCCGAACGGCATTGGCCGGGATTGCACCGCGTGTGTCGTGGGCGGGCCTTGCCTGGGTCCTGCTATTCGCGGCGGCCTGGTACTTTGGGAGTGCCGTGCGCGCCGATGTGATCGCACAGGCCGCGATGATGCTGGTGATTCCCTCGGCCGTACTGGCCATCTTCGGTCCGGACTGCCTGCGGGTGGCCGCTTATCCACTGTTCTTCGCGATGTTCGCCGTGCCTGCCGGGGAAATTCTGCTTCCTGCGATGATGGATATCACTGCCAGCGGTGCCGTGGCGCTGCTGCAGCTGTCGGGCGTGCCTGTCTTCCACGATAGCTGGCTGATCAGTATTCCCGAGGGGCACTTCCAGGTCGCGGAAGCCTGTAGCGGAATCCGCTACCTCATCGCCTGCCTGGCCACCACCGTGCTTTTCGCCTGGCAATTTTTCGATTCCATGAAAAAGCGCTTTCTTTTCATAGCCTTTTCCGCCGTATTTACAGTGCTAGCTAATGTAACGCGCGCTTATATAATCATCCTGCTGGCACGCTGGTCAGATATGCGGATCGCGGTCGGCGTGGATCATTTCATTTACGGGTGGTTTCTGTTCTCCGTCCTCCTGGTCGTTGTATTCGTGGTCGGACTGCGGTACGCCGATCCGCCGCGGCTTGCACCGGCAGCGGGCGCCATGCCGGTGTTTGGCGACAAGCTCCGACAGAGCCCTCGCTCACACGGCCTAACTGCCGCGGTCGTCATGGGGCTACTCGGTGGGGCTGCTGCGCTGGAAAGTTCCGCAGTCCGCGACGCCGGCGATGACGAATCGGTTGATCTGCCGGCGCGGTTCGCTGGTTGGCGGCTGACTGGACTGGTGGCTCCCCCGGTGTGGCTAAAGCTGGGTTCCCGCTTCGAGACAAGGCATGTTCGCTATGACGGTGACCATCCATTTCAGTTGCACCTGCTTCGGTCCCGGCCGGGTGGCCCGGATATCAGAGTCCTGCGGGAGTACCTCGACGCGAAGAGCGTCACGCTGGTGGCCGACGACCTGGTGGCTGCCCACGGTACTCGCAACGCCTTTCGCCAGATGCGCCTGCAGAGCGGATCGGATCGGTGGTTGATCGGCTACTGGTTCACGCTGGACGGCAGGCAAATTGCGAACCCGGTCAATGCCAAGATTATGGAATCCGTCACAATACTGGCCGGCGCACATCGGACGCCCGCGCTCGTGGCGGTGGTGCTTGATGACGGCGATGCTGACGGATCCGAAGAGGCCATGCGGCAGCTTGTCGCTGCAGTGATGGCAGAACTGTCTGGCTGACCAGAACGGCAAGAATCCGGGTTTTCGTGCTGAGTAGCACGGGCCCAGGCAACAGGGTGAAGGGATAACACAAATGCTCGCACGATTCGCACTGATCGCATTGGCCGCACTGGGCTCGGCCGCCTGCAGTACGCCGGGGCAGCCGGCATCGGCGGCCGGTGGAGGCGGAGCTGCGACGCAGTACCTCATTGGCCCGGGCGACGAAATTCAGATATTCGTCTGGCGGAACCCGGAATTGACTGTGACTGTGCCGGTGCGTCCTGATGGGCGTATATCCACGCCGCTGGTGGAAGATATGCAGGCGGTTGGCAAGACGCCAACGCAGCTGGCTCGCGACATGGAGACTGCACTCGGCGCGTACGTCAAGTCGCCACAGGTCAACGTCATCGTCCACGGCTTCGTCGGCGCTTTTTCGGAGCAGATCCGTGTCGTTGGCAAGGCGACGACCCCAAAAGCACTGCCATACCGACGCAGCATGACGGTGCTTGACGTCATGATCGAAGTCGGTGGGTTGGCACCTGGTGCCGCCGGCAATCGGGCCCGCATCATCCGCCGCGCCGACGGTACTACCTTGGAAATTCGGGTGCGGCTCGACGACCTGCTGAATGACGCTCGTATGTCGGAGAACGTCGAAATGCTGCCTGGCGACATGCTGTTGATACCCGAGTCCCGGCTATGAGGCTCGTCCCGTGGCCTTGACTGCCAACGAGCGTTACGAACTCGCCGACGTTGCGGATATCGCCCGCGGCATCGCGTGGGGGTGCTGGCGATTCCGTTGGTATGCTTGCGCCGCCGCATGGGTTGTCGCCATCGCCGGTACCTTTCTTGTGCTGCGTATGCCAGACGTACACCGGGCCAGCGCTCGGGTCTACGTCGACACTCAAAGCACTCTTCGGCCGTTGTTGCAGGGACTCGCGGTCAATACAGACGTGATGAGCGACGTAAGCCTGATGGAGATGGCTGTGATGAGTCGGCCGAATCTCGAGCGGCTGGCGCGCGAGACCGACCTCGATATTGAGGCGAAGGACCCGGCGGCGTTCGAGGCAATGATCAATCGCCTGCAGGCATCCATCGAGCTGCGCAAGGAGGGGGCCAGCATCATCGGCATTACCTACGAGGACAACGATCCGCGCCAGGCACTGGCGGTCGTTACTGGCCTGCTGAACAGTTTCATTGAAGGGTCGCTGGGCGAAAATCGTTCGGACGCCTCTGCTGCACAGCGCTTCCTGCTGCAGAAGCTGAAGGAATACGCGGCCAGACTCAATGAAGCGGAGGCGAATCTTGCCGAGTTCAAGCGCAAGAACGTCGGCCAGATGCCCGGAGACGGCCTCGATTACTACAGCCGCATGCAGGATGCGCAGGCCAGACTGGAGGCAATAGAAGCAAGTCTGCGCATCGCCCGCAATCGTCGTGCCGAGCTGTTGCGCCAGATCGAAGGCGAGGAGCCCGTATTCGGGCTGGTGGGCGAAGGTGCCAAGCCCGGTGGTCCGACCGGTTCGCAGGATGGTCGCATCGCCCAGCTCGAGGCCGAACTGGCCGAGCTGCGCCTCAAGTACACGGATACCCATCCGGATATCGTGCAGATCAAGCGCACGATCGAGGCGTTGCAGGCGGAGCGTTCTGCCACACGATTGCCCGCCGTTACGTCGTCCAGGGCGTACTCGCCACTCGACCTCAATCCCGTCTACCAGAAGATGAAAATCGAGCTTTCGGCCACAGAGGTGGAGGTCGTTCAGCTGCAGTCCGAATACAGCGACCAGGCGGCGATCGTCAGCGGACTGCGCCGGCGAGTCGATACGATTCCAGCCATCGAGGCCGAGCTCAAACGCCTCACTCGTGACTACGACGTGACCAAGAACCAGTACGACGAGCTCCTGCAGCGAGTGGAGTCCGCGCGCCTGTCCGAAGATGCCGAGCAGAGCAAGGATGACGTCACGTTTCGCGTCTTCGATCCGCCGACCGTGCCTGCATTGCCCATCGGGCCGAACCGGCCGCTGCTTCTGACTGGCGTGCTTGTGTTGGCGTTCGCAGCCGCCATCGGGGTTGCGCTGGCTCTGAACGTGACGCAGCCGGTGTTCTATCTCGGCAGTGAATTGCAACGCCGTTTCGCCATACAGGTAATTGGTACGGTGCGTATCGCCAGGACTGGAGCGGAGCAGGCAGTCGAACGCAAGTCCGGATATCTGGTCGTCGGCGGACTGGGCGGGATCGTCGTTGCATACCTGATTGTGCTGGCCTTTTGGAATGCGACGACCGGTGGAACGGTCGGCGGACTGCCGGGTGGCGGCTGATGGGTATCATCGAGAAAGCCATCGGGCGATTGCCGCAGCAGGAAAAGCCGGAGGCCGCTGGGCCGCAGCCACCGAGGCGACCACTGCCTGTTCGCATGGGCGGTGGTAAGACGCTGCCGGTTGCCGATGTTGCGCCGGTCGCGGTGAAAGCGTTGCTTGCCATCGAGCAGTATCCTGCGCTTGCGCGCGATATCCGCTTCCTCAAGCGTCCCGTACTTGCGCGTGTCTTCGGTATGTCCAGATCGACTAGCAGGTCGGGAAACCTGGTCATGATCACGAGCGACACGCCCCAAACTGGCAAGTCATTCATCTCGCTGAATCTCGGCGGCAGCCTTGCCAGCGAGCAGATGACCCGCGTCCTTCTGGTGGATGCCGACCCGGTCAGGCGTACGCAGTCCACTCGCCTTGGCGTCGATGCGCGTCCGGGACTACTGGAGTTGCTCGCCGGCGAGGTTGCCGGTCTGTCGGAAGTCGTGATGCCAACGGACCTGCCTTCCCTGTTCGTCCTGCCGGCGGGGAAGTCGAGGCCCGATGCGACAGAGCTTTTCTCCAGCCCCCGCATGGCGGAGTTTCTCGGGCTGCTCGCTGACCCTGACCTGGTTGTGCTGCTCGATGCACCTCCTTTGCTCCTCACCAGCGAAGGTCGGGTACTGGCCGACCTCGCCCACCACACCCTCGTAGTCGTGGAAGCGGGCCGCTCGACGGTCAGTGATATCGCCGCCACCGTCGAACTTCTGAAAAGCACGCCAGCCGGCCTGAATATAGTGCTGAACAAGTCGCCGATGCGGAATTCGCCGCGCTACAGGGACTACTACTATTCGTACTGAGAGGGCAAACGTGCAGACCATCATGCGACTTGCCGCCGGCAGCCTCGTCCTGCTTATGCTGCCGGTGGTTTCTGGCGCGATCGAGATAGAGTCCGCCATCCGCGTCGGTGAGGCGTACACGTCGAACGTCAACCTCGATGCCGAAGAAGAAAACGAGTGGGTTACAAGTGTCATCCCGTCCGTTGCCGTCGAGTACCAGGGCGCAGGCCTTGAGCTCAACCTTGATTACTCGCTTGAAGCGCTCTTCTACGCCGAGGAGTCCGACCGGAACGAAGTATTCCACCAGCTGAGCGCGAATTCGCTCCTGGACGTGATCGGTGACGCGCTCCAGCTCCATGCGCGCGCGGCGATCAGGCAGGTGAACGTCTCGCCGCAGCTCTCCGTTACCAGTACCAATCTCAGCGTTACAGGCAATCGCACCGACTCTTTGACCTGGGACCTGGGCCCGGAGTGGGGTGTGGAAGTCTTCGGGAATGCCATATTCGGGGGCTTCGCGCGCTTTGGCCGAGTCGATTATGACGACTCGCTCCGCACGGACGACTCGACGACCGCGGCAACAGCACAGATTGCCGATGCGGACCGCATCGAGGGATCGGCATCGATCCGGTCGTCCGAAGATCCGACTCGACAGATTGGTTATGCCCTGGTCTACGATTTCGAACAACTCGCGTACGACGCCACCAGCTACGAGGCTGAGCAGCAGTCCGCGTACTTGCGGGTCGACTACCGGCTGAGTGACGGATTCAGCGTCTTCGGACTGGGCGGCCTCGACAGCGACTTCGAGGACTTCGAGGATTCTTCGCTTGAAGAAAGTCGCTGGGAGGCCGGCGCAACGGCTGCGGTTGGCCGGCTGCGTCTGGAGGCAGCCATTGGGCATCGATTCTTCGGAGCGACTCAGCGTTTCGCGCTGACGCACGAGTCGGAGTCGGTTACGCTCCGGCTGTCGTATTCGACCGTGCCGAATACCTCGGATCGCATGAGTTTGTCGCAGATCATGTTGGGGCAACCCGGCGAGGATAGCGAGCAGGAAGTTCCTCCGGACACAGGCATCGAGGAACCTGGTCTCTTGACCCGCTTCGTGCAGGACAGGGCCGATGCCTCCGTCACCTGGCGCGGCGATCGCAGCTCGGTCGGCCTCGCGGTCTTTTGGGACGAGCGTACGAACCAGCTGCAGGTCGAGTTCGACGACGAGACCGGCGAGCCTGTGGAGTTCGGGGAACGTGACGACGAGTCGTCGATCGGCGCCTCGGCGAGATTCTCGTGGAATCCAGGAACCCGCAGTAGGCTGGGTGCAGCCGTTTCATGGCGCAGTCGCGAGCTCGTCACCGACAGCGATTTCACCGGACCACAGTTGGACAAGGATCAGACGCTGACTGTTTCCGCCAGCTACGGCTACGAACTCGGCGAGCTTACGAGCCTGAGCTTCCGCACGGGCTTCCAGAAACGCAGTGGTGCAGCCAACCGGCAGGTCGGTGAGTCGCAATTCGTCGTCGCGGACTACGACGAAATCTGGGTGGGCATCGACCTAGAGCGGCGATTCTAGGGCGGCGTCTCCGCGGACCCCGTGCTGATCCATGGAAGCACGTACCGGCGCTGCCTCCGGCGGCGTGACCAACGCGATGTCGGTGGACGTGGAGGACTATTTCCAGGTCTCGGCGTTTCGTCCCTACATTGATCCCCGCGACTGGGGCAACCATCCTCTGCGCGTCGAGCGCAACGTTCACCGGCTGCTGGACCTTTTCGGGCAGGCAGGCGTACGGGCGACGTTTTTCTGGCTCGGCTGGCTTGCCGAGCGGCTGCCCGCCCTGCTGCAGGCGACCGCTGCAGCAGGCCACGAGATCGCAAGCCACGGTTACAGTCACGTCCGGGCATACGAGCAGTCACCAGAGGAATTCCGTGCCGACGTTCAGCGGACCAAACGGCTGCTGGAGGACATCTCCGGACAGCATGTGGCAGGTTATCGAGCGGCCAGCTTTTCCATTGACGCCCGCAATCTCTGGGCGCTGGACATCCTTCTGGAGTCCGGGCATCTCTACAGTTCAAGTATCAACCCGATACGGCACGACCATTACGGAATGCCCGACGCGCCGCGGTTCGCCTGTCGAATGCCCGGCCATCCGCTGCTGGAGATCCCGATCACGACGATCGAAATCGGCTCGCGACGCTTCCCGTGTAGTGGCGGGGGTTTCTTCCGGCTGATCCCATACTGGCTCAGTCGTACCGCCATCCGGCGCGTTTCGCAAGGCGAGGGGCGGCCTGTCGTTTTCTATTTCCATCCGTGGGAGATCGATCCTGAGCAGCCACGCGTCGCCGGCATCGACCTGAAGACGCGCTTTCGCCACTACGTCAACCTGCCGCGTTTCGAAGGGAAACTCCGCCGGACCCTTGCCGATTTCCGCTGGGGTCCGGTCCGCGAGGTTTTTGCCGACGCGATCGCTTCGCCAGCCGGGCCGTCCGGCAGCGGTGATGTCCGGGCGATGCGTTAGACATGTGCGGGATAACTGGCATCATCGACATGTCGGGTGAGCGACCGATCGACCGCAACCTGTTGCGCGCGATGAACGACACACAGGTGCATCGGGGCCCCGACGATGAGGGTTTCCACGTCGAACCCGGCGTCGGTCTCGGACACCGCCGCCTCTCGATCATCGATCTGTCCACCGGCAAACAGCCGCTCTGCAACGAGGACGATTCGGTCGTTATCGTATTCAATGGCGAGATCTACAATTTCCAGGGTCTGCGCCAGGAACTCGAAGCGCTGGGTCATCGCTTCCGTACGCGAACCGATACCGAAGTCATCGTCCACGGTTGGGAGGAGTGGGGAAGGGACTGCGTCAAGCGGTTCCGCGGCATGTTTGCGTTCGCCATCTGGGACCGCAATCGCGGCGAGCTTTTTCTCGCCCGCGATCGCCTTGGCAAGAAGCCTCTTTATTACGCGGTACTCCCGGCCGGCGAGATCGTCTTCGCTTCGGAGCTGAAAGCACTGCTTCGTTATCCGGGAGTGTCGAGGGCCATCGACCCATGCGCCATCGAAGAGTACTTTGCCCTCGGCTACGTGGCCGATCCGCGCTGCATCCTCAGGTCGGTACGGAAATTGCCGCCGGCATCGACGCTGGTCGCTGCTCGGGGGCGGCCAGTTCCTGAACCGCAGTCCTATTGGGACGTGAGTTTCAGTCCGGTGCGCGCGCAGGACGAGGAAACTGCGATACAGCTGCTGCTCGAACGATTCGAGGAGGCTGTGCGGATCCGGATGATCGCTGATGTACCTGTTGGAGCATTCCTGTCCGGCGGGGTGGATTCCAGCGGCGTTGTGGCCATGATGGCGCGAAGTTCGGCGCAGCCCGTGAATACCTGTTCGATATCCTTCGGAGAAACCGCGTTCGACGAGTCCCGGCATGCGCGGCGCGTGGCGGAAGTCCTGGCCACCAGGCATTTCGTGGAGTCAGTCGACCCGAACGACATCGGTCTCGTGGACCGTCTCGCAGGTATCTACGACGAGCCGTTTGCCGACAGTTCCGCGCTGCCCACTTTTCGTGTGTGCGAACTGGCGAGAAAGCACGTCAAGGTCGCTCTGTCCGGTGACGGCGGCGATGAAGTGTTGGGCGGGTACCGACGCTATCTCTGGCACATGAACGAGGAAACGTTCCGCCGCCTGTTGCCGCTCGGATTACGTCGGCCGTTGTTCGGCACTCTTGCGAGGCTTTATCCGCGAGCCGATTGGGCCCCGCGGATGTTCCGCGCGAAGGCGACGCTCGGCGCAATGTCGCGGTCGGGCCTCGACGCCTATTTCGACAGCGTGTCGATCGCCAGCGAGAAGGTACGCTCGATGCTGTTTTCCCGTGAGCACAAGGCGAATCTCCAGGGCTACAAGGCGATCGACGTATTTCGCGCCGTCGAGCGCAACCTCGATGGTCTCGACGCGCTCTCAAAGGTGCAGTACATCGATATCAAGACGAACCTGGTGGGGGACATCCTCACCAAGGTCGATCGCGCCAGCATGGCTAACAGCCTCGAAGTGCGCGCCCCGCTGCTCGACCACGAATTCGTCGAATGGGCGGCGGGCTTGCCCCGCGACCTGAAATTGCGTGGCTCGGAGGGGAAATACGTGTTCAAGAAGGCAGTGGCCAGGCACGTTCCGGCCGAGGTGATCTATCGCCCGAAAATGGGATTTGCCGTGCCGCTCGGTCGCTGGTTCAGGCATGAGCTTCGCCAGACGCTGCGAGATCGGCTTACGCGCGGTTCGCTCGGCGACTCGGGGGTCTTCGACATGGTCGCAGTCGACACGCTGGTGACCGAGCACCAGGCCGGCCTGCGCGATCACAGCGCGATGCTTTGGTCATTGCTGCTCTATGAGAGCTTCCAGCGTCAGGTGCTGGGAGCGACGGGGCGATAGCTCGGCATGTGCGGGATTCACGGCATCCTCTCGTTGCGCGGCGATGAAACGCTGGACCGCGCTCTCGCCGACCGGATGGGCGACATCAGCCGGCACCGGGGGCCGGATGACTCTGGCCTGTTCGAGCGCCCTGGTTTGCTGCTGGGCATGCGGCGGCTGTCCATTATCGATATCGCCGGAGGGCATCAGCCGCTGCACACGGCCGACGGCAAAGTGCAACTGGTCTGCAACGGCGAGATTTACAACTTTCGCGAACTTCGTCGTGAGCTGCAGGCCCAAGGCCGGCGATTTGCGACTGGAAGCGACTGCGAAGTTCTCGTGCAGTTGTATGCCGAGCAGGGCGATGCGATGGTTGGCCGCCTGGATGGGATGTTCGGTTTCGCTCTATGGGACGAGTACAAGCATCGCCTCCTCATCGGTCGTGATCGCCTCGGCATCAAGCCGGTGTACTACAGTATCGACGGCGGCCGGCTGATATTCGCATCGGAGATCAAGTCCATCCTGGCCGTGGCGCGCATGCCGCGGGAGATCGATCGCGATGCCCTTGATGAGCTGCTGTACCTGGGCTACGTGACCGCACCACGTACGCTGTTCCAAGGGATAAAGAAGCTGCCACCGGGCCATCTCCTGGTGGCTGAGGACGGTCAGATATCCGTCAAGTCCTATTGGTCGCCGGTGACCGCTGATCCGTTCGGGAGCGAAGAGGAGGCGCGCGAGGAGCTGCTCGCAGCCGTGCGGCGCTCCGTTCGCCAGCAGATGGTCGCAGATGTGCCGCTCGGAGCGTTTCTCAGCGGCGGCATCGATTCCAGTGCAGTCGTCGCCATGATGGCCGGAGCGGGCAGCGGGCCGACGAAGACCTACTCGATCGGTTTCGACCTGGGTCGGGCAGGCACCTACTACAACGAGTTGCCCGATGCCCGCAGGGTGGCGCAGCACTTCGCAACAGAGCATCGCGAGATCATCGTCCGCCCTGATGTCGTCGAATTGCTGCCGCGGCTTCTCTGGCACATGGACGAGCCGATTGCCGACTCGGCCATCATGACGACCTTTCTTGTTGCCGAGTTCGCGAGGCGGGACGTGACCGTAATCCTTTCGGGCGTCGGGGGGGACGAACTGCTGGGCGGGTATCGTCGGTACCTGGGTCCGCACTATCTCAGCCGTTTCGAATACGTCCCTCGCTGGGTCCGCGAAAGATGGCTGGTGCCGCTGGCCGCGCGACTGCCCAGCGATCGCCATGATCCGGTATCCAATCTGTTGCGATACGCCCGGGAGTTCGTGAGTCACTCCACGCTGCCTGTGGAAGAGCAATATATCGCCTACGTGCGGCTGTTCGATTCTGCGGCGCGCATGCGGCTCGTAAGAGGCGGAATTCCGCCTGCGGGTCGCGATCCCCTGGCCGACGCTTTCCGGCGTTTCCCGGGGACGGATTTCGTCAATCGCCTGATGCAGGTCGATATGGTCACGCAGCTGCCAGACGATCTCCTGCTGCTGACGGACAAGACGACGATGGCAACGTCCCTGGAGTGCCGCGTGCCTTTGCTGAGCAACACGATGGTCGATCTTGCGGCCCGCGTGCCATCATCCATGAAGATTCATGGCGCCGGACTCAAGCACTTGTTCAAGACTGCACTGCGAGACAGCCTGCCGCCGCAAGTGCTGAAAAAGGCGAAGCGCGGCTTCGGCGCGCCGATGGGCGTATGGCTCAAGCAGGAATTGCGACCGCTCATGCACGCGACCCTGTCCCCTGAGTCCATGGATCGGCGAGGTCTGTTCGATCCGGCTGTCGTTGCCGAGACGATGGCCATGCATGAGTCTGCGCGTCACGACTTTTCCGATAATTTGCAGTGCCTGATGAATCTCGAGATATGGTGCCGGATATTCCTCGACCGGCGCTCGCCTGAAGATGTTGCTGCCGAGATTGCTGAGAAAACGCAGGTAGCAAGGGTCGCATGAGAATCTTTTTCATCTGCCATCGCTTCCCCTATCCGCCGGCTCGCGGCGGAAAGATTCGCCCATTCAACATCATCAGGCACCTGTCCAGATATGCCGAAGTGACCGTTGCCTCCCTGTGGCGGTCAGAAGAGGAGCGGATCGCCGGTGAGGGGCTCGCTAAGCATTGCAGCCGCATTCTGGCGGAGCCAGTGAGTCAGCTGGCGGCGAACGTACGGATGGTGGCCCGACTGCCGCTCACCTCGCCCTCGTCGTTCGGTAATTTCTGGTCACCCAGGCTCGCGGCCCGGGTGCAGAGGGAGTTGCGTGATGGTCGTTACGACCTGGTCTTCGTGCACTGTTCTTCGGTGGCGCCCTATGTCGTTGCCCATCGGGGTTGCCCGAAGGTGCTCGACTTCGGCGACATGGACTCGGAGAAGTGGTCGACGTACTCCAGGCACCGGCCCTTTCCGCTGTCGGCAGGGTATTGGCTCGAGGCCCTCAAGCTCCGGCGGGTGGAAAGGGAGCTGGCGCGGCGTTTCGACCTGTCGACCTGTACGACGGCTGCCGAGCACGACACCCTCTGTTCGCTTGAATCCTCGCCGCGCACGGGCTGGTTTCCCAACGGTGTGGACGCCGAGTACTTTTCCCCGGCCGGTGACGACTACGATCCCGACCTGATCTGCTTTTCAGGCCGCATGGACTATTTTCCCAATCAACAGGCGGTAATGCGTTTTTGCGGCAGCACCTTCGGGCTCATTCGCAAACAAAGGCCGGCCGCTCGGCTCGTGATAGTCGGCGCCGAACCGCCCGGATTCATACGCGCTCTTGCCGAGCGGCCGGGCATCACGGTCACCGGCACCGTGCCGGACATCCGCCCGCACGTGCGTGGAGCGGCCGTCAGTGTCGCGCCACTCGACGTGGCGCGTGGCACCCAGAACAAGATTCTGGAGTCCATGGCGTTGGGCGTGCCGGTGGTCTGTTCCACGCTGGCGTCACGCGGAGTCGATGCGCGGCCTGGCGAACACCTGCTGACAGCTGACTCCCCCGCCGAGTGTGCCAGTACGGTAATCGAGGTACTTGCAGACCGACAGCGCCGGCGTGCCTTGGCGTCGGCCGGCCGCGAGCGCGTATTGAGTCATCATAGCTGGGCGCACTCCATGCGCCGGATGGACGCGCTGCTGGACGGGCTCCATCCGTCCGGGGGCCCTGGATGACGGCCAGTTTTCCGACAGGATCCGACAGCTTCTCCGGCCTGCGCATACTGCATGCGCTTGATCACTCGCTGCCCTTGCACAGCGGCTACGCTTTTCGCACCACCGCGATCCTGCGCGAGCAAGCGAGGCTCGGCTGGATGACCGCACAGGTGACCGGGCCAAAGCACGCGTGCGCCACAGTCGAGGAGGACGCAGACGGGCAAACCTACCAGCGTACCCGGCACAGTTCGACGGTTATCGGCAGACTGCCGGTCGTCAATCAGTTGGATGTCGTGTGGATGCTTCGTCGCCGGATCGCGGAAGTCGCCGCGTGGTTCCGGCCGGACGTCATTCATGCCCATTCGCCCTGCCTCAACGGCCTGGCGGCGGCATCCGTGGCGCGGCGGCTCGGGTTGCCGTTCGTCTATGAGATGCGGGCCTCCTGGGAGGATGCGGCCGTCAGTCATGGAACGACCGCCGAGGGCAGCCTGCGTTACAGGCTTTCGCGCGCGCTGGAGACACGTGTACTTTCGCAGGCCGATGCGATCACCACGATCTGCGAAGGCCTGCGCAATGACATACGTTCGCGCGGTATCGCCGCGGAGCGTGTTACAGTCATAGTGAATGCGGTTGATGCCGAGCATTTCGGTGCCGCCGTGTCAGTCGATAGCGAGCTTCGCCGCCGGTACTGTCCGGCTGGATTGCCGCTCCTCGGATTCCTCGGCTCGTTCTATGCCTACGAAGGGCTGCATGTCCTGCTTCGCGCCGTGGCGCTGCTGCGTGACCGTCGTCCAGTGCACTTGTTGCTCGTAGGTGGCGGCCCGGAGGAGGAGCGGCTGCGTGGACTGGTAGCGGAGCTGGGAATCGGCGATCTGGTTTCCATGCCGGGGCGAATCGCGCAACGCGAGGTGCCAGCCTATTACGCGATTACCGACCTGCTGGTTTACCCGAGAGTGGGAGTCCGACTGACCGAAACGGTTACCCCCCTCAAGCCTTTGGAGGCCATGGCGCAGCGTCGGGTTCTGGCGGCCTCCGACGTCGGCGGTCATCGGGAGCTCATCAGGCATGGTGAGACCGGATTTCTGTTCAAACCCGACGATCCGGAAGCCCTGGCGAATACCGTGGTGGATGTCCTGGCGCGTGGCGATCTCGATGCGATCCGTAACCGGGCAAGGTCCTACGTCGAGACCGAGCGAACCTGGGAACGGGCGGTGTCCGGGTACGGACCAGTATATGGCTCGTTGCGAGGGCTCGCCGCGCGCGCGGCAGCGGTGCGGGCGGCATCATGAGTCTGCGCTCTGCCACAGTTCGCAGCTTAGAACGGGCAACCCAGTTTCTTGGTGCGTCTAATCGGCTGCTGGTGCTGACCTACCATCGTGTCTCGCCGGTGCCGGATCCCTTGGATCCGGAGACGCCCGACCGGGAATCTTTCCGGCGTCTCATGGAAGTCCTGCAAAGCGATTTCAACGTGATGCCCCTCGCCGACGCATTGCGTCTTCAGGGTGCGAAACGGTTGCCACCCGGTACCGTCGCCATTACGTTCGACGACGGCTTCGCCGACAACGCGAAAGAAGCGCTGGGTGTACTGTCGTCGCTCGGTCTGCACGCGACTTTTTTCGTCTCGACAGGCTATCTCGACGGCGGCTGCATGTTCCACACTGCCGTCATCGAGGCATGCCGCCATGCGCCTGCCGCCAACTGGGATACCGGTATCGCCGAACTTGGTGTGCTGCAGCCGGGCCCACTGCCCGAGCGCCACGCCCTCGCGCAACAGATCAATCTCAAGGTCAAGTATTTTGACCGGGCGCGCCGTATGGAGTGCGCTGAGCGATTGCTGGCTTCCGTCAGGCAAGAGGTTCCCGCCAACGTGATGATGCGCAGCGAGGACGTGCTGCGCCTGCATCGCGCGGGTATGCACATCGGCAGCCATACACGTACGCACCCCATATTGGCCCGGCAGTCGCTCGAAGAAGCGCGCAACGACATCGTTGGAGGCAAGGTGGATCTCGAGGCAATCATCGGCGAGCCGGTGCGTCTGTTCGCCTATCCGAACGGCAGGCCCGGGGACGACTATGGTCCGCGTGAGATGATGCTGGTGAGGGAAGCTGGATTCGCGGCCGCCATGACGACTGTGTGGGGATATTCCGACCCTGCTACTGATCGCTACGAGATCCCACGCGTCGGGTCCTGCGGGAACAGCCGGTGGCGGTTCTCGATGCGCTTGTTGTCGGCGCGTCTCAACGAGCGCGGCGGCAGTTGTCTGGCGCCAGAGCAGGCGGCAGGGCGGTTCTGAAGATGCGCGACATCCTCGTCACATTGATTGTCTTCGGCTCTTTGCCGTTCATCCTGCGTCGACCTTGGATCGGGATCATGATGTGGAACTGGCTGGCCTATATGAACCCACATCGCCTGAGCTGGGGATTCGCCTTCGATTTTCCGTTCGCCCAAGTCGTCGCGATCGCGACTATTTTCGGTTTTTTTTTCACGACGGAGCGTCGCTACATCGGCAACGGCGTGGTTCTCGCGTGGGCGATGCTGTGTATATGGGTGACCGTTACCACCTTCTTCGCTCTGGATCAGGAGTCAGGGTGGGACAGTTGGGAGAAGATGATGAAGATACAACTGTTCACTGCGCTCACCGTCATGCTTGTATCGACCAGGGAGCGCATCGAGACCCTGATCTGGGTGATCGTGTTGTCGCTCGGATTTTTCGGCGTCAAAGGCGGGCTGTTCGTGCTGCGTACCGCCGGTGAGAACCTAGTGTGGGGGCCGCCGGGAAGCTTCATTCACGAAAACAACGCGCTGGCGTTGGCCCTGATCATGACGATTCCCTTGATGTGGCACCTCTACACGCAGGCGACCCGTCGGTCGGTCCGCTGGGGCCTCCTCGGCATGATCGTGCTGACGGCTGCGGCGGTCCTGGGCTCGCACTCACGTGGCGCAGCGCTCGCCGGCACAGGAATGCTGGCCGTCCTCTGGCTGAAAAGCGCACAACGCTTGCGCCTAGGTCTCGCGATCCTCCTTGTCTTTCCGGTACTGCTGTCGGTCATGCCGGAGAAGTACTTCGATCGTATCGAGAGCATCACCAGCTTCGAACAGGACGGTTCGGCGCTGGGCCGCCTGCGCGCATGGCGGGTGGCGATCGAAATTGCCATCCAGCGGCCTGTGGTCGGCGCGGGTTTCAACAGCGTCGTCGAGGAAAACTATCGCCGATTCGCACCGCAAGTTGCGCAAGAGGTAGATCAGTTCTCACCAGGCCATTTCTCCGATGCACACAGCATCTACTTCAAGGTGCTGGGAGATCACGGCTTCGTGGGATTGGCCGTCTACCTGCTTTTCGGATGGTTGAGCTATGACGCGGCCGGCAGGGTTCGCGCACAGACGGGAAATCGCGAGGACCTGCAGTGGGCCGGATCGCTGGGGGCCATGCTCCAGGTCAGTATGGCCGGGTTCGCGATCGGTGGCGCATTTCTGTCGCTGTCCTATTTCGACTACTTCTACTGTCTCGTAGCGATCGTGGTTACGCTGCAGATCTACGTACGGGACGCGCTCGCCAGCTCGAGCGAGGGCGTCACTGCCGACAGCCGGCCAGCGGACGCGGTGCCGCGCCCGGCCGCCTGATATGCGGATACTGACTTTCGGCACCCTCTATCCAGACGCGACGCGCCCTCAGCACGGGATCTTCGTCGAGCATCGGCTCCGACCGGTGCTACGCCGTGGAAACGCCACAGCCCGTGTCGTCGCGCCGGTCCCGTGGTTTCCGTCGAAGCGTGCTGTTTTCGGCGAGTGGGGGTCATTCCCTAGGGTTGCCGCGCGAGAAGTACGTGACGGGGTAACCATTGACCACCCGCGATTTATCGTCGTGCCGAAGTTCGGAATGTCGGTGGCGCCGATGCTTCTGGCGCTCGGCGCCCGGCCGGCGCTGCAGCGTGTGCGGGAAGAGGGATTCGACTTCGACGTCATCGATGCTCAGTATTTCTACCCGGATGGGGTGGCTGCGGCGATCCTCGGTCGATGGTTCGATCGGCCCGTTGCGATCACGGCGTTAGGATCGGATCTCAACGTAATCGGCGGCTACGCGCTGCCACGTCGCATGATCCGCTGGGCCGCGCTGAATGCGGCGGCGCGAATCACCGTGTCCGGCGCTTTGCGCGACGTGCTGGCGGGCTGGGGGCTCTCTCGGGACTCGATCCACGTCCTGCGCAATGGCGTCGACCTCGACTTCTTCTCGCCGCCTGCGGACCGCCTGGCGCTGCGGCGCGAGCTTGGTGTGACGACCGTCACATTATTGGCGGTAGGAAACCTGGTGCCGCTCAAGGGCCTTGAACTGGTCCTGGAGGCGCTCCGGACCTGCGAGGGGGTACACCTCGTCGTGGCTGGTCAAGGCCCGGAGGAGGCGAGATTACGCCGTCTGGCGGCGGATTGCGGTGTCGGCTCGCGCGTGCGATTTCTTGGCCGGCTCTCTCAGTCGGTTCTGCGGCGGTGGTATGGCGCTTGTGATGCGCTCGTGCTGGCGTCACGGAGCGAGGGCATGGCAAACGTACTCCTGGAGTCGCTGGCCTGCGGAACGCCGGTGGTGGCGACTGCCGTGGGAGGTACGCCGGAGGTGGTCAATAGCACCGACGCCGGCCGTCTCGTGCAGGAGCGCAGCCCGGCGGGGCTGGCCGAGGGTATTCGGTCGCTGCTAGCTGCCCCGCCGGATCGCGCGACCGTGCGCCGCCACGCCGAGCGTTTTTCCTGGGCTGACACTGCAGCGGGAATCGAAGCGGTCCTGACGCATGCCGTGACCGCTGCGCGGCTCACCAACAGCGCTCAATAGCCGTGGCCCTGTAACCACTCCTCGAGTGCGAACAGGGGCCAGAGCAGCGACCCGTAATAGGACGGGTACTCGCTCGTCTGGAGGTCGAGCAACTGATCCAGCAGCCCAGGCAAGACGATATCGCGGCGTGCCAGACTCGCCAGGCGCTCGCGCATACTGGCCCGGAGCGATTCGTCCCGGTTGACCCAGATACCCACCGGTACCCCGAATCCGTGCTTTGGCTTGCGGATGATCTCACCGGGCAGGAAATCGCGGAAAGCGGACTTGTAGAACTTGCGCAGTACGCGCAGGTCCAGCTTTTCCCGGCTGGGTATCTGCAGCGAGACGTCGACGATTCCCGGGTCGAGCAACGGAAAATGCGGCTGCACGCCGGCGAGACGGCAGGCCACGGTGACCTTCGGCAGGTCGTTGTCGGTCAGCGTCGTGGTCCAATCCAGGTACAGCATGCGGTCCAGGGAGTCGCCTGACGGCGGCACGCGGTACAGGTTTCTCGCATATTCGTAGGGTGATTCGACATCGACGTCGGCGAGGAACGCCGGCGTAAGTACGTTGCGTACGTCGTGGCGTACAAGCAGGTTGTAGCTGTAGAGCCTGTCCGGTAGCGGTACGCGCGCCTGCCGGACGTAGCTCATCAGCTTCGGAAGAGGACCCGGAGCATGCCGCAGCAATCTGGACAGCGGATCGACGAAACCCGCGCGCAACAGGCCAGGCAGGCGACCGTAGAGCTCGAACACGGCTTGTTTCCGGTAGCGTTCGTTACCGCCGAACAACTCATCGCCGCCGTCGCCGGCGAGGAGGTTGCTGACACCTGCCTCACGCGCAAACTGTGCGCACAGGTATGCCGATAGTGCCGATGGGTTGCCGAAGGGTTCATCGAACGCGTTGATCACCTTCGACATGCAATGAGCGACGTCGGTCGATCTGACGCAGTGCTCATGAAGATCCAGGCCGAAGTGCGCTGCGGTGATACGCGCATAGCGACTTTCATCGAATTCAGGCACGTCATAGCCGATAGTGAACGCTGGCACCGCCCCGCCACGCGCCTGACTCGCCATGCCGCAGACAGTAGAGCTGTCGAGGCCGCCGCTCAGAAAGCACCCGGTATCAGGCAGTTGCGCAGCGCCGGTGACCGCAGCGCGTACGCGCTCGACCATATCTTTCGCGAGCTGCCGGCGGTCAAGCGGGCCCCGACGAAAATCAGGGGTCCAGTAGCGTTGTACCGTGATCCGCCCGTCACGCAGTGTCAGGATGCTGGCGGGCGGGATTTTCATCAGGCCACTGACGATGCCCCGGTTCGAAGGCACCACCGAAAAGAACAGATAGTCGTACAGGGCCTGCGGGTCCAGGCGCCCGTCCAGGCGGCCGTTTCGCAGCACCCAGGCGGCATCGGTCCCGAACGCGAGCCGCCGCTGCGCGAAGCTGTAGTAGACAGGGAGGCTCGCGAAGCGGTCGGTTGCCACGCTAAGTAATCGCTGGCCCTCGTCCCAGGTGACGAGCACAAAGGATCCGCCTAGTGCAGGCAGTGCGGCGAGCCACGCCCGGGCGGTAGTCAGTGCGCCGGTAACGGCGAGCGGACGGCCGGTGGCGAGTACTCCCATCGCAGCAAGGCCGGGATCGCCACGGGCGACGGCCGAGAGGCCTGACCCGGTCAGTTCGGCCAGCGCGAGACCGTCATCGAACTCCCCGGCAGGGCTAGACATCGAACCGATGTCGCCTGCAATACCCAGAAGCCTGTTCATGGCAAGCGTCGGCAGTTCTCAGCCGTGAGGTCTCGATCCACCATGGTAACGACGGCCAATGTTTCCCGCTCCACTTCGGCGCGCCATGCGGCGCTCGAGAAAGTGTGGGTGGCGGCTTTCACCGTATGCTGGAGGAATCTTGGCTCGGCCAGCAGCCGTTGCCAGTCCGCGCGTGCGGCTACGGTCGAGAACTCAACTGCGACGAGATCGTTCCCACTCAGAATGATCGCCACGGGACCCTTGATACGATCGAGCCCGCCTAGCATGTCTGCAACGAAATCAGCACCTGACCCATCCGATGTCACTGCTGCGAGCTGTTGACGGAGATCACGCGCCGCAGCGGCTGCCTGCATCCTGCCGCTGAGCAGCCCGATCCAGAAGTCGCGGCTGAGAAGCCGCCGCACGTAGTAACCGCGCAGGTAGGCGCGCGCCAGGGTCTGGTCGCTCCGCACCCAGGGGTTCAGCGCTACGAGGCCGGCAATACGCTCATCCCGCCATCCGTGGATCATGCAGGCGGATGCCGCGTCGCACAGGCCCCAGAGGACGACTCGCGAGATGACGGGCACGCGTCGGCACATTGTGTCGACGGCTGCACGGATGTCCGGACCAATGTGCTCGAAGCCTGGAAACCTGCCTTCGCTGTCGCCCATGCCGCGGCAATCGAATCGCAGCACGGCGAATCCGTTTGCGCTCAGTTGGCGGGCCAGAAGCACGTACTGCCGGTGGCTGCCGACACGATACTGCGGTCCGCCGACGACGATGATGACTCCGGTCGCGGCAGGCGTTTCGGGTCGGTGCAGGATACCGACGAGACCGTCGCCGTCGCAATCGAACTCGATTGCTTCTACGGAAGTCACGGATTGTCCTGCAAGCAGTTCATGATGGCGCTGACACTCGCCGCGCCGACGGTGGTTTCGGTCGTGGCCCAGAAAGGCGGATCCACGACCATTTTTGCGGCAACCGGGGCGGTGTGTTGCAGACAGTGCTCCAAAAACTGCGCGGCGGCTGGTCTCAGTGGGATGTTCGGCTCGCTCACCACCTCGATCCAGACAGCGGTCTTCGCGGCTGAAGCGATGGCAGGTTCGAGCATCGCCTGATCGAGCGACGCAGCAAGCGATGGAGTGATGGCATAGCCTGATGCTTCTAGGGCGGTTCCCCGAGAAAGCTGATCCCTCAGGCCCGAAACGGACTCCCGACCACCGGCGGCCGCTGCGGCAGCAACTCTGGTGCGCAGCAGGTCCTGGAGCACGTATTTTCCTGCCAGATGGGGCTGCCAGAGCACCAGCTTGTCCGGGCGGGGCAGCCGGCCGGGAAAAAGATCGTTCGCCAGCAACGCGCCGCTGCGCAAGGCGACGACCGCCAGCTTTCGGTTGCCCCTTTCGCTCAGCCAGGCGGCGGCTGCGGTCAGGTCATCCAGCCAGCCGCCCCATGAGGCGTCTGCCAAATCACCGTCACTGTCGCCTGTACCGTACAGATCGCAGAGCAGTGGTCGGAATCCGGCTTGCGCTGCACATGCTGCCAGCAGACGCAACGTCGAACGCGCCCGGTTCATCTCGTCGGCGAATGGAGGGCAGATCAGGAGCCCCCTCCCGGTGTCATTCCCGACGGGCTCGCCTGCCAGGCCGAAAAGCCTGTGGCGCGCCGTGCCGAAGAAAAAGGGCCGGAGGGCGGCGCCGCCGGCTTTCGTCACGGGTGCGGCGCTTTGCTGGTGACGAATGCGACAAGTGATCCGAACGTCGCAAAGGTTTCCGCCGAGATTTCGTCGTCCTCGACGACGATTCCACACTGTTCTTCGATTGCGGCGATGACGGTGACGACCGCCATAGAATCCAGTTCGGCAATTGCACCCATGAGTGCCGAATCCGGCCCCAGGCGGTCGGCGCGAGCCCCCAGCTGGAGGGTATCTCTCAGAATGCTGCGGACCTGCTGTTCGACCATGCCGCGTAGCTCCGGATGTTGCCCGTGGTTCGCCAATCAGACGGTGTGTCCAGGGCGGATAGGGCTAAAATTCTATTTTAAAACAAGGCGCCAGCCACGCAGAGTAACCATGCCGCAGTTCTCAGCGACTGGCGGCGCCCTTGTTTAGAATGCCCGCCAGTCGCGACTTCGATCCTGTCCGCCGGCCGTCAGTGCCGTCGGCTCGGGCGATGAGGGCGAGCAAGAACCCAGGACCACTCCCGTGACGCAGCTCCTGCACGATCTGATTATGTCCTCAGCGGAACGGCGGCCGGAAGCCGAGGCGCTCCGCGATGCAGCCCGGTTCCTGACCTATGGCGCGCTGGCGCAGGATGTGGCAACGCTGGCTGCGGGATTCCAGGCCTCAGGTCTGTGCCGCTTCGACCGCGTCGCCATCTACCTGCCTAAGAGCGCCGAAAACGTCACTGCCATGTTCGCTGCCGCGGCGGCCGGTGGTGTCTTCGTACCGGTTAATCCGTCGCTCAAAGCCGCCCAGGTCGCACACATACTGTCCGACTCGGCTGCCTGCATCCTGGTGACCTCGGCAGGTCGCCTGGCTGCAATCGCCGAAGTTCTCCAGCCGCTGGACGATTTGATTCTGGTCGTCACGGTGGATACCCCGCCCGCGGATTTGCGCCTGCGTGTCCCGGTGGTGGCACTGCCGGAAATACGGGCCCGCGGCCAGGCGTTGGTCAGGCCGGCGACGATCGACGAAGACATGGTGTCCATCTTCTACACATCGGGCAGCACGGGCCGTCCGAAGGGAGTGGTGCTGACCCATCGCAACATGGTCACCGGTGCCATCAGCGTGTCCGACTACTTGGGGAACACTGCAGACGACAGCATCCTGTCCGTTCTGCCGTTCAGCTTCGACTATGGCTTCAGCCAGCTCAGTACGGCTTTTCGCGTGGGGGCACGGGTAGTGCTCCTCAATTATCTGGTTCCCGGCGATGTCGTCCGATCTGCCGCGCGTGAACGGATTACCGGTCTGGCCGGCGTCCCACCACTGTGGATTCAGCTCGCCGCACTCGACTGGCCCGAGGAGGTTCGATCGACGCTGCGCTACATCACCAACTCGGGTGGCAAGATGCCCGAGGCGACGCTGCGCACGCTTCGGCAGAAAAGTCCTGCAACGCGGGTATTTCTCATGTATGGCCTTACCGAGGCCTTCCGCTCCACCTTTCTTCCGCCCGAGCTCGCTGATTCGCGGCCGACGTCCATCGGCAAGGCGATTCCGCACGCCGAAGTGCTGGTCGTCCGACCCGACGGAACGGAGTGCGCGCCGAACGAAGCAGGCGAGCTCGTCCATCGGGGCCCGCTCGTCGCGAAAGGTTATTGGCGCGACGAGGAGCAGACGCGGCAACGATTTCGACCGATGCCAGAGCGTTTTCCCGGGCTGCCGTTGCCGGAAATTGCCGTCTGGTCGGGCGACCTGGTTACGCGAGACGAAGAGGGGTTCCTTTATTTCGTGGCGCGCAACGACGAGATGATCAAGACTTCGGGTTACCGCGTCAGTCCGACGGAGGTGGAGGAAGCACTCTATTCCACGCAACTCGTTGTGGGAGCTGTCGCGTTCGGCGTAACGAACGAGCAGCTCGGTCAGAGTATTGCTGTCGTAGTCGAGCCCGTGCCAGGCAGCGTCGGCCATACGCCGAATTTGCTCGAAGCTGTCCGGCGCCAGGTGCCGCCGTTCATGGTGCCTGCAGTCGTCGAGTGGCAGGCCGATCTGCCACGCAATCCGAACGGGAAGCTCGATCGCAGCGGCATCATCGGTCGATTTCGGCCCCTTATCGAGGCGGCAGGCCGTGCGTCATAGCGCGTCGCTACCTCACGCCGCGATAGATGGCCTCGACATCCGTGACGGGCAGCTCCTGATCGGCGGGCGGAAGGTAGGGGACATCCACGCTGCCGCCGGCCGATCACCCCTCTATGTGTACGACACCGCCCGGATGACCCGGCGCGTCGCGGAGCTGCGCGAGGCGCTACCGCAGTCCCTGCATTTGCACTATGCAATCAAGGCGAATCCGCTGCCGGCCGTGGTCAAGCATTTTGCTGGTCTGGTCGATGGCTTCGACGTTGCTTCGGCGGGGGAACTGCAGGTCGCGCTGGCAGCGGGCATGGCGCCCGGGCGGATCAGCTTCGCCGGGCCGGGCAAGAGCGAGGACGAGTTGTTTCGGGCGGTGCGCGCCGGCATCACGATCCACGTGGAGTCGGAGCGCGAGCTTGGGCTGCTCGCAGCGATGGCTCGGCGCGAGGGATGCCGGCCAGCCGTAGCCCTGCGCGTCAATCCGGACTTCCAGTTGAAGACGGCCGGCATGAAGATGGGCGGCGGGGCGGCGCCTTTCGGCATCGACGCGGAGCGGATACCTGCCGTGCTCCGGGGGATCAACAGCCTGCCAGTCGATTTCCACGGCTTCCATATCTTCGCGGGCTCGCAGAACTTGAGCGCGAGCGCCATCTGCGAGGCGCAGGAACTCAGCGTCGCTCTGGCAGAACGCCTGGCCGCCGATGCTCCAGCACCCGTCCGGGTCCTCAACATCGGTGGCGGTCTCGGCATTCCCTATTTTCCGGGTGAGCAACCGCTCGACCCCAGGTCTGTCGGAGCAGGCCTGGAAAGGCTGGCAGCGCGCTGCCGTACGACGCTGCCGCAGGCACAGCTCGTCATCGAGCTCGGCCGCTACCTCGTCGGCGAGGCCGGTTTCTATGTCTGCCAGGTAGTCGACCGCAAGGTTTCCCGGGGTCGCGTGTTTCTCGTGACGGACGGTGGATTGCACCATCACCTCGCAGCGAGCGGCAACTTCGGCCAGGTCATTCGCAAGAATTACCCGGTCGTCATAGGGACTCGAATGGCTCAGTCGGAAATCGAGGTGGCCTCCGTGGTAGGTCCCTTGTGTACTCCACTGGATCTGCTTGCGGACGGCATGCTTCTGCCGGTTGCGGCTCCCGGCGATCTCGTGGTGGTCCTGCAGTCCGGAGCCTACGGCTACAGCGCCAGTCCGTTGGGATTCCTGAGCCATCCACCCCCGCAGCAGATCGTCGTCTGATCCATGCGCAATGTACTCATGGTGTCGTTCCAGTTCCCGCCTTTCAGCGGGAGCAGTGGCCTGCTGCGGCCGCTGAAGTTCGTCAAATACCTTCCGGAGCACGGATGGCGACCTCTTGTGTTGACCGTCGCGCGCCATGCCTACATCGAGACAAGCGAGGATCAGAATGCGGAAGTGCCGTCAGAAGCCATCGTGGAGCGCGCCTTTGCGATCGATGCCGGCCGCCATCTCGCCTACCGTGGCCGTTATTTCGGCTTGACGGCGCTGCCGGATCGCTGGGCCAGTTGGTGGCTTTTCGGGGTCATTCGCGGCCTTTCGATGATCCGTCGGCATCGGCCCGAGGTCATCTGGGCGACCTATCCGATCGCCAGTGCCTTGCTCATCGCGGCGAGCCTGTCCCGCCTTTCCGGGCTGCCCTACGTCGCCGACTTCCGCGATGCGATGGTGTTCGATGATTTTCCCGAGGATCCTTCGCAGCGACGGCGGTTCGAGCGCATCGAGCCCCGAATCATCGCCAGTGCCAGCGCCGCGGTGTTCACGACTCCCGCCAGTCGCGAACTTTACAGATTGCGGTATCCGGAACATCCCACGAGCCGCCTTGTCTGTATCCGCAACGGATACGACGAGACTGACTTTGCCGCCATGCCGGCCACTGCACGACGCCAGAACAATTTACCCTTGCGCCTCGTTCACAGCGGATTGCTGAAACTCAATGAGCGCGATCCCAGGCCATTTCTTGCCGGGCTCGCCCGTGCCATTGGCGCTGGCGGCGTACGCCGAGGCGACGTCGACGTCGTCTTTCGGGCGCCGGGTGACGAAAACCTGCACCAGCGCCTCGTCGCCGAGGCAGGTCTGGACGGTGTCGTGCGCATCCTGCCGCGAATACCCTATGGCGAGGCCCTTCAGGAAATGGCCGATGCCGATGCGTTGCTGATATTCCAGGACGCGGGGTGCAATCACTTAGTCCCCGCAAAGCTGTACGAGTGTATTCGGGCGCAACGGCCGATTCTGGCGCTGACCGATCATGCCGGCGAAACCGCGGATTTGCTGCGGGAGTCTGGCTCAGGGGCAGTCATGGACATCCGTTCTGCCGACGAGATCGCAACGGCACTGCCGAGCTACCTAGCCGCGGTTGCCAGCGGCACGGCCGCGGTAGCCTCCGAGGTAACAGCCGCTCGGTATTCGCGTCGCCATCAGACGGCGGAACTGGCCGACTTGCTTGCAGCAGTAGCCGGCAGCGCAGTCACGGCAGCCGCGTAGCGCAGCGCTATCATTGGCCATGTGCGGACCCGCCAGTCAGCACGGAGAGTATCCGATGAAAAAAATGTGTAACTGGATCGCGATCGCATCGCTGCTGGCTGCAGTTGCATGGCCGGCGGTCGCCGCCGCGCAGGATTCCGCTCCACAATTCGGAGAGATCTGCGGCGACGTGTTCCAGAATGCGGTCGGACCGTTCGATTACAACAACCCGGACGACTGGACCCGCAAGTCAAGCGCGGGGATTCCCATTGTCGAACGCGCCCATTTCACGACTGAAATCGAGGCGTTCCTGGTTCGAGACGGCGTTATCCTCAACAATCTGGACTATACGTTGCGCGCCGTTCCGAATCATCCGCGCGCGCTGAACGCGATCGCGAGGTTCGACATAGAGCGCGGCATTTCCACGCGCCGCCGTTCGGTCGACTGCTGGTTCGAGCGCGCAATCCGGTTCCGGCCTCAGGACTCTACCGTCTGGCAGATCTACGCCAACTACCTGTCGCGCAAGGATCGCCACGAGGAGGCTCTGGACGCCTACGAGCAAGCCAAGGCAATCGCGCCCGATCGCGTGGAGATCGACTATAACCTGGGTCTGTTGTACGTCCGGATGGGGCAGTACGACAAGGCACTGGAACGAGCCCGAGTTGCGTACGCTGCGGATTACCCGCTGCCAGGCCTTCGCCGCAAGCTCGAGGAAAAAGGGCTCAGCGTCGATTAAGCGGTTGCGAAGCGCGCGCCCGTTCTTCAGCGAAGCAGCAGCAGTTTCTGTCCGAAAAACGCCTCTGCGTAACCGCCGGGCGAGTTGCACTCCACGCCACGCAGCCGCATCAGTGCTTCAAACGTGCTGGCCGTCCACCATTGCTTGCCTGCCTGCGAACCGAAGTGACGCAGGATGAGATCCACTTTGCGGCGCATTACCGCATCGCTGAGCGCGACGTACGCATTCGGCCTCCCCAGATCGCCGTCGAATTTGGGAATCTCGTACTCGAGAATGCAGTGGTTGCGAAAAGTGTTCCAGCTCAGCTCCGCGAGGGTTCTGTGATCCTGATGGAAATCACCGCGATGGTGAGTCAGCACCAGATCCGGGCTGACATCGTGCTTTAGTCGCTCGAAGTAGTCCTTGATCGAGTCGACCATGCTCGGGAAGTAGCCGTTGCGGTAGTCCAGAACACGTACGCGCCGGTGGCTTCCCGGCCCGAGAAAATCCGCTGCGCTGGCCGCGGCTTCGCGGGCACGAACCGCATCCGAGCTGAACACGACCCAGTCGATCTCAAGTTCGGGTCGATGTTCAAGCAGCGTCAGAACCGTGCCGCCGCAGCCGATCTCGATGTCATCGCAATGGGCCCCGATGCAGAGGAGCCTCTGCAGGCCTTGTACGTTCGCGATACCGAGATCCAGCATGATCGGGTTCCGGTGCCGACTCAGCGTCGCCAGACTTCCCACGGCGTCTGGCCCTGGCTGTGCATGCGATCGTAGGTGATTTTGTCCTTGAACGTGTCCATGGACTTCCAGAACCCGCGGTATTTCCAGGCGAACAGCTTGCGCTCGGCAATGAGGCGCTGGAACGGTGCTTCGACCAGATCGTCTTTCTCGCGGATGTAGTCGAATACCGTTTTTCGCAGCGCCAGATAGCCACCGTTTATCCAGACTTCAGCGTCGTCGACCGTCCCCATTGCCGCGACATTGCCATCCGCTTCGATGCTTACCGTATGAAAACTCTGCGACGGCCGGACCGCAACGAAGCCGGCCAATGCGCTGCTTGCGGTGAATCGAGCCAGGTATTCGGCCAAGGGGAGGTCCGACAACTGGTCACCGTAGTTCGCCAGGAACATTTCGTCGTCCCCGAGGTATTGGCGCACGGCGCAGAGACGTTGGCCTATATTCGAGTGCAACGCGGTTTCGGCGAAGGTGATGTTCCAATCGGCGATGTCACTCTCAGGCGGATCCATTTCTCTGCCGCCGCGGCGCATGGTGAAGCTCATCGACTGGTAGGGGTCGTAATGGCGGAAGTAATCCTTGATGAGATCACCGCGGTATCCAAGACACAGGATGAAATCCTTGTGCCCGTGGTGAGCGTAGAATTTCATCAGGTGCCACAGGATCGGCCGGTAACCAATGTTGACCAACGGCTTTGGAATCGTGTCGGAGTGCTCACGCAGTCTGGTGCCGAGCCCGCCGCAGAAGATGACGACCTTCATTCTGGTTTCTTCCTGTCCGTTGCCTTGCGAGTCAATCGTTGCCCAGACTCGAAAATTCGCTCCAGCTGCCGCGATCAAAATCCGGGTAGTCCCGGTCCCGTTCAGAAATTACTGACGGTTGGTGCATTGGCCAACGGATCCCGAACGCGGTGTCGTTCCAGCGCGCTCCACCGGCCAGAGCGGCGTCGTACGAGTCGCCCATGGCGTAGATTACGGTGCTGTCGTCGGACAGCGTCATGAACCCGTGGGCACATCCGGGTGGAATGTATAGGGCCACGCCATTCGCCGGGGACAATACCATACCGAAATGCCGAAGGAAGGCGGGTGAGCGAGGGCGCAGATCCACGACGACGTCGTAGATCTCTCCGGTTGTGCATCGAACCAGCTTGCCCTCGCGGCTCGGACTGCGCTGGAAGTGCAGTCCGCGCAGCGTCCCACGGCTTCGGTTAAACGACTCGTTGCCCTGCGGGAACGCGGCGGGAATACCTCGCGCCGCGAATTCCCGGCTGCACCAGGTGCGCGTGAACCAGCCACGTGAATCGGCAAGTCGCTCCGGCTCGACGATCCATGCGCCAGGGATGCCTGTCTCCGCGAATCGCATCAAACGCTCCAGAAGAAGTCTGCGTCGATCTGTCGCGTACTGAGCAGGTACTTGAGCTGCTTCAGACGCGTATAGGCACGGAACTCAAAGGTATCCCTGGACATGTCGATCCGTTCGAATATCCGGCGCAGCTGCTCGGCCCCTTTGCGGGCATCCCATTCGCAGCGGAACCCCGGCAGCTCACGATGGATCTTGTCGAAGGAGACCCGGTAACTGCGGTTGTCGGCGCTGCTCGTGCCCATCGTGACCTCGCAGCCCGGGAACGACTCTCCCACGATTGCGGCAATTTCACGCACGCGATAATTCTGCGAATCATCACCGACGTTGAATACCTGTCCGCGGATGGCTGCTTCAGGTGCAATCAAGGCACAGTGGATAGCCCGGCAGATATCCAGGACATGCACCAGGGGCCGCCACGGCGTACCGTCGCTGACCATGGCGATTTTGCGCGTGGTCCAGGCAAGTCCGGCGAGGTTGTTCAGCACGATGTCGAACCTCATGCGCGGTGATCCGCCGAATGCCGTCGCGTTGCGCAGCAAGACCGGCGCGAAGTCTGTACCTGCCATCGCGCCCACATCACGCTCGACTTTGACCTTGCACTCGGCGTAGGCCGTTTGCGGATTGACTGCCGAGTCCTCGGTCATGAATTCGCCGCTGCCGACGCCATAGACGCTGCAGGAGGACGCGTACACGAACCGGCGGATGCCTGCTTCGCGGGCGGCTCGCGCCAGTGACAAGGAGCCCTCGTGGTTGATGCGTCGAGTCAGTGCCGGATTGTTTTCGCCCAGCGGATCGTTGGAGAGTTCAGCGAGGTGAACGACAGCATCCTGACCCGCGAGGTCCTTTGCGGTGACCTGGCGAATGTCACGGTAGATCGTGCGTGGTGCCGCGGCGAGCGACGATGGATCGCTGTAGAGCCAGCCATCGCGATAGTAGGCCGTATCGAGTCCCGTAACCTCCATGCTGGCGCGCATGAGGTAGGGCGCCAGGATGGCGCCGATATAGCCCTCGGTTCCGGTGACGAGTACTTTCATGGCGGGCGAGCCCTGGTTTCTTTGCCTGCAATCCGGGGACCGCATGGCGGAGCCTGCCGACCGGGCGAAGTCAACGGCAGTCTAGCATGGGTCCGTTAGTGATCTGGTTCCCTGCAACACAGGGCAGAATAGGCGAAAATCCTTTGTCCAACCGTGAAATAGCCACCGAATATGAACTCTCTGGGATTGAAGGCGGGGGACTGGGTCGAAATCCGTAGTCGCGAGGAGATTCTTACCACACTCGATGCCCAGGGCAGTCTCGAGGGTATGCCGTTCATGCCCGAGATGCTCCGCCACTGCGGGCGGCGTCTCCAGGTATTCAAGCGGGCTCACAAGACCTGCGACACGGCGGAGAAAACGGGCGGCAGATCAGTGCCCGACACCGTGCACCTCGCCGGGGTTCGCTGCGATGGATCCACCCATGGTGGGTGCCAGGCTGGCTGCATGATCTTCTGGAAAAGTGCCTGGCTGCGCCGGGTCGAACCACCTCGCGATACGCCTTCGCAGCGGGTTGGCGGAGATGGCGCGGTGCCCGACGTTGTTCGTCGGGGTGCATACTACAGCGGCGAGGGCGGTCCAGAAGATTCGATCAGGTGGCGCTGCCAGGCGAACGAGTTGTTCCGGGCTTCGAGCCCCTTGCCCTGGTGGGACATGCGCCAGTATGTCGAAGATCTCGTTTCGCGAAATATCGGTCCGGCCGCACTGTTGCGGGGCGCCTCGTTTTCGATTTTCCGGCGGCTCATCGAGATCGGTATCGGATACCGAATACTGGTCGGTCTATACGATGGATTTGCGCGTCTGGTCGGAATCTCTTCGTTTCCGTTGGCGCTCGGTAGCCAGAAGCCGACGCCAACGCTGGAACTTGGTCTGCAGCCGGGTGAATGGGTGCGTGTAAAGCCATGGCAGGAGATTCTGGCGACGCTCGATGCGAACAATCGCAATCGCGGGCTCTTCTTTGACGTCGAAGCAACCAAGTTTTGTGGCAGGACTTTCCGGGTCCTGAGTCGGGTGACACGGATTCTCGACGAGAGGACCGGGGAGATGCTCAATTTCAAAAACCCTTGCATCGTTCTCGAGCAGGTTTGGTGCGGCGGCGAGATGAGCAAGCACCGCGTTTTTTGTCCCCGTGCGATCTACCCGTATTTTCGCGAAATCTGGCTTGAGCGTGTTTTACCACCGCCGACGGCTGTGAACTGACGTTACGGCCATGGCACTGCCCGACACTTCCAGTGCAAAGCCCGCCGGGAGGCTGCTGGCCATTGGCGTGCCGGTCTACAATGGTGAGCGCTACTTGCGCGAAACGTTGGAGTCGCTGCTGGCGCAGACCTTTCGGGAGTTCGATCTTGTCATCTCAGACAACGCGTCGACCGATGCGACTCCGGAAATCGCCAGCGCATTTGCGCGGGCTGACTCGCGCGTCAGATATTTCCGGAACGCGGTCAACCTTGGCGTGTTTCGAAACTACGACCTTGCGTTCAGCCGGACCGATTCGAAATATTTCAAATGGGCGTCCGGCAATGATCTGTGCCACCCGGAGTTCCTTGAGGCTTGCGTGTCAGCGATGGAGGCAGATTCGCGGATCGGATTGTCCTGTCCCTCGACCATGTTGTTCGAGGAGGATCCGTCCCGCGGCGAGCCGTACAGATTTGACCTTGACTTTCGGGATGCGGATCCGGTCAAGCGGTTCAGCAGAGTCATCGGTGAGACGCGACTGAATAATGCCTTCAATGGCGTCTATCGCAGCGACTGGTTACGACTTACCGGTCTCAATCGCGAGTACCGCGGGTCGGATGTCGCCGTGGTAGCCGCGATGGCGCTCCGCGGGCATATAGCCCTGTTGCCGCAGCGTTTTTTTCTACGCCGCATGACGCCTGGAGCCGCGGGGGCTGCCAGAGATTCGGCCGCCAGGCGCCAGTTCTTCGTCGGTACCTCAAGAGACGTAGAACGCACTCCAGCCGCATACCGCATTCTGCATCTCGCACGGGCCATCTACACGGCGCCTTTGCCGATTACCACCAGTGCCCGCGCGTGGCGGTACATGGTTCGCCATGTTTGGTGGAGCAAGAGCGAACTGTGGTGTTACCTCCGTCGAGCCGCTCCGGGCGGCCCTTGATTCCGGGAGGATAGTGACGCATGGCAAATACGTTGACCGCAGCAGCCCCATCCTGCCGGGCTTGTGGCGCCTCTCTCTCCCGAACTTTTGTCGATCTCGGCATGTCGCCACTCTGTCAGACGCAGATACATGCGAAGGACCTGAATCACGGCGAGATTTTCTATCCTCTTCATGCCTACCTTTGCACCGCGTGCTGGCTCGTGCAGCTTGAGGAGTACGTTTCGCCTTCCGTCATCTTCAGTGAGAGTTACCCATATTTCTCGAGCTTCTCCGATTCATGGGTCGATCACGCGCGTCGCTATGTCGACCAGATGCAGCGCGAGCAGGGTATCGGTCCCAATTCTTTCGTGGTCGAACTCGCGAGTAATGATGGCTACCTACTGCAGCATTTCGTTGCGGCCGGGGTTCGCTGTCTTGGAGTAGAGCCCACTGCCGGCACGGCCCAGGCTGCGATCGGCAAGGGCATTCCGACCGAAGTCAAGTTCTTTGGCACCGCGCTGGCCGAACGTCTGAGAGCGGAAAAAGGCGCGGCTGATCTCGTTCTGGGCAACAATGTGCTGGCGCACGTGCCAGATCTGAACGATTTCGTAGGTGGGGTGGCGCGGCTCCTCGGGCCGCAGGGTTTCTGCACGTTCGAATTCCCGCATCTCATGCGGCTCATGGAGTTCAATCAATTCGACACGATCTACCATGAACACTTCAGCTACTTCTCGTTGACGGCCGTATCGGCGGTACTCGCCCGACATGGACTCACCATGTTTGACGTCGAGGAATTGCCCACGCACGGCGGATCACTCAGGATTTACGCGCAGCTGGCGGTCAGTGGCAGGCGGGCGCTGACTCCGCGTGTAGCCGGCCTGATCGACAGGGAAGAGTCTGAAGGTGTGCGCGACCTGGCCACATACGACCGATTCCAGGGCCGTGTTCACGCTACCAAGCGAGGGCTGCTCCGTTTTCTCATCGGGGCCCGCGAGGCCAGCAAGACAGTCGTTGGATACGGTGCGCCAGGCAAGGGCAATACGCTGCTCAATTACTGTGGCATCGGCACCGATTTCCTGAGCTACACCGTCGATAGAAACCCGGTGAAAAAAGGCACGTGGACGCCAGGGACACGCATTCCCATTCTCGATCCGGATGAGATCGCGCGAACCCGACCCGACTATGTCCTTATCCTGCCGTGGAATCTGCGAGAGGAGATTGAGCGGAAGATGGCGTTCGTTCGCGAATGGGGCGGAAAATTCGTGGTGCCGATCCCTGCCGTGGAAATTTCCTAGGGACGAGCCGTGGCTCCACTGGACCCGACGACCGGACAGTTTGGCGAACGGAGCGCGGCGATGATCGCGCTTGCGCGCGACCTGTTCCCCCTTAACAGGAGCCTCACCGGCGAGGGTGTGCGCGCCACGCTGCGGCGCATAGCCCGGGAGATCCCGCTGGACGTGATCGAGGTGCCGACAGGCACCCGCGTGTTCGACTGGGAGATTCCTCGTGAGTGGTCACTGCGCCAGGCTTACATAGTCACCCCCGACGGGCGACGCATCGCCGATGCAGCCGTCCACAATCTGCACGTCATGGGTTATAGCGGCCCTGTTCGGGCGCGAATGACGCTCGGCGAATTGCGGCCCCACCTGCATGGCGACCCTGCGCGGCCGACGGTCATCCCGTACCGGACGAGTTATTACGCCGATAACTGGGGATTTTGCCTGCCGCAGGCGGAAATAGACACGCTCGCTGACGGTCAGTACGAAGTAGTTATCGATGCGAATCTTGCGCCGGGTTCGATGACGCTCGGGGAGATTTTCGTTCCGGGTGAAACGGATGCCGAAACGCTTTTCTACACCCATACCTGTCACCCATCCCTTGCCAACGACAATCTTTCCGGTATGGCTGTCTGTGTCGAGCTGGCGCGCTGGTTGCGGGCCCGGCGCAACCGCTTCAGTTACCGGCTCGTGTTCGGGCCGGGCACGATCGGATCGCTCGCATGGTTGGCGATGCGCCGCGATGTCTGGCCACGCATCCGCCATGGGCTCGTGGTTGTTCTCGCGGGCAATCGAGCACCACTGACATACAAGGCAACACGGACCGGGCAGGCGGACATTGACCGCATCGCAAGGGCCTATATCGCCAATGAAGAGCCCGGCGGCACGGTAATACCCTTCTCGGCCTGGGGGTACGACGAACGACAGTTCGGCTCGCCGGGATTCGCGTTGCCAGTGGGCCGGCTGACACGTTCGGCCGAAGAGGGCTATCCCGAGTACCACAGTTCGGCCGACGATCTGTCGATTCTCGACGCAGACGCACTGTCGGGCAGTCTGCGTGCGTGCCAGACCATCGTAGCGGCGCTCGAGTCGAACGCCCATTACCGCAATACGTCTCCCTACGGTGAGCCGCAGCTCGGCCGGCGAGGTATCTATCGCAGCATCGGTGGGCCGGCCAGCGGGAACTTGCAGAAGGCGATGCTCTGGGTGCTGAGCCTGTCGGATGGCACCGAGGATCTGGCCGGCATCTACGCCCGCTCGGGCCTGCCTTTCGCCGACATAGAGCGGGCTGTGGGGTTGCTGACCGGCGCAGGACTGCTGGAGCTGCCGGCCGATGTTTCAGCCTGAGCGATTCGTGCCGGACCGGCGAACAGATCAGATCCCATGAACCCAGATCTTCCCGACAGCGTGGTGTTGGTCACCGGCGCCCGCGGCTTTCTCGGGGCTCATCTTGTGCGTGCGCTGCGGCTAGCGGGCGCGCGCGTAGTCGCTACGAGCCGCGGCCAGGTCGATGTTGCCGGCGGTGGCGTTGAGTGGCTTAGCTGCGATCCTGCTGACCTGGCCGCCGTACAAGCCTTGCATCGGGCGGTGCGGCCAGACTACGTAGCGCACCTCAGCTCCCAGGCCGACGGCCGGCGGGATCTGGCACTGGTCGTGGCCACCTTGCACGCCGAGACCGTGGCCGCCGTGAACATGTTGACGGCTGCGGCCGAGCACGGCGTAAAGCGTCTTGTGCTGCCCGGGTCACTCGATGAACCGTTGTCGGGTGCGGCTCCGGCATCGCCATACGGAGCCGCCAAGGGGGCTACGCGCGGATACGCGCAGCTTTTCTGGAACCTGTACCGCACGCCGGTCGTCACCGCGCGGGTAATGATGGCCTACGGTCCCGGACAGCCCGCATGGAAGTTGATTCCTTCGACCATCGCCTGCTTCTCGCGCGGGGAACCGCCTACGGTCGAGAGCCCCGACAGGCTGATGGATTGGGTCTATGTGGACGACGTGGTCGCTGGCCTGGTGAAAATCCTTACCGCCCCTGGGATCGATGGCGGGCGCGTGGACCTCGGGTCCGGAGGCCTGACGAGTGTTCGTGAAATCGTCGGCAAACTCGGCCGATTGGTGAACCCCGCCGTCGAGCCCCGATACGGCGTGGGCACGCCCCGGGGGAGCATAGAGCCGCAGGCTGCCGATCTGGCGGGTACCGCGAGGCAGATCGGCTGGTCGCCACTCGTATCGCTGGACGAGGGACTCAGGCGTACCGTTGCGGCATTGCGGTAGTCGCCGGGACTGCCGGTTTATGTGAAACCCGCAGGTCCAGTCGTTGTGAGAACCAATTACTGGTGCCGCCCGCCGTGCGAAGCCAGAATTCCACAGGGTGCTGCACGGGCACCCATCTGGTCAGCCAAACACTATAAAATCCAAGGTCTGCACCAAGGACCAGAGGAATCGCTTGAAGTGACTTCCATTCGGCGAATCACGCGACGCTTCTCGAGCCCGCTGCTGACGCTGCTGCCCGCTGACGTATTGGCGGCTTTCGCGGCCCTGTACGCCGGTGCCTGGCTCCGGTTCGGCTTCGATCTCGGCGCAGCCGTGGAAGCGCTGGGCCCGCTCCCGCAACGCGCCGCCAGTTTTGCGCTATGCATCGTCTTGGGACTCGCGACGATGGGTCTTTACCGCGCCCGCCAGCGGCCGAGACTATTCGAAGGCATCACCCGGATCCTCGCGGGCGTCCTCATCGGAGGTGTCACTCACGCCATGCTGTTCTACCTGGTGCCGGCCCTCAATACGGGGCGCCTGACGCTGGCCTGGGGCATGGTGCTGAGTTTCTTCGTATTGAGCGGCATGCGAGTTGTGCTCCTGCGCTGGCTGGATCGCAATCCAGCCAAGCGCAAAGTGCTGCTTTTCGGTTCGGGTCGTGTAGCCGCGAAAGTTGGTTTGCTTCGACGCCGATCTGACCGACGTCGCTTCGAAATCGTTGGCTTCATTCCCGGGAGCGTTGCGGAACGTCGCTACGCCGAGGAGCACGGCCTCGGCCCGCTGCACGACGTCAGCGACCCGCTGGATGATCTCGACATCGACGAATTAGTCGTGGCTCTGGATGACCGCCGCGGAACTTTCCCGACGCAATGGCTGTTGCAGCACCACTATGCCGGTGTTCCCGTACGTGACATCGTCGAGTTTCTCGAGGATGAAACCGGCAAGATCGAACTGGATATCCTGCATCCTGGCTGGCTGATTTTTTCCCAAAGCTGTCACAGCAACTGGGCGCTTCGAATTGCCAAGCGGGCGTTCGACGTCAGCGTCAGCCTCGTGATGCTCACGGTCATGTCGCCTTTGCTGTTAGTCACGGCAATCAGCGTCCGCATCGAGGGGGGGCTGCACACGCCGCTTTTATACCGACAGCGTCGCGTCGGGCGCGACGGCCAGGTGTTTGAACTCGTCAAGTTCAGGAGTATGGACGTCGGCGCCGAGTCGGATGGTCCGCAGTGGGCGGCCCGCAAAAACGATTCACGCGTTACCCGGGTCGGCAATCTGATCCGTCGTTTCCGCGTCGATGAACTGCCGCAGCTGCTGAACGTGCTTGCGGGAGAAATGAGCATCGTAGGGCCGCGGCCGGAACGCCCGGAATTCGTGGGGCAGCTAAATCGCGCGGTCCCGCTGTATCACTATAGACATTGCATGCAGCCCGGCCTCACGGGATGGGCCCAACTGAACTTTCCGTATGGCGCATCCGTCGAGGATGCGGCCGAAAAGCTCAAATTCGATCTGTTTTACATCAAAAACGCGGGCATCGTTCTCGACCTGCTGATCCTGCTGCAGACCCTGGAGGTCGTGATCTGGGGCCGGGCAGTCAGCATGGCAGGTTCCCCGCAGCCCCAGCCTCGTGTGGCGAGGGGGGGTCGGCCTAATAGCGACACGACCACGATGCAGCAACAACTGCCATTGCCCGGAACGGGCGAGGGGGATGTTGCCTGAGACTGGAGTGGAGTCAGGTAAGTCTTAGGCGCGTAGCTCAGCGGTAGAGCACTGCTACAACACGGCAGAGGTCGGAAGTTCAAGTGCTACCCGCGTCTACCACTCCGAAATGTGGAGATCCCTGCGCTCAGGGCAGTTCTACGACGCCGCGCGCCTTGCGCCGGGCTGTCTGATCCGCCTCGTTTGAGTGTTCGAGCGCGAGGGCTTCTCCCGTCGAAGACGAGTTGGTTGCCGCGGCAAGATGCTTCCCGGTCCCATCCTTGGCGGCTGCGCGATCACTGTAGAAGACGACATCTATAAGACCGAAGCTGATCACATCGCCTGATCGCAGCAGCGCCCGGGGCCGGCGCTTCCTGTTGACGAGGATGCCGTTCTTGCTGTTCAGGTCCTCAACCACGTAGATGCCGCTGATGCAGTCGATCAGGGCGTGGCGCCGGCTGACTTCCTTGTCGAGGATGACGAGATCGTTGGCGTTGCCGCGACCGATCACGAACGGAAACTGGGCGGCCTGGACCTGCTCGAGGAGCTGACCGGACTTGTAGACCATCAGCATGACGCGCGGCTGGCGTGCGTTCTTCGGTCCTGGTGCTGGCAGGCCAGTCGGCGCTGGCGCCGGTTCGCCATGCTCCTTGCGCTCCTCGAACCACTGCCAACGAAGTTCGTGTACGACCTCGTCGATCACCTCGGTCGTTACCTTGTCCAGGTTCTCGACCATGCAGGCGGTCAGCGCGGTGTCACAAAGCGTATTGATCAGGCGTGGAATTCCCAGGGTCAGGCGGTGGATGTCAGCCACCGCCTCCGGTTCGAAAATGCGATCGAGCTCGCCACCGGCTATCGAAAGGCGATGGCGCAGGTAATCGACGGTCTCGTCCTCGTTCAGCGCCTCTAGGCGCTGGCGAAGGCGTGCCCGCTGGCGCAACTGGGTGAGCGAAGGTGAATCAAGCAGGTCGTCCAGGTTCGGCTGCCCCGTCAGGACGATCGTGATGATCTTACGGTCCGCCGTGTCGATGCACGAGAGCAGGCGCAGTTCCTCGAGGGCCGGGCCGCTCAGGTTCTGCGCTTCGTCGACAATGATGACAACGTGCTTGCCTTCCTGGTGCTGCTGGAGGAAGAAGCTGCGCAGGGTGTCGAGCAGCAGGACCTTCTTTTTCTTGTAGTTCGGCATGCCGAACTCGGAAAGCAGCGCCTGCAGCAGCTCGATATGCGACAGCGTCGTGTGGGTCAGTCGGGCGGTTACGAAGTCGTCGCCCAGTTCCTGCATGACCGTGTTGAGGATCGTGGTCTTGCCGATGCCGATCTCGCCGGTGATGAACAGGAAGCTGTCGCGGTTCAGCAACGCGAACTTCATGTTCGCCACCGCCCTGGAGTGTTGGGCAGTCATGTAGAGAAACCGGGGATCCGGCGCAAGATCGAAAGGCCGGCAGGTCAGACCGAAGTGCTGCTCGTACATGGTTTCAGGCCGGCCCGTTCGTGGTTCTCAATGGCTGGACTATGGTATTACAGGCTGTCGGCTTCCGGCGCGATTCGCCTTGCCTTATTATGTGCAGCTATTCACGGTTCGCGGCACCGGCAACCCCTGGCGGTCCTGTATCCGTGGGCGGCGGGCGATTAGCTCAGCGGGAGAGCGCTCCCTTCACACGGGAGAGGTCGTAGGTTCAATCCCTACATCGCCCACCAGACTCCCGCCTGCCTTACCAGGCGATCCCTTCATAGCGCGCATTGATCGGGCCGGAAGGTTTCAACCGGACCAGGTCGATTACCTGCTGGTCGTCACGCAGCCGGTGCAGCGCTGCGCCGAATTCTTCACTGCCGTTGCCGATGACGATGACCTCGGCAAAAGCGAGGACTTTATCCAGCGACTCGACCATGAGCCGGGCGATGTGCGGGATGTGGCTCAGGATGTACTCGCGGTTGGCACCGATCAGTCGTGACAGGCTGACGTTGCGATCGTACAGGCGCACGTCATAGCCCTTGCCGATAAGCCGTTCGGTGACATCGACCATCGGGCTGTGGCGCAGGTCATCCGTGCCTGCCTTGAAGCTGAGTCCGAGTACGCCAATGCGCTTGCGACCATGCGCCATGATCATTTCCAGACCGCGCTCGACATGCAGCCGGTTGCTTTCCATGATCGATTCGAGCAGCGGCAACCGCAGGTCCAGCCGCGCGGCCTCGTACGACAGGGCCGACACGTCCTTCGGCAGACAGGAGCCGCCGAAGGCGAATCCAGGTTTCAGGTAATGCGGGGAAATATTGAGCTTGCGGTCCTGGCAGAAGATGTCCATGACCGAGTGGCTGTCTATGCCGATCTTCTTGCAGACCGAGCCGACTTCGTTGGCGAACGCGACTTTTACGGCATGCCACACGTTGTCGACGTACTTGACCATCTCGGCCGTCTCGACGGCCGTGCGGATCATCGGTGCCTCGAGGCGCTCGTAGAGGCTGGCCAGCAGGTCGCCGCTGCGCTGATCGACCGTACCGATGACGGTCTTGGGCGGATGATCGTAGTCGTGGATGGCCGTTCCTTCGCGCAGGAACTCGGGGTTGTTGCAGACACCGAAGTCCCGGCCGGCCTTGAGGCTCGAGGCCTGCTCGAGTGCCGGAATGACCGTTCCCCGCATCGTGCCAGGCAGGATGGTGCTGCGCATGACGACGGTGTGGTAACTGCCCTTCTTCGCGAGGCAGCGGCCGATCTGTTCGCACACCGCGCGTACGTAGCGCAGGTTGAGACTTCCGTTCGCTTCCGACGGTGTGCCCACGCAGACCAGCGACAGATCGGATCCATCGACTGCCGGCCCGGCATCCGTGACCGCCCGCAGCAGGCCGCGACCGACAGCCGCCGAAATGAGGTCTTCGAGGCCCTTCTCGACGATGGGCGAGTGGCCGCCGTTGATCAGGTCGACCTTTGTCTGATTGGGGTCCACGCCGATCACTTCGTGCCCGTCCCGTGCGAGACAGACTGCCGAGACCGCGCCGACGTAGCCGAGGCCGAAAACGCTTATGCGCATGCTGCTAGAAGCCGTTCAGGAGGAACGCTTTGCTGTACCGTATACTGAGCACGATGACGCTGTTGTCCTTGTCCAGCGAAAACGTGGTTTCCGAGTCGAGAGGGCTCTTCTGCTTGTCCAGTTGATAACTGAACTGTATCTGCAGCTCGAAGTCGCGAACGAATTTCCAGTTGATCGAGGTTGCAGCATTGAGGTAATCGCGGTCGAATCGTCGCCTGAGGACGCCCTCCGTTCGGGCGCCAAGAGCTGTCTGGGAGCTGTAGAGGAGACTCACCGAACCGCGCAACTTCGTGCTGAATTCCCGATCGAGGTGCGCGCCGAATATATCCGACACCACCTGCGCCCCATCGCCCCCCGGCTGGATTTCGCGACCTGCATTCAGCTGCGCGGAAATGCGGTCGCCGATCTGGCGGCGAAGGATGACGTTCCCGACGAAATTCGTGTCGTCCGAGCGCAGGGTGCAGGGAACGCTGTCGAATCCGTCCTCGTCGTTGTCAGTGAGGCACGGCAGGCCATTCAGCGTTTCCAGGCCCGAAAATCGAACCTGGCTGAACGATGCGCCGGCATTGGCGGAGAATGTCAGCTGGGGGCTGAAGCTGTAGAAGTAGCCTACCTGGATGCCTTCGTTATAGGTGCGATTGTTGAACCGGTAACGCTCGTCATCTTCCACGGCGCTCACAGGCTGCTCGGAGTTGAAGTAACTGAACGAGCCGCGCACGTACAGCTGGTGACGTTCGGCGAATATCCGGGTCAGGCCGCTGCCAATGGCATAATAGTCATAGTCGAGGCGGCCGGTAATCTCGGCTTCGCTGTAGCTCGTCCGGGATAAATTGGCATTGGCGTCCCATGCCAGCAATGGGGTAATGCTGCGGGAAAGCTCCGGCTGGATGTACCAGTGATCCTGACGCTCATCTACCGTGCAGCGGCCCTGGATCGCAATTTCCTCGGTGCAGCCCAGCCCGCCGCCGCTCACCTGTTCGGTATTCGGGTTGGCGATCGGGTAGTCGGTGTCACGGCTCGGCAAACGGGAATAGCTGCCATAAAGGGCGAACCGGGTGTTTTCGAGCAACCATGCCGAACTGGCACGCAGCCCGTAGTCCCTCCCATCGAGCTGACGGTTGCTGTCGTTGGCCCATGACTCGCGAAATCGCACGCTGGGCTCGATCTCATAGAGACTGTCCTGGCCGCGACCGACGAAATTCAACTTGGCATAAGTCGCGCTGATGTAGGCGTCGTCCTTCGGCTCCGGCGACTCGTCGGGAACGCCGTCGGGATTGAATTCGTAGATGAGGTCGGCCGAGATGACAGGCGTCACTTTCCACTCGAGGTCACCGTGAGCCAGACCCGGAAGCAGCGCCAGCAGCGTTGCCGCGAGCGGCAGACGACAGCCCGGTCGCCCGGCAGCGCGAGTGCTAATCATGGCAGCGCGGCCCGGGCGCTTCAGGGCACGACGATCGTGTCGCCGGCCCGCAGCACGATGTTCTGTGCCAGCTTGTCGCCGTCCCGGATGTCGTCGTACCGGAACCGGATCGAAACCTGCTTGCCGTTTTCGTCGCGGCGCAGGACGCGGATGCCATTGAGGTCGGCGAACGACGTGACGCCGCCGGCCATGGAAATCGCCTGCATGACGTCGGTCGGGCGGAACATCTGGTAGATGTTCGGGCGGTTGACCTGGCCGAGCACGTAGATGGTGTTGCCATTGAGAAATTTCGTGCCCACGCTGACCGACGCATCGGGGATGAGGCGACCGAGCTTCTCGGTCAATTCGGCTTGCAGCTGAGAGACCGTGCGGCCAGCGGCCAGCATGTCGCCAGCCAGCGGGAAGGACATTAGGCCATCGGGGTTCACCTGCACTTCCCGGAGCAGGTCAGGTTCTTTCCAGACGCTGATGGTCAGGATGTCGCCGGGATTGATCAGGTAGGGATCTCTCACAGCCGTGGTATCCGCCGCAGACACGCCGGTGGCGAAGAGGACGAGCAGCAGCCCGACGGCGCAGTGCCGTGAGCGGCGGAGGAGCGAAGCAGTGAACATAGGGAAACTCCAGAGGTTGACGCTGCGACCCAAGAGGCAGGCGGCGCGGGAACAGTGCGCCGCCGGACTTCGAGGGATCAGATTAGAATTCTTGGGTCGGTCACTTAAGTGCTTGTTAAGATTAGGGTAAAATTATCCCAACTGGTTCAGTACACCCGCTGCCCGTCCATGGCCAGCCGATAATTCTCTCGACGTATTCTGGCTCTCCCGATGCCCTTGCGGATGTGCGCCAAATCGCAGAACAGCGGATATTATTAACCGATAATTTTGTCAGGGATACAGTGTTTTACGACACTGATTGAATAGCACGCCTAGATAAAGACCGGGGTTCCGCCTCTTGCTCCAGTTCCACACCGTATTCGCGCTCGCATTCGGGATTTGCGTCGCCTTGGTGTTGGTGCTGCGACCGCTCGCTGTGCGGGTAGGTCTGGTGGATGTGCCGGATAGCCGCAAGCGCCACAGCGGTCCCGTTCCGCTGATCGGCGGACTCGCGATTTTCCTGACAGCCGTCCTCGTGCACTCGCTGCCGGAGATCGATAAGCTGCCGGTCTACGACCCGACGGCAACCGGGTTCCTGCTGAGTGGCCTGGTCCTGGTCGTGGTCGGTCTTGCGGACGATTTGTTTGAGCTGTCTATCGGCTTTCGTTTCATCGCCCAGATCGCCGCTGCTCTGGTCTTGGTCTACGCCAGCGGGGCTGTGCTACAGGATCTGGGCCAGCTGGCGCCCGGTGCTGGCCACCTCGGTCTCGGCATCCTCGCTGTCCCATTCACAGTCTTCGCCACCGTCGGTGTCATCAATGCGCTGAACATGTGCGATGGTCTCGACGGCCTGAGCGGCACGCAGACGATGATCTCGCTGACCGGATTCGCGGTCGCCGTCGGGATATGGGGTGAACCCACTCATGGAGCGCTCCTGGCTTTGCTTGCCGGCGCCACTGCAGGGTTCCTGCTCTTCAACTTGAGACTTCCGGGGCTGGGCAAGGCCGTAGTTTTCCTCGGCGACGCCGGCAGCATGTTCCTTGGCCTTGCATTGGCCTGGTGCGCGATTGCCTTTTCGCAGGGGCCTGACGCCGCGTTGAGTCCCGCGGCAGCGTTGTGGTTCGTGTTGGTGCCGACCATCGACGCTGTTGCGATGATGTTGCGGCGAATCCTCAAGCGGCGCTCGCCGTTTTACCCGGATCGCGAGCATCTGCATCATATTTTTCTGCTGGCAGGCTTCTCGGTCAGTCAGACGGTTGCGATCATGGCGGGTATCGGCGCTTTCGGTGTCGCCGTCGGACTGATCAGCACCTGGCTGGATTGGCCGGATATGGTGATTGCCGGGGCATTCCTCGGGGCCGGCCTGCTGTATCTCATCATGATCATGCACGCATGGCGCGTGATGCGGCTTCTCGGCTGGCCGATCTGCCGGCGCCGCAGCGCTGAGCCGGACCGGCGCGTGTTGACCGATCGTCGGATGGCGACTTGTGCGAATTTCAGCGGTCCGGAGCGGCGTTCCTGGCTCGAGCGCCGGCACGCTCACGCTCCGCGACGGGCCAGCGATCGTGCGGTTCCGCGCAGCGAATCATTCCAGCCGAGCTTCGATGAACGTCTACAGGCGGATCGCGGCGCTTTGCCAGCGGCAACGGGCCAGGCAGCGGTCAGTACTTCGAAGCCGCGCTAGGTTGTGCCAGTGTCGCCCCCGCGGCGAGCCAGTGCTCTTCGACCCAGTAGCGGCCACTGATCGCATCGCACACTGACCGGGCGCAGTATGGCGCATGCGACTGCACTCGAAACTGCTGCGTAGCCGTATCGATCACGGTCGCGATGTCATGGAAGTTGAGGAAGTGGCGGATGACCGGCCATAACGCCTTGTAAGCGGCCTCCTTTATGCTGAACACAAGGAGCGCGGCTTCGCCGGTGCCGAGGCCAAGCGCATCGAGTTGGGCGAGTTCGTCGTCACGGCAGATGCGCGCCACGAGGGACGGCTCCAGCGCGCCGGCATCCTCGATGTCGAGTCCAAGCGATGCGAATTCGCTGCGACGCCCAACTACCGCAGCGGCCATGCCCCGGGTGTGGCTGATGCTGCCGACCACGCCGTCCGGCCAAAGCGGTTCGCGGTTCGATCCGACCGGCACCTCGTGTTCCGGGACTGCGAGGCCGCGCAACGCCTCGCGTGCGCAATAGCGGCCGCGGCGGAACTCGGTGAGCCGGGCGGTCGCGAAGCGCAGGGTGGCCTCCGCTTCCCGGGGAGAGAGGTCCGCCAGTGCAGCGGGATCGAGCGAGACACAGGTGATCACGCCCGGTGGAAACAGCGCGGCCACCCGTGCATGCAGCGTATCTGACCGAGGCGGAGCCATCGGCTCATTGTGACAGGTAGAATCCGCGCTCCCCACGCCGGACTCGCCGCCATGACCGTCAAAACCAGATTCGCTCCCAGCCCGACGGGCTTCCTGCACATCGGCGGGGTGCGCACGGCCCTGTTTTCCTGGCTCTATGCCCGTCACCACGGCGGCAGTTTCGTGCTGCGCATCGAGGATACAGACCTGGAGCGCTCCACGGAGGAGTCCATCGAGGCGATCCTCGTGGGCCTGCGCTGGGTGGGGATCGATTGGGACGAGGGGCCGTACCGACAGACAGAGCGGCGTGGGCGCTATGCGGAAGTGGCGGCGGGCCTGCTTGCGCGGGGCGACGCCTACCATTGCTATTGTTCCCGCGAGGAACTCGAGGCCATGCGGCAGGCGCAGACTGCGCGTGGCGAGAATCCGCGCTACAACGGCCGTTGTCGCGACCGCAAGGCCGCGGTCGCCGGCGTGGAGCCGGTGCTTCGGCTGCGTAATCCCCATGAAGGCAGCGTCACGGTTCATGACCTCGTGCGTGGTGATGTTACGTTCAGCAATTCGGAACTCGATGACCTGATCCTGGTTCGATCTGACGGGATGCCGACTTTCCATTTCGGCGTAGTCGTGGACGACGCCGACATGGGTATCACGCACGTGATCCGCGGCGATGATCATCTCACCAACACGCCGCGACAGATCAACATCCTCAAGGCCATCGGCATGCCCGTTCCGGTCTATGCGCACCTGCCCATGATTCTCGGCGCCGATGGCGCGCGGCTTTCCAAACGCCATGGTGCCGTGAACGTTCTCGAGTACCGCGACCGCGGGTTTCTGCCGGAGGCGCTGCTCAATTACCTCGTGCGTCTCGGTTGGGCACATGGCGATCAGGAAGTTTTCTCACGCGAGGAAATGATCAGCCTGTTCGATGTATCGACCGTCAATGGCGCTCCCGCCCGGTTCGATCCTGAAAAGCTCAACTGGCTCAATCAGCAGTACCTGAAGACTGCCGAAACCGGCAGGGTTACGCTCGCACTGCGCGAGCACATGCGACGTCGCGGAGTGGACCCGGCGAACGGACCGCCGCTCGAGCGAGTGGTCGAAGCGTGGCGCGAGCGGTCGGTGACACTCGACGACATCGTGCAAGCCAGCCGTTTTGCGTTCGACGACCCGGCGCTGTCGGATGCGAAGGCTGTCGCCCAGCACCTCAAGCCGGCGATTGCACAACCGCTGGCTGCCCTGCGGACCGCGCTGGCTGCCTTGCCTCAGTGGACTCCTGCGGCGATTCACGATGCTGTGAGCCGGGTGGCGGCGGAGCAGGGGCTCGGATTCGGGAAGCTCGGTCAGCCGCTGCGTGTCGCGGTGACTGGCGGCACCGTGTCGCCGCCCATCGACGTGACCCTTGAACTCGTCGGCCGGGATCGCTCATTGCAGAGGCTGGATGCGGCGCTTCGTCGAATCACCGCGGGTAATGCGTAAGCTGTTGTTTTTTTTCGCCGATATCACCGCCACTTGATTGACACCCTAGGGTGCCTTGCGTAGAGTCCGCCTCCGCGTGGGGCTATAGCTCAGCTGGGAGAGCGCTTGCATGGCATGCAAGAGGTCGGCGGTTCGATCCCGCCTAGCTCCACCAGACCTCGCCGCGCTGTTGTGATCCACGTCCCCATCGTCTAGAGGCCTAGGACATCGCCCTTTCACGGCGGTAACCGGGGTTCGAATCCCCGTGGGGACGCCAGCCGGCGGGGCAGGGGTGCGGTGACGCCGTCGGCGCCGTGCGCAGCAGCGGCGACAGCAACCACGACGGAGCCGGCGAAAACCCGCTGCCGTGGCACATGGCGCTGCATTTGGCGCATCCACTGAAGCGGGTCCTTTCGGTCCCGAGTTCAGGATCCGCCCTATCGCGAGACGGCGGC
>VGVH01000016.1 GCA_016874095.1 Gammaproteobacteria bacterium | reverse complement strand
GACAGAGGGACAGTTCAGGCGGAATCGGCCGCGCTCCCGGCCTGGTCGCCCAGCCAGGGCTTCAGGATCCGGGCAGTCTCCTCCCGCAGGCGAACGGCCAGATCGCGGTCCCAGTGAATATGCACAGGCTGCCTGCCGGCCCCCTGCGACTTCAGAAAAAACGCGCCGCTGATTTTTGCCGCCTCGGGAGCGGTGGCCAGGTACACAGCCGTGAGCGCACCGTCTTCCGGGGTGCGGACACGCTTCTTTATGTGTTCGAGCATGCGAGGGCTGAATTCCCTGTTGTCCTTGAGCAGACGGGTATCGATAAGGCCAGGACAGAATGAATTGCAGACGATGCCGTCGCCGGCGAGTCGTTCAGCCAGCAGACTGCTCATCAGCATGTTGGCAAGCTTCGTGTTCGCGTAGGCCGACCAGCCACTGTGCCAGCGCTCGCCTTGCAGGTCATCGATGTCGAGCCGGGCATCGCCCAGCGCCGAAGAAGAATTGAACAGGATGCGCGCGGGTGCAGCGTTGCGCAGCAACGGCAACAGCGACCAGGTCAGCAACATCGGCGCGAGATGATTGACGGTAAACGTCAATTCGAAGCCATCGATACCGGTACGGCGCTCGTCGGTCAGCAGCCCTGCGTTGTTGAACAGGATGTCCAGCCGGTTGAATCTCTGCCTGAATTCAACGGCCATTTCACGCACTTCATCCAGCGAAGCAAAATCCGCCCGAATGGTCTGGACGTCCGCTGGTCCCGCCCCGCGCAGGGCGGCACGGGCTGACTCGAGGCGTTCGGCATTGCGCCCGTGTATGACCAGGGTCAGCTTTTCGCGGACCAGTGCCCGGGCCGCGGCATGACCGATTCCGCTGGTGGCCCCGGTAACGAGGCAAACTCTGTCATTCATCCTGCCGCGCTTCCGGTCAGCACTGAGGCTTACCTGGCCGGGGCCGGTTTGCGCTCCCGCGCGTAATGCTGCAGGTCGGAGAGACTCGGGCTGTTGACGCTTTCCGGCGCGTCGAAATAGCGGGAATAATGCTTCTCGGCGTAGTCCATCACCGGCTTGCTGAGCACGTCGGCGGGTTGCCTGCAGGTACCCATGAATGCGGCGTAGATGCAGTTCCCGGGTTGCTGGCCCATGAGCATCCAGGGCAACCATGGCGTCACCCGGTACCAGCTTCCCTGGTAATCCAGCGAAGTGATGTCCGGATTCTGCATGTCCGCGGCCCTGACATGATGCGTAAACATTTCGGAAGCGATCGCCGTCGCTGCGGCCGATTCACGCGGCCATTGGTCCGGCTGCAGCGGATTGGGATACGCCATGTGCAGATTCAATTGCATGTCCAGCCATTCGCCGTGCTGATACCAGGGCAGCACGAAAGGTATGCGTGGCGGCGGATCGTCGTTCAGCGTTCCGTAGCTGGGCGGTTGCGGAAAATGCTCTTCGATCATGTAGTGCACTGGCTCCATTGCCACGTGCACGACCTCGACGGTTTCATCGCTGTAGGGGTTGTGCCACTGGCTCAACACTTTTCGCGAACGCAGCTCGGTAATCAGCCCGATCTGCCTGGCCATTCTCTGTATGCGACCGTCTTCCAGTTTCTTCAGTCGTATTACGCCAAAGCCCTCGGCGCCGAAGAGATCCTGTGTCTTCTCCCCGGGCCGATTCGCCATGATCGAGCCCTTGAACCAGTAGTATTTTTGCCGGCCGAAGTCGATATCGCCCTGGATGCGCGCGTACGCGAGTTGATTACCGCGACCGGTGCGCAAGTCGAGATACGGCCCTTCGATCGCAGGGCCATAACCGTAGTGAACCGGAATGTCAGTGCTGGTGTCAGTGCTCATCGACCGGTTTCCCGTTGTTAGTACGCGCCTGCGCCGGCCTGAGCATGAATAGCATCGAGCGTCGCCCCTGGCCGAAGTCGCATCTGATATGCCGGACTTCGGCACCGGGCCATTTTACATCAGCTCCGGATTAGCATAGGACATCGTCGGCCACTTTGACCCGCAGCTTTCGAAATTCCTGCCGCACTCAGAAGCGGCTGCCGTCCTGCACGCGGCCGTGGCGGCTTTTTTCCCTCACGCAACGAGGACTCTCATAAGCGAGTGTCTCGATCCTCCGTTCGAGGAACGCGCGAAAAGTCGGTTGTTCATTGATTTTTCCGAACTCGCGCAAATCGATGAGGCCTTCTACAATCGAACCCACCTGCACGGCTACCTGGGGGGGCGCTGCAATGGGCGGGAGGGTAAGGTGATTTCGGGAAGACTGGTTCCAGAGCACCTGGTGCTCTTCATCGGGCTCTTCGTCGCCAATACGATCGCGGCGCAAGAGGAGGCAGCCACCGACGAGATCGTTGTCACCGGCACGCGTATCGCACGACCGGAAGTCGATTTCGCCAACCCGGTGGCGGTGATCTCGGCGGACACCATCGCGCAGTCGGGCAGGACGAACCTCGCCGAACTGCTGGTGCTCTCTCCGACGCTGCTCGGCTCGACCACGGGTGACCTGACCGGGGGGTCGGAGCCCGACTTCGGCGAGACGGGTCTCAATCTCCTCGACCTGCGGAATCTCGGCGAGAATCGCACGCTGGTGCTGGTGGACGGGCGACGCCATGTCGCAGGCCTCGCCGGCTCGGCGGCCGTCGACATCAACGCCATTCCGTCGGATCTGATCGAGGCAGTGGACATTCTCACCGGCGGCGCTTCGGCCATCTACGGCGCCGACGGCGTCTCGGGCGTGGTCAACTTCCGCATGAAGCGCGACTTCGAGGGCGTGCGTTTGCGCGCGGAGGGCGGCACGTCCTATGAGCGTGATGGCGAGAGCGGCCTCCTCGCGTTCACGGCGGGGCGCAACTTCGCGGCGGGTCGCGGCAACGTCGCGCTGGCATATGAATTCGCTCGCCAGCGCCGCGTCTCCGACCAGGATCGCAGCTACCTGCAACAGTCTGGCGGCAATCTCTACCAGAACCAGGACGACCTGGACGACGATCCGGATCTGCCCGATCTCGTGACTTACTACGACGTGCGTTACGCCGACAGCGCCCGCATGGGAGCGGTCGATGTCGATTTCGACCTCGGCGGCGACCTCGAGGGCGATGGCGACCCCTACGACCGTGGCTTCCTGCTGGAGAACTCGGGCGGCTACACCGTGGGCGGCTCCAGCACCCCCGTGAACGGCTACCAGGGCGACCTGTTTCCCGAGCTCGATCGGCACATCGTCAACCTCATCGGGCACTATGAGCTCAGCAACCGCCTCACGCTCTACGGCGAGGCGAAGTACGCCCGTGGCACTGCCCGCTCCGAGTCGCAACCGACGTTCGACTTCTACCTCTTCCAGACACCCGAGAATCCGTTCATGCCGCAGGCGATCATCGACGCGATCGTGCCTGGGGCCGCCGCGGCGTACTTCGAGGATCCGGAGACGCCGGATGGCGTCCTGGTCACGCGCGACCACTACGACCTCGGCATCGTCGGCGAGGACATCACGCGCGAGACCCTGCGTGGCGTGGTCGGTGCCACCGGTACCCTGTCGGAGCGCATGAAGTACGACGTCTACTACACCTGGGGAGAAACCCGCAGCCGCATCGTCTCCGTGAATAACAGGCTGGAAGCACAGTGGGCGGCCGCAGTCGATGTCGTGACGGATCCGGGGAGTGGCGATCCGATCTGTCGCGTGCTGCTGGAGGACCCGATACCCGAGGGCTTCGAGGACTGCCTGCCCTACAACATCTTCGGCGAGGGCGTGCGCGACCCGGCAGCCATCGATTTCGCGATGGAAGACACCGTGACCCGCACCCGCGTCCAGCAGCAGGTGCTCTCTGCCGCCCTGTCGGGCGACCTGGGCGGGTTCCTCGAGCTGCCCGGCGGATCGATCGGCTACGCAGTCGGCGCGGAATGGCGCGACGAAGAGAGCCGTTCGCGGCCCGCGCAGTCCCTGATAGACGGCCTCACCTGGGCCGAGACGCAGCTCCCGGTGGACGCGGGCTTCGACGTCAGGGAGCTGTTCGCCGAGGTGAACCTGCCGGTGATCACCGATGCGCCCTGGGCCCATCTGCTCTCGTTCGGAGCCGCCGTGCGCTTCTCCGACTACAGCACCGCCGGATCCTCGACGAGCTGGAAGCTCGACGGCGTCTACGCACCGGTCGGGTCGTTCCGGGTGCGCGCCACCTGGTCGCAGGCGGTTCGTGCTCCCAACATCGCGGAACTCTTCCGGCCCGAGAGCACCGCCTTCGGCTTTGTCGTCGATCCCTGCGACCTGGCGGAGCTGAACAACGGAACCGCCACGCGCGAGGCGAACTGCGCGCAGCTGCTGACGGCGCTGGGCGTGGACCCGGAGACGTTCAGTCCGTCGAACTCGCCGCAGTCGAGCGTGTTCACGGAGGGACTGGAACGGGGCAACCCGGACCTGATCGAGGAGACGGCGAGAACCTGGACGGCCGGCGTGGTATGGCAGCCGGAATCCTTCGACGGGTTCAGCATGACCCTCGACTGGTATGACATCGAGATCCGTGACGCGATCAACACCCCGGAGGCGATAGAACTGGCGGAGCTCTGTGTCGACCAGCCCACGCTCGACAATCCGTACTGCCCGGCGATAGACCGTGACCCGGAGACGGGCTTCATCATCGGCTATACGGCACAACCCGAGAACGTCGCACGGTTCACCACCGCCGGCCTGGACCTCGCGTTGCGCTGGCTGAGCGAACCGACGCGGTTCGGCGAGTTCGAGCTGAAGTTCGTCGGCAACTACCTGCACGAACTCGAATTCATCGCGGTGCCCGGTGCGTCGCTGGATTCCGACGTGAACGAGGAGGACATCCCGGAGTACTCCGCCACCTTCGACGCCAGCTGGATCCGCGGCGACCTGACGCTCGGCTATGGCGTCAACTGGTTCAGCCGGACGGACAGCTTCACCACCGAGCAAATCGCCGGCGACCCGGACTACGCTGAACGGCGCTTCCTGCGCGTGAAGCCCCGCTGGGACCACGAGGTCCGTGCTGCCTGGGACGTGAACGAACGGCTGCAGGTCAACGGGGGCGTGAACAACCTGTTCAACCAGGAGCCCGAGTTCGGCTACGCCTCGTATCCGATTTCAGCGATGGGGCGGTACTTCTACCTGGGTGCGGAGTACGCGTTCGGGGAGTGACGCGAACGACCGGCAAACCAAGCACTTCCGATCGATTCCTGACACTCGGTCGCGGGAGTCTCCGGAGCCTGCGCCTGCCGCGCTTGAACACGGCCACCACGCCGGGCGGCTTCCAGCCGAACAGCACCAACATCGTCGGCGGACTGCGTAGCGTCACACTCTGGGGCGCAGACAGCGCGTCGCTGCTGGCGCTGGCAGCCCTTTGCCGTCGTTCATCCGCGGGCTGACCGGGTACCGATAACTCCCCCGGTCGCGCTTCGCGGCCCCGGGCCGCGCAATGCGCAACGTCTAGCCGACGTTGTGGCGGGAGCAGCGGTGCGTGTAGCGGGCGACTGCAGCCGCGAACAGCGGCAACAGCCAGGCGGTGCCCGGCAGTGGCACAAATGAGTGGATCACGCCGACCGCATCGATGTCGGCGCCGGCCGGGCTGGTGTTGACGTCGGTCGCGACATCCCTGATCCGCACCCACGTGAAGGTATCGGTGAATCCGAACCCGAGACGTCGATATCGAAGCCATAGGTGAAGACACCGATGCTGGAGCCACCGCCGCCAGCGATGGTCGCGACGTTGATCCAGTTGATGCCGTCGTTGCCGATGTCCACGATGGAAGGCTCGGCGACGCCGACCTCGAAGACATACAGGTCATTGAAGCCGTCGCCGACCCCGGTCACGCTGCCGGAGCCGCTGCTGCCCGAAAGGAAGTTGTCGGTGAAGTGCCGGGCGAGTTCGCCGCCCTCGCCCAGCGACGTGAACAGGCAGTTGGCAGTGCTCGGCATGAGGAAGCAGGCCTGCCCGTTCATGAAGTTCACGTCCGGCGGACCCAGCGCGTTGGCGGAGGAGCTGAAGGCGGCACCGAGATCAGGGCCAGGTGTGTAACTGAAGGCCAGGTCGGCAAAGGACGCATTGCCCTGCGGAAAATCGACGCCGCCGATGACCTCGGCGCTGGTCGTTCGCCGTGACGCCGGCGATCGCCAGCACGACCATCTGCGCGAGAGTCTTCATGGTGTTATTCCTCCCGGTGCGCTGCATCAGCGCTACTCCTGCGTCATAGCGGCCACAAGCTGCACGCACCGCAGGGTCGGCCTCCTGTCGTTAGATTATGTTATCTACGCGCGGCCTGGTCTCGTCGGTCTCACGCTAGCGGTATCAGGCCGTCACCGACAATGCCCTTCTCCACCAGCACCCTGTCGTCGACGCGCACGGTCGGCCGCAGCACCTGCGCGTCCCAGTGGACGCCGGAGCGCGAGGTCTCGAATTGCGCGCCGACGAAAGGCGCGAGCAGGCTGTTGTCGCCGAAGCCGAAGACCATGCCGCCGCGCACCCGCTCCCATTCGAGGTGCTCCGTCAGGCGCGCGTGCTGCGACAGGCCGATGTTCGCGTGTATCGGGCCGTTGCGGCATCCGGCATCGTCGAGCCTGACCGGCCCGATGACTTCGTTTTCTCCCGAGGCCATCCGCGTGCTGCTCAACCTGCCGGACCGGACCGACGCTCGCCTCTGTGTCGGCATCGGATATCCCGCCGAACCCCCGGCGAATATGCCGACCTGGCCCAGGGTGAAGCTGAAGGTCAGCGACCTGGTGCAGTGGGGGCCGTACCCCGCAGCGGTTCCAGGATGAGGTGATACGAAACTACGACCCGGCACCCGGCTCCAGGATCGCCTGCCAGTTCAGCACCGCGTTCCAGACCAGCCGGTGGTCGCCGCGGTTGAGGTCGCGGTGCAGGGGATTGAAATTGTAGGCAAGGACCCGCCCGCGGCCGACGGGCAGGTCGAGGATCGCGGGCCGGCCGACCAGCCCCGCCTCGCCCCAGGCGCCGCCACTGACGACCAGCGGCAGTTCCCCGTCGCCCCAGCGCATGACGACGCCGCTGTCGTCGGCTGGCCCGTCGAGGCAGGAACTGCAGTAAGCCATGCGCAGCCACGCGAGCGGTGTGTCGTAGAGCGGGAAGTTCTGGCGAAACACGCTGCTGCCCCTGGGCTGGCCGTAGGCGAGCGGGTGGCCGGGCTGCGCGAAGCTGACACGCAGGTGGGAACCCGGCGTGCGCGTCATGGCATCCGCCGCCGCTGCCGCGGACGCCTCGCCGCCGCCATCGCTGGAGCGTGGCACGCCGCCGGCGCTGCGCCGGACACCGCGCACGATGCCGCCCTCGAGCGCCAGCGCGGAGCCGCTGCCGAGCGTGACGAAGAGGCCGCCCTCCTCGATCCAGGATTGCAGCGCCGCGAGTCCCGTCCAGCCGATGCCGCCGGTGATGTCCGCGGATGGCACCGGGAAGCCGTGGCTCGGCGTCTCGGCGGTGTGTGTCCACGGCATCGGGCCCCAGCGCTTCGGCAGCCCGTGGATCTGCTCGGCGAGCTCGAGGTCGACATGGCCATAGAGCAGGACGTCCGTTTGGGCGCGGAACCGGCCGCTGCGGATGTCTTCATCGCGCAGGTAGGTGTAGGGGATCTTCCGCCGGTCGAGTGCGTAGCGGATCCAGCCAATGGAATCCGTGTCGGCCCAGGGCACCCAGAGCCCGAGGCGCGGCGCCGGCGCCGCGCGGCGGGCGACGTCTGGTGAGCGCGCGACCGCATCGAACGAGAGGCCGGTCTCGCGCGCCACCGCTTCCAGCGCCTGGCGGAGCCCGGGCTGCGCGGGCAGGATCCAGGACCCCGCCGGATAGTCGCGCCCGGAGGCGCGGAAACCTGCAGCAGCCACGTCCACTGCGAAGGCAGCCAGGCGATAGCGGGCCGCGAGCAGCGCCTCCTGCCCGGTATCGGCGAGCAGGAAGGCCGGCCCGCTGCCGCTGAGGCGGCCACGCGCGACCGGCGGGGTCTCGAGACGCGGAGCGAGGCGCGGATCCTGCGCAGACCGATCGTCGATCGCGATGGCGTCCAGCCGATAGTGCGCCGGCAGCGCCCAGGAGATGTCGTCGTAGGGTTCCACACCCGACTCCACCGGATAACGCTGCGGGGCCAGCAGGTCGACGGCGTAGTTGCGGTAAGGCTGATCGAGCGCCACCACGTAGCTGCCGGCCGGGAAGCGCCGACCGCCCAGGCGCAACGGCGCGGGCGCGCGGCCCACCTCGATGCCCTGCGCCATGAGCCGCGTGACCATCTCGGCAACGCGCGCCGGATCGCCCTGGTCGGGAGGTATCACGAAGGCCTTCGGTGAATCCTCGACGCCGCGCCGCCAGGAGGCATGGCCCTTGCGATAGAAATTCAGCAGCAGGTCGCCTGCGTGACGCGCGCTGTAGTCCAGCGCCGCCAGCACCCCGGCCTGGGTGTAGTTGGCGTTGTCACGCGCGCTCCATGCCAGCTCCGGCGGCGGTGGCGCGGGCCGCCACCACTCGCGCGTGATCTCGCTGGCGTCGAGCCGCCGGCGCAGGGTTTCGGCACTGGTGTTGCCGAAGGTCTCGTAGCCACGGCCAAGGGCGTTGTGGTTGTTGGCGATGCTGTCGGTGTAGTGCTGGCCGAATCCCTCGCCGAAGTTCCACGTCGAAACGCCCGGCATGCCGAGCGCGGTAAGCGCCCGCACTTCATGCAGGCTCATCTCGAGCATCTCGGCGGTGGTCACCGGGCTCATGTTCGGACTCCATGGACCGGTGCCGTTCCAGGTCAGCAGCAACGGGATCGACTCGTGCAGATCGTGGATCACCACCGGGTGCCAATCGAGGAACATGCGTTGAACGGCACGAACCGACTCGTGGACGAGCTGGTGGCCGTCGCGGTTGATGTCCACGAAGGCGTAGTCCGACCAGTACGGCGGGGACTGGCGTGGCAGGGACGCGTAGTCGGTACGGCCCTTGAGGAAGCGGTAGTACCACTCGACCACGCGGTCGCGACCGTCGGGGTTGGAGACGGGATTGATCAGCACGACCAGTCGTTCGCGGATCGCGCGGATGCCGGCATCCTCCGACACCGCGAGCCGGTACGCCAGCTCGAGCATGGCCTCGGTGCTGCCGGTCTCGTCGGCGTGCAGGGCGGCATTCAGGAAATAAAACGGGCGGGACTCCCCGACCAGCCGGGCTGCTTCCTCCGGCGAGGTCACCCGCGGATCGGCCAGCCGGGCGTTCACCGCCCGCAGCCGCTCGAGCTCGCGAATACCCGCCTCGTCGGCAACGGCGATCATCAGTATCTCGCGCCCCTGCTCGCTGCGACCGATCGGCAGGATTCGCGTCCGGGGCGACGCTGCCGCGAGTGCCTTCAGGTAACCGTGCGCGCGGGCGGTGTCCACCATCTCGCCCGGCGCGCCGGCGATGCGGCCGAAGTGATCGTACGGCGATGGCACCGTCGCCGACTCCGGCATCAAGGCCACGGCCGCCGGCAGGAAGCGCGGGTCGGTGGTCGCCGCGCGGATCGCTTCGGTGCTGCCGGGCTCGGGCTGGTCGGCGGCCGGCAACGCGACGGGTCCCAGCGCGAGCCAGGCGACAGGCAACAGGTGCAACAGGGTTTTCATGGGCCTAGGATAAGTTCAAACGCCCTGCTTCGCCCAGTGTAGCCGCCGCTGCTTGCCACCGGCAGGCGACAGCGGCATGCCCGTGCCCGTTGCGCACTCAGTACGTCAGCACCGTCCTGATCGACTCCCCCGAATGCATCAGGTCGAACGCCTTGTTCACGTCCTTGTGCGGCAGCGTGTGGGTGATGAGATCGTCGATGTTGATCCTGCCGTCCATGTACCAGTCGACGATGCGCGGCACGTCGGTGCGGCCGCGCGCGCCGCCGAAGGCCGTGCCTTTCCAGACGCGGCCGGTGACCAGCTGGAACGGCCGCGTGCGGATCTCCTGACCGGAGCCGGCGACGCCGATGATGATCGACTCGCCCCAGCCGCGATGGCAGCACTCGAGCGCCTGGCGCATGAGATCCACGTTGCCGACGCACTCGAAGCTGTAGTCGGCGCCGCCGTCGGTGAGGTTGACGAGGTACGGCACGAGGTCGCCCTGCACTTCCTTCGGGTTGACGAAGTGCGTCATGCCGAACTGCTCGGCCAGCGCCTTGCGGCCCGGGTTGATGTCGACGCCGATGATCCTGTTCGCGCCGACGAGCTTCAGGCCCTGGATCACGTTCAGGCCGATGCCGCCCAGGCCGAACACGACCGCGTTGGCCCCCGCCTCCACTTTCGCCGTGTTGATCACCGCGCCGATGCCGGTGGTGACGCCGCAGCCGATGTAGCAGATCTTGTCGAACGGCGCGTCCTCGCGCACTTTCGCGAGCGCGATCTCCGGCAGCACGGTGTAGTTCGAAAACGTGGAGCACCCCATGTAGTGGTGCACCATCTTCCCGCCGCGGGAGAAGCGGCTGCTGCCGTCCGGCATCACGCCCTTGCCCTGCGTGGCGCGGATCGCGGTGCAGAGGTTCGTCTTGTGCGAGGTGCAGGACTTGCACTCGCGGCATTCGGGTGTGTAGAGCGGGATGACGTGGTCGCCCTTCTTCAGCGACTTCACCCCGGCGCCGACATCCACCACGACGCCGGCACCCTCGTGGCCGAAGATGGCCGGGAACAGGCCCTCGGGGTCTGCGCCCGAGCGCGTGAATTCATCGGTGTGGCATACGCCCGTGGCCCGAATTTCCACCATGACCTCGCCGGCTTTGGGGCCCTCGAGATCCACCTCTTCGATGACCAGGGGCTTGCCGGCCTCGTAGGCCACCGCTGCGCGGGTTTTCATCGGACGGACTCCGGTCGCTGGACTGCCCGCCAGTGTGCCGCAGCGGCCGCTCGCGCTCCAGTGGCCCGGCTGCCGCCACCGGGAAGTCCGGCAGCGGCTCGACGCGGATCGGCCGGCGCAGCAGCCGCTCGATGTCCTTCAGGAGCGGCGCCTCGTCCTGGGCGACGAGCGACACCGCCTGGCCGGCATGGCCTGCGCGCGCCGTGCGACCGATGCGGTGGACGTAGTCCTCGGGCACGTTCGGCAGTTCGTAGTTCACCACCATCGGCAGTTCCTTGATGTCGAGTCCGCGCGCGGCGACTTCCGTCGCCACCAGCGCGGTGATGCGCCCGCGCTTGAAGTCCTCGAGCGCCTTCACCCGCGCCGACTGGCTCTTGTTGCCGTGGATGGCCGCCGCCTCGATGCCTGAACGCAGCAGGTGCTCGGCAAGGCGGTTCGCGCCGTGCTTCGTGCGCGTGAACACCAACAGCTGCTCCCAGCCGTTCGCGGTGACCAGGTGCACGAGCAGGTGGCGCTTGTGGTCCTTGACCACCTTGTAGGCCCACTGCTCGACGCGATCCGCCGTGGCATTGCGCGGCGCCACTTCGATCAGCTGCGGATCGCGGAGGAAGCGCGCGGCGAGCGCGCGGATGTCCTCGCTGTAGGTGGCCGAGAACATCAGGTTCTGGCGGGTCGGCGGCAGGAGCTTAAGGACCCGCTTGATGTCGTGGATGAAGCCCATGTCGAGCATGCGGTCGGCCTCGTCGAGCACGAAGGTCTCGACGGCGCGCAGGTCGAGCACGCCCTGGCCGGCGAGGTCCAGCAGACGCCCCGGGGTGGCGACGAGGATGTCGCAGCCGCGCCGAAGCGTATCGATCTGCGGATTGATGCCGACGCCGCCGAAGACCACGGCGGTGCGCAGGCGCAGGTACTTGCCGTAGGCGCGGGCGCTGTCGGCGATTTGTGCGGCGAGCTCGCGCGTCGGCGTCAACACCAGGGCGCGCGGCGGGCGCGATGCCGGGCCGCCATTGAGGCGCTGCAGGATCGGGAGCACGAAGCCAGCCGTCTTGCCGGTGCCCGTCTGGGCGCCCGCCAGCACGTCTTGGCCGGCGAGCACGGCGGGAATCGAACGGGACTGGATCGGCGTGGGCGTGTCATAGCCCTTGTCGGAAACAGCACGGAGGATCTCGGGCAGGAGCCCGAATTCGGAAAAGGTCATGTAAGAAAGTATTCCTGGAAAAGCCGCTTGTCCGGCCAATTGCCGGTGCGGTCACAAGCGTAGGGGTCGAAAGGTCCGAAGCGCGTCAGATGAAGGATCGGACGGACTGCGTGCCGGGGCGGCGCTGACCGCGCACGTGCCTCGACGGCGCGCGCACTCTACCCGCTTCCCCCGCCCGAGTCCAACGCGGGTTCACATTTCGGTAAAGTCGCCCCATGGTCAGCGACCCGCATCCCGGCAGCCGCCTTGCCCGTCGCCTGCTGGCCGTCAGCGTCGCGCTGATCCTCTACGGCTCTCTTTATCCCTTCGATTTCAGCAGTTCCGGCACCGTCGGCCTCGGTGAGGTCTTCGCACTGAAGCGTCCGTCCCGCGGCGACCTCCTCGCCAATCTGCTGCTGTACGCGCCGCTCGGCTTCTGCATCGCTAGCGGATACGCCTGGCGCTCCGTCAGCCGGCCGCTGGAAAGCGCAGCCATCGCGGGGCTCGCGCTGGCGATGCTGGTCGAAGGCCTGCAGGGCTACCTGCCGGCACGCGTCTCGAGCGGCACGGATGTCCTGCTCAACGGCTTGAGCGCTGTCGGCGGCGCCGCTGCCGGTCTCGCCTGGCGGCTGCCCGGCCTGCGGGTTCCGCCCCGGCTGACTGCACCGGTCGGGCTGGTGCTGCTGTGGCTTGCGAGCCGGCTGTCGCCCTTCGTGCCGACGATCGACTGGCAGAAGTGGAAGGATGCGATCAAGCCGCTGCTCCTCTGGCAGGACTTCGGCTGGCCGTCGACCCTGCGCTACACGGTCGGCTGGCTGACCGTCGCCCTGGCGCTGCGGATCGCGGCAGCTGCCCCGACGCGACACCTGCTGCTCGCGCTCCTGGTCGGCGCAACGATCGCGGGGCAGGTCGTCATCGTCGGCCGCGTCCTGCGGCCGCCGGAATTCGTCGCCTTCGCGATCCTGCCGCTCGGCGTTGCGCTGCTGCAGCGAACGGCACAGCGACAGCTTGCGCGCGGCCTTGCGCTGCTCGCGATGGTGACGGTGGTGGTGCTCGGCCTCGATCCGTTCGTCATGACGTCGAACGCGTCACCCTTCGGCTGGCTGCCCTTCGCCGGATCGCTGACCGACTCGCTCGAGACGAATATCCTCGCCCTGGTCGAGAAGGCGTTTCTCTACGGCGCGCTGCTGTGGCTGCTCGCGGAGGCGGGACTGGCGCCGCTGGCCGCGACGCTGCTGGTCGTGCCGTTGCTTGCGCTGCTGGAGTTCGCCCAGCGCTGGCTGCCCGGGCGGATTGCCGAAGTCACGGATCCGCTGCTGGCGCTCGGCCTCGGCTGGTTGCTGCACCGGCTGCAGGCCAACCCGTTCAGCCGGCGTCCGGCGCACCCGCCTTGACGATGCCCATCAGCGCCGCCACGAGCAGCGCCACCCACATCAGGTAGACGTAGAGTCGGCCGCTGCGGAAGCTGCCCGTCATGCGCGCGTCGAGTTCAGCGGACGCGCCACTCGCGAGCAGCTCCTTCGCGGCGGCGCGGAACGGGCCCCAGGCGCGGCGCGCGAGCAGTCCGAGCAGCAACACCGCCGCGAACAGGATCAGCTTGCCGCCGACGTAGGGCGCCGCTGCCAGCCGATCGGTGGAAATCGACCAGGCGACCGACACCGGGACAGCCACGATCAGCACGATGCGCAACGCGGTCTCGAGCCGATCCGCGAGGCCCGCAGCACCGTCGCTGGCGGTGAAGTAGGCCCACAGCGTCAGCGCCAGCCACACCGGACCGAGCAGCCAGATGCCCGCCATCTGCCACCAGGGGTGCTCGAGACCGACCTGCTCGCTGAGCACCCCGCCGACGGTGAGCATGAGGCTCATGCACACGCGCGGCATGATGTCGTAGTACTGCATGAGTCGCGCGGCACCGGCGCGTTGCGCGGCCGACAGCGACGTGTCGACGGCATGGTGGCCGGCCACCATGATGCCGATTTCCGGACCCATCCAGAACACCAGCAATACGACGTGCAGGAACCGCGTCAGCTCGTGCGCGCTGAGCGTGAGATCGCCTGCGACCTCGTGCGGCGCCTCGTCGCGCCCGAAAGCCACCGAAGCAACCAGCGCAAAAGCGAGCGCGAACAGCCAGCCCAACCGATGTCGCATGTCCCACCCCCAGGTTCCTGCGCTTAAGCGTAACAGGCCCGTCCGGCCGGGTTAAGCCCGCGGCCGCCAGCTCATGGCCGTGTTCACACTCCGAGGCCAACGCATCCGCATCATTTCCGCCCGCGACATGAGCCGGCGCGAAAGGCGAATCCATGAAGAAGCACGCAAAGACTCCAGCGCGATTCCGTAGCGAGGCCGCCGAGCGTGCCTGGTGGCAGCAGCACGATACAGTCGGGCGAGTCGACTGGTCGCAGGCGCAGTGGACGCGCTTCCCGAATCTGCGCGCTTCGACGCGGACGATTTCGCTGCGGCTGCCCGAGGCCCTGCTGGAGGAACTGAAGGCGCTGGCGAACGAGCGCGATGTGCCCTACCAGTCGCTGCTCAAGATTTTTCTTGCCGAGCGCGTGCGTGCAGAGCGCGGTCTGAGGGCGTTCCGGGCGACTCGCACTGCGCTCGCCACGACCTTGCGCTGAGGCCGGCCTCGGCGGAACGACTACCTGGCCGATCTGACCCTGTGCGCGCCGCTCATGGAGCCGCCTGCTTCATGCGCTGGTAGAACTCAGCGTAGTCCGGTGAAACATTCTTTTCGATGAGCTTCTGCATATAAAGCGTCGGGGACTGGAAGCCCTCCGCGTAGCACACGTAGCGCCACCCCGCCGCTGCGCGCCGGAATACGGCGCTCACACGGTTGTCTGAACCAAAGGGCTTGGGCGCGAACACGATCTTCATCTCGGTGCGCATCCAGTAGGCTGCATACGCGAGATCCGGGGCCAGCAATCGCGCGCGGATCCCGTAGAACTTCACGCGGATGGCCTCCGTCACCTTGCTCCCCGGAGGCGCCAGATAACCGTTGATCGCGTCCCAGCCGACGAACCAGTCGTCCTGCTCGGCGGCGAGGTAGAACGGCTGCGGATCGTCGCCGTCCCACAGCTCGCGCAGGCGCGCCGTATCCTGGGAGTTCCAGATGCGCTCGGTTTCGCGCAGCAGGGCCTCGATTTCGGCGGTGATGTCGGCGGCCCCGGCCGCCGCAGCCAGGCTGCCGCCGGCCGCCGCCCCGGTGGCCAGTGCTTTCAACGCATCGCGTCGTTTCATAGGCTTGTGCTCCCGCAGGATGGTACGGCCCGCGCCCGGCGATCCTAGCATCGGGTCCCGCTGGGCGACGCGGTGCCGGCGACGTAGACTGCCCGCGCGGTCCCGCCGCAGCGCGCGGCGGCGGGCACCAGCCCGCCCCCAGGTACCTGCGAGGACATGCGCATGAACCATCACCTGCCCGCGTCCCTCGTCCTGACCGTCTGCCTCGCGCTGCCCGCCGCGCGGGCAGCCGATGCCCCGTCGCTCTGCGCCACGCCCGAGCAGGCAAAAGCCGTCACCGAGCTATACGCGCAGTCACCCGCACCGCCGCCGTTCATGGCCGCGGCGAAACTCGGCGTGCCGGAAACCATTGTGCTGAGTGCGCTGCCGGCAGAAAAGGCCGTCGGCACCACCGGCGCCGGCTTCCTGCCGATCTGGGAGTCCCTGCGCAACTGGGACGAATCGCTGACGCTCGTGCTCAAGGCCGGCCAGGTGTTCGAGATCTACGGGCGCATCCCCGGCGGTGAGCCCTCGAAGGTCAGCCAGAACTACAACCTGAAACAGGACGGACCCGGCCTCGGCGGTCACCTGAGGCCGGACCTCATCGGCGCGATCTACGCCGTGACGATGCAGGGCCGCGAAGGCCCGATGCGCGGCGTCACGTTCCTCGATGCACTGGGCAACAGCGCCTTCCACGTGTTCCTGCCCGAGGGGCGCAAGCCCACCGAGAAACAGATCGCGCAGTTCGAGAGCACCCGCGCGCTCATCGCCGGGATGCCGCGCGCCTGCACGGCGCGCTAGCTGCTCGGCCGTCGTCGGGTCGATCCTGCTCTCCGGCGCGACGACGTGCCGCCGCTGCGCTCTACCGCATGCGCCCGTTGCTCTATAATTGAGTGTCATCTGACGGTCACAACCACCCGCATGGCCCACCGGATTTCCAATACCCCGCCTACCAGGACGACGTGCAGGTACGACTCCTGCACGGCCAGCCTGTCGGCGGCGAAAAGCCCTCACGCAGGAAGCGCTGCCCGATGACGACGCCGGCCCCGCTGGTCGGCGTCATCATGGGCTCGGCCTCGGACTGGGACACCCTGCGCCACGCGGCGGACACGCTCACCAAACTGGGCGTGCCGCACGAGGTGCAGGTGGTCTCCGCGCATCGCACGCCGGACCTCCTGTTCGAGTACGCGGAATCTGCCGAGCGGCGGGGCCTGCGCGTCATCATCGCGGGCGCGGGTGGAGCTGCCCACCTGCCCGGCATGACCGCTGCCAAGACCACCCTGCCCGTACTCGGCGTGCCGGTGCAGTCGAAGACGCTCAACGGCGTCGACTCGCTGCTGTCGATCATGCAGATGCCGGCCGGCGTGCCGGTCGGCACGCTGGCCATCGGCACCGCCGGCGCCGTCAATGCGGCGCTGCTCGCCGCCAGCATCCTCGGCACGACGGACCCGCAGATCCGCGAAGCCGTTCGCGCACACCGTCAACAGCAGACCGAGGCCGTGCTGGCCCGAACTGACCCCCGGGAGCCCGCGACTTGAGAGTCGGCGTGCTCGGCGGCGGCCAGCTGGCACGCATGCTGGCAATCGCGGGAGAACGGATCGGGGTCGCAACCACCTGCCTGGACCCCGCGCCCGATGCCTGCGCGGGGCAGGTTGCGAAGCACATCTGCGCGGCCTGGGACGACCCGGGCGCACTCGACGCGCTGGCCGCAGCCAGCGATGTTGTCACCTTCGAGTTCGAGAACGTGCCGCCGGCGAGCCTCGAGCGGCTTGCGCCACGTGTAACGGTACGCCCCTCAGCCGAGGCGCTGCGTGTTTCGGCCGACCGCCTCGCCGAGAAGAATCTGTTTCGGGCGTTGGGCAGCCGGACGGCGGAGTTCGCCGCCATCGCCCAGCCATCCGATGCCGACAGTGCCGCACGAGCGGTCGGTGCGCCGGCCATCCTCAAGACCCGCCATTCCGGCTACGACGGCAAGGGGCAGCGGCGGATTGGCGATGCCGGTGAACTTGCCTCGGCCTGGCGGGCAGCGGGCAGCGTGCCCTGCATCCTCGAGGCGATGGTTCCGTTCCGTCGCGAAGTGTCCATCATCGCCGTGCGAGGACTCGACGGGGCACTCGCGTTCTACCCGCTGAGCGAGAACACGCACCGCGACGGCATCCTCCATATCGCGGTGAGCAGGCCGGGAGACCCCCTGCAGGCGCCGGCCGAAGCCGTCGCCACGCGACTCATGGAGAAGCTCGGCTACGTGGGCGTGCTCGCCATAGAGTTCTTCGACGTCGACGGCGAGCTGCTCGTCAACGAGTTTGCCCCACGGGTGCACAACTCGGGCCACTGGTCGATCGAGGGCGCCGAGACCAGCCAGTTCGAAAATCACCTGCGCGCGGTGCTGGGCATGCCGCTCGGTTCGACGGCGCCGACCGGCTGTGCGGCAATGGTGAATTTCGTCGGGCAGATGCCCGATGCAGCCGAGGTCCTGCGGCTACCCGGGGCCCGATTGCACGCCTACGGCAAGGCACCCCGGCCGGGCCGCAAGCTCGGTCACGCCACCGTGCTCGACAGCGACCCTGCCCGGTGCGGGCAGCTGGCAGCGCAATTGGCCGGGCTGGCCTGAACGGCGCTCAGCCGAGCGCGGCTTTCGCGGCTTCCATGTCCGCCTGCGCCGCCTTGACGATGTCGTCGAAGGACTGCCCGTTCAGCTGGATCTTCGCGAGGGCCGCCTCGGCGTCGGGCTCCGGCGCGGCGCGGTGCTTGCGGATGCGGAAATGCAGCTTGGCGCCGCAGAGGATGCGGGTGATCAGGCTGAGATCACTGGCGTCGGCATCGAAGATCGCGTTCTGGTTCTCCACGGCTTCGGCGACGCGGGTCGGGATGGACCAGTGGTCGAGGATCGTGCGGGCGATCGTCGTGTGCCACTCGTTCAGCGCCTTTTCCCAGTCCGTGATGGCCGCCGGGTCGATGCTCTCCTGGCGGGCGCGGGCGAACAGGTAGAGCTTGCCGATCAGGTGGAACAGCCCGGCGGACATACACTCGTCGGGCTGCACGCCCGGCACCTTGCGGGCGACGGCGAAGCTCAACGCGGCGACACCGTTGGAAGTCTTCCAGATATCGGCCAGCGCCGGCCGGATCGGCTTGAGCCACTCCTGCTTCTCCATCTGCTTCATGGCAAAGGAAGCAGCCTGGCTGCGCACGATGTTGAAACCGAGGTTGTTGATGGCGGCCTTGAGATCGCTGACCTCGCGGCCGGTCTTGTTGAACGCGGCGGAGTTGGCCAGCTGCAGCAGGCAGGCGGCCAGGGACGGCTCGCTCGCGACCAGCTTCACCACTTCCTTCGCCGAGGATTTTTCGTCGGCGAGCACCCGCTGGAGGCGGGCGACGATGTCCGGAAACCCGGGCAGCTCGATGTTGTCCGAGTTCAGCTCACGGGCGAGACCCATCACGATCTCGGCTGCACTGACCTGCCGCCCGCCGCCGACGGCGATGCGCGGATCGACCCGCACGACCTTGGCGCGCTCGCCCGCCCTGGCGATATCGCCGGCGACCTGCCGGTCGTCCCTCACGGCCATCGAAAGTCCCCGTCACTGCGACACGCAGGTCGCGCCCTAGGTGCACTCTAGATGGCCGGTGCGGGACCGGCTGTGACCGGTTGCCGAATTCGCGACGGCGGGCCGTGAACTCAGCCCGGTCGCCAGTCTTCCAGCCGCTCGCGGCGGGCTATGCCCGGTGTCGAAGCGCCGGTCATGGGCGGCCGGCTGGCTGGGGCTGCTTCGCGATGTTCGTCGCGAGGCTGATCATGGCCGCCAGGTCGCCGATGTTGGCCGGCACGACCAGCGTGTTGCCCTGCTTGGCTATGTTGCCGAACTGGGCGACGTAGGCCTCGGCGATCCGCAGCTGCATGGCCTCGTGGCCGCCCTGCTCGCGCAGCGCGAGAGCCACCTTGCGCAGACCCTCGGCGGTGGCGTTGGCGACCGCAAGGATCGCCTGGGCCTCGCCCTCGGCTTCGTTGATCTGCTGCTGCTTGTTGGCTTCGGACTGCTTGATGACCTGCTGCTTCTCGCCTTCCGCCTGGTTGATCTTGGCGTCGCGCTCGCCCTCGGAGGTGAGCACGATGGCGCGCTTCTCCCGCTCGGCGCGCATCTGTTTCTCCATCGCGGAGAGCACGTCGCCCGGCGGCACGATGTTCTTGATTTCGTAACGCAGCACCTTCACGCCCCAGGGCTCCGAGGCCTTGTCGAGCTCGTTTACCACGTTCGAATTGATGGCGCCGCGCTCCTCGAAGGTGCGGTCGAGCTCGATCTTGCCGATCTCGCTGCGTAGCGTGGTCTGCGCCAGCTGCACGATCGCGAACACGAAGTTCGCGATGCCGTAGGAGGCCCGCTGCGGGTCGAGCACCTGCAGGTACAGCACGCCGTCGACGCCGACCTGCACGTTGTCCTTGGTGATGCAGGTCTGCTCGGGAATGTCGATCGCGTTCTCCTTCAGGCTGTGCCGGTAGGCGATCGTCTCGACGAACGGGATCAGGATGTGGAAGCCGGCCTGCAGCGTGCGGCTGTACTTGCCGAGGTTCTCCACGACGTAGGCGCTCTGCTGCGGCACGACCACGGCCGTCTTCACGAGGATGACGACCGCGAGCAATGCAAACACGATGGACCAGAACAGGACTCCCGTCATGACCGACTCCTTTGTTGTTCTCGTATCGCCGCCTCAGGCGGCCGAAACCTGCAAGGTGATGCCCTGGGTGCCGATGACACGCGCTTTCGCGCCGGCAGGAATCGCTGCAGCGCCGTCGTTGCGCGCGGTCCAGGTGGTACCGCGGTACTCGATGCGGCAGGTCCCGCCGGGCGCCAGCGCCTGCGGCACCTCGATCAGGTCGCCCACCATGTCCTGCGGCCGGTCCGGGACAGCCTTGCCCAACCTGCCGTAGACGCGCTTGCGGAAGAACACCATCGACACCAGCGACACGACGGCGAAGACGATCCACTGGACCCAGACCGGCATGGCCGGAATGCCGAACACGGCGAGACCTGTCAGCAGCGCGGACACGCCAAGGAATACGAGGAAGAACTCCGCCTCGACGATGAACAGTTCGGCGACGAGGAATATCGCGCCGATCACCAACCAACCCCACCAGGGCATGAGCCGCACCTCCGCCAGGCCGATGGCGGGATTGTAGCCCGTAATTACACCAGCCTGGCCGGTGCGCCACGCTGGCCGAGCAGCGCCTTCTTGCGGAAGAATCGGGTGAGACCCGCGTCGCCGTGGCGGGAACCGCCGGTGCCGGAACAGCCGAAGGAGTGCTTCTCGGCCTCGTAGGTCTCGCGGGTCAGGCCGGCGTCGTTCAGGCTCATGCCGCCGGCGTTGATGCGCTCGGCAACCGCGCGCGCCTCCTCCAGGGTGCGGGCAAAGACGGCGCCCGACAGGCCGTAGATCGTGTCATTGGCGAGCGCGACGGCCTCCTCCACGCTGCGGTACTTCATGACTGGCGTGATCGGGCCGAAGGTCTCGTCGGTCATGAGCTTCATGTCGTGGTTGACGTTCGTCACCACGGTCGCCGGGACGTAGCGCCCGCCGCCGAGGTTCTGGCTCTTGCCGCCGCAGCGGATGACTGCTCCCCTGGCGACGGCATCGTCTAGGTGTGCGTCGATGATGTCCGCCTGCCTGCCGAAGATCATCGGGCCGATGTCGCCGCTGTCGATGTCTGGATGATTGAAGCGCACGCGCTTCGATTTCTCGACCAGCAGGTCCACCAACCGGTCGTGGTCTGATTCGTGCACGTACACGCGCTCGATCGCGAGGCAGGCCTGGCCGGTCGCGAGACAGGACGAGCGCAGGATGCCGTCGCTCGCCTGTTCGAGGTCGGCGCCCGGCAGCACGACGGCGGGATCCTTGCCGCCCAGCTCGAGGAATGCCGGGATGAAGTGCTCCGCTGCGGCCACGCCGACCTTGCGGCCGGTCGCAACACTGCCCGTGAAGCAGATTGCATCGACCAGCGGGATGAGCTGCGCGCCGGTGTCGCGACCGCCGGCGATGATGTCGAACACCGCCGAAAGCTCCGGCACGGAGCGAATCGCCTCGCGAAAAGGCACGGCGAAGCGCGGCGTCACTTCGCTCGGCTTGATGAGCACCGCGCAACCGGCAATCAGTGCCGGCACGGCGTCGATCAGCGACAGCGCCAGCGGAAAATTCCACGGGCTGATGACGCCGACGAGCGAATACGGCACGAGCTGGTGGCCGATGGTCAGCGACGGCACCATCTTCGAGTCGAATTGGGGAGGCTCCACGATGGCCGGCGCACGATCGCACCAGCGGCGGATGTTGTTCGCCGCCGATGCGAGTTCGCCCGCCGCAATGTGGGTGCGACCCGTGTCGATCGCCAGGGCGGCGACGATCGCATCGCGCTGGCTTTCCAGCGCCGTGGCGAAACGGCGCATGGCGGCGCAGCGCGCCGCGAGTCCCGCGGCCCGCCAGCCTGCCTGGGCTTTGCGCAATTCCCCGGCGCGCGCGGCGAGTTGGTCCGCACTCGGGGGTATGAAGCGGTAGTCGACCTGGCCCGTGCGGGGGTTCACCACATCGACCGCGGCGACCTGCACGGCAGGAGCCCCTTCAGGCATCGGGCTTCTTCACCGGCTCGAAGACGCGTGTCATGTAGTCGGCCGGATCGCCCGACGGCTCCTCGGCGGACTCGGGCGAAATCCCTGCCAGCGTGCGCGCCAGGGACTTCTTGAACTCGACCTGCATCGACCGGCCGATCTGGATGCGCTGCGCCTGCGGCGACCCGGCGCCATGCATGGACTCGGTGAGGTAACCGACGGCATTGCGGCCCATGGTCATGTTCTCGATCAGCCGCATGATGCGCATGCGATCCTCGACCGGCACCTCGGCGCGGCCCTTCAGGTACTTGCGGATCAGGTCGCCGACCTCCCCGCTCGCGAGTTCCTGCTCCGAGGGCATCGTCACCATCAGGCCCCCGGCGAGATCCTGCGCAAGGCGGCCGATCTCGTAGGGCATTTTCGTCACGTGGTGCTTGCACACGTTCGACAGCATGTCGTCGGACAGGAACACGCCCGACTTCATCGGCGTCGACTGCCAGCTCGCGGCGACGCCGGTGCCGTAGATGGTTTCGTTGAGGTGCGTCATCTCCACGAGCTTGTCGCGGATGTGGCCCGCCTTTTCCACGCCGTTGTAGTCGGCGACGGTGGCCGCTGCGCCGATCAGCACGTCGCCCACGCCCGTTTTGCAGACGTAGCTGCGGCGGTGGTAGCAGGTGAAGCGCTCGACCAGCATCCCCGCGAAATCGTGTTCGCCGTCCATGAACACGTGGTCGAAGGGAATGAACACGTCGTCGAAGACGATCATGGCTTCCTGGCCGGCATAGCGGCGGTTGCCGGCGTCGATGTCGCCGTCGAGCGCGCGCGTGTCGCAGCTCTGGCGGCCGTAGATATAGGTGATGCCCGGCGCATCGACAGGAATGGCGCCGACGATGGCGTAGTCGCGGTCCTTCGGGCCGAGCCGCATCGTCGGCATCACCACCAGCCAGTGCGAGTTGAGGCAACCGGTCTGGTGCGCCTTGGCGCCGCGGATGTAGACGCCCTTGTCGTCGCGGCGGACCACGTGCACGAACAGATCCGGATCCGCCTGCTCGTGCGGCGCCTTGCCGCGATCGCCCTTCACGTCGGTCATGGCGCCACCGACGACGTAGTTGGCGCGCTGCATGCGCGTCAGGAAGTCGACGAACCGCTTGTGGTAGGCGGTGCCGTGGCGCTCGTCCATCTCGAACGTGACGGAATGGAGTGAGTTGAACGCGTCCATGCCGACACAGCGCTGGAAGCAGGTGCCGGTGAGCTGGCCCAGGCGGCGCTGCATCTTGTTCTGCATGACCAGGTCGGCAGGCGAAGTGGCGATGTGCAGGAAGCGGTTGACGCGCTCGCCGGTATAGGGCGAAACGGCCGTCGCCAGCTCGGGATGGCGTTCCGCGAGATCGTAGGTCTCGGCCACCGCGTTGATGGACGGGCGGATGATCGGGTGATCGACCGGCTCCGCCACCGCTTCACCGAAGAGGAATACCCGCAGGCCGCGGTCGCGCAGCGATTCGATGTACTCGGCACCCGTGCGGATGCGCGGCGGCGGGGCGGACTTCAGGGCATCTGCACGAACAGCCATGCCGCGATTATCGCACCGACCTGCCGCATAGGCCACGCGCCGGAACCGCCGGTCTTTTCATAAGTCGCGCGCGACGCGCAGGCCGAAGTGGGAAATCAGTGTCTCCGGCGTGTACCGGCCGCGGAAACTGAGGCGCTGGAGGCCGGGACCCGTGATCCAGCCGCCGCCGCGGACCGCGCGTTTCTCGCAGGCTTCCGCGGTGACGGCGTCGCCATCGACCGGTGCCGAGGGATACGGAGCGACGTAGCAGTCGGCCGTCCACTCCCAGACATTGCCGCTCATGTCGTGCAGGCCCCAGGCATTGGCGGCAAACGACCCGACGGGTGCTGCCTGCGCAAACCCGTCGTTGCATGGAAAGGGTTCCCGGCCAGACGCGTGGGCGGCGGCGCCAGCCTCGTCGTGCACGTTGGCGTGGCGGCAAGCGGCGTCCATCGCGCCCCACCAGTACTCGCCCGCTGCGCCGGAGCGCGCCGCGTACTCCCACTCCGCTTCGGTCGGCAGGCGATAGGGCAAGCCCGTACGATCCGCCAGCCAGCGCACGTAGGCGTCGGCGTCGAGCCACGAGATGCAGGCGGCTGGTTCGTCCTCGAAGGGCACGCGGCCGTAGCCCGGGTTGGTCCAGTCGGCGTCGGCGGGACGGCGCCACTCGCCGCCCTCCGGGATCTCGCAGCCGCCGCGCATGAGGTAGCCGGTGTCGGCAATGAATGCGGCGAACTGTCGCTGCGTGATCTCGTAGCGGCCGAGCGCGAACGGGCGGCTGATCGTCACGTTGCGCACCGGCCCCTCGGGGCTCCCCTCCTCGCCAGCTTCCGCGCCCATGGCGAAACGCCCGGCGGGAACGACGACCATGTCGGGGCAGTCGTTGCAGTCGCGGAAGACCGGGCCCGGGCCCGGCGCGCTGGCGGCGCAGCCGGCGAGCAGCAGGGCGAATGGCAGCAGGTATCTCACGTGACCAACCCGTGACGCAGCAGTTGCGCAATGCCCCGGGTCAGCTGAGCGTGCGGCCGCGGGTCTCGATGACCCACGGCATGAAGGCGAGACCGGCGAGCGGTATGAAGCCGACGAAGAACAGCACGCTGGTGGCGGCATCGATGCCCTGCGCGGCAATCGAACCGACGATGAACGGCCCCGCCGCTGCGAAGACGCGCCCGATGTTGTAGCAGAACCCCGATCCCGTCGCGCGCAGGCGCGTCGGGAAGAGCTCCGGCAGGTAGTAGGTGAAGCTGCCGAACACGCCGAACACCGAGAGCCCGATCGCGAAGTACAGGTACAGGCGCACCTCGGGCGACCAGTCGATGCCGAAGGCAGCGAGAATCGCCGCCGCGGATGCGACCCAGTAGATGCTGAACATGGCCTTGCGGCCGAGGTACTTGGCCGCCGGAATCGTGAGCAGCGTGCCGATCAGGCCGCCGAGGTTGAACCAGCTGGTCGCGAGCGTCTTCCATTGCTCCACCATCACGAGCGTTGCGGCCTCGCTCAGTCCCTGCACTACGGCAGCCTCGCGCGCGAGTCCGCTGGAGATCACCGGCAGGAAAGCATTGCAGCTCCACCAGGTGAGCAGCGCGACCAGGGCCATCAGGAAACCTGACAGCGTGTACGCGCGGATGTCAGGCGTAAAGAGATCGCTGATGCGCGCCTGCGCAGCGGCTGCCTCGTTCTTCCATCGCTCGGGCTCGCGCACGAACAGCCGCACGAGGAAGGCCGCACCAGCCGGCAGCAGGCCGAACAGGAAGACGTAACGCCAGGAGACCTCCGGCTGGTCCGCGAACCAGTTGCCGGCCACCTGCAGGTTGACGAACGTCGCGAGGAAAAGTCCCATCGGCGCGGCCGTATAGAGCAAGGCGCCGGCCTCCACGCGTTTCTCCTCGGGCACGGTCTCGGCCACCATCGCCGCGCCGGCCGCCCATTCGCCGCCGATGCCGAGCGAGGCGATGATCCGGAACACGACCAGCCAGGCCATGTTCGGGGCAAAGGCACAGGCTGCGGTGCCGACCGCGTAGAGGAGCATGGTGATGAGCAGCGTGCGGGTGCGCCCGATGCGGTCGCACACCAGGCCGAAGATCACGCCGCCGGCGGCCCAGCCGAGCAGCAGGATGGAAGTCAGCACACCGGTCCAGTAGAGCGTCGCCTGCCTGGCCTCCGGCGAGCCGATCTCGAGACCGAGCAGGGTCGGCACGGCGTTCGGCGCAACGTAATTGAAGAGCAGGCCATCGAAGACGTCGAAGCCCCAGCCGAGCCAGGCAGCCAGCAGCACGGTCCACTGGTAGCGGGTGAAATTGAACATCCTGACCTTCCAGTGGCCGCAGATGGAGAAAGTAACCGTCTCGCGCCGGTATGATACCGACAACCATTCGCCCCGGAGAACGAGAACAATGACCGGCACGAACGACCCGATGGTGCGCGCCGACGGCACCTACCCGACGGTGAAACTCCGCCAGGACGCGATCACCGCCGCCGTCGTGCAGACGCGCGTGCAGGGGGTGGACGGCAAAAACCCAGGGCCAGACCTGCGGCGCAACCTCGACTACTTCCTCGAGTGCATCGATATCGCGCAGGGCTACGGCGGCCGCAGCGACCTGCTGTTGTTCCACGAGTTTCCGATCACGGGCTTCTCCGAGTGGACGCGCGATCAGCACCACCGCATCGCCATCGAAGTGCCGGGTCCTGAGATCGAGGAAGTCGTGAAGAAGGCGAAGCAGTACAACTGCTACATCGTCTTCGGAACCTACGCGCGCGACGAGAAGGACTGGCCCGGCCACATCCTGCACCTGATGGTGATGGTGAAGCCGGACGGCAGCGTCGTGAAGCACTGGAAGCAACGCAACGTCCGCGGCATGTTCCCCGGCTCCGAGCAGTACACCTCCGTCATCTACGACGTGCTCGATCGTTTCGTGGAGATGTACGGCCAGGACGCGGTGATTCCGGTCGAGCGCACCGACATCGGCAACATCGCGATGTCCGCCGTGCAATTCGAGCCCGAGCTGTTCCGCTGCATGGCCATGAAGGGCGCCGAGATCGTGTGCCGCGTGGCCACGGGCGGCTTCGAGAGCGAGGACATGCGCCTCACCTCGTATCACAACAGCGTCTACACCATGATCGCCAACAACTCCGTGAGCACCCAGGGTCGCAACCCGGGATTCTTCGAGGACACCTCCTTCGGCGGCCCGGGCCGCTCGGCGATCTACGCGCCCCGCGGCATAGAGATGTGCAGGGCGGGCGTCTTCGAGACGAAGGAAATCGCGCGCATACCAATCGCCGAATTCCGCGCGCGCCACCGCATTCCGGACCTGCACCTCAGGCTGTACATGCCGGTACTCGAGCAGTACCGGGAGCGCTACGACCCCAGCCTGTACCTGAAATACGTGCCGAAGGACAAGCGCGATGCCTACCGGTACTTCCAGGAAAGCTCGCGCTGGACGCATTTCTGGTAGCCGCAAGGAGCCAGCACGGTGAATTTCCAGCCTGATCCCAGCGGGATCCGCCTCGGCCCGTTCTGGTTCACGCCGGGATGGTCGCTGCCGAACGCGCTGACCGTGTGGTGCGCGTCGCTGCTCACGATCGGGCTCGCGGCATTCATGAGCTTTGCGCAGCCCTACGTGCTCACCGAGATGGTGCACATCCCCAAGGCGCAGCAGGGCACGATCACCGGCGCGCTCGCCACGTTCCAGGAAATCATCGTGGTACTGCTGGCCGGCTTTGTCGGAACCCTCTCCGACCGCGTCGGCCGCAGGCCGGTCTACGTAGCGGGCTTCCTCTGCGTGGCACTGGGCTACGCGATCTTCCCGCTGGTCTCCAGCGTGACGGACCTGTTCACCTACCGGATCGTGTTCGCGCTCGGCATCGCGGCGACGCCGCTCATGCTGAGCGCCTGCGTCGTCGATGCCACGCAGGAGGTGACACGGGGTCGCTGGGCCGGGTCCAACAACCTGCTGCAGGGCGCCGGCGTCGTGCTGATGTCGACGGTCCTGGCCAAGGCGCCGGCCTGGTACGCCAGCCAGGGGGCGGATCCGGTGACCGCGGGCCGCTATGCATTCTGGACGGTCGCGGCCATCGCGTTCGCTGCAGCGATCATCATGGCGGTCGGCCTGCCACGCATCGTCCCGAACCGCCAGCACGGCCGCACCGGCTCCATGCGCGACCAGATCGTGCGCGCCTGGCAGGGGGCGTCGGGCAATCCGCGCATGGCGTTGGCGTATGGCGCGGCGTTCATCGGCCGCGGGGACTTCACGGTCATCGGCTATTTCTTCCCGCTCTGGGCCATGCAGCACGGCATCGCCAGCGGCATGACCGCGACCGCCAGCATGGCCAGAGGCGGCATGCTGTTCGGGCTGATCCAGCTGTCGGCCATGCTGTGGGCCCCTGCGATGGGGTACATCAGCGACAAGGTCACGCGCACCACGGGCCTGTGCATCGCGCTGGGCCTCGCAGTGATCGGCTACGGGGCACTGGGGACGGTGGACGATCCGTTTTCACGGGCATTCCTGCCCATCGCGGTCCTGGTCGGCATCGGCGAGGTGAGCGTGATCGTCGCGAGCGGGGCCCTGGTCGGGCAGGAAGCACGCCCGGCCGACCGCGGCCCGATCATCGGCTTCTACAACGCCGTCGGCGGCATGGGTATCCTGTTCGCGTCGCTGATCGGCGGGATCGTGTTCGATCGTATCGGCGATACGGCACCGTTCACCATGATGGCGGTGCTGAACGCCGTGCTGCTCTCCTTCGGGCTGTACGTGCGCAGGCTGCAGCCATCGCCGGTCGCTGCCAGGAATTGAGGAGCAGCAGGATGGAATTCAGGACACTCGGTCACTCCGGTCTGCGCATCTCGACGGTCGGCCTCGGCTGCATGAACTTCGGCCTGATGTGCGACCAGTCGACGACGGATGCCATCGTCGACACGGCGATCGACGCCGGCGTCAACTTCTTCGACGTCGCCGACATCTACGGCGGGCCACAGCACAAGTCCGAGACGATGCTGGGAAAGGCACTCGGCGCCCGGCGCGCGAGCGTCATCGTGGCGACCAAGTTCGGCGCCAAGCTCGGCGGGCGCGGCGGCGCGGCCGAAGGCGGCGGCAGCCGCGCCTACATCCTGCAGGCGGTGGAGCAGAGCCTCACGCGGCTCGGCACCGACTACATCGATCTGTACCAGCATCACTTTCCCGATACCGGCACGCCGGTCGAGGAAACCCTGCGCGCTTTGCAGGACCTCGTCGTGCAGGGCAAGGTCCGCCACATCGGCTGCTCGAACTACTCCGCCGACCAGCTGCAGGCCGCCACGGTTGCGGCCCGCGAAGCGGGGACCAGCGCGTTCGCGTCCGCGCAGAACCGCTACAGCCTGCTCCATCGCGAGATCGAAGCGGCACTGGTACCGGTCGCCCAGGGGCACCAGGTGGGCATCCTTCCCTATTTCCCGCTCGAGAGCGGCCTGCTGAGCGGCAAGTACCGCGAGGGCGAGAAACCGCCGGCGGATACGCGCTTCGGCAAGTGGGGCGGCGGTGGCGGCTTCGTCTCCCCGGCGCGCTGGCGCATCGTGGGTGAACTGCACCGTTATGCCGACTCGATCGGCCGCAGCGTCCTCGATCTCGCCATCGGCTGGCTCGCTGCCCAGCCGTTCGTCTCCTCGGTCATCGCCGGCGTCACGCGCCCGGAACAGGTCCGGCAGAACGTGGCCGCCGCCGGATGGCCGATCAGCGCCGATCAGGTGGACGCCATCGCGAAGATAGCCGCGGCCTCATGAGCTGCCGTTGGCGATGACCGATCCTGCCGCCGACGCGCCTGCGCGGCGCTCACCGCTCGATTCCGGCTACGCACTCGCCGGCGGCATCGCCTTCAGCCTGGCGTTCTGCCTGCTGATCTGGTGGACCCAGCAACTGTGGCCCGCGCCGCCGCCCTACGGTGTCGAGATCCCGGGCTTCTGGTACGAGTGGCAGCTCGAATTCCCCACGGTGTGGAGCCGCGCGACCGCCTGGGGCGGGTATCTGCTGCACCAGCTGACGCTGTGGTGGCTGATCTGGAAGGCACAGGAGGAGCGGCCGGCCTATACGCGCGGGCTGCACCCGATCAATGTCGCCGCGCTGGGCGCCAATGCGTTCTTCATCGCGCTGCACCTCGTGCAGACGCGGATCTGGTACGACGGGCTCGCCCAGGACGTGCACGAAGCGACGTCGTTCGCCTCCGTGGCGGTCATGCTGGTGATCATCCTGATCATGGAGAACCAGCGGCGCGGCCTCTTCTTCGGCAAGCCGCTGCGGTTCGTCACGGAGGCGGGGCAGGTCGCGCGCCGCTATCACGGCTACTACTTCGCCTGGGCCGCCATCTACACCTTCTGGTACCACCCGATGGATGCGACCAGTGGCCACCTGATCGGCTTCTTCTACATGTTCCTGCTGCTGCTCCAGGGCAGCCTCTTCTTCACCCGCACGCACGTGAACCGCTGGTGGACGCTGACGCTGGAGATGATGGTGATCGTGCACGCGATCCTGGTGGCCATCATGAATCAGCACGGCTTCGCCAACTTCGTCGCCGGCCTGCTCGGCATCTTCGTGATCACGCAGGTCTACGGCCTGCCGTGGTCGCAGCGCACGCGACTCGCCGTGTCGGCTGCCTATGTCGCGGGCGTCATCGCGTTGTACGCCGCGCAGGGGCGGCTGGAACGGGCCTGGACCGCCCTCTCCATCCCGTTCTGGGACTACGTGGCTGTTTTCGCCTTCTCGGCGGTGATCGTCGCGGTGGCGCGTAGGCTGCGGGGCCGGGCAGCCCCGGGCTGAGCCGATCGAAGCGGGTCAGTCCTTCGGCCGGCGGCGGTCATTGCCGTCTTTGCGCCGATTCTTGCTGGAGTTCGGCATGAGGCCGCCGAAACGCGCGAAATTGTCGCGGCGGTCGCCCGGCGAGCGGCGGTCGGCATGGCGCTGGTAACGGCAATCGCACTGCTGCTTGTCGCAACCGGCCACCGGCAGGCGCGGCGCGCGCACGGCCAGGTAACGCACGTGGTTCATCTGCAGCACGGCGTTGCAGGGATCGTCGCAGGGCCTGACGGAAACGGCAGCGAAGGGATTCGACGGCCGCACCGCCTCCTTGCGTGCAACCAGACCGGAGACCACGGTCGCACGGGCCAGGTCGCGGCGGCGATGGAACTGCACGACGAGAAACGGGGACACGATCCCGATCAGCAGGCCCACAATCACCCAGGACAACGTACCCATGACAGACTCCCATCCGCCGTCGCCGCCCAGTTGACGCTGCCGACGCGTCGGCCGCCGTGGCCTGCGTCACACTGCGGCGAGACCCGGCATCAGTTCTCGCCAAATTTGTATATCACTTCAAGGCCATAGGAGCGGCCTCGGGCAGGGGCGATCGAGTTCATGTTCGGGTAGATGTCGTCGTTGGTGCCGAAGAGGTTGTCCGTCCCGGGCAGGATCGCCCCGTAGCCGAAATTGACGAAGTTGAGTACCGCAACCGGCGTGTCGTCATCCATCAGGTTGCCCACGTAGCCGGTCACGTCCCAGTTCTCCGACTCCACGCCGGCGCGAAGGTTCACCAGGGTCCGGTTGCCGATCCAGGCAAAGTTGCTGGGCTGGATGTAGCGCTTGCTCTCGTAGGCGACATCGGTGCGGAACATGGCGGTCAGGCCGTCGCGCAGCGGCTTCTTCACCACGACACCGACCACGGCATTGTGCTCGGGCGCACTGGGCACCCAGCGCCCGCTCACATCGCCGTCGCCCGTCAGGTCGAACAGCAGCGAGTCGAAGCCCTCCTCGAACTTGGCACGGGTATAGCCGTAGTTGGCGATCAGGGTGAGGTCGTCGGTCACAGAGAACGTCGTCTCGAACTCGCCGCCGACGATTCGCGAGTCACCGACGTTGCGCAGGATCGTCGTCACCAGCGTCTCGTTGTTCTGGTACCCGGGAAAGTCGTAGGTGGCGAAATTCACGGTCTGGAAGATCGACTGTTCCTCCCATTCGATCAGGAAAATCGCCAGGTTGGCCTGCAGCCGGTCCTCGAACCAGCGCGTCTTGGCGCCGAGCTCATACGTCCACTGCTCCTCGGGCTTGACGAACACATCCGGCGTATAGATCCGTGCCTGCTCGCAGAAATCCTGGCGCACATCGCCGCGGAAGAACTCGGAATTGAAGTCCCCCGGCTTGTCGCCGTTGGCGGCCTGCACATAGAAGCGCAGCCCCGGCTCCGGCTTGTAGTTGATCGACACGCGCGGCGTGAAGTTGTCGAACGACTGGTCCGCGGCGCAGCCGTTGCCGCCTTCGAGCAGGCGGTCCTCGCGCGAGTAGCGGCCCTCGAGGCCGACTTCCCACTTCTCGGTGATATCCCAGATCAGCGAACCGAAGGCGGCCGTGTTTTCGGTGTAGATCCCGGCGCCGGGTATGTAGCCGAGATCCCCGCCGAAGACGACGCCCGGCCCGGGGATGCTGCGCTGCGCACTCTTCGTCCAGGCATCGAAGTAATACAGGCCGACCCCGCCACGCAGCGGCCAGTCCGACGGCGTATCGAGGCGAACCTCCGCCGACCAGTCCTGGCGGCGACGGCGGTTGTCGAAGTTGAAGAGTCCGAACACCGCACGCGCCTCGGTGTGGTCGAGGTCATAGGCCTGGTGGTAGCGCTCGGTGTTCAGTCCACCGCGGGCAGTCAGCGACCAGGATCCGATGTCCTGCGAGTACTGCAGCAGGTACCGTTCCTGGGTCCTCCTGAGGTCCGGCTCCACCGGCGTGACGAAGCGCCCGTCCTGCAGGGTCACCCCGTTGTAGTAGTCCGGCAGGTTGACCCGGTCGGCCCAGCCCGGAAGCATGCGGATCTCGCCGCAGGTCGCCCCGCCGCTGGTCCGCCACCAGGGCTCCTCGCCCGGGAACGGAAAGGTATTCCCCGCCGCGAGGTGGGCGTAGAACTCCGGCGGCGCCAGTTGGCAGTTCTGCGTTTCGAATATGCCTTCGGGTCCGCCAGGCGCCACCATGGACGAGAACATCTCGTCATCGGCCCTGGTGTACCCGTACTTGAGGTTGAACTCGCCGGTTTCCCAGGGGCGCCAGACGAGCTTCGCCAGCACGTCCACGGTTTGTTCGCCGCCGAGCGAACTGCGGTCGCCTTCCTGCGGTGGATCGAGCAGCCAGTCGCTGAACGGGTGGTTGAAGGCGGCACCGGGCTCGAGCTGGTTGTGCCACTCCCCGCCGTATTCGCTCCAGTCTGCGGAGACGAGGAACAGCAGCTTGTCCGCGATGACCGGCCCGCTGACGAGCGCACCGATCTCGTAGGTTTCATGGCTGCCGGCCTTGCTGAGGATTCGGCCGCTGAACTCGTCGGTCGGATTCAGCGTCACGTAGTTGATGGCGCCGGAGAACGTGGCGCGGCCGAACTGTGCGGACTGGGGACCGCGCAGGATCTCCACCCGCTGCATGGCGCTGGTGGTGGCCGAGGCGATGCTGCCGGATATATAGATGCCGTCGATGAAATACGACGCGTTGGCTTCACCGCGACTGGACGGCGCGGCCATGCCGCGGATGACCGGGCGGTCGAAATCGCGGCCGGTCTGCGGCAGCGTGTTGAAGTTGACCGTGAAGTCGGCGATGTCGTTGTCGCTGAAAAGCCCCTGCTCCTGCAGCTGCTCGGAGCCGAAGGCTGCGACGGACACGGGCACGTCCTGCAGGCTCTCTTCCTTCTTGCGCACGGTGACGACGATCGTGTCGACCTGGCCCAAGGCGGGCAGCGGCGCCGCCATCACGACGGCAACCAGCCCGGCCGGCACGCACAGCACTGCCCTCATGTCTGCTCCCCCTGCGGGCCCCCGCCCGACCTCTGCTGTTCTTTTCAGGTCCGGATTGCGCGCACCTCGGCGGCAAACGGCTTGCGGCCCAACCACAGCGCGAGCGCGGCAATCGGCAGGCTCGCGCAGTTGACCAGCGCGAGCGACTGGCCGATGGCCAGCGGATCGCCGAACACGCGGTCGGCAATGATGCCGACCGAGGTCGGGCCGACGATCGCCGTGATCACGTTCAGGAACAGCATCCATGCTGCCGAGACCTGCGCGCGCATCGGTCCGGGCGTGACGATCTGCAGCGCCGCGGGCGCGCACGCCAAAGCGAGACTCGCGCAGAATGCCAGTGGCACGAACGCGCCGACGGCGAAATCCCGATCACTGCCGGTCGTGGCGACGTAGCAGATCGGCACCAGCAGCACGGCGGCAGTCAGGCCGACGCGGTGCATGGCATCGCCTTGGCCGCGCTTCTGCAGGGTATCGGCCACCCAGCCGCCGGTGTAGACGCCGAGCGGCGAGAGCACCAGCACGATCAACCCCAGCGTCACGCCGACTTCCGGCGGCGGCATGCCGAGCACGCGGGCGAAATACGCGGGCGCCCAGGTCAATGTCGTCGTGATCGGCACAGCCAGCATGGCGAAGCCGATGAAATGCAGGCCGTACACGCGCCAGCGCTGCAGCCCGTAGCGCAGCACCTCGCCCAGCGACATGACCGCCGCGGCACCTGGCGCAACCCGGCGCCGCGGTTCCTCGACCGTCGCCATCAGCAGCGCCACCAGCAGGCCCGGCAGGCCGACGACGATGAACACGATCTGCCAGGGCTCGACCGCGCCAACCAGCGGCAGCACCTGGGCGCCCTCCGCGCGGATCATGCCGATCACCACGCCCCCGAGCAGCAACGCGGCGCCGGCGCCGATGAAGGCGCCGGACTGGTAGACGCCAAGCGCGCGGCCGAGTTTCTCGCGGGGGAACAGGTCGGAAATCATCGAGAACGCCGCAGGCGCGAGTGCCGCCTCGCCCACCGCGACGCCGACACGGGCGAAGAACAGCTCCCAGAAGTTCGAGGCCAGGCCGCATGCGACCGTCATCAGGCTCCACAGGGCGATGCCGACGCCGATGATCGTCCGGCGGCTGTAGCGATCGGCACAGCGTCCGATCGGCAGGCCGAACAACGCGAAGAAGACGGCGAAGGCGACGCCGAGCAGGAACGCCATCTCTGTATCGGTGAGGCCGAGATCCGCCCGGATCGGGTCCACCAGCAGCGACAGGATGATGCGGTCGATGAACGAGAAGATCACCGCGATGAACAGGACGCCGACGGCGTACCAGGCGCGACCCGCACTGGGCCATGGAGCGTCCGCTCCGCTCGCTGCACTCATCAGATCCCCCTTCAGGCCGGTGGGTCCGGCTGGGAGCAGATTACCGGCGTCGGACCGCCTGCGCCACGCTTCGCGTGCTCAGCCGCCCGCGAGCGGCGGGTACCAGGCGGCGACGAGCAGCACGGCAGCGGCAGCTCCGGCGGTTGCCTGCCAGCGCCAGGACGGTGCCGGGCTGGCGGGCAGTGCGGCGATGGCGAAGCCGGCGAGTCCACCGGCAATGAAGCCCGTCAGGTGCGCCACGATGTCGGTGTTTTCATCGCCAGTGCCCGTATAAGTAAGGAGTGCCACGGCGCCGACCACCGGCGCCCAACGCCGGGCCCAGCCCAGCGCATGACGCCGTGACAACGCGAAAACCGAGGCGCCCACCAGACCCAGGGCCGCGAACACGGCCGTGGAGGCGCCGATGCTCGAGTGGCCCGGACCCTGCAACCAGGCGTTGCACACATTGCCGGCCGCGGCGGCAAGCACGACACCGAATGCCGCGACGCCCGATCCCACGTACTGGCCGGCCAGGTAACCGAAGAAGGCGCCGAAAACGGCGTTGCCGGCTGCGTGTGCTGCATCTGCGTGCAGCATGAGCGCCGTTGCCGCGCGCCACCACTCGCCCTCCCGGATGCTGCCGGCAACGGCTGCACCGAGGCCCGTCCAGTCGAGGCCAAAGGCGTAACGCGACTGGAGCTGGAACGCCAGGAGCACCAGGACAGGAAAGGCCAGGCCGAGCGCGAAGCCGCGCTGGGCCGGCACCGCTGGCCAGGGGGTCACGGCAGCAGCCGGGTTCTCCGCAAGGTAGAGCGCCAGCTCGCGACGCGCAGCCGCGGCACTGGCGGCAGGAACCAGCAGGTGGCAGCCGTCGGGCTGTTCGGTGACGACGTGCTCGATCTGCATCGCCCCGAGAACGAGCGCCCGCTCTTCGCAGGGGCGACGGGTCATCGCGCGATGGATGCTCACCCACTCGCCCGGCAGCAAAAGGGTCATCGGCGGGATGTCAGGGTGCGCTGCTGCGCGACTTGATGAACGCTGCCACGGCCTCGAGCTCGCCGTCCGTCAGCCAGCCGAAGCCCGGCATGGGCCTGCCCGTCGCCGAGGCCGGATCGTCCGGAAACCGGCCGACGCGCAGGAACTCCACCAGCGCAGCGGCAGCGGTGTCGCGCACGAAGGCGGAATCGCGCAGATTCGCGCCGAGGTTTTCGATGCCTTCGCCACCGGATCCATGGCAGGCGAGGCAATTCTGGGCGAACACGTCGCCGCCATCTGCCGCCGCTGCGAACGCCGGGATGGTCGCGCAGACCACCATCAGCACCACCGGCCATAGCCTGTTGTTCACAGCGTCACTCCCCGCGATTTGCCGTTGTCGATGGTCGAAGCCTGCCAGGCGTGGTCCGCAGCGGCGAAATCGCGCACTGCAGCGATCACCCGGGAATAACTGGAGCCGGGCGCGACTTTTTCAACCGCAGCCGCCAGCGACGGCAGCCAGTTGACCAGGTGTCGCTCGCAGAAATCCGCCTGTGCCAGCTGCCAGGACAACCGGTCCTGCCCGCCCTGCGTCTCGTGGTAGCAGAGATAGTGCATGAATTCGAGCAGCACCGAGAGATGGTCCGGCGCCCAGGCGAAGCGATCGCCGAGCCGGTAGCCGAAGAAATCGAAGAACCGGACGATGTCCTCCCGGGTGCCGCCCTTCTGCCCCGTCAGGAGGTCCTCGCGTATCGGCACCGGCGGCCCGTCGCTGCCGACCTCGAACAAGCCGCTGTACTCCAGCTTGAGCTGCTCGACGTCGGCGCCGGCGAACTCGGCGAGCAATGGCGTGAGCGGCAGGGCGTAAGGCAGCTGCCAACTGGTGCCGACTCGCGCGCGGATGGCCGGCAGCATCTCGACGTCGTGCGGCGAGGCCGTCAGCTCCGACAGCGCTGCGTAACACTGGCAACGCAGGGCCGCGGTCCGCTCCGCGTCCCGGGCGGCAGTGACGGCGCGTTCGGCCTGCCCGCTCATGTCAGCTTTCCCGTCATCGTCCCGGCCCTTTCGAAGTTTCGGTGGTTGCTGGCATAGTGCGCGGAAAATACGGTCCGGCCCGTCGGCAGACCACCCGCATTATCACCCGTCGCCCACCGGCGCCGCGAATGATCCGTTACACCGAAGCACTGGAACTCATACTCCGATCGGCCCGCCTGGCTGCGGTGGAAACGCGCGTCCCGGCGGCAGCGGCGGGCTGCACCACGGGCGAGGCCGTCAGCAGTGTGCTCGACGTGCCGGCGTTCGCGAATGCTGCGCTGGACGGCTACGCCCTCTCGAGCGCTGACACCGCAGCCGGCGCGACCCGCCGGTTCGTCGTCAATGGCAGCGTTGCTGCGGGGTCGGCCGCGCCAGCGGACACGCCAGCCGGCACGGCATGGGAAATCATGACTGGCGCGCCGCTGCCGGGTGGCTGCGATGCCGTCGTCCCGATCGAAAAGTCGCAGGTCGATGCCGACCGGCGCCAGGTTGCGGTCGCTGGCCTCGTCAGCAGCGGCGCCAACCGCCGTGAAGCCGGCGAGGACTTCCGCCGCGGAGAGCCGATCGTTCCGGCCGGCCGGCAGCTCGACGCCACGGCGCTGATGGCCATCGCCGCCAGCGGCGTCACGACGGTCGCCGTGAGGCGCACGCCGCGCGTCGCGGTGATAGTCACGGGCGACGAAGTATCGGGCGCGGGTGGCGCAAGCTCGATCCGCGACACGAACGGTCCGTATCTCGAGGCGGCAATCCACGCCGCCGGCCTGCAACTGACCCGCAGCACCCGCGTGGGTGACGATGCGGCGCAACTCGCGGACAGCCTGCGCGCGGCCGCGGCCGACTCCGACCTGGTCATCACCACCGGCGGCGTCTCCGCCGGCGCGCGGGACTTCCTCCCGGCTGCGCTGGCTGCCGCCGGCGCCGACATCCTCTTTCACAAGGTGGCGATCCGCCCCGGCAAGCCGCTGGCATTCGCGACCCTGCCGCAGGGCACCGCGGTGTTCGCCCTGCCGGGCAATCCGGTCGCAGTCGCCGTCGGCTGGCGGTTCTTCGTCGTGCCCTGGCTGCGCGCGGTGCTGGGCCAGCCGCCGGAGCAGTGGCCGCGCGCGCGACTCGACACCGCTGTGCGCTGCCGGGCCGGGATCCGGTTCTTCGCCAAGGCGCAGCTGCGCTGGGATTCCGACGCCGTGCTGCGCGTGTCGGTGCTGCCGGGCCAGGAGTCCTTCAAGCTGCGGCCGCTGGTCGCCGCCAACTGCTGGGCGATCGTCGACGAGGACGCGGCTGCCGGCGACATCGTGCCCGTCGCGCCGCTCCTGCCCTGGCAGCCGTGACGTTCCTGATCCTGAAGGGCACGCACCTCGTGACGGTCACCGTCACGCTGGTTCTCTTCCTGTTGCGCATCAGCTGGGCGTTCGCCAGCTCGGAAAAACTGCGCATGCCGCTGATGCGCTGGCTGCCGCATGCGAACGACACGCTGCTGTTCGCCAGCGCATTCGCCACGGCGGCCGCGATCGGCCAGTTCCCGTTCAGCGACGCGTGGCTGACGGCCAAGTTCCTCGCGATGCTGGCCTATATCGTGCTCGGCCACATCGCGCTCTGGCGCGCCAGGTCAGTGGCGGAACGCGCGCTGTGGACGGCGGCGGCACTCGCCACTTTTGGATGGATCGTGCTGGTCGCGCGCTGTCACGACCCTGACGTCGTGACCTGCCTGGCCGGCTGAGCTGCGCCGGCGAATCAGGCGGGTTTGGGTGCCCAGGCGCTGCACCAGCCCTGGGCCGAGACGAGCTTGCCCGGGAAGGCGGTGCAACCCATCCACTCGGCCTTCGCACCCTGGATCTGGACGCAGTTCAGGCAGTTGCTGCCCGGCTTGAAGTTCGGCACCTTGCCCTTGTCGATGGTCTGGGCGTTGTGGGTGTACATCAGCGCCTTGGCGACGGGATCGTTCAGGTCGAGCTTCGGCAGATTGGCCTGTGCCGCGGCTTCACGGCTGGCGAAGACGGCGGAGAGCGGCACGATGACGGTGGCGGCGGCGAACTGGCGACGGGTCAACGATTTATTCGACATGGCAGGTTCCTGGCGGGTCACGCCTCTTTAAGAGCGCCGCGCATGCTAACAGTTCAACGGCCAGGCGGCACATAGGCAATGGCCGCAAACGCAGGAAGCGCTCAGCCCCCGGTATTGCCCGCCCTGGCCCAGGTATCGCGCAGGGTGACGATCCGGTTGAACACCGGGCGATCCGGCCGCGTGTCCACCCGGTCCGCCACGAAATAGCCCAGCCGCTCGAACTGCACCGCCGTGCCGGGCGGCAATGCGGCAAGCCCGGGCTCGAGCTGGCAATCGCGGCGGGTGTCCAGCGACGCCGGGTTCAGGAATGACTTGAAGTCGCGGCCGTCGGCATCCGCGTCCGGACGCTCGACCGAGAAGAGGCGGTCGTAGAGCCGCACCTCGGCGCGGCAGGCGGCGTGGGCGGCGACCCAGTGGATCGTGCCCTTTACCTTGCGGTCGGCCTGCGCCCCGGTGCCGCTGCGGGTCTCGGGGTCGAAACTGCAGCGCAGTTCGACGACGCGACCGGTCGAGTCCCTGACGACATCCTCGCAGCGGATGATGTAGGCGTTGCGCAGGCGGACCTCCCCGGCCGGCCGCAGGCGGAAGTACTTCTTCGGCGGGTCCTCCATGAAGTCGTCGCGCTCGATCCACAGCTCGCGGCCAAAGGGCAGGTCGCGCGAACCGAGGGAGGCGTCGTCGGGATGGCGCGCGGCGGGGAGCGTTTCAGTACTGCCTGCCGGGTAGTTCGTGAGCACGACCTTCAGCGGGTCGAGCACTGCCATCGCGCGCGGGGCGGTCCGGTTGAGTTCGTCGCGCACGCAACTCTCGAGCACGTCCATGCCGATCAGGTGCTCCTTGCGGGTCACGCCGACGCGGGAGGCGAAGTCACGCAGCGCCGCGGGCGGATAGCCACGGCGGCGCATGCCGAAGAGCGTGGGCATGCGGGGGTCGTCCCAGCCGCCGACGAGACCCCGCTCGATCAGCTCGGCAAGCTTGCGCTTGCTGGTGATGGTGTAGGCGAGGTTGAGCCGCGAGAACTCGTACTGCCGCGGCCGCGCCGGGAAATCGAGCTGGTCGAGGATCCACTCGTACAACGGCCGGTGGTCCTCGAACTCCAGCGTGCAGAGCGAATGGGTGATGCCCTCGATCGCATCCGAGACCGTGTGGGCGAAGTCGTACATCGGGTAGATGCACCAGGCCGTGCCCGTGCGCTGGTGCGCTGCCTTGCGGATGCGATACAGCGTCGGGTCCCGCAGGTTGATGTTGGGCGAGGCCATGTCGATCTTCGCCCGCAGGACATGGGCGCCATCGGGGAAATCGCCGCGGCGCATCCGCTCGAACAGCTCGAGGTTCTCATCGACGCTGCGCTTGCGCCAGGGACTGTCGCGGCCGGGCGCCGTGAGCGTGCCGCGGTACTCGCGGATCTCGTCGGCGGACAGGCTGTCGACATAGGCCTTGCCGTCGCGGATGAGCCGCACGGCGCAGTCGTGGAGCTGCTGGAAATAGTCGGAGGCGTGGGTGAGCCGGTCGTCCCAGTCATGCCCGAGCCAGCGCACCCCCTCGACGATGGCGTCGACGTACTCCTGCTCCTCCTTCACCGGATTGGTGTCGTCGAGCCGCAGGTAGCAGCGGCCGCCGAATTCGGCGGCAACGCCAAAGTTCAGGCAGATCGACTTGGCGTGGCCGACGTGCAGGTAGCCGTTCGGCTCCGGCGGAAAGCGCGTCACGACGCGGGCGTGCCTGCCCGACGCCAGGTCGTCCGCGATGATCTGGCGGATGAAATCCCTGCCGCCGGTGTCGGTGGTGTCGTTCATGGGAGCCGTATGGGCACGCGAGGGCACCATTCTGCCTCAATCGGGCCGGCACGACGATTGACTGGATCCATTCCCTCCTTTACGGTGTTTCGATTGGTGGGTTACCGGTAGGAGCACACTATGTGGTCGATGCGTTGGTCTTTTTCAGGGCGCGGACTGCCATCCGCATTCGGCGGTCTGGCTGCAATGGCTGCAGCCGCATTCAGCGGGCTGGCCGTTCCGGCCATCGCCCTGGCGGACGAGGTCGATGAAATCGTCGTGACCGTCCGGCAGCGCGCGGAATCCGCGCAGGACGTGCCGGGCACGGTCGCCGTGCTCTCGGCGGAAGCCATCGAAGACGCGGGCATCCAGCGGGCGCGTGACTTCATCGCCCTCACCCCGGGCGTGTCGATCGTCAACGCCGCCGAGGTCGCCGACAGCCAGGTCAACATCCGCGGCATCAACGGCGCCCGCGACGCCGAAACCAACTACGCGCTGGTCATCGACGGCATCCTGATGACCAACCCCGCGGCACTGAACCGCGAGTACGCGAATCTCGAGCAGATCGCGATCCTCAAGGGCCCGCAGGGCGCCATCTACGGCCGCAATGCCGCGGCCGGCGCGATCGTGATCACGACCAAGGCGCCGGGCGACGAGCTTGGCGGCAGCGTAAAGGCGAGCGTCGCCGAGGACAGCACCTATTTCCTGTCCGGCCTCATCAGCGGCCCGGCCAGCGACACCGTCCAGTGGAGCCTGGCGGCCGATTACCGCGACTCCGACGGCTACTACGCCAACAAGTCGGTGGCCGGGGCGGACCCGGATTTCTACCCCGACAACGGCTGCAGCGACTGCGTCGACTACTTCGAGGGCTGGAACGTCAACGGCCGGCTGATCTTCCAGCCGACCGACAAGCTGAAGATCGACACCAAGCTGCACGTCGGCGAGGTCGATGCGGGGTCGATCACCTTCAACGCGTCGTTCCACCTGCCGGGGCTCACGTTCTTCGGCGCGGCCTTCGCCGAGGACGTGGACGACCACCCGTTTGGCTTCTACCCGAACATCAAGCCGTTCAACAGCCAGGAAGCGACCGAGTTTTCGGTCAAGGTCGATTACGACCTCGGCGTGGCGGACCTGACGGCGTGGGGCCTGTACAGCGACATCGAGAATGCCTTCGGCGCCGACGGCACCAGCGGCGCCTTCGGCTTCTTCAATTCGATCGAGCGGTGCACGGATTCGATCGCCGCTCTTTCAGACCCCGTGTTGCCCGGCGGCTTCCCGATGAACCCGCCGCAGTTCACGACAGCCGGCGGCCCGGCGTTCCCGAACTCGCTGCTCGGCCCCTACACCCAGACCGCCTGCGACGGCACGCAGTACCAGGAACGCAATCAGAAGGACTACTCCTTCGAGGCGCGGCTGGCATCGAAGTCCGACCAGGCACTGCGCTGGCTGGCGGGCGTGTACTACCTCAACATCGACCGCCAGGTCGGCGTGAACACCGGCGTGGACCAGGGCTTCGGCATCATCGAGTCGCTCTATACCGACGACGCCAACAACCGCACCGAGCAGTTGCTGCACGATGACTTCGGGACCGACGTGTACGCGGTCTTCGGCCAGCTCGCCTGGGACGTCACCGACGCCATCGAGCTGTCCGCGGCGCTGCGCTACGACCGCGAGGAGCGCGACGTCACCAACCTCGTGCCGACGGATGCCACCACCGCGCTGATCGACACCTGCTTCGACAACGCCGATGGCGACCCGACCCCGGGCGCCGATCCGATCAACCCCGGCCTCTGCGCCACCGGCTCGATCGCGAGCCAGGACGAGACCTGGGACCAGTTCCAGCCGAAGGTCGCCGCGACCTGGGACTTCACCGACAGCCTGACCGCCTTCGCCAGCGTCGGCATGGGCTTCAAGAGCGGCGGCTTCAACAACTCCGGTTCCGCCGCCACCATCGACGGCTTCATCAACGACGTGGTCGTGGACAACACACCGGTCTGCGGCGACGGTGACGACGCCTGCAGCCGGGTCAACATCGCCGACCAGTTCGACGAGGAGACCGCGGTGTCGGCGGAGATCGGCCTGAAGGGCAACATCCTCGACAATGCGGTCACGTTCGAGCTCGCCGCGTATCGCACCGAAGTCGATGACATGCAGTTCTTCGAGTTCATCGTCGGTCCCTTCGGCCTGCTGCGCGTCGTTTCCAACATCGACGAGGTGACCATCAACGGCATCGAGGGCGGCCTGACCTGGCGCGCGACGGACTGGCTCGACCTGTATGCCGGCGCCGCCTTCGTCGACAGCGAGATCGATGCGAACAGCGCCCGGCCCGACACCGTCGGCAACGAGTCGCCGTACACGCCCGAGTGGACCGGCAACGCCGGCGCGCGCCTCACGATCCCGATGGGCAGCGTCGACTTCATCGCGAACTTCGACGTGAGCCTCGTGGGCGACACCTGGTTCCACGTCGTGCAGGACCAGCCGCGGCCCACCGGCTTCGGCGCCGGCGACTACTCGCTCGCCCAGCGCGATGGCTACACGCTGGTCAACGCCCGCGTCGGCGTCGAGGGCGAGAACTGGTCGGTGATCGCCTTCGGCACCAACATCTTCGACGAGGACTACATCGAGGAAGCCATCCCGGCGCCGGAATTCGGCGGTTCCTTCATCCATGCCGGCACCCAGCGTCGCTACGGCGTGGAGGCCAACTACCGGTTCTGATCGACCGGCCTGCTGCCTGACCCAGGGGACTCCCGCGAGGGAGTCCCTTTTTCTTTGGCGGCGACGCAGCCGCAGCGGAACTGCGTCGGGACATTCCGTAAAGCCGCCCTGCCGCCGGATGGCGCAGCCCGCAGCTGGTCACAAAATAGCCACGCCGTTCTTGTCGGCCGACCGCCGGGCTACTACTATCTCCACATAACGACGATCCGCCCGCGCGATCCAGACAAGCCGGCACGAGACCGGCACCAGGCCTCGACCAGCGACGGTACGGAATAAAAAAGCAGAGGCTCCCATGTGCGACGTTTCCGATCGGTTTTTCTCGGCGGTCCGCACCCTGTCCGGCGACGGTCCCATCAAGCAGCGCCTGGTCGCTGCCTGGCAGGAGCACCTGGACAACCTGCCCGGAACCCAGGTGCCTCACAGCATCCGGGCCAAGTTCGATTCGCTGAGGGAAGCCATCTATGCCGTCGGCCCCGCCAATGGCGAGAGCGCCGTGCACGCGTCGGTGCGGAAGATGTCGCCCGTCGACGCCAATCGCTACGCGACGAGCATCCTGCTCATGCTGGCGGAACTGGTGCGCGTCAAGGGCAGCGGCGAGCGCATCGCCTTCGTGAAACAGGGCCGGCCCGTGGTCACCACCGACGCGGCCGTGACCGGCGTGATCCAGCTGCGCAATACTGCTGGCTGAGGCATCGGCCGGCTCCCGACGACACCGCGGGAAAGGGCTGCTACACCAGGTGCATGTGCACGTCGCCCCCCGCGCGAGCTTGTGGATGCTGATCGACGCGGGCGTCGCGGGCCGGCTCGTGCTCGTGCCGGGCTCCGGCCACTCGCCGCACGTCGAGTTCCCGGACGACTTCGTGCGGACAGTTACGGACTACTGCGGGCCAGGGGCAAGGCGCGCAGCGGCCGCAGGGCTCCCCGGCGGTCCGATTCGCTAGGCGCGTTTCCAGCTCGCCAGAGCATCGCCGAACTTTTCCCTCGCCTTCGCAAAGGCTTCCGGCGCCCCCTCGATCAGCAGGTCCCGATTGGTTCTCGGGAACTCGGCCTTGCCGCCTTCGCCGGGCAGCTGCCGGGTCGCATCGATGACGATCTTGCTGGTGCGCGCGTACTTCACCTGGCTCGGATCTGTCATCAACCCGAACACGTCGTCCAGGACCTGCGAGGCGGGGTTCGGCTGCCAGCGCGAGCCGATCGCGAACATCACGTCGGTGCGGTCGTAGATGTTGATGTCCTTGTCCACCACGATGACGACCTTCGCGATCGGGTTGCGCTGGGCAATGGCCAGGCCGCTCTTCAGGCCCTGGCCGGGCCCGGTCTTGTCGATGCTGAGTACGACGACGCCCATGGTGTCCTGCGGGTTCGTGTAGGCCACGAACTGCGGGATCGCCTCCTTGAGCGAGATGCTGTAGGCGGCATCGGCCGGCGCGGTCACCATGCCGCGCTGCATGCCGGTCATGGCGTTCATGATCCAGGGTTGCTTGCGGTGCGTGATGGTGTCGATGGTCATCACGAAGTTCTTTGGCTTGACCGGACCGAGGTACCCGAACATCTCGCCGAACGGCCCCTCCGGTTCGAAGGCCTCTTCGCGCAGGTCGATCGTGCCTTCGATCACCATCTCGGCGTGGGCCGGCACCATGATGTCGGTGTTCTCGGACTTTACGACTTCCACTGCTTTGCCGCGCAGGCCGCCCGCGATGGCCAGCTCATCGGCAGGTATCGGGTCCTTGCCGAAGCCCCTGGGGGCGAGCCGCGTTCCGCTGAGCACCCACACGACGGGGTCCTGGCCCAGCACGATGGAGTACTTCATCGTGGTTTCGCCCCGCTCCCGGGCCGCCATCAGCATCTTGTAGCCGGTCTGGTTGGGCTCGGGATTGATGCCCAGTTTGCGCGGCCCCTTGATCTGGCAGCGATAGGTGCCGAAGTTCGCGCCCAGTTGCGGGTCCACCATGAAGTGGGAGCCCGTGTTCACGTACCGGCCCGCGTCGGCGGGATTCGTCTTCACGAACGCAAAGCGGGTGATGTCGATGTCATCGCCACGGACCACCACTTCTTTAACTGGTGCCTGCCGGCTGGAAACCACTACGGGCGGGATCTGCGGCAACTTGCCGCCGTTGTCGGCATACACCTTTTCCATGTGCGCAATCGCGGCGCGATAGTTGCCGTAGTGGTCGCCGGGTGTGACCGGCAGGTTCCAGATGATGGCGTCCGTGTTCCAGTGACCCTGGGTATTGATCAGCACCGGACCATCGACCCACTGGCCGTCGATCTTGACCTGATCGAACATGAAACAGGGCGCGCCATACATGGTGTACATGTCGGTTGCCTGGAAGAACAACGCCGGAATCTCGTAGGCATCCTGGTCGATGCGGTCGAAGCGCAGCAGCAGGCCGTGGGCGTCCATGGCCGCCACCCAGTCGCGCAGCGAGTCGAAGGGTGCCTTTGGCGCCTTCGCCAGTGCCCGCCTGTTGGACGGCTTCGCGACCAGCGGCGTCGCTGCCGCGCTGACCGGGCCGTAGCCGGCAGCCGCCAGGGCGCCGAGCACCGAGGCGGTCGCCGAGGAGGCGAGAAAACCACGACGCGACTGGCTGGCGGTAGCGGGAGCCTGCTTGCGGTGAGTCATTTCCAGATCCTTCCCTGTGGTGCATTATCGCTGGCGGGCAGACATCATATGATGCAGCGCCATGCGAAAGCGTTCGAAAAAATTCTACTTCTTCACCGGTACGCTCGGCGTGTTGGCCGCGCTCGTGCTGCTCATCATGTTCCGGACCGGCCCGGTGTCAGGTCCGCTGCAGAGCGCGCCGGGCGTCCCGCTGGCGTCTGCTGCCGACATGCCCGGTGTGAACTGCCGGGATCAGACTATCGCGGTCGAGCTCGGCGAGGGCGCGTGGTTCGACCACGACGTGGTCGGCACCCTGTGCTGGACGGGCGAGCTGGACGGCAAGACGCTGGCCGTGATGGTGTCGGGCGCCGGCTACGATTCCCTGTACTGGGATTTTCCGTACCAGCCGGACACCTATTCCTTCACGCGGGCCGCGCTCCGGCGCGGGCTCGCCACGTTCAATTTCGACCGGCTCGGCATGGGCAGGAGCGATCGGCCGTTCGGCCTGTCGCTGGGTGTGGACAACCAGGCGCACGTGCTGGCGCAGATCATCAAGACACTGACCGGCGCGCACCGCTTCGGCGCCGTGGTGACGATCGGCCACTCGTTCGGTTCGACCATCGCCCTTGCACACGCGCTGGGCCATCCCCGGGACGTCGACGGCATCGTGTTCACGGGGTTCGTGCACAACTCCAATCCCGGGTTCAACCTCGCCATGCGGGATGGCGTCGATCTGGCGGCGTTCAAGGGCCCGTTCGCCGGTGCGCTGCTCGATCCGACCTACATGATTTCGAAGCCGGACACTCGCGGCGGAACCTTCTACACGGCGGCGAATACCGACCCGACCGTCGTCCGGATCGACGAGCTCAACCGGCAGACGACCTCGATCGGCGAAGTGATCTCGATGTCGAAGTACTTCAAGGATCAGTCCAAGGCGCTGGCCGTGCCCGCGTTCACGCTCATCGGCGAGGACGACTTCGTCGTGTGCGGCGGCGCCGTGAAATGCACGGATCACGCTGCCATCATCGCCTGGGAGGCGCGATTCTTCCCGCCCGCCGCCTGCCACGAGATCACGGTGCTCGAAGACACCAACCACAACGCGAACCTGCATCTGAACGCCCCGGGCAATTTTCAGCTCATGCTCGACTGGATCGAGCGCCGCGTGGGCAACGCCGGGCCGCCGGCACAGCCCTGCGGCTGACCGCACGGCTTGGCTATGCGATGGGCACCACCCTTCCCTACCTGAAGGGCGGCTATGCACTCGCCGGTGCCGAGTCGAGCGACACACAGGGCCCGCATAAGATTGACCGCACGCTGCACGGCTGGGCGCTGGGTGGCGGCATTGAGCAGAAGGTAACCGAAAGCATCTCATTCCGGGCTGAATACATCCATGTGTGGTATGGCGAGGAGACCTACTTCGCCGGTGAGGACTATCAGGCCTCTGCCACTCCAGGTGAAGACATGGTCACAGCCGGGATTAATTTCCGGTTCTGACTCTGGTCGCGCTGAAGCAATATCAAAGGGGCAGCTCCGGAGCTGCCCCTTTTCTGTGAGCTTGAACTGAATGGCGGACAGCGTGCTGACTAGAGCAACTGTGTGGCCGAAACGTATCTTACGTCCATGACAGTACCCAAGAAAAGAACCACGCGCAGGTGGCATGCCTGCACCCTGCTGTTGTTGCTGCTTACAATGCAGGCAGCCCATGCGGAAGATCTGCTTTGCAAATCCTATGCAGGATTGCCATCGAGCTTCCCTGCACCGGAGGCCGGGATGCGCCCCGTGCCTGCTGGCCAATTCATCATGGGATCAGATCGCCATTATCCGGAGGAGCGACCACAACACAACGTTTCTGTGGCTGCTTTTTTGATCGACACGCATGAAGTGACAAACGCGGAATTTGCAGCTTTCGTAGCCGCCACAGGTTACATAACCACAGCCGAGAAGGGGCTGCCCCCAGACGCATATCCGGGATTGCCGGATGAATATCGCAAGCCTGGATCTATGGTCTTCGGGATGCCGCAGCAAACACTTGCTCAATTTGACCTAACATCATGGTGGCAATACACAGCGGGCGCGGACTGGCGTCACCCTGGCGGACCGCACACCAGTATCAACGGCCGTGAGGCCGAGCCAGTCACGCAGGTCAGCTGGGATGACGCCAAGGCCTATGCAGTGTGGCGCGGGCATGATCTGCCGACAGAATCTGAATGGGAATGGGCGGCACGCGGCGGAAGCGGAATTCCCAGTGAAGAGGCAGAGCCGAATGCCAACATCTGGGAAGGTATATTTCCTTATTATGACTCCGCCAAGGACGGCTATCGTGGCCCCGCCCCGGTCGGATGCTTCAAGCCGAATGGGTATGGACTTTTTGACATGCTGGGCAATGTCTGGGAGTGGACGCAGGACGACTATCAGTCAAGCCACGACCCCGCCATGGCTACGCAGCCTGTGCCTGGCATGCCAAACCGAAAGGTGATCAAAGGTGGATCGTGGCTCTGCTCGAATAGCTACTGCGGGCGTTATCGCCCCAGCGCCCGGCAGCCTGGTGAAACGGACCTCGGCAGTACGCATATCGGCTTCCGCACGATCATGCGGCCAATAGCGAAGCCCTGAGCAAGACATCAAAGCGGAACGACGAGATTAAGAGAGCCAATGCTGTGAAAATTCGTATAACTCTTCCAAGACGTTTGATGGTTGCTGCATTCACCGTTTCCGCTCTCATCTCAGCATCCGCGGTCTCGAGCAACTCCGGTGTGTCGGCGCAAAGCGCTCGCAAACCGAATATTCTGTTCGTCATTATGGATGACGTCGGCATAGATCAACTAAAGGCAATGGGCTATGGCGGTGCCACGCCTCCACGCACGCCAACGATTGATGCAATTGCAAGTAACGGTCTACGCTTTCGCAATACATGGTCTCAACCTGAATGCTCAAACGGCCGCATGGCCTTGCTGACTGGACGCTATCCCTTTCGCACCAACATATATCAGGCCATAGGCCAAGACGATCTCGCCAACTCGCAGGTGTCTCCCTATGATGTCACCGTGGCGCGCATGCTGAAAAAAGCAGGCTATAAGAGCGGCCTCTTCGGCAAATATCATCTCGGCGGACCGGAGAACAACCAGTTCGGTAATGGCGCGCCCGGAAAGATGGGTTGGGACTTCTTTTATGGCTGGATCGGCGGCGTTCCCGCCTCGATCGACACAACGGCTGGCGGCATCGGCGCGCCGGGCACTTACCCATGCGGATATGTACCATCGGTTGCTCGCCAATCCCTGAATAACGGCGCCGACAGCGGCGCATGCTACATTCCGCGCGCGAGGGGTAACTACACGTGCAGCAAGATCGTTGGTGACACACTGGGAGATTCGCCCGGACTCGCCTGCATGAATATTGGCGGCATTCTGGTGCCTTCCGCTGACTGTGAGGCAACGGCTCCGGCTGGTTTGAACTTCCTGAAACAGAATGCGCACTATGTTTCGCCACTCGTCATCAACGATGGCGGGCGTGTCTTCGTGGCGCCACTGGATGATCCGCGTGCGCGTATCTACCGCTCTTCGATCGAAGTGAGCGCTGCAATTCAGTGGATCAACAAACAGCAACAGGGCTCTGCGCCCTGGATGGCTACTGTGTCTTTCAGTGCTGATCACACGCCACTTCAGACACCGCCAGGGCACCTGCTCTCCAGAATTACCCGCGACAGGCTACAGGCCGAGCAACAGGCAGACAGCGGACCTGGGACAGATTGCACGAATATTGCTATTCAGCGGCTCAATTCCGATGCAATGATTGAAGCAATGGACAGCGAGCTCGGTCGACTGCTGGTTTCAACCGGAATCGCCCAAAAGAACACCCGCAAGCAGCTTGTCTATGATCCAAGCTCTTCGAACACGTTGATCGTCATCATCGGCGACAATGGATCTTATGGCACCACCGTGCAGGCTCCATTCGACGCAACGCGCGCAAAAGCAACTGCTTTTCAAACCGGCGTCTGGGTTCCGCTGATCGTGGCGGGGCCGATGGTGCAAATGCCGAACCGAGATGTGCCCTACATCGTAAGCGGGGCAGACGTGTTCGGATTGTTCGGCGAGGTGGCAGGCCTCGATCCTCAAAAAGCGGCCGCACCACGCAAGATCGACGCCATGTCCATGCTGGCCTATCTCACCAATCCCCAGCAAACAAAAATCCGTCGTTTCAATTTCACACAAGGCGACCTCAATATCCAAAAGGGCGATGGCCATAATCCACCCTGCGTTATCGGCGCTTCGGCGACCAGTGGTAGCTGCACGCAAACTCCGCTCAATAAGGGAGTTTGCGAAGATAATGGCGGAACCTGGTGGGGCCCGGGCGCATCCGACCCGACGGTCAACGCATACACCAGTGGCCAGGGCGTGAAAGAGTGCTGGCAGGTAAATCAGGCGATATACAAGAACGGCGGCATAGCCAATCAAGTGGACATGAGCAGTTACCCGCAGAGCTACTACGGCGCGCGCGATGATCGCTTCAAAATCACCGTGAGCAATTGGCTCGAATATGATCCCGACAACGACAGATCCACGTCCAAACAATTGATTGAGCTCTATGAAGTTAACGAAAACCCCAAGGCAGCAACATTGAAGCTCGACCGGGACGGTCAAGCTATCTACTCCGAGCTCAACGGCAGTGTGACAGTAGACAAAACGGCGCAGGTCACTGGATCGGCAGCAGCGCTGCGGACCCTCACGTCCTATGCCACACAATTGATGGACACACAGCCCGCCTGCCCCGGCGATGGTAATGGTGACCTTGTGGTTGATGCCCAGGATCTAAAAGACTATGCCGCAACCGTGCGGCGGTGGGATTTGTCCAGTACATTTGACTTCAACCATGACGGCTTTACAAACGAGACTGACCGTCAAACAATCCGGTCTAATCTTCCGACAACTTGCCGGTGACGACACATCGCACAAACTGAGTAGCCGCTGACGACAATCGGGCCGACGCGCTGTCCAGCCAGAACCTCGATCACTTCCGGGACGATCGGAACGTCCAGGACCCTAAGTTTGTTTCATTCATAGACGAGGTAGCTGGGCGTAGTTTGGCTCGTAACGCAACAGCGGAAGTACCACCTGGGAAGGTGGTGTAGTTGAATACCGACCACATTGACCTCCTCGCAGTCGTTCTGTTCGTTCGTGACTAACCATCGGCGGCAGGTCGCATGAATGTTCGCACTACGGCTTCTTCGTAACTGTGGGGTACGCATCGAATGGCACATCGGCAGCCTGCCCAACAAGCTGCTGCAGCGAACCGCATTCGTGTTCACGCCTTCGGCTGTCCAAAATCGCTCCCGGCGATTTTGTCGAGCCGCTGGACTTTATCGCGCGCCTGGCCGCGCTGGTGCCCAAGCCTCGTGTACACCTGACGCGCTACCACGGAGTCCTGGCGCCACACAGTGCGCTGCGTGCTCAGGTCGCGCCGGCCGGACGGGGAAGAAGAATCGGCGCCAGCGAGCGTAGCCCGGCCGAGGACACCGCAGTTCACCGCGCCCGCGCTCCGCCGGGGCAGGTGGTGCTCGATCTCAGCTGAAGCCGTGT
>VGVH01000015.1 GCA_016874095.1 Gammaproteobacteria bacterium | reverse complement strand
ACCGGCTCCGGCGCCAAGGGCATCACCGGCTCCGGCGCCAAGGGCATCACCGGCTCCGGTGCCAAGGGCATCACCGGTTCCGGTGCCAAGTAGAGAGTGTTTTCTAGTTAGTTTGACGACTGGCTGTCGAAGAAAAACAGACCTACGCCGACCGTCCTACTCGACTCTCGCGCCGAATTTCTGCGTTTCTTTCTCTCGGTAAACGTTGTCAAATGGTCGTCAACGGTTTCTGAGAAATTCGAAAGTATTCCTGCGATCCCGTCGCGGACGACTTTTGCGTCTGACGCATCGACGCCATCTGCCACCACAACCCTTTCGAAGTATGGGCTTCTCCGGTTCGCCGGATCAGCGTTGTGGCAGATGGTTTCCGTGAGCCTGCGCAATCCTAATTGAAGACCCTCTAGAGCCTTACCCATTGGGTCTCCAGGCACGTATTCGCGGCTTGTCGGTTGAATCCGACTTTTTCCTATTTGCCTTATCGCACCGGCCCGCAATAGCTCGCGCTCAACCGCCCTCGGAGAAAGATCCGACGACAATGCTTGGACGATTGTCGCGAACGAACCTTGGCCACTTCGTGGCAAAGGCCGTGGAAACCCCTGTGTGTCGAGATAACTTGGGTTGGTATGCCATAGATCCAAGACTTCGGCAGGCAGACTAGTTGCCGCAACTGACTCAATAGGCCTTTTCGCCAACAACTCCCTAAGCTTCCTGACTTCTCGTCTCGACATCCCGGTAAGCAAGGCAACCCGCGCTGTACTAACTTTCCGGTGTCGAACACCATAGTCAGCTTCTGCCGCCTTCACAAACGCCCTCTTCGAAATGTCGGCGAACTCGGTGTAGGTGACGCCGAACCGCAGCAATGTTCTTGCGAGCGGAATCAGCACGCTTGCGAGCACACGGTGCAGCTTTTGCCGTCCCAGTTCGGTAGTCATTCTTCAGCACTCCGCAAGCGGCTACGTTTCAAGAACTCTTCTTCGGAAAGGATCGCGATATTCAGATCGCGGGCCTTCTTGAGCTTGGAGCCGGCGGACTCTCCGGCTACGAGGATCGTTGTGTTTTTCGAGACGCTGGATGCCACTTTGCCACCGGCGGCGCGTATCCGGTCGTGCGCCTCGTCACGACTCAGCCCTGTCAACGTCCCGGTGACGACCACGGTCTCGCCAGCCAACGGGCCATCCGATTCGCCTGCTGCCGCCTGGCGTGGCCAGGTGATGCCTGCCGCCAGCAGGTTTTTTACTACCTGCCGGTTGTGCGGGTTACGGAAGAATTCCGCGACTCGCGCGGCCACGACCGGACCCACGTCCGGGATCTCCTGCAACGCTTCCTCGCCCGCCCCATGCAGGCCATCGATGTCGCCAAAGTGGCCGGACAGGGCCAATGCCGTCGCCTCACCGACGTCACGGATGCCCAGCGCATAGAGAAACCGCGGAAGAGTCGTCGACCTGCTGGCAGCGATCGCTGCCAGCAGATTCTCCGCGGACTTCTCCCCCATGCGATCGAGCCCTGCGAGGTCCGTCGGAGAGAGCGCGTACAGGTCTGCTGGCGAGGAAACCATCTCCTTGTCAACCAGCTGCTCGATAAGCTTCTCGCCCAGACCCTCGATGTCCATGGCGCGTCGCGAAGCAAAGTGCCGCAGGTACTCCTTTCGTTGAGCACTGCAAACCACGCCTCCCGAGCATCTTGCGACAGCCTCGCCCTCCTCCTTGACCACCGGCGAGTTGCACACAGGACAACGCGATGGCAATTTCACGACGCGCGTCCCTGGCGGCCGTCGCTCGCGAATGATTCCTGCAATCTCCGGTATTACATCGCCTGCCCGACGGATGATCACCGCATCTCCAACCCTGACGTCCTTGCGATGCAGCTCATCCATGTTGTGCAGTGTGGCATTGCTGACCGTCACGCCACCAACGAACACCGGCGCCAGCCGCGCAACCGGCGTGATCGCACCGGTTCGGCCGACCTGGAATTCGATGGCCTCCACGGTCGTGATCTGCTCCTCGGCTGGAAACTTGTGCGCGACTGCCCAGCGCGGCGCACGGGCAATAAAGCCCATCCGGCCCTGCAGAGCCAGATCGTTCACTTTGTAGACGACCCCATCGATGTCGTAAGGAAGCTCCTCGCGCAATCGTGCGACCTTGCCGAAATACGCCAGGCAGCCCTCCAGGCCATTCACCGCCTCGACGAGCGGGTTGACGCGAAACCCCAATTTTCTCAGGCTCTCGAGCACCCCGATATGGGTCGCTGCCAGCGGGCCGCGACTGACTTCGCCGACGCCGTATATGAAGATCTCGAGTGGACGCTTCGCCGTGATCCTCGGGTCCAGCTGGCGCAGGCTGCCCGCCGCGGCATTGCGCGGGTTGACGAACGACTTTTCGCCGCTCTCGGCTGCGCGCCGATTCAGCTCGACGAATCCCGCACGAGGCATGCAGATTTCGCCGCGAACCTCCAACCGGTCCGGAAATCCCCTGCCATCGATCCGCAGCGGTACCGTCGGTATCGTGCGCACGTTGTGCGTAACATCCTCACCGACTGAACCATCGCCCCGCGTGGCCGCCTGCTTCAGCAAGCCCTTTTCGTACAGGATGCTGATGGCGACGCCATCGAGTTTCGGCTCGGCAGAAAATTCGATCGGGCTTTCGCCGCCCGCCCGCTCCATCGCACGCTTTACGAATCCCGATACGTCGTCGTTGGTGAATGCGTTTTCAAGCGACAGCATAGGCACGCTGTGGCGCACCTCGGCGAAACCAGCCACAGGCCCCCCACCGACCCGCTGTGTCGGTGATTCAGGAACGACGAGCGACGGGTAGAGCGCTTCCAGATCGGCAAGCTCCTGGAAAAGCCGGTCGTACTCGCCATCACTGATGACCGGGTCGTCCAGGACGTGGTATCGATGCCCGTGCTGGTGCAACTCCTGGCGGAGCCGCTGCGCCCGGGTCCGTGCACTGTCTGGTACGGCAGGCACGTCGTCCGCCTGTGTCAGGAGGCCGTGGCGAACTGCCGGGTCTGCTGGATTACTTCCTCGCGCAGATAGCGCTCGCGCTGGACGCTCAGGCGGCTGCCACGCTCGTCAAGCAACTCTCCTTCGAGACGCGCGGCCATTTTCCTGGCGGTGGACATCATTTCGTCGAATACAGCGACATTGTCCACGCCTGGCGCCACCGGCAAAAACAGGCTGACTCCGGGAAATCGATCGGTTGCGAAACGTGCCAGGTCGAATCTTCCCGGCTCCACGAGGCTTGCGACGCTGAAGCGGATAACGCGGTCATCGGCCGGATCATGCCGGTGGAATATTCCATAGAGGCCGTGACGCAGACCGGCATCCGTCAGTGCCGCCTGCAGCAAGTCGCCTGCGAACGTGCCGCTCGCGGGCGCGGTCAGGCGGACGGCAATGATCTTGTGCGGCTGCGAACCCTCCGCTGACCTGGTCGCAACAGAGTCGACCACAGCGCCAGTCACTGTCGTACCCGGCTTCGGTTCGCGCCGACCAAAGGGTATCGGTGAGCCCGCGCTGCCGGCAGACTTCTGCCGTTGGCTCCACAGGAAAACGCCGAGCAAAACGAGGATACCGGCACCGAGCAGCACCCAACGCAGCTCTCCCATCGTCGTAGCTCCCTCAGCTGGCCGCCAGCTGGACAGCTGCGTCTAGGTCTACCGACACCAGCCTGGACACGCCGGGCTCGTTCATCGTGACGCCTGTCAGCTGATTGACCATCTCCATCGTTGTCTTGTTGTGCGTAATGACAACGAACTGCACGCGCTGCGCCATCTCACGCACGATGTCGCAGAAACGCCCGACGTTGGCTTCATCCAACGGCGCATCGACCTCATCGAGGAGGCAGAAAGGCGCCGGATTCAGCTCGAAAATCGCGAAAATCAGCGCAACCGCCGTCAACGCCTTCTCGCCCCCCGACAGAAGATGTATATGACTGTTGCGCTTGCCGGGCGGACGGGCCATGACCGTAACACCGGCGGACAGAACATCCTCGCCCTCCAGGGACAGGTAGGCATGCCCGCCTGCGAAGAGCCGCGGAAATATCCGCTTCAGGCCCTGATTGACGTTTTCGAAAGTTTCCTGAAATCGCGCGCGGGTCTCGCGGTCGATCTTGCGGATAGCCTGCTCGAGCGTATCAAGCGCCGCGATCAGGTCGTCGTTCTGCGCATCGAGGTATTTCTTGCGCTCCGACTGCTCGCTGAATTGTTCAATAGCGGCGAGATTGATCGGTCCGAGGCGTTCAATTTTCCGGCGAACGTCGTCGAGCGCTTCCTGCCAGGGGACGACGGCAGCATCGGGCGGCATATCGCGCAATACCTCGTCCAGGACGGCGCCGTTGGCCGCGAAAGCCTCCAGCACCCCTTCCCGACGTATTTCGACCTCACGCACCTGCAGCCGAATCGATTCGAGGGCTTCCCGGACTGCGGCGACAGCCTTCTCCGCAGCAGCCCTGTCGCTCTCATGGGTGCGCAATGCCGATTCGACTTCCTCCAGGTCGCCTCTGCGTGCAGCGAGGTCGCGATCGACCGCCAACTGGTCCTCGAGATGCAATGACAACTGTCGCTGCAGCTCGACAAGAGCGGGTTCGTGGGCAGCGATGTCACTGTCCAGCACAACCCTGCGTTCGTCGAGCTGACTTCGTTGTGCAGTGAGCCTGGCAAGGCCAGAGCTGACCGACTCCAGCGTCACCCGCAGGCGCTCATGCTCCAGATCCAGCGCCGTCACCTTTGCGCGCTCGGCATCCTCGCTCGAGCGCGCCTCCTCGTAGGTCGCGAGCAGCTCTGCCTGGCGGCGCTGAAGATCTGGCCGGCGCGCGGCCTCGACGCCGGCCGCTTCATCCGCGGTGTCGGCCTTTTTCCGGGCCGAATCCAGCGCATCCCGCAGACCAGCCATCTCTCCCGCCACCTGGCCGATATCCCGGTCCAGCGCTGAGAACCGTGCGTCGGCGCGATCTTTCTCCGCCCGCAGCCCATCGAGCACGGCGATCGCCTCGGCGTGGTCGCGGATGACCGGATTGCATTCGGCCGCTAAGGCCAGCCGGCGCCGACCGGCAGCTTCCACCCGGCCACGTACGCCTTGTCGTTCACGATCAACCGCACTGATCTGTTCCTGCAGGGCGGTGGCGGTCCGTTCCAGATCACGCAATTCATGCGCACGTGCGAGCAGGCCATGGGTACTGCGCTGGCCGCGGTTAACTCGAACCCAACCCGGGCCGAGCCAGACGCCATCGCGCGTGACCACGGACTCGTGCGCCTTGCAACTTCCCTGCAGGCGCACAGCGTCGGCAAGATTGTCGGCGGTCAGGACGTTGGCAAGCAGGCTATAAGCCCGGCCTGGTTCCGCTACTCTGGATAGCAGGCTGCGTGGATCGGGCGCTGCGGCGAGGCCGGTGTTTTCCACGAGTATCACCTGGGAGTCCGGCAGCGCGCCCAGGTGATGCGCGAAGCCCTTCACGCAAACCGCGTGAAGAAAATCTCCGAGCACCGTTTCCACGGCCAACACCCATCCTTCTTCTACCCGAAGCTGCCGTGCCAGCCTGGGCTTGGCCGCAAGGCCTTCGCGGGTGAGCCATCCGGTCAGGGCTTCGTCGTCCGCGCCGAGCATGGTCTGCTCGATGGCCGCCAGGGCTGCTATCTGTCCCTTCCGCGATGCGAGGTCAGCCGTCAACTGCTCGAACCTGTCACTGAGCGCCCTCTCGGACTCGGCCGATCGCGCCAATTCCCGGTCCGTGTCCCGGATTTGCGACTGTAACTCTTCCGAGCGGACAGCCAAACCGTGCTCCACCGCTCGCTGGGCTTCACTGCGACCGTCGAAATCGATCAGCGCAATCGCACCGCGGTCCGCGTCCAGCGCCTGCTGCTGCCGGCTGAGCTGCCCCAGTTGCGCAGCAAGGTGTTCTATACGGGTCCGTTCCAGCGCTCCAGCCTGCTGCAGCTCCTTCAAGCCGAGATTGAATTCCTGCCAGGCGTGCTGCCAGTCATCGAGTGCCTGCTCGGCCTGCTCACGGCGAACGGATGCAGCAGCAGCGGCATCGCGCAAGCGGGCAAGCTCAGGCTCCAGCAAGCCCAGCGACCTGCCAGCATCGCCAAGCATCGACTGATCACGGGCTATCTGCGCGTCGATATCCGCGATCTGCTGCAGACCCTGGGTGTGATCCGCCCGCTGCCTGTCGCGCGTCTCCCTCGCGTGGGCAGTGCCCTGTTCCAGCCGGGAAATCTCGCTCTGGCCGGCGTAGTAGCGGGCCTGCGCGCTGTTGAATGCCTCGGTCGCCGAAACATGCCTCTCGCGGGCCGAGACGATGCCAGCCTCGATCCGACGCTGATCGGCAATGGCCGCCTCCTTGGCCGTCTCCTGACGGGCCAGGTCCATGTTGGAGCGTTCGAGGGACGCATCCAGCTCCGCGAGTTTCAACCCCAGCAGCTCAGCCTCCAGCCGACGCTCCCGCGCCTTGTGTTCACGGTAACGTTCCGCGGTCCGCGCCTGGCGCTGGAGAGTCTCGATCTGCTTGGCGATCTCTTCGCGCAGGTCGTTCAGGCGCGCCATATTGTCGCGGGTGTGCTGGATCCTCGTTTCGGTCTCGCGTCGCCGCTCCTTGTACTTGGATATTCCGGCCGCCTCCTCGATGTAGTTGCGCATGTCATCGGGCTTGGCCTCCACCAGCCGGGAGACCATACCCTGCTCGATGATCGAGTACCCGCGGGAGCCGAGCCCGGTACCGAGGAAAATTTCAGTGATATCCCGGCGACGGCAGCGGGTATTGTTCAGAAAATAGGATGAGGTGCCGTCACGGGACAGTGTCCGTTTCAGCGCGATTTCGGCGTACTGGGCATACTGCCCGCCAACCAGGCCTGCGGAGTTGTCGAAGAACAGCTCGATGCTGGCTGTACCGACCGGCTTGCGCGTGGACGAGCCGTTGAAGATAACGTCGGCCATGGAATCGCCACGCAGATGCTTGGCCGACATTTCCCCCATGACCCAGCGCACGGCATCGATGACATTCGACTTGCCGCAGCCATTGGGCCCGACTATACCGACAAGATTCGAGGGCAGTTGGAACGTCGTCGGATCGACGAAAGACTTGAAACCTGCCAATTTGATCCGGCTGAGACGCATGGCCGAACTATCTCGTCATGGCCGGAAGGCAGCGACAGGCCAATGGTCCCGGCACCGGATCCGAAATTCGTTTCAATGCGCACCTCCGAGATGCGCCCTGACCATGCAGCCATGCTGCTCCTGTCGACGACAGGCGCATGGCTCCCCATTCATAGTCCGCGCACGGCGGGTAGTGTAAATTAAAAAAACAGCATTGACACGCAACATGCCGACTTCCGCGAAACCGCTTCTCGCACGAATCGAATGCCCCAATGAGCCCCGATCGCGCATTGCTTGAGTCCTTTCCAAGCCCTTCCCGGGATCGCGACTACACGATTCGCATCCGCACGCAGGAATTCACCTGCCTGTGCCCGAAGACAGGGCAGCCGGACTTCGCCACGATTACCCTGGAATACGTTCCTGACCTGCTCTGTGTCGAACTGAAATCCCTGAAACTCTATTACTGGTCATACCGCAACGAAGGTGCGTTCCACGAAGCTGTCACCAATCGCATCCGCGACGACCTGGTCGCAAGGATTGCACCGCGCTTCCTGAGACTGACCGCTGACTTCAATGTCCGCGGCGGTCTTTGCACATCGGTCAGGGCCGAATATCGAAAACCGGGTTGGGAACCACCACCGTTGGTGACAGTCCCGCCCGACCCTGCCGCCTAGAACCAGCGAAAATCATTGTTTTCTCAGGCTATTCTGGCCCTTTTAGTCGCGACCTCTGTCTGTATAATGCCGCGTTTCGCGAAAACCGCATGGATTTGCCATGGCCGCAAAAAAGCGCCCGATCGCCAAAAGTTCAGGCCGCGCTTCCGCCGGGAAAGCCAAGCCAGTCCCGAAGAAACCCGCCACGCCAGCGAAGCGAGCCTCCCGGCCCGCAGTCGCAGCACCGCCCAAGTCAACAGCATCACAGACAGTGAAAAAATCACCGGTACGGCCAGCCCGATCCTCGGCCCGTTTCCCCGTTTCGGCGGGACCGGCACGCCCCTCCTCTAAGCCAGCCCGGCGACCGCCCGCTCGCTCCGTTGTCCGTCCATCGCCGGGTCGCCGGAGCGATGGGGCGCCACTCACGAGCAGCGTCGGACTGATTCACGGCATCCCACCGTATCAGGCGAAGTCGGGCGAGGCGTATATGAACGATCGGCAGACCGCCCACTTCCGCAGCATCCTGCGAGCGTGGAAACGCGAGTTGATGGAAGAGGTCGATCGCACCGTCCACCACATGCAGGACGAAGCCAGCAATTTCCCGGATCCGAATGACCGCGCTACCCAGGAGTCGGAATTTGGCCTCGAACTTCGCACCCGCGACCGCGAACGCAAACTTCTGAAGAAGATCGAGTCGGCACTCAATCGCATTGACGATGGCACTTACGGCTATTGCGAAGAGACCGGCGAAGAGATCGGACTGCGTCGGCTGGAGGCACGGCCGGTCGCGACCTTGTCGCTAGAAGCGCAAGAACGGCGCGAGCTCGCGGAACGGCAGTTCAGGGACCGCGAAGACGGGTTCTGAGTGCGCTTCAGCCGTCACGCAGCCGCATTCGCCGGCAACCGGCGCGTTCGCTCCCATCAGGCAGATTCCGATGCCCCTCCGGTTCGCGGTAACCCCATGATTCCAGACGGGCGATAGCGCCTACCCCACTGCGGCGAACTATCCGGCCGGAGTGAATGTCGAACCGGCATGGCAGCAGCAGAACGACTTTCTGTGGCTGCCCAAGCGAACCAACCGGAGAATACGCACGCCATGAGCAAACCCAGACTGATCCGCAAGTACGCCAACCGTCGTCTCTACGACACCGTCGATAGTCGCTACGTGAATCTGGATGACCTGAGAAATGTCATCACGGACGGTGGCGAAATAGAGGTGGCTGATCAGGCCAGCGGCAAGAACATCACGGCAACCGTGCTGCTGCAGATCATCGGCGACGCCGAACGCAGCGGGGCGTCACTCCTGACCGCTGACTTCCTGGCAGCCCTGATTCGCCTGTCGACGCGGGAACGGGATCCCGGCCTGGCGGAACGCCTGAGAGCAGCACTGAAGGACACCCAGGGCGCGAGACACGCCCTGGATGCGTAACGCCGAAGACTGACCGTGGGCGCCGCCGATCAGGCGGCGTCCACGTTTCTCATGCTGAGGCGAATGCGGCCCTGCCGATCGACCTCCAGCACCTTTACCCGCACGAAATCGCCCTCTCGGAGCCTGTCACCGACCCGCTCCACGCGCTCCTCGGAAATCTGCGAGATGTGCACGAGCCCGTCCCGACCGGGAAGAATCGTCACGAACGCACCGAAGTCCATCAGTCGGGCAACCCGACCCTCGTACACGGCGCCGACCTCGACATCGGCTGTTATGAGCTCCACACGCCGCTGAGCCTCCCGTCCGGCCACCGCGTTCACGGAGGCAATCTTGACGGTGCCGTCATTGTCGATGTCGATCGTGGTGCCGGTCTCTTCGGTAATGGCTCTTATCACTGAGCCGCCCTTGCCGATGACATCGCGAATTTTCTCAGGATCGATACGGATCGTGATGATGGTGGGCGCCCAGTCGGACATCTTCTGGCGCGGCGCCGCCAACGCCTTGTTCATCTCGCCCAGAATATGCAGCCGGGCCTCGCGCGCCTGCTTCAACGCGTCCTGCATGATCTCCCGGGTGATACCGTCGATCTTGATATCCATCTGCAGTGCCGTGACCCCGGTGGAGGTGCCGGCCACCTTGAAGTCCATGTCACCAAGGTGATCCTCGTCGCCGAGTATGTCGGTCAGGACCTGGTAGCGGCTTCCTTCCTTGACGAGCCCCATCGCAACGCCAGCCACCGGCGCTGACGTTGGAACACCGGCATCCATGAGGGCAAGGCTTGCGCCGCAAACCGACGCCATGGAACTCGAGCCGTTCGACTCCGTGATCTCGGACACTACGCGCAGGACATAGGGGAAATTCGCCAGGTCGGGCAGCACGGCAGTGACGCCACGACGAGCCAGGCGGCCGTGGCCGATCTCGCGGCGCTTCGGAGACGTCATGAAGGATATCTCGCCGGTGGAGTACGGCGGGAAGTTGTAGTGAAACATGAATCGATCGCGGTGCTCGCCCACGAGCGCATCGATGATTTGTGCATCGCGGTCGGTGCCCAAGGTCGTAACCACGAGCGCCTGGGTCTCCCCGCGCGTAAACAACGCGGAACCATGCGTACGGGGAAGAATGCCGGTGCGGATCGAGATCGGACGCACAGTCGTGTAATTGCGCCCGTCGATGCGCGGTTCTCCGTTGATCACACGCTGCCGGACCACCCGGCTCTCCAGAGCGGAAAATTCCTCGCCGACCTGGTCGGCGGTCCAGCGAGCACCGTCACCGGAAGCGAGAGCAGCCGTCGCAGCGGTCTTTTGTTCTGCCAGGCGATTCGTGCGCTGCTGCTTTTCGCGAATCCGATAAGCCTCTGCAATCGCCGGACCAGCCTGCGCCTCCACGGCACTGCGCAAGGCAGGATCAACCGCCGGGGCCTGCCAGTTCCAGCGCGGCTTGCCCGCTTCGCGCACGAGTTCCTGGATGGCGTTGATCGGAGTCTGCAGTGCTTTGTGGCCGAACATGACGGCCTCCAGCACCACGTCCTCCGGCAGTACCTTGATCTCCGACTCGACCATAAGGACGGCACCCGCCGTGCCGGCGACGACCAGATCCATCTGGGACAGCGGCATCTGGCTGCGGGTGGGGTTCAGTACATACTGTCCGTCGATATATCCGACACGGGCGCCAGCGATCGGACCGCCGAATGGCACACCTGCCAGCATTAATGCCGCGGACGCGCCGATCATTGCGGGGATGTCCGCATCCACTTCCGGATTGATGGAAACGACGGTCGCAATCACCTGCACTTCGTTGTTGAATCCCTCCGGGAAGAGCGGCCGGATCGGTCGGTCGATGAGCCTCGAGGTGAGCGTTTCTTTCTCGCCAGGACGACCTTCGCGCTTGAAGAAGCCTCCGGGTATGCGACCAGCCGCGTAGGTCTTCTCCTGGTAGTTGACGGTCAGCGGGAAGAAATCGCGGTTGCCTTCCGCGGTCTTCTCGGCCACTGCCGTGACCAGCACCACCGTATCGGCCATGGTGACGAGGACCGCGCCGTCGGCCTGTCTGGCAATCTCGCCAGTTTCGATCGTGACCTGGTGTTCGCCGTAGGAGAAAGTCTTTTTAATTGATGGCACAGCCATTACCTGTATCGTTTTAAGAAATCGGAACTGCCGGTGCGGATCAGCGCACCGGATGGGGCATCAGATCGGAGAACTCGGACCCGCCGGGTCCGTCAGCGCCGCAGACCCAGCTTGTCGATCAGGGTCTTGTACCGGTCAGCGTCGGCGCCATTCAGGTAGTCGAGAAGCTTGCGACGCTGATTGACCATCTTCAGCAGGCCCCTGCGGGAGTGGTGGTCCTTCTTGTGGACCGCGAAGTGCTCGGTCAATTGATCGATGCGGGCCGACAACAGCGCCACCTGGACCTCTGGCGAACCGGTGTCCTTGCTGCCGCGGCTGTTATCCGCGATGACCTTCGACTTCTGGGCTCCCGAGAGGGGCATGAACTGCTACTCCTTGAGATCTCTACAATCTTGCCCTTGTAAAACGCGCGGTATTGTACTCAGGTGGCAGGGCCAATTACAGAGAAAAATTGACCCGCCGCCCCTATCCAGACATCAGCCGGCGCACCCGGATGACACCACCGGCGTCGGCCTCCACTACCCCCTGAAACTCGCCATTCGGGCCATAAGCACGCAGTGTGGTGGGTCCTGCGGCGAGCCCGGCGCGCATCAACGGCAACCCCTGACGAAGCCGCAGGACCTCATCGGCGAGCAGCACGAGCGACGGCAACCGATCGAGTCCGGCATCGACCGGCAATACCCTCGCCAGCCGGCCCTCGATACAGTCTGCCTCAAGGGCTTCCAGGGTCACCATGCCGGCCGGATCGAAGGGCTCCACGACCAGTCGCCGCAGTTCTGCCACGTGCCCGACCGTACCGGCAGCGGAAGCAATGTCTTCTACCAGGGTTCGGATATAGGTCCCTTTGCTGCAGCCGACCTCCAGTACCGCGCCAGCGGGCCCGACCGACATCAGCCGCAGACTGCCTATAACGATCGGCCTGGCCTCTCTTTCGACGTCAATGCCGCGGCGAGCCAGGCGGTACAACGGCTGGCCATCCCGCTTCAGGGCGGAATACATCGGCGGTATCTGCATCTGCGGTCCCAGAAAGCCCGCCAGGACCCCCTCCAGCCGCCCGGGCGGCAGGATGTCAGGTCCCCGTTCCATGGGGTCCCCCTCCCTGTCCCCGCTGCTGGTGCGGACTCCCAGCACCAGTCGAACGAGGTAACGCTTGTCAGCAGCCAGGTGAAACGAAGAGAACTTGGTCGCTTGCCCAAGACACAGGGGCAGCATTCCGGTTGCGAGCGGATCCAGACTGCCTGTATGGCCACCGCGCGCGGCCCCGAGCAGCCTGCGGACCCGCTGCAAGGCCTGGTTAGACGACCAGCCCAGCGGTTTGTCGAGCAACAAAATGCCGTCAATGGCACGCCAGGCCGGTCGAGCCGAGTCAGAGGTCCCGGACTCCTTCAATCGTTGCCCGTCCCGTGGCCGGGCTCGGGTGGCCCGCCCTGACCTTGCCGAATGGCCTTGTCAATCAGCTTCTCGAGCGTACGCGCCCGCTCCAGGGCCTGATCGGCGAAGAACCTCAGCTCCGGAACCTGTCTCAATTGCAGCTCACGCGCGACGATGCCGCGCAGGAACCCGCTCGCGGCCTCGAATGCAGGCTGCACCTCCGGACCCGGCGGCTCACCGGCCAACGTTGAGTAGTAGATTCGCGCCACGCTCAAATCCCGCGACGCGCTCACGTGCGTGATAGCGACCCCTGAAAGACGGGGATCGCGGACATGACCGCCCAGCGCCTCGCTCAGGATGCGCTGGATTGCGTCCTCGACGCGTCTGCTGCGGTGGAACTCGCGGGGCATGCGTCAGCCGGGGACGCAACGGCTACACGCCGTCAGATCGTCCGCGCTACCTGAATGCGCTCGAAGCATTCGATCTGGTCGCCAACCTTGACGTCGTTGTAATTGCGAACGCCGACTCCACACTCCGTCCCGGCGCGCACCTCGCTGACGTCGTCCTTGAACCGGCGCAGCGAATCGAGCTCGCCCTCGAAGATCACGAAATTGTCGCGCAGAACACGCACGGGATTGCTGCGCTTGACGTAGCCGTCCATGACGAGACAGCCGGCGACACTGCCGAATTTCGGCGAGCGGAATACGTCGCGCACTTCAGCGAGACCGACAATCTGTTCGCGTACTTCGGGCGCCAGCAGGCCGCTCATCGCGGACCGAACGTGATCCAGAGCCTCATAGATGATGCTGTAGTAGCGCACATCCACGCCCGTTGCTTTCATGGCATCCCGCGCAGCTCCATCTGCCCGAACGTTGAAGCCGATGATGATCGCCTTGGATGCCGCGGCCAGGTTGACGTCCGACTCGGTTATTCCGCCGACACCACTGCCGATGACTTTGACCTGTATCTCCGAGGTCGAGAGCTTGGCCAGCGATTCGCAGAGCGCTTCGGCACTGCCGTGCACGTCAGCCTTGATCAGCAACTGGACCTGCTTGGTACCTGCTGCCTGGATCTGGCTGAATACGTCCTCAAGCTTGTTGGCCGCCTGCTGTTGCGCGAGCTTCGTGTCGCGGACCCTCGCGCGACGCAGGTCGGCGAGTTCACGCGCCTGTCGCTCGTCCTCCAGCACGACGCTGTCGTCTCCGGCACTTGGGATGCCTGACAGCCCGAGCACCGCGACGGGCATGGAGGGTCCCGCCTCCCTGACTACCGATCCGGCCGCATTGAAAAGCATGCGGACGCGCCCGTATTCCTGCCCGGCCAGCAGAATGTCGCCCTGCTGGAGCCGGCCGCTGGTCACCAGAATGGTAGCAACGGCGCCGCGACCTTTTTCCAGACCGGCCTCGATCACGACGCCGGAAGCGGCACCCTCTCTCGCGGCGCGCAGATCCAGCAATTCCGCCTGCAGCAACAGCGATTCGAGCAGTTTTTCCACGCCGTCACCAGTGCGCGCGGAAACATTGACGAACAGCGTCTCGCCACCCCACTCCTCGGGAACGACGCCGCGTTGCACAAGCTCGTTGCGCACTCGGTCCGGATCAGCGTCGCCCTTGTCGATCTTGTTGATGGCAACGACGATCGGAACCTCGGCAGCCCGCGCATGCTGTATGGCTTCTTCCGTCTGCGGCTTGACCCCGTCGTCCGCGGCAACCACCAGCACAACGATATCGGTGACCTTCGCGCCGCGCGCGCGCATCGCAGTAAAGGCCTCGTGGCCCGGCGTATCGAGGAAGGTGATCACGCCCTTTGGCGTCGTGATGTGGTACGCGCCGATGTGCTGGGTAATGCCGCCTGCTTCACCGGCAGCCACCTTGGTGCTGCGGATGTAGTCGAGCAGCGACGTCTTGCCGTGGTCAACGTGACCCATGATCGTCACAACTGGCGGCCGCTGCAGCTCCTCCCCGGTCGCCTGCACGCCAGCGAGAATCTCGGCTTCGACGCCGCCGGCCTGCGCCGCCTTCGCCGTGTGGCCCATCTCTTCGACCACCAGCGTCGCAGTGTCCTGATCGATGACCTGGTTGATGGTCGCCATCACACCGAGCTTCATCAGGACCTTGATGACTTCGCTGCCTTTGACGGCCATATGCTGCGCAAGATCGGAGACTTTTACCGACTCCGGTATCTCGATGTCGCGGACAACCGGTGCGGTCGGCCGCTCGAATCCATGCTTCGCGTCGCCGACCGAAAGCGCACCTGTGCGGCGAGCCGGTCGCTTCTTCTTGCGACGGCTGCTGATGTCAGTGGAGACATGCAGCTCCTGGCGGCCGTAGCGCGTGGCTGCGCCATCGACGACTTCTGCCGGCGCAGCCTTGGCCCATGCCCGCGCTTCCTCATCGCTCCGCCCACGGACATTGGCTTCGCGCTTCTTGCCAGCATCCTTCTGCCGCTTTGCCTGCTCGGCTGCGCGAGACTCGGCCTCGGCCTTCCGGCGCGCTTCCTCTTCTGATTTGCGACGAGTCTCCTGCTCTTTGCGCTCCGTTTCCGCACGCTGCTCGGCCTCGGCGCGCTCGCGCTCCTCGCGCTCGACCTCCATGCGCGCCACTTCCTCTTCGCGACGCTTGCGGTCGATCTCGTCCTGCTGCTGCTTGGCCTCCTTTTCGAGCTCGTCGCGCTTGACGTAGGTTCGCTTGCGACGGACCTCCACGTTCACCGTGCGTGCACGTCCCTGATTGCTGGCAAGCTTCAGCTCGCTCTGGGTGCGGCGCTTGAGAGTTATCTTCTTCGGTCCGGCGCCGCTGCTGTCCTCGGCATGCCCGTGGCTGCGGCGCAGGAACGTCAGCAGCTCCATCTTGGCATCTTCGCTGATGACGTCATCCGCGCCATTGACCGCGATTCCAGCCTCGTCCAGCTGTACCAGCAGTCTCTCCACCGGCACCTTCAGGACTTCGGCGAATTGCGCAACGGTCACGTCCGACATGCAAATGCTCCGCTATGGCTGACGGCCTTCAGGCCGGCGCCTCTTCGTCAGAGAACCAGTGTGCCCGGGCGGCCATGATCAGGCTGGCTGCCCGCTGTGAGCTCAAACCGTCGATTTCGAGCAGGTCATCTACAGCCTGCTCTGCAAGGTCCTCGCGGGTCACGATTCCGCGCGAAGCGAGCATTCCTGCCAGATCGTCATCCATCCCGTCCAGGGTCACCAGGTCTTCTGCGGGTTCCCTCGAATCGGCCGTTTCCTCGCTTGCGATAGCCTGCGTGAGCAGGATATCGCGGGCACGACTGCGCAGCTCATCGACGATCTGCTGGTCAAACTCCTCGACAGCCAGCAGTTCCGCCGCTGGAACGTAGGCAATCTCCTCGATTGTGGAGAACCCTTCCTGCACGAGGATCAGCGCGACATCCTCGTCGACATCGAGCTGGTTCATGAAAAGCTCGACGACGACCCGCGCTTCGCTTTCGCTCTTCTGTTCAGCGGCCGCCTCGCTCATGACATTGAGCTCCCAGCCAGTGAGCTCGCTGGCCAGGCGGATGTTCTGCCCTCCGCGGCCGATGGCCTGTGAGAGCTTGTCCTCGGCCACAGCGATATCCATGCTGTGGGATTCCTCATCGACGACGATGGAACTGACCTCAGCCGGTGACATGGCGTTGATGACGAACTGGGCGTTGTTTTCATCCCAGGGGATGATATCGACGCGCTCTCCGGCGATTTCGTTGGAGACGGCGGTAACACGCGAGCCGCGCATGCCGACGCAGGCGCCAACGGGGTCGATACGCGGATCATTGCTGCGGACCGCGATCTTGGCACGCAGCCCGGCGTCGCGCGCAGCGCCCAGTATTTCTATCAAGCCCTGCCCGACCTCCGGCACCTCGATCTTCATCAGCTCGATGAGGAACTGCGGTGCCGTGCGGCTCATGAACAGCTGCGGGCCGCGGGGTTCGGAACGCACCTCGCGAAGGATAGCCTTCATTCTGTCGGAGGTCCGGACCGGCTCGCGCGGAATCATGTTCTCGCGCGGAATGAATCCCTCGGCGTTTCCCCCCAGATCGAGATACGTGCCGTTACGGTCGACACGCTTGACGACGCCACTCAGCAGCTGGCCCACGCGGCCCGAGAATTCCTCGACGACCTTGCGTCGTTCGGCCTCGCGCACCTTCTGCACGATGACCTGCTTGGCTGTCTGCGCAGCGATGCGGCCGAAGTCCACCGACTCGATCGGCACTTCGACATAGCCGCCCGGTTGCGCAGCCGGGTTGATCTCGACTGCGTCGATCATCCGGAGCTCCTTGTCCGGAAACTCGAGCTCCTTGGAGTCATCCGCAAATACCTTCCACTGCTGGAAGGTCTCGTAGTCCCCGGTACTCCGGTCGATGGCGACCCTGGCGTCGATGGCGTCTCCGTGCCGCTTTCGCGTAGCAGATGCCAACGCCGCTTCGAGCGCATCGAAGATGATTTCCTTGTCGACGCCCTTCTCGTTCGAGACGACGTCAACGACGTTCAGAATGTCCTTGTTCATCGGTTCAACGTCCGCTGATCATCGAATACCCGCCGGTCCAGCAAGGTCCGGCACCAGTCGTGCCACATCCACTTCGTCGAGCGGAATCCTGAATACGGTCGCATCGCTTTCCACCTCGATCGTCGCGCCGGTGCGCGCCAGCAGCCTGCCACTGAAGCGTCGACGACCGTCCACCAGGCGCCGCAGCCTTATCTGTACCGCCCAACCCGCGAAACGGTCGAAGTCCGCCGGCTTGCTCAGGCGCCGGTCAAGCCCCGGGGACGAAACCTCCAGGCTGTAGTTGCCCGATATTGGATCCGCTACATCAAGTACTGCGCTCACCTGGCGGCTCACCTGCTCGCAATGATCAACCGTAACGCCATCGACGTGGTCGATATAAAGCCGCAACGCCCCTCGGCCGCGCCCGAGATTCAGCTCGAGATCCACCAGCTCGAAGCCGAGGCCGACGACGACCGGCTCGAGCAACTCCAGCATTGCCTGTTTCGTCGTTGCCACTTCGCTTTCGCCTGAAGCCACTTCCCTGGATATACCAGCCAGACCCTTCCTGACCCACAAACAAAAAATGGGCCATAGGCCCACTTCCTTCCGCCTTGCGACGGACCCGCCAGGCGACCTGGCGCGACCCGCCATGGGCTCGCTGCATAAAGAAATAGCCCCGTCAGGGGCTATTCCAGCGAATTTGGTAGCGGGGGCAGGATTTGAACCTGCGACCTTCGGGTTATGAGCCCGACGAGCTGCCAGACTGCTCCACCCCGCACCGGCGGACTGGAGATACTACCCGGTCACGGCGCCCCGGGCAACGCCAGTCAGGCAGGCGTTTCAGCCGCTGACAGCCCCCAGGGCCCGGGCGCAAAGCCTCAGGAGGTTGCCCGGAAACACGCCCAGACCGAGCACCAGCAGCGCGTTGACCGACAGCAACAGGCGCAGGTCGAGCTCGGGTGCCATTCTTGCGCCAGTCATGGCCGGCGGCTCGAAATACATCAGCCAGATGACCCGGAGGTAGTAGAAAGCCCCGACGACGGAGAACAGGACAGCCACGATCGCCAGCGACAACTGGCCCGCATCGAGCAACGCAGAAAGTACCCACCACTTCGCCCAGAAGCCTGCCAGCGGCGGAACACCGATCATGCTGACCATCACCAGCAGCATCAGAAATGCGAACCAGGGGCTGCGCTGGTTCAGGCCGCGCAGGTCGTCAAACGCATCAGCTTCCTGGCCGGCCGGACTCAGTAGGATGACCAGGCCGAAAGCCGCCATGGTCATGACGATGTAGACGAGGGTATAGAACAGCGCGGCATTGATGCCTTCTGCGCCTCCGGACGCGAAGCCCAGCAGGATGAAGCCAACGTGCCCGACGGTCGAGTAGGCCAGCATTCGCCGGATGCTCGTCTGCGCGATCGCGATCAGGTTCCCCACCACCACTGAAACGATGGCAACAGCACCGAGCAGGAATCGCCAGTCGGATGCCAGGACGTCGAGCCCGTCGCCCAGCATGCGCAGGGCCAGGGAGAAAGCCGCAATCTTCGGGACAGTTGCCACGAACAGCGTGGTACAAGCCGGTGCGCCCTGGTAGACATCGGGCAGCCAGGTATGAAACGGCACCGCCCCGAACTTGAAGGCGATGCCGACGACGAGAAACCCTATGCCTACCGCTGCCGCCAGCGGACGCGCTCCGGTAGTGGTCTGAAGCGCAGCAGCGACGTCGGTGAAATTCAGGGCGCCAGTGGCGCCATAGATCAGCGAGATCCCGTAAAGCAGGCATCCCGATGCGATCGCCCCGAGGACGAAATACTTGATCGCCGCCTCGGCCCCCATCGGCGCATCGCGCTCGACTGCAACCATCGCATAGAGCGCCAGCGACAGCGTTTCCAGTCCCAGGTACATGACCAGGAAACTGCCGGCGGAAACCATGACCATGATGCCAAGCAGCGCGAACAACACCAGCAGGTGGAACTCGCTGCGGTCCATGCGACGCCCGACCAGGTAAGCCCGGGCATACACCAGGACTGCTGCAACGGCGGCGTAGGCAAACATCTTGAGCACGACCGAGAGGCTGTCGACGACGAACGCGCCCCCCGTCAAAGACCCGTTCGGCGCAGCAGAACCGGTGACCCACGCCGCGGCTACCAGTGTCACCATGGACAACAGGTAGGTTGCGTCGCGCGCACGGTCCCCGGCGAACAGGCCGGCCAGCAGGACGACACATATACCGGTACCGACAATGGCCTCCGGCGCGACGACGGACAGGAACTGGACGAGCTCGTTGCTCATAGCTTCGACGTCGTGATGTGCTGGACGAAGTGATCGACCGTCGCGGTCATTACCTCAACCAGAGGTGCCGGCCAGACACCGATCAGCAGCACACCGGCTGCGGCAATGGCCAGGACCAGGAACTCGCGGGAATTCAGATCACTCATGCCCGCAACACGATCGTTGCCAACAGGCCCGAAAACGACGCGCTTTACGAGCCAGAGCGTATAGGCCGCACCAACGACGAGCGTCGTGGCAGCCAGGACTGCGTACCAGATATTGGCCTGAAAACTCGCGAGGATGACGAGGAATTCACCAACGAAACCGGAAGTCCCAGGAAGACCTGCGTTCGCCATCGCGAACAGCACCATGAATGCCGCGAAGACAGGCATTGTATTCACCACGCCCCCGTAGTCGGAAATCCGCCGGCTGTGGAGGCGGTCATAAAGCACGCCTACACACAGGAACAGCGCGCCGGAAACGAAACCGTGCGAAATCATCTGGACCATGCCGCCGGTGATCCCCATCGCGATGCCGGGCAGGTTCCCGGTGCCCGCCTGGATACTCCACGCAAGGAAAAACCCAAGCGTCACGAATCCCATGTGGGCAATCGACGAGTAGGCGATGAGCTTCTTCATGTCCTCCTGTACCAGCGCGACGAAGCCGATATAGACGACTGCCACGAGGGACAGCGCAATCACGACAGCTGCCAGCGAGCCTGAAGCATCAGGAGCGATCGGCAGGCTGAACCGCAGGAACCCGTAGCCGCCCATCTTCAGCAACACGGCAGCGAGGATCACTGATCCGCCGGTCGGCGCCTCGACATGGGCATCCGGCAGCCAGGTGTGAACAGGCCACATCGGCACCTTGACTGCGAATGCCAGGAAGAACGCGATGAATATCGCAATCTGCTCTGGATGGCTCAACGGCAACTGGTGGAAGTCCAGAATGCTGTAGCTGGCGGACTGAAGATACAGGTAGATCAGCGCCACCAGCATGAAGACGGAGCCAAGAAACGTGTAGAGAAAGAACTTGATCGTTGCGTAGACGCGCCGTTCGCCACCCCAGACGCCGATGATGATGAACATCGGTATCAGCATCGCCTCCCAGAAGACGTAGAAGAGCAGCGCATCAAGCGCTGCGAATACACCGACCATCAACCCTTCGAGTATGAGGAATGCGGCGAAATACTGCGCAGGCCTGGCCTTGATCACATCCCAGCCCGCGATCATCACCAGTGGCGTGAGCACCGTGGTCAGGATGATGAGGGGCATCGAGAATCCATCGACCCCGAGGTAGTACTCGATGCTGAAGGATGGAATCCACGGCATGCGCTCCACGAACTGCATGGACCATGTCGTGGTATCGAAACCCGTGTACAGCGGAATGCTGAGCAGGAAAACCGCTACGGCGACGGTCAGTGCGATCCACCGGTCCCAGCGCCGCGATTCACCCCCCGCCCCGCTGCCCACCGCGAGCACGACGATACCGCCGAGTATGGGTAGCCAGACAAGAAGGCTCAGCAAACCGAAAGATGCCATTCGCCGCCTCTAGACCCCGCCGAGCGTCCAGTAAACGAGCAGCGCAAGCCCGATGATCATCGCGAACGCATAGTGATACAGGTACCCGCTCTGACTGAGCCTGACAATGGCAGCTGCCCACGCCACCAGTCGTGCCGAACCGTTCACGAGCGCGCCGTCGATGACCGCGACGTCGCCGAAGCGCCACAGCGCACCACCCGTGAGGCGCGCTCCGCGAGCGAGCACCTTCTCGTTGAAGTCATCGAAGTAGTACTTGTTGACCAGCAATCGATGGAGCACGGCAACGCGGGTTGCGATGGCCTCCGGCACTGCCGGACGATAGAGGTAGAGGTACCAGGCAGCCGCGACGCCGGCGACGGACAGGAGCACCGGCAGACCAGTCAGGCCATGCAGCAGGAACCCTCCTGCGCCATGGAAATCGCTCCCGAGTCGGGCCAGCACGTCATTGCCGGGCATGACGAATATGGCCGCGTCGAAATAGCCGGCGAAAAGCGTTGCGCCGATCGTCGGCCAGCCGATAACCAGCGATGGAATGGCGAGGAGAACCAGCGGCACGGTGATGACCAGGGGCGACTCATGCAGATGGTGTCGCGCGTCCTCGTCCAGCCGCTCCTTGCCATGGAAAACCAGGAAGAACATCCGGAACGAATAGAGGGCCGTCACGAACACGCCGGCAATCAGGCAGAACGACGCATAGGAGGCGCCGGCGCGGCCCGCGAGCTCGACTGCCTCTATCAGCGCATCCTTGGAGAAGAAGCCTGCGAAGCCGGGAAACCCGATCAGCGCAAGTGATCCGACCAGGCTGGTCCAGTAGGTGACGGGCAGATGTTTGCGGAGCCCTCCCATGCGACGGATATCCTGCTCATGGTGAAGCGCCACGATCACGGAGCCAGCCGCGAGGAACAGCAAGGCCTTGAAGAAGGCATGCGTCATCAAATGGAAAATGCCTGCGGCGTAAGCGGACGCTCCAAGGGCAGCGGTCATGTACCCGAGCTGGGAAAGCGTCGAATAGGCAACGACTCGCTTGATGTCGTGCTGGACCACCCCGATGAACCCTGTCAGCAAGGCCGTGGTGGCGCCGACCACAAGTACCACCGAGAGCGCTGTCTCCGAATACTCGAACAGCGGCGACATCCTGGCCACCATGAATACACCGGCAGTCACCATCGTTGCCGCGTGAATGAGTGCTGAAATAGGCGTCGGGCCCTCCATGGAATCCGGCAACCACACGTGCAGCGGCATCTGGGCCGATTTTCCCATCGCCCCGACGAACAGCAGGATGCAGGCCAATGTCATGACAGACCAGGTCGTGCCTGGTGCGATCTCCATGGTCTGTTGCGCAATCTGCGGAGCCTTAGCGAACACGGTCGCGTAATCGAGGCTGCCCGAGCTGGCCAGCAGAAGCGCGATCCCGAGCAAAAAGCCGAAATCGCCCACCCGGTTGACCAGAAACGCCTTCATGTTGGCGAAGATGGCAGTCGGCCGCGTGTACCAGAAGCCGATCAGCAGGTACGAAACAAGCCCCACGGCTTCCCAGCCGAAAAACAGCTGCAGGAAGTTGTTCGCCATCACCAGCATCAGCATCGCGAACGTAAAGAGCGAGATGTAACTGAAGAATCGCTGGTAGCCTGGATCCTCATGCATGTAGCCGATGGTATAGACATGAACCATCAGGGACACGAAGGTCACCACGCACATCATCAGCGCCGTGAGGCGATCTACCAGGAAGCCGATCTCCATGCGCACGCCGTCGGTAACGAGCCACGTGTAGACGGTCTCGTTCTGGGGCAAGGCACCCGGTTCAAGCTGACCGAGCAGCACGATGACCGACATCAGGAAAGATGCGCCGACTGCGGCAATCGTCACGCAGTGGGCCCCGCTACGCCCGATCCAGCGGCCGAACAGCCCGGCGATGATGGCAGCTGCCAGGGGCGCGAGCACGATTGCGAGGTGCAGTGCCATTGCATCAACCTCGCAGCACGTCCAGCTCCTGGACGTTGATGCTCCGGCGGGTACGGAACAGCACGACGAGGATCGCCAGGCCTATCGCCGATTCAGCCGCTGCGACCGTCAGAATGAAAAACACGAAAACCTGGCCTGCTGGATCATCCAGGAAGCGGGAAAACGCCACGAAGTTGAAGTTGACCGCAAGCAGCAGCAACTCTATGCACATCAGCAGCAGGATCACGTTCTTGCGATTGATGAATATCCCGGCCACCGCAATCGAAAAGAGGACTGCAGAAAGCACGAGGTAGTGCGTGAGCCCGATCATTCGCCCCGCTCCGCAGGAACCTTAACGATCCGGACACGATCTTCGCGCCTGACCTTCACCTGCGCTGCCACGTCCTGGGCCTTCAGACCGGGGCGACTACGCAGGGTCAGCATGATCGCCGCCACGATCGCAAGCAGGAGAATGAAAGCCGCCAGCTCGAATTCGAAGACGTGATTCGTGTAAAGCGCCACGCCGATCTCGCGCGTATTGCTCGCATCAGGCGCCCTGCGAACGAGCTCAGCAGCGATGGGCAACCCCGACGCTCGCGCCCAGAACAGCGTCAGCAACTCGAACACGACGATTCCGGCCATGATCACACCGAAAGGCGCGTAGCGCGTGAAGCCCTCCCGTACCGCAGCAACCTCGACGTCGAGCATCATGACCACGAAGAGGAAGAGCACCATGACCGCGCCGACGTAGACAAGCACGAGCACGATGGCCAGAAATTCCGCCTCTATCAGCAGCCACAAGATCGAGCTCGTGACGAATGAGAGGACCAGAAATAGTGCCGCGTATACCGTGTTCCTTGACGAAATGACGCCGATAGCCGACGCCACCAGCACCAGCGCATTGAATCCGAAAATGACGTCAACGATCCCCATGCATTCCTACCGGTACCGCGCGTCCGCGAGCTTGTCGGCGGCGATCATCGCCTCGTACCTGTCGCCTACAGCGAGCAGCTTGTCCTTCGTCATGATGTTTTCGCCCGGTTGCTCCATGTGGTACTCGAAGATGCGCGTCTCGACGATGGCGTCGACAGGGCAAGCCTCTTCGCAGAACCCGCAGTAGATACACTTGAACAGGTCGATGTCGTAACGGGTTGTGCGGCGGGTCCCGTCCTCCGCAACATCCGACCCGATGGTGATCGCAGCGGCCGGGCAAACTGCCTCGCACAGCTTGCAGGCGATACAGCGCTCCTCGCCGTTAGGATAGCGACGAAGGGCGTGCAGTCCGCGAAATCGCGGCGACTGCGGTGTCTTTTCCTCGGGGTACTGCACGGTCACTTTGCGGGCGAAGAGGTACTTCAGCGTCACCCACAATCCTGCCCGCATTTCGCGCAGTGAAAGGGTCTTGTAGATGTAGACCAGGCGATTCATGAGATGCCCTTCCATGGACCGACTCCCGCCACGACCATTACGCCCTCGGCCAGGATCCAGACTATCGTCACGGGGATGAACACCTTCCAGCCGAGCCGCATGATCTGGTCGTAGCGGTAGCGCGGAAACGTGGCGCGCAGCCAGAGGAAACAGAAAAGGAAGAAGGCGATCTTCGCGCAGAGCCAGATCAGCGATGGTTCGCGCAGAAAGCCCAGACCCAGGCCGGCGAGAAACGCAAACGGCTCGCCGGCGAAGAACGAATACCAGCCGCCGAAGAACATGACCGCCGTGAGCGCGGCAATCAGGATCATGTTCGCGTACTCCGCCAGGAAGAAAACCGCAAAGGCCACGCCCGAATACTCGACGTGGAATCCCGCCACGATTTCCGATTCGCCTTCCGCCACGTCGAAAGGCGCGCGATTGGTCTCCGCAACGCCGGAAATGAAATACACGAGGAACAGCGGAAACAGTGGCAGCCAATACCAGCTCAGGAAGCCGCCGGATTGTGCCTCGGTGATGTCCCCCAGATTCAGGCTTTGGCTGGCCATCAGCACTCCGACCAGTGCAAAGCCCATTGCAATCTCATAGGCGACGATCTGCGCGGCCGATCGCATGGCACCCAGGAAAGCGTACTTGGAATTCGAAGCCCAGCCTGCAAGGATGACTCCATACACGCCGAGAGACGTCAGGGCGAGCACGTACAGCAGTCCGGCGTCGATATCCGCGATTGCGAAGCCCGGGAACAGCGGGACGACGGCCCAGGTGGCCAGCGCCGGAACGATCGCCAGCAACGGGGCAACCAGGAAAAGGAAACGGTTGGCCTTGCCGGGTATCACCACTTCCTTGCAGATCAGCTTGATCACGTCTGCGAACGGCTGCAGCCAGCCGCGCGGCCCCACACGGTTCGGGCCGATACGCTGCTGCATGTAGCCGATGACCTTGCGCTCGAGATAGGTGAGGAATGCAACGCAGAGGATAAGGACGACCAGCAGCGGCAGTATCTGCAGCAAGATAAGCGCCACGGCCCGCAGCGGCTCGGGCAGGAAGGCAAGCATGCTGTCCGCAAATGCCATCATCGTCGCGTCACGCCGTCCGCCGCTCCGCCGTCGCCTGCGACTGCTTGCGCCCGTCTGCCGTTTGCTGGAGCGAGCCTGCGCGTCGCAAGAGCGCGTCAACCTCGTACATCGGCACGTCGAGGGCGGACAGATTGACGCTGCCGCCACCGACTGCAGGCAGCGCCGCCGACCGCGCTGTGTACGCCGCTGCCCGGGGATCACCAGCCGCTGCCGCGGCTGCCACCCGTACTGCATCACTCGACTCGTAGTTGAAATCGGCCACGCCGAGGTTGTTTCCGAGCACCCTCAATACCTTCCATGCTGGTCGGACCGCCGCCGGGGGGCGCGCGACAGCGTCGAACGATTGCCAGCGGCCTTCGCAGTTGACGAAAGTGCCGGGAGTCTCCCCAAATGCGGCGATCGGCAACACGACGTCTGCCGCGGACTTCAGGCCGGGACCCAGCCAGGACGTCAGGGCGATGACGGTACCTTCCCGGTGCCGGGTGAGGCGGTCACCTGCGACGCAATCTGCCTCAGGCTCGATGCCAACGAGCATCAGTGCCCGTGGCGGGCGGGCAAGCATGGTCGCTGCAGGCAGGCCCTGCGTCGCCCGACTGCGTCCGCCGACATCGCGATGCGGCAGTACGCCCACCAGCGACAACCCGGCGCTGTTCGCTCCCTCGGACACCACACCGATCGAACTGCCGGTGAGGCGCGCCAGTTCCGCAGCAAGCAGTTCGATCTCCGCGCGACGCGGATGCCGCAGCGTCAGTTGACCGAGCAGAATCGCCGAAGCCTTTGCCTCGCGGAGGCGCCCGACAAGCTGCCGATGGCGGTCCTCGGGCTGCGGCGCACCCGCAACCGCCTGGGCAAGGGCGCCGCCGGGCACCTTGTCGGTCGCGGCCAATACCAGCGACGCCAGGTCGCGCCAGAAATCCCCGACATCGCCGCTGTAGTACTGGCCCACCGGGAACAGATACGGGTATCGCGCCGGGTTGACGAAGTGCACCCCGGCGCCGCGCTGCGCCGCCTTGCGGACCCGGTGGGCTATGAGCGGTGCCTCGTGGCGCAGGTTGCTGCCGACGACAAGCAGCTGGTCGAGAAACTCGACGGCCGCAATCGACAGTCCCAGCGAGGGCCAGGCCGGCTCCTCGCCCTGACCGCGAAAATCCCGCTGCCGCAGCCGGTGATCGATATTCGCTGAACCGAGATGGCCGAACAGGCGGTTGAGCAGGAATCCCTCCTCGACCGTGGCCGATGGCGAAACCAGCGCGCCCGAGTCGGCTCCCGCATCGCGCAGGGCCGCCGCGGCGCGGTCGAGCGCCTCGTCCCAGCTGGCCACGCGTAACCCGTCGTCCTCGCGGACCATGGGCTCGCGCAACCGGTCAGGTGCGTCGAGGCCTTCATAACTGAAGCGATCCCGGTCGGAGGCCCAGGTCTCGTTGATCGACTCGCAGGCCCGCGGGACAACCCGCTTGATCCGGCCGTCCATGACGTGGGCATACAGGTGGGCGCCTGTGCAGTCGTGCGGAGCCACCGTCGGATGCTGCGACATTTCCCATGCGCGAGCCGAAAACCGGTAAGGCTTGCTGTTCAACGCACCCACCGGACAAAGGTCGATGATGTTTCCGGACAACTCGTGCTCGACGCTGCGTTCGATCCAGGTCGAGATCTCGACCCGGTCACTACGACCCATCGTGCCGAGCTCCTGGAACCCGGCAATTTCCTCGGTGAATCGGACGCAACGAGTGCAGTGGATGCACCTCGTCATGTCGGTAGACACGAGCGGCCCGATATTTTTGTCGCGCACGACGCGCTTGCGCTCGGTGTAACGGGAAATGTCCCGTCCGAAACCCATCGCGAGATCCTGCAGCTCGCATTCCCCGCCCTGATCACAGATCGGGCAATCCAGCGGATGATTGATGAGCAGGAACTCCATCGTGGCGCGCTGCGCGCCGATGGCCTTCGCTGACCGGGTGTGCACCTTCATGCCGGCGGCAACCGGCGTCGCGCACGCCGGCAATGGCTTGGACGCGTTCTCCACTTCCACCAGGCACAGGCGGCAATTTGCAGCCACGGAAAGCTTGGCGTGGTAACAGAAACGCGGCACGTAGATGTCCGCTGCGTCGGTGACCTCGATGAGCATCTGCCCGGGGCGCGCCTCGAGCTCGACGCCATTGACCGTGATGGTGATCTTGTCCTGGCTCACGTCAGGCAGCCTCCGGCTGGGCATCGACTATGGAGCGGCCGGCGTGTTCGATCATGTACTCGAACTCGTGCCGGTAGTGCTTCAGGAAGCTTTGCACCGGCCAGGCCGCCGCATCACCGAACGCGCATATCGTATGGCCCTCGATGCGATCGGCGACGTCGAGCAACAGCGCAAGATCCTCGGCCCGGCCTTTGCCATCGAGGATCCGGCTCAGCATCCGGTGCAGCCAGCCCGTTCCCTCGCGACAGGGTGTGCATTGCCCGCAGGACTCCGCGTGATAGAAGCGGCTGATGCGCCTGAGAACAGAAACCATGCATGTCGTGTCGTCCATGACGATCATGGACCCCGTGCCCAGCGATGAGCCCGCGGCCTTCACCGAGTCGTAGTCCATGTTCGCACCCAGCATGACGTCACCGGGCACGACAGGCACGGAGACGCCGCCGGGAATGACCGCCTTCAATTCACGGCCATCACGCACGCCGCCCGCCAGCTCGAGAAGCTCGCGGAACGGGATTCCGAGCGGCAGCTCGAAATTGCCCGGCTTGTTCACATGCCCCGACACCGAATACACCATGGTGCCGCCGGAATTCTTCGGGCCGAGCGCTGCGAACCACTCCGGCCCCCTGCGCAGGATCGTTGGAACGGAGGCAAAGCTCTGCGTGTTGTTGATCGTGGTCGGCATGCCGTAGAGGCCCTTGCCGGCCGGGAAAGGCGGTTTGAATCGCGGGCGGCCCTGCTTGCCCTCCAGGGACTCGAGCAGGCCGGTCTCCTCGCCGCAGATGTAGGCACCCGCACCGACGAAGGCATGAAGATCGAAGTCGATCCCCGAACTGCGGATGTTTTTCCCGAGCAGCCCGGCGGCATACGCTTCAGCCAGGGCAGTCTCGAACGCGGGAATCGCCTCGTCGAGGAACTCGCCGCGGATGTAGTTGTAGCCAACGGTGGCATTCATGGCGAAGCCGCCGATCGCCATGCCCTCGATCACCGAGTGCGGGTTGTAGCGCAGGATGTCGCGATCGTGGCAGGTACCCGGCTCGCTTTCGTCGGAATTGCAGACGACGTACTTCTGCATCGGCTTGTCCTTCGGCATGAAGCTCCACTTCACGCCGGTCGGAAAGCCCGCACCACCGCGGCCGCGCAGGCCGGAGGCCTTGACCGTGTTGATGACGTCATCGCGGCTCATCTTGCCAGCAAGGATTTTCTCCCAGGACTCGTAGCCACCAAGCCTCCTGTAGGTGGCAAGGGTCGCCGGCTCGGATTCCCCGAGGGTGGCGAAGCAAACGAGATTGCGCTGGCTCTGTGACGTCATTCGAGCGAATCCAGGATCTCATCGACGCGCGCAAGCGTCAGATGTTCGTGGTACTTGTGATCGACCATCATCATCGGCGCCCCCGTGCAGGCCGCGAGGCACTCCTCTTCCTTCTTGAGGTAGATGCGCCCGTCGCCGGTACTCTCCCCAGCCTTGATTCCGAGGCGCTTCTCGATGTGCGCGAGGACCCCCTCTCCGCCACACAACATGCAGGAGATGTTGGTGCAGACGGCAACACAGTGGCGGCCTACAGGGCGTGTCTCGAACATCGAGTAGAAAGAAGCGACCTCGAACACCTGCACCGGCGGCAACCCGAGGTAGCCAGCAACTGCCTCCATGAGTTCCTGCGTCAGGTAACCGTGGTTCTCGTGCTGGACGGCGTGCAGTGCGCCTATCACCGCGGAGCGCTGTCGCCCGGGAGGGAATTTGGCAACCCAACGGTCGATCTCCTCCCGCACATGGGCGGAGAGCAGTCCCGCGGGCTTGTCGGATGAGGTACTCATGGCCTACCGGTCGATTTCCCCGAAAACTATGTCCTGCGTGCCGATCACCGCGACGACGTCCGCAAGCATGTGCCCCCTCACCATTTCGTCGAGGGCAGCAAGATGCGGAAAACCAGGCGCGCGAACCTTGACCCGGTACGGCTTGTTCGCTCCGTCGGCAACGATGTACACGCCGAACTCGCCCTTCGGATGCTCGACCGCTGCGTACGCCTCGCCGGCGGGAACGGTGTAGCCCTCGGTAAAGAGCTTGAAGTGATGGATGAGGGACTCCATGTCGCCCTTCATCTGCTCGCGCGTCGGCGGTACGAGCTTGTGGTCGTCGATCATGACCGGCCCCGGATTCTTTCGCAGCCACTCCACGCACTGCTGCACGATCCGGTTCGACTGCCGGAGTTCCTCCATCCGCACGAGATAGCGATCGTAGCAATCGCCGTTGACCCCCACCGGGATGTCGAAATCCAGGTCGGGGTAGACCTCGTAGGGCTGCTTCTTGCGCAAGTCCCAGGCGATGCCGGAACCACGCAGCATGGGCCCGGTGAATCCCAGCGCCATTGCCCGTTCGGGCGTGACGACGCCGATATTGACCGTGCGCTGCTTCCAGATGCGGTTGTCCGTCAGCAGCGTCTCGTACTCGTCTACGCGCGCGGGAAACCTCGCGGTGAATGCCTCGATGAAGTCGAGCATGCTGCCTTCCCGATCTTCGTTGAGGCGACGGACCTCCGCTGCCGAGCGGTGTTTCGATTCGGCGTATCGCGGCATGCTGTCCGGAAGGTCGCGATACACGCCGCCCGGCCGGTAGTAGGTCGCATGCAGTCGCGTGCCTGAAACTGCCTCGTAGCAGTCCATCAGGTCTTCGCGCTCGCGAAAGCAATAGAGAAACACGGTCATGGCGCCGATATCGAGCGCGTGACACCCCAGCCACAGCAGGTGGTTCAGCATGCGCGTCATTTCATCGAACATGACGCGGATGTACTGCGCCCGAAGCGGCGGCTTGACACCAAGCAGCTTCTCGATGGCGAGCACATAGCCGTGCTCGTTGCACATCATCGAGACATAGTCCAGCCGGTCCATGTAGCCGATGCTCTGGTTGTAGGGCTTGGTCTCGGCGAGCTTCTCGGTCGCACGGTGCAACAGCCCGATGTGCGGATCGGCTTTCTGGATGACCTCCCCGTCCATTTCCAGGACGAGCCGCAGCACGCCATGAGCCGCCGGATGCTGCGGTCCGAAGTTGACCGTGAATTGCTGGAACTCAGCCACGATCCGGCCTGTCCTTCAGCCGCGTGTCATAACGGTTGTCATCGCGGATGATCTTCGGCACGAGGACCCGGGGCTCGATGCTCACGGGCTGGTAGATGACCCGGCCGGATTCCGCGTCATAACGGACTTCCACATTGCCGCTGACCGGAAAGTCCTTGCGGAAGGGATGCCCGATGAAGCCGTAGTCGGTGAGCAGGCGGCGCAGATCCGGATGCCCCTCGAAGAGCAGCCCGAACAGATCGAACGCCTCGCGTTCGTACCAGTCGGCGGCGGGCCATACCGGCATCAGCGAAGGAAGGATGAGCGAGTCGCCGGCATGACAGCGCAGCCGCAACCGCTGGTTGTTCGTCACGGACAGCAGGTGGCAGACGACGGCGAAACGTCGCGGGTCGGCAGCGGGCATGGCCGGCGTCGCGGCGCCAGGCTGGTTCGCGGCGCGGCTGAAGCCTTCACTGGTCGCTTCGCTGGTTTCCCACTCGCTGCGGCCATAAGTCAGATAGTCCACACCACAAAGGTCGATCAGGGTCTCGAACCGGAACGGCGGTTCGTCGCGCAGCGACATCGCGACCGCCACCAGCTCCGCCTTGGCGACTTCGACGGTAAGTTCGCCGGCCGCGAGCGGCAGCACCCGCATGCGCTCGCCGAAATGCGCGCGCAAGTTCTCGGCCAGAGCTTGCAGGCGGCTGCTCATGCGTCCCTAACGGGCAAAATTCCGCCGGCGACGAATCTTGTTCTGCAGCTGGATGATCCCGTAGAGCAGTGCCTCTGCCGTCGGCGGGCATCCCGGGACGTATACGTCGACCGGCACTATCCTGTCGCAGCCCCGCACTACCGCGTAGGAATAGTGGTAGTACCCGCCACCATTCGCGCAGGAGCCCATGGAGATCACCCACTTCGGCTCGGGCATCTGGTCGTAGACCTTGCGCAAGGCCGGCGCCATCTTGTTGGTCAGGGTGCCGGCCACGATCATCACGTCCGACTGCCTGGGGCTCGGCCGGAAGATCACGCCGAAACGATCCAGGTCGTAACGGGAAGCGCCGGCGTGCATCATCTCGACAGCGCAGCAGGCGAGGCCGAAGGTCATCGGCCAGAGGGAACCACTGCGCGCCCAGTTGACGAGGGCATCCGCCGTCGTCAGGAAGAAACCCTGCTGCTGGGCCTGGGCAGCCTCCTGGTTCAGTCCCATTCCAGCGCCCCCTTCTTCCACTCGTAGATGAAACCGACGACGAGCACGGCAAAGAAAACCGTCATCGCAATCAGGCCGGACAGGCCCAGTGCGTCGAGCGATACTGCCCACGGGAACAGAAAGGCGATTTCGAGATCGAACACGATGAACAGGATCGCCACGAGGTAGTAGCGCACGTCGAACTTCATGCGCGTGTCTTCGAATGCCTCGAAGCCGCATTCATAGGCGGAAAGCTTCTCGGCATCCTTGCGACCCCTTCCGAGCAGCATGCCCAACCCGAGGAGGATGAGTCCCAGAGCGAGGGCTACCCCCAGAAATACCGCTACCGGCAGATAGTTCTGCAGCAAGAGAGCGTCCTTCCTCCCAAACCCTGGTGCCGACGGTGAGACTCGAACTCACACGGCTTGCGCCACCGCCCCCTCAAGACGGCGTGTCTACCAATTTCACCACGTCGGCAATGTTCAGTTCGCTGGCGTCCCGGCTGGCGCCACCGGCAGTTCCGCTGGCGGTGCCGGCATATCTGATGGTGCCGGCGCGACAGCCGGGTCGCCGGGAACGCCTGCCTCCTCGACGACGCTGCGGGCAACTGGCCGCTCGCTGCCGATGTAGGCGAGGCTCAGGCTGGTCGCGAAAAACAGTGTGGCGAGCACCGCCGTCGAACGGGACAGGAAGTTCGACGAGCCGCGCGCGCCGAATACAGTGGCCGACGCACCGGCGCCGAATGCCGCACCGGCATCAGCACCCTTTCCACGCTGCAGCAGGACAAGGCCGACGATCAGGCCGCCGACGATGACGTGGGCGATCAACAGGGCCGTGTGCAATAGAGTCATGTCGCGCTTCCCGATGCCGCGTCACAGATCAAGATGAAGTCCTGCGCATCCAGCGATGCACCACCGACCAACCCGCCATCGATGTCCGGCATGCCGAACAAAGCTGCAGCGTTCGCACCTTTGACGCTGCCGCCATAGAGGATGCGCAGTTGGCCGGCCATTCTAGCATCGAGCGTTGCGAACTGCCCCCTGATGAAAGCGTGCACAGCCTGCGCCTGCTGCGGCGTCGCCGTCCTGCCGGTGCCGATCGCCCAGACGGGCTCATAGGCGACCACAGCGCCTTGCCACGCCGATGCAGCAACGCGCCCGAGCACGGCCCGAAGCTGCCGCTCGACCACGGCTTCTGTCTGATCGCGCTCGCGCTCTTCCAGCGTTTCGCCCACACAAAGGATCGGCACCAGCCCGGCGGCAAGCACTGCCGCGAATTTGCGGGCCACCATGTCGTCGCACTCGCCATAAAGCGCTCGCCGCTCGGAATGGCCGACGATCACGTACCGGCAGCCGACATCGGCGAGCATCGCGGCGGATATCTCGCCTGTGAACGCCCCGGCCGACTCCGCCGCGGCATCCTGGGCACCCAGGCCAATCGTCGAGCCGCCGAGCAATGCTGCGGCATCCGGCAGATAGACGAACGGCGGGCAGACAACGATCTCGCGGCCAGCGTCGTCACGGCAGCCTGAAACCAATGCCCGCAGCAATGCGCCATTGGCGGCTCGGCTGCCATTGAGTTTCCAGTTACCTGCTACGAGGGGACGTCTCATGGAATTTCCGTCGTCGGCTACTGCCGCGGGCTGCGGCGCCGACCGTGACGGGCGCGAAGGTTAGCCGCCCGGAGCCGTAAAATCAACGGCTTGCGCGACGCTCAGGCGCTCAACCGGCAGCGCTGACGACGCGGGCGATCGACTCGGCGTGTCGCTGCACGTCGGACTCGCTCTCGCCTTCGACCATGACGCGCACGACGGGCTCGGTACCGGAAGCGCGCAGGACGACGCGCCCCCGGTCGCCGAGCGCCCGCTCGACACCCTCGACTGCCTCGCGCAGGACGCCTGGTGCAGCCAGGTCGATCCGTCGCGATGTCTTCACATTGATCAGGACCTGCGGATAACGGCGCATGCCGGCCACGAGATCGGCCAGGCTGCGCCCGCTCTGGCGCATGACGGCCAGCACCTGCAGCGCCGTGACGAGGCCATCCCCGGTCGTGGTCTTGTCGAGGCAGAGGATGTGACCCGACGACTCCCCGCCGAGCACACCGCCGGACTCCCGCAGGAGCTCCATGACATAGCGATCGCCCACCCTGGCACGCCGGAAACCGATGCCGGTGGCAGCGAGCGCCTTCTCGAGACCGAGGTTGGTCATGAGTGTCCCGACTACCGGACCCTTCAGCACGCCACGGGCATGCCGGTCCAGCGCGAGGACGTAGAGCAACTGGTCGCCGTCAACGAGGTTTCCTTCCCGGTCCGCCATGACCAGCCGGTCGCCATCACCATCGAAAGCCACGCCCAGATCGGCACCGACGCCACGCACCATCAAACGCATGAGTTCTGGCTGCGTCGAGCCGCACCCGGCATTGATATTGCGGCCATTGGGGGAACAACCGACCGGAATGATCTCGGCTCCCAGTTCGGTAAGGGTCCGGGGCGACACCTTGTAGCCGGCACCGTGCGAACAGTCGACGACGATCCTCAGCCCGTCCAGGCGCAAGCCCTCCGGCAGGGTACCGATGGCGAACCGCTGGTACTGCTCGATGGCCGCTTCGAAACGACGGGCCCGGCCGAGAGACTCGGACTCCCGCGTAATAGCCGCTTCACCGAGATGCGCCTCGATCTGCTCCTCGATGGCGTCGGAGAGCTTGGCGCCGCTGCGGTCGAAAAACTTGATGCCATTGTCGTAGTAAGGATTGTGCGACGCGCTGATCACCACGCCGAGGTCTGCGCTGGCCGCCTGCGTCATCACGGCGATACCCGGCGTAGGCAAAGGACCAAGCAGATCGACGTCCATGCCGGCGGCGACGAATCCGGCCTCGAGAGCCGACTCGAACATGTAGCCCGACACCCGGGTGTCCTTGCCGATCATGACCCGGCCGCCCGTGGGCGCCAGCACCCGCGCAGCGGCACTTGCCAGCCGCAGCGCGAATTCCGCGGTCATCGGATGCTGACCCACGCGCCCGCGGATGCCGTCGGTTCCGAAATACTGTCTCGCCATCAGCTCCAGTCTCCAGATGCCGCGCCGGTGACCCTGAGCGCATCGACCGTCGGTCCGACATCGTGTACCCGCAGGATCGCAGCCCCCAGTCGGGCGGCCGACACTGCCAGCGCGACGCTGCCGTGCACGCGCTCGTGCACAGGCCGGCCAGTCAGCTCGCCGATCATCGACTTGCGGGACAGGCCCACCAGCAAAGGCTGCCCCAGAGCAGCCAGCTCGGGCAAGCCTCGCAACAGCGCCAGATTATGCGCCAGCAGCTTGCCGAATCCGAAACCGGGATCAAGGATGATTCGCTCTGCGGGGATACCAGCGGCCTGGCAGGCGGACATCCGTTCACGCAGGAAGCCGGACACCTCCTTGACCACGTCGTCATAGTGCGGGTCCACCTGCATCGTCCGCGGCTCACCACGCATGTGCATCAGCACCACCGGTACGCCCAGCTCCGCGACTGCCGCCATGGCGCCGGGTTCGCGAAGCGCGGCAACGTCGTTTACCAGCCCCGCGCCGGCTACCACCGCGGCCCGCATGACAGCAGCGCGGCGCGTGTCGATCGACAGCGGGCAATCGAACCGGTCAGCTAGCGCCGCTACCGCCGGGAGAACGCGCGCCAGTTCCTCGTCCTCGCCGACACCGGCAGAACCCGGCCGGGTCGACTCGCCGCCCAAATCCAGGACGTCAGCTCCCTCGCGGATCTTTTGCGCAGCTGCATCGATCACGGCCGGCAGGTCGCGCAATGCGCCCCCGTCCGAAAACGAGTCCGGGGTAAGGTTCAGGATGGCCATCACAAGCGGCCTCTGCCCCGGACCTGGCGGCAGAAATGCCCGGCGACTCGTCACGGCGCAGCCGGCATCGGCCGCCCGGCTGTTCAGTGCTGCTTGGCCGGCTCGCCGACGCCCGAATCACCCTTGCTGGGCGATCCGGATGTCGCGCGCGCGGTCGGCGTTGGTCCCTGGCTGTCCCATCCATCCGGCGGGCGAGGTTCGCGCCCGGCCATGATGTCCTGCAGCTGATCTTCGCCGATCGTTTCGTACTTGATGAGGGCATCGGCCATCGCGTGCAACTTGTCCAGGTTGTCACGGAGGATCTTTTCCGCGCCCCGGTAGTTCTGGTCGATGATCTTGCGGACTTCCTCGTCGATGGCATGGATAGTGACGTCCGACACCTGCTTGTGTTGCGTCACCGAGCGACCGAGAAATACCTCGCCGTCTTCCTCCGAATAGGTTAGCGGTCCGAGCCTTTCGGACAGGCCCCACTTGGTAACCATGTTGCGCGCCAGTTCGGTCGCGCGCTCGATATCGTTTGCCGCCCCCGTGGTCACGGCATCCGGACCGAAGACGATTTCCTCAGCCAGACGCCCGCCGAACAGCGTCGCAATGTGGCTGTTCAACCGCCGCTTGCTGCTCGTGTAACGGTCCTCCTCGGGCAGGTACATGGTGACGCCCAGGGCGCGCCCGCGGGGAATGATGGTGACCTTGTACACCGGGTCGTGCTCCGGCACCGACAGCCCGACGATGGCATGGCCGGCCTCGTGATAGGCGGTGTTGCGCCGCTCCTCTTCGCTCATGACCATGGATCGGCGCTCCGCGCCCATCATGATCTTGTCCTTGGCCTTCTCGAATTCGTCCATCGTGACGTTGCGACGGTTGGCTCGCGCTGCGAAAAGCGCGGCCTCGTTGACGAGATTGGCCAGATCCGCACCAGAGAACCCCGGCGTCCCGCGCGCAATGACGGACGGCTGCACGTCCTCCGCCAGCGGAACCTTGCGCATGTGGACGCGGAGGATCTGCTCGCGGCCGCGCACATCGGGCAACGGCACGACGACCTGGCGGTCGAAGCGGCCTGGCCTGAGCAGCGCCGGGTCGAGGACGTCCGGTCGGTTGGTCGCGGCAATGACGATGACGCCTTCGTTGCCCTCGAACCCGTCCATCTCCACGAGCAGCTGGTTGAGCGTCTGCTCGCGTTCGTCGTGACCACCGCCCAGTCCTGCGCCACGATGACGACCGACCGCATCGATCTCGTCGATGAAGATGATGCACGGCGCATGCTTCTTCGCCTGCTCGAACATGTCCCTCACGCGGGAAGCGCCCACGCCGACGAACATCTCGACGAAATCGGATCCGGAAATCGTGAAGAAAGGTGCCTTGGCCTCTCCCGCGATCGCCCGGGCGAGCAAGGTCTTGCCGGTGCCGGGAGAGCCGACCATCAGCACGCCGCGCGGGATCTTGCCGCCCAGGCGCTGGAACTTCGCCGGATCGCGCAGGAAGTCGACGATCTCGCCGACTTCGTCCTTGGCCTCCTCCACCCCGGCCACGTCCGCAAAGGTGACATTGACCTGGTCCTCGCCGAGGAGCCGGGCGCGGCTCTTGCCAAACGACATGGCGCCGCGACCGCCACCGCCGCCCTGCATCTGGCGCATGAAATAGACCCACACGCCGATCAGCAGCAGGACCGGGAAGCTGTTGATGAACAGGCTGACGAGCAGGTTCTGCGTCTTGGGTGCCGTCGCGCTGATCTGCACGCCACCTTTTTTCAGCTCACCGATCAGCGCCGTGTTGTCCGTCTCGGGGCTGTACGTCACGAACGTCTGGCCGGTCTTCGACTCGCCGCGGATCGTCTCGCCATCGAACACCACGCGCTCGATCTGGCCGGTCTGTACAGAATCGAGGAAGGTCGAGTACTCGACGGCCTGCGGCCCACGGGTTCCGGAACTGAAGCTCTGGAAAATCGTCAGGAGGACAATGGCTATGACGATCCAGACGAGCACATTCTTGGCCAGGTCGTTCACTGAAAATCCTTTATTCGAATCCGCGACTTGCGCAATACACCAGCAGAAAGACGCTACACCAAACGGCGTCCGGTAGCCACCACGTACATCTCGCGGCTTTCCGCCCGCGAGGCGTCGGGTTTGCGTATCCGCACCGTAGCAAAATGACCACGGCAGGTGCGGACCAGTTCCGCAAATCCTTCGCCCTGGAAAACCTTGACGATAAATCCGCCTGCCGGCTTCAGCAGCTCCTCGGCAGCCTCCAGGGCCTGCTCGGCCAGGGCCATGGAACGGGGCTGATCGACGCTCCAGTTCCCGCTGATATTGGGGGCCATGTCGGAAAGCACAAGGTCCACGGGCCGGCCGCCGAGCGCAGACCGGAGCGCCGCAATGACTGATTCGTCGCAGAAGTCTCCGCGGATGAACCGCACGCCCGGGATCGGCTCGAACTCCAGCAGATCGACCGCCACGACCAGCCCGCCCTCGCCCACCGCCGCCGCCGCAACCTGGCTCCAGCCACCGGGCGCAGCGCCGAGATCGACGACGACCGCGCCGCGGCGCAGGCAGCGCTCCCTGGCGAGGATTTCCTGCAGCTTGAAAGCCGCGCGCGACCGCCAGCCTTCGGCATGCGCCTTGCGGACATAAGGGTCACGCGCCTGGCGCTGTTTCCACCGCCCACTGGAAGTCTGTTTGGCCATGCCTGCGAAAGAGTGCCCGATATAATGCCGGCCATGAAGCCCGACGAAGCCGAGAAACGCCGCCTACGCGGACTGGCGCATGCGCTGAAGCCCTGCGTGCTGGTCGGCACTGCCGGCGTGACGGAAGCGGTGCTGCACGAGCTTGGCGTTGCGCTGGATCATCACGAATTGCTGAAAGTCCGTATTCGCGTCGCGGATCGCGACGCCCGCGACAACGCGGTGATCGAACTCGTCAACCGCAGCGGCGCGCAGCTCATCAGCCGGGTTGGCAACGTCGCCGTACTCTACCGGCGCAATGCGGCCGCCGACGCTGCTGGCTGACTGCAACTCAGACGTATTCCACCTTCAGGATCTCGTAGTTACGTTCGCCACCCGGCGCCGCAACGACTGCGCCGTCGCCTTCGTTGCGGCCGATGAGGGCGCGGGCTATCGGCGAGGTCACGGAGACGCGGCCGGCGCTGATGTCCGCCTCATCCTCGCCGACGATCATGTAGGTCACCTCGCGCCCATCGGATTCGTCGACCAGGCGGACTGTCGAACCGAACACGACCCGTCCCGTGTTCTTCAGCCGCGTGACATCGATGACCTCTGCGTTGGCAAGGCGGGACTCGATCTCCAGGATGCGGCCCTCGATGAAACCCTGCTCTTCCTTCGCGGCGTGGTATTCCGCATTCTCCTTGAGATCGCCGTGGCCACGGGCCTCGGCGATGGCCTGGATGACGCGGGGCCGCACCTCGCTCTTCAGCCGCCGTAATTCCTCCCGCAGCAGCTCCGCACCTCGGACTGTAAGGGGCGCCTTTCTCACGACGCCAGCTCCTGGTGAAGGTCCTGCAGGCGATTCACATCGCCGTTGTCGATGTGATCGAGGGCCATGGTGGTGGCAATGGCGGCAGCCAGCGTCGTGTAATAGGTAACGCGGTGGCGCACCGCGGTGGCACGGATCGGGTGCGACTCGCGAATGGCCTGCTTGCCCTCCGTCGTATTGACGATCAGGGCGAGCTCTTCGTTCTTGATCATGTCGACGATATGCGGCCGGCCCTCGCGCACCTTGTTGACGCGGCGGCAGGGTACCCCACCCTTCGCAAGCGTCATCGCCGTGCCGGTCGTCGCCACGATGTCGAAGCCCCGGTCGATGAGTATCCTGCCGAGCTTGACCGCACCGGCCTTGTCAGGATCGCGCACTGAAATCAGCGCAACGCCCCTGCGCGGGAGTTTGACGCCGGAAGCCAGCTGCGCTTTCGCATAGGCCTCGGCGAATGAGCGGCCGGTGCCCATCACCTCGCCCGTCGATTTCATCTCCGGGCCGAGGATCGGGTCGGCATGGGGAAACTTCGTGAACGGGAACACCGACTCCTTCACGGAGTAGTAAGGCGGCGTGCGGCTGGCTGCGACAGTGATGCCCTGCTGTGCGAGTGACTCTCCGACCATGACCCTTGCCGCTATCTTGGCCAGCGGCATGCCGATCGCCTTCGATACGAACGGCACAGTACGCGAAGCGCGCGGGTTGACCTCCAGGATATAGATGATCCCGTTCTGGATCGCGAACTGCGTATTCATCAGGCCGACGACCTTGAGCGCTTTCGCCATCGCCGTAACCTGCCGGGACAGTTCGTCCTGCACATCCCCGGTCAGTGTCGCCGGCGGCAGCGAACAGCCGGAATCACCCGAGTGAATGCCGGCCTGCTCGATGTGCTCCATGATCCCGCCGATGAATACATTCTTGCCATCACAGATGCAGTCGACGTCGACTTCCACGGCCAGGTCGAGGAAACGATCAAGCAGGACCGGGCTGTCGTTCGATACGGCAACCGCTTTTTTCATGTACGCGCGGAGGTCGTCCTCTCCATGCACGATCTCCATGGCGCGGCCGCCGAGTACATAGGAAGGTCGCACCACGAGCGGGAAGCCGACTCCCTGGGACTGCTTGACGGCCTCTTCCTCGTTCGTCGCGGTGCAATTGGGAGGCTGCTTCAGCGCCAGATTCTTCAGCAGTTGCTGGAATCGCTGCCGGTCCTCCGCGACATCGATCGAGTCAGGCGATGTGCCGATGATCGGCGCACCGGCGGCCTCGAGCGCCCTGGCCAGCTTCAACGGTGTCTGACCGCCATACTGGACGATGACGCCGACCGGCTTCTCGAGATCGACGATCTCCATGACGTCCTCGAATGTCAGGGACTCGAAGTACAACCGGTCCGACGTGTCGTAGTCGGTCGACACGGTCTCCGGGTTGCAGTTGACCATGATGGTCTCGTACCCTGCCTCACGCAGCGCCAGCGATGCGTGCACGCAGCAGTAGTCGAATTCGATGCCCTGCCCGATGCGGTTCGGCCCACCGCCGAGAATCATCACCTTGCGACGGTCGGTCGGCTGCGCCTCGCACTCCTCCTCGTAGGTGGAGTACAGGTAGGCGGTGGACGTCGCGAACTCGGCGGCGCAGGTATCGACACGCTTGTATACCGGTCGGATGCCTGCCTTGTGCCGGCGCTGGCGAACGTCTGCTTCGCGGGTAGCGATCAGTTTCCCGATGCGGCTGTCGGAGAAGCCACGCCGCTTGAGGTTCAGCAGCCGCTCCGGCTTCAGCGCCGCCACACCTTCCTGGCGCAACTGGTCCTCGATCCGGACAAGCTCCTCGATCTGGGCGAGGAACCACGGGTCGATGCGGCTCAGGTCAAATACCTCGGCGAGCGTAAGCCCGTGGCGGAAGGCGTCGGCGACGTAAAGGAGCCGCTCGCCGCCTGGTATGCGGACTTCGTGACGCAGCCGGTCCAGCTCGTCCGCGCCAGGTTCGGCGGATATTCGTTCGGCCAGACCGTCGATACCTGTCTCCAGGCCACGCAGTGCCTTTTGCAGCGACTCCTGGAAGGTGCGGCCCATCGCCATGACCTCCCCGACCGACTTCATCTGCGTCGTGAGCCGCGTATCGGCACCGGGGAATTTCTCGAAGGTAAACCGCGGGATCTTGGTGACGACGTAATCGATGGTCGGCTCGAAGGAAGTCGGAGTGGCCCCGCTGGTGATTTCGTTGCGCAATTCATCGAGGGTGTAACCGATAGCGAGCTTGGCGGCGACCTTGGCTATCGGAAACCCGGTTGCCTTCGATGCGAGCGCGGACGAGCGCGAGACGCGCGGGTTCATCTCGATGACCAGCACCCGGCCGTCCACTGGGCTGATCGCGAACTGGACATTCGATCCGCCGGTATCGACGCCGATGCGGCGCAGCACCGCTATGGACGCGTCTCGCATCCGCTGGTACTCCTTGTCGGTCAGCGTCTGGGCCGGGGCTACCGTGATCGAGTCCCCGGTGTGCACCCCCATCGGATCGAGATTCTCGATCGAGCAGATGATGATGCAGTTGTCGTTCCTGTCGCGGACGACTTCCATCTCGAATTCTTTCCAGCCGAGCACGGATTCCTCGAGAAGAACCTCGCTGGTCGGGGAAGCTTCGAGCCCGCGGGTGACGATTTCCTCGAATTCGTCCCGGTTGTAGGCAATGCCGCCGCCGCTGCCGCCGAGCGTGAACGAGGGCCTGATCACGATCGGAAAGCCGATCTCCGGCTGGATGCGCAGGGCATCTTCGATCGTGTGGGCAATCTGGGCGCGCGGGCATTCCAGTCCGATCTCGGTCATCGCGTTGCGGAACAGCTCGCGGTCCTCGGCTGTATCGATCGCCTGCTGCGAGGCGCCGATCAGCTCGACATCGAATCGCGCGAGCACACCCTCGCGCACCAGATCCAGCGCGCAGTTGAGCGCCGTCTGCCCGCCCATGGTCGGCAGGAGCGCATCCGGCCGCTCGCGCTCGATGATCCGCGCGACCGTGCGCCAGGTGACCGGTTCGATGTACACGGCATCGGCAGCATCCGGGTCAGTCATGATCGTCGCCGGATTAGAATTGACGAGAATGACGCGGAAGCCCTCTTCCTTCAGCGCTTTGCAGGCCTGGGTACCGGAGTAGTCGAACTCGCAGGCCTGGCCGATGACGATCGGGCCAGCACCGATGATCAGTACGCTCTTGATGTCAGTGCGTTTCGGCATCCGGGAATCTCAAAGCTTCGCTGCAACGGAACGACCGTCACGCGCGCCACCGAAGCGACCGGCCGCCCGCTCGCGCATCTGCTGAGCGAATCTCGCGAACAGGGGTGCGACGTCGCGAGGTCCCGGGCTTGCCTCCGGGTGCCCTTGAAAACTGAATGCGGAACAATCAGTTCTTTCAACACCCTGAAGTGAGTTATCAAACAAGCTGCGGTGGGTGGGACGCAGATTCGGCGGCAAGCTTGCCTCGTCCACTGCGAAGCCGTGGTTCTGGCTGGTGATCAGCACCTGGCCGGTGGCGATATCCAGCACCGGATGATTCGCGCCGTGGTGGCCGAATTTCATCTTCATCGTGCGCGCGCCGCTCGCGAGCGACAGCAATTGGTGCCCGAGGCAGATGCCGAACACCGGCGTGCCCGAAGCAAGAATCTGCCGTATCGCCTCGATCGCGTACGTACAGGGCTCCGGATCTCCCGGGCCATTGGAGAGGAATACGCCGTCTGGCCCCATGGCGAGTACGTCGGTCGCACTGGTCTGCGCCGGGACGACGACGACCCGGCAGCCGTGCTCGACCAGAAGGCGCAGGATGTTGCGCTTGATGCCGAAGTCGTAGGCGACGACCAGCAGGGGCGACGGGCGATTCGGCGGCAGCGCTGCCGGCGCGGGCCATCTGACGCCCATATTCCACTGGTACTGCTCGCGGACAGTGACCACGCGGGCCAGATCCATGCCGGCAAGACCCGGAAATTTGCGGGCGTGCTCTATGGCGGTCCTGACGTCAGCCTCGCCCGTCATGATGCAGCCCGACTGCGCACCCTTGTCCCGGAGGATTCGCGTCAACCGCCGGGTATCCAACTCGGTGATGGCGACGACATTGCCCCGCCGCAGGAACTCGCCCAGCGAAAACTCGGAGCGGAAGTTGCTCTCGAGTCGCGGCAGGTCGCGAATCACGAGTCCCGCCGCGTAGACTTTGTCGCTCTCGTGGTCTTCGCTGTTGGTACCGGTATTGCCGATGTGCGGATAGGTCAGCGTGACGATCTGCCTGCAGTAGGAAGGGTCGGTGAGGATCTCCTGATAACCCGTCATGGCCGTGTTGAACACGACCTCGCCGATCGTGCGGCCGGCCGCGCCTACAGAGACGCCGCGGAATACGCTGCCATCCTCGAGGGCCAGAAGCGCAGGTTCGGTCACGAAGGTTTCCTCACGAATTTCCGGCGCATGAACACGGCTGGCGTCAGGTTCCAGGCCGGGAGCCCTTGCGCCAGTTCGTTCTTTGGGTTGGAACCGGGCGCATTCTAATCGACGCGCGCGACGGACACCATCAGCCGGGCAGGCGGTCCCGTGGCTCGAGGCCAAGCACGTCGGCCATCGAATAAAGCCCGGGTTTCCGGCCCGCCAGCCAACGCGCTGCCCGCAAGGCACCCCGCGCAAATGTGGCCCGGTCCAGCGCACGATGGCGGAGCGTCAGGACTTCCTCGTCAGTGGCGAAGTGGATGTCGTGATCGCCCACGACGCTGCCGGCACGAATCGACGAAAAGCCGATCGAGCCGTGCCTGCGCGGCCCGCTGGAGGAGAAACGATCGAAAACAGCAAGGTCGCCCAGGCGCCCGCCCAGTGCTTCGGCAACCGCCTCGCCGACCTGCAGCGCGGTGCCGGATGGAGCGTCTGCCTTGTGGCGATGGTGGGTCTCGACGATCTCGATGTCCGCTTCGGGCCCGAGCAGGCGCGCAGCCGTGCACGCCAGTTCGGTGAACACGAGCACGCCGACGCTCATGTTGCGGCCGTAGACGATCGGAATTTCCCGCGCCGCCTCGCGCAGGCGCAGGTACGCAACCTCTGCCAGCCCGGTCGTTCCCAGCACCAGACCACAGCGGCTGTCGAGGCAGGCGCCGATGGTCGAGTCGAACGCGACAGCAGCGGAGAAATCGATGGCCACATCGCAGTCGGCTGTGGCGACTTCCGGCTGGGATCCGAGCGCAACCTCGAGACGTCCGGCACCGGCCACCGCACCGGCGTCGTTGCCCAGTTGCGCGTGACCGGGCTCGGTGGCCGCGCCCGTCAACTGGCAATCTGTGCTGGCCGCAATGAGCCGGATGATCGCCGTGCCCATGCGCCCTGTCGCCCCGAGTACCGCTACACGCAATGCTCCGCCCCGTCCCAGTCGCTGGCCCATGCGGGTGCCGTTGACATCATCTCAGGAATTCATGGCGCTGAAAAACCGCCGCACACCGTCACGCCAGGAGTCCGACCGGGGTCGATGATCGCCACCGTCCACGGACAGGGAGTCGTTGAATGCCTTCAGCAGCCGCTTCTGCTCGGGCGTCAGGTGAACGGGGACTTCAACGTCGATACGGCAATACAGATCGCCAACGCTGCTGCTGCGCACGGGTGTCACACCTTTGCCGCGCAGGCGGAAAACCTTTCCGGGCTGGGTCTCCGCCGGTATCTTCAGGGTGACTTCGCCATCGAGGGTCGGGATCTCGATGCTGCCACCGAGCGCGGCGGTGGCGAAACTGACCGGCACCACGCAGGAGAGGTCCGCGCCATTGCGCTCGAAGATATCGTGCGGCCGGACGCGGATCTCCACGTAGAGGTCGCCGGGCGGGCCACCGTTCTGTCCGGCCTCGCCCTCACCGGACAGGCGGATGCGGTCGCCATCATCGACGCCCGCAGGCACCTTGACCGACAGGGTGCGCGTTTCCTGGACTCGACCACGTCCCTGGCAGCTGCTGCAGGGTTTCTCGATGGTCTGCCCGCTGCCACCGCAGCTGCTGCAGGTCTGCTGGATCGAGAAGAATCCCTGGCTGACCCGCAGGTTTCCGCTGCCGCCGCAGCGACGGCAGCTGGTGGTACCGCTGCCCGGAGCGGCGCCCGAACCCTTGCAGGGCTCGCAGGTTCGCAGCGCGGGGATCGAGACATTGACACTCGCCCCGAAGACCGCCTGCTCCAGGTCCAGCGCCATCTCATAGCGAAGATCGGCACCGCGATAGACACCACTGCGGCTGCGCCGGCCGCCGCCGAAAATGTCGCCGAACACATCCCCGAAGATGTCGCCCAGGCCGTCGGCCCCGCCGAAGCCGGCCGCTCGGCCGGCACCGGCTGTCGGGTCCAGGCCGGCGTGGCCGTACTGGTCGTAGATCGCGCGCTTGCGCTCGTCGCTGAGGACTTCGTAGGCCTCCTTGGTTTCCTTGAAGCTGGCCTCGGCAGCGGCGTCCCCCGGATTGCGATCCGGGTGGTATTTCATGGCCAGCCGGCGATAGGACTTCTTGAGCTCGTCCGCGGACGCGCCCTTCGCAAGGCCCATCACCTCGTAGTAGTCGCGCTTGCTCATCCCTTGTTCTTCGGATCCTTGACCTCCTCGAACTCGGCATCGACGACGCCCGAGTCATCTCCACCGCCTGCACTACCCGGCGCCGGGCCCGCCTTCTGGCCGGCTGCCGCCTGGACGACACCCGACGCTGCCTTGGCCAATGCCTCGGCCTTGCGGTCGATGACCGCCTTGTCATCGCCCTTGAGGGCAGTGCGCAGATCGGCCAGTGCCGACTCGACAGCGGCGCGCTCGGCAGCATCGACCTTGTCGCCCAGATCCGCCAATGACTTCTCCGTCGCGTGCAGGAGACCGTCAGCCCGGTTGCGGGTCTCGACCAGCTCGCGGAACAGCCGATCATCCTCTGCGTGGGCCTCGGCATCCGAGACCATGCGCTTGATCTCGTCCTCCGACAGCCCGCTCGATGCCTTGATGACGATCTTCTGCTCGCGCCCCGTCGCCTTGTCCTTGGCCGAGACGTGCAGGATGCCGTTGGCGTCGATGTCGAACGTCACCTCGATCTGCGGCATGCCGCGCGGCGCCGGCGGGATCTCGCTCAGATCGAACCGGCCGAGCGACTTGTTGTCGCCGGCACGCTGGCGCTCACCCTGCAGCACGTGGATGGTCACGGCCGTCTGGCTGTCATCGGCCGTCGAGAAGACCTGTGTCGCCTTGGTCGGGATCGTCGTGTTCTTCTCGATCAGCTTGGTCATGATGCCGCCCAGCGTCTCGATGCCGAGCGACAGCGGCGTGACGTCGAGCAGCAGTACGTCCTTGACCTCGCCCGACAGCACACCGGCCTGGATCGCGGCACCGATCGCCACGGCCTCGTCGGGATTGACGTCCTTGCGCGGCTCGCGATCGAAGAAGTTCTTCACCGCCTCCTGCACCTTGGGCATGCGGGTCTGCCCGCCGACCAGGATGACGTCTTCCACTTCGCTGATCTTCAGCCCGGCATCGGCCAGCGCGATACGGCAGGGCTCGATCGTGCGCGCAATCAGTTCGTCCACCAGGGACTCGAGCTTGGCCCGCGTCAGGCGGATGTTCAGGTGCTTCGGCCCGCTGGCATCAGCCGTGATGTAGGGCAGGTTGACTTCGGTCTGCTGCTGGGACGACAGCTCGATCTTGGCTTTCTCCGCGGCTTCCTTGAGGCGCTGCATCGCGAGCGGGTCCTTGCGGATGTCGATGCCGCTCTCCTTCTGGAACTCCCCCGCCAGATAGGAAATGATGCGGGCGTCGAAGTCCTCGCCACCGAGGAAGGTGTCGCCATTCGTCGCAAGCACCTCGAACTGGTGCTCGCCGTCAATCTCCGCGATCTCGATGATCGATACGTCGAACGTACCGCCACCAAGGTCGTAGACGGCGATCTTGCGATCGCCACGCTGCTTGTCCAGCCCGTAGGCAAGCGCCGCAGCCGTCGGCTCGTTGATGATGCGCTTGACCTCGAGTCCGGCGATGCGGCCCGCATCCTTGGTCGCCTGGCGCTGCGAATCGTTGAAATACGCCGGCACGGTGATGACGGCTTCGGTGACCGGCTCACCGAGGTAATCCTCGGCCGTCTTCTTCATCTTCATCAGCACGCGCGCGGAAACCTCCGGCGGCGCCATCCGCTTGCCCGCAGCATCGACCCAGGCATCGCCGTTGTCGGCTTTGACGATCTTGTAGGGCACCATTCCCATGTCTCGGGATACCACCTCGTCCTCGAAGCGGCGGCCGATGAGGCGCTTGACCGCAAACAGGGTGCTCGCCGGATTCGTGACCGCCTGGCGCTTGGCCGGCTGCCCGACCAGGACCTCACCGTCTTTGGTAAAGGCGATGATCGACGGGGTCGTGCGGTCGCCCTCGCTGTTCTCGATGACCTTCGGTGCCTTGCCCTCCATGAGGGCAACGCAGGAATTGGTCGTGCCGAGGTCTATGCCGATGACTCTGCCCATGATGATCTCCAGTCGCTAAGCGAATTTCAGTTCTGCCGGCGCGCTGTGCGCCAGCCCATGCCCGGTTTGATGGGGACTATTCCGCGGTTATTCAACCGGGCTGGTCCGGCGCCGGGGCGTCGCCCGGAGCCCCGCCTGGCGCTTGCGCCGCGACGACGACACGCGCCGGCCGCAGCAGCCGCCCGTTCAGTACGTACCCCTGCTGCACGACCTTGAGCACCGACCCGGGTGTCACGCCCACCACGCTGACCATGCTGAGGGCCTCGTGCAGCTGCGGATCGAACGGCTGGCCGTCAGCCTTGACGGCCTCGATGCCGAATTTATCGAGCGTCGAGAGCAGCAGGCGCAGGGTCGCTTCCTTGCCGTCCAGTAGGGACTGGGCAGACGCCGCGCTGCCGGACTCCAGCCCTTTCTCGAGGCTGTCCAGGACCGGCAGGAGGTCGGTCGCGAAACGCTCGACGGCGAACTTGCGGGCCTGCTCGACATCCCGTGCGGCGCGCTTGCGGACGTTGTCGAGTTCCGCTGCGGCGCGCAGGTACTTGCTCCAGTTCTCCTGGGCCGCTGTCTCCGCCGTCTCGAGCGCGGAAGGCTGCGGCCCGGCACCGGGTTCGGGCACCGGGTCCACGGGCGGCGGCGTATCGGTGTCGGCCGCGGGCTGTTGATCGGTCATGGATTCCTCCGGGCGGCTTCGCCGTCCCGGACGCCCGGAACCCAGCCACCGGGGCGCACTATGGGGATTATTGGTTCGAATTCAAGGCCGCGCCGACGAGGCGGGCCGTTATATCGACGATGGGGATCACCCGCTCGTAGGCCATGCGGGTGGGCCCGATGACCCCGAGCACCCCGACGATGTCGTCGTCGATGCGGTAGGGCGCGGTGACGATGCTCAGGTCGTCCAGGATGCGATAGCCCGATTCCTCGCCGATGAATATCTGCACGCCGTGGGCGGCAATGCTGCGATCGAGAAGGTGGAGGATTTCCCGCTGGGCGTTGAACGCCTCGAACAGCTGGCGCAGTTTTTCGACGTTGGAGAGCTCCTGGAACTCCATGAGCCGGGTCTCGCCGCTGACGACGAACTCCGAGCGCACTGCCGAGACATCGAGCGCACGCTCGGCGACGGCGATCACGTCCACCATCAGCCGGTTCATCGACTCGCGCGTGGCCTGCAGCTCGCCCAGTATCCGCGACCGCACCGCACGGATGTCCTGTCCAACGAACTTGTCGTTCAGGAAATTCGCGGCCTGGCGCAATTCGCTCTCGGCGAAGGGCCGGTCGACGTTGATGATGCGGTTCTGCACCTCGCGGTCATTCACCACCAGGATGACGAGCACGCGCTGGTTCGACAGTGGCAGGAACTCGATCTGCCGCAACGTCACCTGGCGCTGGCGCGGCAGCGTCACCACGCCGGCCATCTGCGTCAGGGCCGACAGCGCCGCAGACGCCACTTCCGCGATGTTCTTGGAGTCGGCAACCGCATCCGCGGCAAACTGGGACTGCAAGCGGTTGATCTCGTTGGCGGCAAGAGGCTGGAGCTTCACCAGCGTGTCGACGAAAAATCGGTAACCCTTGGCGGTCGGCACACGCCCTGCAGAGGTGTGCGGCGCTGCCACGAAGCCGAGTTCCTCGAGGTCCGCCATGACATTGCGGATCGTGGCCGGGCTGAGATTCAAGCCGCTCGCCCGCGCCAGCGTGCGGGACCCCACGGGCTGCCCGTCGCGGATGTACTGGGCGACCAGCGCCTTGAGGATGTGGCCGGAGCGGTCGCCGGGTCCGCTGTTGCTGTGGTCGGTCATAACTTGGGTAGCAGTTGCCGGCCGGGAAAGCCGACATTTCGCAAGCTATCAACCGGATTCCAAGGGTGTCAAGGCGGGCCCGGAGGCGCAAAATGCACCGCGCAACCGGCGGCTTGCCGCGGCGCTGAGTAGACCGGTAATGTTGCCCGGAGCCGCTGCCCGCCAGCCGGCAGCCCGATCACCGCGCGGAGCGAGCAGTGCCATCATCCCGGTTCGATACCATAGCGCTGACAGGGAACCCCGCGGACCCGCGCGTGATCGAGTCCCTGCAGACGCTCGCCGCTCACCTGGCTGAACGGGGCCGGCGTGTCATCGCCGCCGAGGAAATGGATCCGGCCCGTGTCGGCAACCAGGTGGAACGTGTAGCGGAGCGGGAACTTGCGCGCCGCTCGCAGCTGATGATCGTGGTTGGCGGCGACGGCAGCATGCTCTATGCCGCGCGCCGGGCCGCGGGCAGCGGCGTTCCCCTGCTCGGCATCAACCGTGGCCGGTTGGGCTTCCTGGCTGATATCGGCCCCGCCGACATGCGCGCCAGGATCGACGAGGTCCTGCGCGGGGAATTCGAAACCGAGCGGCGCATGCTGCTGCGGGCTGAAATCATCGAGGGCGGGCGGGTGCTCGTGAGCGGGCTCGCGCTGAACGATATCGTCGTCAGTCGGCACGACCCTGGCCGCATGCTGGAAATACGCTCGTTCGTGGACGGCCGTTACGTCAACACCCACGGCGGCGACGGGTTCATCATAGCCACGGCAACGGGCTCCACCGCCTATTCCCTGAGTTGCGGCGGGCCGATCGTCTCGCCGGACCTCGCCGCGATACTGCTGGTGCCGATCTGCCCGCACACGCTCAGCGAGCGCCCCATCCTCGTGCCGGCGACATCCGTCACCGACGTGATGCTGAGCGAGAGTCACTCGCAGCGGGCGGAAATCAGCTGCGACGGCGAAGTCGCCGGCGAGTTGCTGCCGGGGCGCAGCCTGCGGGTACGCGCTGCCGAGGAGCACGTCGACCTCATCCACCCGCGCGGCTACGACTACTTCGGCATCCTGCGCGAGAAGCTGCACTGGGGCCGGGATCACCTGGCCACGACCCGCCAGCCACGCTGATGCTGACCCGGCTCGCGGCCCGCCACTTCGCCGTGCTCGAGGAAGTCGAGCTGGAATTCGGCGCCGGCTTCACGGCCCTGACGGGCGAGACCGGTGCCGGCAAGTCGATGCTGGTCGACGCGCTGGCGATGGCGCTCGGCGCGCGCGCCGACAGCAGCGCCGTGCGCAGCGGCGAGTCGAAAGCGGAAGTCAGCGCCAGCTTCAGCGTGCCGGCCGACTCCGCGGCGCGACGCTGGCTTGCCGATCACGATCTCGACGAGGGGACGGACTGCGAACTGCGCCGCGTCGTCACCGCCGAGGGCCGTTCACGCGGCTACATCAACAACCGCCCGGCCACCATGGAGCTGCTGCGGGAACTGGGCGAGCTGCTCGTCGATATCTGCGGCCAGCATGAACACCAGTCGCTCGTACGGAAGGCCTCGCAGCGGGAACTGCTCGATGCGTTCGGCGGGCATGCCGCATCGCTGTTGGAGTCGGCCGATGCCTGGTCGTGCTGGCGCGAAGTGTCTGCCGAGCTCGAGACATTGCAACGTGCCGGCCGTGACCGCGACGATCGCCGCGATTTGCTGCGTTACCAGGCCCGTGAGCTCAAGGCGCTCGGCCTCGCCGAAGGCGAGATCGAATCGCTTGAGAACGAGCGGCAGGTGCTGGCCAACGTGGGCCGCATCGCCGCCGGCGTGACGACGGCACTGGAGGCTCTCTACGACGCCGACGAAGTGAGCGCGCAAGCCACGGTGTCGGCGACCAGCCGGATCGTCGGCGCCCTGGCAGAGATCGACGTGGACCTGGTCGGACCTGCCGCCGAGATCGAGGAAGCGGCCATCCACCTGCGGGAAGCGGCGGACCAGTTGCGCCGGAGACTGTCGACGCTCGAGCACGATCCGCTCCGGCTGCAGGCAGTCGAGAACCGGCTGGCCGCCGTGGAGACCCTGGCGCGCAAGCACCGCTGCGAAGTCGGCCGGCTCTGGCTCGTGGCCGGTGAACTGGATGGCGAACTCGCTGCGCTCGACGGCAGCCAGGATCGCATCGAGTCGCTGGCGGCAGCGGCCGCGCAACTGCGCTCCCGGCTGGATTCGGCACAGAGCGCCCTGCACAAGGCCCGCGTCAAGGCCGGGCGCGCGCTCGCCACCGCCGTCAACGGCCACTTGCGCAAGCTGGGCCTGCCCGATGCGGCATTGGGCGTCTCCGTCACACACAGCACATCGCTTGAGGCGTCAGGACCGCAGGGCGCCGACGAGATCGAATTCCTGGTCAGCACCAATGCCGGGCAAACACCAGGCCCTGTCGCCAGGGTTGCATCCGGCGGCGAACTGTCACGAATCAGCCTCGCGTTGCGGCTGGCCTCGCTCGCGCCGGGCGGCCCCACGACGCTGATCTTCGACGAAGTGGACGCCGGCACCGGCGGCGCGGTGGCCGAGATTGTCGGCCAGTCACTGCAACGCCTCGCCTCCGCTCGACAGGTCCTCTGCGTCACGCACCTGCCCCAGGTCGCGAGCTTGTCGGACCATCATTGTCTGGTGGAAAAAACCGCCGGCAGTGGCAGCTCGAAGACCGGGGTACGCACCCTGGACCGAACCGGGCGCGTGGAGGAAATCGCCCGGATGCTGGGCGGCGTGAAGATCACCGAGCGCGCCCGCGCGCACGCCCGGGAAATGCTGAGCCAATCCACCAGCAGGCGCGCGGGTTGACCGCCTCGTCTCAGGTTGGGGCGATTAGGCTCCTGTCATCGTTGCTGCATGTCATTTCAGGGCTTGCGTGCGGTCAGAGAATCTATTCGCTGGCGTGGCAGCTGAGCGAGGTGGCTCGCCTGCGGATGGCTCCGAGCAGGCCAAGAGCGCCAACGAACAGCCACACGGCTCCCGGCACCGGGATGGGCGTGATCG
>VGVH01000014.1 GCA_016874095.1 Gammaproteobacteria bacterium | reverse complement strand
CTGTGGCGGGACTAGACTCGCTGCCACGGGCGTGGGCGTTGCGCCTTCGACCACCATTCAAGGGGGGATCACATGCGTGCGCGTTTTCTGATCATCATCGCGGCGATGCTGGCTGCGGCGGCCGTCAGGGCCGAAGTCAGTGCTTCGGTCGGTGTCTACACCGACTACGACTTCCGCGGCATTTCTCAGACCGAGGGCGACCCGGCGATCCAGGCGAGCTTCGACTACGCCGGCGACCTGTTCTATGCCAGCCTCTGGGGCAGCAACGTCGACTTCGGTGACAGCACCGACGGCAACATGGAAGTCGACCTGATCTTCGGCTGGGCCACGGAATACGAGAACGGCTTGCGCTGGGATCTGGGCGCCGTCTGGTACCTGTATCCCGGATCGCGCGAGGACCTGGGGGATCCAGGCCCGGATGACGATATCGTCGAGTCGGCCGACTACTGGGAGATTGCCGCCAGCGGCGGCTATGGCCCGGTGGACGTCAAGTACTGGTACAGCCCGGACCTCTACGACAGCAACGAGACGGCGAGCTACCTCGAGGCCAATGCCGCCTTCGACCTGCCGTTGTGGGAGCTGGGCCTGGGGCTGCATGCCGGGTACAGCTTCGGCGACTACTACGATGCCATTTTGGACGACTACATCGACTACTCGATCGCGCTGACCCGCAGCTTCGGCAACTTCGACTTCGAGTTGAAGTACGTGGCGACCGATACCGACAGCGACTTCGAGGTCGACACCGGCGCGTTCCGCAACGACGAGCGCGTGATCTTCTCGGTCTCGACCACGCTGCCCTGGTCGTCCGGCGAGGAATAGAGCCAGAGGGCATCCCGCCGACGCCTGCGGCGTCCGGCGGGGGATGAGTCCACGGCCCCGGTGCCCCGGCACCGGGGCCGTTTTTGTTCAGGGCCGGGCTTCTCAGGCCCGGGGTCACTAGGCTATAACAGGCGATATAACCCGCCCGGTCGAGAAGCAACGAAGAAGACCTGCGGCCGGCGAGCCCGCACCAAAAACAGCGAAACCCCGGGAGAAACATCATGACTCTCCAGAGACTCCGGCCCATTTCGATCGCGGCACTGTGCGCCTTGCTGCTCACCGCCTGCGGCGGTGGTGACAAGCCCGCAGAAAAGCCGGCTGACGCCGCACCGGCAGCTGGTCCGGCCACTGACGCCGAGAAGGTACTCAACGTCTACAACTGGTCGGACTACATCGAGGAATCGGTGATCCCCGAATTCGAGAAGGAAACCGGGATCAAGGTCGTCTACGACGTATTCGATTCCAACGAGATGCTGGAGACCAAGCTGCTGGCTGGCAGCACCGGCTACGACATCGTCGTACCGTCGGCTTCCTTTCTCGAGCGCCAGATCAAGGCCGGCGTGTTCCAGGAACTCGACAAGTCCAGGTTGCCGAACCTGAAGAACTTGGATCCGGAGCTGACCGCCGCCATTGCGCGCCACGACCCTGAGAACAAGCACTCGGTGAATTATTTCTGGGGCACGTCCGGCGTCGGCTACAACGTCGATGCCATCGCCAAGCGCATGCCGGACGCGCCGCTCGACAGCTGGCGCATGTTCTACGATCCGGCGGTGGTGTCGAAGTTCAAGGACTGCGGCGTCTCGGTTCTCGACGCGCCCTCCGAGGTCCTCGGCACCGTGCTGATCTACCTCGGCAAGGACGCGAACAGCGAGGACCCGGCCGACCTCAAGGCCGCCGAGGACGTGCTATTGGCCGTCCGCGACAACATCCGCTACGTGCATTCCTCGAAGTACATCGAGGATCTGGCGAACGGTGAAACCTGCCTGGCGCTGGGCTGGGTGGGCGATGTGCTGCAGGCGCGCGACCGCGCGGCCGAAGCCGCCAACGGCAACACCATCGCCTACAAGATCCCGCAGGAAGGTGCGGTCATGTTCTTCGACATGCTCGCCGTTCCGAACGACGCCAAGCACCCGCTCAATGCCCACCTTTTCATCGATTACCTGCTGCGGCCGGAAGTGGCGGCGAAGAACTCGAGCTACGTGAACTTCGCCAATTCGAATGCCGCTTCCTACGCGATGGTCGACGAAACCGTGCGCAACGACGCGAGCATCTACCCGACGCCGGAGGTGAAGGCCAAGCTGGTGCCGGATCTCGCGGAAACACCCGACTTCACCCGCGAGCTGACCCGCACCTGGACACGGTTCAAGACGGGGAAATAAGGGCTCACACAAAGGCCCGGCACCGACCGGGCCTTTGCTTTTCGGGAGCGGCGCATGGCGGAGAAGCCGGCTGCGAATCCAAGACAGCCCGAGCGTGGCAAGGAATACGTTCGGATCCAGAACGTCACCAAGCGATTCGGTGACTTCACCGCGGTCAACAACGTATCGCTGACGATCTACCAGGGCGAGATCTTCTGCCTCCTCGGCGGTTCGGGCTGCGGCAAGACGACGCTCCTGCGCATGCTCGCGGGATTCGAGAACCCGACCAGCGGGCAGATCTTCATCGACGGCGAGGACATGGAGGACTGCCCGCCGTACGACCGGCCCGTCAACATGATGTTCCAGTCCTACGCGCTCTTCCCGCACATGTCGGTGGAGAAAAACGTCGCCTTCGGGCTGGAACAGGACGGCCTGCCGAAGGCGGAAATCAGCCAGCGTGTCGGCGAGATCCTCGAGCTCGTCAAGATGGGGCAGTTCGCCAGGCGCCAGCCCCACCAGCTGTCGGGCGGTCAGCGCCAGCGCGTGGCGCTGGCACGCTCGCTGGTCAAGCGGCCGAAGCTGCTCCTGCTCGACGAGCCGCTGGGCGCCCTCGACAGGAAGCTGCGCGAGCAGACGCAGTTCGAGCTGCTCGGCATCCAGGAGCGGCTCGGCGTCACCTTCGTGGTCGTGACGCACGACCAGGAGGAGGCGATGACGCTAGCCTCCCGCATCGGCGTGATGAACCGCGGCGAGATCGTGCAGGTCGGCACGCCGACCGAGATCTACGAATATCCGACCACGCGGTTCGTGGCCGATTTCATCGGCTCGGTGAACATGTTCGAGGGTCGCCTCACCGAGGACGAGCCGGACTACGTGCGCATAGAGTCCGCAGACCTTGGGGGCCGGATCTACGTGGACCATGGCATCAGCGCCGCGCCGGACTCGACCGTCTGGGCCGCGATCCGGCCGGAGAAGATCGAGATTTCGCGCGAACGGCCGCAGGGTTCCGACAACACCGTCGGCGGTACCGTCAAGGAGATCGCCTACCTGGGCGACATGTCGGTCTACCTCGTCAGGCTGCAGAGCGGGCGGATCGTTCGGGTCAGTCAGCCCAACGCTGAACGGCGCAATCAGGCACGCATCACCTGGGACGACAGTGTATGGCTGTCATGGGATCCTTCGAGCCCGGTGATCCTCACTCAATGAAGAGCGTCGACCGCCGGGCAAAGCCGATCCTGACGCCGGCAAAGGCCAGACTCGCCGCGGGCCGGATGGGCCCGCTGTGGCTGCTGTTGTTCCGCCTCGCGCCGCCAAGCTGGTCGGACTACGTCATCAAGCACTGGAGTGGCCGGGGATTCGTCGTCGCAGTGCCTTACCTCTGGCTGCTGCTCTTTTTCACGGCTCCTTTCCTCATCGTCCTCAAGATCTCGTTCTCCGAACGATTGATCGCCATGCCGCCGTACGAGCCATTGTTCGGCTGGGTGGACGACATCCCGGTCGTGCTGGAGTGGAGCTTCAGCAGCGTGATGGCGTTCCTTTCGTCCATCGAGGTTTACGCGGATCTGGACAAGTACGAGTTCCTGCTGAAGAACACGCTCTACATCGAGTCCTACGTGTATTCCATCTGGGTTGCCGCGGTATCTGCGTTCTGGTGCCTGATGATCGGCTACCCGATGGCGTATGCCATGGCCCGCTGCACGCCGACGTGGCGGAACGTTCTCCTGCTGCTCGTGATGTTGCCGTCCTTTACCTCTTTTCTGCTGAGGGTCTACGCCTGGATGGGATTGCTGAAGAGCAATGGCGTGATCAACAACGTGCTGCTGGCGTTGGGCATCATCGACGAACCGCTGACGATGATGAACACCGACTTCGCTGTTTACATCGGCATCGTTTACTCCTACCTGCCGTTCATGATTCTTCCGCTCTACACCAATCTCGAAAAACACGACCCGACATTGCTGGAGGCCGCGGCAGATCTCGGCGCACGACCGGTCAAGGCCTTCCTCACGGTCACCCTGCCGCTGTCCATGAGCGGCATCGTTGCCGGATTCCTGCTGGTCTTCATTCCGGCCGTCGGCGAGTACGTCATTCCGTCGCTGCTCGGGCCGACGGACCAGCTGATGATCGGTCGCGTTCTCTCCGATGAGTTCTTCAACAACGGCGACTGGCCTGTTGCGAGCGCGGTGGCGGTGGTGATGCTGGTGCTCCTCGTCGGGCCGATCATGGCCTTCCAGTATTTCCAGAGTCGCGGCGCCGAAGAGGAGCGGAAGTGAGCCGGCGCCGGGGACTGTTCCAGCCGCTGTCGCTCGTGCTCGGGTTCGCCTTCCTGTACCTGCCGATCCTGTCGATGATGTTCTTCTCCTTCAACAACTCCCGGCTGGTGACGGTGTGGGATGCAGCCAATTCGCCGACACTCAAGTGGTACGTCAAGCTCTTCGAAAACGATCAGTTGCTCGACGCGGCCTTCCTGTCGGTCAAAGTCGGGGTCATGACGGCAACGGGCGCCGTCATCCTCGGCACGCTGGCGGGGCTGGTTCTCGCGCGTTTCGGGCCGTTCCGTGGCCGTGCAATCCTTTCCGGGCTGACGACAGCGCCACTCGTGATGCCGGAAGTGATCACGGGCCTCTCGATGCTCCTGCTGTTCGTCGCCGTGGAACAGGCGTTCGGCTGGCCGGCGGGCAGGGGCCAGATGACCATCACCCTCGCGCACATCACGTTCACCATGGCCTACGTGACCGTCATCGTGCAGTCACGGCTGGCGGGCTTCGACGATTCACTCGAGGAGGCAGCGATGGACCTCGGTGCCCGCCCGGTGACGGTGTTCATCCGGGTGACGATGCCCTTGATCGCTCCGGCGATTCTTGCCGGCTGGCTGCTCGCATTCACGCTGTCTTGGGACGACGTGGTGATTTCGCAGTTCACTTCCGGCCCCGGTGCATCGACGCTGCCGGTGTACATATTCTCCAAGGTTCGCCGCGGCGTGAGTCCCGACGTCAATGCCCTCGCCACGATGCTGGTGCTGACCGTGGCGATCGTCGTTTTCGTCGGGGCATGGATCATGCGCCGCCAGGAAAGGAAGCGCGACCGCGAGATCCAGCTCGCCATCGCCGAGAACAAGTAGCGGCAGGCTAGATCCGGCCTTCCTTCGCCAGTCGCTCGATATCGGCGAGCTGGTTTGCCGTCAGCTCGCCCCGCTCCGGCACACGGACCACGCCATCCTTCAGGAGCAGGTTCTGCGGATGGAAGACGGCGCCGGCGTAGCTTTTCGCGTAGACCTGGAACGGCTGGCGCACCAGCATGTTGGTGAGCCCGGTCTTGCGCCGCGCGGCGCGCAGCGCGGCGAGATCGATCGTCGCGGTGGCCACCATCGACTCGCCGCCGGCGGCTGCCTCGGCGAGGACATCGCCCTTGTAGTCGATGATCTTCGACATCCCGGTCGAGGAGTGGCCGGGAATCGCGATCCCGTCGAGCCGGGCTGAATTGGCCGACACGACGTAGGCGAGGTTCTCCGCGGCGCGGGCGCGGCGGGCGATTTCCTTCGTCGTCATGAGCGGGCTGCCCACCTCGCTCGTCGGGTGCACGAATACTTCCGCACCCCTCATGACGTGGCAGCGGGCGATTTCCGGGTACTGGATCTCCTCAGACGCGATCGCAGCGAGCCGGCCGATCGGCGTGTCGGCCACGGGAAACACCTTCTCGATGCCATGGATTTCCAGGTAGCGGTCCCAGACGTCGTAAGGCGTCGGCGCGGACAGCGAGATCAGCCGCCGGTAGCGGAGGACGACCTCGCCCGCCGGTGACAGGATGAAGCAGCACTGGAAGTAGAGCTCCGGGAAATGCGGGTCCACTTCGTAGGCGTTGCCGGCCAGGTAGAGGTCGAACTCCTTCGCGATGGCTCCCAGCGCGGCGTACTCCGGTCCGTCGAGGGTCAGCGCTGCCTTTTCGCGCCACTCGGCCGGAGACTCCTGCATCGGGAAGCCGGTGAGCACGTACTCCGGCAGCACGACGAGTCGCACGTCCATGCCGTTGTACTGGCGGATGAATGCCCTGCTGCCGGCGACGTTGCGGCGGATCCGCCCGATGTTATCCATCATGCGGGCGCGTGCAGTCGTGCGGTCCGGACATTCGTTGACGCAGTGGGTTGCCAGTTGCAGGGCGAGTGCGGCGTAGCGGGCCGGGGCGTCGGCCGGGGCGGCTGGGTTCCTGGTCATCGGCTTCTATCCCTGCTGGCAGTGCGCGGCGATTTTTTCACCTCGCGGCGAGCCAGCGCAACCCATGATTCGCTTTGGGTTTTCGATCTGTATAATCCGGCGAAACCCTTGTAAATCCGCTTGTTTTTCGGCCCCACGCCATGCCGGCCACAGCACCCCGGCCGACGAGTGCACGCCTCATGCAACCGACCGATATCCGCAATCCGCAGTATTTCCACAAGGTCGTTGACTGCCAGTGGGGGTGCCCCGCGCATACCGACGTGCCCGGTTACATCCGGCTGATTGCCCAGGGGCGGTACACCGACGCCTACATGCTCAACCGGCAGACCAACGTCCTCCCGGGCATCCTGGGCCGCGTCTGCGACCGGCCCTGCGAACCGGCCTGCCGCCGTGGTCGTGTCGAGGACAAGCCGGTGGCCATCTGTCGCCTGAAGCGGGTTGCAGCCGACCTGCGTGACGACGTCAGTGCGCTGCTGCCGAAGGCTCCGGCAAGGAAAAACGGCCGGCGGGTCGCTCTGATCGGCGCGGGTCCCGCCTCGCTGGCGGTCGCGAACGATCTGCTGCCGCTCGGTTATGAAGTCGTGATCTACGAGGCCCTCGGCGTCCCGGGTGGCCTCATGCGCAGCAACATCCCGTCCTTCCGGCTCCCCGTGGAAGTGCTCGATGAAGAGATCGCGATGATCGTCGACATGGGCGCCGATCTGCGACTCGGCACTCCCGTGCAGAGCATGAAGGCGCTGCTCGCGGAGAATTACGACGCAGTCTTCGTCGGTACCGGTGCGCCGAAGGGCAAGAATCTGCGGATTCCCGGGCGGGAGGAGGCGGCCGAGCGCATACACATCGGCATCCAGTGGCTCGAATCCGTAGCCTTCGGCCACATCGACAAGATCGGCGAGAAGGTGCTGATCATCGGTGTCGGCAATACCGCCATGGACTGTTGCCGCACGTCCATGCGCCTCGGTGCGAAGAGCGTGAAGGTGATGGCGCGCAAGCCGCGCAACTTCTTCAAGGCCTCGCCCTGGGAGCTGGAGGACGCCGAGGAGGAAACAGTCGAGATCGTCATCAATTATTCGCCGAAGAGCTTCGTCCTCGAGGCCGGCAGGCTGACCGGCATGATCTTCGAGAAGATGGAGTACGAGTTCGACGGCCGCGGCCGCATCACGGCGGAGAAGGTCACCGGTGAGGAATTCTTCCCCGCCGACGACGTCGTGCTCGCCATCGGCCAGGAAAACGCCTTCCCCTGGATCGAGCGCGACATCGGCATCGAGTTCGACAAGTGGGATGTGCCGGTAGTCGACGCAACGACCTACCAGGGCACCCGGCCCGGCGTTTTCTTCGGCGGTGACGCCGCCTTCGGCCCGAAGAACATCATCTGGGCAGTGGAGCATGGTCACCAGGCCGCGATATCCATCCATCGTTACTGCCAGGGCCAGGACGTCGCCGACCGCCTGCCGTACGGGATGAACCTCGCAACCGCCAAGATGGGCATGCACGAGTGGTCATACAGCAATTACTACGACCCGGCCGAGCGGCGCATGATGCCGCATGTGGATCTCGGCGAACGGTTCAAGAAGCTCAACATCGAAGTCGAACTCGGCTTTACGCCGGAGCAGTTCACGAAGGAAGTTGAGCGCTGCCTGAACTGCGATATCCAGACGATCTTCACCGAGAAACTCTGCATCGAGTGCGACGCCTGCGTCGATATCTGCCCAACCCAGTGCCTCACGATTGCGGCGAATGGTGCGGAGGATGAGCTGCGCACGCGGCTGTCAGCGCCGGCGCAGAACCTGACGCAGGACCTCTATGTATCCGCCGAACTGCCGCAGACGAAGCGCGTGATGATCAAGGACGAGGATCTTTGCGTACATTGCGGCCTCTGCGCCGAGCGCTGCCCGACGGGTGCCTGGGATATGCAGAAGTTCACGCTCGAGGTGCCGTACGCCCGCGACGAAACCATGCCGCCGAGCGCGCAGGCGCGCACCGGAACCTGACAGACGACCGACAGCGGTCGGTGCCTGCCATGGCTGGCGGGTCGGCCGCGGGAATGACCCCGGAAAAGGACATGAGCACGAAACCCCGCGATAACGACTTCACGATCAAGGTGGCCAACGTGAATGGCACCGGTTCCGCCAGCGCCAATACGCTGCTCATGAAGACCTTCTTCCGCATGGGCATTCCGGTTGCCGGCAAGAACTACTTCCCGTCGAACATCCAGGGCCTGCCGACCTGGTACGAGATCCGCGTCAGCAAGGACGGTTACATCTGCCGCTCCGGCCGCGTGGATGTCATGGTCGCTATGAACGCGGAAACCTATCGCAAGGATCTCAGCAACGTCGCGCCCGGCGGCTACCTGATCTACGACTCGACCTGGCCGCGCGTGAAGCAGCTGGCCCGCGACGACATCACGATCTTAGGTGTCCCGCTGGCGCGCATGTGCAACGAGAAATTCACCAAGGTGCGCGAACGCGTGCTGATGAAGAACATTGCCTATGTCGGTGTGCTCGCAGCATTGCTCGAGCTGGACATGGATGTGGTCCGGCAGCTCCTGCAGGAGAGCTTTGCCGGCAAGCCGCACCTGCTCGATTCGAACCAGGCGGCGTTCGACCTGGGGTTCAATTACGCGAAGGAGCGCCTGAGCTGCCCGCTGCCGTTCCGTTCAAGGAAGATGGACAGGACGGCGGGCCACATCATGGTCGATGGCAACACCACTACCGCACTCGGCGCGGTGTTCGCGGGCGCGACCGTAGGGGCCTGGTACCCCATCACCCCGTCCACATCGGTGATGGATGCGTTTCGCCGTTATGCGGAGAAGCTGCGGCGCGATCCTGCGACCGGCAAGCTGAACGTGGCCGTGATCCAGGCCGAGGACGAGCTTTCGGCCATCGGCATGGTGCTCGGCGCGAGCTGGAACGGCGCGCGGGCGTTCACGCCCACCAGCGGTCCCGGCATTTCCCTCATGAACGAGTTTCTCGGCTACGGCTACTTCGCCGAGATTCCGGCCGTGCTGATCGACGTGCAGCGCTGCGGCCCATCGACCGGCATGCCCACGCGCACCCAGCAGGCGGACATCATGGCCTGCGCCTATGCCTCGCACGGCGACACCCGGCACATCCTGCTCTTCCCGGCAAATCCGGAAGAAGCGTTCTACCTCTCGGCGCAGGCCTTCGATCTCGCCGACCAGCTGCAGACGCCCGTCATCGTGCTCACCGATCTCGACATCGGTATGAACGACTGGATGTGCAGGGACCTCGCGTGGGACGCGACCTACGCGCCAGATCGCGGCAAGATCATGGGCGCGGACGAGCTCTCGAAGATCGAGAAATTCCACCGGTACCTGGACTTCGATGGCGACGGCATCCCTTACCGCACACTGCCGGGCGTACACCCGAAGGGCGCCTTCTTCACCCGCGGCTCCGGCCACAACATGTACGGCGCCTACACCGAGGACGCGAAGGAGTACCAGGCGGTCGTCGACCGACTCCGGCGCAAATGGCAGAACGCGACGAAGATACTGCCAGCCCCGCTCGTCGAGCAAAGCGAACGCAACAAGACGGGCATCATTTCCGTCGGCAGCTGCGATGGGGCCGTCCGCGAAGCCCGCGACCGTCTGGCCGAGTCCGGCGTGCACGTCAATTACCTGCGGGTAAAGGCCTTTCCGTTCGGCGAGCAGGTGCAGAAATTCCTTGACGCACACGATCGCGTGTACGTCGTCGAGCAGAATCGCGACGCCCAGTTGCGCGGCCTGCTCGTCCTCGAAACGCAGGTCGACCCGGCCAAGCTGGTGCCGGTTCTCTACTACGACGGCCTGCCGATCGCCGCCGCCAGCATCGTCGATAACATCAGCCAGGATCTCGCCAAAGGTAAGGCCGCATGAGCTTCATCCCGAAACCGAAGGTCGCCCACCCGGGGATCGCCCGCAACGAGCTCGGGCTGACCGTCCGCGACTACGAGGGCGGCATATCGACGCTCTGCGCGGGTTGCGGGCACGATTCGATCACCGCGGCACTGATCCAGGCCGTCTTCGAGCTGTCAATTCCGCCCCACCGGCTGGCGAAGCTTTCCGGCATCGGCTGTTCGTCGAAGACGCCGGCCTATTTCGCGTCGCAGTCACATGGGTTCAATTCCGTGCACGGCCGGATGCCATCGGTCGCCACGGGCGCCAACGCGGCGAACGGCGAGCTGACCTATGTCGGGGTTTCGGGTGACGGCGATACGCTGTCGATCGGCCTCGGCCAGTTCTGCCACGCGATCCGCCGCAATCTCGACATGCTGTACGTGATCGAGAACAACGGCGTCTACGGGCTCACGAAGGGACAGTTCTCGGCCTCGGCAGATGTGGGCACCAAGGCGAAGAAGGGCGAGGTGAACCAGCAGCCGCCGATCGATCCCTGCCAGCTTGCTCTGGCGATCGGGTGCACTTTCGTCGCCCGCAGCTTCTCCGGCGACAAGCAGCACCTGGTCCCGATCCTGAAGGCGGCCATCCGCCACCGCGGCTTCGCGCTGGTGGACGTGATCTCGCCCTGCGTCACTTTCAACGACCACGAGGGCTCGACCAAGAGCTACGACTTCACGCGCAAGCATGCGCACGCGGCGACCTATGCCGACTTCGTGCCATACGCCGATGAAATCGTGAGCGAACAGGCCGAGGGCAGCGTTCAGGCCGTGACCCTGCACGACGGCAGCCGCGTGCTACTGCGCAAGATCGGCGCCGACTACGATCCCCGCGACCGCACGGCTGCGTTCGACTACCTCTCGCGCCACCAGGCAAAGGGCGAAGTCGTCATGGGCCTGCTCTACATCGACGACAGCCAGCCCGACCTGCAGCAGGTGCAGTCGCTGCCCGAGGGCCCGCTGGCGAGCGTGCCGTACGAGACGCTCAATCCGGGGCAGAAAGCTTTGGATGCCATTCAGAACAGATTCAGGTAATAACCATGCGAACATACCTGGCAGCAGCATTCTTCCTGCTCGCGGTTCTTCCTGCCGGGGTGGTGCCAGCGTCTCCTGCACAGGAAGACGATGCCCGCATGGCCGCCGGCCATGCGCACGACACGCCGGTGGCGACGCCTGCCGCAACGACGCCCCCCACCCAGCCGGTAGTCGCCGAGGCGGTGGAGTACGCCACAGTGGACGGCAAGCCCGTGACCGGCTGGCTCGCGCGGCCGAAGGACGCCAGGCCCGGGCTGCCAGGGCTCATCGTCATCCACGAGTGGTGGGGTCTGAACGACAACGTCCGTGACGAGGCCGAGCGCCTGGCGGCCGAGGGCTATGTGGCGCTGGCGGTCGATCTCTACCAGGGCCGCAGTGCCAGCGATGTGAAAAGCGCCATGCCGTTGTCGCAGGGCCTGACCGCCAATCCGGCTCCAGGCGAGGAGAACCTGCGCCAGGCCTACGCCTACCTGCTGAAGTCGACCGGTGCCGAACGGATCGGATCCATCGGCTGGTGCCTTGGTGGCCGCTGGTCGCTGCGCGCGGCGTTGGTCCTGCCGAAGGATCTCGACGCAGCGGTCATCTACTACGGCTCAGTGAACGTGCCGGAGGCCGACCTGGCGCCGCTGACCATGCCCGTCATCGGCTTCTTCGGCACAAAGGATCCGGTCATCCCGCTGCCCACCGTCGCGGCGTTCGAGGCGAACATGCGCAAGCTCGGCAAGGACGTCGAAGTGCACGTCTACGAGGGCGCCCAGCATGCCTTCGCGAACCCGTCGGGGACTAGCTACGAGCCGGTGGCGGCGGAAGACAGCTGGCGGCGCACACTCGCCTTCCTCGGCAAGCACCTCAAGGGCAACTGAACCAGAGCGTCAGGGGTGTGCTGTCGGCATGCCTCGCCGCCGTTCCCGAATCGCCCGCGCAGGTCAGCGTGACGTAGGCCTGCGTGCCGGAGCGCATGCGGTACCAGTTCGCGCCGCCAGCATCCCGCTCGTCCGGCTGGCGTTGCGCCGCTGCGGCTGCGCAGGTGCGCGTCAAGGGATCGAGCCAGGCGAGCTGCGCACGCGGTACCTCGATCAGCCAGCTGACGCCTGAGGTTCCCGACGCCAGTGCTTCCGCTCTCGCCGAGTCGGCGATGGAAGCGAACAGCTCGGTGGTGGTGGTGCCGGCAGGGCAGCGCAGCGCGATATCGAGGCGAAAGGGCACGCGATCCGTCAGGCGCGAGCCAGCCTCGTCGGCCTGGCGCACCGACACTTCGGCGTAGCCCTCGACAGCGGTCGTGCCGGCCGCAGTTCCTGGCACGGCCAGCGTGGCGGCGACGAAGCCGGCAAGTGCGGCAATTGCATACAGTCGGTTGCGCACGGCGGCGGGCATTCTAGCAGCGGCAGCCCGATCGACCGCAGGTGTTACCATCCGCGGCAGGGGCCGCTGTCGCCAGTCCGCTCCACGGGGTTTCAAACTGTTAGCCGAACTCGGCAAACGCGGTTATCGCATCGCGCGTCGCATCACCATCGCCGTAATCGGTGGCACGGCGGCGCTGCTCGGCGTCCTGATGATTTTTACGCCCGGGCCGGGTCTCCTGATGATCGCCGGTGGACTGGCGATACTCGCGATCGAGTTCGCCTGGGCGCGGTACTGGCTCCACCGCATCAAGGAAAAGATGAGCAAGGAGCAGCTGGCGGCGCTCATCAACCGGACCCGTCAGGTCACGACCGGCAACGGGAAAAAAAACGAGGGCTCGCACGGCTGAATCTTTTGGGCGACTCGCGTCCCCGACAGGAGACGCCATGCGAGCCCTCAGGCGCCGGCAGGGGGGATGTCCGCCGGCGCGACCGGCCGTCTCCGGCCGGAATCCGTGGGCTGGCGGGCGGGGGAGGATGCAGCCCGCACCAGACCCACGAAGTCGGTTTTCTCAGGCCTCGATGGCCTCCAGCTGGGTCCGGCCGCTGACGTCTGCAGCGTGGGGCGTAAACCCCGCATTGATGGCAGCAAACACCAGCACCGTGACCAGCATTGCCAGAGCGAGTGCCGGCAGGCGTTCCCGGGGTGCGTTGAATGCTCCCTTCACGATAACCATGTCCTCATCCTTCTTTCGCGCATGCCGGGGCAGTCGATTGGTCCGGCATGCTGAGGTATAGCAGGATTCGTGCCAGTCAAAAATTGATATAAAATCAAACAGTTAATGAATGACCGGTTTTACGGAATTCCGTGATTTACGAAAAACCGGAGTCAAAGAACACGAAAAATCGTAGACTCTTCGGTTATGGCGACACCGACACCCGACAGCGTGGGCCTGCTGCACAGCTTGCCGCTGCTGGTCTCCGTCATGGACCGCGAAGGCCGGTTCGTCGACATCAGCGACGAGTGGCATCGGCGGACCGGCTACAGCCGCGACGACCTGCGCGGCAAGCGGCCCGAGGATCTCGCCACCCCCGCGAGCGCCGAGCGGATCCGCCAGGAGTACGTGCCACAGCTGCGGCGCACGGGACGGCTCGATCGGGTAGCGGTCACTTTCGTGACACACGACGGTGCGGCGCTTGATCTGCTGGCTACCACGGTGCCCGTGTTCGAGCCCGGCACGACCAATTTCCTCTACTCGGTGTCGCTGTTCCGCGAGCCCAGCGATCGGGAGCGCTACGAGCGCCGTTACATCGACCTCTACGAATCCACGCCCACGATGCTCCATACCGTCGACAAGGACGGCCGGATCATCGCCGTCAGCAACCACTGGCTGGAAAAACTCGGCTACCAGCGCAAGGAGGTCATCGGCCGCTCGATCCTCGATTTCGTCACCGACGAATCACGCCGGCCGCTCATGGGCGGGCGCCTGCAGGAGCTGATCAGCCTCGGCGGTATGCAGAACGTCCCGCGCCAGATGCTGACCCGCTCCGGCGACGTCATCGACGTGTTGTTGTCTGCGCGCGCCGAGCGCGACGCGCAGGGCGAGGTGGTTCGCCTGCTCGTCGCCAGCAAGGACGTCACCGAGCGCAACCGCTCCGAAGCGCGGTTGCGGGAAGCCTATGGCGAAATCGCCCGGCTGAAGGAGGAACTCGAGCGCGAGCGCGACTACCTGCGCGAGGAAGTGAACCTGTCGATGAACTACGGCCGCATCGTCGGCGAGAGTCCGGCGCTGGCTGCGATGCTCGCGCGCATCGATGCCGTGGCGGGGACTCCGGCGAGCGTGCTGATCATCGGCGAGACGGGTTCGGGCAAGGAACTGGTTGCCCATGCCATCCACGGCCGCAGCCGCCGGGCCGACGGGCCGCTGGTGAAGGTCAACTGCGCGGCGATTCCCCAGGAACTTTTCGAAAGCGAGTTCTTCGGCCACGTCCGCGGCGCGTTCACGGGCGCACATCGCGACCGGGTGGGGCGCTTCGAGCTGGCGGATGGCGGGACGATATTCCTCGACGAAGTGGGGGAAATTCCGCTCGCCCTGCAGGGAAAACTGCTGCGCGTACTCCAGGAACAGGAGTTCGAGCGCGTCGGCGACGACAAGACACGCAAGGTCGATGTCCGTGTCATCGCGGCGACCAACAAGGACCTGGAGAAGGCGGTGGAGGCCGGTGAGTTTCGCGAGGATCTCTACTACCGGCTTAGCGTCTTCCCGGTGCAGGTGCCGCCGCTGCGCAAGCGGGGCAACGACGTGATCCAGCTTGCCGGCCATTTCCTCGACCAGGTCTGCCGCCAGTTCGGCCGGGCCCCGCTGCAGTTCAGCGAAGCCCAGGTCGAGGCGCTTAAGCGCTACGACTGGCCGGGCAACGTGCGCGAACTGAAAAACGTCATCGAGCGCGCGGTAATCCTCTCGCGCGGCGGGGCCCTGCGTCTCGATCTGTCACTGACGGAGGCAGGCGTACCGGCGGACGGCCTGCAGGCTCCGGCTCGGGCGGCAGACCCGGTCGCAGTGACGCCCGTCGTCGTGACCGAAGCAGCGATGCGTGACGCACAACGCCGCAACCTCGTTGCCGCCCTGGAAGCGACAGGCTGGCGTGTGTCCGGCAAGGGCGGTGCAGCGGAACTGCTGGGCATACGGCCGACGACGCTGGCGGATCGCATGCGCTCCTTCGGCATCGAGAAACCGAAACGCCGCGGCCGGTAGGCCGGCTACCGGTCGGGTTCCCAGCGCAGGCCGAGCTGCGCGGAGAAATCGGGCGCCGTGTCCGGCGAGATGTCCTCGAAGATCCCGAACTGCAGCCGCCAGCTCGGCGCCACCTGCCAGAAAACGCCGCCGCCGAGCTGGTGCCCGGCATCCCCCAGCGCCTCGAGCCGGCTCTCCCAGGCGGCTGTCTGGCCCTGCCATTGCAGCACGAGGTCCAATGCCTGCGTTGCCTCCCAGGTGAGGGCAGCGTCCCACCAGGCGATGCGATCCTCGGCGGGCGGCAACGGTTCATCGGTGTCACCTACCGCTACCGCGCCCATGCCGAGCGACCAGGCGAAACGGTTGGCGGCAGAAGCATCGCTCAGGCGGATGCCTGCAGCGACATCCGTTCCGCCACTGCCGGTCAGCCGTTGCGCGTCCCCGCTGGGCAGTTTCGCCTCGACGATCAGGTCGAGGCGCAGTGCGCCGGAGTCGTCGCCGAATGCCCGCCAGGCCAGCCCCGTCCGCAGGTCGCCAAGGCCGCAAGTCGCATCGTCGATGAGCAGCTCTGCCCCGCTGCCGGTGTACTCATGGCGCAGCGCGTCCGTCGGCTGATCGGGGCGCACGCCCTCGCGCAGTCCGAACCAGTCGTGCCAGCGGTCGATGCCGCGGTCGAGAAATCCGCCGCCATGGGCGATCCAGGGCGCCTCGAGCGTGAGCGTCAGGCGCGAATGCACGGCATGCCTTGCCCGCAGGGTCAGGGCGTGGGTTTCGCCGTCGAACCCGGCCGACTCGACCGGCCCATCCGGCACGGCCACGCTGCCGGCGTAGGAATGACTTGCGATGTCCCAGGCGAGTTCGATCGTCGATGGGCCGGTGGCCGTGAATCCGTCGGGGACACCGATGAGCCCGGTGAGTGGGCCGCGATTGATCACGTGGAAGCGCGGCGCGGCGCCAGCTGCGGTGGCAAGCACCACGCCGGCAAGCATCACGCCGGCCGACAGCATCAGGACGACGGGCGCGGGCCTGCGGCCCCGGGAGTTCCCGTTCCGCGGCACTAGACCCTCGCTGCCCGCATTCGGCACAATCACGCCGGTCATTGTTGTTGTCACACCCCGGGCCCCGTCAAGGATGCACGCCAGAGCATTGCCGGCTGCGTTGAGTCTTTGCATTGGCTTCATCGCCGCTGCCGCGCAGGCGGCGCAGGGGCTTCCTCCGGCGGTCAGTGCTGCCCTGGCGAAGGGCAAGGTGCCTGCCGGCGGCTTCAGCGCCTACGTGCAGGAAATCGGCAAGACCGCGCCGCTGCTCGCCCACAACGCCGACGTCCCGCGCAATCCGGCGTCCACCATCAAGCTCGTCACCACGTTCGCGGGCCTCGAGGCGCTCGGTCCCGCCTACACCTGGCGGACGCATGCCTTCGCCACGGTCGCGCCCCGGGCGGGCGTCCTCGACGGCGACCTCTATCTCAAGGGGTTCGGCGACCCGTTCCTGGTCATCGAGCGCTTCTGGCTGCTCATCCGGGAACTGAAGCAAAGCGGGATCCGCGAAATCCGCGGCGACGTCGTCATCGACAACACCTATTACGAAGTAGGGGATCTACGGCCGGGCGATTTCGACGGTCGGCCGTACAACCCCTACAACGTCATACCGGATGCGCTGCTGGTCAATTTCCAGGCCGTGAAATTCAGCTTCAGGCCCGATCCGGCGGGCCGACGTGTCGAAATCCGGGCCGATCCGCTGCCCGCCAATCTCACCATCCGGAACCAGATCCAGCTCGTCGACGGCAAGTGCGGCGCCAGGGCGAACCGCATCAATTTCTCCGTCGCTGCCGTCAACGGCCATGACGAAGCGACCTTCACCGGGCGATTCAGCCGGCAATGTCGCGACTACGAAGTCACCCGCAGCCTGATGAAGGCTCCCGACTACGCCTACGGCTTGTTCCGCGCCCTGTGGCAGGAGTCGGGCGGGATACTTCGCGGCGGCATGGCACGGCGTGCCGTGCCGCCAGACGCCACGGCACTGGCGTCGCTGGAGTCCGTGCCGCTCGGCGACGTCGTCGCCTCGATCAACAAGTTCAGCAACAACGTGATGGCGCGTCATTTGCTGCTGACCCTGGGGGCCGAGCGTTTTGGCGCTCCGGCGACCGTGGACAAGGGGCAGCGGGCTGTCCAGGTCGAGCTGGCGAAGGCCGGGCTGGAATTGCCGGAACTCAACGTCGGCAATGGTGCCGGGCTGTCGCGCGAGACGCGCATTTCGGCCCGCAACCTCACGCGCGTGCTGCTGGCGGCGGCGCAAAGCCCGTTCGCCGCGGAGTTCGAGGCCTCGCTGGCCATCGCCGGCGTCGACGGCACGGTCGAGCGTCGCTTCCGCAGAGAGCGCTTTGCGCGGCAGATGCACCTGAAGAGCGGCACGCTGAACGGAGTGCGCGCAATGTCCGGGTACGTCCAGGCGGCTTCGGGCCGCCGGTTCGCGGTCACCATGATCCAGAACGCGACCGGCTGGGGTGAGGAGGCGCAGAACGCCCTGTTGCGCTGGGTCTACGCCCAGTGACCGGCTGCCACCATTACTCGCCGCTACAGGAACAGGCTAGAATTGCTGCATCATCGCGGTTTGCGGCGCCGGAGTTTCGTTCATGAAGCTGATCACTGCCATCATCAAGCCCTTCCGTCTCGACGATGTGCGCAACGCACTGGCCGAGGTAGGCGTCAACGGCATGACCGTCACGGAAGTAAAGGGCTTCGGTCGCCAGCGTGGTCATACGGAGCTGTACCGCGGTGCCGAGTACGTGGTCGATTTCCTGCCGAAGGCCAAGGTGGAGATCGCGGTCGCCGACGAGCTCGTCGAGCGCGCGGTCGAGGCCATCAGCAACGCGGCGCGGACCGGCAAGGTCGGCGACGGCAAGATCTTCGTGATCAACCTCGAGCAGGCATTGCGCATCCGCACCGGCGAGTCCGGCGACAGCGCGCTCTGATCTCGAAGGGGAGGCCATCCAGCATGCTGCAACGACCGGCGCGAGCCATATCCCTGCTGATAGCGGCATTACTGCCCTCGGCTGCCTTTGCCGAAATCGATCGCGGCGATACCGCCTGGGTGCTTACCTCCACGGCCCTGGTCCTGTTCATGACCCTGCCGGGCCTCGCGCTCTTCTATGCGGGCCTGGTGCGAAGCCGCAACGTCCTTTCGGTCCTCATGCAGTGCTTCGCGATCGCTGCGGCCGTGTCGGTGCTCTGGGTTGCCGGCGCCTACAGCCTGGCCTTCGGTGACGGCGGTGGCGCGCAGGCCTTCATCGGCGGCCTGGAGCAGGCGTTCCTGAAGGGCATGACGGCGGACGCCGTGTACGCGGCCTATCCCAACGTGCCCGAGACCGTGTTCCTCATGTTCCAGATGACCTTCGCGATCATCACGCCCGCGCTGGTCGTCGGCGCGTTCGCCGAACGCATGCGTTTCGGCGCGATGCTGCTGTTCTCGCTGCTGTGGCTGTTGCTGGTCTATGTCCCGGTGGCGCACTGGGTCTGGGGCGGCGGCTGGCTCGCCGGGATGAAGTTCCTCGACTTCGCGGGTGGTTCCGTAGTCCACATCAACGCGGGGGTCGCGGCACTGGTCGCGGCCCTGGTGCTGGGCAACCGCCGCGGTTTTCCGCAGCAGCCGATGCCGCCGCACAACCTGCCGACGACGGTTGCCGGCGCCGGCATGCTCTGGGTCGGGTGGTTCGGCTTCAACGCGGGCAGTGCCGTGGCAGCCAACGGCGCCGCCGGCATGGCGATGCTCGCCACGCATACTGCAGCGGCCGCGGGCTGTATCGCATGGATGGCGCAGGAGTGGCTCAAGTTCGGCAAGCCCAGCGTGCTCGGCTTGGTGACCGGCATGGTCGCCGGGCTGGGCACGATCACGCCGGCCTCCGGATTCGTCGGGCCGTCCGGTGCGCTGGTGATCGGCTTGCTGGCCGGCACCGTCTGCTTCTGGGCGACCCAGATCGTGAAGCGCCGACTGCAGATCGATGATTCGCTCGACGTGTTCCCGGTGCACGGAGTCGGCGGGGCCCTGGGCACGATCCTCACCGGTGTGTTCGGTGCCGCGGTACTCGGCGGCGTCGGGCATCCGGACGGACGTGGCATCGCCGAGCAGGTCGGTGTACAGGTCGTCGGCGTCATCGCGACCCTGATCTGGTCGGCCGCGCTGACCTGGGCAATCCTGAAGGTGGTCGGCGCGCTCACACCGCTGCGGGTGACACCCGAGGAAGAGACCGAGGGCCTCGACATCGCGCTGCACGAGGAGCGCGGTTACAACCTCTGAGGTTGCGGGCGGCGTTCAGCCGCCCAGTCTCGGCAGCACCTTTCGACCGATCACGTGCACGGCGTCCAGCGGCGCATCGTGCAGGCGCAGGGCCAGCTCATCCAGGCCTGAGTCCGCGAATTTCCGCAGCGTCGCAATCTGCCGGTCGATGGTCGAGAGATCGCCGGTGCAGCTGAAGTTGTCGATGAGCTTGGTGACGAGTTCTGGCGGCACGCCGCGGATCTCGCCGCTGCGGTCGTTGTAGGCGTGCAGGAATGCCTGCTTGTGCTTCTGTACGAGCGCGCATTCCTCTGCCGTGAGGAACGGCTTCAGGTGGTAGTCCACCAGCCAGCCGCGCAGGATCAGCTCCCGCCGCGCCTCGTGCCACGACGCCTCGTTGTCGGCCTTGACGTGCCAGGCCCAGAAATTGCTCACCGGGAAGCGTGCAGCGCGACCGGTCTCCCGCGCCCGATCGCTGGCGATCGCGAGCATGTCGCGCACGTAGTGCAGGGTGACGTCGCTCATCATGGCTGCATCGGCAGTGTCGACTGCCATGCGCATCATCTGTCGCTTGCTCGCACCGACGTAGACCCGTGGTGGCGGATCCTTCGACCAGGACGCGTTGTAGCCCCAGGACTTGAACAGCTCGCCCTTGTAGGTGAAGGGTTTGCCGGACATGGCGCCGCGGATCATTTCCACGGTCTCGCGCACGGCGCGCACGCGCCGTTCATGCCCGCTGCCCATGACGCCGCACCACTCGCCGCCGCCGCTCAGGACGAGCTGGGCGCGGCCGTTCGCGTACTCGTTGAGCGTCAGCAGGGAATTGGCGATCTTGAGCGGATGCATTTCCCAGGGGCTGACCACCAGCACACCGATGCCGATCTGCTTCGTCGCCTGTGCCGCCGGAACCAGCGACAGGAAGGCGTCGCGAGCCGAGGAATAGTTCGATGCCCACAGCGTGCGGAACCCGTAGCCCTCGGCCGCGACTGCGATCTCGCGGATCGCGTCGGGCGTGAGGTCGGGTTCGAGGATGAGATCCAGCTTCAAGTATCTTCCTTCGCGACGGTGAAGAGCAGGTTGCGCATGGGCAATGCTCCGTCGGAGATCAGGTCAACATGCCCGTTTTTCGCCGGCTCCGCCACATGCGCAGGCCGAGCAGGCTCGCGAGGATCAGGCTGTAGACGAGTGGCTCGGTGACATCCTTCTTCACCTGCCACCAGAAGTGCCAGCAGACGAGTATCGTGAGCGGATAGACCAGCCGGTGAAGCGCGATCCAGCGCGGCCCCAGCCGTCTGCGCCAGCCCGCCGTGGAGGTAATCGCCAGCGGCAGCAGCATCAGCAGCGCCGCCGCGCCCACCATGATGAAGGGACGTTTCGTCAGGTCGGGGATGATCTCCATGAAATCGAATGCGCGGTCAAGCGCCAGGTAATTCGCGAAATGGACGGCGGCGTAGGTAAACGCGAACAACCCGAGCATGCGCCGGAACTGCAGCGGCCATGCCTGGCCGGTGGCGTGGCGCAGCGGCGTCATCGACAGGGTCAGCAACAGGAACCGCAGCGCCCAGATGCCGGCTGTGTCCTGGATCGTCTCTACCGGATTGACGCCGAGATCGACGCCGCCAACGCCCGCGGCACCGGCGACCAGCCACGCAAGCGGCAGCAGCGACGCCGTGAACACGACCGGCTTGCCGATCAGCCGCACCTGCCGCAGTGACGGCATGGCGCTCAGTAGTTCCGCGTGAGGTCGAGTCCCTTGTACAGCGCCGCCACCTGCGCACCGTAGCCGTTGAACGGCAGCGTCCGCTGCTTGGGCGCGAGGAACGCCGAACCGATCCGCCGCTCGGTCGCCTGGCTCCAGCGCGGGTGGTCGACCTCGGGGTTCACGTTGGCGTAGAAGCCGTACTCATCGGGCGCCGCCTCGGACCAGGTGGTGCGCGGCTGCTTGTCGGTAAAGCGGATCCGCACGATCGACTTGATGCTCTTGAACCCGTACTTCCACGGCACGATCAGCCGCAGCGGGGCGCCGTTCTGGTTCGGCAGTTCGACCCCGTAGACGCCGACCACCATCAGGGACAGCGGGTTCATCGCCTCGGCCAGCGTCAGGCCCTCGATGTAGGGCCAATCCAGTGTGCGCCCTTTCTGTCCCGGCATTTCCTCGGGTCGCACGATGGTCTCGAACGCAACGTACTTCGCCTTCGACGTCGGCTTGAATCGCTTGAGCAGGTCGCCGAGCGGAAACCCGACCCAGGGGATCACCATCGACCAGGCCTCGACGCAGCGAAAGCGATAGATGCGCTCCTCCAGCGGGTGGGGCTTCAGGATGTCCTCGAGCGTGAAACGCCCGGTCACCTCGGCCTCGCCCTCTATCGACACGCTCCAGGGCTTCGGGCGGAAACGGCCCGCGTTCTCCGCGGGATCGGTCTTGTCCAGGCCGAATTCGTAAAAATTGTTGTAGCTCGTGATGTCCTCGAACGAATTCGGTGTTTCCTTGACCGAATACGGGCTTTTCTTCAATCCCGGCAGTCGGCGGTAACGGGTCGGGATATCCTCGGCGCCTGCGCGGGCGCTCGCCAGAAGTGCCGCTGCACCGACGAAGCCTGCTGCGCGCAGGACGTCGCGACGCGCGTGGAATACGGCCTCGGGTGTGATCTCGGAAGGTGTTATGCCGTCGGGATGTCGTTGCCGCATGGTGTCTGTCCTGTCGCGTCAGTCGTTGTTGCCGCTGAATCGGCCGTTCAGGCCCCAGTCGTAATCGAGATGGCGAATGGCGAGCCGGCCCTCGAGCAGGGCAGCACGTACAGCCGGGTCCTGCACGTAGCGTGCCAGGAACGACGGCAACGTGCTCCCACCCGTCTCGAAGTCGCCGCGGAACCAGTCGAAGATCGACGACAGGAAAGCTGTTCGCTGCGCGATGTCGTAGTGGTTGCGCGTGACGTCATTGACGAAACCGCGGGTAGCGGCATCGAGATCGCGGTCGAGCGTCTCCGGCCGGTATGCACGGCTTGCCAGGCGCGGGCAGGAGAGCGACGCGCAGACGATCGCGAAATGTATGCGCGGCTCGCCCAGGGTGCGCAGGCGCTTGTGCTCGAGATCCTCGAGCGTGATCGGCTCGCCCGACAGCGTGAACTCCAGACGCTCGAAGAACCGCCAGCGCCCCAGCCGGCTCGACGGCGAGTACCCCTGCAGGATGCCGCTGATCGCGAAGGCGTTGTAGGCATTGATCAGCAGCGCGAGTTCCTCGTCGCGGTTCGCGGGCCGTGGCGCCTCGGCCAGGGCGGTGAGGAACCTGCCGAAGCGCGGATTTGCTGCGATGCCGTCGTAGTCGACGTAGCCCTTGTTGACGTTGGGCGTGAGCACGTCGTCGAAGAGCGTGTAGTCGGGCGGGCCGGCCGCTGTGGCGAGGGCCGGCAGTGCGAGTGCGGCGACCAGCAGCCAGAGGCTGCGGCGGCATCGTGTCGTGAATCCGTGCATCGTCGCTCCGTTGCTTCAGTGCGCCCGCGAAGCATACCCTTGCCCGCGGGTCATCCACCAACCATCGAGACAGCAGCGGGAGCGATGAGTTCTGCCGGCAGGCTTCCGATACCCACAGGCCGCCGTCGACTGCGGCCGCCACTGGCCGTTGCGGCCGCGTTGGCGGCGCTGCTCGTGCTGGGTGGCTGCGAGCGGCCCGCCGGCACCATCGTCACGCTCGGCGGCACCACCACGCCGGGCACGCCCGGCGAGGCACTGTGGCTCGAATTTCGCGTCGGTGCCGAGTCCGCCTCGGCCGGTGCCATCCACATGCGTCCGCTGATCTACGGCCAGCTCGGTTCCGAGGAACAGCTGCTGTCGGGATTGCGGCGGGGTCGCATCCAGTACGCCAACCTGTCCGCCCAGGTGCTTTCCACCGTCGTTCCGGAGCTGACGCTGCTCTATACCCCGTATCTGTTCGCGGACGAGGGCGAAGCGGATTACGTCTATGACCGCTACCTCACCGGGCTTTATCGTGGCCTGCTCGCGGCGCGCGGCATCCACTTCGTCACCTGGTACGAGATCGGCTTCCACGATGTGTATGCGCGTGAACCGCTGATCCTGCCGGATGACGCGAAAGGCCGCCGCTTCCGCATCGCATCGAGCCTGAACGCCCGCCTGTTCGCGGAGGCGATTGGCGCCGACGTGATACCGCTCGGCTTTGGCGACATCGTCCCGGCCCTGCAGACGGGGCTCATCGACGCCGGAGAGAACTCGGTGACGCTGTACTCGCGCACCGGTATCGCCGGCCAGGCGCCGCATCTCACGCTGACGAATCACGTGCTCGGTATTTCCCTCATCGTCAGCCAGAGGGCATGGTGGGATTCGCTGCCGGAATCCCAGCGTCGCATCCTGACGGAGTCCTTTCCTCCGGTCGAGCGGTCGCGTGCGGTCGTGCGCGCCCAGACGGCAGGCGACCTGGCAAATGCCGAGGAGCTCGGCATCGTCGTTCATCGCCTGTCACCGGAGGAGCTGGAGGCGTGGAGGCAGGCAACGGCGGACGTCTCCGGAAAACTGCTCGGCGAGATCGGCGGGCGTTCCCGCGAAATCCATGCGCGGGTAATCACCTTGCGCGACGAATACCGTGCCGGTCGCGCGACCGGCGCTCAGGGCTCTCCGGCCTCCGTCGGATTGGCGATGCGTCCGCCGGTTTCACCCGCATCGGGGCCCTCATCCGTGGTCGGAGCAGGAGCCGGGCGCGGATAGCGAAACTCGTGCTGCAGCAGGTGGTTTTCCGTAGCCACGATCTTGCCGTCGACCAACCGCGGTCGCCAGACCGAGAACGCGAGCAGGCGGCGCATCGATTTGTCCATCAACCCGGGCGGGTCGGATTCGAGAATGACGATGTCGGCTGCGCGGCCGGCGGCGGTAACCGTGAAGCTGGCTGAAACCTGGCCCGGCTGCGTGCCGCTGGCCGTGGTCGAGCGCCGCTCGATCGGTACCCCTTCCTCGTTGACGACCCGCGCCAGGTTAGGCCCGGCGATCCGCACCGGCCGTGAGAACCATTCCTCGCGCGTCGCCTGCAGCGCGCTGTCCCCGGACAGCTCCACCCAGGCAGCTTCGTAGGCTTTCTGCGCGGACGACGCGAACTGGGCGCTGATGTTCAGGTCGCCGCTCGCCAGCAGCACTTCAGCGCGCTTCAGGTGATCGCGAACCGCCTGCGCGTCGAGGATGGTCAGCGCGCGTCGCAGGGTGACCGACGCCGCGGGCAGCGCGGCTTCGCGCCGGTAGCTCTCGGCTTCGCCGAGCAGCGCATCGACGCTGTCGGGGTGGTCCTTGCCTTTCAGGCGCCGTATCGATGAGCGCGCCGACTGGAAGGCGCTGCGCGCGAGCAGCGGCTGGCCCGTCCGGTTGTACCAGCGGCCGAGCTTCATGCGTGCTTCGATGGGCCCGTCGGGATCCTCGGCTGCATGACGCTCGGCGATGCCGAGCTGCGCTTCCTGGTAGTCGTTGGCGCGCTCGAGGTTGTCGAGACCCAGCTGCACTTCGGAGAGTCCGTCGAGGACGCGCAGCTGGTCGCTGTCATAGAAGCCGTTGGCCGCATGACTCAGCGTGAGCGCCCGCTCGAAAGCGAGCGCCGCGTCGCTGAACTGCTGGCGGCGAGCCAGCGCGTCGCCGAGACCGATGAGCGGCTTGACGAGGCGTTCGGAGCCGATACCCGCCGCCCGCTCGGCGACGTCGATCGCTTCGCGAAAGTGCTGCTCCGCTGCAGCATCGTTGCCCCTGCGCAGCTGGATCGTGCCGAGATTGGTCAGCGGCCGAACGCGCTCGACGCCTTCGGCACCGTACAACTCGGTGGTCATCGCCAGCACCTGCTCACCGATCGCCGTGGCTTCCTCGAGCCGGCCTTCATCCGCCAGTCGCAGGAAGGTCTGCTGTGCCGCTGTCCGCCGCATCGCAAGATCTGCTGCGGGGGCCGGATCGTCGCCGGCGATTGCAGCCACGCATGCAAGCAACGCGAGGCTTGCCAGGACGTCGCGATTTCTGGAGCTGGTTACTGACATGGCGGGCTACTGTAGCATCGTCTTTCACTGCTGCCGGAGGAGACCCAGCATGCTGCTGCGCGAGAGAAAAACCAGGATGCCTGCCCGTGAGGAAGCGCTGCGCGGCCGCGATACGTCGATGGTCGTGCCGGCAACGCACTTCGTGAACGGAAACCCGCTCAAGCCGCCGTTCCCGGCAGGAATGAAGACCGCGCTGTTCGGACTCGGCTGTTTCTGGGGCGCCGAGCGGCGGTTCTGGCAGCAGGCTGGCGTCTACAGCACCGCGGCCGGCTATGCCGGTGGCTTTACGCCGAATCCCACGTATGAAGAGGTCTGCACCGGGCTCACCGGCCACAACGAAGTCGTGCTGGTCGTCTACGACCCGGCAGCCACGAGCTTCGAGCGATTGCTCAGCGTGTTCTGGGAATCCCACGACCCGACGCAGGGCATGCGACAGGGCAACGATGTCGGCACGCAGTACCGGTCGGGGATCTACTGCACCGACGACGCCCAGCAAGCGGTGGCGCTCATCTCGCAGAAGAGTTATGCGGCAGCGCTGGCATCAGCAGGCTACCCGGCTGTCACGACCGAAATCCTGCCGGCGCCGGAGTTCTACTACGCCGAGGACTACCACCAGCAGTACCTCGCGAAAAATCCCCGCGGCTACTGCGGGCTCGGCGGCACCGGCGTGAAATGCGGCAGCTGACCGCGGCTCAGGCGAGCCAGCGCTGGGTGAGTTCCTCCGACACCGTCCACAGTCGTTGCGCCATCGCATCGTCGCCGAGATGACCCGGCGGCACGATCGCGTTGCAGTCACGGAAGAAATGCCCGCTCGTGGCTGACAGCCCCGGATCCGTCGCGACATGGACCTGCGTTGCGGCACCGGCCTCGACGGTCTTCATGAACGCCCAGCCGAACAGTTTCGCCGTCACGATCTGGTACCAGGGCAGGTGGCGGCCGAGGTTCGTCATGATGACGCCCGGCTGCAGCGAGTTGGCCGTCGCAGCAGTTCCGGCCAGACGCTTCGACAGTGCCCGGGCAAACAGCACGTTGGCCAGCTTCGAGTGCCCGTAAGCGCGGATCGGCTCATAGCCGCGCTCGCCTGACAGGTTGTCGAACTCGATGCCCACTTCGGGCGCTTCGCGGTACGACGAGCCGCTGCTCACCACCACGACGCGGCCCTGCGCGGCGGCCTGTACCTGCGGCAGCAGCCGCATCGTCAGCAGGAAGTGGCCGAGGTGATTGGTCACGAAGTGCTTCTCGAGGCCGTATACCTGCTCGAGTGCCGGCAGCTCCATCACGCCGGCATTGAGTATCAGCATGTCGAGCGCTGCACCGCTGCCTGCAACCTCTCCTGCGCAGGCCACGACGGAGTCGAAATCCGTGAGTTCGAGGGCGAGCGGCGTGGTCTCCCCCTGCGCCCTGGCGCAGGCCTCGCGGGCTTTGTCGAGCGTGCGCGCAGTACCGAACACCCGCGCGCCGCGCAGGGCGAGCACGCGCATCGTTTCGAAACCCAGGCCGGAGTTGGCACCGGTCACCAGCGCCGTGCGCCCGGCGAGCGACAGACCCGCGGTCACCTCTTCCGCAGTGGAGTCGGCGCCGTAGGGACTCAGCGGGACACCGGGCGGTCGTTCCACCTCGCCACCACCGCAGGCCGCTACCGTCGTTGCGACTGGCAGTGCGGCAGCACCCTGCAGCAACTGGCGGCGAGTGATCGGATTGTCCGGGCTTCGGCTGGTCATGGATTTCAGGCGAGATAGGGCGCAGTCAGTTCTTCCGACACCTGCCAGAGCCGCGCGGCCAGTTCGTCATTGTTCATTTCTCCGCCCGGCACCTCCGCGTTGCAGTCCGCGAAGTAGTGGCCGCTCACGGTGGCGAGCGCGGGCGCAGTCGCGACGTAGCAGGTCGTGGCCGATCCCGCCTCGATCGATTTCATGAACGTCCAGCCGATCAGCCGCGCGATGAAGACCTGCCATTCGGGGAAGTGCCGGCCGAGGTTGGTGAGAATCACACCCGGGTGGACGGAATTGGCCGTGGTCGTCGAGCCGGCAAGCCGCTTCGCCAGCTCGCGCACGAACAGGTGGTTCGCCAGCTTCGATTGGCCGTACATCTTGTTCGGGTCGTAGTCGCGTTCCCCCGACAGGTTGTCGAACTCGATGCCCCCCGGCGGTGCCCATCGGTAACCGCTCGAGGACAGTACGACGACGCGGCCCTGCGGCGCCGCCTGCACGAGCGGCAGCAGCCGGTTGCCGACGATGAAGTGGCCGAGGTGATTGGTGACGAACTGCTTCTCGAGTCCGTTGACCTGCTCGAGTTCGGGCAGCGCCATGATGCCGGCGTTGAGTATCAGCATGTCGATCGGCGTGCCCAGCGCGCGCACGGCATCGGTGCCGGCGACGATCCCGGCGAAGTCGGTGAGTTCGATCGCGGCGGGGATGATCTGCCCCTGCACGGAGGCTGCTGCTTCCCTGGCCTTCTCGATGGTCCGAGCAGCGGCGATGACCGTCGCGCCGCGCATCGCCAGCACCCTCATGGTCTCGAGACCGAGGCCGGAGTTTGCCCCGGTGATCAGCGCGGTCTTGCCGCTGAGGTCCAGTCCCGCAGTGACCTCCTCGGCGGTCGAATCCGCGCCGAACGGGCTCACGGCCACGCCCTCCGGCCGCACGATCGGCGCCTCGTCCGGGCCACAGCCCGCGATCGTGGTGGCGGCGACAGCCGTTCCGCCCAGCAGCCATTGCCTTCGATTCATTGCCACGCACCTGCTCCGCACGAATGTTGGCAGGGTTTATCGGCCAGCCCGTAACAGCTGTCAACCCGGCACCGGGACCAGCCTGGGCTGACTGACCAAAGCGGCCAATTTGACCTGGGTCACAGTTGTCGCACCGGGCCGGCGGGATGTGATCCCTGCCACGGGCTCTCGGGTGCCCTGGCCCGATTATGGCGCAGTATATCCGGCCGGTTTTTCGGGGAAGATCTTGCAATACAGCCGCCAGAAAATCGAAACCGCTGACCTCCAGCTGGGGATGTACATTGCCCAGCTCGACCGGCCGTGGCTGGAAACACCATTCCTGTTCCAGGGATTCGAGATAAGAGAAGAAAGTGAGCTGAAACTTCTCCGGAAGTTCTGCCATCACGTCTACATTGACTCTGCGCGCGGGTCACTGCCGGCAGAAAAGGTTGCGATGGCATTGCGGCCCAAGCCGCCGGACATCGTCATCCGGCGCCAGCCGCAGCAACGCAGCGCACAGCTCAGCCTGACCGCGCGCCTCATGCGCGCGATCATCCGGATCGATCCCACCGGCCGAGTGGCCGGTCTGCTGGGGCAGCGCGCCTACCGCAATCGCGTGTCGACGGCTGAGGAGGCACCACAGGCCGTGCGCGCGTATGAATCCGCAATGGGCACGATCACGGAAGTGCTCGGCAGTCTTTGCAGCGGAGTTGGCATCGATGTCGAGAAGGTCCGCACGGCCGTTGCGCCGCTCATCGACAGCGTTCTTCGCAACCAGGACGCCATGGCCTGGCTCCTGTACCTGCGCAAGCGCGACGAGTACGCGTATCACCACTCGATCGCGTCCTCGGTCTGGGCGGTAATCCTGGGGCGCCACCTGGGTTTCGATCGCCAGGGTCTCGATACGCTTGCGATGGGCGGCATGCTCCTCGACATCGGCAAGGCGAAACTGCCCGAGGAGATGATGAGCCGCGAGGGCAGGCTGAGCCCGGCGGAATTCGAGGCGGTCAAGAAGCATGTCCAGCACGGACTCAACATGGTGAAACTCACGCCTGGTGTGAACGCAGACGTGCTGGCGATGGTCGAGGGTCACCACGAACGAACTGACGGTTCCGGCTATCCGAAAGGGCTGAAGGGCGCCGACATTCCCGTCTACGCCCGGATCGCCGGTCTCGTGGATTGCTACGACGCGATGATCAGCCACCGGCCATGGGCAGGCGCCAAGTCGAGTTACGACGCCATCCGCGAGCTGAATTCGCTCGCCGGCAGCAAGTTCCAGAGGGAAATGGTCGAGCAGTTCGTCCAGGCCATGGGCATGTTCCCGACCGGCAGTGTGGTCGAGATGAACAGCGGCGAGATTGGCATCGTGATCGAGCAGAATCGCGTCAGGCGCCTGCGGCCCAAGGTGATGATCGTGCTCGACGCCGGAAAGCAGCCGCTGCATGACTTCCGCACGGTCGACCTGCGCCGCTGCGAAAGCGACGAGAACCACGCTGACGCCGTCTGGATCGTCCGCGGCCACGAGGCCGGCGCCTTCGGGCTCGATCCCAAGAACTACTTCATCGGCTGAGCCCAGCCATTCAGAAGGGGCAACGTGCGGGCCTGAGCCCGAACCCTGTCAGAACAGCCCGAGCTGCGGCCCGCTTGCGCGCGGTGGCCGGAATCCGTCCCTGACCAGCGGTGTCTCCGCGCGGTTGAGACCGTGCTCCCGGCAGGCGCGCTCGAATCGCTGGCGAAGCAGCGATGCCAGGGGGCCGCTGCCGCGCATGCGGCTGCCGAAGCGTGGATCGCTGAGCGCGCCGTTGCGCATCCGGCTGATCTGGTTGAGCACGTGGGAACGGCGCAGCGGGTAGTGCTGCTCCAGCCATTCGGAGAACAGGGGCGCCACTTCATGGGGCAGGCGCAACAGGATGTAGCCGGCGCTCTTCGCGCCCGCGCGGGCACCGGCTGACAATATCGATTCCAGCTCGTGATCGTTCAGTGCCGGGATCACCGGTGCCGCCAGCACGCCCACCGGTATGCCGGCCTCGCTGAGCCGTCGTATGGTCTCCAGTCGCCGTGACGGTCCCGCAGTGCGCGGCTCCATCCGGCGCTTCAGTTCGTCGTCCAGGGTCGTCACCGAGATCATCACGCGTGCCAGTCCCGCTGCCGCCATCGGTGCGAGGATGTCGATGTCGCGCTCGACCAGCGCCGACTTCGTGACGATCGCCACGGGATGCCGGCACTCGGCCAGAACCTCGAGGATCCGTCGCGTCACCTGCAGTTCGCGCTCGGCCGGCTGGTAGCAGTCGGTATTCGAGCCCAGGGCCATCGTGTCGCAGGTGTAGCCCGGCTTCGCCAGTTCAGCGCGCAACAGGTCGGCTGCATCCGGCTTCCAGAAGATCCGGGTCTCGAAGTCGATGCCGGGCGACAGGTCCATGTACGCGTGCGAAGGACGCGCGTAGCAGTAGATGCAGCCGTGCTCGCAGCCGCGGTACGGGTTGATCGACTGGGCGAACGGCACGTCCGGCGACTGGTTGCGCGAGACGATGCTGCGCGCATTCTCCACCATGAGCTGCGTATCCGGACCGCGCCGCTGCCCGTCTTCGATCAAGGCCTCGGTATCCGCTGCCGATTCGCGCGTGGTGCGTGCGAATCGGCCTTCGATCCGGCTGGGGCTGCCACGCCCCCGTATCGGGTTTTCCGTACTGCCCATGGAGGCATCATAGGGCGCGCGGCGCCTCGAGCGCGAACCCGCGCCGTATACTGCCCGTGCGCAGCCGATCGGAGATCACCACGTGCCATCCCGTGCCACCACCCGCCGTATCGTCCTCGCCGTCTTCGCGCTGGCGGTTGTCCTGGCCGGTATCGGTTGGGCCACGCGCCCTAAGGCCGTCCGTGTGGCCGTCGCGTCCGTGCAGAGCGGCGACGTCGCCGCCACGGTGTCGAACACGCGCGCGGGCACCGTGGACGCCTGCAACCGGGCGCGACTCGCGCCGCCGCTCGGTGGCCAGATCGCCCGCCTGCCGGTGCGCAAGGGCGATGCCGTGAAAAAGGGCGACGTGCTGCTCGAGCTCTGGAACGACGACGTCCGTGCCCAGGTGGAGTTGCAGGGCCGGGATCGCGTCGCTGCGGACGCCCGCACGCGGGAGGCTTGCGCGACTGCGGACGTAGCGGTCCGCGAGGCGAAGCGCGCCGCCCGGCTGCTTGCCGACCGGCTCATCTCCGAGGAGCAGGCCGAGCGTGCCGCTGGCGAAGCTGAGTCGCGCACGGCTGCCTGCTCGGCGGCTCGCGAGAATGCCCGCGTCGCCGATGCGCGTGTCGACGTCGCCCGCGCCAACCTCGAGCGCACGATACTGCGAGCGCCATTCGACGGCGTCATCGCGGAAATCAACGGCGAGCTGGGTGAATTCGTGACGCCCTCACCGGTGGGCGTGCCGACGCCGCCGACGGTCGACGTCGTCGACAACAGCTGCCTGTACATTTCCGCGCCCATCGACGAAGTCGACGCACCCGCTGTCCGCGCCGGCCAGCGTGCGCGCATCACGCTCGACGCGTTTCCGGGCAAGCAATTTCCCGGCTTCGTGCGCCGGGTGGCACCCTACGTGCTCGACGCCGAGAAGCAGGCGCGCACGGTGGAGATCGAGGCGGAGATCGAGAACCCGCAGGCCAGCAACCTGCTGCCGGGCTACAGCGCTGACGTGGAAGTGATACTCGATACCCGCACCGGCGTGCTGCGCGTCCCGACGCAAGCGGTGATCGAGGGCGGTCGCGTGCTGCTCCTCGACGAGGCCGCCGGTGTCCTGCGCCGCCGCGATGTCCGCATTGGCGTGGCGAACTGGGAACACACTGAAGTTGTGGAAGGCCTGCAGGCCGGAGACCTGGTGGTGCTGTCCCTCGATCGCGAGGGTGTCGTCGACGGCGCCCGCGCCGCGCGCGAGCTCAGCGCCGCGCGGCCATGATCCGCCTCGAGGCGCTCAGCCGCACGTTCGAGGTCGGCAGCCAGGTCGTGCGCGCGCTCGACGCGGTGGATCTCACGATCGGGCAGGGCGAGTACCTCTCGATCATGGGGCCTTCCGGCTCAGGCAAGTCGACGCTGCTGAACATACTGGGTTTGCTCGACACTCCGACGGCCGGCGCCTACTGGCTCGACGACGTGAACACCTCGACGATGTCCGACGACCTGCTGGCCGCTACACGCCAGCGCCAGATCGGTTTCGTCTTCCAGTCCTTCCATCTCGTGCCGCGCATGACGGCTGCCGAGAATGTCGAGCTGCCTATGCTGCTCGCGGGACTGCCGCCGGCCGAGCGGCGGCGCCGGACCCGCGACGCGCTCGAAGGCGTCGGGCTCATGGAACGCGTGGACCACCGCCCGGCGCAGCTCTCCGGCGGCGAGCGCCAGCGGGTGGCGATCGCCCGCGCGATCGTCATGCAGCCGAAGCTGCTGCTCGCCGACGAGCCGACCGGCAACCTCGACTCGCAGTCCGGCGCCGAAGTCATCCGGATCGTCGAGTCACTGAACGCCCGGGGGTTGACCCTCATCGTGGTCACGCACGACCTCGAGCTCGGCGGGCGGTCGCGACGGCTCCTGCGCCTGCGCGACGGGCGCATGGTCGAGGACCGTCCCCAGGGCGGGGCGGCAGGGACATGACGTTCGTCGATTCCACGCGGGTGGCGTTCGCGGCGCTGGTCCGCTATCCGCTGCGCACGGGGATGATGCTGCTCGCCACCGCCATCGGGGTCGCGGCAGTCCTGGTGCTGACCTCCCTCGGCGAAGGCGCGCGACGCTTCGTGTCCGGCGAGTTCCGCTCACTTGGCACGCACCTGCTGATCGTACTGCCCGGTCGCGTCGAGACCACGGGGTTGGGTCCGGGGCTCATGGCGGGCGAGACGCCGCGGGACCTGACGCTGGAGGATGCCCGCGCGATCCTGCGCAGCCCGCACGTGGCGAAGATCGCGCCGCTCGTCATCGGGGCAGCGACTGTGTCGTTCGCCGGCATGGAGCGCGAGATCACGGTGATGGGTGCAACAGCGTCTTTGCTCGAGGTGCGCAACTGGAAGCTCGGCCTGGGCGAGTTCATCCGCGACCAGGACTGGGACCTCGCCTCGCCCGAATGCGTCATCGGCGACACGATCCGGCGCGAAATACTGGGTGGCGTCGTGCCGGTCGGTCAGTGGCTGCGCGTCGGCGAACGTCGCTGCCGCGTGGTCGGCGTGCTGGCGGCGCAGGGCATGTCGATCATGGTCAACGTCGACGAACTGGTGATCATGCCGGTCGCCTCGGCCCAGCAGCTGCTGAACGCTCCGGGGCTCTTTCGCGTGCTGGTCCAGGCCAGGGGCAGGGAAGCGGTGCTGCCGGGCCGCCTTGATATCGAGCGTATCGTCGCGGAGCGACACCGCGGACAGGTCGACATCACGGTGATCGCGCAGGACTCGGTGCTGTCGACTTTCGATGACATCTTCGGCGCGCTCACCGGCGCGCTCGCGGGTATCGCCTCCGTCAGCCTCTTGGTTGCAGGCGTGCTCATCATGAACGTGATGCTGGTGTCGGTCAGCCAGCGCACCAGGGAGATCGGCCTGCTCAAGGCGCTGGGCGCCAGCCGCAGGCAGGTGACGCGGCTGTTCCTCACCGAAGCCGTGATCCTGGCCCTGTTCGGCGCTGCAGTCGGCCTGATGGCGGGCTTCGCCGCGATCGGCGCGCTGCGCGGCCTGTATCCCGGCCTCGACTTCGCGCCGCCGGCCTGGGCCGTGCTGGGCGCAGTCCTCATCGCCATTGGCTGCGGCATCGTCTTCGGCATCCTCCCGGCCCGGCGTGCAGCGCGACTCGATCCGATCGCGGCGCTCGCGGGTCGTTAGGCCGTACATGGAAGCCCGCGACCTCCTGCGCTTCACGGTCCGTTCCGCAGCTGCCCACCGGCTGCGCAGCAGCCTGACCGCACTCGGCATCGGCATCGGTGTTACCGCCGTCGTGCTGCTGACATCGATAGGAGAGGGGCTCCACCAGTACGTACTCAACCAGTTCACCCAATTCGGCACCAACATCATCGCGATCAACTCGGGCCGAGCGACGACGTTTGGTGCCTCGCCCGGCATGTTCAACAGCGTGCGGCCGCTGACGATGGACGATTCGGAGGCGTTGAAGCGCCTGCCGTACGTGTTGAACACGGTGCCTGTCGTGCAGGGCACGGGCTCGGTGGAGGCCAACGGCCGCGAGCGCCACACGACCGTCACCGGGTGCGGCTCGGACATGGCGACGGCGTTCAGTTTCCGGGTCGCGCTCGGCAACTTTCTGCCGCCGGACGATCCGCGTGCGCCTCGCCCGCTCGCCGTGCTGGGCAGCAAGCTGCGACACGAGCTCTACGGCGAGCGCAATCCGCTGGGCGAGACCGTTCGCATCGGCGGCGAGCGCTACCGGGTCGTCGGCGTGATGGAGCCGAAGGGGCAGGTCCTCGGCTTCGATCTGGACGACACGGTCTACATCCCCACCGCGCGCGCACTGGAGATGTACAACCGCGAGGGTCTCTTCGAGATCGATGTGCTGTACGACAAGTCAGCGTCTGCCAGCGAGGTGAAGGCCAGCATCGAGCGCCTGCTGCTTGCCCGGCACGGCGGGCTCGACTTCACCATCACGACGCAGGAGCAGATGCTCGACGTCCTGGGCAGCGTGCTCGACGTGGTGACTTTCGCGGTGGCGGCCCTCGGGGGCATCTCGCTGCTGGTCGGCGGCGTCGGCATCTTCACGATCATGACCATCGCGGTGCGCGAGCGCACGGCGGAGATCGGCTTGCTGCGGGCGGTCGGTGCCGGCCGGGAGCAGGTCCGCCGGATCTTCCTCGGCGAGTCGATGATGCTGGCGGCGCTCGGGGGTGTCGGCGGATTGCTGGCCGGCGCGTCGATCGTCGCCCTGCTGCAGGCGCTGGTGCCGGCGCTGCCGGTCAGCCTCTCGCTGCCCTATGCGATAGCGGCCGAGCTGGTTGCGGTGATGATCGGACTCGTGGCCGGCGTGCTGCCGGCCCACAGTGCCGCGGAGCTGGACCCGGTCGAGGCGCTGCGCGCCGAGTAGATCAGGCGGCGGTGCTGCCGCGTCGGCCGGCGGCGAAGTACCACGCGAGGCCGATCGCGTGCCAGAGGAGGAAGAACAGGATGGTGGTCTGGCCGAGGTAGAAGAACAGGCCCGTGCAGCCGATGACGGCGAGCGGCCCGACCAGCCAGGGCGCCGGGCAGGCGAAATCGCGCTGCAGCCCCGGCTCGCGCCGGCGCAGCACCAGCATCGACACGGCCACGGCGACGAAAGCACAAAGGGTCCCGGCGTTTGCCAGCGCCGCGATCTCGTCGAGGCGGAATCCGCCCGCGACCACCGCCACCCCGACGCCGGTCAGCAGCGTGATGACGTGCGGCGTGTGAAACCGCGGGTGCACGGCCGAGAGCTGCCGTGGCAGCAGGCCGTCGCGGGTCATCGCGAACGAGACCCGCGTCTGCCCGAACATCAGGCTCATCAGCACCGAGGGGGTCGCGCAGATGGCAGCGGTGGCCACAAGGTTGGCCACCGTCGTATAGCCGGTGCTGCGCAGGACATGGGCCAGCGGCTCGGCATTGCTGGCGAAGAGGTCCCAGCGCAGTGCCGCCACCGCAGCGAGCGCCACGACCATGTAGAGCAGCGTGCAGACCAGCATCGATCCCACGATCCCGAACTTCATGTCCCGGCCCGGATCGCGCGCTTCCTCCGCGGCGGTGGAAACGGCATCGAAGCCGAAGAAGGCGAAGAACACCAGTGCTGCCGCGGTCAGGACGCCGGTGGTGCCGAAGGGCGCGAAGGGCTCCAGGTTGCCCGCATCGAAGCCGCGCAGCGCGAACACGACGAAGGTGCAGAGCGCGACCAGTTTCACGCCGACCAGCACGGTGTTCAGGCGGGCGCTTTCCTTCGTGCCGAGCGTGAGGAGCACGGCAACGGCGATCGACACCGCGGCCGCAGGCACATTGAACGTGCCGCCGTTGCCCGGACCCTTGAGCCACTGCGGGTCGATGGTCCAGCCGATCGACTGCATGAGGCCGGCGAAGTAGGCCGACCAGCCGACGGCAACGGCGGAGCAGGCGAGGGCGTACTCCAGGAACAGGCTCCAGCCCACTACCCAGGCGATCAGTTGGCCCAGCACCACATAGGAATAGGTATAGGCCGAGCCTGCAACCGGCATGAGGCAGGCCATCTCCGCATAAGCGAGCGACGCCGCCGCGCAGACCAGGCCAGCGACTGCGAACGACAGGATCACTGCCGGCCCGGCATTCCCGGCGCCCACGCCGGTCAGCGTGTAGATGCCCATGCCGATGATGGCGCCGATGCCGATGCCGGCGAGTTGCCACGGACCGAGCGTGCGCTCGAGGTGCCGGGCCGCCGCGATACGACGGATGTCCTCGAGTGACTTGCGTGGTCCGCCTATCCCCATGACTGCCACTCCCGCCTGGATCCCCGCGGCCAGTATGCCTGCGTTCGGCGCCACTCGACTCGTTACTCCTGAGTCACCCGGCAGAAAAACGCCTTGAGGTAACGCGTCTCCGGAATCGCGGGATGCACCGGGTGATCCGGCGCCTGGCCGCCGGTCTCGATGACCTGCACGAAGCGGCCCGTGTTGCGCGCCGCCTTCTGCAGGGCGTCGAGCAAGGACTGCGGCTCGAGGTGGTAGGAGCAGGAGCAGGATACCAGCAGCCCGTCGTCGGCGACGAGCTGCAGGCCGAGCTGATTGAGGCGGCGGTAGGCAGCTTCGCCCTTCGCAGCCTGCTTGCGGCGCTTGATGAACGCCGGTGGATCGAGGACCACGACGTCGTAGCGCTCGCCCGCTGCGGCGAGGTCCTCGAGCGCGTCGAAGGCGTCGCCACGCAGGGTTCGCACCGGCAGCGAGCGCGCGGTTGCGGCGCGTTCGACGTAGCCGAGCGCGGTCGCCGAGGCGTCGACGCACAGCACGTCGCGCGCGCCGTTCTCGGCCGCGCTGATTCCCCACCCGCCCACGTAGCTGCAGACATCGAGCACGCGCGCACCCTTCACGTGACGGCGCAGCATCGCGCGGTTGCCGGTCTGGTCGTAGAACCAACCGGTCTTCTGGCCGGCGGCGAGCGGCGCGCGAAAGGAAAGTCCGTTTTCCTCGACTCCTGTCTCGTCCGGGACAGCGCCGCTGTCAGCCGTCACCGTCTCAGGCAGCTGCTCGAGCTCGCGCGCGCCACTGTCGTTTTTCCAGACGAACTGCTTCGCGCCGATGACGGCGCGCACCGCCGCCACGATGTCGTCGGCCATGGCATCGATGCCCGCAGTGCCCGACTGCCCCACCACCAGGTCGCCGTAACGGTCGAGCACGAGCCCGGGCAGGCCATCGGACTCGCCGTAGACGAGCCGGTAGTACGGCCGTGCGTACAGCCGTTCACGCAATGCGAGCGCGCGCCGCAGCCGCTGTTCGAGCAGGGCACGGCCGGGCGGCTCGGCCGCGTTGCGACCCAGGATCCGCGCGCAGATGAGCACCTGCGGATTGACGTACGCGTAACCGAGGAAACGGTCGCGCGAGGACACCACGCTCGCCATGGAACCCGGCGCGAAGTCGCCCAGCGGCGTCTTCGTCGTGTCGACCTCGTTGGAGAACACCCACGCGTGCCCCGACTCGATGCGCCGCTCCTCCCCGGGCAGCAGTCGCAGCGGTGGTAGATCGCGGCCTTTCGTCATGGCCGCGCAGTATAGCGGTACAGCGAACCTCAGCCCTCAGGCCGACTCGGCACGCCCGCCGAGATTGTCGCCTGCTGCTGCTGCGCGCGCAGCGCGTTCAGGCGACGTTGCTGATCCAGGTGAAAGTCCAGCGTATGTCGCGTCGCGATGAAGCTGTCACGGCTGGCCACGGTGTCGTACCAGCTGCGCAGTCGCGTGCATTCGGGCAGCCAGGCCGCGCCGGCCAGCTCCACGTACACGGCAAATCGCTCGAAGAACGGCAGGAAATGGAAGTCGACCAGGCTCGGGCGCACACCCAGCCAGTAAGGACCGTCACTCAGCTTGCGCAGTCCCTCGAACTCGATGAAGCGCAGCACTTCGTTCAGCTTGCCGAGGGCGGTAGCGCGCTTTTCCGGTGACTCGCGATCGACCATCAGGCGATGCGCGGCCGGCAGGTAACGTGTGTCGCAGTAATCCATCCAGATCCGTGCCTGTGCACGACCGAACGGGTCCGCCGGCATCAGCGGCCTGTCCGGAAAGGCTTCATCGACGTACTGATTGATGATCGCCGACTCGTAGACCACGCGACCCTGGTGGCGCAACACTGGCACCTTGCCGTAGGGCGACACCTCGCTGAACCAGGCCGGTCGGTTGTGGAGATCGATTTCGACGAGCTCGAAGCCGATCGCCTTCTCGAGCAGCACCAGGCGACTGCGCTGGGCGTAGGGGCAGGCGGTGAAACTGAACAGTTCGACGTCAGCCATCCGGCGACCCCTTGATGTCCGGCACTGCGGGCAGTGCGAGCAGGTAGGCCGCGATGGCCTCGCGATCGGCTGCCGTCAGCTTCCCGGTGTTCTCGTCGATGACCTCGCCCATCCCGGCGCCGGCGAAATCCCCGTCCGGCAGCATGCCGTACTCGAGGAACGCCACGACTTCATCGGCACTCCAGCCGCCGATGCCGTCGGGGTCGTGCGGGGTGATGTTGGGGATGCGCCGATTCTCCGGCCCCTGCGGATTGCCGCTCAATTCCCTGGAGGCCTCTGGCGCGCCCAACCGGTTGCGCGGCGTGTGGCACTCTCCGCAATGCCCCAGGTGGCGAACGAGGTAGGCGCCGCGGTTCCATGTCTCGCTGCGCGCCGGGTCGCGCTGGAACCCGGTTGGAGAAAAATAGAGCGCCTGCCAGATTCGTGCGCCGACTCGCGACACATGCCACGGCAGTTTGTGCTCAAGGTTCTCACGCCGCACCGCGGGCAGGGTACGCAGATAGGCGTAGATCGCCCGCGCGTCGTCCTCCGTGAGTCCCGCGTACGAGGGATAGGGAAAGGCAGGAAAGTACGCCGCACCCGACGGCGAGCGGCCTTCGAGCACTGCGCGCAGGAAATCCGCTTCGCTCCACGCGCCGATGCCGGTATCCCGGTCGGGCGTGATATTCGGCCCGAAAAAAGTCCCGAAATCACTCGCGAGCGCGCGGCCACCCGCAAATGGCGCTGCGCCATCCTCGTCGGCCGTGTGGCAGCTGATGCAGCCGCCGGCAGCTGTCAGGTAACGGCCGCGCTCGACGAGATCCTCGGCGATCGACGGCTGTGCCATCGCCGCAAGCGCCAGCGCGAACGCCGCTGTGCCGCCTGCGGCGCGACGGCGCATCAGTCCTCCTTGCGATAACGGTCGTGGCAGCCCTTGCAGCCATCGAAGAGCGGCTTCATCGCCTTGCCGATTGCAGCCTTGTCGCCGCTCTTCACCGCATCGCGGAATCCCGCGGCTGCGACGCGGGTGGTGTCCGCCGCCTTGCGGAAGCCTTCTGCGTCCTGCCAGATGAGTGGCAGCGCCGTGGTCTTGCCGGTGTCGCTGCCCGCCGGAAACATGTCGACGACGTGCTCGCTGATGGCGGCGATCGCTTCGGCATGGGCGAGCAGGTACTTCTGGTGCTCGACCTTGCCCGAGAAAATCAGCGAAAAAGCCGCGGCGTGGCCTGACAAGGCGCTCATCGCCGCTTGGCGGTACTTGATCGCGTCCGGCGGGGTGGCGGCCTCGGCGGCAAATGCGGTGACGATTGCCGCGCAGGCGATGTAAAGGTAGCGACGCATGGAGTCAGCTCCGGATTGAGGAAACGGGATGGAGAGAATAGCAGGGCACGCGGACCTGGCCAGCCGCCGATCGACGAGGCGCTGATCACGGTGCTGCCGTCGCGACGCTGCTTCATGCGCGCGACGACATCGACGGCGTAGGCGGAATCATGGCTGCCCGATACCGGGCCGAGCGTGGCGAACCCTTCGTAGACGCGAATCTGCAGGTCCTCAGCCGCTGCTGCCATCGAGAGGGCGAGCAGCGGGGCGGAAAGGCATCCAACGACAGCAGGCGCATGCGTCAGTCGCCGTCCGGTTCGGTGATCGACGGCGGCAGGCTGCCGTCGAGCCACGCGCCCACGTCCTTCGCGATCGACGCGCCGGCTTCCTCCAGCGCCGGGTGGCCGACGCCCGGGTAGGTGATCAGTCGCTTCGATGGCGCCGCGGTGAGCAGTGCCATCAGCTCGCCTGACTGTTCAATGGGCGTCTGCGTGTTCGCCTCGCCCCATAGAACCAGCACGGGAACGCGCACCTGTCCGATCACGTCGACGACATCCGCGCTCGAGTAGGCGCGCAGCCGCGCGAGTATCGCGGCGCGATTGCCCTCGCGCATCCACAGGTCGTACCAGCGGTCGATGTGCTCCTCGCTGATGCGCTGCGGGTCGCCGGCGCGGGAACGGAGCATGTAGCTGGTCAGCGCCCGCGGCGTGATGTACTCGAGGATGTTCGCCGCGTCGGGCAGCCGCATGCCGGCCTGTGCCATGGCACGTCCTTCCAGCGCACCCGGGTTCAGCAGAATCAGGCTTTCGATGCGCTCCGGGTGTCTCGCCGAGTAGCGCAGCGCCATGCTGCCGCCGAATGAGGTGCCAGCGATCGCAAAGCGCTTCAGCTGCACGGCGTCGACGAATTTTTCGAGCAGTGCGAGCGTGCGCTCGTTGGAGTAGTCGCCGCCGGGATCGGGTCCGGTGAGTCCGAACGCCGTGAAATCGAAGCGCACGATCCGGTGTTCGCTCTTCAGCACCTCGACCCATGGATCCCAGCCGAGCAGGTTGCTGAAATTGGCGTGCAGCAGGAGTATCGGCGGACCGCTGCCCTCGTCGCGGTAGTGGATGCGCGCGCCATCGATGTGGATGAAGCGAGAGAACTCGTTGGTGTACTTCGCTTCCGCCTCCGCGATCGGCAGGTCGCGATACGCCCAGAGCGCGACGAGCAGCGCGATCGCAGCGACTGCGCCGATCCACGCCAGAGCTTTGCCGGCCCGCCTCAACCACTGCATGGCGCTGTCCGTTCAGGGCACAACTGCTCGGACGGGCAGGATAACCGCCGGGAAGGGAAGTTGACACCCTGCAGGCAACGCGGCAGGGTTCGCTGGCCGGCAGCGAAGAGTCGCCAGGCAGCGACCAGCCGCCGCACGCAAAGTAACCACCGCATGTTTATCGCGATACGCGATCTCGGCTTCGCCAGGGGCCGTTTCTTCCTGATGGGCCTTGTGGTCGCGCTCATCGCCTTCCTGACGACGCTCCTGTCCGGGCTCTCGGCGGGGCTCATCAAGAACAACATCTCCGGGCTCATGCAGCTTCCCGTCACGCATATCGCCTTCGAGTACGACGACGAGCCCACTTACCGCGGCACGATGGTCGACCGCGCGATGTGGGAGGGTTGGGCCCGGAAGAGCCGCGGGAGAGCGCAGGAGCCGCTCGGCCACACCGTATTCAATGCCCGCGGCGCCGACGATGATCCGCTCGAGTTGACGCTGTGGGGCGTGCGGCCCGGCAGCTTCACCGAGCCGAAGGTGACCGCGGGTGCCCAGCTCGGCGAGCCCGCGAACGGCGTGATCGTCTCGAAGATCCTCGCCGACAAGGGCGTGAAGATCGGCGACACCATCACGCTCGATCGCGTCCTCACGGAGTTCCAGGTCATCGGCATCACCGAGGAGGCGAACATCGGCCACATTCCGATCGTGTACGCGATGCTGCCGCGGTGGCAGGAGGCGACCTACGGCCCGCCCGGTGGCATGCCGCCGGGGGAGGCGTTCCCCGACGTCGTCTACGACTTCGCCAGCGTGATTGCGCTGCAGATCGACGACTCCGTCGACGAGGCCACCATCAAAGCCATTGACGACGAGCTCGGCACCTCGACGCTCGAGAAGGTCGATCGTGCCTACCGGGCATCGACCGGCTACCTGGAGGAAGTGCGCTCGGTCGGCATGATCCAGTACTCGCTGATCCTCATCGCAGCGGTCGTGATCGGCGCGTTCTTTTCCATATGGACCATCCAGCGCACGCAGGAGATCGGCCTGGTGAAGGCGCTCGGCGCCACCAACGGCTACCTGCTGCGCGACTCGCTGGGCCAGGCGCTGCTGATCCTCGTCACCGGCACGCTCATCGGCCTGGGCGCCGGGCTGTGGATCGGGCAGTTCATCATGAAGACGGGGCGACCCTTCATGTACGTGCCGGGCACAGTGGCCACGGCGATCATCGCGCTGCTCGTCGCGGGCCTGATAGGAGGCGCGCTCGCCGTGCGCCGCATCACCGCCGTCGATCCCATGATCGCGCTCGGGAGGGATCGATGAGTCTCGCGGCGCAGGACCTCACGCTGCTGCTGGGCGACGGCGACCAGCAGGTCCGCGCGCTCGACGGAATCTCGATATCGGTGGCCCCCGGAGAGCTGCTCGCGGTGGTCGGACCCTCCGGTTCGGGCAAGACCAGCCTGCTCGCGGTCTGCGGCGGGCTGCGCACGCCGACCTCCGGCAGCGTTCGCATCGGTGACGCCGAGATCACGGCGCTTTCGCCTGCGCGTCTCACGGACGTGCGCCGCGAGCGCGTCGGCTTCGTCTTCCAGCAGTCGAATCTCATCCCAGCGCTCACAGCGGTCGACCAGCTGCTGCTGATGGTGCACATGCGCGGCCGTCGGCCCGGTTCCGCCGATCGCGAGCGCGCGATGGGGCTCTTGCACGAGGTCGGCATGGAGCATCGCCACGACCGCCGACCCTCGCAGCTGTCCGGTGGCGAGCGCCAGCGGGTCGGCATCGCGCGTGCGCTCATGTCGACGCCGGCGCTGTTGCTCGTGGATGAGCCTACATCGATGCTCGATCACAGCCGCGGCAGGCAGATCGTCGAGCTGCTGCTGCGGGAGTGCCATGAGCACAAGGTGGCGACACTGATGGTGACGCACGACGCGGGGATGCTCGATGTCGCCGATCGCGTCGTGCACATGAGTGACGGGCGGCTTGCCGCCTGAGAAGACCAGAGGAGCAGAGGACATGACAGGCAGATCCGGATTGGCCGCCGCGGTCCTGGCGGGCATGATCAGCGTCGCTGCCCAGGCAGCAGGCGAGCATTCGCAGCACGCCGCACACGACCACGGCGCAGTGCCGCCGATGGACGCCGAGGGCAAGCGGCTCACCAGCTACAACCAGCGCCATGAGATGTCGCCGGAAGTGGTAGCGGAGCTGCGCAAGCGCATCGCCCTTTATCGTGCGCTGACCGATCGCGAGCTCGAGATGAACATGAACGCGATGGGGCCGGACTACGCCTGGTACGTGAGCGACCGCAAACTGCGCGGCGACACGGGCGTGCTGCTGCTGTCGCACGGCGTGGGTGAGAAAAGCGACAAGCTGATGAAGAAGGCCTTCGAGCCGCTGGGCACCAGGCGGCCTACGGCCATCGCCTTCGGCATGTCGATGATGGCGTCGAGCCACATCCAGGCTGCCGTGGACGACCTCGTCGCCCGCGGCGTGAAGAAGATTGTGCTCGTCGACGAAGGTACGACCACCGAACACAACTCCCTGACGCGGCACTGGAAGTACATCTTCGGGATGTACCCGGAGCCCAGTTACACGACGGTCCCGAAGATCCGGGCGCCGGGGGTCAAGTTCTACTGGGCCGGCCATTTCGACGACAGCCCGATCGTGACCGAGATGCTCCACGACAATGCGAAGTCCGCCAGCAGGAAGCCGGCGAATGAGCTGCTGATCATCGTCGGCCACGGTCCGGAGGACAACAAGGACAATGGGCCCGACCTGAAAATCCTCCAGGCGCATGTGGACCGGTTGAAGGCGAAGCGCGAGTTCGCCGACGTCCGCATCATCAACCTGCAGGACGACGCGATCCCCGCGATCCGCGAATCCAACGTGCGCACGCTGCGCCGCTGGGTGAAGCAGGCCGAGGGAGAGGGCAGGCAGGTCATCGTGGTCGCGCTGGCTGCGGCGAGTTTCGGCGTGCAGCAGCACATCAGGCAGGACCTGCGCGGGCTGAAGTACACCTTCGCCGACAAGGGGCTCACCGAGAATCCGAAATTCATCCGCTGGGTGGAGGCCGAGATCAATGCAGCCCTTTGAGCCTGGCGACATCTTTCTCGGACTCACCGAGCTCAACGACCCGACCGACGACCATGCCGGCCGCGGCCGGATCGTGCAGTACGGCGCCGATCTGAAGAAAAAAGGCGAGCTGTGGACCGAAGGCGGACACCACCTGGTCGGCGGCCTCAACTTCGACCGCAACGGCGTGCTGTGGGCCTTCAACGATCTCAGCGTCATCCACGTCGATGCGCGCACCGGTCGGCAGCTGCCGCTGTCGACGAAGTTCAAGCCGCGCGTCTATCGCAGCGCGAGCTTCGCAGCCGATGGCAGTGTCTACCTGGGCGAGCACATGCTGGCCAGGGACCCGCCGCCCGGGATCGCGGCGCGGACGACCATCAAGTTCCCGCGGCTGCCCGACACCGGCTGGCTGGGGCACGGGCGCATCTACAAGTACGACCGCGACTGGAACCTGGTGCGCGAGTGGGACGTCGACCACTGCCCGGAGCCGACGGGGTTCAAGGGCGTGACGCACCACACCCTGCACCCCAGCGGCCAGTTCATCACCTACACGGCGGAAACCTCCAAGCGCATCATGCGTTTCGACGTCGTCAACGGGCGGCAGATGCCCGATCTCGTGCGCTATCCGGGAGACGACATCCGCGACGGCAACTGGGTGATCGCGCTGCGCTACCTGCCGGACGGCCGCCTGCTCGCGACGCGCAGCAAGACCATGGACCTGATCGACGAGCAGGGAAACACGATCCGCGAATATCCGCTCGGGGGCACCTACGGCTGGGCTGAGGTGATGCTCACCCGCGACCCGCGCTACGTTCTGGTGGCGAACATCTGGACGGGCATCGCCGCGCGCTACGATCTCGAGCGCGGCGAAATCGCCGGCGTCATCGACACGGGCTACGCGGCGCCCAGGCGCAGCCTGGCCGGTATAGCCGAATACCCTGGCTGACCCGCGGTCAAGCCTGCTTGAGCCGTCCGGCGACCCAGCGGCCGAGGCTCGCGAGCGCGAGCAGCGCGACCGCGCCCTGCGTCGCAAACAGGAACCCGAGCTTCAGCTTCTTGGCGACGACGATTGCCGTCGCCATCGCCATGGTCGTGTCCGGCCAGGCGTTGATCGCGACGATGGCGGCGACGTTCTCGCACCAGTCGAACAGGCTCGCCAGCATCAGCCACGGCAGCCAGGCGCCGGCCACGGCACGCTCGTAGACGGCGGCGAACTGGCGGCGCAGGCAGAACGCGGCCACGGCCGCGATGAACAATCCGCCGGCAACCGGGAACACGTAGTCGATCGCGGTGAACAGGCGGTATTTGGCGCGCGCCTGCTCCGTGTAGCCGGGCAGCTGCGCCAGCACGTCGGCGGCGGTCAGGCCGTTCTGCATGTCGAAGGGCAGGGCACCGCCAGCGATGGCCGGGAAGTCGTTGCTGATCCGCGTTAGCGCCGTCAGCGTGAGCACGAACACCGCGACCGTCGCGAGGAACAGCGGCAGCGATGAGGAGATGCGGACGATCAGGCCGTTCAGGGCGCGCAGCATGGGGCCATCATACGCCCGGGCATGCGCCTCGACATCGGCCGTTGCCGCTGCTAGCGTGCCTGCCATGCAGTATTGGCTCATGTTTTTCCGGCTGCAGCGCGGCCGTTACAAGCCACCATTCGCGGGGGTATTCGAGCTGTTCCTGTTGATCGTGGTGGTGCCGCCCGTGATCCGCATCGCCGCCGGTGACAAGACCTCGATTACGGACGTGATCGACATCTCGTTGCGGATGCTTGACAGTTACCTCATCTACGATGGCTAGGCGATGACTGCCGCGCAAGTCCAGAACACGCTGCATGCCGAGCTGACGCGACTCGTCAATGGCGGTGCCGCGTCACGCCCCGGCACGCTGCTCGCGCTGGCCCTGCCAGCGCTGCAGCGCCGGCGGGCGGCTGCCACACTCGCCCGGCGCTTTGCCGCCTGGTCGGCAGCGCCGGCCGTGGCCACCGTCGGCAGTGTGCGCGTGGTGGTGCGCCCCTGCGAGTCGCAACATGCGGCGGTCCGCGCCATGACCGCAGCGCTGGCGCCGCTCACCGGGCTCCTGCACAGCGCTTACGTGCATGGCAGCCTGGGCAGCGAGGAAGAAGAAGTTGCCTACAGCGATTTCGATGCGCTGGTCATCCTGCGCGACGCGACGGTGCGGGATCCGGCAAGGCTCGCGGCGGCAGCCGCGGCGCTCACCGCGACCCGCCGCATCATGCAGGCTTACGACCCGCTGCAGCACCACGGCTGGTTCGTGCTCACCGAGTCGGACCTGCGCTGCTACTGCCAGGCCTACTTTCCGCACCAGCTGTTCGAATACGCGCGCGTTATGGTGCCGGCCGGCGCTGTGACGCTGGACCTGCAGTTGCGCGACTCCGCCGCGGAATACCGCGCCGCCTTCGCCGGCCTGGCCGGCTTGCTGCGCCGGCAGTTCGCCGGCCGGCCGCCCGGCAACCTGTACGAACTCAAGGACGTGCTCAGCCGGATGCTGGTGTTGCCAGCGCGGTACCTGCAGGCGCGCGACGGTACCGCGGTCTACAAGAAGTGGAGCTTCGACCTCGCTGCGGCCGATTTTCCCGGCGATGCCTGGGCGGTGATGGAGGAGATCCAGGCCCTGCGCCGGGACTGGCAGCTGCCACTGCGCGGCTGGCAACGCCGGCTGCTCGGCCAGGTCGTCGCGCGCCGGCGGCTAGTGCTGCCGCTGGCGGCGCCGCGGATCCCGGCAGAACTTGCGGCGCGGCTCGGGCCCAGCCTGTGGCAGCGCGCCGACCGGCTGGTCGGGCAGATGCAGGCACGCGTGGCCGCGGCCGGGCGCTAGATCGCGCGCAGTGTCGCCAGCGCTTCCTGCAGGCGCGCGGCCGCGGCGCTCGGCACCACCAGGAAGCTCACGCCCTCGGTGCTTTCCCAGTGACCGTCGCGACCCACCGGTAACGGGTTGGCGTAGGCGTCGAGGACCGGCTGACCGGCGGGCAGACCAGTGACGCCGAGACGATAGCCACCGGCCGGCGTGACGATGGCAAACACCGTCATGCCGTCGAGCCGGTCGAAGCGCCACAGCCGCAGCGGCGCGGCCGCCGGCAGGTTGCGCGCGGAGCGCAGCCCGTCGAGCAGCGCCGCCAGCGTCGCCAGCTGCACGCCCGCCGGGCGCAACGAGGAATCCGCCGCGAAGATGGAGAAGGCATTGGTGTTGCCGACGTGCGTGGCCGTGTACTGGAACAGCCGGCGCACGCCCAGTCCGAGCGTGGTGACGACCCCGGCGGCAATGCGCTGGTTGGCGCGGCGCTCCGCCACGAGGCCGGTGCCGTCACGCTCGTTCGGCAGCACCGCGATGCCCGGCGCCCAGAACTCCGTCACGCCGCGCTGGCGGCCGTAACCCATGGATCGCTCCAGTACGTGGGGCACGTGCCAGGTGTTGTCGCCGAGGATGTCGTAGCTGGAGCGATCGAGCAGCGCCAGCACGTCGCGCACCACCTCATCGCGCGCATTGAGAATAATGCGGGCCTGCGGGTCGGCCGCCCGGATCGCGGCGGCACCGGCGGCATGCCATTGGGCGTAGCCGGCCATGTCGGTCCAGCAGCTGCGCAGCGCCGAGTTCGGCTTCCCCGCGTTCTGGACTTCATCGGCGACGGTCCAGTACTGCACCAGCGGCGCGTAGTGGCGGACCATGGCGCCGACGTACTCGCTCCACAGCGCCCGCCGCCGGTCGACATCGAATCGCTCGGCCCAGCGCGGCGTTCGGCAGGGCTCCAGGTGCAGCGTCAGGCCGAAGCCGGCCGCGCGGGCGGCGCCAAGCTCGCTGTCGTACCAGCGGAAGCGGCCACGCTCGGGCTCGACCATGTCCCAGTACATGACGGCGCCGGTGGAAGTCAGCAGGCACAGCCACGTGAACCCGGCGCGCTTGAGGATCCGCAACGGCTCCGCCGCCAGCGTGGCGCAGGCGCCGAACGCGCCGGCGTCGACGGCGACCGCTCGCGGTCGCGGCAGGATGGCAAAATCCGCCGTCGCCAGCAGCGCCGTGCCGTCGAGCAGCTCGGCGCGCCACCAGCCGTTGGGCAGGCGCGGCAATTCGACCGTGCGCTCGAGATAGCCGTCCGCGCCGAGCGTTGCCGGCAACGCCAGCGGCTGGCCCGAACTGCCGGCCAGGCCCTGCAGGCGCAGGCGCCAGCCAGCCAGGGGCAGCGGCAGCGCCGCGCCGTTGTGCGCACGCAGTACCAGCCGCGGCGGCGCACCGCTGTCGAAGATCCGGTCCAAGCCGGCAGCGTTCAGGGTCGCGGCCACGGGACCCGGCGTGTAGGCCGTCGGGCCGCCCTCCTCGATCTGCAGCGCATCCAAGCCGATGCTGCCGGGCCGGGTGCCACGCACCTCGATCGACCAGTACACGTCCACGTCGGCGGTGGGCCGGTAGCGCAGGACCACGCGCCGCCAGATCTTCCACGGCGTGAAGACCTGTTCGGCCAGCGGCGGCGGCGGCTTGGTCACGGCTGCGTCGTGCGCGAGCAGCAACAAGCGGCCGCTCACGGCCGTGTCAGCGCGCAGCGCGGCGCTCAGCGTGTATTGGCGGCCGCCGCGCAGGCGCAGTGGCCGGCTGGCGCGCACCTCGATGCCGTCGGTGCTGGTGAGGGGCGAATAGCCAAAGCGGCTGAGCGGCGCGCGCAGGCTCACGCGCCCATCGGCCGGCTCGCGCTCGTCGAGCGCCAGCGCCGACAGCCCGTCGACATACCATCGGCCGATTGCCAGGCCGGCATCGACGCCAGCCTCGAAGCTGCCATTGGCGACCAGGTTGGTCGCGCCAGCCAGGCCCGGGAGCAACGCCAGGACGCCTGCCAGCAGCCAGGCCCGGGCGCACCGGCTGCCGCCGCCGGTGGCGTGTGCCGATTTCAGGCCGTCACCGCCATGCAGGATCTTGTGGGCGACGTTCTCGCACCAGTCGAACAGGCTCGCCAGCATCAGCCACGGCAGCCAGACGCCGGCCACGGCCGCGATGAACAATCCGCCGGCAACCGGGAACACGTAGTCGATCGCGGTGAACAGGCGGTATTTGGCGCGCGCCTGCTCCGTGTAGCCGGGCAGCTGCGCCAGCACGTCGGCGACGGTCAGTCCGTTCAGGGCGCGCAGCATGGGGCCATCATATACGCCCGGGCATGCGCCTCGACATCGGCCGTTGCGGCCGCTAGCGTGCCTGCCATGCAGTATTGGCTGATGAAGAGCGAGCCGCAGGTCTTCAGCATCGACGACCTCGAGCGGCAGGGGCGCTCGCCCTGGGAGGGCGTGCGGAATTACCAGGCCCGCAACTTCATGCGCGACGGCATGAAGGTCGGCGACCAGGCATTCCTCTATCACTCGAGCTGCGACGTGCCGGGCGTCGCCGGTGTCATGGAGGTCGCGCGGGCGGCCTATCCCGACCCGACGCAGTTCGACCGCCGCTCGCCTTATTACGACGAGGCCAGCACGCGCGAGTCGCCGCGCTGGCTGCTGGTAGACGTCGCCTTCTCGCGGCGCTTCCGCGACGTCGTTCCGCTCGAGCGCCTGCGCGCCGAGCGAGCGCTCGCCGGCATGCAGCTACTCCGGCGCGGCAATCGCCTGTCGGTGATGCCGGTGACGGCAGCCGAGTGGCGCGCCGTCCTCAAGCTCGCCTAGAACTCAGGACTCAGGTGCCGGGTCGCAAGGCCCGGGCCGGGTCACTTCAGCTGCCCGATGACTCCCGATCCAGGATTTCCTGGCGCACTTCGCTGATTTCCGCGGTGCGCGGCGCGGGCCTTATTGCTTCGCAGGGTGGCGTTCGCGGGCAGGCGCCGCTGCGCGGGCAGATGACGCTGGCCTCGACCTCCAGCGCGTCGGCGATCCAGGCGATGTTGAGCACCTTGCCAACCGCGGTGAGCGACTTCGCGGCCGACACCGGCACGGCGGCGTGACCGCCCTTGCGGCGGCAGGCCGACGCGACGGACGCGACGATCCCGGCGGCGTCGTCGCCCTGCGACTCGAGCGCCGGCACCAGATCGACTCCGACCGACAGCACGTGCGGATTGCCCGCCATGTCGCGCGTGCGTACCGAGTGACAGCAGTACAGCAGGGCCCGCTCGCCGTCCTCGAGCACCGAGATCTGCGAGGCGGGTTGCGTGCCGCGCGTCTGGTGCAGCATGCGGAACACGGCCCAGCGCGGGCAGGGGTCGGAGACCATCGCCATATTGCCCCAGGGCAGCGGGATGCCGTTGCCGCGATACACCGCCCGCAGGAAGCCGGGCGGATAGGCATCGAAGAAGTGCCAGTGACGGTAAGGAGACACGGCGGTCATGCGGCGCATGATCACCGCGGGGGTGAGTTCGAGCTTGCGTCCAGCCTCGAGCCGGTGACTCTCGCGGGTGAGGAAGCGGCGGAACGGGAGCTTCGGTCCCAGCAGGGCGCCGGCGAAGAAGCTGCACTCGAAATCGCGCCAGGCGAACAGCACATCCTGCGCGTTCATGCCGCCGCTCGAGCGGCTGTCGTCCGGGCTGCCGCCCATTTCCCCGCCGGTGGCGTGTGCCGATTTCAGGCCGTCACCGCCATGTAGGATCTTGTGGGCGAGGTGCGATGCGAGGTCGAACTTGAGCCGTGCCGGATCCGACTGCAGCTGGCGATTGACGTAGACGGTGTTCGGCGACTCGAAGAACGAGCGGACCATGCTGCGGACTTCGCGGTCGTTGTCGCGGGTCAGGACCGGCTTGCGGTCGAACCAGTGGATGTCGAGACCGTGGCGCCGGCAAAGCCGCAGGAGGTCGTCCACGGCCAGCGGGAAGCGCCGTTCGCCGACTTCCTCGGCCGAGCGCTCGATGTCGGGAAAGTCGTTGCGCGACATCTCCTGGTAGGAGCGGATCAGCAGGTGCGCGAACTGCCGACCGCTGGTGCCGGTCTGCGAGAGCAGCTCCGGAATGGCCGCTTCCAGCAGCTCCCGCGAGAACAGGAACCCGGGCTCCAGCGGCAGGCGCGGAGCCCCGCGGCGGGCGTCGGTGGCCGGGATCTCGACTTCGGGATTTTCGTCAAGGAACCAGCGGGCCGGTTTCTGGAACACTTGGGAGAGCAGGTCGAGCAGGCCGGCGGACGGGATCCGCTGCCCCGTCTCGATCATGCTGAGATAGGAGACCGATGGCGCCAGGTCCGCGTCGAGCTGGATGCAGCGAGCGGAAATGTCCTGCAAAGTCAGGCCGTTGCGCTTGCGCAAGCCGCGGATCTTGGCGCCCAGGAAGTGGCTTTTGCGGAGCAGTCCCGACATGGCGCCTCCTGTGAAATTTACACTGTGAAATTTTTATTGTGAAATTTCGCTCAGTTGAATCCTAGTATCCGCGCAGATGCCCCGCAAGTGCGAGGAAGGACCATGAACGAGCAGATGAAAGCCGATGCCGAGAAACTGCGCCGCGAGTGGGCCGAGAGCCCCCGCTGGAAAGGCGTGAAGCGCGCCTACTCCGCCGACGACGTGGTGCGGCTGCGCGGTTCGGTCCGCATCGACCACAGCCTCGCCCGCCAGGGCGCGGAAAAGTTCTGGCGCCTGCTGCACACCGAACCGGTCGTGGCCGGCCTCGGCGCCGTGACCGGCAACCAGGCGATCGAGGAGGTCCAGGCGGGACTCAAGGCGATCTACTGCTCCGGCTGGCAGGTCGCGGGCGACGGCAACTCCGGCGGCGAGATGTATCCCGACCAGAGCCTCTACGCCGTCGACTCCGTGCCGAAGATGGTCGAGCGGATCAACAATGCGTTCCTGCGCACCGACCAGATCCACCACATGAACGGCGACCATCGCATCGACTGGATGGCGCCGATCATCGCCGATGCCGAAGCCGGCTTCGGCGGCAACCTAAATGCCTTCGAGTTGATGAAGGCGATGATCAAGGCAGGCGCCGCCGGCGTGCACTTCGAGGACCAGCTGTCCTCGGCCAAGAAGTGCGGCCACCTCGGCGGCAAGGTCCTGGTGCCGACGCAGGACGCCGTCAACAAGCTGGTCGCCGCGCGTTTCGCCGCCGACGTCATGGGTGTGCCGACGGTGCTGATCGCGCGCACCGACGCCGATGCGGCCGATCTCCTGCAGAGCGACTATGACCAGCGCGACCACCGGTTCATGACCGGAACCCGCACCAGCGACGGCTTCCACCAGGTGCGCCCCGGTCTCGAGCAGGCCATCGATCGCGGCCTGTCCTATGCGCCGTTCGCCGATCTGCTCTGGTGCGAGACCTCGAAGCCGGACCTGGAGCAGGCGGAGAAGTTCGCAAAGGGCATCCACGCGAAGTTCCCCGGCAAGCTCCTGGCCTACAACTGCTCGCCCTCGTTCAACTGGAAGGCCAAGCTGCCAGAGGAGCGGCTGCTCGATTTCCGCGAGAAGCTCGCCGCAATGGGTTACCGCTTCCAGTTCATCACGCTGGCCGGATGGCATGCACTCAACCTGTCGATGTTCGAGTTGGCGCGTGCCTACCGCGTGCGCGGCATGTCGGCCTATTCCGAGATGCAGCAGCGCGAATTCGCCAACGAGGCGCACGGCTTCCGCGCCACCAAGCACCAGTCGTTCGTCGGCACCGGCTACTTCGACGCGGTGCAGACCGTGATCTCCGGCGGCGAGACCTCGACGACGGCGATGGCTGGCAGCACCGAGACCGAGCAGTTCAAGAGCGCTTCCGGGCACTGAAGGCGTAGCCGGGTTCGCAACGACGATGAACGCGAACCCGGCTGTCTCCCTGTCACGCGAGGTCGCCGCCGCCATTCACGCGGCCTTCGAGGACTACAACGACGCCTTCCGCGTCATCACGCTGCGCGCACAGCGGCGCTTCCAGGAGCGGGAGTGGCAGCTCGGCGCCCGCGATGCCGTCGAGCGCATCGAACTGTACGAGCGCTGCGTCGAGAAGTGCCTCGCCAGCCTGGTCAGCCGCATGGGGCGCCACGTCGCCGATGAGTCGGCGTGGATCGACACGCGTTTCGCCTACGGGCAGCTGATCGAGGACTGCCTGGATCGCGAGTTCTACAAGACCTTCTTCAATTCGCTCACGCGCAAGATCTTCGGCACCGTCGGCGTAAACGATGCGGTCGAGTTCATTGCGCTCGACCTCGAGCCCACGCTGGATGCGGGCACGGTTCCGACGCGTAATTTCACGCCCGGCGGCGACCTGCCGGGTTGCCTTGCCCATGTTCTCGACGGACTGCCGTGGAGTTCGCTGTTTGCCGACATCGCCGCCGCAGCCGCCCGCATCGACGCCGAGATACACGGCTTCCTCGCCGCCCGCGGGCTCGCCCGGCAGATCGTCGAGATCGAGATGCTCGAGCCGGTCTTCTACCGCGGCACGCGCGCGTTCCTCGTCGGCCGTATGAGCGGCAGCGAGTGGACGCTGCCGCTCGTCATCGCCTGTCGCCACGATGCGGAGGGAGTCACGGTCGACGCCGTGATGATGTCCGAGTACGAGGTGCGGCCGTTGTTCGGTTTCTCGCGCTCCTACTTCCATGTCGACCTGGCGACCGTCGGCGCGGCCATCCGTTTCCTGCGCACGATCATGCCCGGCAAGGCGACCGACGAGCTCTACACCGTGCTTGGCCGCGCGCGACAGGGCAAGACCGAGCGCTACCGGACCCTGTTCCGGCACCTGCAGCATTCGAGCGATCTGTTCACGCACGCCGAGGGCGAGCGCGGCATGGTCATGATCGTCTTCACGCTTGAGTCGCTGGACATCGTCTTCAAGATCATCCGCGACCGCTTTGCATACCCGAAGACCGCCACCCGCGAAGAAGTCATGGAGAAGTACCAGTTCGTGTTCCGCCACGATCGGGTGGGGCGACTCGTGGACGCGCAGGAATTCCGCCGCCTGCGGTTCCCGAAGGACCGTTTCGCGCCTGCGCTGCTGGAGGAGCTGCTTGCGGAGGCGGCGCTGACCTGCCGGATCGAGGGCGATGACCTCATCGTCGAGCACTGCTACCTCGAGCGCCGCATGAAGCCGCTCAACATCTATCTGCAGGAGGCCGGGCAGCAGGCAGCCAGGCGGGCGATCCGCGACTACGGGCAGGCGATCCGCGATCTCGCGCTGAGCAACGTCTTTCCCGGCGATCTGCTGCTCAAGAATTTCGGCGTCTCGCGCCATGGCCGGGTGATCTTCTACGACTACGACGAGCTGTGCCTCGTTACCGAGTGCAGTTTCCGCGACCTGCCCGCGCCGCGCGACGACGAGGAAGAGATGCGCGCCGAGCCCTGGTTCTACGTGAGCCCGACCGATGTCTTTCCGGCCCAGTGGCTCAAATTTCTCGGCATCCGCGAGCCGCTGTGCGAGGAGTTCCTGAAACACCACGCGGAAATACTGACGGCAGACTGGTGGCGGCGGTTGAAAGCGAACCACGAGGCGGAGAAGCACGTCGAGGTCATTCCGTATACGGCGCGGACGAGCCGGCATGCGGTGATT
>VGVH01000013.1 GCA_016874095.1 Gammaproteobacteria bacterium | reverse complement strand
CGCGCGCTAGCGAGCATTGCATCGAGCAACTCGCGGCGTTCCGCCGCCACCACCTGCGGAACCGTCCTCTTGGCGAATTCGGCGCGTATGCCATCCTTGAGAATGCCGATCAGGCGCTGGCCTGCTCCGAGCTCGTTGCCGCCGCTGTTCGCCCGGTAGTACTCCCCGACATCGGCGATCCGCCAATTGACGAAGAAATCGACAAGGACGTTCTTCTTCTCGGCAGTGAGGAACTGCTCCTGCGGATTGTTGATCGCCAACAGCTGGCCCGGGTAGCGCTCGACGCGCTGGATCCCCGGGATCTTGAAGTGGATACCAGGCTTCAGGTCCGTCGCGACGATCTTGCCGAGTTCGAACTTGATGCCCAGCTGCCGCTCATCGATCGTGAAGACCGACCCGAGCAGCAGTCCCGCCGCCACGAGCAATGCCACAAGCAAACCGGGGCTGGCCTTCATTGGCGTTCTCCGCGACTGCGCAACTCCTCGCGGGGCCGCGAAGTGGTCACGTCGATGGATGGCATCTGTTCGGTCGCGTTGCTGCGACCCGAACCGGCACCACCAACGGGCTGCCGGTACTCGAGGAGCTTGTCGAGCGGCAATACCATCATGTTCGAATTGCCGCTTGCACCGTCAACGATGATCTTGTTCGTCCGCGACAGCACGTCTTCAACGGTTTCGAGGTAAAGGCGCTCGCGCGTCACCTGGGGCGCCCTTTCATACTCCGCCAGCAGCGCCACGAACCGCGCGGCCTCGCCCTCGGCGTCTGCCACGACGCGTGCCTTGTAGGCTTCTGCTTCCGCCTGGCGGCGCGCAGCTTCGCCACGCGCCTTCGGCAGGACATCGTTGGCGTAAGCCTGCGCCTCGAACGCGAGGCGCTCGCGGTCTTCGCGAGCCTTGATCGCGTCCTGCACCGCGGCGTCGACTTCCTGGGGGAAATTCACGTCCTGGAGGTTGACCTTAGTGACCTCGATGCCGGTGTTGTAGTCGTCAAGGGTCTGCTGGATCAACTGCTCCGTCCGCAGGCCGATATCTGCCCGCCCCTCGCCGAGCGCGTAATCCATCTTGCTCTTGCCGATGATCTCGCGGATGGCGCTTTCACTGATGTCAGCGATCGTGCGCTCCGTCTCCCGCACGCTGAACAGGTACTTGACGGGATCTGTCTTGCGGTACTGCACCTCGAGATCGACGTCGACAATGTTCTCGTCCGCGGTCAGCATCCGCGTCTTGCGCTGGTCCTTGACGACCTCACTGATGTTGACCCGCTCTACGCTCTCGATGGGCCAGGGCAGGTGCCACTGCCAGCCCGGCATCGTCGACTCGACGTAGCGACCGAAGCGCAGGACGACGCCACGCTCGGCAGCATCGACCTGGTAGAAACCGGTAAAGGCCCAGGCGACGAGGATGATTGCGATCAGCGCGAAAGATCCGCCCGCAGGCTGGGGAGAACCGCTGCCCGTGCCACCACCGCGGCCGCCGAAGAGGCCAGCGAGCTTGCGCTGCCAGTCGCGCACGATCTTGTCCAGATCGGGTGCTGCCTGACGGTTACCGGCGCGTTCCCAGGGATTCTTGCCGTTGCCACCGGACTCATTCCAAGCCATGAACCACTCCATTTGTCTCGACCGGCCGACCGCGGGCCGCGGCCACGCACAGGATGCCCTCGCGCCGTCGCAATGCTTCGTAACCCGCCCGATCCATCTCGATCTCCATGCGCCAGCCGCCGTCGTTAAGAAGCCTCTCGGATACGACGTGCCCATTGGAGTACAACAATGCCCGGACCCGTGCCTGTGCCACTGTCAGATCGACAGTCCCGTGTACGACATCCCGCTGCAGATGCTCCGCGATAGCCGCGAGCACCAGGTCAATGCCGTCGCCGGTCGCTGCCGACATCCACACGCGCTCGGGAAAACCATTCCCCGCCCGGTCAACGCGGGGTGCGGTGGCGAGTATATCAGCCTTGTTGTAAACCTCGATCAGCGGAACGCCGTCAGCCCCGATTTCACGCAACACTTCCCGAACCTGCCCGATGCGCTCGCCCCGCGCCGGATCGGCAGCATCGACCACGTGCAGAAGGAGTCGGGCCGAGCGGGTTTCCTCGAGCGTCGACTCGAAGGCAGCTATGAGTTCATGCGGCAGCTCACGCACGAAACCCACCGTATCCGCCAGCACTATTCGCCCGCCTGCCGGCAGCGCTACAGCCCGCAGCGTGGGATCGAGCGTTGCGAAAAGCTGATCGGCGACCAGCGTTCCGGCGTCCGTCAGGCGGTTGAAAAGCGTCGACTTGCCGGCATTCGTGTACCCGACGAGGGAAACCACCGGCACGTCCTGCCGGCGCCGCTGCTGCCGCGACAGCTCGCGATGTCGCGCATGACGTTCCAGCCTTTCCTGCAGCTGCCGGATACGCTTCGTCAGCAGTCGCCGGTCGGTTTCAAGCTGCGTTTCGCCGGGACCACGCAGTCCGATTCCGCCTTTCTGGCGCTCGAGGTGTGACCAGCCGCGAACCAGACGCGTCGAGAGATGCTCGAGCTGCGCGAGCTCGACCTGCAACTTGCCTTCGAAAGTTCGCGCGCGCTGGGCAAAGATATCGAGAATGAGCCCCGAGCGATCGACCACCCGCCGCTCGAACTCCTTTTCGAGATTGCGCTCCTGACCGGGCGACAGATGATGATCGACGAGAATCAGCTCCGCGTTGGCGGCTGCCGCCAGAGCTTTGATCTCGGCGACCTTGCCGGTGCCGAGCAGGTAACGCGGATTGAGCGTGCGCAGCGGTGCACTGAGGGCAGCCACCACCTCGGCCCCTGCCGACGTGGCCAGGGCCGCAAACTCCTGGATTTCCTCGTCGAAAGGCGACCGGCCCACTGCTACGTGGACGAGCAGCGCGCGCTCACCGCGGTCCGGCCTGTCGAACAGCTGGCTGCTGCCAGCGAATGCGTCCGGTCTCGTGACGCGGGTGCCGTTCAGCCCCGGGGGTAATTCAGCGCTCAGCCAGCATCCTCTTCGTCGCCCTCGCCCTCGCCTTCGCCGCCGAGGCGGACATTGCGGGCGGGCACGACCGTCGAGATGGCGTGCTTGTAGACCATCTGGCTGACGCTGTTCTTCAGGAGCACCACGAACTGGTCGAAAGACTCGATCGTGCCCTGCAGCTTGATGCCGTTGACGAGATAGATGGACACCGGGACCTTTTCTTTGCGCAAGGCATTGAGGAACGGATCCTGCAGCATCTGTCCCTTGTTCGACATCCGCGACTCCCGGTGTGATTCGTGCTTTTCCGGTTTCTCGGCCGGCGCGCTTTTTGTTGGAAGAGAAAGTCTGGTCATACCCCAGGTTCCCGGCTTTCGTACGCCCGCCCATCATATTGCATCGTTACGTCCGGCGCGACACCCCTGCCGCGTCCATCGCCCGCGACACAACATCGACCGCATCGGTGGACGGCATCCGAATCGTCAAGTCAGCAGCCTCCGACCGCATCCAGGTCAGCTGTCGCTTGGCCAGATGCCGCGTCGCCAGGCCGGCAAGTCGCTCGGCGTCCGTCCGGTCGGTATCACCGGCAAGGTGCGCCCATATCTGCCGATAGCCGACGGCTCGCATCGACTGTGCGCCGGCCGACATGAGCGGCATGGCCATGAGTCCGCGAACTTCCTCGATGAATCCTGCCGCAAGCATCGCCGCAAGCCGCTGATCGAGATCCTCATAAAGTGCCTGACGGTCCGCAGGTTCGAGCGCGATGCGAAAGAACTGCGGGCCCGCAGCCGCTGCCCGCCCCTGCAAGCTGCTGATCGGACTGCCGGTCAACCGATGGACCTCCAGCGCGCGCTGGATACGCTGCCGGTCAGTCGGTCGTATTCGGCCTGCGGCCAGCGGATCGATTCGGGCAAGATCCGCATGCAGGGCCGCCCATCCCTTCTCGGTCGCTTCGGCATCGATCGCCGCCCGCACGGCCGGGTCCGCCGCCGGCAGATCATCAAGCCCGCTCCACAGCGCCCGAAAATAAAGCATCGTGCCGCCGACCAGCAGCGCGATGCGGCCGCGCCGCGTGATGTCACCGATGGCACGCAGTGCATCGTCGCGGAACGCGCCGGCAGAATATCGCTGCCAGGGGTCGCGCACATCGATCAGGTGGTGCGGCAGGCCGCGGCGCTGCTCCCGGCCCGGCTTGGCCGTGCCTATGTCCAGGTGGCGGAAGACCATCGCTGAATCGACGCTGATGATCTCGACGTCGAATCGCGAGGCCAACGCAAGGGCCAGCGCCGTCTTGCCCGATCCGGTCGGGCCGTACAGGCAGATCGCTGGCACGGGCTAACGGCCTCGCAGGAACAGGCGATCGAGATCGGCCATCGTCACCTCGACCCAGGTAGGCCTGCCATGGCTGCACTGGTCAGCGCGATCCGTTGCTTCCATTGCGCGCAGCAGCGCATTCATCTCCGTGATGCTGAGCTGCCGGTTGGCGCGCACTGCGCAATGACATGCTGCCGTGGCCAGCGCCGTGTCGACGCACTCCTCCACGCGTCGACTGGCGCCCGCGTCCGTCCAGTCGGACAGCCAGTCGCGCATGAGCGACGAAAAGTCCGCCCCGGCCAGTACCGTCGGAGCCGAGCGGATTGCAACCGTCGAGGGTCCGATGCGCTGCATGCCGATACCGAGGCTCGCGAGCAGTTCCTGCTGGGAATCGAGGATATCGGCTTCCCGCTGCGTCATCTCGATGACCTGCGGCACCAGGAAAGCCTGCGATGCGCCGCCGTTTGCCTGCTCCCGCTTCAACTTTTCGTACATGACGCGCTCATGCGCAGCGTGCATGTCGACGAGCACGAGCCCGCGGGAGGTCTGCGAGAGTATGTAGACGCCATGCAACTGTGCCACGGCGGTACCGAGCACGCCGGCAGGCGCCGACGCCGGGGTTGCAACCGCCTCTCCCGGCTGCACGGCGACGAATGACGCATACCGCTCAACCGCCTCGGCAACGGCCCCGGCGCCGCCGTCGAACAGCGATCGGGCAACCGGCGCGAAAGCTGCAGGCGCCGGACTGCCGGGGGGAACGTCGGCAGACTGCGTCGCACCGGGGCGCGTCAGCGCAAGACCGGCCTCGACGGCGCGCCGCACGAAGTCATGGACGCGACCCGGGTCGCGGAAACGGACCTCGAGTTTTGCCGGATGGGCATTGACGTCGACGCGCTCAGGATCCATCTCGACATGCAGCACATAGGCAGGATGGCGGCCGCCGTACAACACGTCCTGGTACGCGGAGCGAACGGCGCTCGCGAGCATCCGGTCGCGGACGGCGCGCCCGTTGAGGTACAGGTGCTGAAGATCGGGCTGGCTGCGTGAGAACGACGGCCGGCAGATCCATCCCGCAATTCCGATGCCGCCTTCCTCACGCTCGATGTGGAGGGCGGACTGCAGGAATTCCTCGCCGGCGAGATCGGCGATGCGTCGCTCACGCCCCGCGCGATCGGCCGCAGGCTGCAGATCGAGGATCACACGGCGGTTGTGGGTCAGCCGGAAACCGGTCGAGAAGCGGCTGAGCGCGAGGCGTTCGACCATCGCCTGCACATGCTGGAATTCCGTCCGCTCTGCCCGGAGAAATCGCCGGCGAGCCGGCGTCCGGGCAAACAGTTCCCGCACCTCCACGGTGGTGCCCTCGGGATGCGCGGCTGGTCTTTGCATGCCGACGATGCCATCGGCAGCCGCGACCTCGTGCCCCGCCGGTTCGCCCCTGCGCCGCGATATCAACCGGAACTCCGACACCGAGGCAATGCTGGGGAGCGCCTCGCCCCGGAAGCCGAGTGTCGCAATTCGCGCCAGGTCGTCGAGGCTCTCGATCTTGCTGGTCGCATGGCGGGCCAGGGCCAGCGGCAGCTCATCGGCGGGAATTCCCTGGCCGTCGTCGCGCACACGAATAAGGCGTGTGCCACCCGCTTCCACCTCGATATCGATCCGGCGCGCCCCGGCATCGAGGCTGTTCTCGAGGAGTTCCTTGACGACCGACGCCGGCCGCTCGACTACCTCGCCCGCGGCGATCTGGTTGACGAGATGGGGCGGGAGCTCGCGGATGGGCATGCCGCGATTGTTGCAAATGACCGCCGGGCTGTCATGGCGGCCGGCCGACCAGCGCCGCTTCAGGTCTCCTGCGCCAGCGGGATGCGCAGCAGTCGCCCTGCTGCCAGGCGGTCGCCCTGCAGGCCGTTGGCACTGCGGATTCTCTCGACGCTGGTGCCGTAACGGCTCGCCAGGGCGGACAGGGACTCGCCGCGTTGCACACGGTGTTCAACGACCGGCGGCGCCTTCGGCCCGGCGAGCGCTGCGATGAGCGAACCTTCCGGCGGGTTGCGGTAGAAGTAATTGCGCACGCCGCCGAGAATCGAACGTGCGAGGCGCTCGCGCCAGACAGGATCGTTCAGGCGCTGCTCCTCGGTCGGGTTCGAGATGAACGCCGTTTCCACCAGCACAGACGGGACGTCCGGCGACTTCAGCACCATGAACGGCGCCTGCATGACACGTCGCTTGTGCACGGTTCCGACGCTGGCCATCGACTGGATGATGTCTCCCGCAACGTCGATGCTCGAACTGAGTGCAGCGCCCTGGGACAGGTCGAGCAGGACGGATGCCAGCATCGGATCCTGCGCGCGAAGCGAAACGCCGCCTATCAGGTCGGCGGCGTTCTCACGTGCTGCCAGCCGGCGCGACGCTTCGTCCGTTGCGCCTTTCTCGTTCAGCACGTAAACCGAAGCGCCGCGGACGCTGCGGTTGTACACGGCATCGGCATGTATGGAGAGGAACAGGTCCGCCCTGGCGGCCCGCGCGCGCTCCATGCGGCCGCGCAAGGGTATGAATTCGTCGCCGCTGCGCGTCAGGAAAGCGCGCATGCCGGGCTCGGCGTCCACGATCGCTGCCAGCTGCGTCGACAGCCGCAGCGTGATGTCCTTCTCCCGGAGCCCTTTGGGTCCGTGCGCACCAGGATCCTTGCCGCCGTGGCCGGCATCGATGGCAATGACCAGGTCGCGACCGGCTGGCCTGGCTGCCGCGCGCGGCGCCGGTTCAGGCTCGCGGGCAACGACCGGCGCAACAGCTACGGGTACCGGCGCTGCAACTGGTGCAGGGCCGGCGTTCGATCCGACGCGCACGACCAGTGCTACGCCGCCCTCGTGTGACTCCAGCGCTGCGAACGACGGCAGCGTCGCTGGCAGGTCCAGCACGACCCGGACGGATCCGTCGAGCCGGTTGGCGATCCTGACGGCGGTCACCGGTCCGGCACCGCCCGGCAGCGGCGATGCGCTCTGCGGCCAATGGGCCGACAGCACGTCGACAACCACGCGATCGGGTCTGGTGAGGGTGAAGTAACGGTATGCGGCCTTGCCGCTGAGGGGCACGGTCAGGATCGCCCCCCCGGCCGGATCGGCCTGCAGAGCCGGACGGTTCAAGGTGACGCCGGCCTGCGCGCCAGCCACTGCAGCCAGCAGCAGCCCCAGAAGGCCCGACCATTGCCGTGCCCTAAACATCCCGACGCCTCGTGCCATAACCCGTGGTGAGTATAGGTCAGGGATCCGGGATTTTGTATCTTTTTATCAACCTGATTAAAAGGATAGCGGCGATTACTCCCGCAATATCTGATAGAGGGCGTCTAAGCCTTGGAAGGCGCAGCCCTCGACGAATCCAATACCGCGCGACCTGTCGCTGACCGCGGCGACAGCAGCAGCTGCCGCCCCTTGCCTGCCACGGCAAGATGAACGACCAGGTCCGGCACGGGAAGGTGACCGAGGCCCTGCTCCGGCCACTCGATGAGCGCGATGTACCGTCCGCGCCACTCGTCGGCCAGGCCGAGATCAGCGAGTTCGCCGGGATCCCGCAGGCGATAGAGGTCGAGATGCAACACCCGATAGCCTGACAGCTCATAGGGTTCGACCAGCGTGTAGGTGGGACTCGGCACCCGGTCGCGATGTCCGAGCCCGGCCAGCAGTCCGCGGGCGAACGTGGTCTTGCCCGCGCCCAGATCCCCCTGGAGGTGGATGACCAGCGATGCCGGGTGCACCGCGAGTATCGCCGCCGCGAGTTGCCGTGCCCTGGCGATCGTGTTGGCCTCGTCGGCCAGAACTACGCTGTTGGATTCAGCCATGCCCGCAACGGCTCGAACAGATCGCCTGCCAGTAGTCCGCGCTCACCCGCGCGGGCCGCGTCGTCCGCGGCGCGTGCATGCACATCGGCAGCACAGGCAGCGGCGAGCAGCCGCATCGACGCAGGCGACTGCGCCATCAATCCCGCGGTGATTCCGGTCAACACGTCGCCCATGCCGCCGGTGGCCATGCCCGGATTGCCGGCATCGACCAGAAACGGCACTGCGCCCGCCTGGCCGATGAGCGTGCCCCGGCCCTTCAGTACGACGACACCGTGGTAGCGACTCGCAAGCGCATCCAGCGCTGCCAGCCGCCCAGCCTGCACCCTGGCGGCGTCCATCCCGAGCAGCCGCCCCGCTTCGCCCGGATGCGGTGTCAGCACCGCATTGGCGACGGCTCTAGGCCGCGCCGCCAGCAGATTCAGGGCATCGGCATCGATGACGAGCGGTCGCTGCGAGGCGAGCACCTGCTCGAACAGGCGGAAAGCCCACAGGTCACGACCCAGCCCGGGCCCGATCGCGATGACGGTTGCCCGCTCGATCAGTGGCGCGAGATCCGCAGCGCCATCGATGCCGCGACACATGAGTTCAGGACGAGCCGCCGCCAGCGCGGCGGCGTGTCGCGCCCTCGTTGCCACGCTCACGAGCCCGGCACCAGCGCGCAGGGCGGCCTCGGCCGCAAGACGAACGGCACCGGCCATGCCGTCATTGCCACCGACCACCAGCACGTGACCGAAATCGCCCTTGTGTGCGGTGCGGGAACGATGCGCGAGGACCCGGCGCCGATCGGCATCCCCCACCAGCTGGAACGCCGGGCGTGCATCGGAGCGCACATCGGCGCCGACGCCCAGCGTGTCGAGCACGATGCGGCCGGTAAAGTCAGGGCCGGATCCGAGATAGAACCCCTGCTTCAGCGCGATGAACGTGACGGTGGCGGCTGCGCGTATCGCGGCGCCGTGCACGGCGCCGGTGCCCGCATCCAGTCCGCTCGGCACATCGACCGCGATCACCGGCCGGCCGGACGCATTGACCGCTTCCACCGCTGCTCGCCATGCGCTGTCTAGCGGGCGATTGAGCCCGGTGCCGATCAGTGCGTCGATCACCACATCGGCAGTATCGAGCAGGGATGGATGAAACCGGATCGCGCTGCCGCCGGCTGCGACGAATTCGCGCCACGCTTGCGCCGCTGCGCCAGTCGCAGGCGACGCGTCGTCCATCGCCGCGACCACCACCTGCCTGCCAGCTGAAAGCGCCAGACGCGCTATGACGTAACCGTCGCCCGCGTTATTGCCGACACCGCACAGCACGAGCCAGCGGGCAGCACCGGGAAGCTGGCGCCTCGTGTGATGGACGACAGCCTCGCCGGCACGGCACATGAGTTCGTATGCGGGAACGTGCCGCTCCTCGATCGCTATCCGATCGAACTCCTTCACCTGCGCCGGCGCGTATGCGTGCTGGGTAGTGACGGACATGCGCGGATTATACTGGCCGCTCCGCTGCCGCCCGGCGCCCGACTTGCAACGATCCTACGCAGACCTCCGCGAGCGCATTCGCCGGTTCGGCCAGGAACTCGGTTTCCAGCAGGTTGGAGTCGCCATGGCGGAACCGGCCGGCGCGGCCGAGCGCCTGCGCGACTGGATCGCCCTGGGTTACAACGCCGACATGGACTGGCTCGCGGCGCAGGCCGACCAGCGCGGCAATCCAGCGCTCGTCGTGCCCGGCACGATCCGCGTGATCTCGGCCCGGATGGACTATTGGCGGGAGGAAGCCTCGCCTGCAAGGACAGTGGCCCGCGACGGCGATCTCGCCTGGATCTCGCGCTATGCGCTCGGGCGCGACTACCACCGCGTTCTCAGGCCCAGGCTGCAGAAACTTGCGGAACGGATTGCAGCGGAAATCGGCCCGTTCGGGTATCGGGCGTTCGTCGACAGCGGACCGGTGATGGAGAAACCGCTGGCCCAGCTTGCAGGGCTCGGCTGGATAGGCAAACACACCAACCTCATCAATCGCGAGGCCGGTTCGTGGTTCTTCCTGGGCGAGATCTACACCGACCTGCCGCTGCCGGTGGACGAACCCGCCGCCGATCACTGCGGCAGCTGTCGTGCCTGCATCGATGTCTGCCCGACGGGCGCGATCGTGGCGCCCTACGTGCTCGATGCACGCCGCTGCATCTCGTGGCTCACCATAGAAAACACGGGATCCATTCCGCCGCCCCTGCGCGAGCGCATCGGCAATCGGATTTTCGGCTGCGACGACTGCCAGCTGTACTGTCCGTGGAACAAGTTCGCGCAGCAGAGTGCCGAGCCCGGCTTCGCCCCGCGTCACGGCCTGGCTACGGCAGCACTCATTGAACTGTTCGGCTGGGACGAGTCCACATGGGCGGTCCGCACCGAGGGCAGCGCCTTGCGGCGCGTGAGTTACGAATGCTGGTTGCGGAACCTCGCAGTGGCACTCGGCAACGCGCCGCGCTCACGCCAGGCGCGCGAAGCTCTGGCGGCGCGTGCCGATCATCCGTCGGCGCTGGTGCGGGAGCACGTCGGCTGGGCGCTCGAACGCCAGCGGGCTGACCATTAGCGACGACTGCCAGCGCTCACCGGCACGTTGTCGATGAGCCTCGCCCGGCCGAGCCAGGCCGCAGCCAGCACACGCAGGCGCCTGTCGTCCGGACCGGGGCGCGCGAGGTCGTTCGCTGTGCGCACCGCCACGTAGTCGGGACGGAATCCGCCGGCTCGCAGCCGCCTCACGGCATCCCGTTCGAGCCGGGCATAGTCCTTGCGCCCGGCCGCAATCCTCTTCGCGCAATCGCGCAGCGTCTCGGCCAGCAACGGGGCAACAGACCGCTCAGCCGGAGTGAGGTACTGGTTGCGCGAACTCATGGCGAGCCCATCCGGCTCGCGCACTGTGGCGACACACGCCATGGCGACCGGCACCTGCAGGTCGGCCACCAGCCGGCGCAGTATGGCCAGTTGCTGAAAATCCTTTTCGCCAAACAGCGCGACTTCGGGCCGCACGACGTTCAGCAGCCGCAGCACGACGGAACAGACGCCGTCGAAATGCCCGGGCCGACTGGCCCCGCACAGCTCGCCCGACAATCCGGGAACCGAGACCGTCACGGCACGGTGCGTATCGTGTGGATACAGCGCCTTTACGCCGGGGGCGAACAGGAGATCGGCGCCGGCCGCGCCGAGCAGACGCCGATCGGCAGGCAGGGTGCGGGGATAGGCTGCGAAATCCTCCCGCGGACCGAACTGCGTCGGATTGACGAAGATGCTCACGACCACGCGGGCCACCCGGCGGCGCGCAGCCTCGACCAGAGCGATGTGGCCTGCATGCAGGTTGCCCATGGTCGGCACCAGCGCCACGCTGTCACCCGCCGCCGACCAGGCGGCGACGGTGCGCCTCACTGCGCCGGCATCACGGAGGAATTGCATCGGCAGTCCGCTGCGGCTCAGGAAAAGCAGTGCTGTGGAGACGGGTAGCTGCGGTCCTTGACCGCACGTACGTAGCTCGCGCAGCCGTCGGCGAGCGAGCCCGCTCCTTCCATGAAGTTGCGGACGAAACGGGGCACGCGCCCTTGCGTAACGCCAAGCGCATCGTAAAGGACGAGTATCTGCCCATCGACGTGCGGACCTGCGCCGATGCCGATGACCGGCACAGCGACGGAGTCGCGCACGGCCTTGCCGACCTCGCTGGGTACGCACTCGAGCAGTACGATGTCAGCCCCGGCGTTTTCCAGTGCGCGCGCATCATCGAGCATCTGTCGCGCCTGGGCCCCGTCGCGACCCTGGACCCGAAAGCCGCCAACCTTGTGGACCGACTGCGGTTTCAGGCCGATATGGGCGCATACGGGAATGTCGTGTTTCGCGAGGTGTTCCACGATGCGCACCTGCCCGGCCCCGCCCTCGAGCTTGACCATCATTCCGCCGCCTTCCTGCATCAGGCGTACGGCATTGTCGAGCGCCTGTACAGGGGTGGTGTAGCTCATGAACGGCATGTCCGCGACAAGGAAGGCGCGGCGCAAGCCGCGCGCCACGCTGCGCGAGTGATAGATGATGTCGGCAACGGTAACGGGCACCGTGGTGTCGTGGCCCTGCACCACCATCCCGAGTGAATCCCCGACAAGCACGAGATCGGCGCCGGCCTCGTCAACGAGGAAAGCGAAACTCGCGTCATAGGCGGTGAGGCAGGCAATCGGCTCGCCCGCGCTCTTCATGGCGCGTAACGTCGACACCGTTACCGGCGGCTGCGGCATTCCCCGCTGTTCGAGCTGCTTGTATACCACTGTGGATTCCCGTCGTTTGCCCGGACTCAGGCCAGCGCGGCCGCCACCGGATTGAAGAAGTGCCTGCCACTGCGGACCCTGTCGATTTCGGCCAGCAGGAGCGCGAAGTGGTCCTCGTTGTGCACCGGATCGATGGTGGCAGCGTTCACGATCAGCAGCGGCGCTGCATCGTAGGAATGAAAGAACCGCGAATACGACTCCGCGAGACGTTCGAGGTACCGCCTGTTCATGCGCTGCTCGAAGGCGATGCCGCGCCTCGCGATCCGAAACAGCAGGGTATCGACCGGCGCCTGCAGGTAGACGACAAGATCCGGCACCGGCGGTTCTATATCGAGGGACTCATGCACCCGCTCGTACAGGGCGAGCTCATGCCGATCCAGATTGATCTCGGCGAACATCCGGTCCTTCTCGACCATGAAGTCCGCGACCAGCGTGGAATTGAACATGTCCGGCTGGCGCAGCTTCTCGACCTGCCGATACCGCTGAAACAGGAAGTACAACTGGGTCGGCAGTGCGGCACCGCGGGGATCGCGATAGAACCGCTCGAGGAACGGATTGAATTCCGCCTCCTCGAGCATGAGTTCGGCGTCCAGGGACTCGGCAAGACGGCGCGACAGACTCGTCTTGCCGACGCCGATCGGTCCTTCGATGACGATGTAGCGCCTGTGGCCCATGCCGCCTTCTGTTCTTGTTGTCGTCGCGGCGGGCGCGCCCGCGCCATCTGTCAGCCGACCGCCACGAGACCGCCCGCATCCAGCGCTGCTGCCAGGGACGAGAGCGATCCCACTCCCGGGACTTCCAGCGTCGGTGCAATCTCCAGCAGGGGGAACAATACAAAATTTCGCCGGGCAATGCCCGGGTGCGGCAAGCCCAGGTCAGGGCTGTCGATGCGCCACGCCCCATGCATCAGCAGATCGAGGTCGATGGTCCGCGGGCCCCAGCGCGGGCCTGCAGGATCGCGCCCCTGCGATTGCTCGATACGCTTCAGGCAGCGGAGCAGTTCGATCGGAGGCAGCCCGGTCAACACTCCGGCGACGCCGTTCACGAAGTCGGGCTGATCGGTGACGCCGAACGGCGGATTGCGAAATAGCCTCGACCGGCATTCGACGCGGGTGTCGGGCAGCCTGGCGATCGCCGCCAGCGCCGCGGCGATCTGTTGCAGCGGCTCGTCGAGGTTGCTGCCAAGCCCGACGTATGCGGGCGTCCACTCGCGCGGCTTCACCATGCGTCCGGTCGCGGGGTTGCGCAGCCGCTCAGACGCCCGGCTGGAGGTCCGGCTGGGTTTCCGGCGCATCCTCGCGCACGCGACGATGGCCGCGACGACGCCGGCGGGGGCGTCGTGGGGTGCCGTCGCCGTCGCCGCCGCCGCTCCTGCCGACGCCGAGCGCCTGACGGCGCTGGTCCGCCGGCAATTCCTGCAGGCGCGTCCACCAGTCAGCGATTGCCGGGTCGGCATTGCCAACCCGGGCGCGCAGGAGATACAGATCGTAGGCGGCGCGGAAACGATCGCTCTCGAGGAAAGCGAGTGCGCGCGCACCGCGTGTCAGGTCGAATCGCGCCTGCAGTTGCAGCATCTCGCGCATGGGGATGGAGAACCGCTTCGGCATTGCTATGCGCTCCGCCTGGTCGCGCGCCAGTTCGGCGGCCGCGTTGGCAAGCGCCTGGTAATCCGACATGCCGCCGGCGGCAAGCTGGGCCGCGCGTTCGGCGACGGCGCCCCAGAGAAAGACACCGATCAGGAACATCGGCGTGACCGGCCGGTCGTCGGCGACACGCTGATCCGTGTTTCGCAGCGCGTCCTCGATGAACCTCGAGCGCGAATCGCCACCCGGACCCATCCATGCTGCCGTCGCCGGGAACAGCCGCGGAAAGAGCCCGTATCGCTGCAGCTCGTGATAGCTCGCCAGCGCATGACCGGACTGAAACAGCTTCAGGAACTCGTCGAACAGCCTCGCGGGAGGGACGCCGTCGAGGAGTCCGCCCAACGAAACGATCTCGTCGGCAACTGTTGTATCCATCGAGAAACCGAGCTTTGCCGCGAAGCGCGCTGCGCGCAGCATGCGGACCGGGTCTTCGCGGAAGCGGGCTTCCGGGATGCCGATCATCCTGAGCTGGCGGGCCTGGATGTCCGTGAATCCGCCGGTGAAATCCCAGACCGAAAAATCGGCGATGTTGTAGTAGAGCGAGTTCGCGGTGAAGTCGCGCCGCCAGACGTCTTCCTCGATCGTTCCATAGACGTTGTCGCGCAACAGCCGACCGGACTCCGCCGACACCTGCCGTTCGGCTCCACCGTCCTCCTCGTTGCCGACGCCACGAAATGTCGCCACCTCGATGATCTCGCCACCATAACGGATGTGCGCCAGGCGGAAACGGCGACCGATCAGGCGGCTGTTGCCGAACAGCGCCCGCACGTCCTCGGGATGCGCATCCGTGGCGACGTCGAAGTCCTTCGGGCGGCGACCGAGCAGCAGGTCGCGCACGCTTCCGCCGACCAGGAAACCCTGGTAGCCAGCATCCTTCAGACGATAAAGAACCTTGAGTGCGTTCCGCGAGATGTCAGCCCTGGAGATGGAGTGCTCGGACCGGGAGATGATGCGAGGCACTGCGGGCTGTGGCTGTGCTGATTCCGTCAATACGACGTCCGGCTTGTGGGATGGAATTCGAAACCTATAATAGCAGCCCGCTCGAGCGGCGGGCAGCGCCCGTATCCCCGGCTCCCTTCGTCTAGCGGTCCAGGACGCGGCCCTCTCAAGGCTGAAACATGGGTTCGATTCCCATAGGGAGCGCCAATCATGCGTTTCGCCGCACTTCCTGCCTTGCTGCGCCGGCTGGCCGCGCTCTGCTATGACCTGCTGGTTCTCACCGGGGTCGTCATGGCGACGTCCTTCGGCGTCGTGGTGTCGCGCGCCGGCGAGGCCGTTCCTGCCGGCGAGCGCTGGTTCCAGGCGTTGGTGCTGGCGCAGGCTGCGGCTTACTTCATCGGCTTCTGGTCCGCCGGGGGGCAGACGCCCGGCATGCGCACCTGGAAGCTGCGTGTCGTATCTCTCGATGGCACTTTGAAACCGGGTCGCGCCGTCGTGCGGCTGGTCGCAGCCATCGCAACCAATGCTCCGGCGGGTGCTGGCCTGCTCTGGATGCTCGCCAGCCGCGATGGGCGCGCCCTCCACGACCGGTTGAGCGGGACAATCGTAGTCAGGGCCGAAGGCCGCTAACGCGCTCGCGCCAGCATCACTCCCGCGACGATCGCCAGCAGCAGTGTTGGCGCACAGCCCACCAGCACCGGGTTAAGATCGAACACTTCACCACCGTCGGCGAGGCTGCGGCTCAACAGGAAATAAGCGAGCCCGATGACGATGCCCACCAGCATGCGGGCGCCCGTGCCCACTCGGCGCAGCTGGCCAAAGGCAAGAGCCAATGCAAGCACGGCCATGAACGGTATCGCGCAAACGGTGGCAACACGGCCCCAGAATTCGACCTCGTAGCGACGCGAGTCCAGGGCGTTGTGGCGCAGATAGCGGATGTAACGCCAGAGGGCTATTCCGCTCAGGGCTTCGGATCGCACGACCGACAGGCCGAGCAGGTCGGCGCTGAGCCCCGTGTTTTCGGCATACCGCCGCTCGCGTCGGACGGATGTGCCGCTCTCCGCGAAGCGGGTTTCCGCATAGTTCTGCAAGGTCCACTCGTCGCCGTCGCTGAGACTGGCGGAATCGGCACGGGCAACGCTTTCGATCTCGCCAGGCCCCTTCCACCGGAACAGCCAGACGCCGCTCATCTGCGACGGATCCCCGAGCTGGCTCATATTCATGATGACGTTTCCGTCCCGGACCCAGGCCGACTCGCTGCTGGCGAGGCCGGACGGGCCGTGCATGGAGAACGTGCGGTACTGCCGCGAGAAACGCTCGAGCGGGGGGGCGAGCTGGAAGCCGAGACTGAAGCCGACGAGCGCCAGGACCGCGCTTGCAGCGATGACTGCGCGACCGAGCGCGAACGGGGAAGCACCCGCGGCTCGCAAAGCCACCAGCTCGCTCGCTCCCGCCAGCGCACCGAAGCCGAGCAAGGCGCCGAGCAGCACGGCCATGGGCAGCATCCGGAACGCCATGTCCGGCGTTTTCATGAGCGCGTAGGCGAAGCCCTGCAATATCCCGAACGCGCCGACACCGACGTCGTCCAGCTGGCCGACGAACTCGATGAAAAGACCGAGCGACAGCAGCACAGCGAGCACCAGTCCCGTGGTCGCGAACAGGGAGCGCCCCAGATAGCCGCGGACCAGTTTCATGCCGGTAGCCGCCCGGCCCTGCGCACACCGAAGCGCCGCCACAGGAGAAAAAGCGCCGCCGCGAGGAACAGCGCATGCACCCACCACATGCCCACGTACGGCGGCACCTGCTCGCGTTCGACCCATACCTTCGATGCGCCCAGCAGGTTGGCGTAGGTGATGTAGACCAGCACACCCACGCCGAGCCCGGCGTAACGGCCCTGCCGCGGCGACGAGTTGGCGAGCGGCACCGCCAGCAGGCCAAGCACGAGCGCCATCAACGGCACTGACAGGCGCCACTGCAATTCGGCGCGATCCGCCGGGTCTGCGGAGGCCAGCAGGTCGGACAGCGGTCGCGACTCGGGTTGCGACTCGGCGGAATTGGCGTCCGGCAATGCATAGGGAATGCCGTGCCGGACGAATTGCACGACGCGGAAGCGGGCTTCGCCCGGCATGCCTTCGTAGCGCCTGCCATCGCTGAAGGTCAGCATCCGCACGTCGGGATCAGCGGTTTCTACCTGATGGGCCTCGGCCGCAACGATGATTTCCACACCGGAATCGCCACGTCTTTCGACGAAGACATTGCGCAGGCGGCCGTCGGGTGTCACCTCCTCCGCGTAGACGACGGCACCGGCCTGACCGAAGGTCACGAAGCGCCCGGCCTCCATGACGCTCAGGTCCGCCCTCTCACGAGCCTGTCGCGCCAGTGTCTTCACCTCGCGCACGGCCGCCGGCGACAACTCGACTGCAATCCAGCCCACGCACAGCGCCAGCACCGCTGTGAACAGCATCAACGGCCGGCAGATCTGGCCCGGGCCGCCACCGCCGGCCAGCACGGCATACATCTCGCTGTCCCGGTACAGCCTGCCGAGCGCCATCAGGATGGACAGGAACAACCCGACCGGCACGAGGATCGTCAGGTACTGGATCGAGGTCAGCCCGAGGACGAGGAGCAACGCCTCGCGCGGCAGCTTGTTGGCCGCCGTATCGCCGAGAACCTGGGCAAACTGGTTGGCGATGAGTATGAGCAGCAGGACCGCTGTCACGACCAGCCAGGTCTGTGCCGTTTCCCGCAGGAGGTAGCGCTGAAGAATCGAAGCCAGAAATTCCTCCCCTCCGCTACACTAAAGGAACTGCACGGCTGACTCATGCCGGACGGCGCCCCGGCCATGATCCGGCCGCATCCGAAGAAAGGTCAAGCCGCAGCGTGCAGAAGGGAGTTCTCCAGGATGCGATTCTCGGTTACCACTCGTGATGCATCACGCCTGAAGGCGGGTTGCCTCGTACTGCCGGCATTCAGTGCCGGTCCGCTGCCCGCGGCGACCGCCGCCGTCGACCGCACATCACGCGGGCAGATCTCCGCGATCCTGCGTTCCGGCGACTTCCGTGGCGAGACCGGGGAGACACTGCTGCTGCCTGCGGTTTCGCGCGTCGCCACGCCGCGCGTGCTGCTCGTCGGAATGGGCGTCGCTGCCAAGCTAGATCGCAAGGCGTTCCGCAAGGCGTCGCGCAGCGCGGCCCATGCCCTGACCCGGATCAACGCCGCCGCCGCCGCGAGCTACCTCGCGACAGTCGACGTGCGCGACACCGATGCAAGCCGCCGTGCGCGCGTTTCGGTCGAGTGCTGGAACGATGCCAGCTATTGTTTCACCGCCATGAAGGGCAAGCCGGCCGCCAGCACCGGCAGCAAGAACAAGGTTGCCAGGATCGAACTGGGCGCTGCCCCGGCCGATGCCGCCGCCATGCGCCGCGGAATCACAGCGGGCCTGGCGCTTACCCATGCGCAGTCGCTTGCGCGAGACCTCGGCAACCTGCCGCCGAACATCTGTACGCCCGCCTACCTGGCGCAGGAGGCGCGCCGTATCGCCCGCGGTCAGCGCAAGTTGCGGGTAGAGGTGCTGAGCGAGGCACGCATGCGTCGCCTGGGCATGGGTTCGCTGCTCGCCGTAACGGCCGGCAGCCGGCTGCCGGCCCAGTTCATCGTCATGCGTTACCAGGGCGCCGCCGCATCCAGCGCGCCGGTTGTGCTCGTCGGCAAGGGCATCACTTTCGACACCGGCGGAATCTCGCTGAAGCCCGGTCCGCAGATGGACGAAATGAAGTACGACATGAGCGGCGCGGGCGCCGTCATCGCCGTCATGCAGGCAGTCGCAGAGCTCGCTCTTGCGCTTAACGTGGTCGGTCTCGTGCCGACATGCGAGAACATGCCCGGCGGCGCGGCGACACGTCCGGGCGACATCGTCCGGTCCATGTCGGGCCAGACCATCGAGATCCTGAACACCGATGCCGAGGGGCGGCTGATCCTCTGCGATGCACTGACCTACGGACTGCGCTTCAAGCCGGCGGCGATGATCGACGTGGCCACTCTGACCGGTGCCTGCGTCGTCGCGCTCGGCAAAGTCCGCAGCGGCCTGCTGTCGAACTCCGACCCGCTCGCCGCCGCCCTGCTGGCGGCGGGAGACGAAGCCGGTGATCCGGCGTGGCGACTGCCGCTCGGCGAGGAATACATGGACCAGCTGAAGAGTTCCTTCGCGGATGTCGCGAATATCGGCGGACGGGATGCCGGCACGATCACGGCGGCAGCGTTCCTGTCGAGATTCGTTGGCGATACGCCATGGGCGCACCTCGATGTGGCCGGCACAGCCTGGGCCACATCGCCCCAGAAAGGCAGCACGGGCCGGCCGGTGGCGCTGCTGGTCGAATACCTGAGCGGCCTGTAGAGACCACAGCGGAGCGCAGGCATCGATCCGTGTCATCGCCCAATCGCGTCGACTTCTACGTCCTGGCGGCCGACGATCCCGCCACCCGCCTGCGTTTCACCTGCAGGCTGGCAGAGAAGGCATGGCTGCTGCACCAGCGGGTCCACGTGCATGCCACGACCGCCGCTGTCGCATCCGATATCGATACGCTGCTGTGGACGTTTCGCCAGGGCAGCTTCGTGCCGCATGAAGTGATCGGGCCGGGCGCGGCCGGAAATTCACCGATTACCATCGGTCATGGCAGCAATGCCCCGCCCGGCGCCGACCTGCTGATCAACCTGGCCGACGAAGTGCCGGAGTTCTTCGAGCGATTTCCGCGCATCGCCGAAGTCATCGACGCAAGCGACGCCGTGAGGCGCAACGGTCGCGAGCACTTCAGGCTCTATCGCGAGCGCGGCTGCAGGCCGGAGACCCACAGCATCGGAGTGCAGTCATGACGGAGAAGCAGATCCCGGTTCTCACCGACATCGTGCTGCAGCCGGCAGACCCGGATCTGCCAGCGCATTTTTCGATCACCGACGAGGAATTGCGCGAACTGCAGGACCGCATCTCGACGGAGGGTTATGCGCTCATGGAACGCCTGCTGCACGAGGCGCTGCGCGAAATGGAAGCGAACCTGTTCGCCGACGTCATCGGCCGGTTGCGCGCCGAACTGCCGAGCATGATCGATGACGTCGTCAGCGAGCACTTAAGCGAGCTGCGGGCGCGCGATACCGAGCGGCGCTGATCGGCAAGGAAGGCCCCGGGCGTGTTACTGGAAAAAACCTATCAGCCGGCCGCCATCGAGCGGCAGATCTACGAGAACTGGGAACGGTCGGGCTATTTCGCACCGACAGGCAGCGGCCCGGCCTACTGCATCATGATCCCGCCGCCCAATGTGACAGGTACCCTGCACATGGGCCATGCATTCCAGCACACGCTGATGGACTGCCTCACCCGCTACCACCGCATGCGTGGCCACCGCGCCCTCTGGCAGCCCGGGACAGACCATGCCGGCATCGCGACCCAGATGGTCGTGGAGCGCCAGTTGAACGCGGCTGGAATGAATCGCGAGCAGATCGGCCGCGAAGCATTCGTCGCGCGTGTCTGGGAATGGAAGGAACAGTCGGGTGGCACCATTTCCCGCCAGATGCGGCGGCTCGGCAATTCGGTCGACTGGTCGCGCGACCGCTTCACCATGGACGACGACCTGTCGACGGCGGTTACCGAGGTATTCGTCCGGCTGCACGAGGAAGGCCTGATCTATCGCGGCAAGAGACTGGTCAACTGGGACCCGGTGCTGCATACGGCCCTCTCCGACCTGGAGGTACTGTCGGAACCCGAAAGCGGACATCTCTGGCACCTGCGCTACCCGCTGGCCGATGGCTCGGGCCATCTCGTCGTCGCCACGACGCGTCCGGAAACCATGCTGGCCGACACGGCGGTGGCCGTACACCCGGCGGACGAACGCTACGGCCGGTTCGTCGGCCGGCAGGTGCGCCTGCCGCTCACCGGCCGCCTGGTGCCGGTAATCGCCGACGAGTACGTGGAGCTGGAATTCGGATCGGGTTGCGTGAAGATCACGCCCGGACACGACTTCAACGACTATGAGGTCGGCCGGCGGCACGGGCTCCCGCTCATCAATGTTTTCGACCGCGACGCCCGCATCACGACCGGCGACACGCCCGCAGGAGCCCTGCCTCCCGGCGAGATACCGGCCGAATTCGTCGGCCTCGACCGCTTCGAAGCTCGCCAGCGCATCGTTGCCGCACTCGAGTCGGCGGGCTTCGTCGATCATGTCGATGCACACAACCTGCAGATCCCGCGCGGCGACCGCAGTAACGCGGTTCTCGAGCCCTGGCTCACCGACCAGTGGTACGTGAAGATCGCTCCGCTCGCCGCGCCGGCCATCGCCGCCGTCGAGAGCGGCGCGATCCGCTTCGTGCCCGAGAACTGGGCCAAGACCTATTTCCAGTGGATGCACAGCATCCAGGACTGGTGCATCAGCCGCCAGCTCTGGTGGGGCCATCGCGTGCCGGCGTGGTACGACGAGGCCGGCAAGGTATACGTCGGCCGCAGCGAGGCCGAGGTGCGCCGACGTCACAGCCTGCCGCCGGAGCTTTCACTGCGCCAGGACGAAGACGTGCTCGACACCTGGTTCTCGTCCGCGCTCTGGCCGTTCTCGACGCTCGGCTGGCCTGCCGACACTGCGGCCTTGCGCAGCTTCTATCCAACCCGCGTGCTCGTCACCGGATTCGACATCATTTTCTTCTGGGTGGCCCGCATGATCATGATGGGCCTGAAGTTCGCCGGCGACGTGCCGTTCCGGCAGGTGTACATCACCGGGCTCATCCGCGACGAGCATGGCGAGAAGATGTCGAAGTCGAAGGGCAACATCCTCGACCCCCTCGACCTCATCGACGGCATCGACCTCGAAAGCCTGGTGGCGAAGCGCACGAGCGGCCTGATGCAGCCGCACCTGAAGCCGAAGATCGAGAAGGCCACCCGCAAGCAGTTCCCGCAGGGCATACCGGAATTCGGCGCGGACGCGCTGCGCTTTACGTTTGCAGCTCTCGCGAGCACCGGGCGCGACATCCGCTTCGACCTGAACCGCATCGAAGGCTACCGGAATTTCTGCAACAAACTGTGGAACGCGAGCCGCTATGTCCTGATGAGCGTGGACGGCAAGCCGGTGGCGCCCGCTCCGGCAGGGATCGCCGACCGCTGGATACGCTCGCGCTTCGGTCGCGCGCTCGAGGTCGTGCAGGCGGAGATCGCGGCCTACCGCTTCGACCTTGCAGCTCGCGCGCTGTACGAGTTCACCTGGAACGAGTACTGCGACTGGTACCTGGAACTGACCAAGCCCATCCTGCAGGGCCAGGGCGCGTCTGCCGGGGAGCAGGCGGCAACCAGGCACAACCTGGTCACGATGCTCGAGTCACTGCTGCGCGCGCTCCATCCGTTGATGCCGTTCATCACGGAGGAGCTCTGGTCGCGGGTGGCGACACTGGCCGGAACTGCCGGGCCCAGCATCATGCTTCAGCCCTACCCCGACGCCGCGGCTTTTCCCGCCGACGACGACGCGGAAGCGGACCTGGAGTGGCTGCAGGGTTTTGTCCTGGGCATCCGGCAGATCCGCGGCGAAATGGACATCCCGCCGTCGCGCCTGCTGCCGGTGCTGGTGCAGGCAGCCTCATCCGCAGACCGGGAGCGCACAAGGAACCACGGGGCCTGGCTCCGCCAGCTGGCGCGGCTCGAGAGCATCACGGTTCTCGACGGCGGTGAGCCACCGGTCTGCGCGACCGCGCTACTCGGCGACACGCGCATCCTGGTGCCGATGGCCGGCCTGATCGATGTCGCCGCCGAGCGCGACCGGCTGCGCAAGAGCCTGGCGAAGGCCGAGGGCGACCGCGCGCGGGTGCTGGCAAAGCTCGACAATCCGGCGTTCGCCGGCAACGCGCCGGCTGGCGTCGTCGAGAAGGAACGCGAGAAACTCCGCGCCACCGAGACCGAGATACGCCAGCTGAGCGATCAGGTCGAGCGGCTGGCACGCCTCGGCTGAGCCCGACCGCAGCCCGCCGTCTGGCGCGATTCGCGCACCTCACGGCGATTTTCGTCTTTTCGTCTGCTCGCCGCCCCCGTAAACTGGTGGGCTGGAACGTCGGTGTTTCCATAATCGCCGGCTACCCCCACCATGACAGCATCCGAACACAACACCCGGCCGGGCCGGGCACTGCCCCCGGCGCGGCAAGGCCTCTACGACCCTGCGTTCGAGCACGAAGCCTGCGGAGTCGGCTTCGTCGTCGACATCAAGGGCAGGTCGTCGCACCAGATACTTGCGCAGGCCATCCAGGTGCTGCGCAACCTGGACCATCGCGGTGCCTGCGGTTGCGAGGTCAACACCGGCGACGGCGCCGGCGTGCTGCTGCAGATGCCGCACCGCTTCCTTGCCAAAGTGGCTGGCGCTGCGCACATCGAGCTGCCTGCGCCCGGGCAATACGGCTGCGGCCTGGTGTTCCTGTCTCGCGACGTTTCGAAGCGGCGCAAGCTCGAGCAGCGCTTCGAGCAGATCGTCCAGTCCGAAGGCCAGAGTTTTCTCGGCTGGCGCACCGTCCCGACGAGCAACAAGACGCTGGGCGACACGGCGCGGTCGTCGGAGCCGTTCGTCCGCCAGGCATTCATCGGGCGCGACCCGCAGCTGAAGGACGACCTGGCCTTCGAGCGCAAGCTCTACGTCATCCGCAAGCGCGCCTACAACGAGATCCGCACCTCGACGCTCGACGGCGCGGAACACTGGTACATGTGCAGCCTGTCCTTCAAGACGATCGTCTACAAGGGCATGTTGCTGACACAGCAGCTCACCGAGTACTTCCCCGATCTCCTCGATTCCACGATGGAGACGGCTCTTGCCCTGGTGCATTCGCGGTTCTCGACCAACACCTTCCCGAGCTGGGACCGCGCGCATCCCTACCGCTACCTCGCCCACAACGGCGAGATCAACACGCTGCGCGGAAACATCAACTGGATGAAGGCGCGGGAGGCCCGCTTCTCCTCCGAGATCTTCGGCGAGGACATGCAGAAGATCCCGCCGATCGTGAATCCGAACGGCAGCGACTCGGCGATGTTCGACAACGTGCTCGAGCTGCTCGTGCTGGCCGGCCGCTCGTTGCCGCACGCGATCATGATGATGATCCCGGAGCCCTGGTCCAACCACACCGGGATGGATGACGCGAAGCGCGCCTTCTACGAATACCACTCGAGCCTCATGGAGCCGTGGGACGGTCCTGCCTCCATCGCGTTCACCGACGGCACGCGCATCGGCGCCGTGCTCGACCGCAATGGCCTGCGGCCCTCGCGCTACTACGTCACCCGCGACGGCCTGGTCGTCATGGCGTCGGAAGCCGGCGTTCTCGACATCCCGCCGGAACGGGTCGTCACCAAGGGCCGGCTGCAGCCAGGCCGCATGTTCCTCGTCGACACCGAACTCGGCCGTATCGTCGATGATGCCGAAATCAAGGCGCAGGTCGCCAGCGAGCGGCCCTACCGTCAGTGGCTCAACGCGCACCTGATCCACCTGGAGAAACTGCCGCAGGCGCCCGAAGCGCCGGCGCCGGACCACGACACGCTGCTGCAGCGGCAGATTGCCTTCGGCTACACCTTCGAGGACCAGCGACTGTTGATCGCGCCGATGGCGCGCGACGGCGTCGAGGCCGTCGGCTCCATGGGCAACGACACACCACTGGCGGTGCTGTCGTCGAAGCCGCGGTTGCTGTTCGACTACTTCAAGCAGCTCTTCGCACAGGTCACGAATCCGCCGATCGACTGCATCCGCGAGGAAATCATCACGGCATCCGAAGTCTGGCTGGGGTCGGAGGGCAACCTGCTCGAGCCGCAGCCGGCGGACTGTCGCCGGCTGGAACTGCCGGCCCCGGTGCTGACGAACGAGCAGTTCGCGAAGGTACGCCGGCTGGACCTGCCTGGCATCAGGGCCGGGGTCATACCGAGCCTGTTCCGGGTCGCGCGCGGCGAGAAGGGACTCGTTGCCGCCGTCGAGGAAATCCGCGAGCGGGCGCGCCGGATGATCGAGGACGAGGGCCTGAACGTACTCATACTCAGCGATCGCGGCGTCAACCGGGACATGGCGGCCTTGCCGGCGTTGCTGGCGGTCGCGGGCCTGCACCATTACCTGATACGAGAGGGGCTGCGCACCCGGGTGAGCATCGTCCTTGAGACGGGTGAAGCCCGCGAAGTCCATCATTTCGCGCTGCTGATCGGCTACGGTTGCAGTGCTGTCAATCCGTACCTGGCCTTCGAAACGATCGAAGGCATGATCCGCGATGGCCTGCTGCCCAACCTGGATCAGAAGACCGCCTGCAAGAACTTCGTCAAGGCTGCAACCAAGGGCGTGATCAAGGTCATGTCCAAGATGGGCATCTCGGCCGTGCAGAGCTACCACAGCGCCCAGGTATTCGAGGCGGTCGGCCTGCGCCAGGATGTCATCGACGAGTACTTCACCTGGACTGCGTCGCGCGTGGGCGGCATGGGCATCGACGTGATCGCTCGAGAATCGCTGCTGCGCCACCGCGCTGCGTTCCCGCAGCGGCAGGTCGACGGCCAGACGCTAGCCGCCGGTGGCCAGTACCAGTGGCGGGCCGATGGCGAGTACCACCTGTTCAACCCGGAGTCGATCCACCGCCTGCAGAAGGCTGTGCGAACGGGCAGCTACGCGACCTACCGATCCTACGCCGCACTGGTCGACGACCAGTCGAAGCAGAAGGCCACCCTGCGCGGCCTCCTGGATTTCGTGCCGGGCAAGCCGGTGCCCATCGAGGAAGTCGAGCCGGTCGACAGCATCATGAAGCGCTTCAAGACAGGCGCCATGTCCTACGGCTCGATCAGCAAGGAAGCGCATGAGACCCTCGCCATCGCGATGAACCGGATCGGCGGCAAGTCGAACACGGGCGAAGGCGGTGAGGATCCCGAACGCTACCAGCCACTCGCCAACGGTGACTCGAAGAACTCGGCCATCAAGCAGGTCGCGTCCGGACGTTTCGGCGTTACCAGCGAGTACCTGGTCAGCGCGAAGGAACTGCAGATCAAGATGGCCCAGGGCGCCAAGCCCGGCGAAGGCGGCCAGCTGCCGGGTACCAAGGTGTACCCGTGGATCGCCAAGACCCGCCATACCACCGCTGGCGTCGGCCTGATCTCGCCGCCGCCGCACCACGACATCTATTCCATCGAGGACCTGGCCGAGCTGATCCACGACCTGAAGAATTCCAATCGCGAAGCGCGCGTGAGCGTCAAGCTGGTGGCCGAGGTCGGCGTCGGCACGATTGCGGCGGGCGTGGCGAAAGCCCACGCCGATGTGGTGCTGATCAGCGGCCACGATGGCGGTACCGGCGCTTCACCGCAGACGTCGGTCATGCATGCCGGGCTCCCATGGGAGCTTGGTCTTGCCGAGACGCACCAGACGCTGCTGCTCAACAACCTGCGCAGCCGCATCACGGTCGAAACGGACGGCCAGCTGAAGACCGGACGCGATGTCGTGATCGCCGCACTGCTCGGCGCCGAGGAGTTCGGCTTTGCCACGGCGCCGCTCGTCGCCGTCGGCTGCATCATGATGCGCGTCTGCCACCTGAACACCTGTCCGGCCGGTGTCGCCACGCAGGACCCACGCCTGCGCGAGCGCTTCGCCGGCAAACCGGAGCACGTGGTCAATTTCATGCGCTTCATTGCCGAGGACGTCCGCAGCCAGATGGCTGAACTCGGTTTCCGCAACCTCAACGAGATGATCGGACGAGTCGACCGGCTGGAGCCGCGCAAGGCGATAGACCACTGGAAGGCGAAGGGCTTCGACTTCAGCAACATCCTCTACCAGCCGGACCTCGGACCCGACGTGGGCCGCTACTGCCAGATTCCGCAGGATCACGGGATCGAGAAGTCCCTGGACGTCACCCGGCTGCTCGATATCTGCAAGCCCGCGATCGAGCGCGGCGCCACCGTCACGGCCGACTTGCCCATCCGCAACGTCAACCGCGTCGCCGGCACCATCACCGGCAGCGAAGTAACCCGTCGCTGGGGCGCGAAGGGACTGCCGCACGACACGATCCGGATCAGGTTCACCGGATCGGCTGGCCAGAGCTTTGCCGCGTTCATGCCGAAGGGCATGACCTTTTCCCTCGAAGGCGATGCCAACGACTACTGCGGCAAGGGACTGTCCGGCGGACGCATCGCCTTGTTCCCGCCCCTCACGTCGACCTTCCGGGCGGCCGAGAACATCATCGTCGGCAACGTCGCCCTCTACGGCGCGACGGGTGGCGAGGCCTACATCGCCGGCATGGCCGGTGAACGCTTCGCCGTGCGCAATTCCGGGGCAGACGCCGTCGTCGAGGCCGTCGGCGACCACGGCTGCGAGTACATGACCGGTGGGCGCGTCGTCGTGCTCGGCCCGACCGGCAGGAATTTCGGCGCCGGCATGTCTGGCGGCATCGCCTACGTGCTCGACGAGGCCGGCACTTTCCGCGAGAACCTGAACACCCAGATGGCAGGTGCCGAAGCGTTGCAGGATCCCGGAGAGATCGCCGCGCTCAAGACGATGATCGAGCGGCATCTGGCCCACACCGGCAGCGAGCGGGCACGTGCGGTGCTCGAAGCCTGGGACAAGACCGCCGGTCGTTTCCTCAAGGTGATCCCGCGCGACTACCAGCGCATGCTCGCCTGCATCAGCCGCGCGCACGACCAGGGCCTCACGGGCGACGAGGCGATCATGGTGGCCTTTGAGGAGAACGCGCGCGACCTGGCGCGCGTCGGTGGTAACTGAGCATGGGCAAGCCGACAGGATTCATCGAGTACCTGCGTGAGCCGCCGGTGGACCGCAGCCCGCGGGAACGCATCGCTGACTGGGCCGAATTCCACCACCACATGGACGAGAAGCGGCTGCGCCAGCAGGGTGCGCGCTGCATGGATTGCGGCGTACCTTTCTGCCAGACCGGGGAAATCATAAGCGGCGCCGCCGCCGGCTGCCCGATCAACAACCTCATCCCGGAGTGGAATGACCTGGTCTACCGCGGACTCTGGCGCGAGGCACTGGGCAGGCTCCACCGCACCAACAACTTTCCGGAGTTCACCGGCCGGGTCTGCCCGGCGCCCTGCGAAGGTTCCTGCGTGCTCGGGATCAACGCCCCGCCGGTAACCATAAAGAACATCGAGAACACGATCATCGATCGCGGCTGGGAGGAAGGCTGGGTCCTGCCTGAACCGCCGAAGAACCGGACAGGCAAGAAGGTCGTCGTGATCGGCTCAGGGCCGGCCGGACTGGCCGCCGCCGCGCAGTTGAACCGCGCGGGCCACGCCGTGACCGTCCTCGAGCGCGACGACAGGCCCGGCGGCCTGTTGATGTACGGCATTCCCAACATGAAGCTCGACAAGCGCGAGATCGTGGAGCGCCGCATCCGGTTGATGGAAGAGGAAGGCATCAAGTTCATCTGCAATGCCAACGTAGGCGACAACGTCGAGGCAATGCTGCTGCTCAAGGATTTCGATGCCACGGTCATCTGCACCGGTGCAACGCAGCCGCGCGACCTGCCTGTGGAAGGCCGCGGCTTGAAGGGCATCCACTTCGCCATGGACTACCTGACGGCCAGCACCAGGGCATTGCTCGCCGGCGCGCCGGATGCCAGTCCGATCCACGCCCGCAACAAGGACGTGATCGTGATCGGCGGCGGCGACACCGGCACCGACTGTGTCGGCACGGCGATGCGCCAGAGCTGCCGCACGCTGACGCAACTGGAAATCATGGCGAAGCCTCCGGCGGATCGTGCCGAGGACAATCCCTGGCCGGAGTGGCCACGCGTCTACCGCATGGACTACGGGCAGGAGGAAGCGGCGGCACAGTTCGGCGCGGATCCGCGCGGCTATCTCACGACCGTGACGCGCTTCGTGGGCGACGCCCAGGGACAGGTCCGGGAAATCGTGACGGTGGATGTCGGCTGGCGGCGTAACGCGCAGGGACAGATGACCCCCGTCGAAGTCGCCGGCAGCGAGAAGACACGCCCGGCGCAACTCGTGTTGCTCGCCATGGGCTTCCTCGGTCCCGAACAGGCGCTGCTAAAGGAGATGTCAGTCGGCGTCGATGCGCGCAGCAATATCGCAGCGGCCGAGGGCGAGTACTCGACCAGCATCAAGGGCGTCTTTGCCGCCGGCGATTGCCGCCGCGGGCAGAGCCTCGTGGTCTGGGCGATCCGCGAGGGACGCGCCGTGGCGCGTGCCGTCGATACCTACCTGATCGGCAGCTCCGACCTGCCCTGAGCAGCCGCCTCGCGGAGCAGGTAGCGGCTTAAATACACTCTTTAAGCTTTTGTTTTATTTATATTTCGACCTGCCATTCCGGGCCGGCGTTCGTGCGCGTGAGCAATCCGCGCAATCGGTCATGCAACTTCGCCTCAGCCCGATGCAAGATCGCCCATCGGCTGGCGTGGAGACATGGCGTGCCGGTCAATCGGGCAGACCCCGGCGTCGTTGAACGGCTTGCGGTCGTCGGGACCGACGGCAGGCAGCAGCGCGCTCTGGGCTTTTGGCGTGGCGCGGTTGACCTCGTCAGCCAGAACGACCTGCGCGAACAGGGGACCGGAGCACCGGCCATACCCCGCCGCAGCGGCTGGAAATCAATCGCCGGCTGCCGCCGGAGCGCAACCCCCGCACGAGCGGGTTCGCTGCGCGCCTGCGCGCCGAGGTGTCGAGCGACCGGCAGTTCGTCCGCCGCGCACTCGCGCTGTTCGCCGACACCGGATTCGTCTACTCCCTGTCGCCACCGCCGCTGGGCGCGAACTCCGTCGACGAATTCCTGTTCTAGACCCGCTCGGGATTCTGCGAGCACTATGCATCGGCACTGGCCGTGCTGGCGCGATCGGCGGGCATTCCCGCCCGGATCGTGGCGGGCTACCAGGGCAGCGAGCGCAACCCGTTCGGCGACTACTGGATCGTGCGCCAGGCCAACGCTCATGCCTAGGTCGAAGTGTGGCTCGATGGCGCGTGGGAGCGTGTCGATCCGACGGTCGTCGTCGCCCCGCAACGCATCGCCCAAGGGATCGACACCGCCGCCCTCGGGCCGGACGCCGTGCGCGACCGGATCTGGCCGTGCGGGTCAGGTCTGCCACCAGTCTGTACCTGCTGTTGCGCTACGGCCGCGAGCCGGAACCGGCACTGCAGCGGGAGTTCGCCGCCCTGGTGAAGGCCCTTAGTCCGCGCGCGCTTCCCGCAGGCTGAAGAGCAGCCAGGCCCCGGCCACGAACAGCAGGATGAGCGACAGGATGCCGAATCGCTGACTGCCGGTGGCCAGCGTGACCAGCCCTGTCAGCAATGGCCCGAGAATCGCGGCGAACTTGCCCACCATGTTGTAGAAACCGAAATACTCGCCGCTGTGGCTCACCGGCACGAGGCGCGCGAACAGCGAGCGGCTCAAGCTCTGCACGCCGCCCTGCACGAGGCCGACCGCCACCGCAAGGGCGTAGAAGCCGGCTGCCGTGTCGATGAACGGCGCAGCGACGGTCGCGCCGATATACACGACGAGGCCCGCCAGCACACCGATGCGCGGGCCGACCGACTGCGCCAGTCGGCCGAAGGCAATCGCTGCGGGAAACGCAATGACGTTGGTGACCAGGATGGCGGCCACCAGGTCGCGCGGACTCAGTCCGATCGCGATGCCATAATCGACCGCCATCTTGATGATCGTGTAGACGGCATCGATGTAGAGCCAGTAAGCGACAAGGAATCTGAACGCCAGTCGGTCAGCGCGGATCCGGCGCAGTGTCGCCAGCATCCCCTGCGCCCCGGCCCCGTCCGGGACGGCAGGTGGCGACTCCGGCACCCACAGGGCCAGCGGCACCGAAAAGACCAGCCACCACACCGCGACGCTGATGAACGCGGCTCCGGAGGCAGCTTCCGCCGAGGCGAACCCGAACGCCGCCGGGTCGTTGAGCATCGCGACGTGCGCTCCGAACAGCAACGCGCTGCCGATGTAGCCGCAGCCGAAACCGAGGGCCGACACGCGGTCCAGATGGCGGGTGGGCACCACATCGACCAGCAGCGCGTCGTAAAGGGCGTTGGCGACCGCAAAGGCGAAGGCGGCAACGACATAGAGGCCCAGCGCACGCTGCCACTGGCCCTGGCTGGCGAACGCCAGCGCCGCAGTTGCCGTGACGCCGAGCCAGGTCACCATGACGAGCCAGCGCCGGCGCCGGCCGCGTCGGTCCGCCGCCGCACCGAGCACCGGCACCAGCACCGCAACCAACAGGCTCGCCAGGGCGTTGGCGACACCGAGGCGGAACGTGCCGACCGAGGAGTCGGCCCCGTCGTTCCAGTATCCGGCCAGCATGAGCGGAACGAACGACGTCATGACGGTGAGCGCGAAGGCGGAGTTCGCCCAGTCGTAGGCAACCCAGCTCCACACGGCCCGGGTGTCGGGCTCACCCGGCGGCCGGCTCAGGAGCGGCTCTCCGCCTGACCCCGCAACGATTTCGCGAGCAGCACGGCATCCTCGCTGCCGGTGGCCGCACGGTAATAGCGGCGACGCACGCCGATGCGTTCGAATCCGGCGCGCAGGTACAGCTCGAGGGCGGCATCGTTGGATGCCCTGACCTCCAGATACAGCCGCCCGGCGCCGGCGCCCAACGCCAGCTGCATCATCGTCTCGAGCAGGCGCCGCCCGTAACCCAGCCGCCGGACGGAACCATCGACACAGAGATTGAGCAGGTGCGCCTCGCCGGTCGCGACTGACATCATCGCGTAGGCGACGACGTCACCTCGATCCTCGATGACGGCGCTCGCGTAACCCGCGAGCAGGCAGTCGCGGAAGATGCCCGGGCTCCACGGGAACTCGTATGAACCGCGCTCGATAGCGGCGACGCGCGGCACGTCGGTCTGGCGCATCTCGCGCTGCTGCGGCGTCAATGGGTTCGGATTGGCGCTCATGGCCCCGCAGGCGCGACGGTCCCGCGCGCCAGGCGCAGGTCGTCCCAGGACTTGCGCTTCTCCGCCGGTGAGCGCAACAGGTACGCGGGGTGATAGGTGACGACCAGCGGCGTGGCGCTCGCGCCGTAGCTGTGCACTCGCCCTCGCAACCGCCCGACCGGCAGATCCTGGCCGAGCAGGCTCTGCGCTGCGATGCGCCCCACCGCGAGGATCAGCCGCGGGCGTATGGCATCGACCTGAGCAGCGAGGTGACGGCTGCAGGCCTCGATCTCGGCAGGCTGGGGATCGCGATTGTCGGGTGGACGGCACTTCAGGATATTGGCGATGAACACCTGCTCGCGGCCCAGGCCGACGGCGCGCAACATTTCGGTGAGCAGCTGCCCTGCGGGGCCTACGAACGGTTCACCCTGCCGGTCTTCTTCCGCACCGGGCGCCTCGCCAATGATCATCCAGCGGGCGCTGCGTGATCCGACACCGAATACGGTCTGGGTGCGTGACCGGTGCAGCGCACAGCTGGTGCAGTCGCGCACGGCGGCGCGCAGTCCGTCCCAGTCGACGCCGGCGCCAGCAGCCCCTGCTTCCCCGCAGCCGGCCGCCGGAGTGCGCAGGCGCCACTGCATGATGCCGATTTCGCCCAGGATGGCGTTGCGGCGTGCAAGCCCGTTGCTCGCCACCATGGTCAGGTCCCGAGACGCCCCTCGTGCCGCGACCAGTTGCCGCTGCGTCGACGACGGGCGCGCCAGGCGCTCACGGCAGGCCCGGACAGCGCATAGACCACGCCGATGCACAAGAGCACCAGCGGCGGATTCATGGCGATCAGCACGAAGGTCAGCGGCACGACGAACGCATAGGTGAACGAGATACGCCCGCGTGCGCGAACTTCCTTGAAACTGTAGTAGGCGAAGCCCGACACCATCAGCGCGCCGGCAATGACGGCGACAGTGGCGGCGAGCGCCACCGTCTCGCCGCCCGTCCAGCCGAGATCGGTGCCCAGCCAGACCATGCTCATCATCAGTCCCGCGGCCGACGGGCTCGGCAGTCCTTCGAAAAAGCGGCGATCGGCCGTCCGCGAGCGCACGTTGAAACGCGCGAGCCGGAGTGCTGCAGCCACGGTGTAGACGAAGGCGGCGAGCCAGCCGAGCTTGGCCCAGATCCAGCCATAGTCGGCCAGCCGGACGAGGCCCCATTGATAGACGATGACGGCGGGGGCCAGCCCGAAAGACACCATGTCGGAGAGGCTGTCGTACTGCTTGCCGAACTCCGACTCGGTGTGGGTCAGCCGGGCAAGCCGCCCGTCGAGCCCGTCGAGAACGCCTGCGATGATGATTGCGATCGCGGCCGCCTCATAGCGCCCGTCGATGCTGGCGACGATGCCGAAGAATCCGGCGAACAGGCTGCCGGTCGTCAGGAGGTTCGGCAGCAGGTAGATGGCCCGGCGACGCGGACGCATCGGGTCAACGGCAGGCTCATCCATGGCGATCCTCCGCGAGGGTCCGGGGATCAGTTTGACATGGTTCCGGGAATGAATCAGCCGCTAGAATGACGGCGTTTTTCGCCGTCCCCTATGCTCATGCGCCTCAGCCAAATACCCTGGAACACCCTCAAGGAAACGCCGGCCGACGCCGAGGTCGTCAGCCACCAGCTGCTGCTGCGCGCCGGGCTTGTCCGCCGGCTGACTGCCGGGATCTTCACCTGGATGCCGTTCGGGCTGAAGGTGTTGCGCAAGGTCGAGGCCGTGGTGCGCGAGGAGATGAACCGCGCCGGCGCCGTTGAAGTGCTGATGCCCGCCGTGCAGCCGGCCGAGCTGTGGCAGGAGACGGGCCGCTGGGACCGCTACGGCGACCTGCTGCTGCGGATCCGGGACCGACATGAGCGCGACTACTGCTTCGGACCGACGCACGAGGAAGTCATCACCGAGGTGGCGCGACGTGAGTTGCGCAGCTATCGCCAGCTGCCGGTCAACTACTACCAGATCCAGACCAAGTTTCGCGACGAGATCCGGCCGCGTTTCGGCCTGATGCGCGCCCGTGAATTCATCATGAAGGACGCCTATTCCTTCCATCTCGACCAGGCGTCGCTCGAGACGACCTACCAGGCGATGGCAGAGGCCTATGCGCGGATTTTCCGGCGCCTGGGACTCAGGTTCCGCAGCGTCGAAGCCGACTCGGGCGAGATCGGCGGCGCGCGGTCCCAGGAATTCCACGTGCTCGCCGAGTCCGGAGAAGATGCGATCGCCTGGTGCGACGGCGACAGCTACGCGGCGAACATCGAGATGGCAGCCGCATTGCCCCCGTCCGCGCCGCGACCAGACCCGTCCGCCGCGCTGGCGAAGGTAGCGACACCGAAATCCCGCAGCATCGACGAGGTGGCTGCCGAACTGAAGGTCGCGCCGGAGCGCTGCGTGAAGATCCTGGTGGTCGAAGGCACCGACGGCGGAGTGGTCGCACTGGCCCTGCGCGGCGACCATTCGCTCAACGCGGCGAAGGCACAGCGACTGTCGCAGGTGAAAACACCGCTGACCCTGGCATCGCCGGAACGGGTAACGTCCGCCACGGGCGCTCCGACCGGGTTCGTCGGGCCGGTTGGCCTGCGCGTACCGCTGATCGCCGACCACTCGGCACTGGCGATCGCGGATTTCGTCGCCGGTGCGAACGAGGCCGGGTTCCACCACACGGGAGTCAACTGGGGTCGCGACACGCCGGTTCCCGCAGCAGCGGACCTGCGCAACGTCGTCGCCGGTGACCCGAGTCCGGGCGGCGGCGGCGCGCTGGCGATTGCGCGCGGCATCGAGGTGGGCCACATCTTCCAGCTCGGCGACAAATACAGTCGCGCGATGAATGCCGTCGTGCTCGACGAAGACGGCAAGGAACGCCCCACGATCATGGGTTGCTACGGCATCGGGGTCTCGCGCATCGTCGCCGCAGCGATCGAGCAGAACCACGACGCGAACGGCATCGTGTGGCCGGGCCCCATGAGCCCATTCGACGTAACGCTGCTGGTGCTGAATCCCAAAAACGCCGAAGCGGTCACGGCAGCCGCCGAGTCGATCTACGTTCAATTGTCAGGGGCGGGGCTGGACGTGCTGCTGGATGACCGCGATGCCCGGCCCGGGGTGAAGTTCGCGGAGGCGGATCTGCTCGGCGTCCCCCACCGGCTGGTCGTCGGGGATCGCGGCGTCCGGGAAGGCCTCGTCGAGTACCGCAATCGCGCGAGCGGCGCGGAAGAGAAGGTGGCCATCGATGATGTCGGCAAATTCATCCTGGCTCGGCTGTCGACCGCGGCTGCGGCCTAGCACCGCGGCCCTGGGACTCCTGCTGGCGCTCCTGCTCGCCGGCCGCGCCGTGGCAGCCGAGCAGGCGCCGCCATCAGCGGAACTGCGCGAGCGCGTACGCGACGCGCTGGTCGCCGCCGGGAGCTTCAACGACCGGTTCGATGCCCAGGTCTGGCTGACCGACATGGCGGGCCGGCTGGGACGGCAGGTGCCGGACGAGCAAACGCGGCTGCGCATCCTGACGACCGCACACCAGGAAGCCACGCGCGTCGGCCTGCCGCCCGAAATGGTGCTGGCCGTGATCGACGTCGAGAGCGCCTTCAATCCCTACGCAGTGTCGTCGGCCGGCGCGCAGGGCCTGATGCAGGTCATGCCATTCTGGCGCGAGGAGCTCGGGCGCCGGCGGTTGGTCGATATCGAGGACAACCTGCTGATGGGCTGTACGATCCTCCGCTACTACTACGACATGGAAAAGGGCAACTGGACTCGCGCCCTCGCCCGCTACAACGGCAGCCTCGGCAGGACCGAGTATCCGAACAAGGTTTTCGATCGGCTGCGGAGGCGCTGGTTCCAGCACTGACCGCGATCAGCCGGTCCGGAAACCGGGCGCAGCTTCGACGCTGTCGCCAACCGCCAGCTCGGTGACCGAATCGACGCGGGCGGCGGGTGGCCCGCGCTGCAGCCAGTCGTGCAGCTCGGCGATCGCGGCCGCCGCGCCGACTGCGAGTACTTCGACCCGCCCGTCCGGGAGATTGACCGCGTGACCGCGCAAGCCGAGCCGCTGCGCCTCACGGGCAGTGCTGGCCCGGAAGAAGACGCCCTGCACCTTGCCGGCTACGACAAACCTTCGCGACCGCGCATCGTGCATCCCGCAATGTCCCTGCCTGCCGCTGCGACCGCGGACCAGCGCGTAGAATAGCGCCGATGGCGCACGACATCCTGGTCCTGTACTACTCGCGGCATGGCTCCACTGCGGCACTGGCCGCGCACATCGCGCGCGGCGTGAATTCGGTTGCCGGCGCATCTGCGCGCGTGCGTACGGTTCCACCGGTTGCGCCGCAGACCGACGCGACCCTCCCGTCCATCCCGCCGACCGGACCGCCCTACGCGACACTGCGCGACCTGGAGGAATGCGCGGGGCTGCTCCTTGGCAGTCCGACGCGCTTCGGCAACATGGCGGCGCCGTTGAAACACTTCATCGACACCACCGCTTCGCAGTGGCTTGCAGGTACGCTGGCCGGCAAGCCAGCCGGGGTCTTTACCTCGACCAGCAGCCTGCACGGTGGTCAGGAATCCACCCTGCTCAGCATGGCCCTGCCGCTGCTCCACCACGGCATGCTGATCGTCGGTGTGCCGTATACCGAGCAGGCACTGACCGACACACGCGGCGGCGGTACGCCCTACGGTGCCAGCCACGTTGCCTGGCAACAGACACAGAACACGCCGAGCGAGCACGAAGCCCGGATCGCGGAACACCTGGGGCAAAGGGTAGCGGAAGTCGCGGTGCGGCTCGCAGGGCACAAGTCCAGGTGAGCGGCGTGAAATCGCGCTGGCTGGCGGTAGCCTGCCTGGCACTGCTCTGCGCGCTGGTGCTTCGCTCCATTACCACGGCGGCTGCACTCGCGGCCGCCCCGCTAGCACTGCTGGCGCTGGCCAACGCGCTGCGCATGCGTCGCGCAGCCATCGTGACGACCATAGTGCTGCTGCCGTATTTCTGCTACGGCGTGATGGAGGTCGTGGTGAACACCGCAGGGCGCGCAGCTGCCCTGCTGTTCACCTTGCTCACGGTCGCCGCCTACTTCGCGGCGATAGACTCGCCGCGACAGCAAAACGGCAGGTCAGTCGGCTGAGCCGAGGACCTCGCTGACGAATGGCACCGTGAGTCGCCGCTGCGCGGCCAGCGCCTCCCGGTCCAGCCGCTCGAGCTCCCGGCACAGCGCGGCCATGTCGCGCTCGACGCGCGTCAGCAGGAAGCGCCCCGTCACATCCGGCAACTCGAGCCCGAGCCAGGCCGCGCGTTTCTGCAGTGCACGCAGCAGTTGCTCGTCGCCGCCCTGCACGAGCTGGTATACCGCGGCAGTCGACAGGCGCGAGGCAAGGTCGGGCAGGCGGAAGCCACTGCGCGCGGGCGGCAGGATACTGCTCATCACGAGCCGGCCAGCAGACGCCACGATCCGCTCGTAGAGCAACAGCATGGCCGGCTCCCAGGCACCGTCGCCGGCGATCGCATCGATGTCATCCACGGCCACCAGGCTGGCGGTCTCGAGCCCGTCGAGCATCGCCGGGTCCAGGCTGGCCCGCTGGGCCATCGGCAGGAAGATCGACGGCCGGCCCAGCGCATGTGCAGCGGTGACAGCGGCCTGCAGCAGGTGCGAACGACCGGACGACCCCGGCCCCCACAACCAGGTAAAGCGGGGGCCCGCGCCGGCAGCTGCTTCGCGCAGGCAGGCAATGGCGGCCTCATTCGGGCCGGCGTGGAAACTCTCGAACACGGCGTGTTCGGCCAGCCGGACGTTCAGCGGCAGTTGCTGCATGTCGTGATGCGACAGTTGCGGCTCAGGTCCGCTCGCCTGCTGCGCGCAGGCTCCAGCGCAGAACGTAGTCGATGCCGCTGACGACGCCCATGACCAGCACGGCTGCCCCGGAGACCACGACCAGCGGGCCGAGCGGCATGCGCGTACCCTGCTCGATCAACACGAAAATCACGCAGATCAACTGCGCGAGCGTATTGAACTTGCCGACGACCGACGGCTCCGGATGCAGGGGACCGATCAGCCAGTTGTACGCCAGAGCGCCCGCCACGATGACGACATCCCGGCCAAGCACGACAGCGGCAAGCCACAGGGGCACGCATCCGAGCAGCGCCAGCGATATAAACAGCGAAACGAGCAGCAACTTGTCGGCGAGCGGGTCGAGCATGGCGCCGAGACGGCTGCGCCAGTCGAAACGCTTGGCGAGATAGCCGTCGAGCAGATCGGAAAGCCCGGCGAGGACAACGAGACCCAGAGCCAGCACGAACCGTCGCTCGAACAATGCCCAGACCGTCGGCGCAACGAGCAGCATGCGGAGCAGGCATATGGCGTTCGGAATATCGGCCGGCCTCATCAGCGCTGTCCCCGCAGGCGGAGCAACAGATTGCCATCTGCGGGCGCGGCATCCGCCGTCGCCACGGTCTCGAGCACGCCCTGCGCCGACAGCGAACGCAGAAAGGACGCCAGGTCGGACCGCAGTGAGACTTCGACCACGATCACGCCGGCTGCCGACTGCGCGACGCGCAGGTCCGACACCGTATCCAGCGACTGGAGGCTCTTCAGGGCACGAGCATAGTCGTCGAACTTCTGCAGTCCCGTCAGGGCCACGCGCGCCAGACCGGACGCCGCCGAGGCAGCGGCTTGCGCGCGCGCCGCGAGACGCTGGGCCGCGCCCGCGGGCCCGTCGGCCGGACCCCCGCGCCAATCGAGGCGGTCGCCACCGACGAGCAGACTCCAGCGCACGTCCGGCATCCCCGCGGGAAACAGGCGTGCTCGACCGATGAGTATGGCGCCGCCGTCGTAGCGTTCCGATGCCCGCGTCACGGGGGCCGTGAAATCACCCCAGACGTCCGTGAAGGCAACCTGGGCCATCTCCTGACTGTCGCGCAAGGGCAGAACGACCGGGACACCGTACCGATCGGCAGTCGCCAGCAGGTCGCGGCGCAGGGATGTCGCGACGGCACCCTCGGTGGACGCGCCGAGCACGTCGCGGTCGCCGCCGCCGGCGTCCCAGGCCAGCCACACCACGACGCCCGCGCGTTCGGCCGGCCAGACGGTGTACCCGGCTGCCCGCAGCTGCGCAGCCAGCGCGTCGCCATCGAAACGGACGCGCAGGTTGCCGTTGCCGTCTTCCTGGAACTGCTGGACGAACTTCCCCGGATCACCGATGGCTGCAATGAGAGCCGCGTCGGTTGCCGCCGAGGACAGGCCGGTGGCACGCACCAGTACCCGCCGCAGTGCCTCGACATAGGCTGCCGCGCGCACCTCGCCCGCAGCCGCCGGTACCGCGACACTGGTCGAATAGACGTCTACCCGGGTCGCCGCATGGGCCACGCCCGCCATGAACAGCAGCGCGCCCAGCGCCAGCGTCCGTGGCGACCAGCGACCTGTCGCGGCAGTCAGTGTCATGCGCCCTGCACCATGCCTGCACTATTATAGACACCTGCCCGCCGGTGGCTTCGTTGCCAGCTGCCCGGCGCTCGTCAATACGCACCAAGGCCTGTCACCGAATGTCACTGACCTACAAGGACGCCGGCGTCGACATCGATGCCGGCGACGCACTCGTCGACCGGATCAAGCCGCTGGCACGACGCACGGCGCGCAAGGGACTGCTGGGTGGCATCGGCGGCTTCGGCGGGCTGTTCGAACTCGACCTGCAGAAGTACCCGCAGCCAGTGCTGGTCGCCGGTACCGACGGCGTCGGCACCAAGCTCAGGCTCGCGATCGACCTCGGCCGCTTCGATACCGTGGGCATCGACCTCGTCGCGATGTGCGTCAACGACGTCGTCGTGCAGGGCGCTGAGCCGCTGTTCTTCCTGGACTACTACGCCACCGGACAGCTGTCCCTGGCGCAGGCCGAAGCCGTGATTCGCGGAATCGCAGCGGGGTGTGCCGACAGTGGTTGCGCATTGCTGGGAGGCGAAACAGCCGAGATGCCTGGCATGTACGCGCCAGGTGATATCGACCTCGCCGGCTTCGCGGTCGGCGTGGTCAACCGCGATGCCATCATCGACGGCTCCAGGGTCGGCGAAGGCGACGTCCTGATCGGTCTCGCCTCCAGCGGTCCGCACTCCAACGGTTATTCGCTGATCCGCCGCGTGCTCGAACTGGATCCCGGCGCCCTCCATCGCCCATGGGAAGGCAGCACGCTCGGCGACAGCCTGCTGACGCCCACGCGCCTCTACGTCCGCAGCCTGCTCAGGCTGATCGCGGCCTGCAAGGTGCACGGTTTTGCGCACATCACCGGTGGCGGGCTGCCGGGCAATGTCGAGCGCGTGCTCCCGGCCAACCTCGACGCCTGCATCCGCTCCGGCAGCTGGCGTCGACCGATCGTGTTCGACTGGCTGCAGCGCACGGGCGACATCGAGAACGCGGAAATGTACCGCACGTTCAACTGCGGCATCGGGATGGTGGCAGTCATCGGCCGCGACGAGGCAGAGCAGGCCATGGCGACACTCCAGGCAGCGGGCGAGACGGTGTACGTGATCGGCGAAGTGCGCCGCGGCACCGGCCAGGTCCGTATCGACCCATGAGCGGCGCGGGCAGGCGGGCCCGAACCGTTGTCCTCGTTTCCGGTGGCGGGTCGAACCTGCAGGCAATCATCGATCGCAACGCCGGCGGTGCACTGGGCCTCGAACTGGCCGGCGTCCTGAGCGACCGTCCGGGCGTCCGTGCGCTGGAACGGGCCGCCGCAGCCGGGATACCCTCGATGGTGGTCGATTTCGCCGAGGCGGGCACACGCGAGGCGTTCGCGCAGCGGCTCGCAGTCGCCCTGGACGGCCTGCAGCCCGATATCGTGGTGCTCGCCGGGTTCATGCGGATCCTCGCCCACGACCTGGTCAACCGCTACCTGGGCCGCATGTTGAACGTGCATCCGTCGCTGTTGCCGCTGTACCCGGGCCTGGACACCTACCGCCGCGCGCTGGCTGCCGGCGATGCCTGGCACGGCAGCACCGTGCATTTCGTCACACCGGACCTGGATGGGGGACCGGCGATCGTGCAGTACCGGGTGCGGATCAGGACCGGCGATACCGCGGACACGCTGCGGGAGCGCGTCCAGCGCGGCGAACACCGGGTCTACCCGGATGCAATAGGCTGGCTGGCAAAAGGCCGCCTCGGCTGGCGCGACAGCCGGGCCTGGCTGGACGGTCGTCCTCTGGCTGCGCCGTTACAGGTGGACGAACCCGACGGACCCTGAGCCCTGGGACCGTGGCGCCCACGCGCGATGGGTTAGCGGATACACCCCTTCAGCGGCTAGAATGTTTGGTTCAGCGCCGCCCCGACTTTCCCGGGCCACAGGGTCCGGGCCGCCGGCAGGCATGTCTACGTCAAACCGGAAACACAGATCATGGCCAGGAAGAAAGACCTCAAGCTGTATCGGAACATCGGCATCGTCGCGCACATCGACGCCGGCAAGACGACAACGACCGAGCGGGTCCTTTATTACACGGGCCGCAAGCACCAGATCATCGAGGTCCATGACACCAAGGACGGCAAGGCGAGCACCACGACCGACTACCTCGAGCAGGAGCGCAAGCGTGGCATCACCATCCAGAGCGCCGCCGTCTCGACCGAGTGGAAGGGCCACCAGATCAACCTGATCGACACGCCCGGCCACGTCGACTTCACCATCGAGGTGAACCGCAGCCTGCGCGTGCTGGATGGCGCGGTGGTGGTTTTCGACGGCGTCGCCGGCGTCGAACCGCAGACGGAGACGAACTGGCGACTGGCCAACCAGTACAACGTCCCCCGCCTCTGCTACGTCAACAAGATGGACCGCATGGGCGCCAACTTCGCCCACTGCATCAAGGGCATCAAGGAGCGCCTCGGCGCCAACATCGTGCTGTGCCAGGTGCCGCTCGGCAGCCATGACGAGTTCTGCGGCATGGCGGACCTGATCGCCGACGTGGCCTATGTCTGGAGTTCAGACGAAAAAGACGCCGAATGGGAAACCATCCCGCTCGACCAGGTTGCGGGCCGGTTCAAGTTCGCGACCTCGGCCGACAACGACTGGGTGGAACGCCTCCCGAAGCTTCGGCAGGACACACTGGAGACGGCGCTGGCGCTCGACGACGATGCCTTCATGGAGTTCGTCGAATCCGGCAAGTTCGAGATGGCCAAGCTGAAGGAGTGCATCCGCAAGGGCACCGTGACCGGCCAGCTCGTGCCGGTCCTCTGCGGCTCCTCGTTCAAGAACAAGGGCGTCCAGCAGATGCTCGACGCCGTCCTCGACTACATGCCCTACCCCGGCGAGAACGGCGGCATCGGCCTCGTGGACCCGGATGGCAAGTCCGTCGGCACACAGGACGTCACCGACGAAGGCCCGGCCCGCGCACTGGCCTTCAAGGTGATCAACGACCAGTTCGGAACGCTGACCTTCGTGCGCGTCTACTCGGGCGTCATTTCCAAGGGTGACACCCTGATGAACGTGACCCGTGGCAAGAAGGAGCGCATCGGCCGCATCGTCGAGGTCCAGGCGAACGCGACCAAGGACATCGAGGAAGCGCGCGCCGGCGACATCTGCGCCTTCGTCTCCATGCGCGACACCGAGACCGGCGATTCGCTGACCGATCCGAACAAGCCGGTGCTGCTGGAGCGCATGCGCTTCCCTGACCCCGTGATCAGCGTGTCGGTGGAACCGAAGGCCCGCGCCGACGTCGACAAGATGTCGCAGGCCCTCTACAAGATGGTCAAGGCCGACCCGTCTCTGCAGCTGGAAGTCGACCAGGAAACCGGCCAGACCGTGCTGAAGGGCATGGGCGAGCTGCACCTGGAGATCACCATCGACCGCATGCGCACCGAGCTCGGCGTCGAAGCCAACATGGGCAAGCCGCGGGTCAGCTTCCGCGAAGCCTTCGGCCAGACCATCGAGCGCGTGTACACTCACAAGAAGCAGTCCGGCGGCTCGGGCCAGTACGCCGAGATCAAGATGATCTACGAGCCCCTCGAGGCCGGCAAAGGCGTCGAGTTCTCCGACGAAATCGTCGGGGGCCGCGTACCGCGCGAGTTCATCCCGGCGGTGGAAAAGGCTGTCAAGTCCGAGTGCAAGCGCGGCCAGATCGCCGGCTACGAAGTGGTCGATTTCCGTGCACGCCTCATCGACGGCAAGTACCACGACGTCGACTCCTCCGCGCTGGCATTCGAAATCGCAGCCCGCGCGTCGTTCCGCGAATGCCACAAGGCCAGCAACCCGAAACTGCTGGAACCCGTGATGCGGGTGGAAGTCGTGATAGAGAGCGACTACCTGGGCGAGATCATCGGCGACGTGAACCGGCGCCGCGGCCAGGTGACGGACCAGGGCCAGAAGGGTACCCAGGCATACGTCCATGGCTTCATCCCGCTCGCGGAAATGTTCGGCTACATCAACTTCCTGCGCTCGGCCACCAGCGGACGAGGCACGTTCTCGATGGAGTTCGCCCACTACGCCGAGGTGCCGGCGGGTCTCGTCGACAAGCTGATGGAGAAGGAAGCCCGCTGACCGGGCATCAGCTCCGGGGCAGCGTCACGCCTCTCTGGCCCTGGTACTTCCCGCCGCGGTCCTTGTACGAGGTCTCGCAGACCTCGTCGGACTCGAAGAAGATCATCTGCGCCACGCCTTCGTTGGCGTAGATCCGTGCGGGCAGCGGCGTCGTATTCGAGAACTCCAGCGTTACGTGCCCTTCCCACTCGGGCTCCAGCGGCGTGACGTTCACGATGATCCCGCAGCGCGCGTAGGTCGACTTACCGAGGCAGACCGTGAGCACGTTGCGCGGGATGCGGAAATACTCGACCGTCGCGGCAAGCGCGAAGGAGTTCGGCGGAATGATGCAGACATCGCCCACCATGTCGACGAAACTCGACTTGTCGAAAGCCTTCGGGTCGACGATGGTCGAATTGATGTTCGTGAACACCTTGAAGTGATTCCCGCAGCGCACGTCATAGCCGTAGCTCGACGTGCCGAATGAAATCAGCTTGCGGCCGCCTTCCTCGCGAACCTGGCTGGCCTCGAACGGTTCGATCATGCCGTGCTGCTCCGCCATGCGGCGTATCCACCGGTCGGACTTGATGCTCATGCGCGATCCTCGACGACGATCCTCGGGAACAGGTGCTTCTGGTCGCGCGGGCGACGCGCCAGGGCCAGCGCGAGCTGCCTGGCGATGCTGGCGTAGCGGGCGGCGACGACGCCGTCGGGTTCGGCCACCACGGGTGGACAGCCCGCATCGGTCTGGGCGCGAATCGACGCCACCAGCGGCACGGCGCCCAGCAGGGGCACGCCGCACTCGGCCGCGAGGCGCTCACCGCCGCCGGCGCCGAACAATGGCGCTTCGTGCGCGCATGACGGGCACACGAAGCTCGCCATGTTCTCGATGACGCCGAGTACCGACACGCCCATCTTCTCGAACATGCGCAGGCCTCGCCGCGCGACCTGGGCCGCGATCTCCTGCGGCGTCGTGACGATCACGACGCCGGCCAGCGGAACCTTCTGGCTCAAGGTGAGCTGCGTGTCGCCTGTGCCTGGCGGCAGGTCGACCAGCAGGAAGTCGAGGTCGTGCCAGTTGGTCTGGAACGTCAGTTGCGACACCGCTTGCGTCACCATCGGGCCGCGCCAGATGACGGGCGCCTCTTCCTTCACCAGGAAACCCACGGAGATGGTCTCGATGCCGTATGCCGTCAGCGGCTCGAAGGTCTTGCCATCGAGGCTCTCGGGCTGGCGGCCAAGCAGCCCCAGCATGAGCGGCTGACTGGGGCCATAGACGTCCGCGTCGAGCAACCCTACGCGCGCGCCTTCCCGATGAAGCGCAAGTGCGAGGTTTACCGCAGTCGTCGACTTGCCCACCCCACCTTTGCCGGATGCGATGGCGATCATATTGCGTACGGCTGGCAGCGGTGCGAGCGTGCCCTGCGGCTTGTGGGCCGCGATGACCGCCTCGACGCCGACGTCCACCGGGCAGCCTGCGGCTTCAGCGGCCGCAGCGGCGATCGATGTTTCCAGACCGGCGCGAATCCGCGCCAATGGCAGAGCCAGGCGTACGTTGACGGCGGGTCGGGCGCCGCCCTTCTCTAGGCGGATCAGCGCGCCGGCGCCGGCCAGGTCCGTGCCGAATTCCGGCACGGCGACGGCGGCAACCGCCCGCTCGATGGCTGCAGTGTCGAGGTCGGGCATGATTCGTGACGTTGTTAACAGTATGCGCGAGGGTGTAGCGGCGACATTGTACCTGATGGGTGCGGGCCGGCCGGCGCCGCCTGGATGGATAATCCCCGGGCGGGGCATGAAAAACCCGTGTGGCATAATCGTGAGCGATTGCCGCAGGGTGCCCTTGCCAGTGCGTTGACATAAATCCTGCGGACTGGCGGCCCTTGCCGTGTCGCGGACCGGGCGTTGCGTTGACTGAAGACTGCGTGGGGCAATGAAGTTTCTCAGCACGATGAAGGCGGAGCACTCGATCTCGCAGCTGTTCGCCGAGAACGATGTCGATGCCCCGGAGGCTCGCAAGGCCATCGAGAGCCTGCGACGCATCGGCCCGTCGGTCATCCCCAAGCTGATCGAGTCTTTTACGACGGCAGAAGGCCGCCACCTCTCTGTGCTGGTCCAGACTCTGGCAGCCCAGATCACCGACGCCACGCTCGAGGACGTCGTGGCCGGGTTGGCCAGCGGCAATAACCGCAGCGTGTCCGGCACGGTCGCGGCGCTGTCCGCGGCGGGCACCTACGACGCCAACCTGCTCCTGGCCTACCTGGGCGACAAGGACGTCTCGTTTTCGGCGCTCATCGAGGTGCTGAAGGCCGCGCGCAACCGGCTCAACGCACGCGAACTCCTGCGCCGTGGCTACGACCTCGAACCGCGCGAGAAGTCAGCCGTGTTCGGCATATTCCACGAAATCGCCACCGCGGAGCTGGTGCCGGACCTGCTGGCACGCCTCGACGGCAAGGACGCGGCGGTACGGGTCCACATCATCGGGGTGCTGGCCCGGTTCAACCGCCCCGACGTTGCGCGCGCTCTCGAGGAACAGCTGCGCGACAGGAACAAGGCGGTGCGCAAGTGCGCCCTGATCGCCGTGGAGAACATGCCCGGCGAGCGCAACGTGGCACTGCTCTGCGGGATGCTCCGGGATCCTGACTTCGAGACCCGGGGCAAGGCCGTGGACCTGATCGTCCAGGCCCGGCATCCGGACACCATGAAGCACCTGGCGGAAGTGATGCGCGACGAGGCGGAGGACACGCGCCGCGCCGCCGTCGAAGTACTCAACGGCATCGCTGACGTGGCGACCCTCAAGTACCTGCTCGCCGCGCTGGAGGACCAGGACTGGTGGGTGCGGTCGCGGGCCTCCGACGCGATGGCGAAGATCGGTGGTCCGAAAGTCATGGATGCGGTCCTGCAGCTGGTGCGCGATCCGGACGAGAACATCCGCCGCGCCGCCATCGAGATCCTGAACCAGACCAAGGACGAGCGGGCCGTCGACCACCTGGCCGCCGCCACGAAGGACAAGGACTGGTGGGTGCGGGAGCGGGCGGCCGACGCGCTCGCCGAGATCGGCAACACCCGTGCTGTGCCCGCCCTGCTCGAGATGCTCAGTGGCGACATTCGATCGATGCCGGCCGCGATACGCGCCCTGGGTCGCCTGGGCGACTCCAGGGTGATGCCTACCCTGATGCCGCTGCTGGAACACGCCGACAAGGCGATAACGCTTGAAACCGTCGGTGCAGTTGCGCGACTGGCGGACCAGCAGAATGTGGCCACCGTCAGGTCACGGCTCCGGCCCATCATGGCCGGCCCAGACGAGACGATCGCGAAGGCTGCTGCCGAAGCAGTGCTCAAGCTGGAAAACCGGTTCACGACGACCACGGTCGAAGCTGCCCAGCACCAGGACCGCATGGCCTCTGCCGCACCGAGCCGCACGCTGCTCACCGAGGCCCCCGATCTCGAGAAGATCGTGCGCGCCAACGACATCGCGCCCCGCTTCGATATCGGCTCGCTGAAGTCCGGCGACGTCATCGATGGCCGGTACAAGTTCATCCTCAAGATCGGCAAGGGCGCATTCGGCACCGTCGTGCTGGTCGAGGATACCGTCGTCGAGGAGCGGTTGATCCTGAAGTTCCTCAACCCGAACGTGAGCCAGGATGAGGAGATGATGAAGCGGTTCGTGCATGAACTGCGCTATTCGCGCAAGATCACGCACCGCAACGTCATTCGCATCTACGATTTCCTGAGTCTCGGCGGGCACTACGCGATATCGATGGAGTACTTTCCATCGCACACGCTCGGCACGGAACTCGCCGGCGGGAAAGGCCTGGATTTCGCCAAGGCGTCCGGGTGGGCGGTGGACATCGCGACGGGCATGTCGGTCGCTCACCAGGTAGGCATCGTGCACCGCGACCTGAAGCCGGCCAACATCCTGATCAATGACGACGGCCTGCTGAAGATCGTGGACTTCGGCGTAGCCGCAGTGGCATCTCAAGCGGATACGGCGCTCACCAAGACCGGCTACGTCATCGGCTCGCCCAAGTACATGGCACCCGAGCAGATCCTGGGCAAGAAGGTCGACCACCGCGCCGACATCTACAGCCTGGGCGTGATCATTTACGAGATGCTGTGCGGCCAGCCGCCGTATTCGAAGGGCGATCAAATGTCGGTGATGTACCAGCACGTGCAGGGCAAGTGCAAACCCTGCGAGGAGATCAATCCCGCCATTCCGCCGGGTCTTGCCGCCATCGTCAGGAAGTCGATGGAAATAGACAAGGCCAAGCGCTACGAGTCGATGGACGAAATGCGCGCTGCCGTGGCGGCAACGATGTAGGTTGCGGGAAACGGCCATGCCGCGCATCGACGCATTCCTCAAGCTCGGTCTGGCGCAAGGCTGCTCGGACGTGCACCTGGCGGTGGGAGTACCGCCGATGCTGCGGCTCCACGGCGATCTGATGCCGATCAAGTTCCGCGACCTGGGCGCTACGGAGCTCGAGAGCTACGTGGGCGAGATTCTCACCAACTCGCAGAAGGATCGCTTCGGCTCGGGCCGCGACGTCGACTTTTCGTATGTGTCCGAGGACGGCGGGCGTTTCCGCGTCAATGTCTTCCGCAAGGAGACCGGCGTCGGAGCCACCTTCCGCTTCATCCCGGGCGATACACCGAGGCTCGAGCGACTGAACCTGCCGAAGGTCATCCAGACACTCTGCGACCATCACCAGGGCATGATCCTCGTGACCGGGTCGACCGGCACGGGCAAGTCGACCACGCTCGCCGCGATGATCGACCACCTGAACAGTAACCAGCACCTGAACATCATCAGCCTCGAGGACCCGATCGAGTTCGTCCACAAGAGCAAGAAGTCGCAGGTCATCCAGCGTGAACTTGGCACCCATCTGCCGAGCTTTGCCGAAGGCATACGTGCGGCACTGCGCGAGGATCCTGACGTGATCCTGGTCGGCGAAATGCGCGACGCGGAGACCATCTCGATGGCGATGACGGCCGCCGAAACCGGACACCTCGTGCTCGGCACCCTGCACACGACCGGCGCCGTGAAGACCATCGACCGGATGATCGATGCCCTGCCGGGCGAGATGCGCGAACAGACCAAGAGCTTCCTGTCGCAGAGCCTGCTGGCGGTGATCACCCAGACGCTGGTCAAGACGCCCGACAACCGCGGCCGGCGTGCGATCGTGGAAATCATGGTGATGAACCGCGCCATCGGCAAGCTGATCCTGACCGACCAGACGCACCAGCTGCCTGCCCAGCTGCAGATGGGCAAGGACCACGGCATGCAGCTTATGGACCAGGCGCTGCTCGAGGCGATCCAGCGCAAGGAAATCGATCCGGACGATGCCTTTCAGTACGCTGCCGACAAGGCCATGTTCCAGCGCTTCGTGACCAACACCAGCGTACTGCCGAAGATCGATGCAGCCGGGTGACAGCACAAGCAGCGCGCCGGCGGTAGCCCCCGCCATCGACCGCTACCTCACGCGCGTCGCGACCTCGCGTGGCTCGGACCTGCACTTCGTGGCGGGAGAACCACCCCGCATGCGTCTGTACGGCGACCTGAAGCCGTTCGAGCAGGAAGTGATCACCCAGGCACGCGCTTCTGAGTCGCTGCTGCAGATCATGAGCGCGGCCGCACGCGCCGATTTCGAGAAACGCGATTCCACCGACTTCGCCCATACGGTGCCGGGCGTCGCCCGCTTCCGCGTCAATATCTTCCGTCACCTGGGTGGCATGGGCGGCATCTTCCGCGTCATTCCCTCTCAGGCCGAGTCCCTCAAGGACCTGAACCTGCCGGCTGTACTCACCACGCTGGCAAAGCAACCCCAGGGACTGATCCTCGCCACCGGCAAGACCGGCTCGGGCAAGTCGACGACGCTTGCGGCGATCATCGACGAGATCAACACCCGCGAGGCCGGGCACATCATCACCATCGAGGACCCCATCGAATTCGTCCACCAGCGCAAGAAGTGCCTGATCAGCCAGCGGGAAGTCGGCCGCCACACACCCAGCTTCGCGGCGGCACTGACCTCGGCGTTGCGCGAAGACCCGGACGTGATCCTCGTCGGCGAAATGCGCGACCTGGAGACGATCAGCATCGCCGTGACCGCGGCGGAAATGGGCGTGCTCGTCATGGGCACCCTGCACACGAACGGGGCGGCACAGACGGTGGACCGTATCGTGAATTCCTTTCCTACCGACAAGCAGTCGCACGTGCGAACCATGCTGTCGACTTCGCTGCGCGGCGTGATCTCCCAGCAGCTCGTGCCCCGCAAGGGGGAACCGGGGCTGGTCGCGGCGCTGGAGATCATGGTCAACACGCCCGCGATCGCCAACCTCGTCCGCCAGGGCAAGCTGGACCAGCTCGAGAGCGCCATCCAGAGCGGCCGCCAGTCCGGCATGAAGGCGATGGACAGCTCATTGCGCGAGCTCTACGACAAGGGCGTGATCTCCGGCCGTGCCGCCTACGAGTGCGCCCTGGAGAAGAAGAAATTCGAGGACGTGAAGGAAGAGCTCGGCTGATACGGCGCCGGCGCGGCTGTCCGGCTGCCGCGGGACTACGCCCCGACGGCGCGCGCTGCTAGCATAGCGGTCGTCGCGTTTCTGCCGATCCCGCCATGACTCCTCCTCCCAGGGACATTCTGGTCACCAGCGCCCTGCCCTATGCCAACGGGCCGATCCATATCGGCCATCTGGTCGAGTACATACAGACCGACATCTGGGTGCGATTCCAGCGCCTGAGCGGGGCGAACTGCACCTACCTGTGCGCCAGCGACGCGCATGGCACCCCGATCATGCTCAAGGCCCGCGAACTCGGGATCCCGGCCGAGGAGATGGTCGAGCGCTACCGCCAGGAGCACCTGCGCGACTTCAAGCGCTTCCAGATCGAGTTCGACCATTACCACTCCACGCACTCGCCGGAGAACCGCGAGCTCGTCGAGGAAATCCACGCCCGCCTCCTCGAGCGCGACCTGGTCGAATGGCGGGAGATCGACCAGGCCTACGACGCCGAAGCGAAGATGTTCCTGCCGGACCGCTTCATTCGCGGGACCTGCCCGGTCTGCGCGACCGCCGACCAGTACGGCGACAGCTGCGAGGCCTGCGGCGCGACCTATTCGCCGGCCGATCTCAAGGATCCGCGCTCGGTCTTGTCGGGCAGCACGCCGGTCAGGCGGGCATCACGGCACCTGTTCTTCCGACTCGGCCGCTTAGAGGCCAGCCTGCGCGAGTGGATCGCGGGTGGCCGGCTCGACATCAGTGTCGCGCGCAAGCTCGAGGAATGGTTCGCCGCCGGCCTGAGGGACTGGGACATCTCCCGCGACGAGCCGTATTTCGGCTTCGCGATCCCGGGCAGCCCCGGCAAGTACTTCTATGTCTGGCTGGACGCTCCCGTCGGCTATCTCGCAAGTCATGCGAGCCTGATCGCGAAACGCGGCGGAACGCGCGCCGACCTCGACCGCTACTGGGGCAGCGACAGCAGCGCCGAGGTCTACCACTTCATCGGCAAGGACATCGCCTACTTCCACACCTTGTTCTGGCCGGCGCTCCTCGAGGGAGCAGGCTTCCGCAAGCCCAGCGCCGTGTATGTGCACGGCTTCCTGACCGTGAATGGCCAGAAGATGTCGAAGTCGCGCGGCACCTTCATCCCGGCCGCGACCTGGCTGGAGCACCTGCCGCCCGATTTCCTGCGTTACTACTACGCCTGCAAGCTCGCGCCCGGAACCGAGGACATCGACCTGAACCTGGGCGACTTCGTCGCGCGCGGCAATTCCGACCTGGTGGGCAAGTACGTCAATATCGCGAGCCGTTGCGCTGGCTTCATCGAGCGGCAGTTCGAGGGCAGGCTCGCCGCAGGACCGGGCAACCAGGCACTGCTTCAGGAATTCGCGGATGCGTCCGAGCGCATCGCGGCGGCCTACGAAGCACGCGACTACGCGCGCGCCATGCGCGACGTCATGAAGCTGGCCGATCGCGCCAACCAGTACATAGACGAGAAAAAGCCGTGGGCATTGGCAAAGGACCCCACGCGCGCCGCTGACGTCCAGGCAGTGTGCACCGACGGCATCAACCTCTTCCGCCTGCTCTCGCTGTATCTGAAGCCGGTGCTGCCGGCGCTCGTGGCGAAGGCGGAAATCTTCCTGAACGCCGGCCCGCTCACCTGGAGTGCGGCCGCCACCGTGCTGCTCGGGACGCGCATCGGTCGCTACGAGCCGCTGATCACACGCATCGAGCAGGCTGCAGTCGACCGCATGGTCGAGGCTTCGCGGCCCGCTCCCCCGGCTTGACAAGGACGACACCCGCCATGGCAAGCGACACCGACGCGACGACATCGACTGAAATCGACATCGACACCTTCCTCAAGGTCGAGCTTCGCGTCGCCCGGGTGCTGTCAGCCAGCCTCGTGGATGGCGCGGACAAGCTGCTGCAGCTCACGGTCGACGTGGGTGGCGAGCAGCGCAACATCTTCGCCGGGATTCGCCGCGCCTACGACCCTGCGAGCCTCATCGGCCGGCACGTCGTCATCGTGGCCAATCTCGCCCCGCGCAAGATGCGGTTCGGCGTATCGCAGGGCATGGTGCTGGCGGCAGGCGATGGCGATGGCGTTTTCGTCATCGGGCCGGACGACGGCGCGACGGCGGGCATGCGGGTGCGCTGAGCGGCATGGACGCAACCGTGACAGTCGTAGCGATCGGCAGCGTGCTGCTGGCGTTCGCTCCAGCGCGGACGGAGTCGCCGGACGCGCCGTGGCGGCTGCTAGTCGCCGTCATCGTCGGCGTGGCCGTTGCCGCCACCGGCGTCCTGCACAGCTTGCTGCTCGGGCCGACACGGACCGGCGCGCTGGTTGCGCTGATTGCCTGCCTGATCGCCGCGGGCCTGATGGGCGCTGCGGCCATCGCCTCGCCGGGACGATTCGGCCTGACTCCCGGCCGGCTGCGCTTTGCGGTCGTGGCGCTGGCAGTCACCGCGACCTGCACGGATCCGCCGGCAGCCGTGGCCCTGCTGGCAGTCGGCGCGCTCGGCGCCCTCGAGGCGGCCCTGCTCTCGTGCCGGCCAAGGCTTGATCACTCAGGACTCCTCAACGGGCGGCGCGGCGCTGTGCTGGCGATCGTGACCGCCGGACTGGCGCTGGCGGCCAGCCTGGGCATAGTCCGGGCCTTCCCGGCCGGCTGACGCCGTAGAATCGACGCGACCCACACGAGCCGTTTCCGGCGCAGGGTGTCCGAACGATGGCAGACGCCTGGACTTTCAACGCCCGGCCACCCAGGCCCCCCTGGGGCGTGCATGTGCCGTCGCATAAAGCGGCTACGCGCGCAATGTCGATCCGGCAGGCGCCGCTGCCGCCCGTTGCGCACCTGTCGACGCCCACCGCGGCCGTGGCTCTCGTATCGGCCGGAGATTGCGTGAAGTCCGGCCAGCCGGTCGCGCGCGGCAGCGACGGTTGCGCGTTGCACGCAACGATCAGCGGAACCATCGCTGCCGTGAGCACCAGTGCCGGCGGCCAGGTCGATGTCGCGATAGACAGCGATGGTCGCGACGAATGGCACGACAGCTGCGTGCCATGCAAGGCGCCGTTGGCGCTGCCGCCGCGGGAACTGCGCAGGCGGCTGCTCGATGGCGGCATCGTCGGGCTGGGCGGCGCGTTGTTTCCGAGCGGGCTGAAACTGGACTCGGCGCCCAGGGTCCGTGCCCTGATCATCAACGGCGCGGAGTGCGAACCGTGGATCACCTGCGATGAAATCCTGCTGCGCGAACGGGCGACGCAGGTCGTCGAGGGAGCACGGATCCTGATGCACGCTGCAGGCACCGTCCACGCCGTCATCGCCGTCGAGACCGACATGCCCGAGGCGCGCATCGCGCTGCACGATGCGCTGGCGACATCCGGCGATGACCGCATCGGGCTGGCCGTGGTCAGCGCAAAGTATCCGGCCGGCGGCGAGCGGCAGCTGATCGAGATGCTGACGGGAGCCGAGGTGCCGCTGGGCGGGCTGCCGGGCGACGTCGGTTACCTCTGCCAGAACGCCGGGACTGCTGCCGCGGCCGCCGACCTTTTGTTACTGGGGCGGCCGCTGGTGTCGCGGATCGTCACGGTCACGGGCGGCGGCGTCGCCGAACCCGGCAATTTCGAGGTGCGCCTCGGGACACCGCTCGCGATGCTGGTCGCCGCCGCCGGTGGCTACAAGGGCGTACCTGCGCGGCTGATCGTCGGCGGCCCCATGATGGGTGTCGCGCAACCGGACGACGCGGCCGCCGTCACCGCCGCAACCAACTGCGTCGTCGCCGCGCTTGCCGACGACATTGCGCCAGCGGCGCCGGAAATGCCCTGCATCCGCTGCGGCGACTGCGTCCAGGCCTGCCCGGCACGGCTGCTGCCGCACGAACTGCTGGCAGCGTCACGGCAGGGTCATGCCGATGCGCTGCGGGATCTGCACCTGGACGCCTGCATCGAGTGCGGTTGCTGCGATTACGTCTGCCCGAGCATGATCCCGCTCACCGCCGCGTTTGCGGCCGCGAAGGCAGCCAGGCGGAGCCGGCCCTCATGAAATTCACCCGCAGCTCCGGCCCTTACTGGAGACCGGTGCAGGACGTGCCGGCCATGATGCGGCACGTGCTCTACGCGCTTGCGCCAGCTGCCGCCGCCCACAGCTTTTTCTTCGGCCCGGGCCTGTGGATCAACCTCTGCGTCGCCGGCATCACCGCGCTTGCGACGGAAGCCATCGCCCTCAGGCTGCGTGGCGCGCCGCTGCAGCTGCACCTGAGCGATGGCAGCGCGCTGGTCAGCGCAGCGCTGCTGGCGCTGTGCCTGCCGCCGCTGTTGCCCTGGTGGGTCACGGCAACGGGCACGGCATTCGCCATCGGCGTGGTCAAGCATCTGTACGGCGGACTGGGGCTGAACCTCTTCAACCCGGCGATGGCCGGCTACGCCCTCCTGCTGCTCGTCTTCCCCGCGCACATGACGAACTGGCTGCCGCCGCACGTCGATGACCTCGACTACCAGGCGCTGTCACTGTGGCAGACGCTGCAGTTCACGGCGACGGGCAACCTGCCCGCAACGCTGGGCCTGGACGCCGTGACCGGTGCAACGCCGCTCGACGTGTTGCGTACCGAGCTCGGGCGCATGCGCACGCTGACGGAGATCGCCGCCGACCCGGTGTTCGGCGATTTCGGCGGCCGCGGCTGGGAGTGGGTCGGCAATTTCGTCACGCTTGGCGGGCTGTGGCTGCTCTACCGGGGCATCATCCGCTGGCAGATTCCCGCCGGCATGCTGGCTGGCGTCCTCGCCGGCTCGCTGCTCCTGTACCTCGCCGATCCGCAGACCCATGCCTCGCCCCTCTTTCATCTCTACGCCGGCGGCACGCTGCTCGGCGCCTTCTTCATCGCGACAGATCCGGTGTCTGCCTGCGTCACGGACCGGGGTCGGCTCATCTACGGCGCTGGCTGCGGGCTTGTGACCGTGGCGATCCGCAGCTGGGCCGCTTTTCCCGACGGCGTCGCTTTCGCCGTGCTGCTGATGAATGTCCTCGCCCCGCTGATCGACCGCTACTGTCGGCCGAGGGTCTATGGCACCGGCTGAGGGCGAACGGATGCCGCTGCCGGTGCTCGCGGGAGCGGCGCTGGTCGTGCTCGCCAGCGTCGCGCTGGTGCTCGGCACGCGCGATATCCTCGCCAGTCGCGCAGACGAGCGGGCCGCTCGGGAAATCGACGCCCTGCTCGGCGACCTGCCGCACGACAACCGGCCGCTGCGCGATCGCCTGTCATTCCCGGCCGACGCGGGGCAGGTCGCCGTCTACCCGGCACGCACCGCGGGCCGGCTCACGGGGGCAGTGGTCCGTGTCAGCGCGCCTGACGGCTACGGCGGCCCCGTCGAGCTGGTCGTGGCGTTCGATGCCGCCGGGACCATCCGCGCCATCCGCATAGAGTCCCACCGCGAGACCCCCGGCATAGGCGCGCAGGTGGCGGATCCCGATTCGCGCTGGCTCGGCGGTTTCCTCGGCCACACGCCCGCTCTCGACACACCCGGCGCCTGGGCCCTGCGCCGCGACGGCGGGCAGTTCGACCAGCTCACGGGCGCGACCGTGACCAGCCGGGCGGTAACCGCTGCTCTGCTCGAGGCGGCGCGCGTCTTCGAAGCGCATCGCGCGGAAATCGAGGCAGGCAGGTGACGGAACGGGCAGGACCCTGGTCGCTCGTCGTGGTGGCGCCTGCCGCGGTGCTCGCCGATTCGCTGGCGAATGGCCTGGCAGCCGCCGGCGCCTGCGCGCTCGTGGCAGTCATCAGCCTGCTGTCGACACAACGCCGGGCCGCGCCGCTGGTGGCCGCGGTCGCCGCTGTGGCCGCCATCACGGCGCTCGCCACGCTGCTGGCGGTGGGCGGAATCCTGCCGGAGCTTCGGCCCGGCGCGCTCTACCCGGCACTGTTGCTGCTGCTGCCGGGAGTCGCGGGCGATGCCCGTGCCGCAGAACTGCTTCCCCTGGCACTCGTGCCGCCATTGGTTGGCGGCCTGCGCGAGTTGCTCGAGGCGAGCGGTATCGGCCTGGCCTCGCAGGAACCACTGACCGGCATCCTGCTGGTCACGGTGATTGCTGCGCTCCTGGCATGGCGCGGAGGTCGGGACCGCTGATGAAGCCGGCAGCCGTCCGCGAAACATTCGAGCGGTTGCGCCGGCAGAATCCCGCTCCGACCACCGAGCTTCACTACGGGACCCCGTTCGAGCTGCTCGTTGCGGTGATGCTCTCGGCGCAGGCGACCGACGTCAGCGTGAACAAGGCAACCGCGACGCTGTTTCCGCTGGCCCGCACCCCGCAGGCGATGCTGGCGCTCGGCCCGGCCGGACTGCAACGCCACATCCGCACGATCGGCCTGTGGCGCACGAAAGCCGAAAACGTGCTGAAGACCTGTCGCCTGCTCCTGGAGCGGCACGACGGCGAGGTGCCGCGCTCGCGCGCGGCGCTCGAAGCGCTCCCCGGCGTGGGCCGCAAGACCGCGAACGTCGTGCTCAACACCGCGTTCGGCGAACCGACCATCGCGGTCGACACGCACATCTTCCGCGTGGGCAATCGAACCGGACTCGCACCCGGCAGGACGCCGCTCGCGGTCGAGCAGCAGCTGCTCGAGCGCGTGCCGGAGGAATACCGCCGCGATGCCCACCACTGGCTGATCCTGCATGGCCGCTATACCTGCAAGGCCCGCCAGCCCGACTGCGATACCTGCCTGTTGCAGGACCTCTGCGCATACCGAAAAAAAACCACCAGCGCGGCTCCAAGGCGGACACCGCCGCGGCGACCGGCATGAGCGTGTACACTGCGCCGCTCGAGCGGAGGTGACCGTGAAAGAAGAAGGCGTCTTCTGGCTGGGCGGGAAGCCGGGCAAGCGCAATGCGAACGAGAAACCCGTGGCGGGCGCGCTCGAGCCGGCCATCGCGACAGCCTGTCGCGACGCAGGCGCTGAACCCGAGGACTTCGTCGCCGCGCTGGGCGCCGGCGGCAGCTGGCTCGTGCACTTCGAGCGCAGCAGCGGTCGCGAACGCATCGTGTGGAACGGCCGGGACGGCAAACTGATCCTGCAGGCAGCCATCCGCAGCGGCGGCTGGCGCGACGTTGCCGACTGCGCGGTCGCCACCGCGGACGAGAACGGCTTCGTGGCCGGCGTGCGGCAGCTGCTCGCACAGCGCCCGACCGGCGCCTGAGCAATCCCATGGCTTCGGGCAACCTGCGCGGCATCGCCGCGATGCTGATGGCCGTCGCGGCCTTCGCCGTGATGGACGGCATACTCAAGCTCCTTACCGCGCACTATCCGCCGATGCAGATCGCTGCGCTGCGCGGCGCCGCCTCGCTGCCTTTCCTGCTGGGCGCGGTGCTCGCCTTCGGCAGTATTCGCGATCTCAGGCCCGTGCGCTGGGGGCTGCACCTGGTGCGCGGCCTGCTCGCGGTGGTGATGCTGACGGGCTTCGTCTATGCGGTGAAGGTGCTGTCGCTCGCCGACGCCTACGCGATCTTCTTCGTGGCACCGTTGCTGGTGACGGCTTTCGCGGTGCCGATCCTCAAGGAACACGTCGACTGGCAACGCTGGACGGCGATCGGTCTCGGCCTCGTCGGCGTGCTGGTGATGCTGCGACCGACGGGCGCAGGTCTCAGCCTGCTCGGCGCCGCTGGCGCCTTCGTCTCGGCCGTGGCCTATGCGCTCGCCAGCGTGTCGGTGCGCGTGCTCACCAGGACCGAAACCACGGCGAGCATGGTGTTCTGGTTCCTGTTGCTGCTGACGCTGTTCTGCTCGATACTCGCGGCGCCGGAGTGGACGCCCGTGCGACGCGAAGAGTGGCCGTGGATCGCCGCGCTCGGCATCTTTGGCGGTCTCGGCCAGCACTTCATCACCGAAGCCTTCCGCCACGGCCAAGCGTCGGTCGTCGCACCCTTCGAGTACACCGCCTTGCTCTGGGGCATCGGCCTCGACTGGCTCTTCTGGAGCGTCGTCCCCGGCCCCGGTCTGTACCTCGGCGGCAGCATCATCATCGGCGCCGGCCTCTATCTCATCTGGCGTGAGCGCCAGCTGCACCTGGAGACGGCGGCGCGGCTGGAGGCCGCGGGCACGCCGCCTTAATGAAGTTGAGATCCGGGCGGCTGTCGCCTCACCATCGCGATCCTCGTTCGGGGTAATCTGTTTCTTCCTGTGATTACAGCCCGTACCGCGGCTGAGACTGCATCGGAGTAACAGCATGACCAGTGGACTTCGCCGGCCGACGACCATCCGGCCATTGCGGGAAGACGATCGATCCACATGGGACGGGTTATGGCAGGGCTACCTCGTCTTCTATGAGGCGTCCGTGCCAGCGGAAGTCACCGCCACCACCTGGCGACGACTGCTTGATGCCGGCTCGCCGCTGTTCGGCCTCGGCGCCATCGTCGACGACAGACTGGTCGGCTTCGCCCATTGCGTGCTGCATCTGGGTACGTGGTCGGAGAAGCCGCAGTGCTACCTCGAAGACCTGTTCGTCGATCCCGCGGTGCGCGGCGGCGGCGTCGGCCGCGCGCTGATCGAGGCGGTCTACCAGGCCGCCGACCGGCACGGTGCCGACCGCGTGTATTGGCTCACCCACGAAACCAATCACGTCGCCCGCGCGTTGTACGACCGGATCGGGCAGCGCAGCGGCTTCATCCACTACACCCGCTGATGCTTCGCGCCTCGTCGGCCGGCGGCGCGCTATGATTCCGGACTTGCCCGATCGGGAGGACTGACGATGGAATCCCTGCTGCGCGCCATGGCGCGTGCCGGCCTCACCGACCTCGCGCTGCGCGTGTTCGGTGAGCCCTTCGAAGCCCTGCGGGTGATCCGCGAGCGGGTGTTGCCGCACTTTCGCAGCTAGGCTGGCCTCGCTCGAGTAGCTGCGCTACCTGGCTTTGCCGCCGTGCAAGTTGCGCGCGGCGGCTAGCCCACCTTGTCCCGCAGCAGCAGCTCGACGGACACCGCGCGCGAATAGAGCTCCGGGTCGTCGATCGCGGAGAAATCGACGAACTCCGACATGGCCATGGACTCGAGCTTGACCAGGCGCGAAACGAACTCCTCGCCCAGGTAGTAGGGCCTGGCCAGCGGCTTTCCAGGCTTCGATCTGCGCGCAAGCAGGCGAGCCGCGGGCGGGATGCCCCGCTCGATCCACCGCCTGACCTGGTAGGCCAGCGGCACGGGATCGGAAAAATTGATGCCGTAGTCGGATCCGTATCGGGCAATGGCCGGACTGGCCGCACGGATCAGGGCTGCATGGAATTGCCCTGCATATTTGTAACGGATGGGAATGTCGAAACTCGGAAAGACGAAACGCGTTTCCATGAACGGCAGCAGCGAATCGGAAATCTGGGCATTGCTCAGGTTGTTGCTCCGGGCGAAGCGGTTGCGCAGGAACGGGAACAGCATTTCCCCTTCGCGTCGCGTGATGTAGTCGCGCTCGATCCGCAGGACGCTGCGAACCTTGGCGCCGAACGCGGCAAAGTACTCGTGGTCGTCGAACGGGGCGCGAAGAAAGTCGTATGCACCCCGGTCGAACCGCAGGCGCAGGAAAGTCCGCAGATCGATGCTGCGGTCGCCGATGTTCCATATTTCACGATAGATCTCGCCGCCGGCACCGTTCAGCTGCAGCTGCGCGTACTGCGCACGCTGCAGGCGCGTTGCCATGTCGCTGCCGTCATCGAGCAGCCCGACGGGCTTGATGCCATCGAAGAAGTAGAAGTCGCGTTCCACCCGGGCGGCAAACTCGTCCGGACCCACGCGTGGGAACGTACTCTTGTCCACGTGCTCGACTTCGAAGCCCTCGCCCGCGGCGATCTGCAGCGCGACCCTGACGTCGGAGGAAGAGCGGCCGCCATAGACGTACAGATAGCGAGGGACCCCGGTCCCCGACAGCAACGCCGTCATGTGCCTGGAGTCATACCCTCCCGACAGCGCCGAGCCGATGCGGTCAGGGAACGCTCCTGCGAGCTGGCTGAAGTAGTCGGCGAATTCCGCAGAAACCGCCTCGACCAGCGCGGCGAACTCCGGCGAATCCGGTAACGGATCGAACGCCGGCTCGCGCGCCGATGAGCCGGACGACGGCATGACCTGCCACAGCCGGTCGCTGTCCAGCACCTCTATGCCGTCGAGCAACGTCTCCCGTCCCGCGAAGAAACCATGCAGCAGGTACTCATGCAAAGCCTGAGGGTGCAGGCGACGCTGCGGGGACATCCTCGCCAGGGCGAGGAATGAATTCGACACAGCACCGCTCGGCTGGTGATGGTAGACGGGATGGTAGCCGCAGTAGTCACTCATCACCCGGAGAGTGGCATCGGCGTAGATGACCAGGGTGAAATTCCCCGCCGTCTTCTTTTCGGTTGGCCGACCCGCACTGCGGTCCGAGAAAAATCTGCTCAGAGCCTGCCGGCCGGTCGCGCCATCGTAAATGAAGGTACCCGTCGCGAAGATGAAATCGCCGTTGTCGAACTCGAGGAGCGACTCGTGCCTGGCGAACAGCTTCCTGTAGCGGAAGGCGACGAAGCCGTCCCGGACCAGGCGGGCGTCGAGCCGCAATTCCTTCTGCTGGAAGACCTCCAGAGCGCGCGAACACCGGTCCTGGACGCCCTCGACCGACTCGCCGGGCATCCGCGCTACGACGATGAAGCTACCCATGTGGCGGCAATCTTACACGCGATTAAGCCTGCACCCAGGGCAGCCCGGCCACTTTCCAGGCGTTGATGCTGTTGCGGTGGCCGTGCTCGTCGAGCGTAGCCTCGACCTCGCCGCTGCGGTTCAGTCGCCGCCCGCGTCAGAA
>VGVH01000012.1 GCA_016874095.1 Gammaproteobacteria bacterium | reverse complement strand
CCAGCAAGATCAAAGGCGGGATACGCATGTAGATCTCAGGGCGTAGGGCTTGCGGACGCGGGTTCGATTCCCGCCGCCTCCACCATCTCATAGTCCGACGACATCCAGAGAAGACCAGAAACCCGGCGTAAAAGCCGGGTCTTCTGCTACTAATTAAGTCTCATTGATCCAGCCGCACCCCACGCCTGCTCCGTCTGACGTAAGTTCGCAGGATCAAGGGGCTATCAACTTCCACGCTCTACGGACTCATGCAAGCGCGTGAGCTTCGTTGGCCGTGCGCCTCCAACAAGCGCCATGCAGTAACTGGAGAAAGCCATTGCCCAAGGCCAGGACCAGTTCGCCGGCGCGTCGAAAGCGCTCGCGAAGCGGTAGGAGCACCTTCAGCCGCGCCTACAGTGCAGCGGCCACGGCATTGGCCACCAGCGCGTAGCCCGCCGGCGTGCAGTGCCCGTCCTTCGGGTAATGCAATGCCGAGGGCTCCGGATGCGCGCGGAATTCGGGCAGGGCGTCGATGAACTGCGCGCCGTGGGCCGCCGACCATTCCCGCAGGCGCCGGACCTGGTCGCCCTCCTCCTCGCCCCAGGGGCCGCGCTCCGGGATGTAGACGATGGCCAGCCGCGCGCCCGCATGCTGCGGTTCACGACCAGCTTCGAAAGCAGCAGCCGCGCGAAGGCCGAATGCAGGTACAGATGCAGGCCAACGGGACCCAGCATCCGCGCGTCCCGGGACATCAGGAAGCCCGACTCGTCAACGGTGATGGCCTCGAGACCGAGGCATGTGTCGATGAGGTCGTTGGGCGTGAAGCCCACCAGCACCAGGTCGGGGGCGAACCGGGGGCCGAGCTTCTCCAGCAGTAGGCGCTCCGGCTCCGGGAAGAAGCGGGCGACGCCGGCCTTGATGATCTCCACGCGTCCCGGCTCATTGGCGGCAGCACGCGCGTTCAGGGCCTGCTCCAGGCGCTACAGCCACGTCTCCTCGAAAGCCGCACCCACGCCGTAGGTGAAGCTGTCCCCGAGCCCGAGAATGCGGAAGGTGCCGGGTGGCTTCGCGAAGTCGCGCTCGGTGTCCCGCAAACCGAAGCTGTTGTGCCGGAAGTCGTACCGGTACTCGCCCGTATCCGCCAGCCCGTGGTGCCGGGCGTTCGGTTTCGGCCCGAAGGTGAGCCAAGGCGAGGGCGCATAGCTCGAGTACTGCAGCGGCAGGGGCGGTGCCAGGCCGAGGAGTCTAACCGCGCCTTCGGCCAGCAGCAGCGCGCTGCTGATCGAGAGCAGTACGGTCAGTGTGGCGAGCAGCCCTCGGCGGGTCATTGGGTGACCAGCTTCCAGTAGTACTGCGCCGAGTCGTGGAAAATGAAGCCCCCGCGATAATCCCAGATCTCGCCAACGGGGAGAATTTTAAGTTCAAACGCCCTGCATCGGCCAGTTCCGCCGTATGCCCAAGCATCCCGCCGATCGCCGCCGTCCTGCCAGGGGCAACGTAGTAGCACCACCGGCTGTGATACCAGTTCCAGCAAGCATCTGGCTCTTGCTGAGCGGTGTCGCGGCACTCAGGGCGATCCGTCGCCGCGCATAGCCGGGCTCGACGAGAAGGGGCAGCCTTTCTTTAGAAGTGCTATTTCCCGACCGTCGCCAACCCAACGTTCGACTGCGCGACACTGAGTTCCGTCTCGAGATCGCGGATCTCGCCGCGCAGGCGGGTGATCTCGGCTTGCATGGCGCCGCCCTGTTCGCGCACTTCCAGAAGCTTGCCGGCTTCGGTCTTGATGGTGGCGTCCAGCGCAGCAATGCGCTCATCGCGACTGCTGACGGTCGCCTTCAGCGCTTCCTGTTCCTGGCTTGCCCGGTCGATCTGGCCGCGGGCAGCGTCACGTTCGACGCGTGTCTGGTCGATCAGCTTCTGCATCACCCGTGCTTCTTCCTGCAAGGCACGGATGCGGTTGTCGGATTCGATGTTGCGGCCGACGCCGCTGGCCGACGGGGTTCGCGGCGCGCGACCGGCCATGCGGCGAAGCGTGGTCGTGGCGACGTCGCGCAGGTTGTCGCTGAAACGACCCTCCATGCTCAGGATGGCGAAAAGGGCCACGGTCGCGGTGGCGGCCGCGCCCAGCAGCAGTCCCAGCATGAGCATGGCGAACAGCATGGGGCGACGATACCGATGACATAAGGGGCAATCCGTGCGCCAGTTCGCATTGGCTGGCGGCCGGTCGCCCGGGGGACTAGCATGCGCAGCCCATGGAACCCGCGAGTCGTGCTGACTGGTCTGACCGGCGGCGGCTGCTGACGGCGGCCAGCTACGCGTCCGTCGGCGTGGCACTGGTTCTGGCTTTCGCCAAGGCCTGGGCCTGGCAGCTCACCGGTTCGGTGTCATTGCTCTCCTCGCTCGCCGATTCGTTGCTGGACGTGCTGGCCTCGGTAGTGACCTTCTGGGCCGTCCGCCTGTCCTTGTCTCCCGCCGACGCCGAGCACCGCTTCGGCCACGGCAAGTCCGAGGGCCTGGCGGCATTGCTCCAGGGGCTGATCATCACCGCGTCGGGGCTGTTCGTCGTGCGCGAAGCCGTCGGGCGGCTGCTGGAGCCCTCCGCCATCGTGCAGCCCGGCATCGGCGTGGCGGTGATCCTGGCGTCAGCCGCGGCGACCGGCCTGCTCGTCGCGTTTCAGAAGTACGTGGCTCGCCGCACCGGGTCCATCGCCATCAAAGCCGACACCCTGCATTACAGCGCGGATCTGCTGGTCAACCTGAGTGTCGCGGCTGCGATCGCCGTTGCCGGCTGGAGCGGCTGGCGCTTCATGGACCCGCTCGTGGCGTTGGCCGTGGCGCTATACATCCTCGCCAGCGCTTTCCGCCTGGCGGTGCAGGCGATCGATATCCTGCTCGATCGCGAAATCCCCGATAACGACCGCGACCGCGTGAGCGCGATCGCGCTGGCGCATCCGGACGTGCTCGGCCTGCACGACATGCGCACGCGCCACGGCGGTAGCCACTACATCGTGCAGTTCCACCTGGACCTGCCGGCGGAGATCTCCCTCTGGCGCAGCCATGAGATCCTGGACGAGGTCGAGGACCAGATCCGTGCCGCGTTTCCGGGCTGCGAAATCATCATTCACGCCGATCCGATGGGCGTGCGCGAAGCCAAGGACAGCTTCGGCCACGAAGCCGCTGCCGGCCGCTGAGCGGCCAGCGGGCTGGCCGGAGCCGCGAACCCAGAACTCTTCGATCAACGGCATACTCTACGGCTGCATGGAAACGATCTCGAACGGCGATTTGCGGCTGCCCGGGCGCCGTTTAGCGATAGCTGTGCTGCTGGCGCTCGCTGTCGCCGGATGCGGCGGCGAGGTCGTCGTGCGGCAGACCTTCCCTGCCGCGCTGGTGCAATCGCTGCCCTTGCGCGCCGGATTGCTGCTCGATGAGACGTTCGTCGGCTACGTGCATCGGGAGGAGCGCAAGGGCGACCGGGACTGGAGCATCGCGCTCGGCGACGCCAACCGTGAGTGGATCAGGTCGCTCGCCGATCGCCTGTTTGCCGCCACGCAGGACGTCACGAGCGTTGCGAACGCGCGCAATGAAATGCCGACGGTCGATCTCGTGCTGCAACCCGCCATCGATACCGTCGAATTCTCCGTGCCGCGCCAGTCGGCCACCGACCATTACGCCGTGTGGATTCGTTACAATTTCTCCGTGTACAAACCGGATGGCGAACTGGTCACGCGCTGGCGCGTGTCCGCCTACGGGCAAAGCGGCGACGAAGGACTGAGCGCTGCGGAAGCGCTGGAGCGCGCCGCCTACATCGCCATGCGCGACGCGGCGGCGACCGTTGCCACCGGTTTCGCGCGGCAGAAGAAGATAAAGACGGCGTTCCTGCAAAGCAGCCTGGACGAAACCGTGGAGCAATCGGACTGACATGAACGGGCACCCTGCGATCGGCGTGCTCACTGTGCTCGGCCTCGGCGCACTGCTTGCTGGCTGCCTGACTTCGCGCGTGGAGGAACTCAAGAACACCGCGACGGGCATCGATGCTGGCGAGTCGATCGTCATCCTTTCGGCGAGCTATCACAAGGGCAAGGCAGTCGAGGAAGACTTCGTCGGCTGCGTCCGCGAGCAACTGACCCGTGGCGACAGCGGGCTCGCCGTCTATCCCGAGCAGCAGTTCGCCGACGACCTGTTCCCCTGGTTCGAACCACGCACCGCGCCGCAAAGCCCGACCGATCTGCCCGAATTGCTGGCAAAGCCCGGCGTCGCCGAACGCGTCAGCGGAAAAGGCATCCGCTATCTCGTCTGGCTCAATGGTGGCACCGAGCAGACCGGCGGCGGAGGCAGCATGAGTTGCGCCATCGGCATCGGTGTAGCGGGCTGCATCGGCTTCGGCTGGTGGGAAAACGAATCCAAGTACGATGCGGCGGTGTGGGACCTGCGCAATGCGACCGACGCCGGCACGGTGCGCGCCAACGTGAACGGCACGTCCATGGTGCCTGCCCTGATCATCCCGATTCCGTTGATCGCCCGGGTCAAGACCGCTGCCTGCGAGGATATCGCCGGGCAACTGGCGGCGTTCATCCGCGGCTCGGCACCTGACGGCTGATCCCTTGCCCGTCATGAGTGCCCTGCATCGACTCCCTGCCGGCATCGGCAGCTGCTTTCTCGGCCTGCTGATGCTGTGGCCCGCCGCATCCTTCGCAGCCTGCACCGTGCCGTTTTGCGTGCAATTCCACATTGGACTGGCAGCAGGACAGGCCGAAGGCGCTGCGACGATCCGCATCCGGCAGTCCGACGGACAGCTGCGCGGCCTTGATCTCGACATGCCTGTCAGCGTGTTCAGCGATGTGGAGGGCGATGGCCGGGTCACCCGGCGCAACGGCCGCCTGCAATGGCAGGTACCGCCCCGCGGTGGCGAACTGCGCTACCGCGTCCAGATCGACCACCGGCGCGGCTCGGGTGGCTACGACGCGAAGGTCGCCGACCACTGGGCCATCTTCCGTGCCGACGACCTCATCCCTTCGGCGGCGGCGCGATTTCGGCCGGGCGTACGTGGCTACGGCGAGCTTCGCTTCGATCTGCCGACCGGCTGGTCCGTGTTCACACCCTATCGGGCGGATGCCGCGGGGCGGATGACGCTCACCGGCAGCAACAGCCGCTTTCCGCGCCCGGTCGGCTGGGTCATCGCGGGCCAGGTGGGTTCACGCATGGATCGGATCGGCGGGACCGAAGTGCGGGTCGCCGCACCGCGCGGCCAGCCGGTGCCGCGCCTGCCGATGCTGGCGCTCCTGCGCTCGAGCCTGCCCTTGATTCGAGCGCGCCTGAGCGACCTTCCCGACTACCTGCTCGTCGTGGCGGGCGGGGATCCAATGTGGCGCGGCGGACTGTCCGCTGCGAATTCATTGTATCTGCACGCCGACCGGCCGCTTATCAGCGAGAATGCGACGAGCCCGCTGCTGCATGAGCTCTTTCACGTCGTGGCACCGGTTGCGACACGCCCGGATCAGGACTGGATCGACGAAGGTCTGGCCGAGTACCTGGCGCTGCGGACGTTGCGCGACTCCGACACGATCTCCAGGGAGCGCTTCGCCGATTCGATCGAAACCTTCCGGCGCCGTGGCCACTCGGTGCGCAACATGCGGACCCGCCACTCCCGTGGCGCCGTGACGGCGCGAGCGGTCGCGGTGTTCCACGATCTCGATCAGGAGATTCAGACGGCCTCCGACCGCCAGGCCGACCTGTACGACGTGGTCCGCCAGGCCATGGCCTCGAAGGAACCGCTCGACCTGAATCGGCTGCGCCAGATCGCAGCTGGCCTGAATGGTGGCCGTGTGCCGTCTTCGCTGAGTGGTGCCGCGGTACCGCTGCTGCCGGAGCCCGGGTCATGAATTCGCCGCCTGACCGGAAGGACAGTCGCAGACCTGCGCTGCGGCCGCTCGCCATCCGCATCGCGGCGCTGGTCGTCGCCGGGCTGCTGGTGGTGCCGGTGCTGGCCTATATCGTCGGCGGCCAGGTCTTCGGGAACTACAGCGGCAGTCGCGGCCTGGCCAGCTACCTGGGCTCCCTGTATGCGGACGCGGCCGCTGGCAAGCTGCTGGCCCTGGCCTTGCTGCTCTCCCCCCTGCTGGTGGCCCTGGCATGGTCGTTGCGCCGGACGCTGCTCGACCGACTGCAGGCGGACCAGACAAAATAAGCTGCCTGTCAGTGGTTTCCGGACTGTTGCCGGTGTTTATGTCGGGTACCGGGCCAGCAATAGGGGCCGCCGGCCTATAGTTCCGGGAAGAACCAACGCCCGGTACCGCCCCGCAGCAGGGCAGGCGCCGCAGGATCAGGATGGCCAGTAATACCAGCCGACGGCAACCAGCCCCGCCCACAGCAGCCCTTGTGGCGCGAAGCGCCAGCGACGGGCGCGGACCTGGCCGACAAAACCAGCGCTGGCGAATACCGACAGCACTGTGAACATGGCAGTCGCCCGCATGAGTTCCGGCAATTCGAACGCGAAGCGCGGGTGCTCGTCGCGCAGCAGCCAGAAAACGGCCAGCACGATGCCGAGGCCCGATGCCAGTGACAGCAGACTGCCGGCCACCACTCCAAGAACGACCGTAAACGGATGCATGTTGTCTACCGAAGCTGCCCCGGCGTAACCGCGGCTGTCTGCAGGCCTTGTGTATGATGACTACGATGTCGAGCCGTGAATTGAACCCAATCCGGGCACGCCAGGCAAACCTGTACGCGGCCTGCCGGCGACTGCTGCTGGCCGCAACGCTCGGATTGTCCCTCGCCCTGCCGGCCACTCCGCTGCTTGCCCGGGACCAGGCGGATGACCATGTATCCGCCGGCGCTCTCGAGGCAAACGAGCGGCAAAGACAGGTTGCCCGCATGACCGCGCGCTTTGTCGAGCAGTTCCACTACGCGAAAAAGAGTGTCAATGACGAGCTGTCCGCCATCATCCTCAATACCTTCATCGAGTCGCTTGACGGCAACCGGCAGTATTTCCTCCAGGCCGATATCGACTACTTCGAACGTTACCGCACCTCCCTGGACGACGTCCTGGAAAACGGGGACGTCGACCCGGTCTTCGACATTTTCCGGCTCTATCGCCTGCGCGCACAGCAGAACATCAACTACGCCCTGACCCAGCTCGACCGTGAGCCTGACTACACCGTCGACGAGACCTTCCGTTTCGACCGCCAGGACGCTTCGTGGATCGCAACACCACGGGAGATGCAGGACAACTGGCGCCAGCGCATCAAGAACGATGCACTGGGCCTGAAGATGGCGGACAAGGCCTGGCCCGAATCCGCGAAGCTGCTGCGCAAGCGCTACGAACGCGTGCTGAAGAGAATCAACGGGCTCGACAGCGACGAAGTCTTCGAGACGTTCATGAACGCCTTCGCGCGCGCGCTCGACCCGCACTCGAGTTATCTGTCCCCGCGGCAGTCCGAGGAATATCGCATCCAGATGAGCCTTTCCTACCAGGGCATAGGCGCATCGCTGCAGCTGGAAGACGACGTCGTCAAGATCCTGAACATCATTGCGGGCGGGCCGGCCGCGATCGATGGCCGACTGAAGCCCAACGACCGGATCACCGCGGTCGGGCAGGATACCGCCGGCGAGATGGTCGATGTCGTCGGCTGGGAACTCGAAGAGGTCGTGCAACTCATCCGTGGACGCCAGGGCACGACTGTCCGCCTGCAGATCATCCCGGCAGACTCGCCTGGCGGTGCGGCCGAGCAGGTACTCCCGCTGGTGCGAGACAAGATCAAGCTCGAGGAACAGGCGGCGAAGAGCGAACTGCGGGAAATCGACCGCGACGGGCGGAAGGTCAAACTCGGCGTCATTTCCGTGCCGAGCTTCTACCAGGACTTCGACGCACGCAGCCGTGCTGAGGAGGACTACGTCAGCACGACCCGCGACGTTCGCCGGCTGATCGGCGAGCTGCAGAAACAGGGCATCGAAGGCCTGGTCATGGATCTGCGCGGCAATGGCGGCGGCCATCTGTCTGAAGCAACCGCGCTCGCCGGGCTGTTCATCGACACCGGGCCGATCGTGCAGCTGCGCGACACATCGGGTCGTATAGAGGTACTCCCGGATCCCGAACCTGCAGTGGCTTACGATGGACCGCTGGTGGTTCTCGTTGACCGGTTCAGCGCCTCGGCATCGGAGATCTTCACGGCCGCGATCCAGGACTATCGCCGCGGCATCGTCGTCGGCCAGCAGACCTTCGGCAAAGGGACGGTGCAGAACCTCTACCCGCTCGACCAGTACACGCGGCGGCCGACCGAACCCGGCCTCGGCAATCTCACCCTCACGATCGGCAAGTACTACCGGGTGACCGGCGGCAGCACGCAGAACCGGGGCGTGTTTCCCGATATCGCCCTGCCATCGGCGATCGACCCGGACGAAATCGGCGAGAACAGCCGACCAGGCGCCTTGCCGTGGGACCAGATCGAGCCAACCCGCTTCCGCGCCCAGAACCGGCTGGATTCCTCCGTCGCCTACCTGACCCAGCACGAAGTCGAGCGCATGCAGTCGGATCCGGACGTGCGCTATCTGATGTCCGACATCCAGTCGACGGCCGAGGCCCGCACGCAGACTTCTGTTTCGCTCAACCTGAAGAAGCGGCTCGCTGAACGCTACAGGCAGCGCCAGGAGCAGCTGGCCCGGGAGAATCAGCGACGTGCCGCCTACGGGCTGCCGCAGCTCGACTCCATCGAGAAACTCCGGCCCGACGACATTCCTGACGTGCTTCTCAAGCAGGCGACGCAGGTACTGTCCGACTACGTCTCGCTCGCGCGCCCGGACAAGGCGATTGCCCGAAACCAGTAAACGCGCCGACCGCGGTCAGTTGAGCAGGACGGCGTTCAGGTCCCAGTAATCGTCGACCAGAACATTGACCGTGAGCAGGTTTTCATCGGCCGGGCGCGGCTCGCCTACGTCCGCGATGCGCAGCGGTACCGAATTGAATTCCGCAGCTCCGGGGACCGCGTCCGATTCGCTGCGGTAGCTGCTGGAACGCTGCAGGTACTCGGCCCGGCGCCGGATCTGGGAACTGAGGCGGTCGGAGTGGTCCAGCCGCTGCAGCACATCCGCGATACCGGCACTCAGGTCACGACACTCTGCGACGGTGCCATAGGACAGCTCGGCAAGACCCCGCGAGTACGCTTCGCGCGCGAGCACCGCGATGTCCCGCTCTGAAAAATGGATCAGCAGCCGCTGGGCCATTGCGATCAGCGCGAAATTGATGTTGCGACGACCATCAAGACTGAGACCAGTCCATTCCGGCAACGGCTCTCGTTCGATCTGCCGCCGTTCATTTCGCAGCCCATCGGCCATCAGCACCAGGGCGTCCAGGTCAGCGCGCAGGCCGACGGCGCGCTCGGATGCCGCGCGGCGCCTGAAATAGTTCCAGAACCCGCGCCACCGCCGGACGTTCTGCTCGACCTTTTGCCACTCTGCCTCGGCAACGCAAAGCTTCCTGTCCACCGCGGCCAGGTCTTCGTCGATCCGCGCCAGCTCGCCGTCGCGACGCCGCTCGAACAGTGCGACGGTCCGCTGTTCCTCCCGCTCCCGCTGCCGGTCCGCGAGCTCGCGGGCGAGTCTGTCGAGCCGCCGGTGGCAGAGGAGCCAGACGCGACGCAGCTGGTAATAGACGACCGCGTTGGCCGCCTCCAGGGGGTCAGCGAGCAGGGCTTCGAGCTGCTCCAGCCTCTGTTGCGAGCGGAGGTTCGTGTGTTCCTGCTGTCGCAGCTGTTCTACCAGGCGGTCACGGTCGCGCCGCAGCTGGGCCAGTTCTTTCTTGAGCTCCGCCCGGTTCCAGAAGAGCTTGAGCAGCTGCTCGTCGCCCGGATCGGGCGAACGCGTCTTCATGACGGGCGGGTTACCGGCTATGCGATTCATCGGAGCGACAGCAAAACTGACCCCGGGACCCGGAAGCATAATACCGGTACGGGCGCGCAAACCTTGATGCGTTCGTCAGTTCAGGCGGACGTCAGACCGTTGCCAGGCCGTGGCTGAAGACATGTTCGTGATGCAGCAGGTAGTCGAGCCACTTGCTGAGAACCATGTTGCGCGACCAGCGGCGGTCGATCTCGCCGCAAAGGCTGGCTTGCAGCTCCCGCAACGCGTCATGGCGGTGAAAATCGGCCCAGCTGATCACCTCGACCACGCGGGCATCCAGATATACCCGCATGACGAGATCCGGATCGGCAACGATACCCAGCGGCTCGTCGAACAGGTAGGTGAGGCGCAGCAGTCGCGTGTAGCGGGAATCCTCTTGCACCGACAGATGCAGCCTGCAGTCGGTCGGGCTGCTCGAAAAACAGCAAGAAGGTATGGCGGAAGGATCGCCGAGCAGCGACTTGAGCTTGATGAAATTTCCCTCGTACAGAGCGATGAGTCCGCCCAGGGTGCCTGGGCCGACCACACACTCGGGTACGATGTCGCTGTCGGCTAACATTTGCTTTCAAATATAGCACAGCAGTTTTCGCCACTGCCCCGATACGACAGACGTCACAAACCACCGCGAGCGCGACGACTCACACCATGCCACTCGCCAGTGACGCACGCTTCGTGCCATGCAAGGCCTTTACGGACCAGAAGATGGGAACCGCCGGCCTGCGCAAGAAGGTGCGCGTGCTCGCCCAGCCACACTACCTCGAGATGTTCCTGCAAGCCGTCTTCGAGTCGTTGCGATTGCCCAAGGGCGCGACACTCGTGGTCGGCGGCGATGGCAGGTTCCACAACGATGTCGCCGTGCAGGTGATCCTGCGCATGGCCATGGCAGCTGGTGTGCGTCACGTGATCGCAGGCCGCGGCGGCCTGCTCTCCACGCCGGCAGCATCCTGCCTGATACGCGAGCGCCGGGCCGACGGCGGTTTCCTGCTGACCGCCAGCCACAATCCAGGCGGGCCGGACGGCGACTTCGGTATCAAGTTCAACACCGCAAGCGGCGGGCAGGCACCGGCGCAACTGACCGACGCCATCTATTCCGCCAGCTGCAGGCTGATCGGATATCGTATCTGCGATACCGCGCCCTTCGATCTCCAGCGGATCGGCACCAGCGATCGCGACGGGTTCACGATCGAAGTCGTCGACCCGGTCGCGGCCTACGAGCAAACCATGCAGCAGCTGTTCGACTTCGATCTGCTGCGCAACTGGCTGCGCAACGGTCACCGCATCGCGTTCGAGGCCATGCACGGCGTGACCGGACCTTATGCGCAACGCATCCTGGTCGACAGCCTGGGCGCTTCCGCCGGGGATATCTGGCACGCCGACCCCCGACCGGACTTCGGCGGACTTCATCCCGACCCCAATCCGGTGGACGCGCACGCGCTGGTCGATCTGTGCACAGCTGCCGACGCGCCCGATCTCGCCGCCGCGTCCGACGGCGACGGCGACCGCAACATGATCCTGGCGCACAGATTCCTGCTCTCTCCAGGCGACAGCATTGCGATGATCCTCGCCAATGCCGACTGTGTTCCCGGCTTTCGCAACGGCATAAGCGGGGTTGCGCGCTCGATGCCGACGAGCCGTGCACTGGACGCAGTAGCGGCAGCGCTCGGCATCAGCTGCTACGAGACGCCGACGGGCTGGCGCTACTTCTGCAACCTGCTCGAGTCCGGTCGTATCGACCTGTGCGGCGAGGAGAGCTTCGGCACGGGATCCTCCCACGCCAGGGAAAAGGACGGCCTGTGGGCCGTGCTCTGCTGGATGAGCGTGCTGGCAAAGCGAAATGAGTCGCTGCCGGCGATCGCCACGGCGCACTGGCGCCGCTACGGGCGGCACTACTACCAGCGCCATGACTACGAGATCGACGACGCTGCAGCCGGCGAAGCGGTGGTGGCCGGACTGCGCGATCGGGTTCCAGCCATGCCCGGCACCCGCTGTGGAGGAGCGCAGATCGCGCAGGCCGATGACTTCCACTACCGCGACCCGGTCGATGGCAGCGAATCAGCCCGTCAGGGCATACGCGTCATAATCGACGGTGGACGGAGGATCGTGTACCGGTTGTCCGGCACCGGGACGACAGGCGCGACGCTGCGCGTCTATCTCGAGCAGCATGAGATGAGGCCGGAACGCCTGAATGACGACCCGGACCGGGTTCTCGCACCACTCGGTACGCTGGCCCGGGAGACTGCCGACATCGAACGCGTGACCGGCCTGGGTGCGCCGTCGACGCGCATCTGAAGCCGATCAGGGTCGCGAGCGTCGCTCGATACCCGTGCCACTCAGGATAGTGCTGGCGATTTCCTCGATCGAAAACGAGCTGGTATCGACGAAGGGTATCTGGTAACGGCGAAAAAGACCCTCCGCCCCACGCAGTTCGAACCGTACCTGCTCGGCGCTGGCATAGCGGCCGACAGAGCGCCGTTCACGGCGGATCTGCTGCAGGCGATCGGGCGAAATAGTCAGTCCATAGAGCTTGGCGCGGAACGGCTCGAGCAGGCGCGGCAGGTTGCCGGACTCCAGATCGTCCTCCGACAGCGGATAGTTGGCCGCGAAGACGCCGTAGGCAAGAGCGAGGTACAGACAGGTCGGGGTCTTTCCAGTTCGCGACACGCCAATCAGTATGACGTCGGCGGTCTCGTAGTCAGCTGTTCGCGATCCGTCGTCGTTACGCAACGCGAAGTTGGTGGCGTCGATGCGCCTGTCGTAGGCGCCTGAATCCTTCATGCCGTGCGCACGACCGATCGTATGCGAGGAACGTGTCTGCAGCTCTCGTTCGAGCGGCGAAAGAAACGCCTCGAAGAAATCCAGGAACAGGCCTGCAACGGGAATAAACCGGGCCCGCAACTCATCCTGCACCAGCGTGCTGAATACCAGCGGCCTCGTGCCCTGCTCAGCGGCCGTCGCATTGATCCTGCGTACGACGGCATCTGCCTTGTCAACCGTATCGATAAATGGCACAGTCACCAGGTCGAATTCGTTCGACTCAAACTGCGTGAGCAGGCTGCGCCCCAGCGTCTCCGCTGTGACACCTGTCTGGTCGGAAACGAAGAATACGGTCCTTCTGTTTGTCATAGACGCAACCGGGAATGTGCCATTGCCGGCCGATTGTCCACGTCCGCAGCATCAACACAAGGGAGTCTGATTTGGACGCCTACGTAGTCCCGCTCGAGAAGCTGGGCATGTCGGATATGCAGCTCGTGGGCGGCAAGAACGCGTCGCTGGGCGAGATGATCAGCAATCTGTCCGGGCTCGGCGTCAGGGTGCCGGGCGGATTCGCAACTACGGCTTCCGCTTACCGCGAGTTTCTCGAGCAGGACGGGCTCGCCGGAAGAATCGCGGGCGCTCTGGCGGGGCTCGATCCCGACAATGTCCAGGCGCTGACGGAGACTGGCCGCAGCATAAGGGAGTGGATCATCGCGACTCCCCTGCCGCCGGCGTTGCTCGCCGCCATCGCGGCCGGGTGGCGGGAGCTGACGCGAGATACCGGCGCGGATTTCGCGGTCGCCGTTCGCTCGTCAGCCACGGCGGAGGATCTGCCGGATGCCTCGTTTGCAGGCCAGCAGGAGACGCTGCTGAACGTGCGCGGCCTGGATGGCGTCCTCAAGGCGGTACATGAGGTCTACGCCTCGCTGTACAACGACCGGGCCATTGCGTACCGCTGCCACAAGGGCTTCGACCACGCCAGCGTCGCGCTCTCGGTGGGCATACAGCAGATGGTGCGGAGCGACCTGGGCTGCAGCGGCGTGATGTTCACGGTCGACACGGAATCCGGATTCCGCGACGTCGTGTTCATCACCGCATCGTATGGACTCGGCGAGACCGTGGTCCAGGGAGCCGTAAACCCGGACGAGTTCTACGTCTACAAGCCCGCGCTGCGGGCCGGGCGTCGCTCGATCATCCGCCGGCGACTGGGTTCGAAGGCCATCAAGATGGTCTATGGCCAGGCTGGCAGTAACGGCCAGCGCGTCAGCACTGTCGGCGTCGAGCCTGCCGAGGCCCACCGCTTCTCGATCAACGACGACGATATCGAATTGCTGGCCCGCTATGCGCTGCTGGTCGAAGAGCACTACGCTCGCCCGATGGACATCGAATGGGGCAAGGATGGCGAGACCGGCATCATCTACCTGCTGCAGGCGCGACCGGAGACTGTCCAGAGCCGCAAGGGCCAGACGATCCAGCGATACCAGCTGCGTCAGCGATCGCGTGTCCTGGCGACGGGGCGGAGCATAGGCCACCGCATCGGCGCGGGAGTCGCTCGCGTGGTGGCAAGCGTCGACGACATGCACCGGGTCCAGGCCGGCGACGTGCTCGTTGCCGACATGACGGATCCAGACTGGGAACCGGTGATGAAGCGGGCCGCTGCCATCGTCACCAATCGCGGCGGCAGGACCTGCCATGCCGCAATCATTGCCAGGGAACTCGGAATACCGGCGGTCGTCGGCTGCGGGGACGCCACGGACAGACTCGCCGACGGCGCAGCCATTACGGCCTCCTGTGCGGAAGGTGAGGAAGGTTACGTCTACGACGGCGTCCTCGCGTTCGACGAGCGGCGGATAGAACTGGACAACCTGCCGCCGCCGCCGGTCAAGATCATGATGAACGTGGGCAACCCGGACCGCGCATTCGACTTCGCGAGCATTCCCAACAGCGGCGTGGGACTCGCTCGGCTCGAGTTCATCGTCAACCGGATGATTGGCGTACATCCGCGGGCCCTGCTCGACTTCGAGAAGCTGCGGCCCGACCTGAAGGAAGTGATCCGCGAGCAGATGGCCGGTCAGGACGATCCGGTCGAGTTTTTCGTCGGTCGCCTCGCGGAAGGGATCGGTTGCATAGCCGCCGCGTTCGCCCCGCACCCGGTCATAGTCCGGCTGTCGGACTTCAAGACCAATGAATACGCGAACCTGATCGGCGGCCAGCAGTACGAGCCCGAAGAGGAAAACCCGATGCTCGGGTTTCGGGGCGCCTCGCGTTACCTCGCGCCATCGTTTCGGCCATGCTTCGACATGGAGTGTCGCGCGATCAGCCGTGTGCGCGACGAGATGGGGCTGACCAATGTCGAGGTCATGGTGCCTTTCGTACGCACACTCGGTGAGGCTGAAGCCGTGCACGCGCTACTCGCCGAGAACGGCCTCGAAAGAGGCCGCAATGGTCTGCGCATCATCATGATGTGCGAGTTGCCGACCAATGCACTGCTCGCGGACCAGTACCTGCGGCACTTCGACGGCATGTCGATCGGCTCCAACGACATGACCCAGCTGACACTGGGCATCGACCGCGATTCGGGACTGATCGCACACCTGTTCGACGAGCGCGATCCGGCGGTAAAGGCCCTGCTCACGATGGCGATCAAAGCCTGTCGTCGCAACGGCAAATACATCGGGATATGCGGCCAGGGTCCGTCAGATCACCCGGAATTCGCCCGCTGGCTGGTTGATCAGGGCATAGACAGCGTTTCATTGAATCCCGACACCGTTGTCGAGACCTGGCTCTACCTTGCGGGCGCGCCCGCGGGCTGAGCTGCCGGACCGGGCCTGAGCAGGTGGTCCCGGTAGTGACGAAGCTCGGCGATGGAGTCGTAGATATCCTGAAGCGCCAGGTGGGAAGTGTTCTTCACGACGCCGGCCAGTACGTCCGGCGCCCACAGCCCGGCGAGGATCTTGAGCGTGCTGACGTCGAGATTCCGGTAGTGGAAGTACGCCTCGAGTTGCGGCATTTCCCGCGCGAGGAACCGCCGGTCCTGACAGATGCTGTTCCCGCACATCGGCGAGGCGCCGCGCGCCACGTGTTGCCCCAGAAACTCCAGCGTCAACCGCTGCGCCTCCGCTGCGTCGATGCTGCTGGCCCTGACTCGCGCGACAAGGCCCGAACTGCCGTGTTGCCGCGTATTCCACTCGTCCATGCCCGCAAGCACAGCGTCGGATTGATGAACGGCAATGACCGGGCCTTCCGCGACGACGGCCAGTGCGGCGTCCGTCACGACAGTCGCGATCTCGATGATCGAGTCCCGCTGTGAGTCCAGGCCGGTCATCTCGAGATCGATCCAGATCAACCTGTCTGCGGCGACATTCATGCGCTTCCCATCCGATTCACGGCAGGCGCAGATTCTAACAAAGGCGGTCAGGCAGGAATGAACACCAAGCCAGAGCCCGCGCCCGTCATGGCTGCCCACGGTCGGCGCGGCCTGCTGCGGACAGGAGATGCCCTGGAGCCCTACATCGTGCAGGGGCGGCGGTTGCGTGTCGTCTGCGGTGATCTCGTTCACTGGCGCCGCCAGGTCGATTCGACCGATGTCGTCGTGACCAGCGCCGAACCGAGGCGAAACTCCCTCGCCCGGTGGCATGAGCGACGACAGCGCGCCGAGACTATCGCAGCCAATATCGACTGCATCGCAGTCGTCGTGGCAACCATTCCGGCAATCGACTTCGGACTGCTCGATCGCTTTCTCTGCGCAGCTGAGCTCATGCAGTGCCGCGCGCTTCTCGTCTGGAACAAGTCAGATCTAGCCGAGCCTGACCGGGGGGTTACCGATGTCTATGGTGAACTCGGCTATCCGGTCGTGGCGGTATCCGCTCTGCATCGCACCAGCATTACCGGATTGCTGGAACACATGAGCGGATCCAGCAGCGCGCTGGTTGGCCAATCCGGCGTGGGCAAGTCGTCGCTGATCAACGCCGTGGTGCCGGACTCAGGCCGCACTGTCGGCGAACTGTCGCCCGGCAATGACGGCGGGATACACACGACCACGGCAGTCACGATGCACGAAATCCCCGGGGCCGCCGGTTTCCTGCTCGACACGCCCGGTGTACGCAGCTTCCTGCCCGCGATTGATCCGCAGTGGCGCATCGGCGACGGGTTCCCCGAGATCCGCGCCCTGGCCACCGGCTGCCGGTTCGCCGACTGCCTGCACGATCGCGAACCTGGTTGCGAGGTCACTGCCGCGGTGGCGACGCGGCGCGTGGCCCCGCACCGCTATGCGAGCTATCGGCAGATTGCCCGGTCCGCCCAGCGCTAAGCGCCTGTCAGAAAGAACTGTCCTCGTCACTGATGGCAATGCGGCCAGCCATGGCGCGCGACAAGGTGCCACTGTCCACGTATTCCAGCTCTCCGCCGACCGGCACGCCGCGCGCGATCCGGGTTGCGCGAACGCCGCTGGACTTTGCCAGACCCGCCAGGTAGCCAGCCGTCGCCTCGCCTTCAACCGTGGCACTGGTCGCCAGCACGATTTCCCGCACCGTGCCGGACTGGAGCCGGCCGCCAAGGACGTCGAGCCCCAGCTCGGCCGGTCCGATCCCGTCGAGCGGGGACAGGCGCCCGTGCAGGACGAAGTATCTGCCGTTGTAACTGACCGACTCTTCTATCGCCACCACGTCAGCCGGCGACTCCACGATGCAGAGCAGACCATCGTCACGGGAATTCAGCTGGCAGATGGTGCAAAGCGGGCTTTCCGCAAACATCCGGCACTGCTGGCAACGCACGATCCGGGTTACGGCCCGTTGGAGCGCTTCACCGATCGTCGCCGCACCGGCGCGATCCCGCTCCAGCAGGTGGAAGGCCATGCGCTGCGCGGACCTCGGACCGACACCAGGCAGTTTCCTGAGCGCGACCAGCAGCTGCTGCAGGGATTCGGGAAATTTCACCCTGGCACCGGTTCAGAACGGGAGACGGAAGCCGTCCGGCAGACCGAGACCCGCACCGAGACTGGAAAGGCGCTCGGTCGTGGTCCGCTCGACCTTGCGCAGGGCGTCGTTGAATGCGGCGACCAGCACGTCCTCGAGCATTTCACGGTCGCCGGCCAACAGCGCGGGATCGATCGTCATCGCACGCACCTGCCGGGCACAATTCATGCTGATACGGACCATGCCACCGCCCGCCTCGCCCTGCACCTCCGTGCCAGCCAGTTCAGCCTGTGCCTTCTGGACCTCGGCCTGCATGCGCTGCGCCTGCTTCATCAGCTGACCAATATCACCTTTCATGTCTGCGGCATCCCGGTCTGGTCAATGGCGCGATACATCACGAGTCGCGTTTCACGGCACCCGCACGCCCGGGACGAACCGAATCGGGCAGCACCTGCGCGCCAAACACAGATGCCAGCTCGCGCACATTCGGATCGGACTCTATCGCGGCACGTGCCCGCATCATCGCCTCGTTTTCGCGCTGCGCATCCACCCCAGCAGGCGTGATGTCCGCCTGGGCCTCGGTTATTTCGATGCTGATCCGGATGCCATCGCCGAAGCGCCGGCGCAGCGCAGCGACCAGACGTGTCTTCTGTTGCTCCGTGAGCAGGTGTGAGTCAGCGGGCTTGATGCCCAGGCGCATTTCCCCGGCGGACTGGCCGATGAGGGCACAGTGCATGGCCAGCTGCCTGGCAGCGCCGTCCACCCCCAGCTCACCGATGACGGCGCTCCATTGCGCGGATTCACCCGGCGCGGCGGCCGGTGGCGCCGCGGGGGTCGCGCCCGGCTGCCTGGCCTGCCTGGCGACAGGGGTGGCTCCTGCCGGCGGCTGTGCTGCCGCATCCAGCGGGCGAAACGCCAGCATCCGCAGCATCACCATCTCGAACCCCAATTGTGGATCGGGTGCGAGATCGATGTCGCGACGCCCCTGCACGGCGATTTCGTAGTAGAGCTGCGTTGTCTCGGGATCAAGGCTGGACGCCAGAGCGCTGAGAGCTGCCGCATGGTCGGGTTCATCGAGCGCAGCCTCGCCCGCAAGCTGGATCAGCGCGACGCGCTGCAGATATGCCGCGATATCGCCTAGCAGCACCTGGTAGTCGGGTACGTACTCGTCGAGCGCACGCAGCGCATCGATGACTGCCCGGACATCGCCCTGCGCGACCAGCTCGAGCAGCCCGATGACGCGACCCCTGTCCATCGTGCCAAGCATCTCGGCGACTTCGCTGTCGCGGAGCTGTCCGTTGCCAAACGCCAGCGCCTGGTCCAGCAGGCTCAGGCTGTCGCGCATGCTGCCGCCACCGGCCCTTGCGAGCAATCCGAGCGAGGCAGCGTCGGCACTGATGCCCTCCGCTGTGCAGATCTCCGCCATCCGCTCCACGATGGCGGTGAACGGCAGACGCTTCAAATTGAATTGCAGGCAGCGCGACAGGACGGTCACCGGCAGGCGTTCCGGATCCGTCGTGGCGAACAGGAATTTCACATGGGGCGGAGGCTCTTCGAGCGTCTTCAGCAAAGCGTTGAAGGCGGCCTTGCTCAGCATGTGGATTTCGTCGATGAGGTAGATCTTGAAACGGCCGGAAGCGGGCGTGTATTGCACGTTGTCGAGCAGCTCCCGGATGTCGTCGATGCCCGTGCGCGAAGCGGCATCCACCTCGATCAGGTCGACGAAACGCCCCTCCTCGATTCCCTTGCAGGCGGCGCAGCTGCCGCAGGGTTCGGCAGTGACGCCCTGTTCGCAGTTCAGGCAACGCGCGAGGATGCGTGCCACGGTTGTCTTGCCGACGCCGCGGGTTCCGGCAAACAGAAACGCGTGGTGAACGCGCCCGGTGGTCAGTGCGTTCGACAATGCGCGCACGATGTGCGGCTGTCCAACCACGTCCCGAAAGGCACGAGGCCGCCATTTCCGCGCGAGAGCTTGGTAGGTCATTTAAATTGAAAACCCGTACTGAGTGAGTCCGCGCCAGCCCGACCCCGGCGCCCGGCATCGCCGCTACCGCTGCTCCCTTCCGGGCCTGACGGGGTTTACGGTCAGCCGCCGCGGGGAGACCGACGCGGACCCGCGGCAAGCCTATGCGGGCGGCAACCGGCAGGCAAGGACTTGCGGAAAGACGGGAAAATTGCTTCCGCTGATCGAAGATCGGGCCCCGATACGGGGCCCAGTTGCGATCTGGCGGAGAGAGTGGGATTCGAACCCACGTTACGGGGTTACCGTAAACACGCTTTCCAAGCGTGCGCCTTCAACCACTCGGCCATCTCTCCGGGAATGCGTGGGCGCGCCAGCGTAACCGACGGCTCCGGGTGCATCAATCAGCTGGCTTGACGATCGGCTTGTCGAAGTAATTCGGCGGTTTCTGCAGGCATGCGGCGTTGGCCGACAGCGGTCCTGGCGGCGCTGCCACCTCTGGAATGACCAGCTTTCCGCCACTGTCCGGTTGCTGCAGGCCTTCGGGGACCTGGATGGTGGTGGATACCCGGGCGTCCTGGTATTCCTCCACGGCAACGCAGGGATCCTCGTCCCGCCACAAGCCGCAACCGCCGACTAAGGCAACGACCAGTACGGTCGCGGCACGGGCGAGGGACTGCATCATTGAAACCGTCACCGTATCAGGCGCCGATGCCGGCGCGGCGCATGGCTGACGATACACCGGACCGGGCCGACGACGACAGGGGCGTGAGCGGCAGGCGGATGCCGGGGCCGATACGACCCATCTGTTCGAGCGCCCACTTCACTGGAATCGGGTTGGCCTCGACGAACAGATGGCGATGCAGCGACGCCAGCGGCTCATCGAGCTCGCTGGCTTTCACCGCGTCGCCCGCGAGTGCTGCGCGGCACATTCCAGCCATGGCGGCAGGCGCCACGTTTGCCGTAACGGACACGACGCCGACACCGCCGGCAAGGATGAACTCGCGCGCCGTTGCGTCATCGCCGCTGTAGAGCGCGAAGTCCGGGCCGCAAAGGTCACGGATCGCGGCAACGCGCGACAGGTCGCCGGTTGCCTCCTTGATCGCGAGAATCCGTTCATGCGCGGCGAGCCGGCCGACCGTGGCAGGCTGCAGATCTGCGACCGTACGGCCGGGAACGTTGTAGAGCATGACCGGCTTGTCGACCGCATCGGCGATCGCAGTGAAGTGACGGAACAGGCCTTCCTGGGTCGGCTTGTTGTAATAGGGAACCACGACCAGATAGGCGTCGATGGCGAATCCCGCGACGGCCAGCGACAGGTCTATTGTCTGGCTCGTGGAATTGGATCCGGTCCCGGCGATCACCGGGACTCGCCGTGCCGCACGCTCCGCCGCGACACGGATGACCTCCATGTGCTCGGCCTTGGTCAGCGTTGCGGACTCGCCGGTCGTGCCCGCGATGACGAGCCCCTGCGTGCCCTGCTCTACATGCCAGTCGACGAGCTGCTCCAGCACCGCGAAATCAACCGACCCATCGGCGCGCATGGGCGTAACTAGCGCGACAAGACTGCCCTTGAACATCGTGCGGAGTCCGCGGGGAAACTGACGGGGCGCAGATGGTAAGGTCGCAGCATCCGGCCCGCAAGCAGCGCTTGAAGCAGGTCGTTTTCCCGGTACACTGCCGGCCTTCTCTGCGACCAGCCGGGCCCGGATTGATGGACAAGTTGATGGCGATTAGTGCGATGGGCCAGGACCGGGCCGGCCTGATCCGCGATCTCAGCCAGGCGGTCACCTCTGCCGGCGGCAGCATCCGCGAGAGTCGCATGATCGCGCTCGGCTCCGAATTCGCAGCCGTCATGCTGGTCTCGGGGAACTGGCACTCGGTCAACAAGATCCGCGACAAGCTGCAGCAGCTGCAGAAGGACACCGGCCTCGCGATTTCAGTACGCGACACCGAACCCAGAACGATCGAGCAATCTGCGCCCTACAACATCGACGTCGTGACGCTGGACCAGGAGGGTATCGTGCTGCGTCTGTCCAGCTTCTTCGCCAATCGCGAAATCGAGATTGCCGAGCTGAACACGCGGCGCTACAACGCGCCTCATACCGGTTCCGCGATGTTCTCGGTGCAGATGATCGTCAACCTGCCGGCGAAGACGCACGTTGCCACGCTGCGGGAGGAATTTCTTGATTTCTGCGACGAGCACAATCTCGACGCTGTGATGGAACCCGCGCAGCGTTGAACGATCTGAACCAACAGAGCCACATGCCGGCCTGAGGAGCAGTCAATGGCCAAACTCGTCGTAGGCAAGCCAGTTCCCGCCTTCTCGGTACCGTCCACCGGTGGCGAGGAGGTTGCTCTTGAGAAGCTCAAGGGAAAGGCGGTCGTCCTCTATTTCTACCCGAAAGACGACACACCCGGCTGCACGACCGAGGGCTGCGGCTTCCGGGATCACCATGCGGCTTTCCGCAAGGCTGGCGCAGTGGTCCTCGGCGTCTCGCGTGACAGCATGGCCTCGCACGAGAAGTTTCGCGCCAAGTACGAATTTCCGTTCGACCTGCTCTCGGACGGCGATGAGGGTCTTTGCCGGCTGTTCGACGTCATTCGCGAGAAGAACATGTATGGTAATAAGGTCATGGGCGTCGAGCGCAGCACTTTCCTGATAGACGGTTCCGGCGTACTGCGCAGGGAGTGGCGCAAGGTCAAGGTCGACGGCCATGTCGAAGAAGTACTCGACGCCGTGCGTGCGCTCTGATCCAGTGCGGATTCAGGCTCGATGATCCGACGCCTGATTGCCCTCCTCTGCGCAGCCTGTCTGCTGCCGCTGCCGGTGCAGGCAGCGGGTGAAGACCTGCCGGATATAGGCAGCCCTGCCGACACGGTGCTGTCACGCGACCGGGAAGCACAGATCGGGCGAGCCATCTACCGGAGCCTGCGTGACGACGGCGGCTTGATCATCGACCCGGAGTTGCAGGAGTACATCCAGGACGTCGGCCAGAAACTTGCCGCCCATACCGGGGACAGCGGCCAGAAGTTCCAGTTCTTTCTGGTGGACAATCCGGCGATCAATGCCTTCGCCCTGCCGGGCGGCTACATCGGTGTGCATACCGGCCTGCTGCTGGCGACCAGCAATGAGAGTGAGCTGGCCGGTGTGCTGGCCCACGAAATCTCGCACGTCACGCAGCGGCACATTTCCCGCGCGGTCTTCGCAAACCAGCGCGCCAGCATCCTGACGATGGCCGCACTGCTCGGCGCGATTCTGCTGGGTACTGTCACGGGCTCGGGAGATATCATCCAGGGTGCTATCGCGGCTACCCAGAGCGTGGCGGCGCAGCAGCAGATAAACTTCACGCGCTCGAACGAGTACGAGGCTGATCGCGTCGGCGTCGAACTGCTGGCCAGCGCCGGCTTCGATCCGAATGGCATGGCCTCGTTCTTCGAGACGCTCGGGCGGCAGACAGGTCCACTCGCTGCGCGAGCGCCGGAGTTTCTTCGCACGCATCCGGTAACCGTCAATCGCATCGCGGAGACTCGCGAGCGCGCCAGCCGCATGGAGCGCCGCGATGTCACTGATACGCTCGGTTACCGGCTGGCGCGGGCCCGCGCGCAGGTACTCACTTCAGCGACGCCGGAAGCCGCCGCCCGCAACCTCACGGCCCTGCTCGATGAGCCGAAGTGGGCCGGCGATCCGGGCCTCGAGTACGGGCTGGCGCTGACCCGGCAACAGCGCGGCGATCACGCCGCTGCGGCGCGCGAGTTCGCGAAACTGCTCGCCGCAAACCCGGGCGCCATTGCCTATCACATCGGTCTGGCGACATCACGACTCGGCTCGGGCGACACGGCAGGCGCATTCGCCGCTTTCGAACGTGCCCTCGCCCTGTTTCCTCGCAATGTACCGCTTACCGTGCGTTACGCCGAAGCGCTGATGCAGCATCAAAGGGCGGGCGAAGCCCATCGCGTACTCCTTGACCTGTTGAACGTGGTGGCACCTACGCCGGAGCAGGTCCGGCTGATCGCGCTGGCCGCCAGCGCCGCCGGCGACACCGGCGACGCGCATTACTACATGGCCGAGTACCACCTGATGAGTGGCGATATCATGCTGGCTGCTGATGAACTGCGTGTATCGCTGGGCATACCCGGACTCGATCCGGTGCAGCGGGCCCGGTTCAGTTCGCGCCTGGCCGAAATCCAGGAAATCATCAACCGCCTGCAAGCGGAGCGGCGGCGGCAGTATTCATCCCAGTAGACGGGAAGCGACATTGAGCTACCGGCAGATATGCAGGCTGGCGAGCCTGACAGCCCTGGCGATGGCCTGTACGGCCTGCGGTACAACGGGATCCGCGTCATCCGCTGAGCGGAACCCGGATCCGTTCGAGAAAGTGAACCGGGCGATCTACAGATTCAATGAGACGGCTGATCGCTACGTCGCGAGGCCGGCTGCGAAGGCCTACCGGGCTACGACCCCGGAAGCGCTCCGCAAGGGGATAGGCAATTTTTTCGCGAACGCCCGGTATCCGATCACGATCGTCAACGACCTGCTCCAGGGAAAGCTCCGCCAGGGCGGCGCTGATCTCGGCCGCTTCCTGATGAATACCACCGTCGGACTGGGCGGGCTGTTCGACCCGGCCACGGAAGCCGGTCTCGAACAACATGACGAGGACTTCGGCGAGACCCTCGCCGTCTGGGGCGTTCCCCAGGGCCCTTACCTCATGGTGCCGGTCTTCGGGCCCTACACGGTAGCGAGCGGCATCGGCGACCTGGTGGGCGCTCCGGCCAATGCGATCAACTGGAACCCGGACACCGATCAGGTGACCCTGACCTGGGCCGGATACCTGCTGCACCGTCGCAGTACCCTGATCGGTATCGACGAGGAAGTGGACCAGGCCTTCGATCCCTATCTCTTCGTGCGCGATGCGTATCTGCAGAATCGCCAATACAAGATCCTCGACGGCGCCGTGCCCGAAGAGGAGCTATTGCCGGAAGACGAGTTCGGAGGGGAGGACTAGCCGGCGACCCGGTCGAGCAGCCCCTCGAGATCGCCGATACGGGCGAGCGCCCGCAGCTTGGCCGGCGAGCGTAACAGGATCAACTGCTTGCCCAGGCATTCTGCCTGCGCGATCCAGTCCACGATCATCGCCAGGCCAGCGCTGTCGATCTCCTGCACGTCACCGAGATCAACCCTGATACGGTCCTGCGCAGCCAGTGCCGGGTTGATGGTGGTCCACACAGCAGGCACCGAGTCGAAAACCAGCCTGCCGGACAACGGCAGCACAGCCCCCGGCGCGGGATCGAGGCCAGTGCCGCTCACGATCTGCTTCCTGCGGCGCCGGGTTTCGCCGGCTCCGCACGACCCGCATCGATCGCAGCAGTGTCTTTCTCCAGACGCTGTATCAGCGCGTCCAGTCCGCGAGCGGCCACCTCGGCGTTGAACTGGTTACGGTAGTTCTGCACGTAGGACACGCCTTCGATCCGGACGTCGTATGCCTTCCAGCCCTGCGGCGTCGAGCGCATGGCGTAGTTCACCGGCACGACGCCGGCTTCCGGCAGGCGCATTTCCGTCTCGACCACGGTGCGACCCTCGACCGGCGGCTTGCGCGCCGGAAATACCCGCACCTGCTTCTGGTCGAACTTGAGGACAGCCGTGGCGTAGCTGCGCAACAGGAAATTGTAGAAGGCGGCAACGAAACGCTCGCGTTGCGCCGGGGTGGCATTGCGCCAGGCCTTGCCCAGGACGAGGCGCCCGGCATATTGCGTGTCGAAGCGCGGCAGGAGTTCCCTGTCGATCAGCGCGTACAGCGCCTTCTTGTCGACCGTCAGCTCAGCGCGACGTGTGTCGATCTGCTGCGCCATCGACTTGACCGTAGCCTCGACGACCTCATGCGCCGTTTCTTCGGCGGCAAAGACCTGGGCTGACCAGACCAGCAGCAGGCTAGTCAGCAGCGTTTTCAGCATTGCCCTCACCGTCACTGGATTCGCCGAACTTGAAAAGCAGTTTGCCAATTATGTTCTCCAGGACGATCGCGGACTGCGTCAGCTCGATCTGACTGTCCTGCTTCAGGTAAGTTTCCGACCCGCCGGCGCCTATGCCGATGTACTTGCTGCCGAGCAGGCCGGCCGTGAGGATGCTGGCGTCGGAATCGTCCGGGATCCGGTTGTAGACCTCGTCGATTCTCAGCGTCACGACGGCGTTAAGGCCTTCAGAGTCAAACGTGATGCGATCCACGCGGCCAATGGTCACGCCGGACATGGTCACAGGCGCCCGCTCTTTCAGCCCCGCCACGTCCTCAAATCTCGCGGTCACCATGTAACTCTCGTTGTCTACGTACGCCTCGACGTTGGTCGTCTGCGTCGACAGGAAGAAAAGCGCTGCGAAACCAAGCAGGATGAACAGTCCTGCGCCTAGTTCACGGGCTGGTGTGTGTGCCATGGTCAGGTAGCCTCACAGGAGTAACGCTGTAATCATGTAGTCGAGAATCAGCACGAGCACCGACGTGAGCACGACGGTTCTCGTAGTGGCAAGACCCACGCCCTCGGCAGTCGGTTCGGCCGTGTAACCTTCGAAGACAGCGATAAGGCTTGCCACAAGGCCGAAAACCGCGCTCTTGATGACACCTTCCCAGACGTCCGCGGGTTCCACGAATTCCTGCATCTGCGACCAGAAGGCGCCGTTGTCCACCCCCATCAGCCGCACGCCGACAAAATAGGCCCCGAGGATGCCGACGCTGTTGAAAACGGCTGTCAGCAGCGGCACGGAGATCGCACCACCGAGCCAGCGGGGTACGGCGATGCGACCCATCGGGTCGATCGCCATGACTTCCATCGCCGAGAGCTGGTCCGTGGCGCGCATGAGGCCGATCTCGGCGGTCAGCGCAGTGCCCGCCCGGCCGGCAAATAACAGTGCCGTTACGACGGGACCCAGCTCCTTCAACAGGGTCAAGGCGGCGCCGGCGCCCAGCAGATCCTCCTGCCGCAGCCGGGAGAAAGCGTCGTACCCCTGCAGCCCGATCACCATGCCGACGAAGAAGCCGGACGTCATGATGATCACGAGCGACAGCACGCCGGCGTTATGGATCTGCTGGACCACGAGCGCCGGCCTGCGCAGTACGTAAGGCAGGGCTGCCAGCATGCCAATCGCGAACCAGCCGACAGCACCGAGCTTGCCGACGCCTTCGATCAATCGTCGGGACAGAAACGAGGCCGTGTTCAACTGCGCTGTCCTCCCAGCAGCTGGGTCTCGTACGCGGCCGCCGGGTAATGGAACGGAACGGGTCCATCCGGAGCGCCGCTCATGAACTGGCGGACCATGGCAGAGTCGGACTGGCCGAGTTCGGCGGGTGTCCCCGCACCGATCACCTGACCGCCAGACACGACGTAGCAGTAGTCAGCGATACGGCTGATCTCCTCGACATCATGCGTCACGACCACGCTGGTCACGCCCAGCACGTCGTTGTTCACCTTGATCAGCCGCAGAACCATGCCCATCGAGATAGGGTCGAGGCCCGAGAAAGGTTCGTCGTACAGCAGCAGATCCGGATCGAGCACCATGGCGCGGGCGAGCGCGACCCTGCGCGACATGCCACCGGAAAGCTGCGCCGGCATCAGGTCGGCCGCACCGCGCAAACCGACTGCCTGCAACTTCATGAGGACCAGCGTGCGGATCAGCCGCTCGTCGAGCGCCGTGTGCTCGCGCACCGGAAAAGCAACGTTGTCGAAGACCGAGTAATCGGTGAGCAGGGCCGAATTCTGGAACAGCATGCCCATGCGGCGGCGCAACCTGAAGAGTTCCCGCCGATCGAGCGACGCCACCTCTGCCCCGTCGACCTTGAGCTGCCCGGATTTTGGCCGGATCTGTCCGGTGATGAGGCGCAGCAGCGTCGTCTTGCCCGTGCCGCTCGGCCCCATGATGGCGGTGATGCTGCCGCGGCGAATTGCGAGGTTCAGTCCGGCGAATATCCGGCGGCCAGCGCTGTCGTAGCGCAGGTCGCTCACTTCGATCATGGGCGCCATCGCAGCACTGATCGCGCTCATGCGCAGAGGTTCCCCGCCGCCATCGACAACCTCCCCTCCGCCGGCCCCGCAAAGCGCGGAAGAATATCAGATCGGCGAATTCCGCCGAGCCGCCGCGCGCTGCTTGCCACAGGAACACTAATCGGACTAATATAGTCCTATATTGATTCTGCGAGACCCCCATGCTGAAAATCAGTCGCCTCACCGATTACGCGACGATGATCCTGGTCCATCTGGCCACGCGCCCGGAGCGGGTATCTTCGGCCAGCGATATCGCCGAGAGCACGCACGTTGCGCTGCCGACAACCCAGAAAGTCCTCAAGCTCCTGGCCCGCTCCGGTCTCGTCGTCTCGGCGCGGGGCTCCGAAGGCGGCTACGCGCTGGGTCGCAGCGCCAATGCCATCAGTGCGTCGGACATCCTCGACGTGCTCGAGGGGCCCATCGCCATCACTGAGTGCAGCGCGACGCACAGCCACTGCGAGCTCGAGTCACTGTGCCAGGTTGGCGGGGCCTGGCAGAAAATCAACAAGGCCATACGCGCTGCCTTGGGCGACATCACGCTGGCCGACCTCTGTCGTCCTGCGCGGGAGCTGCCCGTACAGTCGCTGCTGCAGAAAGTCCCCCGCAGCATGCACCGTTCAGAGCGCAGCTGACGCGGAACGGCACGACCATGCAGAGCGACATCGAACAGATCGTCGGGCGCCGCTACCGGCACGGCTTCGTCACCGAAATCGACTCAGATACGGTGCCCCCGGGTCTCAGCGAAGAAGTGATCCGCTTCATCTCGGCGCGCAAGGAGGAGCCGGAATTCCTCCTCAAGTGGCGGCTGCGCGCCTACCGGCACTGGCTGACCCGGAAGGAGCCCCGTTGGGCCCGGCTGCACCACGCGCCGATCGACTACCAGACCATCTCCTATTATTCGGCTCCGAAGCAATCGACCGATGGGCCGAAGTCCCTGGCGGACATCGACCCGAAACTGCTCGAGACCTACGACAAGCTCGGCATCCCGCTGCATGAACGGGCCCGCCTGGCAGGCGTCGCCGTTGACGCCGTATTCGACAGCGTCTCCGTTGCGACCACCTTCAAGGACAAGCTCGCCGCGGCCGGGGTCATCTTCTGCTCTTTTTCAGAAGCCGCGCGGGAGCACCCCGAGCTGGTACGACGGTACCTCGGCAGTGTCGTCCCCTATCGTGACAATTTTTTTGCGACGCTGAATTCGGCGGTGTTCTCCGACGGTTCGTTCGTCTACGTGCCGAAAGGCGTACGCTGCCCGATGGAGCTGTCCACCTACTTCCGCATCAACGCGGCCAAGACCGGGCAGTTCGAGCGGACGCTCATCATCGCCGACGAAGGCTCCTGCGTCAGTTACCTCGAGGGCTGCACGGCGCCCCAGCGCGACGAAAACCAGCTTCACGCCGCCGTTGTCGAACTGGTTGCCCTGAAGGGCGCCGAGATCAAGTATTCCACCGTGCAGAACTGGTACCCCGGCGATGAGCAGGGCCGCGGTGGCATCTATAACTTCGTGACCAAGCGAGGTGACTGCCGAGGCGCGGATTCCCGCATTTCCTGGACGCAGGTTGAAGCCGGTTCAGCCATCACCTGGAAGTACCCGAGTTGCATCCTCCGCGGCGAGAATTCGATTGGTGAGTTCCATTCCGTCGCCGTCACCAACAACCTGCAGCAGGCGGATACCGGCACGAAGATGATCCACATCGGCCGCAATACCCGCAGCACAATCGTCTCCAAGGGCATTTCGGCCGGGAGGGCCCAACAGTCGTATCGTGGTCTGGTCAGGATATTTCCGACGGCCGAAGGCGCCCGGAATTACACCCAGTGCGATTCGCTGCTGATCGGCTCGCAATGCTGCGCCCACACCTACCCGTACATGGAGATCAGGCACCCGGGCGCCATCGTGGAGCACGAGGCCACCACGTCCAGGATTTCCGATGACCAGCTGTTCTACTGCCGGCAGCGCGGCCTCTCCGCCGAAGACGCAGTCAACGTCATCGTCAACGGTTTCTGCAAGCAGGTATTCCGCGAGCTGCCTATGGAGTTTGCCGTCGAGGCACAGAACCTCCTCAACGTAAGCCTCGAAGGAGCGGTAGGTTGACCCGGAACACAGAACCGTTGCTGGAAGTCGCCGACCTGCATGTCTCCGTCGGTGACAAGCCGATCCTGCAGGGTCTCAGCCTGAGCGTCGCAGCGGGCGAAGTCCACGGGATCATGGGTCCGAACGGCTCCGGCAAGAGCACGCTGGCTCATGTGCTGGCCGGTCGCGAGGGCTACACGGTCACTGCCGGCAGCGTCCGGTTCCGCGGACTCGACCTGCTGGCCATGGCGCCGGAGGAGCGGTCCCGCGCAGGTGTTTTCCTGGGTTTCCAGTACCCGGTCGAAATACCAGGTGTAAACAACGTCTACCTGTTGCGCGCCGCGCTGAACGCGCAGCGCAAGCACCGCGGCGAGCCCGAAATGGATTCCGTGCAGTTCATGCGGCTCGCCCGCGAACGGGCGCGCCTGATGCAGATGGGCGAGCAATTCATGAGCCGTGGAGTCAATGAGGGCTTTTCCGGTGGTGAAAAGAAGCGCAACGAAATATTCCAGATGGCGATGCTCGAACCGCAGTTCGCAGTGCTCGACGAGACGGACTCTGGCCTGGATATCGATGCACTGAAGGTTGTAGCCGGTGGCGTCAACAGCCTGAGGGACGGGCGGCGGTCCTTCATCCTCGTCACGCACTACCAGCGACTGCTGGACTATATCGAGCCGGACTTCGTCCACGTCCTTGCCGGCGGACGCATCGTCCGCACGGGCGACAAGTCGCTTGCGACCGAACTCGAATCGCAAGGGTACGACGCTCTCGTCGGCAGCACATGAGTGTCGAACTGATTGGCAATGCAGCGCGCCGGGTATCGACCGCTGCCGTAGCGTGGCTGGAGCCCGCCAGGCAGGCGGCGCTGCTCACGCTGCGTGAGTCTGGCCTGCCGACGACTGCCAGCGAGGAGTGGCGATACACCGACCTCGGACCGGCGATTGCCCGCCTGGCGCCGGCAGGCGAGCTGCGCCCAGCGCTCGACGTTGCCGCCACCGCCTGGCCGGACCTCCTGCTGGAGACCGGCTGGCCCGTATGCCTGATCGTCGACGGCAGTCTGCAATCAGGCGCCGACTCGCGAGTCCGCCAGTTCTCTGCAGTGCAGGAGCAGGATCGGGCTTTTCTTGCAGGCGCTGTCGCCGATTCTCGCAGCCAGCCAAGCGCGCTCGCCGATCTCAACGCCGCCCTGCTGGGCGATGGCACGTTCGTCGACCTGCCCGCCGGGGTTACCGACGCAGCCCCGCTGTATCTGGCATGCGCCACGTCCACGGCAGCAGCAACTGCCAGTCGTATCGTGATCCGCTGCGGCAGGCAGCGTCGTGCCACGCTGCTCCTGCATTTCCTGAGTGCTTCCGCTTGCGCGTCCAGCACGGTCGTCGACATCCACTGCGAGGCCGGAGCCGAACTGTCTCTAGTCGTACTGCAGGACCAGTCGGACGACGCCATACACCTGGGATGCGAACGCGTGTCGGTCGCCGCCGGCGCCTCACTGGACATGGTGATGCTCGATGCCGGCGCCGGACTGGCGCGGAACGACCTGCTCGTGACCCTGGCCGATGCCGGAGCGCGCCTCCGGCTGGCGAGCCTCATGGTCGGCGATGGCGCCCGCCACGTCGACCAGTACTGCCGGATCGAACACCGCGGCACATCGACGTCGAGCCAGGTCACTGTGCGCGGCATCGCCGATGAAGGTTCGCGCCTCGTATTCAATGGCAAGGTGATCGTGCACCCGGGGGCCAAGGGGGCGGATGCCGCCATGCGCAACCAGAACCTGCTGTTGTCCGCTGCTGCCGAAGTCGATACCCGCCCGGAACTCGAAATCAACGAGAACGAGGTTCGATGCAGCCACGGCGCAACGACCGGACAGCTGGACCAGAACGCCCTCTTCTACCTCCGTAGCCGCGGCATCGCGGACACCGCCGCCAGGCGAATGCTGCTCGGTGCATTCGCGCGAGAGATTCTCGCTCGTCTGCCCGCCGGCTTGAGCGCAAGCGGATTGCTGGCGGGAATCGGCCGCCATCGCGACCTGTGGCGCGACTGGGCAGGCGCGTCGTGAGCGAGCCAGCCGTGACATCGTCCGGACCGGCGCTCGACGTGGCGGCAATCCGCCAGGATTTTCCGATCCTGCGCCAGTCGATGAATGGCCATCGCCTGGCCTACCTGGACAACGCTGCCTCCACGCAGAGACCCTCCGTGGTCATCGACGCCATCAGCACTTACTACAGTCGCGACCATGCCAACGTGCATCGCGGCGTGCACACGCTGAGCCAGAGGGCCACGGATGCCCAGGAGGCCGCGCGCGAAATCGTCCGCCAATTCATCGGCGCAGCCGACCGGCGCGAGATCATCTTTACGCGGGGCACGACGGACAGCGTCAATCTGGTTGCAGGAACCCTCGGGCAGTCGATCGGCCCGGGCGACGAGATCCTGATCACCCACATGGAGCACCATTCGAACATCGTGCCGTGGCAGATGCTCTGTGAGCGGACCGGCGCCCGCCTCGTGGTGGCGCCCATCGACAGCCGCGGCGAACTGCTCATGGGCGATTTCCTCGAGCGACTGGGCCCGCGCACGCGCCTCGTGTCGATCGTCCACGTTTCCAATGCGCTGGGCACGGTACTGCCGGTCGAACAACTGGCAGCAGAAGCAAAGCGCCGGGGTATCCCCGTACTGATCGACGGCGCGCAGGCCGTCGCACACACGCGCATCGACGTCCGTGCGCTTGGTTGCGATTTCTACGCCTTTTCCGGCCACAAGATGTATGGGCCAACCGGCATCGGGGTCCTCTACGGGCGCCTGGACCGACTGGAGCGCCTTCCGCCCTATCAGGGCGGCGGGGAGATGATCCTCTCGGTCAGCTTCGAGAAAACCGAGTGGAACGAACTGCCCTATAAATTCGAGGCGGGGACGCCGCACATCGCCGGCATCGTCGGCCTTGGTGCCGCGATCACCTACCTCGAGTCCCTCGACATGAATGCCGTGGCAAGCCATGAGAGCTTGGTGCTCGACTATGGCCGTCGCGCCCTCGAGGCTATCGATGGATTGACACTGGTAGGAACGGCGAAACACAAAGCCGGAGTGCTGTCTTTTGTCGTCGACGGCATCCACTCACATGACCTCGGCACCGTCCTGGACCACCAGGGGGTGGCCGTGAGAACCGGGCACCATTGTGCGATGCCGCTGATGTCGTTCCTCGGTCTCAGCGGCACGGCACGCGCGTCGCTGGCGGTGTACAACGACCGCGATGACATCGACCAGCTTGTCGAGGCAATCCGCATTGCCATCAAGCTCCTAGGCCGATGACCGATTCTGCTGCAATGACCCGCCTCTATCGCGATGCAGTGCTGGCACACAGCCAGGCACCGCACAACTTCGGCGCCATGGCATCGGCCGACTGTCAGGCCAGCGCGACGAATGCACTGTGCGGCGATCACTTCACGGTGTACCTGCGACTCAGCAGGGATCCGCGTCGTATCGTCGGGACTTCGTTCGACGGTCATGGCTGCGCCATCTCGATGGCATCGGCGTCGCTGCTGACGGACCTGGTGCACGGCATGAGCGAGGGCGAGGCGCTGGACACGGGCCGGCGATTCGCTGCGGCCATGAGCGGGCCGGGGGACAGCGAAGTGCCCGAACCGCTGCGTCCGCTGACCGGCGTCCGGGACTACCCGGCGCGGATCCGCTGCGCGCTGCTTCCCTGGGCTGCGCTGGAACGCGCGCTCAGACCTGCCGATGAGTCGAACTGACATGCTCGGACAACAGAATGAGCCGGTCACCCTGCGGCGTGACCTGGAAGTCACCGCGGTTCCTGCCGGCACAAGCGAGACCCTGCCGAAGGACTCGCTGGCGTACATCACGCAGGCAATGGGCGGCAGCTTCACCCTCTATTTCGAAGGCAATCTCTATCGCGTTGCCGGACGGGACGCAGATGCCCTCGGCAAGGACGTGCCGGAGGTCCCGACACTGCGGCCCGACGCCACCGACTTCGACTTCAACGAGCTGGTCTGGGACCAGATGCGCAACGTCTACGACCCCGAGATTCCGATCAACATCGTTGAGCTCGGACTCATCTACGACTGCCAGGTCGCCCGCAACGAGGCAACCGGACTTCGCGATGTCTCGATCCGCATGACCGTCACCGCGCCAGGCTGCGGCATGGGAGAAATCCTGCTCGAGGATGTGAAGGACAAGGTGCGGTTGCTGCCAACCTGCGGCGAGGTCAACGTGGAACTGGTGTTCGATCCTCCGTGGAACCAGAGCATGATGTCGGAAGCCGCGCGCCTGGATGCCGGGCTGCTGTAAGCCGTGGGAATCAGAGTCCGTCGCCTGACGCTGCTGCGCCACGCTCACGCCGGGCCGGCGGATCCGGCAACCGCCGACCGGGATCGACCACTGGACGATCGCGGCATTCACGAGGCCGCGGAGATGGGTGAACGGCTGCGCATCGCCGGTGCACGGCCATCGCTGGTATTGACCAGCTCGGCGGTCCGCGCCAGCCAGACGGCGCGCGCGATCGCGAAAGCGCTCGGCTATCCCGATGAGTTCATCCAGCGCGAACCAGCGCTCTACCTGGCAGGCCCCGGCGAAATTCTCGGCGCCATCGGCGCCATCGGCGCCATCGACGACACGTTCTCGGAAATCCTTGTCTGCGGCCACAATCCGGGCATATCAGACCTTGCCGGGCTCCTGTCAGGACGGGCGCTGGAGCCACTTGGCACTGCCGCCCTCGTCACCCTTTCATTCGAAGGCAAGGACTGGCTGGTGGCCCCCGGTGGAGCCACCGTCCTCGCCACGGATGACCCGCGAAACGCCCGGGACGAGACGACGAGCGTCTAGCGCCCGAGCGCCCGGGTATCGCAGGCGCACAGCATGTACAGGCCGCGCGGATCGTTGAATGCGGCGAGCCTCTCCAGCTCGGCGCTGCCTCGCTCGACCATGCTTTCAGCGATGCTTTGAGCCGACACCTTCCGGGCGAGACCCCATGACCTCAGGTTGACCAGCAATCGCACGCCGTAGTCCCGGAGCAACCTTTCCACCATCGACAACTCCGGCTCGACGACCCGCGTTTCGTAGCTGCCGGACTCGAGGCCGGCGCGGCGCGCTGCCGCATCGATCGCATCGTCCAGCCCACCCATGCTGTCGACGAGGCCCAGCTCGAGCGCATCGCTGCCGATCCAGACACGTCCTCGCGCGAGAGCGTCCGTTTCCTCGAATTCCATCTTGCGTGCCGCGGCAACCTTGGCAACGAAAATGCGGTACGCGTCGGCTACTCCCTGCTGGAGGATGTTTCTTGCGTCCGGACCCAGCTCCCGATCGAGCCGCAGCTGACCGGCAAGGTCGGTCGTGCCGAATCCGTCGACGTGGACCCCGAGCTTGTCGAGCCCGCGATTTATCGTCGGCACAATGGCGCCCACGCCGATGGAGCCGGTAATGGTTGCCTCGTCAGTCCAGATTTCGTCAGCCGGCAGAGCGATGTAGTAGCCGCCGGATGCCGCCAGACCGCCCATGGATGCCACCAGCGGTTTGCCGGTCTCCTTCAATGCATCCAATGCATCGGCAACGACTTCCGACGCGAACATGCTGCCGCCGGGACTGTCGATGCGCAGCACTACCGCCCGAACGCTGTCATCAATTCCCGCCTGGCGGATGGTTTCGGCCAGGGTATCGCCACCGACCATGCCTGGCGATGCATCTCCGTCGACGATCTGGCCAGCCGCCACGACGACCGCCACTGCATCGCCTGCAGCATCCGGCAATTTGGCGCGCCTTGTTGCTCCCAGGTATGAAAGGTAGTCAATCTGCGCGAAGGAGTCGCCCTCACCCTCATCGTCAGGCCCGACCATATCCGTCATGTAGTCGGAGAATTCCTGCCGGCTCATCAGCCCGTCTACCAGTTTCGCATCCACCGCTACCCGGGAGGTCGAGCCCTGCGCGGCCGCAAGCAGCTCCGGCAGGTTGTTGGCGTAGGCAAGCAGGCTGCCCTCATCCAGGCCGCGAACCTTGACGACGTCACGCTGGTACGAGGCCCAGAGCAACTCGAGCCACTTGCGGCTCGCCGTCTTGTCCTCGTCCGACATGTCGTCGCGGATATACGGCTCGACGAACGACTTGAATTCGCCGACGCGGAAGACGTTGAGGTCGATGTGCAACTTCTCCAGCGCACTGCGGAAAAACGTCCGGTAGTAACCGTAACCGTCGATGTAGACGAAACCGAGATCGTTCATGTAGATCTCGTCACCGTGCGCTGCCAGGTAGTACTGATCCTGATCGAACGCATCGCCGAGAGTAATCACCTTCTTGCCTGCTTCGCGCACCCTGCCGATCGCGCCCGCAACCGCGCGCAGTTTGGGCAGCGAGTCGGCCGTCATGTACTCGAGTCGCAGGACGACCGCCTTGATGCGGTCGTCTTCAGCCGCGGCTTCGAGGCTGTCGACGACATCCTGCAGCAGCGCTTCGGTCGGCCATTCCCCGGCGAATTCCTCCAGCGCCCGGTCCAGCGGATCACCGGCCAGCTGTTCTACCAGCGCCCCGGTCGGGTCCACCACCAATGCCGCCGACTCCGGCACCATCACCGTCGTCGTGCCTGCGCCGGCCAGAAGAACGGAGAAAATCGCGAGCAGCAGGACGAGGTGCAGGACCCGGCGCAGATTGTTGAGCAGGCGCCATACCCAGGCGAAGAATCTCACGATCGGGTTCGTCAACATGCAGCAGTCTCCCTGTGGTCCGTCAGCGACGACCGGTATACGTCACGCGATAGATGGCGCCCGCGGCGTCGTCGCTTACGAGCAAGGCACCGTCAGGCGCGACGATGATATCGACCGGCCGACCGCGAACCGTGTCCCCGTCGAGGAATCCTTCAATGAAGGGCTCGTAGCCCGGTTCAGCACCCTTGTCGAAGCGGATGAGCATAACCCGGTAACCGGTGCGACCCGCGCCCTTGCTCCGGTTCCAGGAACCATGCTCCGCCACGAACAGCTGGTTGCGGTAGCGCTTCGGAAACATCCGGCCATCGTAGAAACGCATGCCGAGCGGCGCGACGTGTGGCCCGAGCGCACGGGACGGCGGCGTGAACTCACCGCAGCTTCTGGCCGACCCGAATTGCGGGTCCCGGGTGGCGCTGCCGTGGCAGAACGGGAAACCGAAATGCTCCCCGTTTCGCGCGAGGCGATTGAGCTCGCAGGGGGGCTCGTCATCCCCGAGCATGTCCCTTCCATTGTCGGTGAACCACAGTTCCCGTGTACGGGGATGCCAATCGAAGCCGACGCTGTTGCGGACACCCCTCGCCACGACCTCACGCGCACTGCCGTCAGGACGCATGCGGATGATCTGGCCGAAGTCAGCTTCGTCACAGACATTGCATGGCGCCCCGATCGAAATGTACAGCAGCCCGTCCGGTCCGAAGCCGGTGTAGCGCCAGCTGTGCAGCGCGTTCTTGAACGGGAGGTCTGCGATCGCCTCGGGTGCTGCCGGCGACGCCGCAGACTCCGCTCCCTTGATGGCAAGAAGTCGCGTCTGGTCGGCGACGTACAGGGTCCCGTTGCGAAACGCGACTCCGTTGGGCATCTTCAGGCCCGACAGGATAGTCCGCACTTGCGGATTGCGACCGAAGGGATCGGTCACTGCATGGACGCTGCCTGCCTGGCGAGTCGAAATGAACAGCGTGCCCTGTTCGCCGAGGGCCATCGAACGGGCGCCCGGCACCGAAACCAGTCGCTCGGCCCTGAACCCCGGTGGAAGCCGCAGGTTATCCGGCAGATCTGCGGGATGAGCCGCTGCGCCTGCCAGCACTGCCAGGGCGAACAATATTCCGGTTCTCACTGCATGAACTCCCGGGGCCATCAGCGACCCAGCATCCACAGCGACAGCTGCGGAACAAAGGTTACCAGCACGACCGTCAGCAGGAGCACGAGCACGAACGGAAAGGTCGCCCGGTAGAGCGAAAGGATCGACTGGTTGAAGCGGTAGCTGGCCACGACCAGATTGCGTCCCATCGGCGGGGCGAGGTATCCCAGCTCCAAATTCGCGACGAACAGTATGCCGAGATGAACCGGGTCGATCCCGTACTGCGCGGCAACCGGCGCGATCAGCGGCACGACCAGGAGCAGTGCGGCAAAAATGTCCAGCACGGCGCCCAGCAGCAGGAGGAACACGAACAGAAGCGCGAGAAAGCTCGTACGACCGCCGACGAGCTGGGTGACCTCGGCGACCATGCGCTCGGGCAGCTGCGCATCGATCATCACGTTCGTCGACGCCAGCGACAGCCCCAGGATCAGCAGGATGGCGCCGACCAGGACCATCGAATCGCGCATGATCGCCGGCAGCCGACGCAGGGGAATGTCGCGATGAACGAGCGCCTCGGCGATCACGACGTATACCGCAGTCACGGCCGCCGCCTCCGAGACTGCGAAAACCCCGCCATAAATGCCACCCAGAACCAGAATCGGCAACGGCAGGTCAAGCCAGGCGTCGGCAGCAGCGGCCCGGACTTCGGACCAGGAGAATTCACTGAGCGGTACGCGGACATGCCGGTTCCGCCAGAGGCAATAGGCGGCAAGACCAAGCATCATCAGCGAGCCAGGCACGATGCCTGCGATGAACATCTCGTCGATCGACGTCTCGGTAACGATGCCGTACAGGATCAGTGGCAGAGATGGCGCGAACAGCAGGCCCAGGCATCCGGCCGAAGTGATCAGCCCGAGACTGAAGCGCTCGTCGTAGCCCGCCTTGAGGAGCGCCGGCAACAGCGCGGCACCCAGCGCAATGATCGTGACGCCCGAACCGCCGGTGAACGCCGTGAAGATCGCGCAGACCACGATGGCGACCATTGCAACGCCACCCGGTATCCAGCCGACCACAGCGGAAGTCAGCCGCACGAGGCGCAGGGGCGCCCTGCTCTCCGCCAGCACGTAGCCTGCAAAGGTAAACAGCGGAATGGCCAGCAGAATTGGCGTCTCGGCGATCCCGAATACCTCGATCGGCACCGCAAGGAGGGGAATGCCGGCTGTCTGGAACCCGAGCATGGCACCGGCCGCGATCACCGCGAACAGCGGCGCGCCGAGCAGCGTCAGGACGACGAGGACAACCGCCGTCAATGGGCCGCCGGCTGCCGGTTATCGGCGACTGCGGGGCCGGACCAGACCAGAATCGCGTAGCGCAGGGCCATGAGCGCGAAGCCCACCGGCAGGATGACCTGCGTCGCCCAGGCCGGCACGGCACCCCCGAGCGCGAGATCGCCTGCAGCAGCCGACTCACGCACGAAGAGCAACGATTGCCATGCCAGGGCGGCGCATACAACTGTCGCGAAGGCAGCAGTCAGTCGCTGCACGGCACGCCAGGCTGCAGGCTGCATCAGCCTGGCGAACGCATCAATGCTCACGTGGCGCTGTCCGCGGCTGGCTGCAACGGCGCCGAGTACGGCAACCCACAACACCATGAGCCGCAATGCTTCGTCCGCCCACGCAATACCGCCCCAGCCAAGGTTCCTGAAGACTATCTGCGCGGCCGCGAGCAGCACCATGGCTGCGAGCACGGCGCAGAGCAGCCCGGTCTCGCAGGCGCGGGCCAAACCGGTCACCCGCCCGACGAGCGATGCGTCCGGGCTGCGGGTCATGGAGCGGCGGGTGCCTGCCGGACGATGCCGCCGTTGCGGCGGAAATCGGCGAGATGCTTCTGAAGCGTTGCGAGCAGCGCCGGTGTATACGCGCCCTGCGAACCCAGATCAGCGTTGGCCGCCTCGCAGGCGCGGCGCCACGCGGCCACATCGGCGGAATTCGCGACAACAGGCTTGATCCCGCCGGCGAGCAGCGCCTTCTGCGCTGCCGCATCCTCACGGCTGCTGGCCTGGTCGAGCTTCCGATAGACCGCGCCCATTACCTCCCGAAAGACTTGCTGATCCGAGGGCTCCATGCGTGAGAACGCCATCGTATCGATGGCCATCAGCCCAATCGCGTACATCAGCGGCACATCGGTCACGTACTTCACGCGCGTGTGCCACTGCAACGCGATCGCCGCCGCAGGTGGCGCAGCGATGACATCGATAAGACCTGTCTGCAGGCCGGTGAGAACATCGGTAACCGGCAGGCTGACCGGCGCAAGCCGCAGCGCCAGCATGGCCGCGGTACTGATCCTGTCGCCCTCGGGGACCCATATCTTCAAGCCACCCATGTCGGCCGTGACCGTTACCGGCTTGCCGGCCAATATCCGGGCAAACCCGCCACCGGCGATACCGAAGGAAACGAAACCTGCCTTTTCCAGGCCGGCAGCGAGAGTCGCATCCATGCGCTCGCGCACGTAATCGACTTCCGCCTGCGAAGCAAAAATCATCGGCAGCCCGTAAAGGGCGATATCGGGATACTTCTCGGCGAGGCTGTTCGCCGTGAAGGCGCCGCCATGGAGCTGACCAATGCGAATCTTCCGCAATACCTGCCTGTCGTTGCCCATGACGCCGCCGCCATAGAGCTTGACAGCAACACGGCCACCGCTGCGCGCCTTTACATCCGCAGCTGCCGCGCGCATCTCCTTCATCCAGGCCGAGCCCTCCGGCACAACTGTCGCGATCTTGAGTTCTACGGGCCCGCCCGCTGCGGTTCCGAACACCAGGAACGACGCGAAAAATAGCGACGCTGCGAATTTCATGGCGACTGTTCCAGCCTAGATACTGATATCAGAAGTACTCGTCGGCGCTGGCGAGCAACTGCCTGGCGTCTGCCTGGGCCAGCGTATTGAGCAACGTGAGTCCATCCGCCTGCGCTGGCGCTGCCAGCACTTCGTTGAGCAGACGATCGTGGAGTTCCCGGTCGTAAACCAGCCTGGCGTAATTTCGCGCGAACTCGACCTTTGCGGACAGGTCGCGACCCCCAGTCAGGTCGATTGCCCGCTCGAAGTGCCGGCGGCCTTCCTCGGGCCGTCCGCCAAGAGACTCGGGGCGCAACGTGTTCAGGACACCGAGGTAGGTGTGGACACTGCCCGTGTTTGCCGTCTCGGGCATTCGCAGCAACACCGCCAACGCGTGCTCGATCTTAGGCAGTTTCGCGAGTGCCTCCCAATTCTCGCTGTGGGCGCGGATGTAGGCCAGCGAGCCAATGCAGTAGCTGTAGAGAGCTGCACTGGAATCCTCATCAAGACCATCAACCGCCCTGACAAAACCATCGTACTCGAGCCCATCGACACCACAGGCCGCCTCGTCGGCGGCGCACAAAGCACGCTGCCCGTATTCGCGGGCTTTCCCGGTCAGGATCGCGGAACGCACCGGGTCTGTGGTGAAAGCGATGCCATAGAGCGCGTAAAGCTGGGCTGCCGCTGCGAGCCCCCGCTCGTTGTCGGGCGCACTGCGAACCGCAGCATCCATCAGCAGCAGGTAGGCCGGTACGCCGTCCTGCACGATGCCGGGGTCAGCGGCATCGAGAATTGCGGCGGAGAGGGATTCCGCCAGGCCGGATACGGCAGCCCCGCCGACGGAAGCGCAACTGCTGGCACCAAGCGATGCCAGCAGGACCGCGACCGCGGCGTTACGTCTGACTGCAGGCGCTGGTCCCACGCGAAACGCCGCTGCCGCAATATCGACTCAGACCCGTTCCTTGATGCGCGCGGACTTCCCGCTGCGATCACGGAGATAGTAAAGCTTGCCCCGGCGCACATCGCCGCGGCGCTTCACCTTGATCTCCGCCACTGTCGGGCTGTGGGTCGGAAAAACGCGTTCCACGCCCTCGCCATGCGAAATCTTGCGGACGGTGAATGACGAATTCGCGCCCCTGCTCCGCTTTGCGATGACGACACCTTCGTATGCCTGCAACCGCTCACGGTTGCCTTCCTTGACGCGAACCTGCACAACGACGGTGTCGCCCGGGTGGAACTCCGGGATGTCCTTGCGCTGCAGTTCCGCCTCCAATTGCTGCATGATCTTGCTCATATTTCTTCTCACTTCAGTATCGGGCCTGGCTCCCTCTCGTGAGCGCAGCCCGTGCCATCGAAATTCCTGCCGCCATTATCCGTCAGGTTGTGCTCCGCGAGGTACTCCTCGAGCAGGGCCTTCTCCCCCTGCTTCCAGTCCCGCCCGGCCAGCAGATCCGGTCGGCGCAACCACGTGCGGCCCAGGGCCTGCTTTCTTCGCCACCGCGCGATGGCCGCATGATCACCACCGACCAGCACCGCCGGCACCATTCGGCCCGCAACGACCTCGGGCCGCGTGTAATGCGGGCAGTCGAGCAGCCCATCGCCGAACGAGTCCTGGGCCGCCGAGGTCTCGTCTCCGAGCGCTCCCGGCAGCAGCCTGAGGACGGCATCTACGACCGCCAGGGCCGCAACCTCCCCTCCGCTGAGTACGAAGTCCCCTACTGACAACTCTTCATCAGCCAGCGCCTCATGCAGCCGCTCATCGAATCCCTCGTAGCGACCGGCAACCAGCACGAAGCCCGGCAACCGGCTCAACTCGTTCGCAATCGCCTGATCGAACCTGCGGCCCTGAGGCGACAGGAAGATCGTTCGCCCACCCTCCGGCACGTTGCTCCGGGCAGCTGCGATGGCGCGCGCCAGCGGCTCGTACTTCAGCACCATCCCGGGCCCGCCACCGAACGGCCTGTCGTCGACGGTCCGGTGTACATCCGTCGCATGGTCACGCGGGTCTGTCGTCGAGACGGTGGCGATGCCGCGATTCAAGGCCCGGCCACAAACACCCACGTCGAGCGCCGCGCGCACCATCTGCGGGAACAGGGTGACTATTCCGATCTGCATGACACCCTGCCCTCCTCGAATCCTCAGAAATCAGCGTCCCAATCGACGTCTATCCTTCGCGACGCAAGATCAACCGCCTGTACCACCCGCCGGGTGAAGGGCACCAGCCTGCGTTTCTCGCCGCTGAGCACCAGCACGTCGTTGCCGCCTGTCTCCATCAGTTCGCTGACGGTGCCGAGGCTTGCCCCCGCCAAATTCACCACCTCCAGCCCGATGAGATCAGACCAGAAGAATTCCGATTCCGAAGTCCCTCCGAGGCGGGAGCGCGGCACCGCGATTTCGGCACCGATCAGGCCTCGCGCCAGATCTCGATCGTCGATACCCGCGAGGCGGGCAACGATTCCCTTTCCGTGTACCTGACCGTCGACTACCGCGAATGCCCTCTGGGGATCACCGCCGAGCAACCACGGCCCATACTCCAGGATGTTCTCCAGTGGCTGGGTGTACGAGTACACGCGAACCCAGCCCCTGACTCCGAAAACGCCGGTGATTCGTCCTACCGCGACGAGTCGTTCGGCGTCGCTCACGATCCGGCTGACCGGTGACCGGGCCTCAGGCGGCTGCGGCCTGGCCCTCGCGGCGGGTAGCGATCAGGTCGCTGACACGCTGCGAAACCTGCGCACCCTTTCCGACCCAATACTCCACGCGACCGAGGTCCACCTGGAACCGCGTGTCCTTTCCGGCAGCAATCGGATTGAAGAATCCAAGCCGCTCGAGATAGCGGCCGTCGCGGCGGTTGCGATGATCTGTTGCGACGATGTGGTAGAACGGCCGCTTGATCGTGCCGCCGCGGCTGAGTCGGATAGTCACCATAGAGAAAAGATTCCTGCTTGCGAGGGACCCCCGAAAACCAAGGGCCCGCGATGTAAACGGCGGATTTTACTGGACAATGACGGTGCTGCCCAGCCCCGGGCGGCTGTCTGGCTGGCCAGGTGCCGGGAAGGACGCCGCTAGCGGCCCGGGAATCCGCCACCGCCGCGGGGCAGGCTGCGCAGGAATTTCTGCATGCCGCCCTTGCTGACCTTTTTCATGACCCGCTGCATCTGGTCGTGCTGGCGCAGCAACCGATTGACTTCCGGTACGCCTACGCCCGCGCCGGCGGCGATCCGCTGTCGTCGCGAGCCATTGATTGTCTTGGGAAATTTTCGCTCACCCGGGGTCATGGAATTGATGATCCCCACCTGCCGGCGCAGCATCCTGGGATCCATCTGACCGGCCAGCTTGTCCGCCGGCACACCACCCGGCAACGGCAGCTTGCCGAGCAGGTTCTCGATACCGCCCATGCTCGTCATCTGCAGCAACTGGTCGCGCAAGTCGGTGAGGTCGAAACCGCTGCCCTGCCCGACTCGCCGCGCCAGCCGAGCCGCCTGCTCCCGATCGACCTGCTGGCTGATTTCCTCGACCAGGCCGACCACGTCGCCCATACCGAGGATGCGGGAAGCCATGCGCTGCGGGTGAAACGCCTCGAGCGCCGTGACTTTCTCGCCGGTGCCGACGAACTTGATCGGTTGCCCGGTCACCGCACGCACCGACAAGGCGGCACCCCCCCGTGCGTCGCCGTCCGTCTTCGTCAGCACCACACCGGTCAGCGGCAGCGCGTCGGCAAACGCCCTGGCCGCGTTGACAGCATCCTGTCCGGCCATGCTGTCGAGCACGAACAACGTATCGGCCGGATCGATCAGGCCATGCAGCTCGCGCAACTCCGCAAGCAGGTCGTCCTCGAGCCGGGTTCGGCCTGCCGTATCGAATACGACGACATCGGCCTGCTCCCGCCGCGCCAGCTCCAGCGTGCGCCGGACAATGTCGAGCGGAGACTCCTCCGGACTGGCTGGGGCACAGCGAACACCGATCTGGGCTGCCAGCGTCTCCAGCTGGAGCATCGCCGCCGGACGACGCGTATCGAGGCTCACGACCATAGGTCGCCGCGACTCCCGTTCCTTGAGGTGCAGCGCGAGCTTGCCGGTCGTGGTGGTCTTGCCACCTCCCTGCAGTCCCACCATCAGGATCGGCACCGGCGGCTGGTGACGCAGGTTCAGCGGGCTCGGCTCCCTGCCGAGCGCCGTGGTCAATTCATCGCTCACGATGCCGACGAACGCCTGGCCCGGCGTCAGGCTGCGATTGATTTCCTGTCCCGTGGCGCGGTTCTGCACACGTTCGACGAAGTCCCGAACGACCCCGATTGCCACGTCCGCCTCGATGAGCGCCCTGCGGACATCCCGCACCGCCTCCTGGATGTTCTCGTCGGTCAGACGACCACGACCCCTCATGCGGTCGGTTACTTCGCGCAGGCGGCTGGTCAGGTTGGCGAACACAGTCAGATGCCGGTTTCTGGTACTTGCCGTGGGTCGAGCCGACATTTTATCCGCATATCAGCGCGGGAATCGCGCGTGAGCCGGCTCACGACCTTCACCGTTCCTTGACAGCCACAGCCGTCGTCCGCAACGATGGCCTGCCTGATCGCCACCGGATCATTCCTGCGTTGAGCGACGACATCTCGCTTGGCAGCCTGCTGCTGGCACTAGCCATACTCCTGTTCTGCTCGGCCTTCTTCTCCGGCACGGAGACGGCCCTCATGTCGCTCAACCGCTACCGGCTGCGGCACCTCGCCAAGAGCGGCCACCGGGGCGCGAAACTCGCGGAACAGCTGCTCAAACGGCCAGACCGGCTGATCGGCGTCATTCTTTTCGGCAACAACCTCATCAATGCGGCCGTTGCTTCGTTGATCACGCTCGCCGCATTGAAAATCGGCGGTACGACGGCTGTGGCGGTAGGTACCGTGGTCACGACGGCGCTGCTGCTGATCTTCGGCGAAGTGACGCCGAAGACCCTTGGAGCCTTGCACCCGGAGAAGCTGGCGTTTCCAGGCGCCTGGGTCTATCACTTCGTGCTGCGCTATCTCGCACCGATCAGCTGGTCGGTCCGACTGATGACCCTGATCTCGAACGCCCTGTTGCGCATCTTTGGCGTGCGCCCGGAGGGCGGAGCATCGCACAACCTGACCATGGAGGAACTGCGCACCATCCTCGCGGAGTCGGGTGCCCTGCTTCCGCGCAAGCGCTACGAAATCATGATGCGGGTGATGGAGCTCGGCGAAATCACCGTCGACGACATCATGATCCCGCAGAACGACGTGACCGGCATTGACCTGGACGACGACTGGAATCACATCCTCGACGTCATTCGATCGAGTGGCTACACGCGGCTTCCCGTGTATCGCGAAGCAATCGACAACATAATCGGCGTCCTGCACGTCAAGCGCGTGGTGCAAATGCCGGCCGATGCGCCGCTGACCAGCCAACAGCTCGAGACCCTGCTAGATGAGCCGTATTTCGTTCCGGAGGGAACGCCGCTCAACAAGCAGCTGGTGCAGTTCCAGCGCAGCCGGCAGCGCACGGGCTTTGTCGTCGACGAATACGGCGACATACAGGGCATCGTGACGCTCGAGGACCTGCTCGAGGAAATCGTCGGCGAGTTCACCAGCGAACCGGAAGCCGACGACCTGCGACCGCGGCGCGATGAATCGACCGGCAGTTACGTCGTCGATGCCGGTGCAAACATCCGCGTGCTCAACCGGATGATGAACTGGAAACTGCCGACGGACGGTCCGAAGACACTGAACGGACTGATCCTCGAGAAGCTGGAAACGATTCCCCGCGCCGGGACAGGCGTCATGCTCAACGAGTACGCCATCGAGATCATCGAGACGAGCGGGAACCTGGTTCAGTCCGTGAGGATCAGGGAACCATCGGCACCGGCCGCAGAATCGTCGCAGGGAACGTCCTGATCGCCGTCAGGATCCCCGCTCCCGGATCGCATCAAGGGCATCGCGCAGCCGCGCCGCGGCGATTACCTCGACACCCGCGAGCGGCCGTCGCGGCCGGTTCGCCGATGCCACCACGGCATGCCGGAAGCCTAGCTTCGCAGCTTCTCGCAGGCGCTCCTCCCCGTATGGAACCGGCCGCAGTTCACCGCCGAGGCCGATTTCGGCGAAAACGACCAGATCCCGCCGGACAGGTCTGCCGTCGAGACTCGAGACCAGTGCCGCGACTACCGCAAGGTCAGCAGCCGTTTCCGTGACCCTGACACCGCCGACGACATTGATGAAGACGTCATCCTCGTGGGTCCGCATGCCGGCGTGGCGATGGAGAACCGCGAGCAGCAGCGCCAGCCGCCCCTGATCGAGCCCGACTGCGAGCCGTCGGCCTGGCCCGCCGCCGCCCCGATCGGTAAGCGCCTGCACCTCGATGAGCAGCGGCCGCGTTCCCTGATGCAAAGCCGTGACGATGCTGCCCGCCACCTGCTCCTCGTGACGGGAAAGGAAGATCGCGGAGGGGTTGCGAACTTCCTTGAGACCGTCGCTGTCCATCGCAAACACGCCCAGCTCGTTGGCAGCACCGAACCGGTTCTTCACTGAACGCAGCAGCCGGTAGCGGCTGCTGTTGTCATCCTCGAAGTACAGCACCGCATCGACCATGTGCTCGAGCAGGCGGGGACCGGCTATGAGGCCCTCCTTCGTTACATGGCCGATCAGGATCACTGCCGTACCGGTGGACTTGGCGAACTGGATCAGGCGCGTCGCCGAATCGCGCAGCTGATTGGGCGATCCGGGAGCCGACGGCTGCAGCTCGCTCCCCATGGTCTGGATCGAATCGATGATGAGGCATCTCGCGCCGATCGAACGAGCCGCTGCGATGACATCCTCGACCAGCGAAGCTGCGAGTACGCGCACGGCCGAAGTATCGACACCGAGGCGTCGCGCACGCATGGCAACCTGCTCTGACGATTCCTCGCCGCTCACATAGAGCGTCGGACATGCGGAACCCACGGCCGCAGCGACCTGCAGAAGCAACGTCGACTTGCCGATGCCCGGTACACCACCGACGAGCACAACGGATCCGCTGACGAGGCCGCCACCAAGTACGCGGTCGAACTCCGCGAAGCCACTTGCTGTCCGCTCCTGCGGGGACGGGGCGACCTCACCCAGCCGCGGAGCTGTCGCTTGAGCGGCCAGTCGGGTCGCAGCCGGGTCTGGACGCACGGCGACTTCGAGGCAATTCCACTCGCCACAGACCGGGCATTGGCCTTGCCATTTCACGCTGGCGCCGCCGCATTTCGAGCAGATGTAGACGGGCTGGCTGCGTGCCATGGCGCGATGTGATCCTGTTCTCGGTTGCGGCGTGAGCGACGACGGGTTCAGGCGTCGCAGCCGGGTGAAAACCTACCCTGTTTGCATTCCGCCTTATCCGCTACGGATACTATGTCGAAATGCGTTCGTGGGACAGATTCACCCAGGGCAGCCGGGCCGGCCCGGGCAGAGCCTGCTTGCCATCGTCGTCTTGGGCATCGCGCTCGCGCTCCCGCCCGTCGCATCCCCGACCGATAACGCCCTGCATGCCTTTCTCCAGGGTCTCCAGGCCCGTACTGACAAACGGAAGGCTCTCCTGGGGCGACAAGACCTGTGCCACCGGGGCCGATTCGACGCTGCTCCTGCGTTTTCACGACACGACGCGCGGCACCCACATCAGTGCTCGCGCCCTGCTCGATGGGGACTCTCAAGTGTCAGAACGTGCGCACGGCCCGATCGTCGTGCTCACTCTCAGTGTCGAAGCCCGCGGCGGTGAAGGCATGAAGACACCAATCGGCGCATATGACGCCGGCGAAGACGGTTCTGTTGCCTATCTGGCCATGGAATACTTCCAGGACAAGCCGCTCAGCCACTGCGCCCAGCAAGGACAGCTGCTGCCGCTGAAAACCGCCCGCGAGCTGATGGCCCGCGCTGCCGAGGGGCTCAACTATGCCCACGGCCAGCACGTCGTCCACCGGGACATAAAGCCGGCAAACATGATGTACGATCGTGGCACCGACTCCTTCAAGATCACGGATTTCGGCATCGCGCGACTGACGGACACAAGCCGCACGAAAACCGGCATCATCCTCGGAACACCCTCATACATGTCGCCGGAACAACTGGCGGGTACAAACGTGACCGGCCAATCGGATCTGTTCTCCCTCGGTATTACGCCTTACCAGCGCCTGAACGGATACGCACCGCTCCGCGCGGATTCGATTCCGAAGCTCATGCAGGAAATCGCCCACGAGCGGCATGAATCGGTGCGGCTGATGCGCGATGAGCTCCCGCGGAGTGTCGACTCGTTGCCGGACCAGGCGCTCGCCACGGGTCCTGCGGACAGATTCCCCAGCTGGCGTTCTATGGCAACCGCCCTGCCGGAATGCGGGGCCAGCCTCGGAGCCGCGGCTGCGTCATGAGCCTCCGCAGCAAGTTTTCTGCCGTACAACTGACCGACACCGGGCGGGTACGGGAGCACAACGAGGATGCCATAGGCACGAACCTCGACGCCGGCCTGCTGGTGCTGGCCGACGGCATGGGCGGCTACAACGCGGGCGAAGTCGCCAGTGGCATAGCCGTCAGAACAATCCTCGACTTTGTCGGCGAGGCCTGCCAGCGCGAGCGCCGTGAAGCACTTGATCCGGAGACCCGCCTGATGCGCCAGACGATCGTCCTGCGGGACGCCGTCGCTCGCGCGAACAAGATCATCAACCAGACCGCCCGCAGTCAGCCGCAGTGTGCCGGCATGGGCACCACGATAGTGGCCTGTCTTTTCTACGACAATCGCGTGTCCCTGGCACACGTCGGGGATTCACGAATTTACAGGCTCCGCAAGGGCCGGCTCGAACAGCTGACCATGGATCACTCTTTGCTGCAGGAACTGGTAGACCGCGGCTACTACACGCAGGAGGAAGCAGCCCGCTCCACCAACCGAAACTACGTGACCCGCGCGCTCGGGGTCGAAGCTGCCGTGCTGGTCGAGGTGCAGGAGGACGAGGCTTTGCCTGATGACGTGTACCTGCTGTGCTCCGACGGCCTCCCGGACATGGTCGAGGACGAGGATATTCACCTAACGATCAGCACTTTTAGTGCTAGTCTTCAGACCGCTGGTCAGCAGCTGATAAAACTCAGCAACGACCACGGGGGCAAGGACAACGTCTCCGTGATCCTGGCCCAGGTACTGGAGCCGTTTCCGGCTCGTAAGGGACTTGTGGGCAGGGTACGAAGCCTTTTCAGGTAGCGGAGGGTTATGGCGCGACTCATCCTCAGTCTCGACAACCAGGTCCTGGCTGAATACAACATGATGAAGGAGCGGTACACGGTAGGCCGCCTCCCGGACAACGACGTCCGCATCGACAACCCGACCGTCAGCGGGCATCACTCGCTGATCATCAATATCCTGAACGACTCCTTCCTCGAGGATCTGAACAGCACCAATGGCACGTACGTCAATGGCAAGCTGATCAAGAAGCACGCCCTGCAGCACGGCGACGTGGTCACCGTGGGTCGCCACCAACTGCGCTTCGTCGACGGTGCGGCGGACGGCGAAGACCAGGACGAGTTCGCCCAGACGATGGTGCTGTCGAAGTCCGACATTGGCTCGACCGGCGTTCCGGCGAATGCCGGCATGAATGACGGCCGGGCCGTTGAACGCACCGGAGGCGCAGCGGCTGGCGCAAAGATCCAGGTCCTGAACGGCAAGTTTGCCGGCAAGGAACTCCCGCTCAACAAGGCGCTCTCGACGATGGGCCAGCCGGGTGTCCAGGTCATCGCGATCACGCGCCGTGGCGATGGTTACCACCTCGTCCAGGTGGAGAATGCCCCAGGCCGCGAGCCACCGCGGCTGAACGGGGAACCGGTAGGCGGGCAGGCCCGCCGGCTCAATGACAATGACGTCATCGATCTCATCGGCATCAAGATGGGATTCTTCGTCAACTAGCGACGCTCAAGCCCGGTCATCGACCTGGCGCACGACTCTCGCGCCGATCGCGGCGAGCAGTTCATAGGCGATCGTGCCGGCGCAACGCGCGACTTCTTCAACCGGCAGGCCCTCGCCCCACAGGACCACACGATCTCCCGGCCGGGCTTCGATGCCGGTCAGGTCGATGCTGATGAGATCCATCGAGACACGACCGATGACCCTGGCGCGACTCCCGTTGACGAGCACAGGAGTTCCTCGTGAACTGTGCCATGGGTAGCCGTCCGCATAGCCCACCGCGGCGACCCCGACGACAGTGTCCCGCCCGGCCGTCCAGTCACCGCCGTAACCCACGTGACGCCCGCGGGGCATCGGGCGCACCGCAATGAGTCGCGACTCGAAACTCATGGCCGGCCGCAAGCCGAGCGACGCGGCGGGCTTGTCGGGAAGGGGCGACGCCCCATACAGCATGAGTCCGGGACGTACCCAGTTGCGCCCCACAGGCGGAATGTCACCCGTGCCCGGAGTTTCGTGTGCGCCCGGATACGCAAGAATCGCAGCGGAGTTGGCGATGCTGATGTCAGCCGGCCAGTTTCGCCTCACCTCGCGGAATACGGCGAGTTGTGCCTCGGTCACGTCGCTGGCGGGATCGTCGGCCGAAGCCAGGTGCGTCATCAGGCGCAAATTGCCGCTGGCACCCAGACAAATACGCAGCCGCGCGACCAGACCGGGCACTGCGGATGGCTCGACGCCTAGGCGCCCCATGCCGGTGTCAACCTTCAGCCAGACGTTTCGCGGACCTGCGGCTCCAGCCCGCTCCAGCGTATCGACCTGCACCGGGTCATGGACGACCACGTCGAGATCCGACGTACCCGCGAACCTCGCATCGTCCGTCGACAACATCCCGCTCAGCACGACGATCCGCCCGGCGATTCCTGCCGCACGAAGAACCAGGGCCTCGTCCAGCCTTGCGACTGCGAAGCCGTCGGCGCCTTCGAGGATGCGCGCCGCAGAGACGAGCCCGTGCCCGTAGGCATTGGCCTTGATGACGGCGAGTACCGGGCAACCGGGGGCAAGACTGCGGACTACCCGAAGGTTGTGTCGAAGCGATTCAGCCTGGATGACGGCTACGGCCGTCCCGGTCACGAAAACACCTCGATCTCGGGCGCGTGGTTTTCAAAGCGCGTGTACTTCCCGAGGAACGTCAGCGGGAACTCGCCGGTCGGCCCGTTGCGCTGCTTGGCTATGGTGATGTCCGCGATTCCCTTGCGAGGCGTATTTGCGTTATAGACTTCGTCGCGGTAGATGAACACGATCAGGTCTGCGTCCTGCTCGATGGCGCCCGACTCGCGCAAGTCCGACATCACCGGCTTCTTGTCCTGGCGCTGCTCGACGCTGCGGTTCAGCTGAGACAACGCGATCAACGGCACCTTGAGCTCGCGGGCGAGCGCCTTGAGAGACCGGGAAATCTCTGAGATTTCGGTGGCCCGGTTCTCTGCCGTGCCCGCCACCTGCATCAGCTGCAGATAGTCGACCACGATCAGATCCAGCCCATGTTCCCGCTGCAGCCGCCGCGCCCTGGACCGTACCTCGCTCGGCGTGAGTGCCGGCGTGTCATCGATGAAAATCTTCGCCTCGGCCATCTGGCGTACGGCACCGTGAATTCTCGGCCAGTCTTCCTCGGCGAAACGGCCATTGCGCAGGTGAGCCTGATCGACTCGCCCCAGCGAAGAAATCATGCGAAAAGCCAGCTGGTCGACCGACATTTCCATGCTGAAAACAGCGACCGGCAGACGCGCGCCCAACGCGGCGTTTTCCGCGATATTGATGGCAAGCGATGTCTTTCCCATCGACGGCCGGCCGGCGATGATGATCAGGTCGCCGCGCTGAAGACCCGCGGTGTAGTCATCGAAGCGGTTGAAGCCGGTCGATACGCCGGTAATGCTGCCGCCCGACTGGTGCAGGGCATCGAGGCGATCGATCGTCGGCCCGAGCACGTCCTTCAGGTGCACAAATCCGGTCCCCTGGCGCTGGCCGCGCTGGGCGACGGCGAGAATCTGCCTCTCCGCCTCACTGACCAGTTCTGATGCCGTACGCCCCTCGGTGTGGAAGGCACTGCCGACGATGCCGTTGCCCACTTCGATGAGCTGGCGCAGCAGTGAGCGGTCACGAATGATCCGCGCGTAATCCGCCACATTCGCCGCGCTCGGTGTCGCGCCGACCAGCGTGCCCAGGTATGCGAGCCCACCAGCGTCTTCTGCTTCCTTGCGGCTTTCGAGATACTCCGACAGCGTGATCGCATCAAAAGGCTGCCGGCGCTCCGACAGTTCGCGAATGGCGCCGAATATCAGCCGGTGATCAGCACGGTAAAAATCGTTTTCTGCAACGAGACCGGCAATCTTGTCCCATGCGCTGTTGTCGAGCATGAGTCCGCCGAGCAGGGCCTGCTCGGCCTGGACCGAACTGGGAGGCAGCGTCAGCCGGTCTATGCTGCCGCGGGAAGCGTCTGCCGCCGGTAATGCGCTTGCCATATGAGGCCGAAGCGACCGTTACGCGGCGCCGGTCTCCTCCGGCACGACTTCGAGACGGATCGTCACATTGACGTCCGTATGCAGGTGCAGGTCGACATGGTGCTCGCCCAGGGTGCGGATGGGGCCCGCGGGCAGACGCACTTCACTGCGCTCGACCGGGACACCGGCTGCCTTACAGGCGTCGGCGATGTCGGCGGTGCCGAGCGAGCCGAAGATCTTGCCTTCGCTGCCGGCTTTCGCGGAGATTCGCAGCGAGATCGCCGCGATCCCGGCCGCACGAGCCTGGGCCGCCGCGAGTTCTGCTGCGGACTTGCGCTCGAGTTCGGCGCGCTGGGCCTCGAATGCCGCAATGTTCGCGCGAGTCGCCGACGAGGCCTTGCCCTGCGGAAGCAGGAAGTTTCTGGCGTAGCCGGGCTTTACCTTTACGCGGTCACCGATCTTGCCGAGGTTGGCAATCTTTTCCAGGAGAATGATTTCCATGACTTAGTCTCTTCTGTTGAACCCGATAGTGCTCGGCGCAGCGGGGCCGGTCTTTATACCATGCCCGGCTCTGGCCGGCGCAGGCTGACAGCGTTGTCCAGCAGCCCGACAATGGCCAGAAGCCCGCACTCCAGTACTCCGACGGCCGGTACCAGCACCAGCGGCAGGTAGACCGCTACCGCCCAGTAGGGAGGCCAGGCGCGCCGCACTGCCTGCCAATGCAGGACTGCGAGGCCCTGCAGAATGAAACCGACCAATATGACGATCAAAAGATCGTCGGCGAAATCAGCGTTACCCACCGATGCAAGAACCAGCAACCCGGCGGCCAGCGCCCCGATGATGCGACCCATCCGCAGCTCGCGGAATCGCGCCGAAAACCCGCCGCCCGCGAGCCATGCTCCCAGACACAGCGCCATCACGGCAGCGCCCAGAAAAAACGCTCCCATCACGCCGGTCATGACTTCAGCCGCCTGAGCGACGACCTCCGCTGGCATCTCGATACCCGAGGTGATCGCGGTTTCGCGAATGCTGCCCAGTACGTCGCGCCAATAGACTGCAGAGTCCGGCTGTACCAGCTGCAACGCCATGGCTCCCGCCACTCCCACCAGCACCAGCACCTGCAGTGCCAGATCCAGTGACCACCGCCGGTATAGATGCGCGGCGAGCATGGCCACGGACCAGCTGAGGGCGGCGACGCCCAGCAATTGCAGCCAGCCGATCCCGGCGATCACCGCCAGCGCCGCCAGCGCCGCGCCACCGAACAGGATGTCCTGGCCAGCTTCCCGCCAGCCTTTCCCGATCGTCGTGAAAGCGACGATGGCTGCGCTGGCAATCGCGATAAACGGCAACGGGAACAGCGCAACCGTCGCTGCTATCCGCGCCGCCCGGTGCTCACCCAGCCATCGTGCCAGAGCCGTCATGTCCTTCGTACCGGCCGGACGCGGCCGGCGGACAACTCAGTGCTTGTCAGTATAGGGCAGCAGCGCGAGATAGCGGGCACGCTTGACCGCAGTCGACAACTGTCGCTGATAGTTCGCGTTGGTACCGGTGATCCGGCTCGGGACGATCTTGCCCGTCTCGGTAACGTACTGGCGCAGCGTCTCGAGATCCTTGTAGTCGATCTCCTTGACGCCCTCGGCCGAAAATTTGCAGTACTTGCGGCGGCGAAAAAACCTGCTCATCGAAATTCTCCGGATGACTGTTGACTGGCGGTGATACGGCAGGCCGGTCAGTCGGCTAGCTCCACCGACCCGTCGTCGTCGCTACGGGCAGCGTCGCGCGGCGGGCGGCTGCCGCCATCGCGCGCATCGTCGTCATCTGACTTGGCCAGGAAGGATGGTGCTGTTACCGCTTCATCCCGGCTGATGACCAGGTGGCGTAGCACTGCGTCGCTGAAGCGGAAGGCATCGGTGAGTTCGTCGAGGGTCGCTTTGCCGCACTCGACATTCATGAGGACATAATGCGCTTTGTGGACCTTGGAGATCGTGTGTGCCAGCTGGCGACGACCCCAGTCCTCCAGGCGGTGTACCGTGCCGGTACCGCCTGTGACGATGCCCTTGTAGCGCTCGATCATTGCCGGAACCTGCTCGCTCTGGTCCGGGTGAACGAGAAACACAATCTCGTAGTGCCGCATGGAAGCTCCTTTCGGGTTGAAGCCACCCGCTGGGCGGTGTGGCAAGGAGTGATCGGGATGGCCGCTGCGACGGCTGGCCGGCCCGCAAGGCGGCGAATCCTACCCGACCCCTGGGGGGCGTGCAAGGCGGCGCTGCCGCAGGCACTCGAACAGGCACACGCCCGCCGCAACGGCCACGTTCAGGCTCTCCACCACACCCTGCATCGGCAGCTGGACCAACCTGTCGCAGCGCTCTGCCGTCAGCCGGCGGAGCCCCTCGCCTTCGGCGCCCATGACCAGCGCAACCGGTCCCGTGAGGTCCACTTCGTACAGCGACTCACTCGCGCGCTCGTCAGTACCGATTGTCTGGATGCCGATCTCGCGCATGCGGTCGAGAAACCGCGCCAGGTTTGCGACTTCGGCCAGCGCCTGCGATTCTGCGGCACCGGAAGCCACCTTGCTCACTACCGGCGTCACCCCGACGTTGCGACTGCGCGCCGTGACGACGAGGTCGACACCGGCCGCATCGGCCGTCCGCAGCAGCGAACCGAAGTTGCGCGGATCCTGGATTCCATCCAATGCGAGCACGAGAGGCGCAGGCAACGCCGTCAGGAAAGCGGCAGCATCGTGCTCGTCGAGGCTAGTGCCGCCGCGCACTTCGGCCGCGACGCCCTGATGCTTGTCGGTGCCGGTCAGTCGCTGCAGTTCCGCATCGGCCACGTGCTTCCAAGGCACCCCTGCGCGCGCGATCTCCTCCGCCACGCGTCCCAGCCGACGCAGCCCGATGTCCTCAGCGATAAAGAGCCGGGTTACGCGCCCGCGCTGCAATGCCTTGCGCACGGCCTGGATGCCAAAGGTGATGCGCGACTCGCTCATGGTTTCGCCCGCGGCCGCTGGCGCCTGCCTGAGTGAGGCGCGTGCCGGCGCGGAGCACTGGTCTGCGCGAGCCCGAGATCGACGCGCCCGTCGTCGACGCCGACGCGGGCAATCCGCACGCGCAGCGTGTCGCCCAGTCCGAGGCTGTGCTTCGTCCGCGAGCCGGAAAGCCGGATGCCACCCGGCTGCAGCGTGTAGTAGTCGCGGCCGAGCGCCGAAACATGCAGGAGCCCATCGATCCCGAGGTCGATCAGCGTGACGAAAAGCCCGAAACCGGTTACGCCGCTGATCACGCCATCGAATTCCTCGCCGATGTGTTCGGCTGCGTAAAGGGACTTGTACCGTGCAGCGGCCATCCTGGTCGCTTCATCCGCACGCCGCTCCTGGGCGGAAGTGCTGAGCCCGAGGTCCCCCATCGCCGGCACCGTGTAGTCGAATGCAGCCGGCCGACGGCGATCGAGTATGTGCCCGATGCCACGATGAACGAGCAGATCCGGGTAACGGCGGATGGGCGAAGTGAAGTGGGCGTAGCAGGACAGAGCGAGACCAAAGTGCCCGATATTTTCCGGCTGGTACACAGCCTGTGCCATCGAGCGCAGCACCGCCGTGGCAAGCACGGGGTAGTCGGGACGTTGCCGCAACGACTCCAGTGCGGCATTGAATTCGCGTGTGCGGGAACGCGCAGCATCCGCGATGCGCACGCCGAGCGACTGCAGCATGAGCCGCAATGCTTCGAACTTCTCTTCAGCGGGTCCGGCGTGAACCCTGAACAGGGCTGGCAGATGGTGCCGGCGCAGGTAATGCGCCGCCTGCACGTTAGCGGCGATCATGCACTCCTCGATCAGGCGATGTGCATCTGTCCGCTGGCGCAGTCCGATGCGGGCTACGTGGCCGTCGCTGCCCAGCTCGATCTTCGACTCCGGGAGGTCGAGATCCAGCGCCCCGCGGCGGGTGCGCGCCGCGGCAAGTGCACGGTAAAGGCCATAGAGCCGCTCCAGCTCTGACCCGACCGCAGCAACGGCGCGGCCCGCCATCCGATCGCCATCGTGCGCGGCCTGGACGTCCTCGTAAATCAGTCGCTGTCGCGACTGCATCAGCGCACGGTAGAAGCGCGAAGACGTTACATCGCCGTGCTCGTCGATCCGCATGTCGCAGACCATGCACAACCGCTCGACCGCGGGGTTCAGCGAGCACAGGCCGTTCGACAGCGCTTCCGGCAGCATCGGCAGGACCCGGTCCGGGAAATACACCGACGTGCCGCGCCGGCGGGCTTCGCCGTCGAGCGCGTCGCCCGGCCTGACGTAATGCGAAACGTCGGCGATCGCCACGACGAGGCGCCAGCCCCTGCCGTCCCGCTCGGCGTAAACCGCGTCGTCGAAATCGCGGGCATCCGCGCCATCGATCGTGACCAACGCCATTGCACGCAGGTCGATGCGAGCCTCGCGGTCGGCGTCACGGATAACGTCACCGAGTGCCGCGGCTGCCTTTACTGCAGCCGGCGGAAACCTGTCGGGCAGGGCATACATCTCGATCGCCGCATCCGTAACGGCAGACGGTCGCCGCGCCGGGTCCCCGATCACGCTGACGATACGCCCGGCTGCCGCGCGGGAATCGCTCGGATAACGCGTGATCTCGAGCTTCACGAGATCCCCCGGCGTCGCGCGCTGGCTCTCGGCATCCTCGACGGAAAAGTGTCGTCCGCCACGACCGTTGTCCACGACGACTCCGCGATCCCGCTCACGGATATACCTGCCAACGATGGTTTCCCGGCCCCGTTGCAGTATCTCAACGAGCGCGCCCGCGCGTTGGCCACGCGGTCCCCGACCGGATTCCCGGACGCGGACCTTGTCGCCATCGAGCAGCTGACGCATTTCCGCGGCCGCGAGATACAGATCAGCGGAACCGTCCTCCGGCAGGAGAAAACCGAATCCATCCCGATGTGCGGCGATCGTGCCCGTCACCGTCGCCGCTGCAGCAGCCGGCCGATAGCTGCCGTCGTGCGACCTGGTGACCGCTCCTGCCGTGACAAGCTGCTGAAGCCGCGCACGCAGCGCGGCGCGCTGGCTTTCGCGGCTGAGTTTCAATTCCTCGCAAAGGGACTCGAACGACACCGCGTCCGCGCGAGCAGCAAGCAAGGCAAGAACGCCGCTGGCATCGGGCACCGGATGACGGTATTGACTGGCAGACGCAGCCCGGCGCGCCGGCCGCGTGGGCAGCTGTCGCGACTTACGCAAGGAAGCTTGATGCGCAGCGTGTCATTTCGTTGACAAGCATACAGGCTGCCTTTAAATTCGCGCCACTCCGAAGGCCCCTGCCCAGGTGGCGGAATTGGTAGACGCGCTGGTTTCAGGTACCAGTGGAGCGATCCGTGGAGGTTCGAGTCCTCTCCTGGGCACCAGCAACGACCTCACACGCCGACCTGGTCGACCTCCACTTGCCCGCTGGCACGACGCTGCAAGTGCCCGCAGGACATGCCGACCGCGAGCAGCAGCGCCACGCACACCAGCACGACCCACACCACAGCCGAAGCTGACTCGAGCCGCAACAAGTCGAAGTCGATCAGCACCCAGATCACCGCACCTAAAAACGCCGTATCCGGCAAGACGCTGTTGATCCCGAGAGCGGCCCATGTTGTTCGCAGGAAAATCGTCCATCCGATTATCAGGACGACCGTTGCCAGCGCATGCAGCGCTCCCATGCCCTGATCGGCCAGCGCAGCCCGAATCCAGGAAACGAATGCCTACTCGGTCGGATTGTAGGTCAGCGCGACGAGCGCGAATGCGGCGGCGAATCGCACCAGGAACCCCTGATCGCGTTTGGCCATTCGTTACTGCTCATCTGCCGCTCCGAATGCCTGCGCTGGCTCAGCCAGCTTGCGCAGCCCGGTTGCCATGTCGTGGAACTCCCGCTGCAGGTGTCTTCGCTGCCGATCGGTAAAGTCGCGGGACAGGTCGGCCAGCATCGCTTCGATGATCGCACGGTTGTCTGCCACGCGGCCAGCATACTCCCCGTCGTCGAATTGATCGGGCCTGCGCAGCAGATCCGTCACCGCCGCAGCGAATGCGGGCCCCGGTTGCGGCCGTGACATCAGGCCCAGGAACCTATTCTGCCAATGACGCCGCCGCTCGATCCACTGTCCCGACACGTCAGCAAGCCCTTCGAGTCGCGCGGAAACCAGCGCCTCCTGTTCCCCGGACAGCGGCCCGACGAATCGACGCAGCGACTTCAACGCACTGCGCAGCCGTCGTTCACGGCGCTCATCCGCGCTTTCGCCGGCATACTCCTCCCAGAGTTCCTCGTTTTCCTCCTCGAGGTTCGCACGCAGCTCGGACAGCTGCCGCTCATCGAGCCCGCGGAATGCTTCGACGACGGGCGGTACAGCGAATACGAGCAGGTCATCGAGCATCGACATGGCATGGTCGTACCGGCCCGCCAACCAGCTGGCGTCGAACGGCGTGTCGGATGCAGCGGAAAGTTGCTGCAGGTACTCCAGGTACCGTGGCAGCTGGGTCTCGCGATGCCAGGCTACGACGCCGCGCACTCCCTGGCGGAATCGCTCCTCCTGTGCGTCGGTGAGCGTCACGTACGAACCGACATACCAGGCAGCCAGCGAGTCGAGCCGTTGATAGACGAAGCCCGCCGTGCACCCTGTGACGATCAGCACCGCCAGTGCGATGCTCAGTCTGGCCGCCAGCCACCGCGCTGCGCCTGGGCGTTGCACTCCGAAGTCGCTGCGGCGCTTCATTCAGGAACCCACCAGTCAGTCGAAGGGATGGCGAATCAGGACGTTCTGGTTCCGGTCGGGTCCGGTCGAAACCATGTCGACGGGCGTGCCGACGACTTCCTCTATGCGCGCCAGGTAGCCACGGGCGGCTGGCGGCAACGCGCCCCGGTCCGTGATGCCAACGGTGGACGACTGCCACCCGGGCAGTTCCTCGTATACCGGCCGGCAGTCGGCGAAACGATCGACATACATCGGCATGCTGTCTACCTGCTTGCCGTCAAGCTCATAGCCGGTACAGATCTTGAGCGTCGAAAGCCCGTCCAGGACGTCCAGCTTGGTGACGCACAGACCGGTGACACCGTTGTGCAGGACAGCACGCCGCGCAGCAACGGCGTCGAACCAGCCGCAGCGGCGCGGACGGCCGGTCGTGGAGCCGAACTCCGCACCGACCCGCGCCAGATGCTTGCCCATGTCGTCAAACAGCTCCGTTGGAAACGGTCCGGCGCCGACTCTCGTCGTATAGGCCTTGACGATACCCAGCACGTAATCGAAAGCGCCGAGACCAACACCACTGCCAGTCGCCGCAAACGCCGCGGTCGTATTGGAGGAAGTGACGAACGGATAGGTGCCGTGGTCGACATCGAGCAAAGTACCCTGTGCTCCCTCGAACAGCAGGTTCGCGCCGTCGCGACGACGCTGGTCGAGGAAGGCTGCGGCGTCGCTGGCCATCGGCCTGATCCTGTCAGCGAATGCCATCCAGTCGGCGAGAGTCTGCTCGTAACTTACCGCAGGCCGGCCGTGATAGCGCTCCAGCACGAAGTTGTGAAGATCCATCGCGGCACGCAGGCGCTCGGCGAAACGGCCTGAATTGAAGAGATCGGACACGCGCAAGGATCGGCGGGCTGCCTTGTCCTCGTAAGCGGGACCGATACCGCGTCCGGTCGTGCCGATAGCCTGGCTCGCCGACGCGGACTCCCGCGCCTGGTCGAGCGCGATGTGTGTCGGCAATATCAGCGGACAGGCCGTGCTGATGCGCAGGCGCTCGCTGACCCGCACACCGCGCGCCTCGAGTCGCTCGATTTCCTGGAACAAGGAAGGCAGGTGCAGGACCACGCCATTGCCGATGACACAGTCGACACCGTCACGGAGAATTCCGGACGGAATCAGGTGCAATACCGTCTTCTCACCGTCGATGATCAGCGTGTGCCCGGCATTGTGGCCACCCTGGAAGCGGACGACGGCAGCCACCCGCTCGGTCAGCAGGTCGACGATCTTCCCCTTGCCTTCGTCGCCCCACTGGATTCCGACTACGACTACACTGCGGCCCACAGACACCTCATCTTTCGGCACCCGCCCTGCCGATCGGTCACTGGCCGCCCGAAGCGCGCACGGCCACGAGCAGCGCGAGTCCTGCCACGATGACACCAAGGCCGATAGCGCGAATCCGGCCGTCCGGCAGATCAGCGATCGACTGCAGGCTTTTCCGCCACAGGTCCGGACTCACGAATGGCAGCAAGCCCTCGATCACGAGATACAGGGCGAGCGCCGCCAGCAGATCGCCCCAGGCCATGATGGAAACGTGCGCTCCCGGGCTGACGATCAGCGGCCGCCATCGGCCTCTTTGAGGTACCGGAAGAACTCGCTCTTCGAGTCAAGGACGACGAGATCGTTGTTCTGGCCCATCGAACGCCGATAGGCCGACAGACTCCGGTAGAAAGCAAAAAACTCCGGATTCCTCTTGTATGCACTGGAGTAGGTCTCCGCCGCTACGGCGTCGCCCTGGCCCTTCAGTATCTCCGCATCCCGGTAAGCCGTGGCAACGATCACGGTGCGCTCGCGATCGGCGTTCGCGCGGATCTGCTCGGCGGACTCCGCGCCCTGTGCGCGCAGCTCGGCAGCGGTGCGCTCACGCTCCTTGCGCATGCGGTTGAACACGGAACCGAGCACCTCATCGGAAAACTCGATGCGCTTGACCCGCACATCGACGATCTGGATCCCGAGCGTCTCTGCTTCCTTTCGCGCGCTAGCGAGCATTGCATCGAGCAACTCGCGGCGTTCCGCCGCCACCACCTGCGGAACCGTCCTCTTGGCGAATTCGGCGCGTATGCCATCCTTGAGAATGCCGATCAGGCGCTGGCCTGCTGCGAGCTCGTTGCCGCCGCTGTTCGCCCGGTAGTACTCCCCGACATCGGCGATCCGCCAATTGACGAAGAAA
>VGVH01000011.1 GCA_016874095.1 Gammaproteobacteria bacterium | reverse complement strand
AGCGACAGTTCGAACTCGGTGACGAAGTTGTGCGGGGGGTGCGCTGTCGCGTCTTTCGTCATGCGCCGCGCAGCATGCCGGAGCTGTTTGGAAAGGTCTCGTGGGACAGCGATGCGGCGTTTCTTGTCTATGGGTCGCGTCGCGTCACGTATCGGGATGCCTGGACGCAAGCAGGGATCCTGGCAAGCGTCCTTGCGGGGCGCTACCGCGTGGGCGTCGGAACCCGCGTCGGTCTGGCCATGCGCAACATGCCCGAATGGGTGCTGAGTTTCCTGGCGATCGCGCGCCTTGGGGCGGTGCCTGTGGTGCTCAACAGCCGCAGTGCCGGCGAGGAACTCGCGCACGCGCGCGATACGACGGGCGTGTCGCTCATGATCGTCGATGGCCGCTGTGGGCGAGAGTTGATTTCCTACCCCTCGTCAACGCCGACGCTGGTGGCGGCCGACGCAGCAGCGGACGGTGACGATCGGGTTCGCGACGCACAGTCGGTGGCCGCAACCGTCACTGCTGGCGCGGCCTCGCTCGAAGCGATGGTGGACGAAACAGGTACCGCAGTGAATCCGCCGGCGCCGGTCGTGAGACCAGAAGATCCGGCGATGATCCTCTTTACCTCGGGTACCACCGGACGCGCCAAAGGGGCGGTGTTGAGTCATTTCGGGACCTGCAGCTCCGTGTGGACCAATTACTATGCCGGCTATTTGATCGCGCAGCGCATGGCGGCCCGATTCGGCATCACAGTCGACCAATTGTTGGCGCACGCGCCGCAACCTGCGCTGTTGCTGATGTTTCCACTGTTTCACACCAGCGGTGTACACACCGGCTTGCTGGCGAGCCTCATGCGCGGCGGCAAGATCGTGCTTATGCGTCGCTGGGATGTGTCGACCGCGTTGACGCTAATCGAGCGTGAGACGATCACTCAGTTTCCCTGCGTGCCCACGATGCTGTGGGACCTGGTGCGGTCGCCCGAGTTGTCGCGTTTCGATGTGAGTTCGCTCACTAGCGTGTCAGCCGGCGGACAGGCGCTGCAAAGCGGCCTCTTGGCGGAAATCACCCGCGCGTTTCCACGGGCCATTCCTGGCACAGGGTTTGGCATGACCGAAACCACGGGTGCAGTCGCGATGTGCGTGGGTGAGGACTATCTGGCGCACCCCGGCACAGCGGGACGAATCCTGCCCACCACCGAAGTGCGCATCAGGCGTGACGACGGCCAAGTGGCAGGCAATGGCGAGACGGGCGAGATTTGCCTGCGCGGTGTGTCGAACATGCTCGAGTACTGGGGTGAGCCGGAGGAGACGGCACGGGCGTTTGACGAAGACGGCTTCATGCACAGCGGTGACATCGGCTATGTTGATGCGGAAGGCTATCTGTACATCGTTGATCGCAAGAAGGACATGGTGATTTCGGCTGGCGAGAACATATACTGCGCGGAGGTCGAGCGCGTGCTGCTGTCGCATCCGGATCTCATCGAAGCGGCCGCATTCGGCATTCCAGACCCGCGACTTGGCGAACGGCTGCAGGCGATCGTCGTGCCGCGACCGGGCGCAGTCGCCAGCGTATCGCCGCAAGCGATTCGTGAGCATGTCGCAGCGCATTTAGCCGCTTACAAGGTGCCTGCCGATATTCAGATTGAGGCGGCCGGCCTGCCGCGCAATCACCTTGACAAGGTGGACAAGAATCGGCTGCGTGAAAGGTATCGGACGGCCTCAACGAAGGCAGGTGCGGCATGAGTTTTCCGGCGGACATCGGCGTAATCGATTTGATGATGGGCATTCCAGTCAGCGAGACTAACCAGGAATGGTATGCGCCGTATCTGCCTTTGCTGCTCGATCGGGAAAGCCGCGAGGCATTCAAGATGCCGGCGCAGTACATGTTCAAGGACATTCCGAGCTTGCCGACGACCAATGACTACGTCGACTACATGGTCGGGCAAATGGACCGGTACCACATCGAGCGCGCGCTGGTCGGGTTCTACGAACAATCGGAAGGCGCGCGCCGCGCGCGTCAAGAATATCCAGAACGGTTTCTTTTCGACTATCACGTCAATCCTAATATCGGCATGGACGAAGTGCGGACGATTCGTCGCCTGAAGTCCCAATACGGCATCCATGCCGTCAGCTTTTTTCCTTGCGGCAACAATCCGCAGGTGCCGATCAACGACAAGAAGATGTACCCGATCTATGCGACCTGCGTGGACCTCGATTTGCCGATTTTCGTCAACGCAGGCGTGCCAGGGCCGCGCTTACCGATGGGCGCCCAACATGTAGAACTCATCGATGAGGTGTGCTGGTTTTTTCCTGAACTCAAATTCGTCATGCGCCACGGCGCCGAGCCGTGGGAAGACCTTGCCGTCAAGCTGATGCTCAAGTGGCCGAATCTCTACTACTCGACCAGCGCATTCGCGCCCAGGCACTATCCGCGCGCCATCATCGACTATGCCAACACCCGTGGCGCGAGCAAGATTCTGTATGCCGGATATTGGCCCATGGGCCTGTCGCTCGAGCGCATTTTTCGCGAATTGCGCGACGTGCCGCTCAAGCCCGAGGTCTGGCCGAAGTTTCTGCGGGGTAACGCGCTCGAGTTATTCGGAGGGATGTCATGAACGTGGACATGTCGGCGGCCAATACCGCAGTTCGCCAGCATCTGGCAAAGTTCTCGCCCGAGGAATTGTTGCGCTGGCGTACGGCGCCACTCGATCGTCCGCTCGATGCCGCTGCGCGGCGCATCGACCTGCCCATGCCGTTCGGCTGGTTCGTAGTCAGCTACTCGGATGAACTGGCCAAAGGCGAGGTGAAGCCGCTGCGCTATTTTGGCAAGGAACTCGCGATCTGGCGTGGCGAGGACGGCGTCGTGCGGATGGTCGATGCTTACTGCCGACACCTGGGCTCGCACATGGGTCATGCGGGGCGCGTGCAGGGAAACGATCTTGAGTGTCCCTTCCACGCCTGGCATTACGACGGGAACGGCGCGGTCACGAAAATCCCTTATTCGAAAGCGATTCCGCCGCAGGCGCGCCGCGGCTGTATTCCGGCGTGGCACGTCGTGGAACGTAATCGTTTCATCTGGGCGTGGTACCACCCGCACGGCGTTGCGCCGATGTTCGAGGTCGAAATGCTGGCCGAGACCAGCTCGCCCGACTGGGCCGACTACGAAAAGCACGAGTGGATCGTGCACGGCCCGCTGCAGAACCTCGCTGAAAACGGCGTCGATGCTGCGCATTTCCGTTATATCCACGGCACGACCAACATGCCGGCTTACGACGTCAAGTTCGAGGGCATTCGGCGCGTCGCGTCGGTCGATGCCAAGATGCCTACGCCACGGGGCGAGGTCGACGGCACGATTTCTTATGGAACCGTGGGTGCCGGTCAGGCGTGGACCCGATTCACCGGCATCTGCGAGACCTTGATGGTCGCTGGCATCACGCCGATCGCGCCCGATTGCACACACGTCCGGTTCGCCTTCACACAATTGAAGTCTGCGGCCCAGGGGCCCACGGCAGGTGTGGCCAGAGGCGTGATCAAGGACATCTGCCGACAGCTCGATCAGGACAAAGTCGTCTGGGATCGGCAGATGTACCGGACGGATGCGTTGCTCTGCGATGGCGATGGTCCGATTCTCGACTTTCGCCGGTACTACCGGCAGTTCTACGCGGAATTGCCGCAGGATGGCGATGCTGATTCGAAGATCGTCAAGCGTACTTTTTCGAGACCCGCGAAATAGCCGGCGTCGCGCCTCGCACCGCGATCGCGCCAACGGAACATGCAGGATTTTGCGCGCAAGCGCGCGCTGATCACCGGCGCCGCGAGTGGCATCGGGCGCGCGCTCGCGCTCGAGGCCGCACACCGGGGCATGCACATCGTGGCTTGCGATGTCGCGGCCGCGGAGCTTGGCACGCTGGCAAAAGAATGTGCGGCTGCAGGTGCGCCGTCATTTGAGACGGTGGCGCTCGATGTCCGTGACAGTGCCGCGGTGGAGAAACTGGCCGCTACGCTGTATGCGGCCGATCGCGGCATCGACGTGTTGTTCAACAATGCGGGCGTGCTGCAGCTGCGGGCCGTATGGGAGCACAGCACCGCCGAATTCGACTGGCTGATCGGTGTCAATCTATTAGGTGTCGCAAACGGACTGCGCGCGTTCGTGCCGCGCATGTTAGCCCGAGGCACGCCCGCGCACATCGTCAACACCGGCTCGGTCGGCGGATTCTTGCCGGCGCCATCTTTCGGTGCCTATGGCGCCAGCAAGGCCGCGATTCAGGTATTGACCGAAGCGTTGCACCACGATCTGCGCGCACGTCAGGCGAACATCGGCGTGTCATTGCTTTGCCCGGGCGCCGTGCAGTCAAAGATCTTTGACGCCGAGCGCTTTGCCGGTGCGGGTGTCGAGCCGCTGGTTGGGGCCGCGAGCAACATGCGCGATGCGGTGCGGGATGGCGCTGCAGCGCGCGGACTCGACCCACGCGCGGTGGCAACAATGTCATTCGACGCGGTCGCGGCGAACCGGTTTTGGATATTCCCGCATCCGGAGATGTTGTCGGGTCTCGCCGACCGCGGCGCATCGATCGCGGTCGGCGAGACCCCGCACTTCGAGTTCGCGAAAACCTGGCGTATCGAATGACAAGTCGATCGGACCTGCGTTTGGTCGTCATCGGCGCCGGAATGCCGGGCATTCTGGCGGCCATTCGGCTACGGGATAGCGGTTTTCGCCAGATAGCGGTCCTCGAGAAGGGCGATCGCGTCGGCGGTAGCTGGTGCGAGAACAAGTCGCGACCGACCCAGGGGATCGTTACGCTCCAGCACAAGGCGTTCAACCAGCAGGGCAAGCTCGTTGCGCAATGCAAGCGGTTTGCGCTGGTCCTGAACAAGCCGCGGCCGTGACTGCACCACGGATGCGCCGGTCACCCTGAGGCTGCAATCAGGCGGCGATCGATTTCGCCAACGCTCCGCGTTCCCGCGAGCGCCATCGCTATCCTCAGCTCCGCTTCGATCAGCGCAAGCAGCCTGGCCACGCCGGCCTCGCCCTGCGCGCCGAGCGCGTAAGCCCAGGCGCGGCCGAGCAGCACGCCCTTCGCGCCGAGCGCCAGCAGCCGCAGCACGTCGAGACCGGAGCGCACGCCGCCATCGGCGAGGACGGTGAGCCGGTCGCCCACCGCGTCCGCTATCGGTGGCAGCGCCCTTGCGGTCGACAGGGCGCCGTCGAGCTGCCGGCCGCCGTGGTTGGAAACGACGATGCCGTCGGCGCCGAAGGCTACGGCCTCGCGCGCGTCCTCAGGGTCCAGGATCCCCTTGATGATGAGCGGCCCGGTCCACTCGCTGCGGATGAAGTCGAGATCGCTCCAGCGGATCGAGGGGTCGAAATTTTTCTGCGCCCAGGCAAAGAAATCCTGCATGCCCGTGCGTTGCCCCATGATCGGTGCCACGTTGCCGAAACCATGCGGACGGCCGAGGAGCCCCACGTCCCAGGCCCAGGCGGGACGCGCCAGCGCCTGGCCGAAGCGCCGCAGCGTTCCCGCGAGACCCGGCGCGCCTGATAAGCCAGAGCGGAAATCCCGATAGCGCAGGCCCGAGACCGGCAGGTCCACGGTGAACATCAGCACCGGGCAGCGCGCCTGGCGTGCCTGTGCCAGCAGGTCTTTCATGAAGCCGCGGTCGCGAAGCATGTAGAGCTGGAACCAGAACGGCGCGGCTGCGGCAGCAGCGACCTCGGAAAGCGAGCAGGCCGAGACGGTGGAGAGCGTGAACGGAATGCCGGCGCGAACGGCGGCGCGCACGGCCTGGCACTCGCCGCGCCGCGCGTTCATCCCGGCGAGACCGACGGGGGCGAGCGCAACGGGCATGGCCAGGCGCTGGCCGAACAGCCCGGTGACCAGGTCGATGTCGGCAACATCGCGAAGGACTCTCTGGCGCAGCGTGATGCCAGCGAGGTCGTCGACGTTGTGGCGCAGCGTGACCTCGCCAAACGACCCGCCGTCGATGTACTCGAACAGGAAACGCGGCAGGCGCCGCCGCGCGGCTTCGCGGAAGTCCCCGACGCTGGCGATGATCATGATGTCAGCATGCCACCCTCGACGGGGAGGGTGATGCCGGTGACGTAGCTGCCCGCTTCGCTGGCGAGAAAGATGAGCGCGGCCGACAGCTCATCTGCCTGGCCGAAACGGCCCACGAGTACCCGCGGCAGCATGCGCTGCACGAAGGCCTGATCGAGCTGAGCCGTCATCTCGGACTCGAAGTATCCCGGCGCGAGGGCGTTGACGCGGATGCCCCGGCGTTGCGTCCATTGCTGCGCGAGATCCCGCGTGAGCCCGATCAGCGCCGCCTTGGACGCGGAGTACGCCGCATGTGGCAGACCAGCCGACGTCAGGCCGAGCACGCTGCTGATGTTGATGATCGAGCTGCCGGGCTTCATGACCTTCGCGCAGGCCTGCGCCATCCAGTAGCAGCCGTTGAGATTCAGATCGATGACAGCCCGGAACTGCTCGGGCGTCTCCCTGAGTGCGGGCACGGCCGTCCCGACGCCGGCGTTGTTGACTAGCACGTCGACGCGCCCGAAAGCCGTCATCGCCGCATCGACCAGGGCCTGGCAGTCCTCTGGCCGGGTCACGTCGGTCCCGACCGCGAGGGCGCGGCGTCCCGTGGCCTCGACGAGTTCACGGGTCTGCGCGAGCTTGTCCTGCCGGCGCGCGCCGAGCACGACGTCCGCACCGGCCTCCGCCAGCGCCTTCGCGAACGACACGCCGAGGCCGCTGGAGGCGCCGGTCACAATCGCGACGCGACCGTCGAGCCTGAATCGGTCGAGAATGGTCATTCGCAATAAACCTCGGGTATCCGGCACTCGACAAGCCGGAGTTTATTATAGGTTGAGGCCCTGCGATTGATCCGGACGCTGTCGCACGTCCAATCCTGTGCCGGTCATTCGCCGGGCCTGGGCTTCGCATGAATTTCGATCGGCAGTTCTGGCTGAGCCACGCATTCTGGCCTCTGCTGCTGTTTCTGCTGATCGCGGTCGCCGCGGTCGTGACCGGTCTCGACAGGAATCTCGAGCAATCGTGGGCCTTTGATCCGATTGCTCGGCACTTCGTCGGCGAGGGCGCCGGCTCATGGTGGGCCAGATCACTCATTCACGACGCCGGTGGTGCCGTGATTCGCGGGTTGGGCCTCCTGATGTTGCTGGCGTGGGTCGCTACCTTTTTCTTCGAGCCTTTGCGCCGCTGGCGACGCCCCGTCGGCTTTGCGATCCTTTGTGTCGCACTCGGCGCCGGTACCGTGGGCCTGCTGAAGCAGGCCACCAACATCGCCTGCCCCCGCGCGCTGACGGAGTTTGGCGGTGACCGGCCCTATGTCGGCCTGCTGGACGCACGGCCAGCGACGCTGCCCCGGGCGCGGTGCTTTCCCGGCGGGCACTCGTCGTCAGGTTTCGCGCTGTTCCCCATGTATTTTCTCTGCATTGCGCGTGATTGCCGCAGGGCTCGGCGAGCACTGCTGCTCGCCCTCGGCGTCGGTGCGCTCTTTGCGTTCGGGCAGGAAGCGCGGGGCGCCCACTTTCTTTCCCACGACATCTGGAGCGCGGCCATCATGTGGTTCGCCTGTCTCGGCGTCTTCGTCATCGGCTATCGGGGCGAAGTCTGGGAGCCGGAGCGACGCACCTGTAGAGTGGACCCTTTGCCGGATCAGCCGACATGAATGTTGGACACGCCAAGAGCAGCGGCGGATGGCGCCGTATCCTGCGCGCCGGTGGCTATTCGCTGGCCGGCTTGCGCGCAGCGCTGACACACGAAGCGGCATTCCGGCAGGAGCTGGCCGTGGGCCTGCCGCTGATGGCGCTGGCGCCCTTCATCGCCCCGGGCAGGTGGGCGGCGTGGGCAATGATCGGCAGCATCCTGCTGGTGTTGATCGTCGAGCTGCTGAACTCGGCAATCGAAAGTGTGGCGGATGCGCTCAGCACGGACCATCATCCTTTGCTCGGGCGCGCCAAGGACATGGGCAGCGCTGCGGTATTGCTGAGCTTACTGCTGGCCGCAATGACCTGGGCCGTGGCGCTCTGGCCCTGATTACGCCTGCCGTCGGCAGGGGGCAAACAGGTCGAGCGACGGCTCATACACCGCTGTACTGACGTCGAGCAGGCCGAGTATCGAGTGAAAGAAGTGGTCGTGGGTGACTGCGGCGTCTGCCAGGTTGCGCATGCAACCCTCATCGATGCCGGCGCGCTCCCGCAGGGACTCCGACAGCCACATCAGCATCGGCACTTCACGCTGCACGGCGGGAGCGATTGCGTAGGGCAGGCCATGCAGGTAGAAGCCGTTCTCGCCGAGCGACTCGCCGTGATCAGACACGTAGATCAGCGCCGCGTCGCGCTCCGCGAGACCCTGCAGATAGCGGACCATGTTGGCCAGCACATGATCGGTGTAGAGCACCGCGTTGTCGTAGGCGTTGACGATTTCTGCAGTGGAGCAATCGCTGAGCTCGGCGCTGTCGCAGGTCGGCACGAAACGCCGGAACTCGTCCGGATAGCGCCGGAAATACGCGGGCCCGTGATTGCCAAGCAGGTGCAGGACGACGACCAGGTCGCCCGGCTCCGTCGCAGCGGCTGCGAGGCGCGGTAACACGACACCGTCCAGGCAGCGCTCGCCATCGCATAGCAGGGAATCGGCGTCGCCGACGATTCGCTCCGTCGTCAGGCCATCGCAGACGCCCTTGCACCCGGACTGGTTGTCCACCCAGCGCACACGGAATCCGATCCGATCGAGGACATGCAGAAGGGACTCCTCGCGACGGATGCGCGCTTCGTCGTAGTCGCGACGCCCGACCGGCGCGAACAGGCAGGGAACCGAAACCGCAGTGCTCGTCCCGCAAGCCGCTACCCGCGGGTAGACGACGAGGTCCAGCTGGCGCAGTTCTGGCGTGGTGTCGCGGGCGTAGCCGCTCAAGCCGAAGTTGGCCGAGCGGACCGTTTCACCGATGGCCAGCACGAGCAACAGGGGTCGGCGCGAGGCGGCCGCAACACCTGCGCAGAATGCATCCTGCGCAATCATTTCCAGCGGGGCAGTTGCAGTCGCAGTCTCCGCGCGCGCCACGCGGATGCCGGAGAACAGGAAGTTGCCGGGTGTGACGAGATAGCGGGCTTCGCGGTGATTTCGCACCAGCGACGATACGGCCCGAAACTGCGGCACCACCACCAGTGCCGCGAGCACCAGCGCTCCGCCCACCGCCACGAGGCGCGAACCGAGCGACCGCCCCGCGGGACGCGGCTCGATCCGGACGCGGCCGAGCACCAGCAGCGGCAATCCGGCGTAGAGCAGGAGATGGAGCGCCAGGCCGGGCGTCAGGAGTTCATGCGCTTCCGACCAGTCCGTCTGCAGCACGTTCTGCAGCATCTCGGCATCGATGAAAGCCGAGTAGCGATCCATGAAGAAGGTCGAGAACGCCGCAGCGACGAACAGGAGCGCCAGGACGGGCCGTGCCGTCCGGCGGGTGAGGAAGAGACCCAGGACGGCAAACTGCAGCGCCGTGACCGCCACCAGCAGCCCGGTGAACAGCAGGAAATCGTGGAGGCTCGGCAAGCGGCCCTAGCGAAACAGCAGGTGCCAGAGCGCCTGGTTGTAAAAGGCCGAGAAGGCGCAGGCAGCCAAAAGCAGCAGTCTCTCGGTCGAGACTACCGGCCGCCAGCGCGCCAGCTGCCGCCAGGCTAGCCCGCATCGGGACGCAAATCGCCCACCTGGAAAGCCGTCCATGAGCATTGGACGGCAAACGGCGGGGAAATCAATCGGGGTTCCGGCAGGCTCCCGCGACCCCTCTCGGGCTAGCGGCGCTCCCGATTCAGCTCCGTCACGAACGCCGCATCGACTTGCGCCACCCCGCGTGCCTTCGCCTGGCGCACGATGCCCTCCAGCACCTGCCGCAGGAACGCGCGCGGGATGCCGGTCAGCTGCTTGCTCGCTTCGAGCGAGAAGATCACCTCGGGGTCGATGCGGTTGGCCTCGTAGTGCACGACCTCGTGCTTCGGGCCCTTGTCCGGGATGGGCAGCTTGTAGGCGGGCTGCGTCTCGCCGAACCAGAAGCTGCTTGCGCCGCGGAAGCCGTAGGTGAGCGCGATGCGCGGCATGCGGTCGCCGCGGCCGTCGACCTGGCCCAGCCACGACTGCTTCAGCAATATGTTGTCGATGTTGAGCAGCAGGTGTGCCGAGGCCGAGTCGCGCAGGATCGGGTTTTCGTTGATGCGCTCGACGTCGAGCGTGCACTCGAACACCTGGAACGCGTCCGCGATGATCTGCGGGTGGTCGGGGAGGCCGCGGCCCGGCGTCGGGCTGTCGACGAGCTTGAACGTGTTGTAGGCCATCTTCTCGGCGGTTGGCTGGCCCGGGTAGCCGAACTCCAGGATCGTCTGGATCTTCGCCGCGTCGTACTCGACGAAGTTCAGCGCGCACTTGCGGGTGCGGCGTACGTTCGCGACGGTGTTCGACGTCGGCCGGCTGATCACCATCCACGAGCGGCGCTTGATCACCTCGAACGGGAAGCTCAACTGGTAGGGGCCGATGTTGGTGAGGCCTGTTTCGTCCACCGAGGTGATCAGGGCGAAGGAGGAGCCGTAGAAGGAACTCGACTGGTACCAGTTGTCCCGCATCGGGCTCGGGACGAAGGGGTCCCCGAGGCCTGACGAGTTCGTTTTTTCGGTCATTTGCTATTGCTCCCTGGCTTGATGTCGTTGATCCCCCAGAACTCCAGTTCCCGCTCGAACGTCCAGCGCGGATGCACGCGATCGAGGTCGGCGAGATCGGCGTTGCTCGCGAAGTCGTAGCCGTTGGTGCGGGCGTTGTACCACTCGGCGTAGCGCAGCGGGTACACGACTTCCTCGGTGACACGGCTCAGGAATCGCATCAGGAACATGGGGAACTGCTTGTAGCGGAAGGTCGTGCCGTGGCGGTTCTCGCGCTCGGCGATGGCGACGAGTTCGTGGCCGGTGTGCGCGGAGGAGGCGATCGACAGGTTCTGATTGGAGAAAACCTCCGGGTACTCGAAGACGGTACCGACCCACTTGCCGACGTCACGGACGTCGACCCAGTTGACCATGAAGCCGGGGTCGGTGATGCCGGGCAGGTTGTTCTCCTTGATCATGGTCCGGGAGAGCTGGCTGTCGCCGCGGAAGTGCTCTTTCGCCGTGTAGTCGACGCGGTGCATGGCGTAGTAGTAGGCGGGCCGGCAGATGCAGGTGACGTTGACGCCCTGCTCGCGCAGGAACGGCGTCAGGCGCAGCTTCTGGTGGATCCACCACGGCGCTTCAGGCGCACCGGCGACCAGGCCGTGCACCTTGTCGGTGGGGAAGATCAGCGTGATGGCATGTTTCACGCTCGGGTTGGCTTTCAGCGCGGCCAGCGCGGCCATCACCTGCCGCATCACGGCCGGGCGACCGCCGTCCGGGTCGTTGCCGTGGTTGGTGATCTTGCCGGCCTTGCTGGTGTTGGCGGTGAAATAGAGCACCACGCCCTGGCAGTCGGCGAAGGCCGCGGTGAGTTTCTCGGCCGAGTTCATGTCGATGCCGGAATGAAGCGTGAGCAGGCCCGGCTGCTTCGACTCGGTGTCGCGGAACAGGGTCTCCAGCCGTTCGGCCGCCTGCGTACCGGGTGTGCGGTACAGCGCCCGCACGCGGAACTGACCGGCTTTCACCAGCTCTTCGACGATGGCGTAGCACTCCCAGCCGGTGGCGCAGGTGACGGCCACGAGCGGCAGCTCGTGAACGGCGCGCGGCGCCTGCGGCTGCCGCTCGGCCTTGCGCGCGAGGAGGGCGTCGATCAGGCGCCTGTTGTTGGCCTTGATCGCCTGCTGGGCCAGGCTGACGGCGGTATCACGATCCATAGGGTTGTCCGGGCCGGCTATGTGCTTATGGCTGATAGGTGCTGCGATCCGGCGTCGCAGCGGCCTAAAATACATTATAAGCACTGCTATCTCGAACGGACGAGCCCGCCCCAGATGACGCACGCCGCAGCCCCAACCGTGGCAGACGCGCCGCTGCGCCTCACCCACCTCGAGCGCCTCGAGGCCGAGGCGATCCACATCCTGCGCGAGGTGGTCTCCGAGGCGGAGAAGCCGGTAATGCTGTACTCCGTCGGCAAGGACTCGGCCGTGATGCTGCACCTGGCGCGCAAGGCGTTCTTTCCGGCGCCGCCGCCGTTCCCGCTGCTCCATGTCGACACGACGTGGAAGTTCCGTGCCATGTACGAGATGCGTGATCGCATGGCTCGCGAAAGCGGCATGGACCTGATCGTGCACCGCAACCCCGAGGCGCTGGCCCGGAACATCAATCCCTTCGACCACGGCTCCGCGGTGCACACGGACATCTGGAAGACCGAGGGCCTGAAGCAGGCACTGGACAAGTATGGCTTCGATGCCGCCTTTGGCGGGGCGCGGCGCGACGAGGAAAAGAGCCGCGCAAAGGAGCGGATTTTTTCGTTCCGCTCCGCCAGCCATCGGTGGGATCCGAAGCAGCAGCGGCCGGAACTGTGGAATCTCTACAACGCGAGAAAGGCCCGGGGCGAAAGCATCCGCGTGTTCCCGCTGTCGAACTGGACCGAGCTCGACATCTGGCAGTACATCCATCTCGAACGGATTCCGATCGTGCCGCTGTATTTCGCGGCAGAGCGGCCCACGGTCGAGCGCGACGGGCTGATCCTGATGGTGGACGACGAGCGCATGCCGCTGCGGCCACTCGAGCGGCCCGTGCCGCGCTCGATCCGCTTTCGCACGCTGGGCTGCTATCCGCTGACCGGCGCTGTGGAGAGCCGGGCGAAGACGCTACCCGAGATCATTCAGGAGATGCTGCTCACCACGACCTCCGAGCGGCAGGGCCGGGCGATCGACCATGATCAGGCCGCGAGCATGGAAAAGAAGAAGCGCGAGGGGTACTTCTGATGGCCGCCTCCGCGGAGGGCCGTGGCTACCGTCCGGATGCGCTCGCCGCGGCGGACATCGACGCCTATCTCGTGCAGCACCAGCACAAGACGCTGCTGCGCTTCATCACCTGCGGCAGCGTCGACGACGGCAAGTCGACGCTGATCGGGCGGCTCCTCTACGACACGAAGCTGATCTTCGAGGACCAGCTGGCCGCGCTGGAGGCCGACAGCCGCCGGCTCGGCACCCAGGGCCAGGAGATCGACTTCGCCCTGCTGGTAGACGGTCTCGCGGCCGAGCGGGAGCAGGGCATCACCATCGACGTCGCCTACCGCTTCTTCGCCACGGAGAAGCGCAAGTTCATCGTTGCCGACACGCCTGGCCACGAGCAGTACACGCGCAACATGGTCACGGGTGCATCGACGGCCGACCTGGCGGTGATCCTGATCGACGCACGCAAGGGCGTACTCACCCAGACCCGGCGCCACAGCTACCTGGTCAACCTGCTCGGCATCCGTCGGCTCGTGCTGGCGGTGAACAAGATGGATCTCGTCGGCTACGACCAGGCGAAATACGACGCCATCGTCGCTGATTATCGCGAGTTCGCGGCTTCCCTCGGGATCGACCGGGTCGATGCCATCCCGGTTTCAGGCCTGCGGGGCGATAACGTCACGGCCGCGTCCGCCGACATGCCCTGGTACAGCGGCCCGCACCTCCTCGCCTACCTGGAGTCGGTCGAGGTCGATCTCACCGCTGCGCAGGCACTGCCGTTGCGCATGCCCGTGCAGTGGGTCAACCGGCCCAATCTCGACTTCCGCGGTTTCGCCGGCACGATTGCTTCAGGGTCGGTGCGCGCCGGCGATGTGGTGCGCGTGCTGCCCTCCGGTCGCACGACCAGTGTGACGCGCATCGTGACGGCAGGGGGCGATCTCGCGCGGGCCGCTGCCGGCCAGGCGGTGACGCTGTGCTTCGCCGACGAGGTCGATTGCAGCCGCGGCGACGTGGTCGCGCGGGCCGATGAGCCGCCCGAAGTGGCCGACCAGTTCGAGGCGACGATCGTCTGGATGGCGGACGAGGAACTGCTGCCCGGGCGGTCCTATTGGCTCAAGCTCGGCGCGCGCACCGTCACGGCGACGGTCCACGCGCCCAAGTACAAGGTGAACGTCAATACGCTGGAGCACCTCGCGGCGAAGACCCTGGAGCTGAATGCAATCGGCGTGGCGACGTTGAGCACCGACAGCCCGCTGGTGTTCGATCCCTATGCGCGCGACCGCGCGCTGGGCGGGTTCATTCTCATCGACAAGCTGACCAACGCCACGGTCGGCGCCGGTATGTTGCACTTCGCCCTGCGCCGCAGCCAGAACGTGCACTGGCAGGCGCTGGACGTCTCCCGCGAGAAGCACGCGGAGCTGAAGCACCAGAAACCTGCTGTGCTGTGGTTCACTGGGCTTTCGGGTGCCGGCAAGTCCACCATCGCCAACCTGGTCGAGAAGAAGCTGGTCAGCCTGAACCGGCACACTTTCCTGCTCGACGGCGACAACGTCCGCCATGGCCTCAACAAGGACCTCGGCTTCACCGATGCCGATCGCGTCGAGAACATCCGCCGCGTCGGCGAGGTCGCCCGCCTGATGACCGATGCCGGCCTCATCGTCATCACCGCGTTTATCAGCCCGTTCCGCGCGGAGCGCGAGATGGTGCGCAAGATGATGTCGACCGGCGAGTTCATCGAGATCTTCATCGACACGCCGCTCGCCGAGGCCGAAAAGCGCGACGTGAAGGGGCTGTACCGCAAGGCCCGCGCCGGCCAGCTCAGGAACTTCACCGGCGTAGACAGCCCCTACGAGCCGCCGGAAAGCCCCGAGATCCGCATCGACACCACGCGCATGTCGGCGGAGCAGGCGGCTGATCTGGTCGTCGAGCGGCTGTTGCGCTGAGTTCAGCTTCGGGCGAGTTCCACTGCACGCCGGGCGAGCGGCGCCAACCCCGCACCGCCAGCCGCCACGTGCGCCTTGATCGCTGCCCGCATGCGCGGCTCCCAGAAGCGGTTGAGGTGATTGGCCACCTGTTCGGCGGCTTTCTGCTTGTCGGCCTCGGCGTCGAAGAAGGCGGCGATTTCGTTGGCCATCGTCACGAGATGATCGACGTTCATCAGCCGCCTGCCGGCGCCGGTGCACGGCGTCGCTCCGCGCGCTGTGCGGCGATCCGGGCCTTCCAGTCGTCGGGCTGCAGAACCTTGACGACCTGCACGGCAGTGACCTTGTACTCGGGGCAGTTCGTCGCCCAGTCCGAGTTTTCGGTGGTGACGAGGTTCGCGCCGGATTCGGGAAAATGGAACGTCGTGTACACGACGCCGCGAGTGACCCGGGCCGTGAGATCCGCGCGCATGACGGTTTCTCCAGCGCGACTCGTGATGCCGACCCAGTCGTTGTCACGGATGCCGCGGGTTTCCGCGTCATCGGGGTGGATCTCCAGGCGATCCTCGCGGTGCCAGGCGAGGTTGGCAGTGCGCCGCGTCTGTGCGCCGACGTTGTACTGCGACAGGATGCGGCCCGTCGTGAGGAGCAGCGGGTAGCGGTCGTTGCTGCGCTCGGACGTCGGCACGTACTCTGTCAGGTAGAACTTGCCCTTGCCGCGCACGAACTCGCCGACGTGCATCGTGGGGGTACCCTCGGGTGCTTTGTCGTTGCAGGGCCACTGGATGCTGCCGAGCGCATCCAGCTTCGCGTAGGTCACGCCGCGGAAGGTCGGTGTCAGGCGCGCGATCTCAGCCATGATGTCGGCCGGGTGCGCGTAGTGCATGTCGTAGCCGAGGGCCTGAGCCAGCCGCTGCGTGATCTCCCAGTCGGCGAGCCCGGCCAGCGGTTCCTTCACCTTCCGAACGCGGGAGATGCGCCGCTCCGCGTTGGTGAAGGTGCCATCTTTCTCGAGGAAGGAGCTGCCCGGCAGGAACACGTGCGCATAGCGCGCCGTCTCGTTGAGGAACAGGTCCTGCACGACCACGCATTCCATCGCCGACAGCGCGGAGACCACGTGCGCCGTGTTCGGATCCGACTGCACGAAGTCCTCGCCCTGGATGTAGAGCGCCCGGAACGAGCCGTCGAGCGCAGCCTCGAACATGTTCGGGATGCGCAGGCCGGGCTCGCTGGCGAGCGGCACGCCCCAGGCAGCTTCGAAGAGCGCGCGCGTCGGCGCGTCGGACACGTGGCGGTAGCCGGAAAACTCGTGCGGGAACGAGCCCATGTCGCAGGAGCCCTGCACGTTGTTCTGCCCGCGCAGCGGGTTCACGCCGACGCCCTCGCGCCCGAGGTTGCCCGTCGCCATCGCGAGGTTGGCGATGCCCATTACCATGGTCGTGCCCTGGCTGTGCTCGGTCACGCCGAGGCCGTAGTAAATCGCGCTGTTCGGACCCGCTGCATACAACCGTGCCGCTGCGCGGATCGCTGCAGCCGGCACGCCGGTCACCGGCTCCATCGCCTCGGGCGAGTTGCGCGGCGCGGCGACGAAGTCGCGCCAGGCGCGCCACGACTCGGGCTCGCAGCGGGCCGCCACGTAATTCTCCCTGACCAGTCCTTCGGTCACCACGACATGGGCGAGGGCGTTGACGACGGCGACGTTGGTGCCGGGGCGCAGCTGCAGGTGGTGGGCAGCTTCGATGTGCGGCGTCCGGACGAGATCGATCGCCCGCGGGTCGACGACGATCAGTTTCGCGCCCTGGCGCAGGCGGCGCTTCAGCTGCGATGCAAACACGGGGTGCCCGTCCGTCGGGCTGGCGCCGATCACCAGGATCACGTCGGCCTGCATCACCGAGGTGAAGGCCTGCGTGCCGGCTGATTCACCCAGCGTGTGCTTGAGGCCGTAGCCCGTCGGCGAGTGGCAGACGCGGGCACAGGTATCCACGTTGTTGCTGCCGAGCGCTGCGCGCACGAGCTTCTGCACGAGGAAGGTCTCCTCGTTCGTGCAGCGTGACGAAGTGATGCCGCCGACCGAGTCGCGCCCGTGCGTGGACTGGATGCGGCGGAACTCGCCGGCCGTGTGGCGGAAGGCCTCCTCCCAGCTCACTTCGCGCCAGGGATCAGTGATCTTCGCGCGGATCATGGGCCGCTGTACGCGATCAGGATGCGTGGCGTAGCCCCAGGCAAAGCGTCCCTTGACGCAGGCGTGGCCCTGGTTTGCCTTGCCGGCGCGGGCCGGCACCATACGCAGGACCTCGTCGCCGTCCAGTTCTGCATTCAGCGAGCAGCCGACACCGCAGTAACCGCAGGTCGTCACGACCGATCGATCGACACGGCCGCCCGCCAGCGGTTTCTCGTGCAGTGCAGCCGTGGGGCAGGCCTCCACGCAGGCACCGCAGCTCACGCACTCCGAAGCGAGGAAGCCGTCGTCCTGGCTGGCGACGACGCGAGAGGCAAGTCCGCGCCCGTCGATCGTCAGGGCGAAGGTGCCCTGCGTCTCGTCGCAGGCCCGCAGGCAGCGCGAGCAGACGATGCACAGCGAGGGATCGAAGACGAAGTAGGGGTTGCTGCTGTCGCAGGGCGCCTCCGCCGCAGCGGCGGCTCGCGAGTAGCGGGAGTCGGTAACGCCAGTCGCTGCGGCAGCGTCCTGCAGCTCGCAATGCCCGTCCGCGGGGCAGCCGTCACAGTCGAGCGGATGCTCGGAGACGTAGAGCTCGACGACGTTGCGGCGCAGTTTTCGCAGCTGCGCGGAATCCGTGCGAATCTTCATCCCGGGCGCGACTTCCGTCGTGCAGGAAGCGGGCGTCCCCTTGCGACCCTCGATCTCCACCAGGCACAGGCGGCAGGACCCGAAGGCCTTCAGTGTATCGGTGGCGCAGAGCTTCGGAATGTCGGTGCCGGCGAGCGCAGCAGCGCGCATGAGGGAGGTACCGGCAGCGACCGTCACCGGCCGCCCGTCGATCTCCACGGTGACGGTTGCGGCGCCGGGCGATTCCGGCGTGCCGAGATCGTGATGGTCGGTGGCGTACATCGTCAGTGCCTGCCGGCGCGTGGCCGGAAGTCCTCCGGAAAGTGGCGCAACGCGCTGCGCACCGGAAAGGGCGCCATGCCGCCGAGTCCACACAGGGAACCGGAGATCATCGTATCGCAGAGTTCGTCGAGCAGAGCCAGGTCCGCGGCTGCGTTGCGGCTTTCCCGGATGCGGTCGATGAGCTCCGCGCCGCGGGTCGAGCCGATGCGGCAGGGCGTGCACTTGCCGCAGGACTCGATCGCGCAGAACTCCATCGCGTAACGCGCCATCGCCGCCATGTCGACGGTGTCGTCGAAGACCACGACGCCGCCATGGCCGAGCATCGCACCGGCTCCGGCCAGCGTCTCGTAGTCAAGCGTGAGGTCGAACTGCGAGGCGGGCACGTAGGCACCGAGCGGTCCGCCGATCTGCACCGCCCGAACGGGCCGCCCGCTTGCGCTTCCGCCGCCAAAGTCCTCTACCAGTTCTCGAATGCTCAAGCCGAATCCGCGCTCGACGAGCCCGCCGCGGCGCACGTTGCCGGCGAGCTGCAGGAGAACGGTGCCGCGTGATTCGCCGCGACCGAACTCGCGGTAGGCGGCAGGACCATCGGTGAGGATGCCCGGCACGCTGGCCAGCGTGACCACGTTGTTGACGACGGTCGGTTGTCCGTAGAGACCCTTCACGGCGGGCAGCGGCGGGCGTACACGCACCTCGCCGCGCCGGCCCTCCAGGCTTTCCAGCATCGAGGTCTCCTCGCCGCAGATATAGGCGCCGGCGCCGAGCCGGACAGCGATGTCGAAGGAGTGAGCGCTGCCGCGGATGTTCCGTCCCAGCCAGCCCGCGCCACGCGCCGCGTCGAGCGCCTGTGCGAGAACGCGCGCCGCATGGGGATACTCGACGCGCAGGTAGATCCAGCCTTGCGCAGCGCCAACCGCGAGCGCCGCGATCGTCATCCCCTCGATCAGGGCGAGCGGATCGCCTTCCATCAGCATGCGATCTGCGAAGGTGCCCGAGTCGCCCTCGTCGGCGTTGCAGGCGATGTGCTTCGTCGCTGACGGCTGCTCGAGCACGGTTTTCCACTTGATGCCGGTCGGAAACGCGGCGCCGCCGCGTCCGCGCAGTCCCGACTCTGTCACCGCGGCGACGATGTCTGCGCGGCCCATCGCGAGCGCGCGCTCCAGCCCGCGGAAGCCGCCGGCCGCGCGGTACTGCGCGACATCCGCGGGTTCGATGCGGCCAAGGCGTGCGGAGGTCAGCCGCTGCTGCCGCGCGAACCAGGGGTGCTGCTCGATGTGGCCGAGGTGCAGCGCATGCTCGCCGCCGCGCAGGAATCCGGCGGCTATCAGACCCGGCACGTCGGCAGGCGCAACCGGCCCGTAGGCGATACGCCCAGCCGGTGTCTCGACCTCCACCAGCGGTTCCAGCCAGACGAGACCGCGCGTTCCGTTGCGACGCAGGACAACCGACGCTCCCGCTTCACGCCGGATCGCGCGCGCTACGGCCTCGGCGCCGAGCGCCAGCGCCGCCGCATCGCCTGGCACCCAGACCGTCACGGTCACGAGGAACCTCCGAGCAGCTCGTCGAGCCGGGCAGGCGTGACGCGGCCGTGCACCTCGCCATCGAGCATCACGGCCGGCGCGCAGGCGCAGAGGCCGAGGCAGTAGACAGCCTCCAGCGTGACGCGACCGTCAGCCGTCGTCCGCCCGAAGTCGACGCCCAGCGTTTCCCGCGCCCGTGTCTGCAACACGCCGCCACCGGCCGCCTGGCAGGCCTCGGCACGGCAGATGCGCAGCACCTGCCGGCCCGCGGGCTCGTGGCGGAAGTGGTGGTAGAAGCTGATGGCCCCGTGGACCTCTGCGCGAGAGAGGTTGAGCGCCGTCGCGATGATCGCGACTGCCCCCGGCGGCACGTATCCCAGTTCGCCCTGCACGGCATGCAGGATCTCGAGCAGCGGGCCGGGTTCATTTGAATGGCGCGCAATCGCCGCCCGGACGGCGGCAGTTTCGGCAGGTGCGGGCGCGGTGCTCATGGGCACCGCCATGGTAAGCGAATCGCGGTGGCTTCAGCTGCCCCCGACGGGGCCCAGCATCGCGTTGACCTCGCCCTGGATCGCCGTGCCGTCGAAGAAGCCGGGATCGAGGCTGGTGAAGAGGCGCACCGGGTTGCCGAACATGAAGTCGCGGAAGTCGGCCTCGTCCATGACACCGTCCTCGACCATTTCCCAGGACTCGGGCACGACTTGATTCATGTCGCTGACGTCCCAGTGGCCGACGTCGGAGGAGAACATCGCGCGCAGCTTGCGGCCGGGCGGTGTGTAACGTGCGTCGAATGCGGTGCCGGCGAGGCGGTCGTCAGCCTCGCAGCCGTAGTAGAAATTCGGGATCAGCCGCTCGTAGAAGTCGTCGATGTTGCGGATTCCCGCTGCCGCGAACTCGTCGACGTATGGCTGCTCGGCGCGGCCGGCCTCCGACGACGGCGACATGCGCCCGGCCAGCAGTTCACCGCCGTACTGGTCGAAGAGCTTCCTCATCAGGGCGTAGTCGACCTTGCGCGGGTCGAGGCGGTGCAGGGCGTCACCCGTGCGTTTCTCCCAGCGCTCCTTCAGATCGCACACGAGCTGGGCGCCCCAGCTTGCGCCGCATTCGAGAAACGCGAACGGCAGCGTCGGGAAGCGGTGCGTCACGCCGCCGAAGAACAGCGCCTTGGCGTAGGCGTGGCCGGCTTCCGCGAAGTGGCCGGTCTGGTTGAAGCAGTAGTTCGATGTCGAGCGGCGCAGGCCGATGCCCTGCGTCGTCGCGTGGAAGGTCATTGGCACCTTCAGATCGACGCACCTCTGCCACAGCGGGTCGTAGTCGTATTCGCTGTCCATCGCGAGTAGATCGACCCAGAAGCCACGGTCGAGCAGGCGCGGCGCATCGATCGGCTTGCCGTCGGGTTCCTTGAGCGGGCGACGCACCATGCTGCCGACCATCGGGACCTTGAGCCCCAGCTTGCCGATCGCGTGATCCAGTTCTTCGAGCGCTTCCTCCGGCGTGTGGCAGGGAATGGCGGCGGCAGCCGTGAGTCGGTCCTCGAGCCCGCGGAACATCTCCGCGACCATGGTGTTGTAGGCGCGGCAGCCGGCGCGGCGCAGCTCCTCGTCCGCCATGCTGGGCACGAGCAGTCCAATTGACGGATACACGAACGAGTAGTCCATGCCGAGTTCCGGCAGCCGTTCGCGGAAGAGGCGCGGCAGCATGGCCGTCGCGCGGTCGAGGCTGTTCTGCGCGGGGGAGAGCCAGAATGCCGGCCGGTAGACGTTGGCGTTGCGGCGCTCCTCGGGCTTGAGTTGATGCCAGCTGCGCTGGTTCTGCGCCTGGAACCCCTGCCAGAAGCGGCCGCTCACCTGCGGGCCAGCCACCTGCTTCAGGAAATCCATGAACGCCGGGAAGAACTCGATGATGTGGCCGTCGGTGTCGATCACCGGGTGACCGATGCGGCGGCGGATGTCGGCAGCGCTGCGTACTGGATGGGTCATGCGCTTCCCCCGTGGTCAGATTCTTGCGGCGAGGCGCGTTGCCTGCGCGATAGCGCGTTTGGCATCGAGTTCGGCCGCGACGTCGGCGCCGCCGACGAGGTGCACGATCAGGCCGGCAGCGGTCAGTGGCGCCTGCAGCTCGCGCAGCGGCTCCTGCCCTGTGCACAGCACGATGTTGTCGACGGCAAGTACTGACGCTTTCTCGCCGACGCGTATGTGCAGCCCCGCGTCGTCGATGCGCTCGTAGCTCGCGCCCGGGATCATCTCGACGTTTTTCATCTTGAGCGCGCTGCGGTGGATCCAGCCGGTGGTCTTGCCGAGGCTCGCGCCGGGCTTCGAGCCCTTGCGCTGCAGGAGCAGGACTTCGCGGGCTGGCGCTTCCGGTGCGGGCTTCACCACGCCGCCGCGATGCTCGGCCGGATCGGCGACGCCCCACTCGCGCATCCAGGCCCCGAGATCGAGTGCGGGCGAGGTGCCGGCGTGCACCAGGTACTCGGCGACGTCGAAGCCGATGCCACCTGCGCCGACGACGGCCACGCGCCGACCCACCGGCCGGCGGTGCAGCAGCACGTCGACGTAGGACAGCACTTTTGCGTGCTCCTGGCCCGGGATGCGCGGATCGCGCGGTGTGACACCCGTGGCGAGCACGACCTCGTCGACCGCGATGCGGGCGAGCGTATCCGCGGTGACGCGCGTGTTCAGATGCAGCCGTACGCCGGTGGCCGCGATGCGCCGCGCGTAATAGCGCAGGGTCTCGTGGAACTCCTCCTTGCCCGGGATGCGCTTGGCCAGGTTGAACTGGCCGCCGATCGCGCCGCTCGCCTCGAACAGCTGCACGTCGTGGCCGCGCTCGGCGAGCACCGTCGCCGCGGCGAGCCCGGCCGGGCCCGCGCCGACGACGGCGATGCGCTTCCTGCGGGTCGCCGGTTGCCAGTCGAGCTCGGTCTCGTGGCAGGCGCGCGGGTTGACGAGGCAGCTCGCCACCTCGTTCCGGAACGTGTGGTCGAGACAGGCCTGGTTGCAGGCGATGCAGGTGTTGATCTCGTCCGCGCGGCCGGCCGCGGCCTTGTTGACGAACTCGGGGTCGGCGAGCAGCGGGCGGGCCATCGACACCATGTCCGCGCGACCCGAGGCGAGCACCCACTCGGCGACCTCCGGCGAGTTGATGCGGTTGGTGGTGATGAGCGGGATCGCGACCTCCTGCTTCATCTTCGCGGTCACCCAGGTGAACGCGGCTCGTGGCACCGAGGTGGCGATCGTCGGCACGCGCGCCTCGTGCCAGCCGACGCCGGTGTTGATGAGCGTCGCGCCGGCGCGCTCGATGGCCCTGGCGAGCGTCACGACCTCGTCCCAGGTCTGGCCGTCCGGAATGAGATCGAGCATCGACAGGCGATAGATGATGATGAAGTCGCGGCCGACGGCTTCGCGCGCGCGGGCCACGATCTCCACCGGCAGCTGCATGCGCTGCGCGTAGTCGCCGCCCCAACGGTCCCCGCGTCTGTTCGTGTGCGTCGTCAGGAACTGGTTGATGAAGTAACCCTCGGAGCCCATCACCTCGACGCCGTCGTAGCCGCCTTCGCGCGCGAGCACGGCGCAGCGCACGAAGGCGCCGATCTGGCGCTCGACTGCCGCGGTCGACAGCTCGCGCGGCGTGAAGGGCGTGATCGGCGAGCGGATGCGCGACGGTGCCACTGCGAGCGGGTGGTAGCCGTAGCGGCCGGCATGGAGGATCTGCAGCGCGATCTTGCCGCCTTCCGCGTGCACGGCGTCCGTCACTGTCCTGTGGCGGCGCGCGGCGCGCGGCGAGGCGAGCCGCGACGCGAAGGGCAGGAGCCACCCTTCGATGTTCGGCGCGTAGCCGCCCGTGACGATCAGGCCGACGCCGCCGCGCGCCCGTTCGCGGAAGTAGGCCGCGAGCCGCGGCAGGTTGCGCGCGCGATCCTCGAGGCCCGTGTGCATGGAGCCCATCAGCACGCGATTGCGGAGCGTCGTGAAGCCTAGATCGAGTGGCGCGAGCAGGTGTGGATATTCGGCCACGGCCGTCACCGCACGCGTCGGGGCTGCCACGGCGCGTCGGGCCGTGCGCCGTTGCGCTGCACGGCCACCCGCTGGTTCGGGCTGGTGAGCATGCGCCACTGCCAGCGCAACACCGCGGCGAAGTCCTGCTGGCCCAGTCTGCGAGCCGTACCGGCTCGTGCGCATCGGCCGTGCGGATGACGAGGTCCCGGCTCATACGCTGCGTGCGGCCCTGCTCGCCAGCGGATCCTTGCCAGCTCGATGACGCGGACGCCGCTGAGCGGGCCGGCCACGCCGCTCAGGCGCCCTTGCGGCGCGGATCGAGGCCGAGGTCGCGCGCGATGATCTCCCGCATCACCTCCGATGAGCCGGCGAAGATGCGCGTGACGCGCGCGTCGCGGTAGATGCGCGAGATGCGGTACTCGTCCATGTAGCCGGCACCGCCGTGCAGTTGCACGCAGCTGTCGACGACGCGGCCGAGCAGCTCGCTGGTCCAGAGCTTCGCCTTGGCGGCGTCGGCCGAGCCGAGCCGCCCGGCGTTGAATTCCATCACGCAGTGGTCGACGAACACCTGCGCAATGTCGATCTCGGTGCGCATGTCGGCCATGCGGAAGCGGTTGATCTGGAAGTCCGCGACCGTCTGGCCGAACAGCCGCCGCTCGCGGATGTAGTCCATCGTCAGGTCGAAAGCCACCTGAGAGTCGGTGACGTACTGCACCGCGCCGATGAGTCGCTCTTCCACCAGGTATTCCATGAGATGGTAGAAGCCGCGGTTCGGGTCGCCCAGCACGTTTGCTTTCGGCACTTGCACGTTCTCGAACACGAGCTCCGCCGTGTCCTGCGTCTTCATGCCCATCTTCTCGAGCTTGCGGCCGCGGCTGAAACCGGTCATGCCACGCTCGACGAGAAAAAGACCGAGTTTGCGTCCCGTGCCGGTTCTTGCCGCGACGACGAACACGTCGCCGTTGATGCCGTTGGAGATGTAGGTCTTGGCGCCGTTCAGGAGCCAGTAATCGCCACGGTCCTCGGCGCGCGTCTGGATGGCGGCGAGATCGCTGCCGGCGCCAGGCTCGGTCATGGCGATGCCGAGGATGAGTTCGCCGCGTGCACAGGCCGGCAGGAGTCGTGCCTTTTGTTCCGCGGTGCCGAGGCCTTCGATGTACGGGGCGACCAGGCGCGAGTGCAGCGTGTAGTAGAGCCCGGGATCGCCGTGGCGGATGTTCTCCTCCATGAGGATCTGCTCGTAGCGGAAGTCGCGGATCCCGGTGCCGCCGTACTCCTCAGCCACCTGCATCAGCAGCAGGCCCTGCTCGCCTGCCTTGCGGTAGGCGTCGCGGTCGCAGATGCCTGCGGCATACCAGCGCTCGGTGTGCGGCGCGATCTCCTTCTGGAAGAAGCGCCGCGCCGACGCGCGGAACATCTCGTGCTCCTCGGTGAAGATCTGGCGTTGCATGACGTCAGGCTGCCGAGCGACGCGGTGCTGCCGGATGGAACGGCTCGTTGCGGGCAGCCCGGTCGCGCAGCGACTGCGGTACGGCGAAGCGCGGCCCGTACGCAGCCGCAAGCCGGTCGCACTCCGCGACGAAGGTGGCGAGTCCCGCCGTCTCGATCAGCGACAGGGTGCCGCCGGTCCACTGCGGGAAGCCCCAGCCGAAGATCGAACCGATGTCGGCATCGGCGGCCGTGGTCACGACGTCCTCGTCCATGCAGCGCACGGTCTCGAGCGCCTGGATGTAGAGCAGGCGCTTCTTCACCTCGTCGACCGTTGGCTGCTTTTTCGCTGGCTTGTACAGCTCGGTGAGTCCGGGCCAGAGCGACTTCTTCGCGCTCTTGTCGCTGCCGGGCGGCGGGTAATCGTAGAAGCCCTTGCCGGCTTTCTTGCCTAGGCGACCGAGCCCTACCATCTTCAGCGCCACGGCGATGGCGGATGGGCCGTGGTAACCGGCGCCGAGGTCCTTCTTCGTCTGCTTGTAGATCTTGGCCGAGAGCTCGATGCTCACCTCGTCGTGCACGGCGAGCGGGCCCACCGGCATGCCGGCGAGCTTGCTGGCGTTCTCGATCAGGGCGGGCGTGACGCCTTCCTTCACCAGTGCCATGCCCTCGTTGCAGTAGGTCATGAACACACGGCTGGTGTAGAAGCCGCGGCTATCGTTCACCACGATCGGCGTCTTGCGGATCTGGGCTATATAGTCGAGTGCGCGCGCCAGCGCCTCGTCGCCCGTCTGGCGGCCCATGATGACCTCGACCAGCGGCATCTTATCGACCGGCGAGAAGAAGTGCAGGCCGATGAACTGCGTCGGTCGCGCCGAGGCCTCGGCGAGTCCGGTGATCGGCAAAGTCGAGGTGTTGGACGCGAATATGGCGCCGGCGCCGATGACCGCCTCGGCCTTCTTCGTCACCGTGGCCTTGATCTTGCGGTCCTCGAACACGGCCTCGATCACCAGCTCGCAGCCGGCGAGGTCTGCGAAATCGGTGGTCGGCTGGATGCGGGCGAGGAGGGCGTCGCGCTCGGCGGCACTCATCCTGCCCTGGGCGACGCGCTTGTCGAGCAGGCCCTGCGAGTAGGCCTTGCCTTTCTGCGCGGCTTCGATCGTCGTGTCGAGGAGAACGACCTGCATTCCCGCCCGCGCCGACACGAACGCGATGCCGGCGCCCATCATGCCGGAGCCGAGCATGCCGAGCTTCGTCACGCGCGACGGCGGCACGTTCTTCGGCCGGCGTACGAGCTTGTCCGCGGCGCCCTTGTTGATGAAGAGCGTGCGTGTCATGTTGCGGTAGACGGGGTCGAGCAGGAGCTGCGTGAAGTAGCGCGCTTCGATCCTGAGCCCGGTGTCGATCGGCACGATGCTGCCTTCGTACACACAGGACAGGATCGCGACCGGTGCGGGGAAGTTGTGCTGCGTCTTCTCGGCGATCATCGCGGTGCCCGCGGTGAACACCTGCTGTGCGGCCGGGTGCAGCGCGCCGGCGCCGCCCTTCCAGCGGAAGTCCTTCTGGTCCCAGGGCTGTGCGGCAACCGGCTTGCCGCTGAGCCAGCGCCGCGCGGCGCCGAGCACGTCAGCGGCAGGAACCACGTCGTGAACGACGCCCTTCGCGAGCGCCTCGCGCGGCGCGAGGTGCGTTCCCTGCGTCATCAATTCGAGGGCCGGCTGGATGCCGATGAGTCGCGGCAGGCGCTGCGTGCCGCCTGCACCTGGCAGCAAGCCCACTTGCACCTCGGGCAGGCCCACCACGGCCTTCGGGTCGTCAGCCAGCACGCGGTAGTGGCAGGCGAGGGTCAGCTCGAGCCCGCCGCCGAGCGCCGTGCCGTTGATCGCGGCCACCACCGGCTTGCCGCAGGTCTCGAGGCGGCGGAGCATCAGGGAATAACGGCCGAGCTGCTGCATAAGGGCCGGGCCGCTCAGGCCGCTGCCGTAGATGCCGACGATTTCCATAAGGTCGGCGCCCGCGATGAACGCGGCTTTACCCGAGGTCACGATCGCCGCCTTCACCGTGCCGTCGGTCGCAATGCGCTCGATGGCTGCGCCGAGTTCGCTGATCAGTGCCTGATCCAGCACGTTCATCGAGCGGCCGGGCTGGTCGATGGTGAGCGTCGCGATGCCCGCGCCGTCGACGTCGAAGCGGATCGAATGGCTCACGCCGCGACCCTTTCGATCACAGTGGCGGTGCCCATGCCGGCGCCGACGCAGAGCGTGACCAGTGCGGTGGAGAGATCGCGGCGCTCCAGCTCGTCGAGCACGGTGCCGAGGATCATCGCGCCAGTGGCGCCGAGGGGGTGACCCATCGCAATCGCGCCACCGTTCACGTTTATCCGGTCGTGCGGGACGTCCAGGACCTGCATGTAGCGCAGCACGACCGACGCGAACGCCTCGTTGAGCTCGAACAGATCGATGTCCTGCGGCTTCATGCGGCAGCGCTTCAGCGCCTTCTGCGTCGCCGGCGCCGGACCGGTCAGCATGATGGTCGGTTCACTGCCGATCGAGGCGAAGCCGACGATGCGCGCGCGGGGTTTGAGGCCCAGCGCCTGGCCCATCTTCTTCGAACCGACCAGCACCGCGGCGGCGCCGTCGACGATGCCGGAGGAATTGCCGCCCGTGTGCACGTGGTTGATGCGCTCGACTTCCGGGTAGCGCTGCTGCGCCACCGAGTCGAAGCCGAACTGCTCGCCCATCTGGGTGAATGCCGGCTTGAGCTCAGCGAGGCCCTCGACGGTCGTGTCGGGTCGCATGTGCTCGTCGCGATCGAGGATCGTCTGCCCGAACGCGTCGCGGATCGGCAGCACGGAGTTCCGGAACCAGCCGCTCTGCCACGCATGGCCGGCGCGGCGCTGGCTCTCGGCGGCATAGCGGTCGCAGTCGAGCCTGCTGATGCCCCACTTGGTGGCGATGAGGTCGGCGCCGATGCCCTGCGGCGCGAAGTAGGTGCGATAGGCGACCTGCGGGTCGCTCGCCATGGCGCCGCCGTCGGCCCCCATCGGCACGCGCGACATCGACTCGACGCCGCCACCGATCGCGAGATCCGACTGGCCGGCCATCACCTGCGCCGCCGCGGTGTTCACCGCCTCGAGGCCGGAGGCGCAGAAGCGATGGAGCTGCTTGCCCGGCACGTTCTCGGCGTAGCCGGCGTTCAGCACGCCGACGCGCGCGACGTTCGCCCCCTGTTCGCCGACGGGCGCGACGCAGCCCATGACGACATCGTCGAGCTTCGACGTATCGAGGGAGTTGCGATCGCGCAGGCCCTTCAAAACCTGGGTGACCAGTTCGATCGGCGTGACCTCGTGCAGCGAACCGGAGGACTTGCCGCGGCCGCGGGGGGTACGGACGTGGTCATAGATATAAGCGTCGGCCATGGCGGTTACTCCGGGATGCCCGGGGCGGCAATCCCTGTTGTGTTAGTGACGGAGCCGGCACAGGGTACCCTCCGCAGCGGCTGACGGGAATAGGGGCACTGTCCCCGGAATTCATCCTAAGATATATCAACGAGCGGAAAACCTGCCCGCGCTGAGCTGTGGATCGGTGGCCGGCACCAGGCGCCGGCCTCCGGGCGCTACTTCGAGGACCGCAATCCCCTGACCGATGCGCCATTGGCACAGATTGCCGAAGGCTCGGGGCAGGACATCGACGCTGCCGTGCGCGCTGCCCACGAGTCATTCGCCTCGTACGCCAGGACGCCGGCCGTGCAACGCGAGGCCTGGCTGCCGCGAGCGGCCGACATTCTCGACCGGCGTCGCGCCGAGGTGCTCGACCTGCTGGTGGACGAGGTCGGTTCACCCATCGGCAAGGCGCAGTTCGAGGTGCAGTACGCGGTGGGTTGCCTGCGTGCGGCCGCCGGCGCGACGCGTCGTGTGGCCGGGCAGACGATGCCTTCGGATGTGCCCGGTCGTTTCAGCATGAGCGTGCGCAGCCCGCTGGGTGTCGTGGCGGCGATCACGTTCTTCAACGTGCCGCTGATCTAAGGACGCCAAGCTCGCGGCCTCCGCGCTGGCGACCGGCAATACCGTCGTGCTGCTGCTCTCCGAGGAGGCACCGTTGACTGCGCACTGGCTCGCGGACGTCCTGCGCGAGGCTGGCGTGCCGGATGGCGCCGTCAATGTGGTGACCGGGCCCGGTGAGCGGATCGGCGACGCGCTCACGACGCACCCGCTGGTCAAGGCGGTGATGTTCACCGGTTCGAGCCGGGTTGGAAAGCACATCGGCGCGTTGTGCGGTGCCCACATGAAGCGCGTGGTACTGGAACTGGGCGGCAAGAATCCCATGATCGTCTGCGCCGACGCCGACATCGACAACGCTGCCCAGTCGGCAGCGGTCGGCAATTTCTTCTTCCAGGGCCAGGTCTGCATGGCCGCGAGCCGCGTGTATGTCGAGCGTCCCGTGTTCGACGAGTTCACGGCGAAGTTCAAGGCTCATGCCGAGGCTTTCGGCATGGGCGAGCTGCGCGATCCGGCGACCTGGATAGGGCCGATCATCTCCGCGCGCCAGCGGGCGTGTGTGCGCCATCACATCGAGGATGCCGTCGCCAACGGCGCCAGTGTCGTAACCGGCGGCACTGGGGACTCGGGATTCGGCCGCGAGGGTACGGACATTGACATCGATACGCTGACCTGATGGAAGTGGATTACGGTGCAGCTCCCGGCGTGAAGCCGGTCAGGCGATCTTCGGCAGGTGTGCGAGGGATTCTCGGATCGCCTCCGTCGGGTAGTCGAAGTCCTTCAACTCGCCGGCGAAGTAGCGGTCGTAGCTGCCCATGTCGAAGTGCCCGTGGCCGGACAGGTTGAAGAGGATCGTCTTCTTTTCGCCGCTGGTCGCGCAGGCGCGTGCCTCGCGTATGGCTGCCGCGATGGCATGCGTGGACTCCGGCGCGGGCACGATTCCCTCGGAACGGGCGAAGAGCGCGCCCGCCTCGAACGTCTCCAGCTGCGGGATAGCCTGAGCCTCGACGAGGCCTGCCTCGACCAGCTGGCTCACCAGCGGCGCGGCGCCGTGATAGCGAAGTCCGCCCGCATGGATGCCCGGCGGCATGAAGTCGTGCCCCAGCGTGTGCATCTTGAGCAGCGGCGTCAGCCCGGTCGCGTCGCCGAAGTCGTAGGCATACACGCCCTTGGTCAGCGTCGGGCAGGACGAAGGCTCGACCGCGACGAGGCGCACCTGCTTGCCGGCGGCCTTGTCGGCATAGAACGGGAAGGCGATGCCTGCGAAGTTCGATCCGCCGCCGCAGCAGCCGAACACGACGTCAGGGTAGTCGCCGGCCAGCGCCATCTGCTTCTTCGCTTCTTCGCCAATCACGGTCTGGTGGTGCATGACGTGGTTCAGCACGGAGCCCAGCGCGTAGTTCGAGTCCTTGCGGCCGGCGGCTTCCTCGACGGCTTCTGAAATGGCAATGCCGAGGGAGCCGGGCGACTGCGGATCCTTTGCGAGGATCTGGCGGCCGGCATTGGTCATGTCGGTCGGACTCGCGAACACCTCGGCGCCCCAGGCCTGCATCATCGAGCGGCGGTACGGTTTCTGGCCGTAGCTCACCTTCACCATGTACACGCGCACTTCGAGTCCGAAGAGCTGCCCGGCGAGCGCCAGGGAGCAGCCCCATTGCCCTGCGCCGGTCTCGGTGACGAGGCGTTTGATTCCAGCCTGCCGGTTGTAGTACGCCTGCGCAATGGAGGTGTTCGGTTTGTGCGATCCGGCGGGGCTCACCGACTCATTCTTGTAATAGAGCTTCGTCGGCGTCTTGAGCGCCGCCTCCAGCCGGTGGGCGCGATGCAACGGCGTGGGCCGCCAGAGCCGGTAGATTTCCCGCACCGTCTCGGGAATGGGGATCCAGCGTTCGCCCGACACTTCCTGCTCGATCAGCGCCTGCGGGAAGATCGCGGCGAGTGCGTCCAGCCCGACGGGCTTGCCATCCGGGCCCATCGGCGGCGGGGGCGGCGCCGGCAGGTCCGGTACGACGTTGTACCAGTGGGTCGGGAGTTGCGACTCGGGCAGCAGGAATTTCGTGGTCATCGTTCATTGTAACCGCCGCCGCCGGATCGGCGCATGCTTTGCCCATGCGCCTGCGGCTCTACAGTTTCTGGACGAGTTCGGCTTCCTACCGCGTCCGGATCGCGCCCAACCTGAAGGCGATGGAGCACGAGATCGTGCCGGTCGACCTTGTGCGCGACGGCGGCCAGCAGTGGAGCGCGGCCTATCGGGCCGTGAACCCGCAGTCGCGCGTGCCGGCGCTCCAGGTGTACGGGCGGGCGATCAGGGCATTTTACGCCGCGCCATGCCCGGTGGCCGGCCAGGCGGGACAAGCCCGTTGCCCTGCGGGACGAATCATTCAGGGCACCCGGACGTGGCTCAGAGACTCGTGCGCCTCGTAGCTGAGGAGGGCGAGTGCCGCGGCCAGGCTTAGATACCAGGCGGCATACCGCATGCGGGTTGCCCCGGGGATGTCGTAGTAACCGGCCGGCAGCCCCTCGTCGGAGCGGCCGCGCAGGACTTTCCAGACCTGCGGCGCCGCGAGGATTGCGATGAGGATGAACATCGGGCTCGGGTTCCACAGGAACAGCGCAATCAGCACCGGCACGCCGAGCAGCCAGACGCGCGGCGAAACGATCGCGGTGATCCGCCCGCCGTCGAGCGGGCTCACCGGGATCAGGTTGAACAGGTTCAACATGAAGCCGGAGTAGGCGAGCGCCAGCAGCAGGTCGCTCTGGAGGGAAGTGCTGGCGAAAAGGCAGGCGAGCGCCGCCGCACTGCCCACGACCGGCCCGGCAATGCCGACATAGGCTTCGGTCTCGGCGTCGTGCGGCATCTGGTCCAGCTGGATCCACGCCCCGACGAAGGGAATGAAGGTCGGCGTGCCGACCGGCAGCCCGCGCTGGCGCGCCGCGAGAAAGTGGCCCATCTCATGGAAAAAAATCAGCGCCACGAACCCTGCTGCATACCACCAGCCCCACAGCAGCGCATAGGCGCCCACCGACAGCAGCATGGTGATGAGCGTCTTCAGCGCCGGTCCCAGCTTGGCGGCGTTGATCAGCAGCAAAAGCAGGGACTTCATGCGGGGTTCTCCGCGGGTGCGGGCAGATCAGGCGTCAAGTATATGGCAGCGATGCTCCCCCGAATCAGCGAGTTCCTGGCGGCGCATCCCGGCGCCGGTTGACCGGCGTCGTACCGGATCCTTCCTCACTCGTCCGTCGTCGCCAGCCGCGTGAGATGGATGCCCATCGTCCGCGCTGCCAGCTCGTTGTCGTCGCGGTCGTAGGCGCCGTCGGTCCAGAATCCGTAGGCCAGCGCACCGGCGCCGAGCGCGCGGTTCACGATCGCGACCCAGTCGGCGAAGTCACGCGCGAGCAGCACGCGATCGCCGTAGAGGATCGCATAGCGACCCGGGCCGGCGGCGGACGGCACGATGGTCGGCGCCGCATCGAGGTCGTAGAGGTCGATCAGGTGATAACCCACGAGCAGGTGGTGGCGCAGCCCGATCGTTTCGTTGGCGAGGTCCACGACCAGCGCGTCGGGGTTCGCCACGCTGAACGGCGCCGCGGTGCCGGCCGGCTGCCAGCCGATGCCGAGGCGTGACAGCAACGGGCCGGGCTGGCTCACCGAGAGGCCGTCGAAGTCGGCCGGCGCGGTGCCGAAGTCGCGGACCCAGCCGATCACCCGCACCGGGTCGCCGGGTTCCAGTCCCGCGAGCGACAGGGCTGCGGTAGCCACTTCGTAGTTGGACGGGTCGGCGTCGACCTCGCCCGACACGCCGGTGCCCGAGAAATCGTAGCGGCCGGCAGGGCGCTGGTCGATGGCGCGGAGATCCATGTCGAGTTGGCCCGGCAAGGTCGCGACCACCGCACCGGCCAGGCGCGTCGCGAGCAGGCGCGCGCGGCCCTGCGTAGCATCGAGCGTTGCCGCATCACCGGCGCCGCTGTCGAGCGTGCCGAGCACCTCGACCTGCGAACCCACCGAGATCGCGTCGGTCCCGACGGAAACTCCGGGTCGGCGTCGCACGGGCGTATCGTCGCCGATCGTGACCGTGACCAGCTCGCGCAGCAGGACTGCCCCCGTGCTGCGCACGATCGTCGCGCCGTGCACCGTGAGCACGTTGCCGGCGCGGGCGACGACGCTGCCCAGAACCGCGTCGAGCGTCGCACCGGGCACACTTGAACCGGCGAGGACGATATCGGCGTCGTAGCGGCGATCCGCAGGGTTGAGCGTGCCGAATGCCGCTGTCGGTGTGTCGGCGGGCAGCGCCGCGAGGGCGGTGATGCCGTCGCTGCCGGCGAAGCTCACGCCGTCGATTTCGAATTCCGTGTCGCCGTCGGTGTGCACCGTGACGCTGCCGAAGGGTACGCCGGGGGCGAGATGCCACGGGCGCACCCGCACCTCGTAACTTGACGCAGCGACATCGACCGCCTGCAGCGGCCCGCGGACGCGCAGTTCCTTCTCCGTCACCGGCGCGCGCTCCGCGACGAGGAAGGGCGCTGCTGTCACGACGGCCGGGACGCTGCTGGTGTCCACCTCGTGCGAGGCGTCGAGATCGAAGTCGACCGCGAGCAGCACAGTGCGCGCGCGGGTCACTACGAGCGGTAGCGCATCGTCGAGCCGGATGCGCAGGGTTTCACGACCGAGCGGGTTGCCGTCACGGTCCTGGAGGACCGTGTCGACCGGCACGCCACCGGCTTCGACCTGCACCTGCGCCGCCGCGTAGTCGAGCGTGATTTCGCCAGCGACATAGGTACCGGCGGGCACCGTAGCGGCGCTGATCAGCTCGGACAGCTCCGTGTAGGCCGCGAAATCCAGGCGGCCGGTTGCCGGCAGCGTCTCGACTGCCGTCCCGTCGGCGCGCAGGAGCCGCAGTGACACGACATCGACGACGTAGTGCACGAAGTCGCCCTCGGCATCACTCAGGCTGAGGAGCACCGTCCCCTCGTCCTGTGCCGCCGCGCCTCCGGCAGATCCGCCGCCACCGCCGCAGGCGCCGGTCAGCGTTACCACAAGGGCCAGAAAAGCCGCTCTCGCGGCAGTCAGGAAACGGGCAATCGACATAACGGACTCCTGCGGCGGCGCCGCGTCGGGTACTCCCATGCAGACGGGAACGCAGCAGGGTGAAGTTGGTTGACAGCCCGGCCGATCCGCGCGCGATTGCGGCGTTGCAGCCCGACGCCGCTACGCGTTGACATCGATCACCACGCGCCCGCGCAGCTTACCCGCTAGCAGGTCAGCAGCAAGGGCAGGCACCTTCGACAGCGGCTGGACTTCGTAGAGCGTGGCGAGGAGCGACTTGTCGATGAGCCCGGCCAGGCGATGCCAGGCGCGTTCGCGGGGTTCGCGCGGGCGCATGACGCTGTCGACGCCGGCGAGTGTCACGCCGCGCAGGATGAAAGGCATGACGGTTATGTTCAGCGTGGCGCCACCGGCCAGGCCGGTTGCGGCGACGGTGCCGCCATAGCGCGTCTGCGCGAGGATCGTGGCGAGCGTGTCGCCGCCGACGCTGTCGATGGCGCCGGCCCAGCGTTCTGACTCGAGCGGCTTCGGCGCGCGCGCCAGTTCCGCGCGATCGATGAGGTCGCGGGCGCCGAGGCGGGTGAGGAACTCACGGTTGGCGGCGGCGCGGCCGGTCGCAGCCACGACGTCGTAGCCGAGCTTGGCGAGCAGCATCACCGACACGGATCCCACGCCGCCCGAGGCGCCGGTCACCAGTACCGGGCCGCTGCCCGGCTTCACGCCGTGGTCCTCGAGCGCCTGCACGCAGAGCATCGCGGTGTAGCCGGCGGTGCCGATTGCCATCGCCTGTTCGCTGCTGAAGGCGGACGGAATCGCGAATGGCCAGGCCCGGTTGACGCGGGCGTACTGCGCGAGGCCGCCCCAGTGCCGTTCGCCGAGTCCAAAGCCGTTCACCAGCAGCGGCTGGCCCGCGCGGAACTGGGGATCGCGCGATTCGACCACCGTGCCCGCGAGGTCGATGCCGCAGACCATCGGAAATTTCCGGCAGATCTTCCCCGCCCCGGTGATGGCGAGAGCATCCTTGTAGTTCAGCGTCGAGTGGGAAACGCGGATGAGCACGTCCTCGTCGGGCAGGTCCGCGAGGGTGAGTTCCCGCAGGCTTCCGGAGGAGCGCCCGTCGATCTCGACGGCAACGATGGCGGAAAATCGGTCGGTCATGTGGCAACCTTCTGGTGGGGCAGCATCGCATGGTAGCCCGGAGCTCGGCTAATGCGTGACAACGTGGTGATTATTACCTGCGCTTCAGGGAAGTACGCGATCCGAAGCTTTTCGAACGCATCATGCAGGTGAATTATTTCGGTGCGGTCTATTGCACCTACTACGCCTTGCCGGCGCTGATCAAGGCGCGCGGGCGGCTGGTCGGTATCGCGAGCCTGACCGGACTGACTGGCGTGCCGACGCGCTCGGGCTACGCTGCGTTGAAACACGCGATGCGCGGATTCGTCGATTCGCTGCGAATAGAGCTGGTCGATTCGGGTGTCAGCGTGACGATGGTCTACCCCGGCTTCATGAGCGTCGAGGAGTACGCGCGCCAGACGATCGCGGCGCGGTGGCTTCACCCACCGGGGTGAGGCGATCAGTTCACTGGCCGGGCGGCGCTGGCGAGACGGAGCCTGACCAGCGCCAGCACGAGGTCGAGCGCCGGGGTCGGGACATTCACCAGCCTGCCGAGTTCAGTCACGGAGCCGACCAGGGCATCGAGCTCGAGCGGTCGGCCTGCTTCGAGGTCCTGCAGCATCGATGTCTTGTGGTCGCCGACGGCGGTGGCGCCGTCGATGCGTTTCTCGAGGCTCATCGGGAACTCGACGCCCAGCGCCGTCGCCACCGCCTCTGCTTCCCGCATCAGCGTGCGGATCACCTCGCGCCCGCCGGCATCGCTGCCCATGCGGCCGAGCGTTGCGCCCGTCAACACGCTCACCGGGTTGAAGGTGGCATTGCCGAGCAGCTTGAACCAGATGTCGTCGCGGATCTTCGTGCGCACCGGGGCCTTCATGCCAGCCGCTCCAAAGGCCTCGCTGAGCGCCTGCACCCGGGCTGATTTCGAGCCGTCGGGTTCGCCGAGCATGAAGCGGTTGCCTTCGATGTGGCGCACGACGCCGGGAGCGACGATCTCGCAGGACGGATACACCACGCAGCCGATCGCGCGCTCGGCGCCCAGGGTGTCCCGGATCCGGCCGCCGGGGTCGGCGAATTCGAGCCGGTGTTCGGCGAGCGGACCCGGATGACGGTGGAAGTACCACCAGAGGATCCCGTTCTGCGCGGTGACCACTGCAGTCTCCGGCCCAAGCAGCGGGCGGATGTGATCGAGCGCAGGGCTCACTGAGTGCGCCTTCAGCGCGAGTACGACGGCGTCCTGCGGGCCGATGGCACGCGTGTCGTCGCTCGCCCGCACCTTGACGTTGACCTGCTCGCAGGCGAGTTGCAGCGTGAGTCCGCTGGCCTGCATGGCGGCGAGGTGCGGTCCGCGCGCGATGAGGGTGACGTCGACGCCGGCGCGAGCGAGCTGGCCACCGAGGAAGCCGCCTATGGCGCCGGCGCCGTAAACGCAGATTTTCACGGGGACAAACCCAGCAGCTTCGCAAGCCCTATCCGCTGCAGCTTGCCGGTGACGCCTTTCGGGATCTCGGCGAGGAACAACACCTGGCGCGGCACCTTCATCGCGGCAAGACGCACGCCCACGAACTCGCGCAACTCGCGCTCCGTTGCGCTCGAGCCTTCCTTCAGCACGACGGCGGCGGCGACGTCCTCGCCGAGCTTGTCGTGCGGCACACCGAAGGTGACCGCCTGGGCCACGGCGGGGTGATCGAGCAGCGCCTCGTCGACCTCGCGCGGCGAGATCTTCTCGCCGCCGCGGTTGATGATCTCCTTCAGGCGGCCCGTGAGGCGCAAATATCCCTCTTCATCAAGCACGCCCTGGTCGCCCGTGCGGAACCAGCCGTGCGTGAAAGCAGTGGCATTCGCCGCCGGATTGTTCGCGTAGCCGGCCGTGACGTTGGCGCCGCGGATCACGATCTCGCCCGTCGCGCCCTGCGGCAGCAGCCGGCCCGACTCATCCATGATCGCCACCTCGGGGCCCGCCGCGATGCCGACGCTGCCCGGCTTGCGTGGTGCGGGCGGGAGGGGATTGCTCGCCATCTGGTGCGCCGCCTCGGTCATGCCGTAAGCCTCTATCACCGGTGCGCCGAACACCTTCTCAAGTTCGAGCATGACCTGCGGCGGTAGCGACGCGGAGGAGGAGCGGATGAGCCGCAGCTTCGCCGCCTGCACGACTTCGGGATTGCGCGCCGCGCGCGCGAGGATTGCCTGGTGCATGGTCGGCACGGCCGTGTACCAGGTAGGCCGGTGGTCGGCTACGAGGCCGAAGAACTGCAGCGCGTTGAAGCCCGGTGAGCAGACGACGCTCGCGCCGGCCGACAGCGACGAGAGCAGCGCCGCGATGAGCCCGTGGATGTGGAACAGCGGCATCACGTTGAGGCAGCGGTCACCCGGCACGAGGGCAAGACTGCGGGCGATGTTCGCGGCCGAGGTGCACACGTTGGAGTGAGTGAGCGGCACGACTTTCGGCCGCGACGTGGTGCCGGAGGTGTGCAGTACCAGCGCGACGTCGTCCGCTGCTGCGAGTCCTGACCGCGCAGCTTTGCCGGCCGGTCCGCCCAGCCGGAAGGTGCCGGCCGGTGCGGCGGGATCGAAAGACAGGCGCGCCAGGGGAATGCCGAGCTTCGCGGCGACTTGCACGGCGGGCGTGTCGGCAGCCTCGGGTACGACCACGAGTTTCGCCGCGAGGTCGTTGAGATAGAACTCGAGTTCGTCGGCGGCGTAGGCGGGGTTCAGCGGGGCCGTGGTGGCACCGCCGCCTATGCACAGGAAGGCGCTCGCCATCTCCGGCCCGTTCGGCAGCACGATGCCGACGGCGTCGTTGCGGCCCACGCCCAGGGCGTTGAGAGCGGCGACAGTGTCGACGAGCTGGCGGCGCAGCCCGTCGTAGCTGAGCGGCGTGCGCCCGGGCGCTTCCAGGGCGATGGCCGCGGACGGGGCGGCAGCGAGCAGTGCTGGTATCGTCGTCATGGCGGGCCGCATTCTAACGGCTCCGGGTAGTGGCCGCTTTTTCGGGGGACCTGCACATGACTGGCCTGGTACGCAGCCTCGGCCGCTACGACCTCACGGCCCTGTCGCTCAATACGATCGTAGGCAGCGGCATCTTCCTCCTGCCGGCGACGGCTGCAGCCGCGACGGGTATCCATGCGCCGCTGGCCTTCGTCGTGTCCGGGTTGCTGTCGCTCCTTTTTGCCGCCACCTTCGCCGAGGCCAACGCCCGTGTGCCGGGCACCGGCGGTCCTTACGCCGTGGCCCGCGCGGCCCTCGGCGACTTCGCCGGCTTCGAGGTGGGCTGGCTCTTCTGGCTGTCGCGCATGGCAGCCGTGGCCGCGAGCTACAACGTGTTTCTCGCCTACCTCGCCGAATTCGTGCCGGGCGCCGACACCGGCGCCGCGCGCGTCGCCGTGATTACAGCGATGGCGGTCGTCGTCACGGCATTGAACGTGCGCGGCGTGCGCACGGGTGCGACCGTCACCAATGTCTTCACCGTCGCCAAGCTGCTGCCGCTCATCACCCTCGTCGCCGCAGCTGCATGGTACCTGGCTGCGAACGGCGGCACTCCCGTCGATGCCGGGCCAGCAGATGGCTTCTGGCGCGCGGTGCTGCTGGTGGCTTTCGCGTTCGGCGGTTTCGAAGTCGCTACCGTACCGGGCGGCGAATCCCGTTCGCCGGCGCGCGACGTACCGGCGGCGCTCTTCATGTCCATCGGCGTGGCGATTCTTCTTTATGTGTTGCTCCAGGCGCTGGCATACGCCGTGTTGCCGGCACTGGGCACATCGGCGCGGCCGCTCGCCGATGCAGCCGCCGTTGTGTTCGGAGCCGGCGGCGCGACGCTGGTCGCCGCGGGCGCGCTCGTTTCCACGGCCGGCTACGTCTTTGGCGCTTCGCTGGTCGTGCCGCGCATCGCCTGGGCAATGGCCGACGCGGGCCAGTTCCCGTCGCCGCTCGCGCGCATACACCCGATCTTCCACACGCCCTGGATCGCGATCGTCGCGCACGGCGCGCTCACCTGGCTGCTCGCAGCTGCGCTGGGCTTCTTTTCGCTCGTCGTCGTGAACGTGCTGGCGCGACTCGTCGTGATCGCTGCGACCTGCGTTGCTGTGCTGGTCCTGCGGAGGCGTCAGGGACCGGGCGGGGAATGGACGGCGCCTGGCGGGGCATTGGTGCCGCTGGCGGGGCTCGCCGCGGTTGCTGCATTACTCACGCAAGCGAAAGGCGAAGAGATTGTCTGGGGGCTGGCTGCATTGGCGGCCGGCTCAGCGATTTACAAGGTATACGGCAAGAGGTGACCGCCAACATGCCCGAACGAGATGAAGCACCGCCCGCATCCCGCGCCGGCCGCATCGCCCTCGGCGCTGCGCTTGACGTCAATCGCCTGGGCTACGGTGCGATGCGGCTCACCGGGCCCGGGGTCTGGGGCGAACCGGTGGACCGTGGTGAAGCGGCGCGGGTGTTGCGCCGCGCGCTCGATCTCGGCGTCGATTTCATCGACACGGCCAACAGCTACGGCCCCGAGGTCAACGAGCGGTTGATCCGCGAGGTGCTGCATCCGTACCCGCGCGGACTGGTGATCGCGACCAAGGGCGGGCTGGTGCGCCCGGGTCCCGGGCAGTGGGTGCCGGAGGGACGGCCCGCGGCGCTGCGCGCGGCCTGCGAGTCGAGCCTCGCGCGGCTTGGCGTCGAGCGCATCGACCTCTACCAGCTCCACAGCCCCGATCGCCAGGTGCCGTATGCGGACTCCGTCGGTGAACTCGCGCGCCTGCAGGCCGAAGGCAAGATCCGCGAGATCGGCCTGTCGAACGTGAATCTGGCCCAGCTCAAGGAAGCGCGCCGTCTGGTGACGGTCGTCTCGGTGCAGAATCGCTACAGCGTCGCGGACCGCAGCTCCGACGACGTACTGGATGCCTGCGAGCGCCTGGGCATAGCTTTCATCCCCTGGTTTCCGCTCGAGGCCGGTGCAATAGGCCGCGCGGGCGGAGCGACGCCGGCGCACGCGGCGTTGCACGCGGTTGCCGGCGCACACGGTTGCTCGATCACGCGGGTGGCGATCGCGTGGCTGCTCGCGCGATCAGCGGTCATGCTGCCGATCCCCGGCACCTCGTCGGTGGCGCACCTGGAGGAGAACGTTGCGGCGGCGGCGCTCCGGCTCGGTGAGGGCGAGATGGCGACGCTGCTCAGCGTGCGCTGAATCAACGCCTGACGCGCCCGCCGGCCAGGCGCTTCACCAGCCGGTACAGGTACTCGTGTCCTTCGTAGAGCGACTGCACCTTGATGCGCTCGTCGCGCCCGTGCGCGCGGTTGTCGTCGATGTCGTAGAAGATGCCCGACGTGCCGTAGGCGTGGATGCCGGCATTGCGCAGGTAGAGCGAGTCGGAGGCCCCGGTAGACATGATGGGCATCACCGGCAGTCCGGGCCACAGCTCGCGCGTCACCGCCGCGATGGCCGCCATGACGTCAGGCCGGAGCGGCGAGGGCGGGCTCGGCTGGAACTCATATCCGGGCGTTGCCAGGATCTCGATCGCGTCGTCAGCGAGCACGCGGCGCAGCGTTGCGCGCGTTTCCTCCTCGGTTTCGCCCGGCATGATGCGGCAGTTGACGTGGGCGCGCGCGAGCTGCGGCAGCGCGTTGTCGGCGTGGCCGCCCTCGAGCATCGTGGCGACGCAGGTCGTGCGCAATCGCGCATTGAACTGCGGGCTCGCGGCGGACACGCGGGCAATCGTGGCCGGGTCCCGGCCACCCGCCGCCACGGCGCGCAGGTCAGAGGCGAGCGGCTCGGGGGTCATGGCCGCGGTGCGTTCGAAGAACGCGCGGTTTACCTCGTCCACGTGCACCGGGAAGTCGAAGTCAGCGAGCCGCACCAGGCCCGCGGCGAGCCGGGTAATCGCGTTGTCCTTCACTGGCAGCGAGCTGTGGCCCCCCTCGTTGTGAACCTCGAGCGTGTAGCTGAAGTACACCTTCTCGCTCGCCTGGACGGCGTTGAAGAGCCGGCGATCGCCCCGGTACGCGCCGGCACCGCCCTCGTTCAGGGCCAGCTCCGCGTCGATCAGGTCCCGGTGGTGATCGAGCAGCCAGCGCATGCCGTGTACGGCGTTCGTCTCCTCGTCGGTCTCGAGCAGCAGGATGATGTCGCGATCGGGTCGGTAGCGTTCCTCACGGTAGCGGATCAGATTTTCGACGAAGATCGCGGCCATGGCCTTGTCGTCGCCCGTGCCGCGCCCGTAGAAGAAGCCGTCCTGCTCGGTGAGCGTGAACGGATCCATGGACCAGTCCTCGCGCTTTGCCTCCACGACGTCGAGGTGTGCGAGCAGCAGCAGTGGCCGGCGCTTGCCGCTGCCGCGCAGGCGGGCGACGAGGTTGCCCTTGCGCGGCGCCGGGTTCAGCACGTGCACGTCTTCGGCAGGGAAGCCGGCTGAACGCAGTCGCACTGCCATCGCTTCGGCGGCGCGCAGCGTGTCGCCCGCCGAGCGTGTCGTGTTGATCTCCACCAGCTCCTCGTACATGTCCCTGAGCCGCTGCTGCGGTGGCGTTATTGCCGTCGGCGTCGCGGCGCGGACCTCCTCCGCCACCCACGTCGCAAACAGCGGGCTTTCAGCGAGGCCACGGTCGGCCATGTCGAAAGTGATTCCCGCCAGGTCCTTCCGGATCTTCATCGAGACGAAACCGCCGCCGGTGATCAGCACCGGCGCGACCAGCACGCGGCGGCCGGCTTTGGTCTCGGTTGCGATGAGGTCGCGGATGCGCGCGACGTTGGCGTCGCGCACGTCCTTCGGCGCGTCGTCCTGGAGCGTGAACGAAGCGGCGCCGGCAAGGCCGAGCTCCTTCCTGAGCGTTTCCGCATGCCGGCCGAGCGCGGCAAGCTCGATCTCGTTCTCGGTCGCGTCGGTAGGGCCGTGAGCGACCAGCACCGCGAATTCACCAGACGGTTCGCGGCTGATCGTGCGGAGGTTTTCTGCGAGGATTTCGCCGGTGATCGGGCTTACCGTCGGCGTCTGGGTTTTCACGATGCGCGCCGAGGTCTTCAGCTTCGGCACGTCGAGATAGGCCGAGCGGTCGCTGCGGCCGAGGATCCAGTCCCACTGCACCGTGAGATTGCTCGGTTCGCCGATCTCCGTCGGCAGCACGACGATGGTCTTCGCTCCCGCAGCCTCGAGAGCGTCGACCGCGCGCTGGATGTGGCTCGAGTCCATCATCGCCATGCCCAAGCCGACGGCGGTAGGGTTCGTCTTCGCGATGTCGCCGTAGCCGGCCTTGAACTGTGCGTCGCCCTTGTCGCCGTAGCCGTGGCCGAGGCCGAGCACGCCCACATCGCCGCGCACGCCAGCGGGACTCAGGTAGTCCCACACCTCGCGCATGCGGCTCATGCTCTCGTGGATCTGCGCGTCGGTGTAGGTCGCGTAGAGCGGGATCTTTGCCCGCAGCGTCGTCATCTGCTCGGGCGTCATGTCGTGGTGGCCGCTGCCCTGGGCAGCGTGGCCGGCGTGCGGGTCCTCCGCGCCGCGGGCCGCGGGCAGGGTGAGGCAGAGAAGCAGGGCTGTTACGGCGGATAGTCTCATGGCCGGTACTTCGCGGCGGAGTGTCTGCGGCCGATGGTAGCGCGTCCGACGGTTACACTGGGCGAACCTTGGGTTTCGACCTGCCTGACCGATCCGGCCCTGGACGATGAGCACACCCAGACCATTGCGATCACCGGACGAAGCCCTGGGCTCGCTGCCGGGCTTTCCCTGGGCACCGCACTACGTCGACGTGCCCGACGCGAAATACGGCAGCCTGCGCATGCACTACCTGGACGAAGGCCCGGCCGACGGCCGGGTGGTGGTGTTGCTGCACGGCCAGGGCTGCTGGTCCTACGCATTTCGCAACTTCATCGCTCCGCTGACGCAGGCCGGGTTGCGGGTGATTGCGCCCGACTACATCGGCTTCGGCCGTTCGGACAAGCTGCTTGAATGCGAGGACTACAGTTTCCAGTCCCATCTCGACTGGCTGTCGGCGTTTTTCGACCGGCTGCAACTCCGCGATGTCACCGCTTACTGCTTCGACTGGGGCGGTTTCTTCGCGCTCCGGCTCGCGGGCGAGCGTCCGGAACTGTTCGCGCGCCTGGTGCTCAGCAACACGATGCTGCCACTGGGCCAGGCAGGCGGCGGGCGGGAGTGGTTCCTGCGCTGGCGCGAGGAGCAGTTCGCGCTGCCGCGCTTTCCGCAGGGTGAGATGGTGAATTCCGGCGTCGTGCACAAGCTGTCGCCGGACATCATCGCCGCCTACGACGCGCCGTACCCGGACGAGAGCTACAAGACGGGTCCCCGGCGTTTTCCGATGATCCTGCCGATATGGCCCGAGGATCCGGCCTGCGTGGCGAACCGGCTCGCGTGGGAAAACCTGGCGCGGTGGGACAAGCCGGTGCTGACGGTCTATGCCGCCAGCCTCGGCAGCGGCAGCATGGGGCCGGGCGCGCTGCTGCGACACATCCCGGGCACCCGCGGCCAGCCGCACGCGCTGCTGGAGTCCGCCGGTTTCTACATCATCGAGGACCAGTCGGCGGAGCTTGCGCAGCGAATCGGCGAGTCCGCCCTCGCCTGAGCTGCACTCGAGCGGGCCGAGCCAGGCCGGCATCGGTGTCGATGCGCCTGCGGCTTTCATCTACTGACCTGCGTTATCCTGCGCCCGTACATCCGGAGGACAGCGTGAGCGAGCGCATCGTGCGGGGGCCGCTGGCCGTCGCGAGGGAACTGTTCGAATTCGTGGATCGCGAGGCCCTGCCGGGTTCCGGCGTGGATCCGGCCCGCTTCTGGGCGGGGTTCGGGTCATTGATGGCGGAGCTGCAGCCGCGCAACCTCTCGCTGCTCGCGCGCCGGGACGAGCTGCAGGCGAAGATCGACGACTGGCACCGTGTGCATCCGGGCCCGGTCGCAGCCATGGCCTACAAGGCCTTCCTGCGGGAAATCGGCTACCTGGAACCGGAGGGAGCCGCGTTCAGCGTGTCGACGGCGAACGTCGACGCCGAGATCGCGACCATCTCCGGTCCGCAGCTGGTCGTGCCCGTGAAGAACGCGCGCTATGCGTTGAATGCCGCCAACGCGCGCTGGGGATCGCTGTACGACGCGCTCTATGGCACCGACGTCATTGCCGAGGACGGCGGGGCGGGTCGCAGCGGCGGGTACAACCGCGTCCGCGGCGAGCGTGTCATCGCCTGGGCCCGCGGGTTCCTGGACGATACGTTTCCGCTGGCGCGCGGCTCGCACCGCGACGCGCGTGGCTATTCAGTCGCGGGTGGTGCACTGGTCGTCAGACTCGCCGACGGCGACACGGGATTGCGCGATTCCGCGCTTTTCGTCGGGTTCCAGGGCGACTCTGCCGCGCCTGCGTCGATCCTGCTGTGCCACCACGGCCTGCATGCCGAGATCCAGGTCGACCGCTCGCACACGATCGGGCGCGACGATGCGGCCGGCGTGAAGGACGTGCTGCTGGAAGCGGCGATCACGACGATCCAGGACTGCGAGGACTCTGTTGCCGCGGTCGATGCGCCTGACAAGGTCGAGGTGTACCGCAACTGGCTCGGCCTGATGCAGGGCACTCTCGAGTGCGATCTGGAGAAGGGTGGGCGCAGCGTGCGCCGGCGGCTCAACGAGGATCGCATCTACACGGCTGCCGGGGGCGGCGAGCTGCGCCTGCATGGCCGTTCGCTGATGCTGGTGCGCAACGTCGGGCATCTCATGCGCAATCCCGCCATCCTCGTGGAAGGCGAGGAGATATTCGAAGGGCTGATGGATGCCGTCATCACGGCGCTCGTCGCCTGCCATGACCTGCGCGGATCCGGCCATCTGGGCAATTCGCGCAGCGGCTCCGTCTACATCGTGAAGCCGAAGATGCACGGCCCGGCGGAAGTGGCCTTCGCGGTCGATACCCTGGCCGGCGTCGAGCGGCTGCTTGGACTCGCGGCGAATACGCTCAAGATCGGCATCATGGACGAGGAGCGGCGTACGTCCGTCAATCTCGTCGAGTGCATACGAGCCGCTCGCGAGCGCGTGATCTTCATCAACACCGGCTTCCTCGATCGCACCGGCGACGAAATCCACACCTCGATGGAGGCGGGGCCGGTCGTGCGCAAGGAGGCGATGAAGAACACGGCCTGGATCAAGGCCTATGAGGACAACAACGTCGACGTGGGCCTGCGTTGCGGGCTGCGTGGCCGCGCCCAGATCGGCAAGGGCATGTGGCCGAAACCCGACCTCATGGCCGAGATGCTGCGCACCAAGGTCGGCCACCCGCAGGCGGGCGCGAGCTGCGCCTGGGTGCCGTCACCGACCGGCGCCGTGCTGCATGCCGTGCATTACCACCAGGTCGACGTCGCGCGCCGCCAGGACGAGTTGCTGGGGCGGCCGCGGGCGTCGCTGGACGACATCCTCAAGATCCCGCTCGATCCGTTGCGGGCCTGGGGCGCGGAGGACATCCGCGCGGAACTCGACAACAACTGCCAGGGTATACTCGGTTACGTCGTGCGCTGGGTGGACCAGGGTGTCGGTTGCTCGAAGGTGCCCGATATCCACGATGTCGGCCTGATGGAGGATCGCGCAACGCTGCGCATCTCGAGCCAGCACGTCGCCAACTGGCTGCGCCATGGCGTGGTCAGGCGCGAGCAGGTGCTGGAGGCGATGCAGCGCATGGCAGGCATCGTGGACCGGCAGAACGCCGGCGATGCGACATACCGGCCCATGGCCGCGGACTTTGCACGCAGTACTGCTTTCCAGGCCGCGTGCGCGCTGGTATTCGAAGGTGCCCGACAGCCGAACGGCTACACCGAGCCGCTGCTGCACGCCGCCCGCCTGCGCGTCAAATAGGCTGCCAGGCACGTATCCGGATACGTGCCTGGCACCAAAAACAATTCAGGCCGACCGGCGCTCCGCCTCGCGCGGGGAACCGAACCGGGCGCGGTAGACACCGGGCGCCTTGCCGAGCAGCCCGAGTCCCGCGTCCGCCTGCACGATAACCCCGCCGCTGCCGCGGGCGCGCGGGCCGTCGAGGCCGACGATGCGGCAGTCGTACCAGGGCACACCCAGTTCCGGCCGCTCGAGTCCGAAGATCCTCGAAGGCGATGCCATACTCGAAGGTGCTCAGTCCGTCGTAGGCGAGGATGGCGGCAATGCCCGGTGTTCGGGCCATGGCGGGAAATTACCATACCTTGTCGTTTCCCCCACTACCTCCCGTGATGACCGCGAACGAGAATGGCACCTGAAGCAACCGCCCAGAGGAGTCACCGACCATGCCCGCAGCCCGGCCCGTGCTCTACATCGGCAATCGCAACTACTCGAGCTGGTCGCTCCGGCCCTGGCTGTGCCTGAAGTGGGCGCGCATCGGCTTCGAGGAGCGTCAGGTCGAACTCGACGCGCCCGGTTACGGTGAAGCGAAGATCGCCGCCGTGCTCGCGGTGTCGCCCAGCGGCCGGGTGCCGGTGCTGCACGCCGATGGCGCCGTAATCTGGGACAGCCTCGCCATCGCCGAGTGGGCAGCCGAGTATCCGGGCGCCGAGCCGCTGCTGCCGGTCGACCGGACACTGCGGGCGCTGATCCGCTCTGCGACCGCGGAGATGCATTCCGGATTTCCGGCGATACGCCGCGACTTCTCGATGAACATCCGCCGTCGCTGCAAGGCCTACGGTCTGCTTCAGGAAACGCTCGACGAAGTCGCGCGTGTCGACGCATTGTGGTCCGGCCTGCGCGCGGCGCACGGCGCCGAAGGTTCGTATCTCTTCGGCCGGCGCTCGATGGCGGATGCGTTCTACACGCCGGTCGCCACCCGATTCCGGACCTACGGCATCGCGCTGTCGAAACCGGCGCAGGCCTATGCCGATGCGTTGCTGACCGACGCGGCGTTCCGCGAATGGGAGAATCTCGTGCTGGCGGAGCCCGCGCGGCCACTGACGCGCGCCCCGACCGACAAGCTCTACACGTGATTCCGGAGGGACGCTAACCTTCACGAAGGTTAGCGTCCCTCAATATTTCCTGTGATCACGGTTGACCGCGTGTGACCGTCGTCCGTCCTGGTCACTACGTCGTGGACAGTACGTTGCTTGCCATCGGGTCCGGTCCAGGTCACGTCACGCGTTCGCGTACGGGCCTCCGGGTCACGCACGACGGTCTCGTTGCGCGTTGCCGTCCTGCCGTCCGGCCCGGTCCACGTGGTGGCACGCTCGTAGCCATTCTCGGTCCTGCGATGCTCGACCTGCTTCGTTTCCCAGCGCGGGGGCTGGTGCCGCTTCTTCGCCTGGGCTTGCGCATTCGGACGGTCGTCCGGTCGCTCGGCAAGGACGGTGGACGGTGCGGCAGCCACGATCAGACTCGCGGCCAATGTGGTGAAAAGGCGGGTGTGGATCTTCGGCATGTGACATATCTCCAGGCGATCCGGCCCGGCAATGGGTCGTTATCAGCTGAAACGTCGCAGCCGCTGTTCGGTTGACCCGGAAATCAGGTCCGGGTCACTGTCCCCTCAATCGCGAGATCCCGCGGTCAAGCCCGTCCAGGGTCAGAGGGAACATCCGCTCGGTCATCAACTCGCGCGTGATCCGGATCGAGTCGTGGTAGTCCCAGCGCTGCTCCGGCTGCGGATTCAGCCAGATCGCGCGCGGGTAGGTCGCAAGCAGGCGAGAGAGCCAGACCGCGCCGGCTTCCTCGTTGTGATGTTCGATGGCGCCGCCCGGATAAATGATCTCATACGGGCTCATCGTCGCGTCGCCGACGAGGATGAGCCGGTAGTCGTGGGCGTAGCGGTGCATCACGCTGGCCAGCGGGAAACGCTCGCTGCGCCGGCGGCGGTTGTCACGCCACACGCTCTCGTAGACGAAGTTGTGGAAGTAGTAGTACTCGAGGTGCTTGAACTCCGTGCGCGCGGCAGAGAACAGTTCCTCGCAGATCTTCACGTGGTCGTCCATCGAGCCGCCGACATCCAGGAAGAGCAGTACCTTCACCGCGTTGTGCCGCTCCGGAACCATCCTCAGATCCAGCCAGCCGGCGTTGCGGGCGGTGGCGCTGATCGTGCCGTCGAGATCGAGTTCCTCCGGGGCGCCCTCTCGCGCGAACCGTCGCAGTCGTCGCAGCGCAAGCTTGATGTTGCGCGGGCCGAGTTCCTCGCTGGAATCGAGGTTGCGGAATTCCCGCTGGTCCCAGACTTTCACAGCGCGGCGGTTGCGTGATGCGCCCTGGCCGATGCGCACGCCCTCCGGGTTGTAGCCGTGGGCACCGAACGGCGAGGTGCCCGCGGTACCGATCCACTTGCTGCCGCCCTGGTGCCGGTCCTTCTGCTCGGCGAGCCGCTGGCGCAGCGTTTCCATCAGCTTCTCCCAGCCACCGAGTGCCTGGATCGCCGCCTTGTCCTCGTCCGAAAGATTCAGCTCGCTCATCCGTCGCAGCCACTCCTCGGGAATCGCTGCGAGTATTCCATCGGGCAGTTCGGCCACGCCCTTGAAGTAGGCGGCGAACACGCGGTCGTACCGGTCGTAGTGGCTCTCGTCCTTCACGAGGGCAGCCCGCGCTAGGTGGTAGAAGCCTTCGACGCGGTAATCGGCCACGCCCTTGCCGAGCGCCTCGAGCAACATCAGGTATTCGCGCACCGAGACCGGTACGCCACCCTCGCGCAGCCTGAGGAAGAAGTCGTTAAGCATTCCGGCGTGACATGAACACCAGGCGCTCGAACAAATGCACGTCCTGCTCGTTCTTGAGCAGCGCCCCGTGCAGCGGCGGGATGATCTTGCCCGTCTCGGGGTTGTGCAGCGCCTCGGGCGGGATGTCCTCGGCGACGAGCAGCTTCAGCCAGTCGAGCAGTTCCGACGTCGAGGGCTTTTTCTTGAGTCCCGGCACCTCGCGGATGGCAAAGAAGGCAGTCAGCGCCTGAGCCAGCAGGTTCTTCTTCAGTCCGGGGAAGTGCACGCCGACGATGCGCTCCATGGTCTCGCGGTCGGGAAAGCGGATGTAGTGGAAGAAGCAGCGGCGCAGGAACGCGTCGGGCAGCTCCTTCTCGTTGTTGCTGGTGATGATGATCGCGGGACGGTGCCGCGCTTTCACGAGCTGCTGTGTTTCGTAGACATGGAATTCCATGCGATCGAGCTCGCGCAGGAGGTCGTTCGGGAACTCGATGTCCGCCTTGTCTATCTCGTCGATGAGCAGGACCGCGGGCGCAGCCGAGTCGAACGCCTCCCATAGCGGACCACGCTTGATGTAATGCGCGATGTCCTGCACGCGCGCATCGCCGAGCTGTGAATCGCGCAGGCGCGATACGGCGTCGTATTCATACAGGCCCTGCTGCGCCTTCGACGTGGATTTCACGTGCCACTGGAGCAGCGGCCGCCCGAGTGCCTTCGCCACCTCGACGGCGAGCAGGGTCTTGCCGGTGCCGGGTTCGCCTTTGATGAGCAGCGGCCGCTCGAGCGTGACGGCGGCGTTGACCGCCATCATCAGGTCGTCGGTGGCAACGTAGGTGTCGGTGCCGGTGAAGCGCATTGGACGTCTACCTCAGTTGAGCGTGCCGAGAACGGTGTCGAGTTCCGCCAGCAGGATTCCGGCATGCTCGCCGGTGAAACAGAGCGGCGGCCGGATCTTGAGCACGTTGGCGCCCGGGCCGCAGGAGCTTATCAATACGCCCCGTTCGCGCAGTGCGTTGACGACGCGCGTTGCAGCCGTACCGGCCGGGGCCTTCGAGCGGCGATCGCTGACGAGTTCGACGCCGATGAACAGTCCGGCGCCGCGCACGTCGCCGACGAGGTCGTGTATCGAAGCGAGCTGGCGCAGGCCGTCGAGCAGCGCTTCGCCGATCGCGCCTGCGTTGGCGATAAGTCCCTCGTCGCGGATGATGTCGAGCACGGCCTGGCCGACCGCGGCTGCGACGGGATTGCCGCCGAAGGTGCTGAAGTAGCGCGAGCGCCCGATGCCTTCCAGCAGCGGCGGCCGCGCGGCCAGCCCGGCCATCGGGTAGCCGGCACCCATCGGCTTGCCCATCGTGATGATGTCCGGCGAGAGGGCATGGCGCTGCCAGCCCCACCAGTGGCTGCCCGTGCGGCCGAATCCGGCCTGCACTTCGTCGGCGATGTAGAGGCCACCGGCGGTGCGCACGGCGTCTACCGCGTCGCGTAGAAATCCGGCGGGATCGGTGAACACGCCGTCGCTCGAAAACACCGTGTCGACGATCAGTGCTGCCGGCCGCCGGCCGGCATTCCGCATTCCCTCCAGAGCCGCCTTCACGCCGGTCGCGAATTCGGCGCCGACGTCGGCGCTCCTGCGATAGCCATCGGGTGCATCCACCAGCCAGGCATTCGGTCCCTTCGCCGCATGTGGTCCGAGGGATGGCGACAGTCCGGCGATCAGGTGAGTGCCGCCGTGGTAGGCGAGCTTCGTCGCGATGAATTCGGATCCGCCAGTGGCGAGTTGCGCGATCCGGCAGGCGAGATCGTTCGCCTCGCTGCCGCTGGTGGTGAACATCGCCTGGCGCTCCGTGCCCGGCATCGTTGCGAGGAGCGCTTTGGCGTACACGAGCAGCTTCTCGTGCAGGTAGCGGGTGTGCGTGTTGAGCAGCCCAGCCTGCTCCGCCAACGCCTTCAGGACGCGCGGATGACAGTGCCCGACGCCGGCGACGTTGTTGTAGGCGTCGAGGTAGCGGCGGCCGTCCGCGTCGTAGAGCCACACGCCCTCGCCCCGCACGATGTGCAGCGGATGCTCGTAGAACAAGCGGTAGGCGGGACCCAGCAGGCGCTCCCGCCTCTCGATCATCTTCTGCTCGGCCTCGCTCAGGCTCGCCTGGCCCGGCTGGAAGGCATTGGTCATGGACATGGACGACAGGATACGAGAAATGGACCTAGATCTGTCCGGCAGCGAGAATCTGCTCGAGGCCCGTTCGCGCTGCCGCTGCGTTCCGCAGGATGTAGGTGGCATTCTCCGGGTGCAGGCCCGCACGCCACGCGGTAATGGCTAGCGTCATGGCCAGTCGGCCGGCGACGAGCGGCATGACCAGGGCTTGCTCCGCCGCGCTGAGCGGACGCAGCGACTCGTATCCGGCGATCACCGCTTCGATGTCACCGACGTGATACGCGCAGGCCACGGCAAGGTCCATCACCGGCGGTGCAGCCACCATGTCGCCGAAGTCGATGATGCCGCTGATTCGACCCGCATCGGCTGCGTCGACCAGCAGGTTCCAGGGCTGGAAGTCGTTGTGGATCGCCTGCACCGGCAGCCGGGCGAGCGCGGGCAGCGTGTCGCGCTCAAGCCGGTCGAACGTGGCCGCGACCTGTGATCGCAGCGCGGCATCCGCCAGATTCGGCAGGTATACGCGCAGCTTCGGTGCGCGGCGGAGATCCCAGAGCAGGTCTGACGGTGCCGGCGCCGTGTCGAGTTCGGCCAGTGCGCCATGCAGGCAGGCAAGGGCTGCGCCGATCGCAGCACGTTGCCGCGGGTGTGGTGGCGCGCGGTGCAGCGGCACGCCGGGCAGCAGCGTCATGAGCCGCGCGATTCGCGGTGCAGCACCTGGTGTCGCGACGACCTCCGCCCAGGGCCGGCCATCCGTGGCCGGCCCGAGCCGCGGCAGGGGCAGACCGGGCGACCTGCGCGCTGCCTGGGTGAGCGCCTCGGTCTGCCAGAGCGTGAATTCGCGACGTTCCGCCGGATGTGTCAGCTTGAGCACCCAGCGCTCGCCGGCTTCTGTCTCGATGGCGAAGTTGTGGTCGCGTTCGCTTGCGAGCGCTGTAGCCCGTGCGGCGATCCCGAACGAGCGGCGGGTGATGTCAGCCGCTGCGTCCGGCGTTACTGCTTCGGCGGCAGCCGACCACTCGGCAGCGCCTGACACCTAGAGGCGGAACCGCGCCATGGCACGCTCGTGGCAAGGCGCGAACTTGTCCTGGACCACGTCTCGTTCCATGAGCTTGTGCATATACATGACAGCGGACATCAGCGACTCCCCGGTCCGGTGCCGGTCAGCCGATCATGGACAAGCCTGTCGGACTAGACAAGCCCGAAATCACGGTTACGAAGCCAGTTCAGAGCGGTCGCGGAACTCATCGAGCGCTCCGGGGTTGGCGAGTGCGTCGGAATGCTTTACCGGCCGTCCGTGGACTGCCTCGCGTACCGCGGCTTCGGAGAGCTTGCCGCTCAACGTGCGCGGGATATCACTGACCGCGAGGATCTTCGCGGGCACGTGCCGCGGCGAGGCGTTGCGCCGGAGCGCATCGCGGATGCGCGCCGCGAGCGCCTCGTCCAGCGTGCAGTCCGGCTTCAGCCGGACGAAGAGCACGATGCGCACGTCACCCTGCCAGTCCTGGCCGACGGCGACGCTTTCCTGCACCTCGTCGAGTGCATCGACGATCCGGTAGATCTCGGCGGTGCCGATGCGCACGCCGCCGGGATTGAGCACGGTGTCGGAGCGGCCGCTGATCACGTAGCCGCCACCTGGAGTGCGCGTCGCGTAATCACCGTGGTGCCACAGGCCCGGGAAGCGCTCGAAATAAGCCGCGCGGTAGCGACTGCCGTCGTGGTCGCCGAAGAAGCCGAGCGGCATGGACGGGAAGGGCGCGCGACAGACGAGTTCCCCCGGTTCGCCTGTGACCGCATCCCCGGCATCGTTCACCACGTCCACCGCCATGCCGAGGCCGGGGCCCTGGATCTCGCCCCGGGTTACCGGCTGCCAGGGGTTGCCGAGCACGAAGCAGGAGACGATGTCCGTACCGCCGGACATGGAGGCGAGCGTCACGTCAGGTTTCACCGCGCTGTAGACGAAGTCGAATTGCGCGGGCGCGAGCGGCGCGCCGGTGGACAGCACGCTGCGCAGGCGTGCGAGGTTGTGACGCCGGCCCGGGTGGTAGCCGGCTTTCTCGATCGCAGCGAGGTAACGCGGGCTCGTGCCGAATACGGTCACCTCCTCGCGCTCAGCGAGCCGCCACAGCACGCCCTCGTCGGGCGTCGTGGGCGAGCCGTCGTAGAGCACGATGGTGCTGCCCTCGGCGAGGGCCGACACCAGCCAGTTCCACATCATCCAGCCGGTAGTGGTGAACCAGAAGATGACGTCGTCCGCACGGAGGTCGACGTGCAGCGCGTGTTCCTTGCGGTGCTGGAGGAGTGTTCCGCCGGCGCCATGCACTATGCACTTCGGCTTGCCGGTGGTGCCGGAGGAGTAGAGCACGTAAAGCGGTGCGTTGAAGGGCATGTCGGTGAAGGCAAGCCCGGTCTGGCTCGGAAACGCGTCCCAGGACAGCGCGCCGGGCACTGCAGCGAGATCCGGCACCGGCAGGAGGTTGCCGACGATGAGCGCGCGCAGGCCTGGCAGCTGCGCCAGCAGCGCGGCCGCGGTCGCCAGCGAGTCGTGTGCTCGCCCGCCGTAACGATAGCCGTCGGCTGCGATCAGGACCTTCGGCGCGATCTGCCCGAAGCGGTCCAGCGCGCCGGCGAGCCCGAAGTCAGGCGAACATGACGACCACACGGCGCCGATGCTGGTGGTCGCGAGCATGGCGATGACGGCTTCCGGGATGTTCGGCAGGTAGCCGGCAACGCGGTCGCCCGGGCCGACGCCGAGTGCGCGCAGCGCGGCGGCAATCCGTGCGGTCTCGTCGGCAAGTTCCTCGCCGGACAGCTCGCGCCGCCGGCCGCTCTCGTCGAGTGCAACGACCACCGGATGGGAGTCCCGCCGCCGGAGCAGGTTCTCGGCAAAGTTGAGCCGCCAGTCCTCGAACCACAGGGCGCCGTGCATGCGTTCCGGGAATTGCAGGACCGGCCTGGAGCCCCGCGTGGCGATGACGTCGGTCGCATCCGCGACCCCGCGCCAGAACTCCGCCGGGTGCCGCAGCGTCCAGCGCCAGAGTGCGTCGAATTGGCCGGTGGGTGCGCCGTGTCGCGTCGCCATGTCGCGGGCAAAGGCCGTCAGTCGCGACCGCGCAATGCCTGCTTCGTCCGGCCGCCACAGTATGCTCATGCGCCAAGTGTGCCAAAATTCCTGCCGGGCCCGACATTGGCCCGGGAGCTTCCGAATCCATGCCAGCCAGTTCCTTCGCCTGGGACGATCCGTTCCGGCTCGACGAGCAGCTCAGCGCCGAGGAGCGCATGATCCGCGACTCGGTGCGCAACTTCGCGCAATCCGAGTTGCAGCCGCGCATCATCGAGGCCTACGAAAAAGAGACGTTTCACCGCGACGTGCTGACCGGCATGGGTTCGCTCGGCATCCTCGGCACGACGATCCCGACCGAGTACGGCGGCGCCGGGCTTTCCTACGTGGCCTACGGGCTCGCGGCTCGCGAGATCGAGCGCGTCGACTCCGGTTACCGCTCGGCCATGAGCGTGCAGACCTCGCTCGTCATGCATCCGATCCACGCCTACGGCAGCGAAGCGCAGCGGCGCCGCTACCTGCCGAAACTCGCCACCGGCGAGTGGGTTGGCTGCTTCGGCCTGACCGAGCCCGACTTCGGTTCCGATCCCGGCGGGATGCGCACCCGCGCAGAGAAAGTCGCCGATGGCTACCGGCTCACGGGTTCGAAGATGTGGATCAGCAATTCGCCGATTGCCGATGTGTTCGTGGTCTGGGCGAAGTCGGACGCCCACGACGATGCGATCCGCGGCTTCATCCTCGAGAAGGGCATGAAGGGCCTGGCAGCGCAGAAGATCCACGGCAAGCTGTCGTTGCGCGCGTCGATCACCGGCGACATCGGGCTCGATGGGGTGGTCGTGCCGGAGGAGAGCCTGTTGCCGAACGCGAGCGGCCTGTCAGGGCCCTTCGGCTGCCTGAACCGTGCGCGTTACGGCATCGCCTGGGGCGCGATGGGCGCAGCGGAGTTCTGCTGGCACGCCGCGCGCGAATACACGCTGGGCCGCAAGCAGTTCGGCCGGCCGCTGGCCGCGACCCAGCTCGTGCAGAAGAAGCTCGCCGACATGCAGACGGAGATCTCGCTCGGGCTGCAGGCCGCGCTGCGTGTCGGCCGGCTGATCGACGAGGGAAACCTGATGCCCGAGGCGATCTCGCTCATCAAGCGCAACAATTGCGGCAAGGCACTGGACATCGCCCGCGTGTCGCGTGACATGCACGGTGGCAACGGCATCACCGGCGAGTACCAGGTGATGCGCCACGCTGCCAATCTCGAGACCGTCAACACCTACGAAGGCACGCACGACGTGCACGCCCTGATTCTTGGCCGGGCGCAGACCGGCATCCAGGCCTTCTTCTAAACCGGTCTTTCCGCCGTACCAAATGTGACGGCGTTCTCAGCCGACCCCCGATCGCGCGGGCATTATGACAACATGCTCTAGACCGGCGAGAAACTGTTTATTGCGCACCGGCGCCTGTTCGACGGCGACGAGCGCGTGAAGATCGTGCCGCTGACCTCGGGCGCAGTCATCGTCTACCAGCTGCCCGACAGCGTCGATCTCGCCAAGCTGCGCCTCGAGACGCAGAAGCACAGCTTCCGTCTCACGGATAGTCAGTACAGCATGGACCTCACCGACCGCGTGCAGGACGGTGACTTGGTCGCCGTCCTTTTCGATGGTGATTTCAGGCATGGGAATGCATCTCCGCGCAGGTGAAATAGATGAAGAAGAGCACCGACGCGAACAGCGCGGCGGGCATCAGGGTTTCGATCAGGAACGCCATGTTATGACTCCTTGAATTTTCCGGTGGGCCGGGGCCAATCCCGCCCTTTGCCTGTACGATGCAGCCATCCCCCGACTTGGATGCACCGCGTGTCCCACCCCCTGGAAGCGGCCATGGCCGCCCACCGGGCCGGCCGGCTGGAGGATGCCGATCGGCTCTACCGCCGCGCCGTCGAGGCCGATCCTGGCGATGTCCAGGCCCTGCGGCTGCGCGGGATTCTGGCCCGCGAGCGGGGGGACCTGGATGCCTCGAGCAGGTTGCTGGGCCGGGCCGCTGAGGTGGCGGCGCCCGGCGACGCGGCCCCGCTGGCCGAACGGGCACTGACCCGGCTTGCGGCCCATGACCTCGACGGTGCGCTGGCCGACCTGCGCGCGGCGCTCGGCCGCGATCCGGACCACGGTCGCGCGCTCGCCAACCTCGGGGCACTGCTCCAGTACCGCGGCCACCTGCTCGAGGCGATCGTGCTCGAGGAGCGCGCATTGCAGCTCGACGCCGGCGACATCGACGTGCGCTGCAATCTTGCCAAGGCGCTCGCGGAGACCGGCCGCGGAACGGAGGCCCTCGTGCTATGTGACGCCGGCCTGGCCGTCGCGCCCGCGCATCCCCAGCTGCTCGCTACCCGTGGCGCCGTCTGCTGCGACATCGGCGACTTCGCTGCCGCTGTCTCCGTGCTCGACGGCGCCGTGGCCCGCAATCCGGACGACGACTCCGCCTGGGTCAGCCTCGCTTTCGCGCGAGCGCAGTGCGCCGATCATGCCGCGGCGATGGATGCACTCCGTGCGGCGCGCCGTGCCAACCCGCACAACGCTCGCGCGACAGCCGATCTCCTGAACCTGCTCGCGGGCACCGGTCGCGGGCAGGACGCCCTGGATCTCGCCGGCGAATTCCTCGCGACCCATCCGGGCGAGCGCCACGTGCTCGCAGCGCTCGGTTTCGCGCTGCGCGATGCAGGTGATATCGCGGCTGCCGATGCGCTCGTCGATCACGACCACGCGGTCAGCGTGTCCGCAGTCGAGCTGCCCCTGGGACTGGGGGCCGGCCTGCTCGCCGATCCGTCCCTCGTCGACAGTCCGGCCAGCAAGGCCACACGCGGCGGGCGGCAGAGCGGCGAGCTCGATCTCTCGTCGCCGCCGCTTGCCGCTTTCGCGGCCCTGCTGAAGCCGGCCATTGCGGCGCACCCGGCGATGGCCGAGGGCCCGGCGCATTGGAGCCTGCGCGCCTGGACCACGGTGCTCACCGCAGGGGGTCACCAGCTGCCGCACATCCACCCGGAAGCCTGGCTGTCAGGCGTCTGCTACGTCGATGTGCCCGCCATGGGCGCGGGGCAGGCCGGCTGGATCGAATTCGGTGCGCCGCCGCCGCGGTTCCTGATCGCATCGGCGCCCCCGCGGCGCGCCGTCGAGCCGATCGCCGGGCGGCTGGTGCTGTTTCCGTCCTACTTCCATCACCGCACGCTGCCGTTCGCCGCAGCGGGAACACGGGTGAGCGTGGCGTTCGATGTCGTTGCGGCCTAGCGCAGCTCCCTCTGGGGCCCCCGGCCGAAATACATCTCGAAGCCGAGGCCCACGCCCGGATTGGACTCGCGTTCTTCCTCCGGCAGTTCTCTCGGCCAGGTGAGGCTGGTGCGGCCTTCGATGAACAGCCAGTCGCGCAGGATGCTGCGGCGGTAGCGCAACTCGACGCCGTAGTTGCGCACGGGCACGTCGGTGTTGGCGATGCCGCTCACGAACGCGGTGTAGGACAGCGCGCGGCGATCCCCCAGGCTCTGGAAGGCGATGAGGCCGGTATTCCATTCGGGGCGGCGCACGTCCTCGGCGAGCGTGACGGTATTGTCCCAGCGCAGCAGCAGCTCCGGGCTGAGCAGGAAGTCGAGATCGAGCTCTGTCGTCTCCCCGAAGCCGCGGCTGTCACGCCAGAAAACGGTCTGGCGCGCGCGCAGTGCGGTAGCGTCGCTGAACAGGAAATTGTGGCGGTACGACGCTTTCGTGTAGGGGTCGATCGGCGAACGCAGACGCACGCCGATGCCGAAATCGAAGCCGTTGGCGAGGCGGTCCTGATTCGAATAGCCGAGACCGAGCAGCCATGACTCGTCCTCGACTTCGCGGAAGTTGCCCGGCAGGTCGCCGCCGGCTGCGGGCTCGGTGTCCTCGGTGATCTCGCGATCCTCGGCGCGGCCGAACACGAGTTGCAGGCGGTTCTCGAGCGCCGGCAGGTCAGCCCGCACACGCAGCCGCAAGCGCGCGTCGAAGCCGTCACGGTCGTCCCAGAGCTGATAGACACCGACCCGGCCAAAGGTGCCGCGGGAGTCCTGGTCGTAGCGTCCAGTGCCGAACAGGCCGTCGAACCAGCGCGCGCTGTTGCAGACGCTCAGGTACACGCGCTGCTGCATCCGATCGACCAGCGCGCTGCCGTCGGACCCCGTCACAGCACAGGCCGGATCCGGCGCCGCTTCGGCGGGGGTCTCCGCAGGAGGGCCGACCGCGGTGTCGGTGCCGGCATCCGTTTCTGCCGCAGGCAGCAGGCCCGGCTGCATGCCGAAGAGTAGCAGCGCAGTGCACGCGAGGCGGCGGGGGTTGTTGCGCACGGTCCCCATGGCCCGCCATCGTAGCCCTCGGCGCCGTGCTAATGTTTGCGCCATGTCTTGGTTTGTCCGTATCCCGCAACGCCTGCGGCTCATCGGTTGTGTGCTTGTCACACTGCTCGCGGCCTGTGCCACCACAGACCAGGCTCCGTCTGACCCGTTCAGCGGGGGGGCGGTGCTGGTGGCAGGCGGTTCGGGCCGCGCGGGCACCTGCGTTCTCGATGAGCTCGCAGCGCGGAAGATCGCCTTCCGCGCGACGACGCGCAGTATCGCCACCGCGCGCGAGCGGCTCGGCACCAAGGCCGACGGCGTCTCCTGGGTCGAAGCCGACCTGCGCGACCCCGTGGCAGCGCGCGCGGCAATGAAGGATGTGACCATGGTCGTGAGCGTGATCGGCTCGCGCGAACTCACTGGAGACAACAGTGCAGAGTTCGTCGATTACGGTGCCGTGCGTAACCTCGTCGATGCCGCGCGCGAGGCGGGAGTGAAGCGCTTCGTACTTCTGACCGCCATCGGTACGACGGACAGGGAGTCCTTCGCCAACAAGCTCTTCAAGGGCGCCCTCGAGTGGCGCTACCGGGGAGAGCAGCACCTGCGCGCGAGTGGTGTGCCTTACACGGTCGTGCGGCCTGCGGGCCTGGTCAACGACGCTGCAAACGCGAAAGGCGTGCGTCTCTGGCAGGGCGATGACTGGCGGAGCCACACGCGCAAGACGATTTCCCGCGCCGACCTTGCTGCCGTGCTGGTCGAGTCGCTGGTGGAACCGGGCGCGCGCAACGCGAGCTTCGAAATCGCCAACGACGCCGGCGAGCCACCCGGCACCTGGCGAGCGCAGCTCGCGGGCCTGAAGGCCGACTGAGCGGGCGATGCGTAGAGATCACGCGGTGCCCGTGCTGCTGACGGGTTTCGCCGGCAACAAGGCGCGGCTGGCCGATGCCATCGAGGTTGCAGTGGTGGGCGGCGGGCTCGCGGGTCTCGCTGCCGCAACGGTGCTGGCCGAGCGTGGCGCCCGGGTGACCGTGATCGAAAGCGAGCATTACCTCGGCGGCCGGCTCGGCGCCTGGAGCGACTGCCTCGCGGACGGTACGCCGTTCGGGATGGAGCGCGGATTCCACGCCTTCTTCCGTCAGTACTACAACCTCCGTGCCCTCATTCGCCGCTTCGATCCGGAGCTCGGGGGATTCGATGCGGTGCCCGACTACCCGATCCTCACGCCGGATGGAGGTTTCGAGACCTTTGCCGGGTTGCCGGCCAGGCCGCCGTGGAATGTCGCGGTGCTGACTCTGCGCACGAAGACGATGGGGTTCCTGGATCTCCTGCGGGTCGACAAGCGTGCTGCGCTGGAGATGCTGCGGTTCTCGCGCGAGCAGACCTTCGCGCGCTTCGACTGCCGCAGCTCCGAGAGTTATCTGGACCAGCTCAATTTTCCGCCCCGCGCGCGCGAGCGGTTGCTGCACGTTTTCGCACATTCCTGCTTCAACCCGCAGTCCGACATGTCGGCCGCGGAGCTTCTGCAGATGTTCCATTTCTATTTCACCGGCAATCGCGACGGCCTGATTTTCGACATTGCCAACAGGCCCTTCTCGCAGGCGGTGTTCGATCCGCTGGAGCGCTACCTCGGCAGCTTCGGCGTGGCGATACGTCGGGGTACGAGCGTGACCGCGCTGGGGCGTGAAGCGACAGGCTGGCGGGTAGCGACGGGGGAGGGTGACCTGCAGGCCGATGCGGTCGTACTCGCCGCCCACGTGCCGGCCGTGAAGGCCATCGTCGGTGCTTCTACCGGGCTCGACGACCCCGCCTGGCGCGCGCGCATCGACTCGCTGCGCGCCACTAACGCCTTCGCCGTGTGGCGGTTGTGGCTCGACCGGCCCGCCCATCCGGGCCGCGTGCCCTTTGCCGGCACAGCGGGCGTCGGTCGGCTGGACAACATCTCACTCTATCACCTGTTCGAGGACGAGAGCCGCGAGTGGGCGAATCGCACGGGCGGCTCCGTCGTTGAACTGCATGCCTACGCGCTGCCGGATCACGTCGATGAAGCAGAGCTGCGCGCGGACCTGCGCCGCGGGTTGCAGGCGATCTATCCCGAGTTCGCCGGCGCGCGCGTACTGGAGGACCGCTGGCTGCTGCGGGCCGACTGCCCCTCGTTCTACCCGGGCAGCGCGGCGCTGCGCCCCGGGGTCGGGACACCATGGCCAGGGCTGGTTCTCGCTGGCGACTTCGTGAGCCTGTCGTTGCCGACCGCGCTGATGGAGCGCGCGGTCACCGCGGGTTTCCTTGCCGCAAGCACATTGCTCAGCAGCTATGATGTTGCGCCCGAACCGCTGTGGTCCGTTCCTCCGCGGGGGGTGCTCGCATGAATCGTGTCATCACTTTCGGTCGTCCGCTGCCGCCCCGGCCGTTCGTTTCCAGCGCGCCCGACTGGCAGCAGTCGAGCCCGCGCTGGATCGAGCGCGCGCTTGCCATCGCAAAGAGCCGCGATTGCGGCGGTTGGCACGTCGTCGATACGCGCCGTGCCGTCGGCGCGCAACCACGCCGGTACCGGATCGACGGCAACGACATCGTCTTCTGGCGCGACGGCACAGAGCTGCGCGCCGCGCCCGACGCCTGCCCTCACCTCGGCGCTTCGCTTTCGGCAGGTTGCGTACGCGACGGCGAACTTGTCTGCCCCTGGCACGGGATGAGGCTGGGCCGAAGCGCGCACGGCAGCTGGAAGCCGCTCAGGACCTTCGACGATGGCGTGCTCGTGTGGCTGCAGCTGCCGAGACCCGGCGAGACCGGCAGCATCGAGCCCGCCATCACGACAAGGCCTGAGCGCTGCATCGACGCGACGGTGCGCATGGAGGCGATCTGCGAGCCTGACGACGTGATAGCCAACCGGCTCGATCCCTGGCACGGTGTCCACTACCACCCGCATTCCTTCCGCCGGCTGAACGTGGTGGAGAAGCGGGAGGACGAAATCACCGTGCGTGTCGCCTTCGGCGTGCTCGGTCCTTTGTCGGTCGAAGTCGACGCCCGTTTCCACTGCCCTGATGCTCGCACCATCGCCATGACGATCGTCGCGGGCGACGGCCAGGGCTCGGTGGTGGAGACACATGCGACACCGGTTGCGCCAGGGCGCACGGCCATCATCGAGACGACACTCGTGACGTCCGACCGGGCGCAGTTCAGCGTGGCGCTTGCCGCCGGTGCGCTGCTCCGGCCGCTGATCGAGCGGGCTGCTGCGCGGCTCTGGGTCGAGGACATCGCCTATGCGGAGCGGCGCTACGCGCTGCGACATGGCTGAACGGAACCTGCTTCGCCGGTTGATCGGGCTGCTCCGCCGTCGGGTCGTGTGGATTACGCTGGCCGTGCTTGCGGTCGTATTCGCCGGCTACGTGCTCTGGCTCGACTGGCTCGTAACGAGCCGGTTCGACGGCCGCCGCTGGACGCTGCCCGCCCATGTCTACGCGCGGCCACTCGAGGTCTATAACGGGCTACCGCTCGATGCGGACGGTTTCACCGCCGAGCTGAAGCGGCTGGGTTACCGCCGTGTCGGTGTGCCGGATTCGCCCGGCACCTGGTCGCGCAACGGCACGCGCATCGAGCTGACCACGCGCCCGTTCAGGTTCTGGGATGGCTGGCAGAAGGCGCAGCGCGTTGCCGTCGGCTTCGGTGGTGACGTTGTCACCGCCCTGCGCACACCTGGCGGCCCGGAATTGCCCCTGCTCCGGCTCGATCCGCTCCTCATCGGCAGCGTCTTCCCCGAAGACGGAGAGGACCGCGTCGTGCTGCCACCCGATGAGGTGCCGCGCCTTTTGAGGTCCGCAATCATGGCGGTGGAGGATCGCCGCTTCGAGCACCACCCGGGTGTTGACCTCATCGGCATCCTGCGGGCATTTTGGGTGAACGTCACCTCCGGTAGCATGCGGCAGGGCGCGAGCACCCTCAACCAGCAGCTGGTGCGCAGCTACTTTCTCACCAACGAGCGCACGTTGAGTCGCAAGCTGCGTGAAGCATTGATGGCGGTGCTGCTCGAGATCCACTACACCAAAGCGGATCTCCTCAATGCTTATATCAACGAGATCTACATGGGCCAGGACGGCAGCCGGGCGATCCACGGCTTCGGGCTGGCAAGTCAGTTCTATTTCAGCAAGCCGCCTTCGGAGCTCGATCTGCACGAAATCGCGACATTGGTGGCGATCATGCGTGGACCGTCGTATTACGATCCACGCCGCCACCCGCAGCGCGTTCTCGATCGACGCAACCTGGTACTGCGGATGATGGGCGCGCAGGGCATCATCACGGCGGAGGAGCGTGACCTCGCCAGCGCTCGCAAGCTCGGCGTCGTTCGCGAGCGGGGCAGCGGCGCGAGCTATTTCCCGGCATTCCTCCGTATCGTGCATCGAGAACTGAAGCAGCACTATCGCGAGGAAGACCTCACGACCGAGGGCCTGCGCGTGTTCACGACGCTCGATCCGATGCTGCAGACGCAGGCGGAGGCAGCCCTTGCCGTCGGTGTCGCGCGGCTGGGCGCGAAGAAGAAGGACAAGCCGCTGGAGGGTGCCGTTGTCGTAGCCAATCCGCAGACGGCCGAACTGCTGGCCGTAGTCGGCGGGCGGCACTCCGGGTTCGAGGGCTACAACCGCGCGGTCGAGGCGCGCCGCCCGATCGGCTCACTGGTGAAGCCAGTCGTCTACCTTGCGGCGATCGAGCAGGGTCGCACTCTCGCGACCCGGATAGACGACGCGCCTGTCAGCGTCAAACTCGCGAAGGGCAAGACCTGGCAGCCGCAGAATTTCGACGGCGTGGCGCACGGCGAGGTGCCGCTGGTCCGCGCGCTGGCCGAGTCGATGAACATGGCGACAGTGCGCCTCGGCATGGAAGTCGGCGTGCCGAAGGTGGTGAAGCTGCTCGACCGCCTTGGCGCGACGACAGACGCGCCGCCGAATCCGTCCCTGCTCCTGGGCGCGCTCGATCTTGCACCACTGGAAGTCGCGCAGGTGTACAGCACGCTGGCGAGCGGTGGCTTTCGCACACCGCTGCGCGCCGTCCGTGCCGTGCAGGGACCCAAGGGTGAGCCGCTCGAGCAGTTCCCGCTGAGCACGGAGCAGGCGGCCGATCCGGCGGCCGTGTACCAACTGGACCAGGCGCTGGTCCAGGTGATGCTGCGCGGCACCGGGCGAGCCGCGCGCGGTCGCCTGCCGCCCGGGATCGTCACCGCAGGCAAGACCGGCACGTCGAACGATCTGCGCGACAGCTGGTTCGCCGGCTTTACGCAGGACCTGCTGGCGGTCGTGTGGGTGGGTTACGATGACAATTCGCCAACGGGCCTGACCGGCGCGAGCGGCGCAATGTCGGTGTGGAGCGACTTCATGGCCAGCGCGCCGCTCGTCAGCTTCGAGGCGCTGCCGGCGGACGGCCTGGTGAACCTGCGCATCGACTACGCGACGGGGCTCGGGGCGGGCGAAGACTGCGACAACACGGTGCTCGTGCCGGTGCCGGCGGGAACAGAAGTCCCGCCGCATCCGGGATGCGCGCCGGAACCGGACAACATCGTCGAGAACGCGTTTGAATGGCTGAGGGATCTCGTGCAGTGAAGCTCATGTTCGCGACGGCGCTCGCTGTCGCGCTGGCCGCTTGCACCTTGCCGACCTACCAGCCGCTGCCGCCTCCCGTCGTAAAGCCGCTGCCGTCACCGCCGCCTGTCGAGCCCTCGCCCGGCGGATTGCCCGACACACCGCCACCCGAGGCGCCGCCGCCACCGCCGCCGGAACCGATCCCGCCGCCGTCGACGCCGCCGCCGCCTTCGCGAACGGCGACCGACTCGCTGTTGCAGCAGGGACGGACGCAGGCGGCGGCCGCCAACTACGCGCTGGCGACGTCAACGCTGGAGCGCGCGCTGCGCATCAACCCGCGCGATGCGGAGCTGTGGCTCGAGCTTGGCCGCGTGAAGCTGAAGCAGGGTGATCGCGCGCAGGCGGAAAACATGGGCCGCCGGGCGTTGTCGCTTGCGGGCGCCAACGGCGAACTGCGCGCCCGCTGCGAGGCGTTGATCGCCGCGGCACGCCGGCGCTGATACGGTCCAGATCGGCGCGCAGGCGCGTGGCAGTCCTGCGTCCTGTTCGTGGCGTACTTCCGGGTCGATGGCATGAGCGTAGGCAGTCCCGGCTGCGAAGGCTAGACTCCCGGTAACCAACCCTCCCGCGGAAGCCGTCATGCGTGTGCCCTTGTTGCTGGTCGTCCTGTTGCCACTCGTTGCCTACGCCGCCGGAGATCCAGGGCGCGGTGCGCAGCTGGCCGGGGTCTGCGCGCCCTGCCACGGCATCGACGGGGTGAGCCCCGCGCCTTCGTTCCCGATCCTTGCCGGCCAGCATGCGGTCTATCTCGAGAGCGCGATCCGCGCCTATCGTGACAAGCAGCGACCCGACCCGGTGATGGGAGCTTCTGTCCTCACGATGTCCGACCAGGACATTGCGGACGTCGCGGCGTACTACGAGTCCCGAAAAGGGCTTGCGTCGGCGCGCGGCGATCGCAGCGGTCCCAACCAGTCTGCGCTTGCCGCCTCGGAGGCTGCGGGCGTCGAGGCGGTCGCGCTTGCGGCCGGCACGACACAGCCGGTCGCGGCGGCATCCGTGCCACCCGGCAGTGTGCTGTCCGCCGCGCCGCTGGCGAGCGCCAATACGCTCGCTGGTTGCCCCGTCGACAACCGCAGCATTCCCGAGGCGCAGGATTTCGATCGCGACGGCCTGCCCGACCGCCACGACGGCGCGCCGGCCGACGCCAATGAGTTCGCCCGCGATTCCAACGGCGACGGCTGGTTCGAGATCTGCAGCATCCGCCAGCTGCAGGCGATCCAGACGCTCGGTGCCGGCGTGGGCAATGCGACCAATTTCGACTGGGCAGCGCGCGTCGCGCGCCGCTATCACCTGGTGCGCGACCTCGACGCGCGCGACCTTGGCGCGCCCTTCAGTCCGATCGGCGACTGCGGCCCGCAGGGCAACTGCATGCTGGCCGGCGACAAGTTCGGCTTCACCGGCCTGTTCGATGGTGGCGGCCACGTGATAAAGCATCTCTCGATCGCAATGCCGGAGGCAGGCGGCGTGGGCCTGTTCGGCGTGCTGGCGAAGTCGGGGACGCTGAGCAACCTTGTCCTCGAGGACGCCGTCGTCAGCGGGCGCGGCGGCGTCGGCGCCATGGTCGGCGCCAATTTCGGCCTGATACGTGACTGCCGTGGCAGCGTCGAGGTGACGGGCAAGAACGCCGTGGGTGCGCTGGTCGGCGGCCACGCCGGCAAGGTGATCCGCTGCCACGCGAGCGGCACGGTGTCGGGCAACGACGCGGTCGGCGGTCTCATCGGCGATATGCGCGGTTTCGTCGCGCAGTCGAGCGCGAGCACGCGGGTGAGCGGGCACAACGGCGTCGGGGCGCTCGTCGGGCTCAACACCTTCAGCACGCTCGAGTCGAGTTACGCCACTGGCAGCGCGACCGGCAATAACAACGTCGGCGGGCTCGTGGGCCTGAACACCGATGCGGTCGTCACCGACAGCTGGTCGACCGCCGAGGTGGAGTCGATGGGCACGAGCGCCGGCGGGCTCGTCGCGTTCAACTCGCAGAGCCGCGTGCGCAACAGCTATGCGCGCGGGCGTGTGATCGGCGTGAATTCGGTCGGCGGCCTGGTGGGCACGAACAACGGTACCGTGCGCGCGAGTTACGCGACCGGCCGGGTGGCAGGCACGACCCGCGCCGGAGGGCTGGTCGGTGACAACTCGGGCGGCACTGTCGCGGCGAGTTACTGGGATACTCGCGCCACCGGCCGCGTGTTCGGTGCCGGCAGCGACGATGCGGGCGAGGGCGGTCGAGACGACAACGAAATCGCGTCGAACGAAGTCAATTCACTTGGGACGTTTGCGAAGTCAGCTGCGGCGCTGCGCGCGTTGAACGCCGCGAACACCGGCTGGCATCCGGCGGTCGCTGCCGTCGGCGCTGAAACTTACCATTGCGATGCCGATGCAGACAGCCGTATCTCGGCTGACGAACAGCGTCCCGACAACCTCGCCTGGGTGTTCAGCTCGGGGCGCAACCCGGGCATTTCCTGCACGCCGGGCGGGCTCGACGTGCAGCGCCTGCGCTGAGGAGGTCATCATGCGCTTCGCCACCACCATCGTCCTGCTGTTTGCTTTCACTGCCGGTCGGGCCGGGGAATCACCCGTCAGTACGGCAACTCCCTGGGCGAGGGGCGACATCCTGGTGGCGTCGACGGTGATGAACGACCCCAACGACGACCACGCCGGCATCGGCCGCCTGTTTCAGTACGACGAGAATCTTGAGCTCAAGGGCGAGCTGTGGCTCGAAGGCAGCACGCACAAGGTCGGCGGGCTTGCGTTCGGGCCGGACAAGACTCTGTGGGCGTTCGCGCAGCTGACGCCGATCGTGATGGAGATCGGGCCGGACGCGAAGCAGAAGCCGCGCCGCTACTGGTCGCCGCGCATGCTGTCCAGCGTGACCTTCGGCGCCGATGGCAGCCTGTACTTCGGCGAGCACATGCAGGGCAAGGTGACCGGGCATCCGTCGATCACGACGAAGTTTCCGCTGCTGCCGCGGCGCGACGTCATCGGCGATGGCGTGATCGAGAAATTCTCGCAGGACGGCCGGCTGCTCAAGACCTACCGCACGCAGGCGCACGGTGGTCTGTTCGGCTTCCTTGCTGTCACGAGCACGGTGCTGACCGACGCCGATACGCGCATGATCTACGTGTCGGAAACGGGCCCGGTCATCAAGCAGTACGATCTCGTGAACGACCGCCAGCTGCCCGATCTGGCTTATTTCAAGGACGAGCCGCGCGTGCCGATGGTGCTGGTGATGGTGCCCGCGGCGGATCGCAACCTGCTGATCAGCACCGGCTTCGGCTTCGTCGTCGTCGACCAGAAGTCGGGCGCGATCCTCCGTCACTATCCCATCGAAGGCCGCGGCTGGGCCGCCATCGCGCCGAGCACCGATGGCAAGGGCGTGATTGTCGGCAACTTCTTCACCGGCGACATCGTGAAGCTGCGGCTCGCGGACGGCGTCATCACGCAACGCGCCAACATCGGCCAGAAAGAGTCGCTCTCCGGCATCGCGCAATTTCCGGGGTGATATTGGGGACGCTAACCTTCGTCGGAAAAGTTTAATTAAGGGGACAGTGACCCTAATTCCGCTTCAGCGACCGGAAGAAACTCGGCGATTCGCGCAGCGGAATTAGGGTCACTGTCCCCTTAATTACACCGAAGAAACTTTTTCAACGAAGGTTAGCGTCCCCAATAGCCGTAGTACGCCGTCACCAGCACGATGGCGCCGAACACGATGCGATACCAGGCGAACGCCGCGAAGCTGTGATTCGCAATGAAGCTGATGAAGCCGCGCACGGCGAGCAGTGCCGTCATGAACGCCCCCAGGGACGAGAGCAGCAGCATCGGGAAGGTCGCGGCGGTGAACAGGTGCCAGGACTCGATCAGCTTGTAAGCGGTCGCGCCGAGCAGGGTCGGTATCGCGAGAAAGAACGAGAACTCCGTTGCCGCCTTGCGTGACAGGCCGAACAGCACGCCGCCGACGATGGTCGCGCCCGAGCGAGACGTTCCCGGAAACAGTGCCACCATCTGACACAGTCCCAGCTTCGCCGCAGTCAGCGGCGTGAGGTCCTTCACCTCGCGCACGGTGGCGCTGCCCTCGCGACGGTCGACGGCCAGGATCACTATCCCGCCGATGATGAGCGCAAGTGCCACCGGCACCGGCCGGAACAGGTGTTCCTCGATTGCATCCTTGAACAGAACCCCGAGAACGGCGAGCGGCAGAAAGCCGAGCAGCACGTTCAGCGCGAACTGGCGCGCCCCGCTGTCGTGCCTGAGGCCGAGCGCGGTGTCGAGGAGCAATCGGCGATACTCCCAGCATACGGCCAGGATGGCGGCGCCCTGGATCACGATCTGCACCGCAACTGCCTCGGGGCCGCTGTATCCGAGCAGCGAGCCCGCGAGGATCAGGTGACCCGTGCTCGACACCGGCAGGAATTCGGTCAGCCCCTCGACGAGGCCGAGGACGAGCGCGGTGAACCAGTCGAGCATGCGGGCTTTCGGGCGACAGTGGCGCCGCGTATGGTTGCAGGTGAATCCGTGCTAGGCAACCACCCTGATGTCGACCGTGTCACAACTGCCGCCGCTCGCGCTCTATGTGCACCTGCCATGGTGCCTGCGCAAGTGCCCGTACTGTGACTTCAATTCGCACGAGTTGCGCGGCGAACTGCCCGAGGAGGCCTACGTCACGGCGTTGCTCGCCGATCTCGACGGTTCGCTGCCGGCGGCGTGCTCGCGGCCGCTTGCCGCGATCTTCATCGGTGGCGGTACGCCCAGTCTCTTCTCTGCCGCGGCGGTCACACGCCTTCTCGATGGCGTGCGCGCGCGGCTCGCACTCGTTCACGACGTCGAGATCACGCTCGAGGCGAACCCCGGTGCAGTGGAAGCCGAGCGCTTTCGTGGTTACCGCGCGGCCGGTGTCAACCGGCTCTCTATCGGGGTGCAGAGTTTCGCCCCGCGCCAACTGCAGGCACTTGGCCGCATCCACAGCAGCGACGAGGCCCGCCGCGCAGTCACCCTGGCGCGCCAGTCCTTCGACCGTGTGAACCTCGACCTCATGTACTGCCTGCCGGGCCAGTCACCGGACTCAGCTGTGGCGGACGTCGACGCGGCGCTCGCGAGTGGTGCGACACACCTGTCCTTCTACCACCTGACGATCGAGCCCAATACCGTTTTCCACGCCCGGCCGCCCGTGCTGCCCGACGGCGATGCGGCCCATGCCATCGAAGAAGCAGTCCACGCGCGTGTGGCAGCAGCCGGTTTCCGCCGCTACGAGGTCTCGGCCTGGGCAAGGGCGGGCGAGGAGTGCCGCCACAACCTCAACTACTGGCGGTTCGGTGACTACCTCGGCATCGGCGCCGGGGCTCATGCCAAGCTGACGACGGCCGCGGGCATCGTCCGCGAGAGCCGCACGCGTGCGCCGGCGGATTACCTGCGGCGCGCTGCGGAGGGTGCTATCGCCGAACGCCGGGTCGTTTCGACGGCGGACACGGCGTTCGAGTTCATGATGAATGCGCTGCGCCTCACCGGCGGCTTTCCCGAGAAACTCTTCAGCGAAAGGACCGGGCTGCCGCTGTCAGCGGGCGAGCCGGCGCTTTCGACCGCGATAGAAAAGGGGCTGCTCGAGCGCCGCCACGGCGAGATCCGCCCGACCGCGCTCGGCGCGCGATTCCTGAACGATCTGGTCGCGCTCTTCCTGCCGTAGATTGGGGACGCCAACCTTCGTCGAGAATTTTTCGTCGGTCGACCGAGGTGTTCCGAGCGAGTAAGACTTCCCCGAGCGAGGAGCACCTCGGTCGACCGACGAAAAATTCTCGACGAAGGTTGGCGTCCCCAGTCTACAACTCCCGCGCATCGAACGTCTTGCACTGCGCGGGATCGCCGGTCTCCAGTCCACGGCGGAACCAGCGTACGCGCTGCTCTGAGCTGCCGTGCGTGAAGGAGTCGGGCGCGATCGTCCCGGTGGCCTGGCGCTGCAGGCGATCGTCGCCGATGGCAGAGGCCGCCGTCAGTCCCTCCTCGACGTCGCCTGCCTCGAGGATGCCGCGCGCCTCGTCGGCCTGCGCGGCCCACACGCCAGCGTAGCAGTCGGCCTGCAGCTCGAGCCGTACCGAAAGCGCATTGCCCTCGCCTTCGCTCGCTTGCTGCCGGGCGCCCTGCACGCGAGAGGAGGTGCCAAGCAGGTTCTGCACATGGTGGCCGACCTCGTGCGCGATCACGTAGGCCTGCGCGAAATCGCCCGGTGCGTTGAAGCGCTCGCGCAGGTCACGATAGAAATCGAGATCGATGTACACCTTGCGATCGGCCGGGCAGTAGAACGGGCCCATTGCCGACTGGCCCACACCGCAGGCGGACTCAACCGCGCCGCTGAACAGAACCAGCGCGGGCGGCTCGTAGCTTTGACCGACCTCGCGGAATATCGCAGTCCAGGTGTCCTCCGTATCACCAAGCACGACGCTCACGAAATCGGCGAGCGGATCTGCGCCGGGGACCGGCGCTGGCGCCGGTTCGGCGGAACCCGCCGGGCTGCTGTCCTGCGGTATCACCTGCATCAGCATCCGTGGATCGACGCCGAGGAAATACGACGCCACCAGCACGAGCACGATCGCGCCGATTCCGCCGCCTACCACGCCCCCGCGGAGCACCGGCATGCCGCGGCGGTCTTCGACATTGTCGCTTCGTCGGCCCTGTTCCCAGCGCATTGCAAGTCTCCGGCAGCCCGTTGCCTGTCCTATGATGGTGCCATGCAGGACTACGAAAAACTCGGGGTTTTCTACCTCGGCAAGCGGGTCGATGGCGGCATCACCGACGACCTCATTCTCTACGAATCAAAGGACCTGACCACTCATGCTGTGCTCATCGGCAAGACGGGCAGCGGCATCGGTCTCATCGAAGAGGCAGCGATGGACCGCATCCCCGTCATCGCCATCGACCCGAAGGGCGACCTCGGCAACCTCCTGCTCAGCTTCCCGGATTTAGCCCCGGCTGACCTGGCGCCGTGGATCGAACCGCGCGCTGCTGCTGAGTCCGGCCAGAGCGTCGATGCCCATGCTGCAGCGCAAGCCGAGACCTGGAAGAAGGGACTGGCTGACTGGGGCCAGCCGCTGTCGGTGCTGCGCGAATTCTCCGCGCCGCCGCCGGAGTTGCGCGATGACGCCGATCTTTACCGCGAACGCCTGCAGAACACGGCGACCGGGTTCCTGACACTGCTCGGTGTCGATGCCGATCCGCTCACCAGTCGCGATCACATCCTCGTACGCAACCTGCTCGATCACGCCTGGCGCGAGGGCAGGGGGGCTCGACGTGGCCGCCCTGATCGGCCTCATCCAGAAGCCGCCGCTTGCAAGGCTCGGCGTACTCGACCTCGAGAGTTTCTACCCCGCAGCCGATCGCCAGACTCTTGCGCTTCGGCTCAACAATTTGCTTGCCGCGCCCGGCTTCGATGCCTGGACGGCTGGCGCGCCGCTCGACGCAGGCCAGCTTCTCCACACAGCCGCGGGCCAGCCGCGCGTACTCGCTGTCGTGGCTGCGACCTACTCGAACAACTCCCTCGGCCTGAACGAGCAGAAGACCTTCACGTTCGCCGGAGCCCTTGGCACCGGCGCGGCCGGCATGGACTGGGCAAAGGCAGAGGGCCTGAGTGTCGCCGCGGCCGACCTCGAGGAGAGCCCCGAGCCCGACGCCCCCTGCGCCGCCCTGCCCGAGCCCATGACCCGCGCGGACAGTTACTAGGAGCGGCGCAAACCGCGATCATCTTCGGGGAGATCTAACGATGCGAAACATCACCAGACCCGCCATCCTGCTGACCGCCGCGCTTGCCGCCACTGTTGCCGCCATCGTCTGGGCGCAACGCGAACCGGGTCCCGGCGACCTCAAGGTCAGTGCCGTGCGCGGCAGTGTGCACCTGCTGGAGGCTTCGCCCGCAGGCAACGTCGGCGCGAGTGCCGGCCCGGACGGCGTGTTCATCATCGACGACCAGTTCGAACCGATGGCGCCAGCCATCGTCGAGGCGGCAGGCAAGCTGTCGAAGCAGCCGATACGGTATGTGCTGAATACCCACTGGCACCGAGACCACACCGGTGGCAACGCAGCGCTCGGCAGGCAGGGTTACGTGATCGTAGCCCACGACAACGTGCGCGAGCGTCTGAGTCGCGATTCGTTCAACAGCTTCTTCAACAGGACTATCCCCGCCTCGCCGGGCGAAGCGCTGCCGGTGATCACCTTCAGCGAGAACATGACCTTCCACTTCAATGGCGACACCATCCGCGTCGTGCATATCCCCAACGCGCACACCGACGGCGATGCGGTGTTTTTCTTCGAGAAGGCCAACGTGCTGCACGCAGGTGACGTGTTCGTGCGCTACGGCTTCCCGTTCATCGACCTGTCGAGCGGCGGCAGTGTCGCCGGCATGATCGCCGGCTGCGAACGCATCATGGAGATTGCCGACGCAGACACTCTGATCATCCCGGGCCACGGCGAAGTGGCGCGCGAGCGCGACGTCGCCACTTTCCGCGACATGCTAATCACGGCTCGTGACCGTGTGCAGGCGCTCAAACAGCAGGGCATGAGTGACGACGCCATCGTCGCCGCGAAGCCGCTCGCCGACCTCGAGCCTGCCTGGGGCAAGGGCTTCATCAACGCGGAACGGTTCGTGCGGGTGCTGGCTGCGGGGGGCTAATCCGCTGCCGAAACCCGGCCCGCGCGCACGAAGCGCCGCCGGTACCAGTCGTTGCCGAAGCTGCCGATCTCGACCGCTCGACCGGACTGCGGCGCGTGTACGAAGCGGCCCTCGCCGAGGTAGATCCCGACGTGCGAGTAGTCCTCGCTGCGGAAGAACACCAGATCGCCCGGTTCGGCCTTCTCGAGCGGCACTGGTCTGGTCGCTGCCAGCTGGTCGCGCGAAACCCGGGGCACGCTCATGCCCGCGGCGTCGTAGGCGTATTTCACGAGTCCGCTGCAGTCGAAGCCCTCGCGCGGGCTGTTGCCGCCGTACTTGTAACGCACGCCAAGCTGGGCGAGGGCGGTGTCGACCACGGTCCGCCGGCGCGGGTCCTCGAGCGTGCGGACGGATGGCGGGATTGGCGTCGCTACCGGCGCGTCGCGCACCGAGCGCTCGGTGCCGCAGCCGGCGAGTACAGCCAGCGATGCCACCAGCAGCCACCGGAATATCGTGCGCATGCCGCTAGTGTAGCCGCCTCAACGTCACCGGCCAGGAGCACGTCGTGGTGAATGTCAGGCGCCGGGAAACCTGGACGCGCTTTCGCAAGGGGCTCTGCGCCGGTTGCGCAGCACGCTGCTGCACGATGCCTGTGGAGGTGCGGCTGCAGGAGTCCGGGACGGTCGAGCGCTTTCACGCCAGGTCCGGCGTGTTCACACTCGCGCGCCGCGCGAGCGGCGACTGCATCTACCTCGACGAGTTGACGCGTCGCTGCACGGTCTACGAGCGACGGCCCGACACCTGCCGCAACCACCCGCAGGTGGGTGGGGCCGCGGCCGGGGTTTTGCCCGTACGGGCCGATCGCGGGCCAGCGGCCTATACTCGGCGCCGGGTGAACCTGGGGAGTGCGGTAATGCGTCGCTTTGTCCTCCTGATGTCGCTGGGGTTGATGTCAGCCTGTGCGACCGGGCCGGCTCCGGAACTCAGCCCCCCCGCACGCGATCTCCCCGTCGGCACCAGCCTCGATCCGGTCGGCGGGATTGCCCGCGCGCCCGCGGTGCCGCCGGCGCCCCAGTTGCGGATCGCCGGCCTGCCGGTGCTCGGCGCGGCGGATGCGCCGGTCACCGTCGTCGAGTTCATGGACTACGAGTGCCCGTACTGCCAGGGCTATGCGCAGGACATCTTTCCGGCGCTGAAAGCCCGCTACATCGACACGGGGCGGATGCGCTACGTGCTGTCGAACTATCCGTTGCCGCGGCACCTGCGCGCGCGGCCGGCGGCGGTTGCGGCCGCCTGCGCCGAGCGGCAGGGGAAATTCTGGGAATTCCACGAGCGGCTGCTCGCAAAGGACGGCGGCCCGCTGCGGGATGAGGATTTCCAGCGCCACGCCGTCGCGCTCAGATTGGATGCGGCCAGCTTCGGCCAGTGCCGTGTGGAGATTGCAGATGGCTCGTGGCTCGACGGCGACGTGGCTGCTGCAAAGGCGGTCGGCGTCGCGGGCACGCCGAGCTTCTTCATCGGGCACAGCGCCGGCGACATCGCGCGCGGCCGGTTGCACCGCGGGGCGGGCAGCGTCGAGTCGCTGTCGGCGGCAATCGACGCGCTGCTGCAATAAGAGCCATAAGGGACGCCAAGCTTCGAGAAGTAAGCGGATTCTCTGTGAGGCGTTCTTCGCTCGGGGAAGTCTTACTCGCTCAGAACGCCTCACAGAGAATCCGCTTACTTCTCGAAGCTTGGCGTCCCTTATTGCGGTTCGAGCACGCGCACGTCGTAGCCGGCAGTGCGCACGGCGGCGAGGATGTCCTCGAGATGGGCGCGGTCGCGGGTCTCGACGGTGATGTCGAGATAGGTGTTGCGGGCCGGCAGCGGCGTGAAGATGCGCTGGTGCTGCAGGTCGAGCACGTTGCCGTCGTGCCGGGCGAGCAGGGCGGAGATCTTCGCGAGCTGGCCGGGCACGTCGGAGAGCGCGACGCGCAGGCGGGTGATGCGCCCTTCGCGCGCGAGGTCACGGGTGAGAATCGCGGCCAGCAGGCGCGCATCGAGATTGCCGCCTGAGAGGACGAGGCCGACGCGCCGCCCCTTGAAGCGGCGCGGGTGTTGCAGCAGTGCCGCGAGGCCCGCGGCGCCGGCGCCCTCTACCAGTGTCTTCTCGACGCCGAGGAGCAGCGTCACCGCCTGCTCGAGCGAGGT
>VGVH01000010.1 GCA_016874095.1 Gammaproteobacteria bacterium | reverse complement strand
AAGGACTGGAAGAGCCTGTTCAACATCCCCGACGTGCAGGTGGCCTCGACGCTGGACGGAACCTTCCCCGGCCTCACGTAGGAGCGGCGCAAGCCGCGACAGGCGCAAGCCGCGACTGTCACAACCCGCGACCCAGCCGCAATCAATCTCGCAAAATGAAGCGGCCGCCTGATTCGTCAGGCGGCCGCAATCACGAGTTTTTCCCCTGCGATCAGCCGGGCGGCAGGATCACCGCATCGATCACGTGAATCACACCGTTGGATGCGCCGACGTCGGCACCCGTAACCTTCGCGCCGTTGACGGTCACGCCACCACCCGCGGCCTTGACGTCGATGGTCGCGCCCTGCAGCGTGGCCGGGCTCGCGGCGCCCTGGATGTCAGCTGCCATGATCTTTCCGGAGACCACGTGGTACAGCAGGATGCCCTTGAGCTTTTCCTTGTTTTCCGGCTTCAGCAGCGAGTCGAGGGTGCCCGCCGGCAGTTTCGCGAAGGCGTCATCGGTCGGCGCGAAAACCGTGAACGGCCCCGCGCCCTTCAGCGCGCCCACCAGGTCGGCAGCGGTCAGTGCTGCGGCCAGTGTATTGAAAGAACCGGCCGCGACGGCCGTGTCGACGATGTCCTTCTTCGCGTTGTGTGCGCCCGCGAATGCCAGTGGCGTGGCGGCGAGGCTGAAGGCAGCAACCAAGGTAATGAAGGTGAACCGCATCGGGCGAGCGGCGGCAGCAAAGAGGTTCATGGCTGAATGACTCCTGTTTATGGATTGTTAGAAGCGAAAAGCTGACCGGTCTTTGGCTACTTCGCTGCGCGCTGCGCAGTTGGATTCACCAGAATGTGGCCGCCCTGCGGCGTTGCGCCGCAGCGGGCGGATGGCGCGGATTTCGAGTGGCTGGAATCCTGCGAAGCTGCGACCCGGCACCCGCCGGGTCGGCACCCGCCGGGTGGCAAAGCTGCGACCCGGCACCCGTTGGGTCAGTTGACCAGGCGCAGGGCCGGCTCGATCGATGCGATGCGCTCGAAGTCGCGGTCCTGGTGCAGCAGCGGTTCGCCGGCCTCGATGGCAGAGCAGGCCACCAGGCAGTCGTTCGGGCTGCGCGGTGTAATGCCCGCCCAGCGGCAGCGCGCGTATAGCCACGCGGCGTGACGTGCCAGTGCCCGCCCGTCCTGCGGGACGAAGCGCCGGTGACGCAGGAGGTTCTGCTCCAGTCGCAGGAATGCGGCCAGATCTCGCGCGCCGCTCAGGACTTCCATCAGGACGATATCGGGCAGGATCAGTGGCTCGCGCGTTTCCAGAGCCTTGCGCAGCCGCCGCACTTCCGGCGTGTTCGACTGGCGCAAGTGGCCGATCAGAACCGAACTGTCGAGCATCATTTCGGTCGCGCGGCGCGGTACCGCGTCCGGCGCGCCCGGTAACGGGTCGGCGGTTCCTGGACGATGGCAACCGGCGGATAGCCAGCCTTCGGGTCGTAATCCGGATCGATGAGATTGGCTCCCGCAAGCGCAAGCAGGCCGTCGTAGTCGGGCTCGCTCACGTATTCCCGCAGCGCAATGTGAATGGTCTCGCGCATGGTCTTTGCGCCGGCCTTCTTCATGGCCCTGGCCACGAGTTTCTCGTCGAGCACGATATTGGTTCGCATGGCGCCATACACCTCCGATGTGTATGACGGTAATGGTACACGCAGTATGGGCCAGGAGCGCCAGAGGGCCAGATCAAGAATCCCGGCAATGCCATGGGAAATGGCGTCATAGGTACCGGCCCGGATGCCACGCGGGGGCTCTCGCGCGTACAGTGGCGATGCGGGCAGGCAGCCCGCTGCGCGAGGAATGATCCATGTACCGCTTTTTCTGCACCGCCTGCGTCTGGCTGTGGCTCGCCGTCGGTGCTTCAGCGGCCCCGCCGTCTTCCGACCCGGTCGCGGTCGTCAAGGCGATGAACGCCGCCATCACCGCCCGCGACCTGAAGGCCGCGACGGCGCTGTTCGCCAAGGGCGGCGTGCAGTTCAGCGTTCGGCCCGCGCACACGGGGCTCGGCGGCGCACCGGCGGGCGTGTCCACGGACCTCACGGGGCACTGGTCGACGATCGGGCCGGTGCTGTTCTCGGCTACCTCGGGCTACAAACGCGAGGTGGAAATCGTCGACACGCGCGTTGCCGGTGACATCGCGACCGTCTGGACCCGCACGAAGACCCGCTCCGAGCGTGCCGGCCAGCCACCGCGCAGCGACTCGTTTCCCGAGGTGTACCTGCTGCTGAAGACCGGCGGGGAGTGGAAGATCGGCGCGATCGCCGACGACCGGCGGCCGAACGACATCGGTCTCGGCGGGAGCGCGAAGCCCTGAGCCAAAGACTTCGGCGCGTCAGCTTCCCCCGTCATCCTCCATCGCCTCGTCCAGCTCGCCCTTGCGGCCAGCGGTGATATCCCCCACGGCGCTCGCCCGGTCGAGCGGCTCCTGCACGGCGTCGCGCAAGGCGGTGTGGTCAGTGTCGGGCTCGGTCGATGAGCCGGATTCGTTCGCAGGTGGACCACCGCAGGCGCTTGCGAGCGTGAGCACGAGGGCTACGATGCAGATCGGTTTCATGACGCATCCCCATGGTTTTCAGTCGCCAGGTGGCGGTTGCGTCCGCAGTCTAGCGCGGTCCGGGGTGGTTGGCAGGCCGCCCGCGTGCAAGCATTGACGCTTCGACCCGATGCCCCGGAAGGAGATCTCCCATGTCGTACGCCTCCTGGTACACGCGCCTCGCGCGTTCTGCCGCGCGCTTCTGCGGCCGGCCGCGCGTGTTCGTGCTCGCGCTCGGCATCATCGTCGCCTGGCTCGCCACCGGGCCGCTGTTCGGTTACAGCGACACCTGGCAGCTCGTGATCAACACGGGCACCACCATCGTGACATTCCTGATCGTGTTCCTGATACAGAACACGCAGAACCGCGACACCGAGGCCATCCAGGTCAAACTCGACGAGCTGATCCGGGCCACGCAGGGCGCGCACAACGCGCTGCTCGATCTCGAGGAACTCGAGGAGGAGCGCCTCGAGGATTTCCGGCGCCGCTACCAGGCGCTGGCCGCCGCGGCACGGGCGGAACTCGCGCGCGGGGAGCGGGACACGGGGACGCCGGAGCCATGAGCGGCAATTCGCGCATAGATGGTTTCCCCGGCACGCCGCGCTTCGTTGACGCGCCGCCGATGCTGCTGGCCGGCCTGCGGCGCCACCATCCCTTTGCAACGGCATACAGCTCCATCGTGGCGCAATGGGAGGACTGGCGACGGCTGCCCGAGCTGCCGGGCGCCGTTGTCGGCGTGACCTACGGTGCGATCTGCGGCGCGACGGACGATTCGCTCGAATACCTGAGCGGTGTCGAAGTGGGTGACTTTGCGGCGTTGCCCGCGGGACTCGGCCGGATGCGCGTGCCGGCGCAGCACTACGCGGTGTTCACGTTGCACGGCCATGTGAGCCTGTTGCCGCGCGCCTGGCAGGCCATCCGGGACGAGTGGCTGCCGCAGTCGGGTTACGAACCGGTCCACGGACCCGAGTTCGAGCGTTATGACTGGCGATTCGATCCGGGATCGGGGACGGGCACGATGGAGATCTGGTGCGCAGTGCGGCGTCGCACCTGAGCGTCACGGCGGTTTTCATCCCGTAGACTCACCGCGCCCGTCATAATGCGCTTGGGCAAGCGGAGGACCACCATGCGCGTCGACCTGATCCTGGAAGCCAACCATTCCGGCGCGCGCGTCGCCGAGCTGGCGCGTCTGGCCGAGCGGTACGGATTCGGCGGCCTGTGGGTGTCGAACATGCACGACGCCCGCGACCCGTTCATCAATTTTGTGCAGGCGGCGCTCGCGACCTCGCGGATCACGGTCGGACCCGTGGCGGTGTCGCCGTACGAGCTGCACCCGATGAAGATGGCCGTGTCGCTCCTGACGCTGAACGAACTGTCGGGCGGTCGCGCCCACATCGGCATCGCGGCGGGGGCGGGCGGAGCTCCGACGGCGATGGGCGTGCCGCAGGAACGGCGGCTGCGTGCCGTGCGTGAGTGCGTCGAGATCCTGAAGCTTGCCAGCACCGGCAAGCCGCTGCGCTACAAGGGCGAGATGTACAAGGTGCTGTATTTCCACCCGTCCTTCGCCGGCGACAGGCCGCCGATGGTCTGGGTCTGCGCCAACGGGCCGATGATGCTGGGCTCGGCTGCGACCTACGCCGACGGCATCTTCACCGGCGACCACACGCCGGAGGACATCGGACGCATGCGCGCGATTGTCGACGCACGACTCAGAGAGGTGGGCCGCGACGGCAGTGGCATGCGCTTCAACAATTTCTGGGCCTGGCACGTCAAGGATACGAAAGCCGCGGCCCACAAAGAGGCCCGCCGCTGGCTTGCGGTCCGCGCCACGCCGTATCCCGACTACTACTATCGCGACCTGCTGCCGCAGGAAGAGATGGATGTGATCTTCGCGAACAAGAAAGGCATCCTGAAGGCATTCAACACCGGCAGCGACGTCATCGAGGGCATTCCCGCCGACATCATGGAGCGCTTCGTCGACAAGGCGACCTCGGCCTCGGCCGTGCAGGACCTCGACCACGAGATCGCGCGGCTGAAGCGCTTCAGCGCCAACGGCCTCACCGAGATCTCGCTGCGCATCTACGAGAATCCGGAGTGGACGATCAGGTTGCTCGGCGAGCAGGTGCTGCCGGCGCTGGCCTGATCAGTGGCAGAAGCTGGCCGCTAGACGCGCGGGCCGCCTTTCCGGGCGAGGGCGCATCGGGCAACGGCAGTTCATCAGCAGCGCAGGGCCGGGTGCTCGCGCATGGAGCACGTTTCTTGGCAAACGCGGCGGATTCGATGGGTCGGTAGGCGACCCTGACGCCGTAGTCTTTCGCATCACCGCCTGTCGCGGAGACGCCGATCGTGTCTGCTGCCGCCCGTGCGGCGCGACTGCGGGCGCCGCTATTTCTCGATCCGCCAGGCTACACCCGCCATCGACCCGAAGCGACGCTGCTGTATCGGCTGGTCGAGCAGCACTACCCGGCGTTCCGTGAGCTCCGATCCGTAGCAGGCCGGCCGCTGCCGGCCTGTGTGCAGCAGGAGTTCGAGGCGTACCTGAAGTGCGGCCGCCTCGAAGAGGGCTTCCTGCGCGTACGCTGCGAGCTGTGCCACGCCGAGACGCTGGTGGCGTTCAGCTGCAAGAAGCGTGGCTTCTGTCCCTCGTGTGGCGCACGGCGCATGGTCGAGACCGCGGCACTGCTGGCCGACGAGGTGTTGCCCGAGCAACCGCTGCGCCAGTGGGTGCTGTCGCTGCCGCACGCGTTGCGGTTCCTGCTCGCGACGAACCCTGCGGCGCTGACGCGGGTGCTGGCCGTGGTGACTCGGGCGATCGCGGGCTTTGTGCTGGCACGAGCTGGTCTCACCCGAGCCACTGGGCACACAGGCGCGGTGACGCTGGTACAACGCTTCGGCTCGGCGCTGAACCTGAACATCCACTTCCACATGCTGTTCCTGGACGGCGCGTATCGACTCGATGAAGCAGCCCAGGCGGTGTTTCGCGCGGTGTCAGCCCCGGGCCCGAAAGATCTGCAACAGCTGGTCGAGCAGATCGCCGCGCGCATCGGCCGCACGCTGGAGAGAAGCGGCCTGATCGAGCGCGATCTGGAGAGCGCTTGGCTGAGTGCGGGCGCAGAGCCCGGTGCGCTGGATGACCTGATCGGCCACTCGATCACCTACCGGATCGCGGTGGGCCCCAGGGCCGGGCAGAAGCTGTTCACCTTGCAGACGCTGCCGACCCGGCCGCTCGAGGCGAGTGATGGGAACGGTGCCGCCCGGTCTGGCGGGTTCTCGTTGCATGCGGGTGTGGCCATCGCACCCAGGCAACGCGAGAAGTTGGAGCGGCTCTGTCGCTACGTGAGCCGCCCGCCCATCGCGAGCGAGCGGCTGGCGCTGACGGCGTCCGGTCAGGTGCGCTATCAATTGAAGACGCCGTACCGCGACGGCACCACGCACATCATTCTGGAGCCGCTGGACCTGATGGCCCGGCTGGCGGCGCTGGTGCCACCGCCACGGATGCACCTGACGCGGTTCCACGGCGTGTTGGCCCCCAATAGCCGGCTGCGTGCGGCGGTGACGCCGGCCGGGCGGGGCAGGGGCGCGGTGACCTTGCCAGCCAGCCCGCAAGAGTCATCAACTGAATCACCGAAGCCGCTGCTGCCGCGGCACGTGGCGATGCACTGGGCGCAGCGACTGAAGCGGGTCTTCGGCATCGAGATCGAGCGCTGTGCGGGCTGTGGCGGGAAGCTGAAGATCATCGCCAGCATCGAGGCGCCCGGGATCATCGCCAGGATTCTGGGGCACCTGGCGGAGCGGGAAGCGGTGCGGTGGATAGCGGCTGCCGACACCATAGTGCACGGGCCTCGCGGTCCGCCGGGACAGGGGGAGCTGGATCTCGGTTAGAACCACTGCAGCGCGCCCGGATCAGGGGTGCGGCGGGAACGGCTGCGCCACGCTTCATGTGCGCTGCGAGAAACTCGATGTCGAGTGCAGATTGTGCGCAGTGCAACAGGCCGCCGTTGTCCTCGCCGGCGGTCAGCGCAGGCGGCCAATGTCGCGAGCGGCGGCTACACTGGGCGAAGCAGCGCGTTTGAACTTACTATCCATACGGGAGGGGACGCCTAGTGTAGAGGACGAACGGTCCAAGGAATGAGGCCTTCGTCCCGTCTGTCTCGAAACCTCTAACAATCAAATGGGAGAAATAATCATGAAGGCATCTTCGCTTTTCTTGACGTCTGGCGCCGTGGCGAGCGCGGTGCTCGGCGCAATGGTCTTGGTTGTTCCGGCGACGCCTGCGATGGCGCAGTCGGGCTCGCGCCTGTGTGGCTGGTCCGCGCCGACGCCGACCGGCTATATCGGACTTCTGTACGAAGCGCGTCAGGATGACGCCTCGTACTCCCAGCAGTGCGACGAAGCGGTTGATGAAATAAACTCGGAGATTAAAAGCAATCCAAATCTGAAGTCGCTGACCTGGACAAAGCACTACAAGGCTACCTGCGAGTCGGTTGGCGAAAAGTTCATGTCTTCGAACTCTCCGAAGGATATGTGTGACAAAATGGAAGCGAAGAAGGGCTACCAGGTTGTGAAAACAACTTCGACCAACAGCACAACCTACACCAAGACGTAGCCCTTTGCTCGACTGACTTATAAAGGGAGCGCGTCTGGTTGACGGGCCGGCGCGCTCCTAGTCTTGGGTGTGATTTGTCTACACCACCTGGTTTCCAGGCTGCGTATCTGGCCAAAGTCCGGGAAATCGAAGCCTGGGGCCTTGCTGGTGCAGATGGCCATGGACTTGGCCGTCCTAACCGGCCAGCGCCGGGGCGACCTCCTGAGCCTGACACGCGACCAGTTAACCGACGACGGCATCCTGTTCCGGCAAGGCAAGACCGGGAGAGCCCTCGTGGTGGAGTGGTCCGACCAGCTGCGAGCCGTCATCAAACGCGCCAAGGACTACCCGCCGCAGGTCCGACGCACGCTCATTTGCACGCGAGGCGGCAACCCGTATACCGCTGACGGCTTTTCCTGGCATCGACCTCGGCAACTTCCCGCACCTGCTGCGCTGGACTGAGCGCATAGCGGCCCAGCCGCGCTGGCGCCATCCCTACGAGCTGTTGCCTCGCGGGTTGAAGAGCTGAGGATCAGGAGGTGAAACCGAAGGGCGACGGCATCGTGCGAGTAGGCCGGCAGACCCAGGGCCGCAAGGGCAAGGGAGTCACGGTCGTCAGCGGCGTGCCGCTGGCCGGCGCGGAACTCGAATTGCTGGCGACCGAACTCAAGCGCCGCTGCGGTTCGGGCGGCACCGTGCGCGATGGCAGCATCGAAATCCAGGGCGACCACCGCGACCTCCTCGTCGCCGAACTCGGCAAACGGGGTTGGACGGTGCGCCGCTCGGGGGGCTAGGATCCATCCATGACGAACTTCTTCCTGCGCGCGGCGATAGCCGCCCTGGGCCTCTGGCTCGCCACCGAACTGATCGACGGGTTGCGTTTCGACGGCCCGGCCAGCCTCGTGCTCGCGGCGGTGCTGCTCGGCCTCGTCAATGCTGTCGTGCGGCCGCTCATCGTGATCCTCACCCTGCCGTTAACCATCCTGACCCTCGGGCTCTTCCTGCTGGTCGTCAACGGCATCTGCCTGGCCCTGGTCGCCGGCCTGCTGCCCGGCTTCAGCGTCGACGCGTTCCGCGACGCGTGTCTCGGCGCGATCGTGGTCAGTCTCGTAAGCTGGGTGGGTTCCTGGATCTTCGGGCCCAGGGGCAGTATCGAGATCACGATCCACCGCAAGGACTGAGCAGGGAAAGGAACCGCATTGGCTGGCAGCTCGGTGCTCGGCGCGACCGGGCAGACCTGGAAACTCCTCATCGGAATTGGCGCGCTGATCGGCGGCAGCGTCGCGCCGCTCAGCCAAGCGAGCGGCATCACCTGGACTGCCGGCACCGTCATCGCCGTCGCCGGCTACCTGTTCACGATGCTCACGGTGCGGTGCCCGGGTTGCGAGTCGCGCTGGTTCTGGCAGGCGGCGCTCGATGCGGGCGTGTACGCGCCGATCTTCAAGGGTTCGGCCTGCCCATCCTGCAAGAAGGACTTCTCGCAGCCCCATCACTGACGTTGGCCGGCGTTACCACGGGATCAGCTTGCCGTCATAGGTAACGAGTCGCCCGCGCATCGACGGCTCCAGCGCCGCGATACGGGCGATGACGAGAGCAGCACTGTCGGCTGCCTTGAGCGATTCACCCGTCCAGCCGGAATCGCGCATCAACTGCGTATCCACACGGCCGGGCGAGATCATGGCCACCGTGATGCCGCGATCCTTCACTTCAGTCTGCAGCGTACCCATCGCGATCAGGTGCGCTGCCTTGCTCATCTTCATGAAGTAGTGACCGCCGAACAGGCTGCCGATGCTCTGCGCACCGAGGCCGCCGCCGAGGCTCACGATTTTCTTCTGGGCGCTGCGGGCGACATTGTCCAGGAAAGCATGCGCCACGCGCAGCGCGCCGAGCGCGTTGATGTCGAAGACGCGCCTGGCTTCCTCGAAATCCATCGTGCCCAGCGACTGTTTTGCAAGCGTGCCGTAGACGCCCGCGTTGGTGAGCAGCACGTCGATCGGCTGTGTGGCGTAGCGCTGCGCCAGCGCCACTACTGCGGCGTCATCGGTCACGTCCAGCGGCTCGACGACGACGCTTGTCGCAGCGGCGGCAAGCGCCTGCAGATCGCCTGCTGTCGCTGGCGACCGGCAGGTGGCAACCACGTTCCAGCCGGCGGCCGCGTACTGACGCGCGAACTCCAGCCCGAGGCCGCGGCTTGCGCCGGTGATGAGCACGGTCGGCTGCCCGGCAGGAAAGTTGCCGGCCTCAGGCATGGGCGCCACGCTTTCTGATCCAGGTTCTGATGGACATCACGATCGCCACGATCATCACGACGTGGGCGGCGACCAGCGACGACCACTTGATGAACGTCACTGCGGCCGCCAGCGCGGCGACAAGGTCGTGACGCGTGGGCCACTCCGCAACCAGCCAGATGCCGAGCGCGTTCTCGAACAGGTCCGACACGAGCGGGACGATGCCGGCGAGGTTGAGCTTCAGGCGCCCGTCGCCGGCCGGAACTGCGTAACGCAGCGCCGCGCTCGTCACAAGGATGAGAAAGCCGGAGTAGGCGAAAGCCCAGACGATGTCCAGTCCGAGCCGGAAGTCGATGTAGTGCCGCTGCCCGGCCTCGCCCCAGGTCGAGACCTGGGCGTAGAACTCCTCCGGCGAGTAATGGAGCTGCCGGTCCGGCGCCCCCCAGTCACCGGCGTAAGCGCTGCTCTCGAGGCTCTGCGCCGGCATGATGCTGGCGATGAAATACGCATACACCAGGGTGACGAACAGTATCGTCCAGCGCGTAGCCAGGCGGTGGAGCAGGGAGGAGAGCGATGTCATATCCGGTTACCTTCGTCACCCGCCGAACTGCAGCAGCTCGACGATATTGCCGTCGCAGTCGCGGCCGTAGGTCACCCAGCCGGTGTCCTGCGCCTGCGGCGGGCAGTGGAAGCGCATCCCGGCTTTTCTCAGCCGCTCGTACTCGCCATGGATGTCCTCGACTTCCAGGCAGATGTGCGTGATGCCGTGGTCGCAGGCGGGCCGGTCGCCGTGCACGGCCTTCGGGACCGGCGAGCTGAACTCGAAAATCTCGAGATGCGTGGGGCCGAGCTTGAGCATCGCGGCCCGTGCGGAGGAGTTGCGCAGCCCGGTGACTTCATCGGCGGCCGGCGTACCGGCGGGCCAGCCGAAGGTCCACGCCACTTCGCAGCCGAGCACGCGGGTGTAGAAGTCGACGCAGCGGTCGACATCCGCGGTCGACAGCGCCGCATGGTGAAAGCCACGGATCATGGTCGGTGCCTCCCGGCCGCTTGCCGGGGGTGACAGTACCACGTCACTCAGGCAGGCCGGCTGCTCGGCAGTTCGGCGACGGGAGTCCGGTCCAGTGCCGCCTGCCGGACGACCGTCCGGTCGTTGTCAGAACGATCCGGGCAACGGACAATGGCGGGAGGCTGGTTCAGCCGGGTGGTCATGCCACGTAGTGCCTTGGCAGTGCTCGCATTCCTGGCCGTTCTCGATACGGCAAGGAGTGGCGTTGTGTTTCGCGAAGTGCAGACCACGGCCTTCCAGGGCGTCGGGTTTTCCGTTGCGGCCATCCGCCTCGTACACGCGCAGGCTGACGCCTGCCGTGTGATGACCGAGAAAGGCGAAGAGTCAGCCGCCACGCCGGGCGCCTACCTGCTGATCACGCTGAGCGACGCATTTCTTGTCGATCCGGCGCGCGCCGAAGCAGCACCGGTGGAGGCCACTGGCCTGAAGCCTGTGGGTGGGCAGCCGGCCGATGTCGATATCGACCTGCGCGAGGTCTCGCTGGTCGAGGCGTCCGCGGTCGATGGCGAACGGGTTTTGGGTCAGCGTACCCGCCGCCGCGTCTACGACCTTCGCTATACCGAAGTACGGGCGGCGGCGCCCGGCGCTGCCGTTCAGCACGAGGAGCGCCACGAGATCTGGGGCGTGCCCTGGCGCGATGACCTGACGGCCTGGCGCCAGTGGCGGGTTGCCGAGGACGCGGGTGCCGGGGCGGCTTCGCCGGAGCTGCGCGATGCCCTGGAGCGCATACAGGCCGACGGCCTGCCGCTGCGGCATCAGATCGAGCGGCGTCGCAGGACAGGGAATGGCGAATGGCTGCCGATCGAACGCGTCAGACGCGACATCACGGCGTATGATCCGCAGGAATTCGAGGCAGGCTATTTCAGTTTGCCGGCCGACTACCGGCTGACCGAATTCCTGGCGCCGACGGATGAGCCTGGCGTAACGGAGGACCCCTGATGCGGAAGAAAGCTGCGCCGAAAGTCTATGAGGGCGGATGCCACTGCGGTGCGCTCACCTTCGGTTACGAGACGACGCTATCGCCGCGGCGCTGGTCGGTGCGGGCCTGCCAGTGCCGGTTTTGCCGCTCTCACGGCGCGGTGATGACGTCGGATCCGAAGGGGCTCCTGCGACTCGTCTATGTCCAGCCTGACCGGTTGCGCCGCTATCGCTTCGCGCATCGCACCGCCGATTTCCTCCTCTGCCGGGAATGCGGTGTCTTCCTGGGCGCGGTGCTGCTCGGCGGAAACGGTGCCGTCGCGGCCATCAACCTGAGCGCGCTGATCGAACCACCGCCCAGGCTCGCGCAACCACGCCGGGTCAACTACCGCGCTGAAACCGCCGACGACCGCCGCGGTCGTCGCGCCGCGAGCTGGACTCCCGTCTTCGGACCGGTGTAGCGCTCAGTCGAGGACGTGGGAGACGAGGCCGTCGGCCAGCTTCGGCTCGAACCAGGTCGATTTCGGTGGCATGACCTGGTTCGCGTCGGCCACGGCCATCAGCGCATCCATGCGCGTCGGATACAGCGCGAACGCGACGGCCATCTCGCCGCTGTCGACGCGCTTTTCGAGTTCTCCCAGTCCGCGCATGCCGCCGACGAAGTCGATGCGCTTGTCCGTGCGCGGATCGGCGATGCCGAGTACCGGCCCCAGCAGGTGATCCTGCAGCAGGCTCACGTCGAGGCTCGCCACGGGATCCGCTGGCACGAGCTCGCGCCGGATGCGCAGCCGGTGCCAGGCGCCACCGAGGTACATGCCGAACTCGCCCGGCGCGGTGGGCCGTGCCTGACCGGCCGCCGGTTCCACGGCAAAGGACGTGCCGATCCGCGCCATGAATTCACCGGCCGTCGCGCCGCGCAGGTCCTTCACGACACGGTTGTAGTCGAGGATCTTCATCTCGTCGGCCGGGAAGGCGACGCAGAGGAAATACTCGAACGACTCGGTTCCCGTGGCCCGCGTCGCCCGGGCGCGCAACGCCGCGGCGACCCGCGAGGCGGAGGCCGAGCGGTGGTGGCCGTCGGCAATGTAGAGCGCCGGCATGGTGTCGAACAGGCGGCTCAGTTCAGCGATCGATGCGGCGTCACCGATCCGCCACAGCGTGTGCACGATGCCGTCATCAGCCGTCGCGTCGTGCAACGGCCGTGAGGAAGCTGCGCCCGCGAGAATCTCGCGCACGCGCGAGTCGGGCTTGTAGGCGAGGAGCACCGGGCCGGTCTGTGCATTCAGAGCAGTGATCTGCCGTACCCGATCGTCCTCCTTGTCCGGTCGCGTGTACTCGTGCCTGCGGATGCGATTGGCGTCGTAGGCTGCCACGCTGCCCGCACAGACGATGCCGGTCTGTACGTGGTCGCCCATGCGCAGCCGGTAGACGTAGTAGCAGGGCTCGTCGTCGCGAACGAGCACGCGGGCGTCGATCATCCTGCGGAAATTCCCGGCGGCCCTGGCGTAGACGACCGGTTCGTACAGCCCCGTGCCTTCCGGCAGGTCGATCTCCGGTCTGGAAATGTGCAGGAAGGAATCGGGCCTGCCACGGGCGCGTATCCGCGCTTCCGCGGAGTTCAGCACGTCGTAGGGCGGGGCGATGACGTCGGCCGCGCGACCGGGCGCGGGACCGAGGCCGCGCAGCGGCCTGATCAAAGTCGGCATGATTCGTGAACCCTGGTTGGCTGCGTCAGGCTGTCTGCAGGACTTCCAGCGCCGCGCGTTCGCCGGACTCCATGGCGCCTTCCATGCCGCGGTTGGAAACGGCCGTGTGCTCGCCGCAGAAGTGCAGGCGGCCCGCCGGCTGGGCGAGGGCCCTCGAGTAGGCCGTGACCTGGCCCGGATGCCAGACTGCCCAGTCGCCCTTCGAATGCGGATCGTTTATCCAGCTGTGATAGGTGACCGGCTCGAGCTGGCCCTTCGCGGCCGGGCGCAACTGCTCGATCTCCTGCACGATGGCCGCCATGGCTTCAGCGGGCTTCATGCGGTCGAAGCGCCGCGCGTTCTCACCGCGCAGCCAGACCGTCAGGCTGGTGATCTCGTCGGGTGTTGCGCCTTTGTGCTCGGCGAGCACCATGTTGACCGCACCGTCGGTCGCCATGCTGGCGGCGAGGCCGTCGAGCTCCCAGAACTTCGACTTCGGCACGATGTGCATGAGGCTGATGGTCTGCACCCCGAGCTTGCCGATGCCCTCGGACTGCGCCGCGCTCAACGGCGCGTCGATTTTCACGTCGCGCAGGGTCGTGGTGGGCAGCGCGCTCACGACATGGCTCGCCTTGATGACCGCGCCATCGGCCAGCCGCACTTCTGCGCCGGTTTCATCGGCGCGGATCGCGACGGCCTGGCGCTTGAGTTCGACAGGGTTCTTCAGCGCCTTTGCCATCGCTTCGGGTATCGCCTGGTTGCCGCCCTGGGCGACATAGCCCATCGCCTTGCCGCGGGCGAGCTCCTGCTGGGTCTGCTGGAACTTCAGGGCGCAGAGCACCATGAGGGTCGACACATCCCTGGCGTTGTCGCCCCAGCCCGGGTTGATGTCGTAGGCCATGCGGATCAGTTCATCCGACCAGCCCTGGGCGCTCAGCCAGCCGTAGAGCGAGACGTCGAGCGCCTTGTTGGTGGGATCCACCCAGGCGTCGTTGGTGGTCAGCGGATTGGCCGTACCTACGACCGCCCCGAGGTAGGCCCAGGGTAGGAGCTTCTTCATCGGTTCCGGGAACGGGTTGCGCGGGTGCGTCGCCCAGGCATCGGCGGCGATGCGCTCGCCGCCGAGATAGAAATCGCGCTGGAAGAACAGCGGCACGATAGGGGTCAGGTCGACGAGACCGACGCCATAGGCAGTGCAGGCGCTGACCAAACGGGCGTAACCGGGCGCGAACGACGTGCCGCCGGATTCGGGGTTGCCCGGCACGTTGCGGTGGGACAGGACCCTGCCACCGACACGGTCGCGCGCCTCGATCACGCGAACTTCCAGACCCGCGTCCTGCAATGCCAGAGCAGCGCTCAGGCCGGCCAGCCCGGCGCCGAGCACGACCACCGGCCTATTGGGTATGGGGGCGCAGCCTGGGGCTAGCGACAGGGCGGCGGTGGCGCCGGCGGCGGCGATCAGGGTACGCCGGTCCAGCAGCTTCGGTTGATTGGTCATGCGGAATCCTGTAGGCAACCGGGTCGCGGGCGGCGATTATAGCGACTGGCGGCGATCTGCCGCACCGGTACGATGCCGCCCGGCTTGGCACGTGCGGATCAACACAGGTGCTTGGAGAACAGCATTGGTTCATTTCTGGATGGGGATTTGCCGGGGTCTGGTCATTTCACTCCTGGCCCTCGTCGCTGCCTGCTCAGGCGGTGAAGACAAGGCTCGGCCGGCACCAGCAGCGGACGGCGCGCCGGATGCCGTGTCACAGGCGAGCCCTGACACCGCGGCGCCACCGGACTGGGCTGGCAAGGAACTGCCGGTGCGCAGGATTCCCAACGTTCCGGAAAACGCCGAGGCCTATTACGCGCCCGACAGCCTGCACGTGATCGCGCAGACCAAGGATGCGGCAGCCCAGAGCCCCGAGACCGGCAATGTCGGCGGTTCGCTGACCTATACCTTGCTCAACGTCGGTCCGGAGAACTTCAAGGGCAGCATTGCGCCGCGCGCCGCCCGGCCGGCCGGCTGGGTCGAAGACCCGGCGCTGAAGGAACAGTTCGGCGATCGCCTCGGCAGCTGATCTCAAGAGAGGAGGGCCGCGATGTACATCAACTTCTGGTACGCCGCGGACTGGAGTCGCAACATCGGCGCCGAACCGCGCCGCCTGCGTATGCTCGGCCAGGACTTCGTGCTGTACCGTGAATCGGGCGGTCAGGTCCGTTGCCACGCCAACGTCTGCGTGCATCGCGGTGGTTCGCTGGCCGGCGGCCGCCTCGAGCACGACCGCATCGCCTGCCCATACCACGGCTGGCAGTACGACGGCGCAGGCATCTGCCGGAAGATCCCGGCGCTGGGCCCCACTGGCCAGCGTCGCATACCCGGCCGCGCGCGCATCGACACCTACCCGGTCGAGGAACGCTACGGTCTGGTGCATGTATTCCTCGGCGACCTGCCGGAGTCCGAGCGGCCGCCGATCATGGCCATCCCGGAGTTCGGGCAGCCCGGCTGGCACGCGAGCTGTGAGGACCACTCGAGCGAGGGCGACTTCCGCCGCAACATCGAGAACGGGCTGGACCCCGCGCACAACGAGTACGTCCATCCGACGCACGGGTTCTCCGGCGCGCGCGACGAGTATTTCGTGCCGGAGCTGAAGATCGACCGACACCCCTGGGGCAGCGGCTTCATTACCCAGTATTACTCGCCGCCGCTGAAGGACGAGAAGATGCAGGCGGCCTCGGGTCGCTCGCACGACGCGACCATCGAGGCGGGCACACACCACCATGGCCCGACCTGCATGATCACCAGCATCCGGCCGACCGCCGAACACTTCATCAACCAGAACGTCTTCAAGACGCCGACCGACTCGCGCCACCAGCGCTCGTTCCTGGTGCAAACACGCAATTTCCTGCTTGGCGAGGAGCATGACCCGCGCTTCCTTTCCCGTAACGCGGTCGTGCGTGACCAGGACCGCGTGGTCCTTGCCGACCAGGAACCGTATTTCACGCCGGACACGAACACCAACGAGCTGCTGGTGCACTCGGATCTTGCGGTCGCCACTTATCGCGAGTACCTGCGCGACTGGGATCGCCGCGGCTGGCGCATCGATTCGGCGCGGGTCGAGGCAGACCGTCCGCACAGGACCTATGCGATCCCCGGGCCGGCGCGGCGTCGCGAGCCACACGGCTGGGTGATCGATCCGGTTCCGTTGCTGAAGGTCGAAGCGGCGGCGGACCTGAAGCGCACGCCAGCAGCCGACTGAATTACCAGCTGCGCACGCGCCCGGTGTCGAGGTGCACGAAGTCCGAGCGCGGGTAGTAACCGACCCCACCGGCTGCGAGTTCCACGGCCATCGCGCTCAGGTCAAAGGTCGCAACCCCCCGCAGACGCACATCGATGGCCTGGCCGACCAGATGCAGGCTGGCTACGGCGACGCCTTCGCCCTGCCGGCGTAATGCTTCATTCGTGGCGGCCGACCGGAATCCCGAAAACACTTCGAACGAGCCGCGCGATTCGGCCAGCAGCTTGCAGGCGTACAGCAGGTCGAGAAGCTTCGGGTCCATCGCATGGATCTCGCCGGTGCGATGATCCCGCAGGAATCTGTTCACCTCGGCCAGCGCGTCGGGCAGATATTCTCCGCGCTCGGCATAGACTATCGAGAGGGTTTCACCGGTGTGCAGGTGTCTGAAGCCGATATGGCGCGGTTCCATTGCGGCCGCGCGCATACCCGCTGGCAGGGATGCCAGCGCAGCCACTGAACCGGCGGCCTTCAGCCAGTGCCGGCGGCTGTGTAATCGCTCCACGACCAGCCTCCGCGATGCTCTTCTGTTTGTTATCGCACCCGACTGCTGCGACCGATTCTCCCAGACACTTCACACTCCGGCAACGTGACGTCAGGCCTGCCACCAAAAACGTGGCGTTCGTCCTGTTGCAGGACCCCGGAAGCGGCACAATACCCGCCACACCCGTGCTGCGTTTATCATAAGCGGCGCGCTGAATTTGAAGGAGCCCGAAGATGCTTTCCGTGTTCGCCCGAGTGCTCGTTCTGTCTGCCTGGCTGCCATTCGCGGCCGGCTGCTCGATGTTCCTGGACGAGGCACCGGGAATGCCCATCGTCAAGGTTTACAACAACACCGGGCGCGACGTGCTGATCGACAATGAAGAGGTCGATGCCGGTGACGTGGGCACTTTGCCGTTTCCGAAAAACCCGCAGCAGCCCATGACCGTGTTCGTCGGCGGCTGCGTCTGGACCTACCTGCTGGGTGGCGAGGCCGAGGCGTTTCGCACCATGGACTGGATACTGCGTGCCGCCTACCGCGTGCAGCTCGAGCCGGATGGCCGGCTTTACGGCATCGCCTCCGGTCTCCGGCCGCCGGCGGACGCGGGCAAGCTGGCGCAGCCGGCCGGTTTTCCGCTCGCGCCCGCCACGGGGTCTTCCTGCCGTCCGTGACCTGTAGCTGAATGCGATTGCTCAAGTCGGTATGCAGGTGGCTGGCTTTCGCGCTGCTCGCGCTGGTCCTGGCCGGATTCCTGCCCGCGTGGCTCGGTGCCTACGGCACGCTGGCACGGCGCTACGCAGACACTTTCACGACCAACCCGCTCGATCCTGCCTACAGCTGGTACGACTCCCTGGAACTGGTCCCGGGCGGAGGCGGTCCGCCGCTGGCGCAGGCAGATCCAGCCACGTCGCCGTTCGGCCCCGGCGTTCTGGAGGGAGCTGCGACCTACGCGGCCGTCCACGCGAGTGATTCGCTGATCGTCCTTTATCGGGGCGAACTCGCGTTCGAGCGTTACTGGAACGGCAAGGGACCGGACAGCCCGCTCGGGACACATTCCCTGGCGAAAACACTCACAGCCATCCTGATCGGTCATGCGCTCGCCGATGGACTGATCGGCTCGATCGACGACCCGGTCTTCTTTCATCTGGCCGAGTGGGATGACGAAACCCACCGACCGATCACGATCCGGCACCTGCTGAACATGGCGAGCGGCCTCGAAGAAAGTTACGAGTTCTGGCCCTGGTCCGAGCGCGTCGAGCGCGCGATGGGGACCGATATCGAGGCCGCGAATCTGCGTGTTCCCGTCGCGGGCCCTCCCGGGGTGAGCTTCCGGCACATCAATCCGCCACCGCAGCTGCTGGCGATGGTCATCGAGCGTGCCACGGGGCGGCGCTACGCCGAGTACCTGTCGGAAAAGTTCTGGCAGCCGATCGGTGCCCGCGATGCGCAGCTCTATGTCGATCACCCGGGAGGAACGGCGCACGCGGACTGCTGCATGTGGACCACGATCATGGACTGGGCGCGGGTCGGGGAGGCTCTGCGCAGCCGCGGTCTCTGGCAGGGCCGGCGCGTGATTCCCGCGGGCTGGCCCGAGCAGATGGTCCTGGCTTCGCCCGCCTACATGAACTACGGGATGATGCTCTGGCTCGGCAACGTGCACGAGCCGCTGCGCCGGTATGACCCGGGGCAGTCCGGCTTCGAGAACCGTCATTCGGAACCGTTCGCCGAGGGCGTGTTCTATCTCGATGGCCTCGGCAAGCAACGCGTCTGGGTCGTGCCCGGGCGCGAACTGGTGATCGTGCGCACGGGTCGAGACCACCCGGACTGGGACGAGGCGCGGATTCCCAACCTGCTGATCCGCGGCATGCAGGTGCCACCCCTGTTCTGAGGGTGCGGGGCGAAAACGACCCGCCGCCCTGTATCATTCGCGACAGCTGCCATAACGCACAACGCCGGAGCAGCCGCGAACTGAACCCGGAGCCCCCGATGAGAAGATTTGCCCTGGTCGCCCTCGCGATCGTCCTGGCGAGCTGTGTCAGCAGCCAGACTGCTCGAAATGGCGGCTTCCGCTTCGTCAATGCGGTGGCCGATTCCGCCCGCATGACCCTGCGCATCGACGACGAAGTCCGCGCAGCGGGCTTCGACTACCCGAGCGCCAGCACCTTCCTGTCGCTCGAGGCCGGTGAATACGCCGTCAAGTTCGAGGAGAACCTGCCGCGCTTCGACAAGGACGGCGACGACGACATCGACGAGGATGACGGCGACAACATCTACACGCTGTTCGACACGCCGGCGCCGGACGACGACGGGACGCTGGACCTCTCGCTCGACGTCAACCAGGAACTGACCTGGGTGCTTGCGGGCCATCATGGCGCGGAGCAGGTGATCGTCGTCGAGGGTCGCACAGAGGCGGTGCCGCAGGGACAGACGAAGGTGCGGGTCGTGCACGCAGCCGTCGGCGCCCCAGCCATCGACGTGTACTTCGCGCCGGAGGACACGGAAGCCATCGGTACGCTGGAGCCGTTGGAGGAGGGGTTGGCTTACACGCAGGTATCGGTGGAGGCTTTCGTGCCGGGCGGGCCGGGGCGGCTGCTGATCACCCTGGCCGGCAGCACCGGCATCGTATTCGACTCCGGAAACATTTCGCTTTCCCTGTCCGGCTCTCTGATCTTCGTGCTTGTGCCGAGCCTCAGTCTGCAGGCGGCCGATTTTCCGTTCAACGTCGTGCTTGCTTCCGGAACGGCCGCCACCACGCTCGGTCATCGCGACCTCAATACGCACTACCGGCTCGTCAACGCCTCCCCGGGCACGTACCCGCTCGACGTCTTCGTGAACAAGGTCACGGATGCAACGAGTAACACGAACCGCCAGGATTGCCCGATTCCGGACGACCCTGACGATGACTTCGTCGCAGGATATTGCGCACTGCCCTATGAGTTCATCGGCAACTTCGTCGAGGAGCCCGATCCGGACAGCTACCGGGTCAAGGTGCAGAAATCCGCGGCTACGGGCGTTACGGCCAAGCTCTTCGTCGGCACCTTCCCGGGCGGCACCGCGTCCACGCTCATGTTCAACGGACTCGTCGCCGACAGCGCCACCAATGTGGATGTCATCAGCCTCGCGACGCTGACGACGCCGCGACGGGTGGCGCCGACGGCGCAGCTGCGCATCATCACCTGGTCGAACGGCCTGCTGGACGAGATCGAGGGCGATCCGACCACTGACCAGATCGACATCTTCATCACCGATGACGCGGACGACGTGCTGGATGACGACGCCTACATCCGGCTCGGGAACCAGGGCCTGGGTAGCGACACGTCCTACCTGTCAGTCGTGCCAGGCGACTATCGCCTCACGATCGCGAAAGTCGACACGGCCGGGGATGTGGACACCGTGACCCCGCTGTATGCGGCAGACGTCGAACTCGACGGCGGCGGAGTCTATGCCATCGTGTTCAACGACACTGCCGGCGGCGACCTGCCGCTGCGGTTGATGCAGCTCGAGGACGATCCCGGGCTGGTGCCGGTGCCCTAGTAACGCGGCACGGCCTGGTCCACGTCGGTGGACCAGGCGTCTATTCCGCCGGCGAGGTTGTGCAGGTTGCGGAAACCCTTGCGGCGCATGTACTCCGCCGCCTGCTGGCTGCGGCCGCCTTTGTGGCAATGGAAGACGATCATCGTGTCCCTGGGCAGGCTGCCCAGGCGGCGATCGGTTGCTTCGTCCCAGGCGGCGGCACCGGCGATGCTCGCGATGGCCCGCTCGTCCGGGCCACGCACGTCGATCAGTTCGATTTTCGTGCCGGCAGCGAGCTTCGCGCGCAGATCCCGGGGCGACATCTGGTTGATGGCCGGCGGCGCCTGCGGGTTCTCGAACAGGAAGCGCGTACCCTGCAGCGACTCGCCGACGGCGATCTTCAGCCCGTCGGCACGGCCCGCCGTCCACGTGTCCATGCAGATCTCGATGTCGCCGGCAGTCACGCGCTGCTCGCTGCCGGTCGCAGGAGCCAGGTTCAGCGTGTGCTGCCAGCCTGCGTCGATGCGCAGGTGCACAGCCATGCCCTCGCGCTGGCGGACGGCGTTGCGCATCATGTCGGCCGCCTGCGGTGCGATCTCGATCCGCGGGGCCACCGTGTCGCTGCGCTCGACGCCGAGCGCCTCGGCGAGTTCGCCGGACTCCATCATCTCGAGCACGATGTCGCTGCCACCGATGAGCTGACCATCGACATAGAGCTGCGGAATCGTCGGCCAGTTGCCATAGGCCTTGATGCCCTCGCGGATCTCGGGGTGATCGAGCACGTTGATGTGCAGGTAGTCGGGCAGCAGCATGTCGAGGGCTGCGACGGTGCGCGCCGAGAACCCGCACTGGGGTTGGTGGCGATGCCCTTTCATGAACAGGACGACCCGATTGTTCTGCAGGACGTCCTCGATGATCTCGCGGGTCTGGGTGTCCAGGCTCATCTTCAGCTCTCTCCGGATTGCGGCTGGCCGGCCGGCCAGCCAGGCGCGCTACTGCACGCTGAAACTCTCGCCACAGCCGCATTCGCCCGTGGCATTGGGGTTTTCGAACGAGAATTTCTCGTTCAGGCCTTCCCGCACGTAATCGACGCGCAAACCATCCAGCATCGGCAGGCTGTCGGATGCGACGACGATCTTCACGCCCTTGCTTTCCAGCAGCACGTCGTCAGCGCCCACCCCATCGGCAAAGTCGACCGTGTAGGCCCAGCCCGAGCACCCCGTCTTACGCACACCGAGGCGCAGGCCCACGGCACCGGCGTGACGCGCCAGGTGGTCGCGCACGCGGCTCGCCGCTTTTTCTGTCAGGTCGATTGCCATGCCAGGGCACCTGGTTTCGATTCAAAACGATCTGGACTGGCCTTGTATATGAGGCCGCATCGCAAATTGTCAATGATTTTGCCCTTCGATACCATCGCCTGATGCCACGCGCCACCCGTGCCAGACCAGCGAGCGAGCGCAGCGTTGCCGAATTGGCGCTGCAGCTTGGCCGGGCCGCTTATGGTGAAAGCGGCGGCGATACCCTGACACCGGCGCAATGGATGGCACTGCGATTCTTTGCCCGCGCCAACCGCTTTTCCCGCACCGTCTCGGGATTCGCCGACTACCATGCGACGACGCGCGGCACGGCTTCGCAGACGGTGAACAGCCTGGTCGCGAAGGGATACCTGACCCGTACGCGATCGCTGCGCGACGGTCGCAGTGCAACCCTCGATCTGACCGAAAAGTCCCGGCGCCAGCTGTCCGAGGACCCGTTCGAGGCCGTCGTGCGCGCAGCCCGGACGCTCAAGCCGGCCGAGTTGAATCGCACGGCCGGGGCCCTGCGCGGCATCCTGCAGAACCTGGCCGTCGAGCGCGAAAAATCCGCGCCCGCTGCCTGCGGACTCTGCGGGCACCTCGAGCGGGATCGGAACCAGGGGTTTCACTGCCGGCTGCTGCATGAGCCTCTGTCCGCGCGAGAGATCGACCAGCTCTGCGTTCACTGCACCTGCAATGGACGCGGCTGAGCAGCCCTGAGAACTGTCCTCAGACGGAGAAGGATGAACCGCAGCCGCAGGTCGTGGCCGCATTCGGGTTGCGGATCACGAAGCGCGCGCCCTCGAGGTCTTCCTTGTAATCTATCTCGGCGCCCGCGAGGTACTGGATGCTCATCGGGTCGACGAGCAGTGTCACGCCCTGGTTATCGACCTGGGTGTCGCCTTCTTCGCTGTTCTCGTCGAATGTGAAGCCGTACTGGAAGCCGGAACAGCCGCCACCCGAAATGAACACGCGCAACTTGAGCCTGGGATTGCCCTCGTCATGGATCAATTGCGCGACCTTGATGGCGGCCGGTGTGGTGAAAACCAGCGTGGGCGCACCCGCGATGGCCTGGTCGAGATTCGTTTCCATGTGGGCCAGTTTCCAGTCCGCCGGGGCACTGTGTCAAGGAAGTTTGGACTCGAAACCATGACGCAACGCACTGATCTGCAGCAAGTCCTGTCGGCCTGGGGTGCCGGGCAGGGCCAGGTCCGCGCATTGCCTGGCGGGCTCATCAACCAGACCCTGCTGGTCGAGCATCCGTCGCGGGGGCGCTTCGTGCTGCAGCGGTTGAATCCGCTGTTCGCGCCCGAGGTAAACGAGGACATCGATGCGATAACGCGCCACCTCGCCGCGCGGGGCGTAACGACACCGCTGCTCCTGCGCACCGACGCGGGCGAAGCCTGGCATCGCGAAGGCGACGCAGTCTGGAGGGCGCTGACCTGGGTCGACGGGCACTCGCTACAGCGACTCTCAGCGCCCGATCAGGCGCGCGAGGCCGGCCTGCTGCTCGGAAGGTTCCACCATGCGCTGCGCGACCTGAAGCACGAGTTTCGTGCGCGCCGCCTGGGTGTCCACGACACGCAGCGTCACCTGGCGGGGCTCCGGCAGGCGGTCGATGCACGGCGAGGCCACCCGCGCCATGGCGACATCGCGCCCCAGGCCGCGCGTATCCTCGCCGCCGCCGCGCGCCTGCCCGCGTTGCCCGCGACAGCCGAGCGCATCGTCCACGGCGACCCGAAAGCCAACAACATCCTGTTCTCCGGCGACGGGCGCCACGCGATCTGTCTCATCGACCTCGACACGATCGCGCCCATGTCGTTGCCGCTCGAACTCGGCGACGCATTCCGTTCCTGGTGCAACCCGGGTGGAGAGGACGACGCCCGTTCCGGATTCGCCGTCGAGCTTCTCGCAGCGGGGCTGCGGGGATATGCCGCCGGCAATCGTCTCGAACCGGCGGAGGCGGCGGCGATCGTGCCGGCAATCGCCACGATCTACATTGAACTGGCGGCCCGTTTCTGCGCCGATGCGCTGAACGAAAGCTATTTCGGCTGGGACCCGGTGCGCTTCACCTCGCGCAGCCACCATAACCAGGTGCGCGCCGAGAGCCAGCTGCGCGCCGCCGAATCGCTCGAGTCGCAGCGCGCGCTCGCCGAGGCCGCGGCCCGGGCGGCTTTGGAGTAGGCTAGGGCGCAACCGACGGGTCGGGCGGCCCATGTTGCAGCGAGTCACCAGCCTCGAGGACAAATACACCCGCGCCTCCGGCATGGTCTACCTGACCGGGCTGCAGGCGCTCGTGCGGTTGCTGCTCGTGCAGCGGCGGCGCGACCTTGCCGATGGCCGCAACACCGCGGGCCTCGTGACCGGCTACCGCGGCTCGCCTCTCGGCGGGCTCGACCAGCAGCTGTGGCGCGCGCGCACGCACCTCGAGGAGCACCACGTCCGTTTCCAGGCCGCCGTGAACGAAGACCTCGCGGCCACCGCGCTGTGGGGTAGCCAGCAGGTCGGCCTGTTCCCGGGCGCCACCTACGACGGCGTGTTCGGCATGTGGTACGGCAAGGGGCCGGGCGTCGATCGCAGCGGCGACGTGCTCCGCCACGCCAACGCGGCCGGCACCGCCAACTGGGGCGGCGTACTCGCCATCGCCGGCGACGATCACGCTGCACGTTCGTCGACGCTGCCGCACCAGAGCGAACACGTTTTCGTCGCATCGATGATGCCCGTGCTGCATCCGGCCGGGTTGCAGGACCTGCTCGATTTCGGCGTGATCGGCTGGGCGATGTCCCGTTACAGCGGTTGCTGGGTCGCGCTGAAGACGACGTCGGAGCTGATGGACTCCTCCGGGACCGTGGACGCCGACGTGCAGCGGGTGCGCATCGTGCAGCCGGTCGGCTACACGATGCCGCTCGGCGGTCTCGGCATCCGCTGGCCCGACCGGCCGCTCGAGCAGGAATTGCGGCTGCAGCGGCACAAGGTACAGGCGGCGCTGGCATTCGCGGCTGCCAACAACGTCGACCGGCTGGTATTCGACAGCCCGCGGGCCCGCTTCGGCATCATCACCACCGGCAAGAGCTACCTCGACGTTCGCCAGGCGCTCGACGACCTGGGGATCGACGCACGTGTCGCCTCGGACATCGGTCTGCGCCTCTACAAGGTCGGCATGCCGTGGCCGCTGGAGGCCGTCGGCGTGAAGGCCTTCGCACGCGGACTGGAGGAAGTCCTCGTGGTCGAGGAGAAGCGCTCGATCATCGAGTCGCAGCTCGAGTCACAGCTCTACAACTGGGATCCGGTGACGCGGCCTCGTGTCATCGGCAAGTTCGACGAGGACCGCCAGTGGCTGTTGCCGCCTGCGGGCGAGCTGACCGCGGGTCTCATCGCGCGCGTGATCGGTGCGCGCATCGCGCGTTTTCACTCGAGCGAGCGGATGACCGCGCGACTGGCGGCGCTCGGCAGGCCACAGGCGCCGCTCGCGACGGCCACGTCCGCTCTCGAGCGGCAGCCGTACTTCTGTTCCGGCTGTCCGCACAATACCTCCACGCGCGTTCCGGACGGGAGCCGGGCCATGGCGGGCATAGGCTGCCACTACATGGCGCAGTGGATGGATCGCTCCACCGAGACCTTCACGCAGATGGGCGGCGAAGGCGTCTCGTGGATCGGCCAGGCACCGTTCACCGCGACGCCGCATGTGTTCCAGAACCTCGGTGACGGCACCTACTTCCACTCGGGGCTGCTCGCCATCCGCGCGGCTGTCGCTGCCGGAGTCAACATCACCTACAAGCTGCTCGACAACGATGCGGTGGCGATGACCGGCGGTCAGCCCGTCGACGGCAGGTTGACGGTGGCGAGCATCGCGCGGCAGCTCGACGCCGAGGGCATCGGCCGTATTGCGATCGTCAGCGACGACCCCGATGCTGTCGGCGAACGGCATCTCTTCCCGGCGGGCGTGACGTTCCATCACCGCGACGAGCTGGAAGCGGTGCAGTTGCAGCTGCGGGAGATCAAGGGCGTTACCGTGCTGATCTACGCGCAGATGTGCGCCACCGAGAAGCGCAGGCGCCGCAAACGCGGCAAACTGCCGGCGGTTGCCGAGCGGGCTTTTATCAACGAGCTGGTCTGCGAAGGTTGCGGCGACTGCGGCCTGGCATCGAACTGTCTCAGTGTGGCGCCGCTCGAGACCGATTTCGGTCGCAAGCGCACGATCAACCAGGACAGCTGCAACAGCGATCTGTCCTGCGTGAATGGCTTCTGCCCGAGCTTCGTCACCGTGTCCGGGGGCGAACTGCGCGTGCCCCCGGTGCGCCAGCCGGACGTGGCTGGCCTGCCTGCGCCGCAGCTGCCCGTACTGCGCCAAGCGCACGGCATCGTGATCGCCGGCGTCGGCGGTACCGGCGTCGTCACGCTGAGCGCCGTGCTCGGCATGGCTGCGCATCTGGATGGGCGCTACGCCGTGACGATGGACCAGACCGGTCTCGCGCAGAAGTTCGGCGCCGTCATGAGCCACGTGCGTATCGGCCGCTCCGAAGACATCGTGCATACGCCGCGGATCCCGGCGGCTGAAGCGGATCTGCTGATCGGCGGAGACCTGCTCGTGGCAACCGGCGCCGAGGCGATGAGCCGGCTGGCGTTCGGACGCAGCCTGGCGCTGGTGAACGTCGATGCGGACCTGCCGTCGAGTTTCATCCACGATCGCGATGTGCAGGTTCCGGTAGCCACCCTGGAAGGCGTGCTGGAAGACGCGCTGGCACCAGGCGCGCTGACGGTGCTGCCCGCAGCGCGGCTCACGCAGGCGCTGGTCGGCGACTCCATCGCGACGAATTTCCTGCTGCTCGGCGCCGCCTGGCAAAAGGGTGCGGTTCCGCTGGCGGAAGAAGCGGTGCTGGAAGCGATCCGCTTGAACGGTGTCGCGGTGGAACGCAATACCGCGGCGTTCCGCTGGGGCCGGCTGGCGGCCTCCAATCCCGCGGCTGTTGCCGCCGCCGCGGGTCTCGAGTCAACGCGTCGCGAGAGCGGTGGCTTCAAGGCAATGGTCGCGCGGCGCGCCGGATTCCTCGAGGCCTACCAGGACGAAGCGCTGGCGCATCGCTACGAGAGCCTGGTGCAGCTCACCGAAGCCACGGAGCGGCGCGTCACCGGCGCGGCCGGTGGCCCGCTCGCCGTCGCCGTGGCGGAAGAGTACTTCCGGGTACTGGCCTACAAGGATGAGTACGAAGTGGCGCGACTGCTCAGCTCGCACGATTTCCTGCAGAAGATCCGCGAGGCCATGTCGGGTGATTTCCGCCTGAACTTCCATCTCGCGCCGCCCGGCCTGGCGCGGCACGATCCCGTCGCGGGAAGGCCACGCAAGCGACGCATCGGTGCGTGGATCCTGCCGCTGTTCCGGGTCCTCAGGCGCCTGCGGTTCCTGCGTGGCACGCCGTTCGACCCCTTCGGTTACACGGCCGATCGCCGGCTCGAGCGGGAGCTGATCGGCGAATACGAATCAGTGGTGGAAGAAATCGTCGCGGCGCTGGCGGCCGGCAATCATGGCGACGCTGTCGCGCTGGCCGGCTTCACGCGCGACATAAAGGGCTACGGTCCGGTCAAGGCCGAAGCGGCGACTGCGGCACGACTCACCAGGGCCCGGTTGCTTGCCCGGTTCCGGCGGCAGCCTGCGGCGGCAACTTCCTAGGACGCGTTGCGCAATCGGCTTTCGACTTCGATGACACCGGCCCGGTAGAGCCGCAGATTCGCCACGAGCGAGGTGAGGCCTACGACCCCGGCACCAGCGGCCATCCAGGCGATGGAATAGGGAAGGGCAGCGTCGTCGCCGAAACCGTAGTCCGTGATCAGTGCGACGGCCGTCGGCCCGACAGTCATGCCCAGCGCACTGATCACGAAATAGAAGGCGGCCGTCACCTGTCCGCGCATCTCGTTAGGCGTGAGCATCATCAACGCCGCGACGCCCGTCGCGGTCATCAGTGCGCCGCCCATGTTCGACAGCGCCAGCAGCGCGATCACGCCGTTCGTCGAAGGCATGAGCGGCATCAGGACCGACGCCGGCACGAAGACGAAGACACCGGTCGCGACGCAGGTGCGCATCAGCGCATCGGCGTAGCCGCGCTGGTAGAGGCGATCGGCGATCCAGCCGCCCAGCAGCACGCCTATGGGACCGGTGACGAGCAGCGTCATCCCGTAGGTGTAGCCGGCTTCGGGAATGGTCCAGCCCCAGCTGCGGACGAAGAGCGTCGGCACCCAGAGGAAGAAACCGTAGCCGATGACGGTCGCGACCGACATGCCGATGAAATGCGTGGCATAGGTCCGCCAGCGCTTGCGCAGGTACCGCCAGGTGTCCGCCAGGCTCATGCCGTCTTCGCCCGAGGCCTGCAGCAGGTCCTGTCGTCTCGGTTCGCGTACCGTGAGCATCAGCAATGCGACGACGAGACCCGGCAGTCCGACCAGGACGAAAACCGTCTGCCACGGCTTCAGCGTGCCGGCGAAGGGTCCCGTCGTCCCATCGCCGAGCACGTCGATCGCCCAGGCGCCGACGATGTTGGCGAGCCCGACGCCGAGCGAGATGCCCATATTGTAGACGCCGATGGCACGGCCGCGCTGCGAGCGCGGGAAATAGTCGCTGATGAGCGATAGCGCGCTTGGATTCAGCGTCGCTTCGCCGACCCCGACTCCCACGCGCGCCAGGAACAGCTGCCAGAAGTTCCGCGCGAGTCCGCAGGCCGCGGTCATCATGCACCAGAGCGTGGCGCCGACGGCGATGATGGTGCGGCGACTGCGTCTGTCAGCGAGTCGCCCGATGGGAATGCCGAGCAGCGTGTAGAACAGCGCGAAGGCAAAACCGCCGAGCAGGCTGATCTGCGTATCCGACAGGCCGAGGTCCTGGCGGATCGGCTGGATCAGCAGCGCCAGTATCTGGCGGTCGAGGAACGACACGATGTAAGCCAGCGTGAGCACGCCGACGACGTACCAGGCATAGGCGGTCGGCGGATAGCCCGCTCCAGCCTGCGTCGTGTCCCGCTCCTTCATGCTGTCCGCTCCGCGAAATTGCCGCACGCGATGCTAGCAGGATGCGGGCGCGGTCGCGGTCGCCCTGTCACCCCGGGATACGCCGGCGTATGATGCGGCTGGGTCGGAGTCGAGGAAGCGGGGGGCTACTACTCCGACGACGACACGCCGGTCGGCGCATTCCGCCAGCCGTTCTTCACCAACACCGACGACTTGCGCGGGTGGAGCCTGCGCACCACGCAATACACGATCTTCCCGTGGGCGCTGATGACCTCGCATCCGGACCGGCGCACGTTCGCGCTGGTCGCGACAGCGCGGTTCGGCGGCGCGGAGAACTGATCGCTCAGTGGCAGGTAAGACAGGACCCCAGTTGCACGAGCCGCTGGGGTTTCGTCACCGCAGGGCCCGGCGTCCGGCCGTCGCGGTGGCAGCGACTGCAGTCGAGGCCGCGTTCGACGACGACCACGTGGGATTTCTCGAAGTGCCAGTAGCCCGGCCGTGACTGTGCCAGCAGGGGCGTGAGATCCACGGTCTCCGTCGGCTTCGCGGCGGGTGCTGGTTCTACCGCTGTCGCCGCGGCCGTGGATGCCGGCCGGGGTTCCCTCAATACCTTGTCGCCCAGCGACAGTGTGGCTGCGCTGCGCCCCGCCATGCGGCCCATCAGCACCGACGGCCCGAGGAACGTGCCGGAGCCGCCGTTGCGGCCATTGATGCCGGCGACACCCGTCACTTCGCCGGCGGCGTAGAGCCCCGTGAGCACCTGCCCGGCACCGCCCAACACCCGTGTCTCGTGATCCACGACCAGTCCACCCATGCTCTTGCGTGTCATCGGGAACAGCTGCAAGGCGTAGTACGGTGGCTTGCGGATCGGCAGTGGCGGGGTGGCGGAGGACCCGGGGCCGATGCGACCGAAATCGGTATCGACCGCCTGTTCGACGAAGCGATTGAAGCGTTCGACCGAGTCCACGAGGGCCGCCACCGGCAGGCCAGCGGTCTCCGCCAGCAACTGCACGGTGTCGGCGCGCTTCACGAGCGCGCCATTGCCGAGGATTTCGCGTTCGATCGTCTCTCTGCCCAGCCACGCTGCTCCGCGGATCTGCAGGCGTTTTGCTCCTGCTGAATCGAATACGAGCCAGTGGGTCGCGGGACTCAGGCGCAGCACGGCCTCGCCGGTGACCTTGCTCGGTGCCGCCTCGTTCGTGAACCGGCGCCCCGTGGCGTCGACCCACATCGCCACCGGGTTCTGGACCAGCAAGCCGCGCCGGCCGGTCGCGTCACGCGGATCGGGCAGGCCGTCGATGAAGGTGACCTGGTGATCGAGGCGGCTGCGGGCCGCGCCATAGCGCTCCGCCAGCTCCAGGCCGCTGCCGCGCGCGAACTCGCCGGCGCCCGACAGCAGCCGGGCGGGCGGGGCTACGTCAGTGCGCCATGTCTTCAGTACGAGATCCAGGTCGTTCTGGTAGCCGCCCGTGGCGACGATCAGCGCCGGTGCGCGATACATGTGCTTCCCGTCGCCGCGCAGCCGGCGGGTTTGCGCGCCGTCCATCTGCCCGCCGCGACGCACTATTTCCGTGACCTCCGTGTTGAGCAGGAACTCGATGCGACCCGTCTCCAGCGCGGCGCGGATCATTGGCACGACCACGTTGACTGCTGCGCCGCCCGCGAAGTGGAAGCGGGGCACCGTATCCTCGGGTGTATCGAGCAGTACGGAGAACTTCACGCCCAGCTCAGCGAGCCAGTCGTGGACCTCGGTGCGCGAGCTGTCGACGTAGTGCCGCACCCACCACTCATCCGCGTCCTCGCCCCAGACCATGAGATCGCGGAAAGCGATGTCCGGCGAGTCGGAGTGGCCCTTGGACCGTTGCAGCGGCGTGTCGACGAGTGCGAAGCCACCCGCCATCACGGCATGCCCGCCGGGAACCGAATTTGCCTCGATCACCAGCACGCGCGCGCCATGGCGCTCAGCTTCCAGTGCGGCAGCCAGCCCTGCGATACCACCGCCGATGACGATCACGTCGGCATCGCGGCGGTCGGCTGCGACGGGACCACAGCCCGCGATGAATGCAATGGCGCAGACCAGCATGGCGAGGCTCGCTCGCCGAAGTCGTGAAGCTCTCATGAGCGGTCCTGAGTGGCAGCCTTGACCGGTCGCAATTTGGTGCGCGCCAGTATACTAGCCGCCTCATCATGGCGATCTCACGCAGGGCACTCATACTGAGCGGCCTCGCTGCCAGCGGCGGTCTGGCGGTGTGGTACGCGACGCGACGCCTCGACGATGGCGACGCGGCTGCGAACTTCGCCGCGACGACGCCCGGGGCGGTCGCCCTCAACGCCTGGCTAAAGATCGATCCGGACGGCACACTGATCCTGGGCGTGCATCGCGCCGAAATGGGCCAGGGTGTCACGACGTCCCTGCCGATGCTGCTGGCCGAGGAGTTGGACGCCGACTGGCGCCGGGTGCGCTTCGAGTTCACGCCGGTCGACCGCGACTACTACAACTTCGGTGTGCTGCTGCGCGGGCAGCCGCTCGGCGACGTCACCGGCCGCCCGGTCGCAGCCTTCGCCGAGCGCGGCATCCGCGGCGCATTCCACGCGATGGGTCTGTCGATGACACTGAGCAGCACCAGCATGGTGGACGGCTGGGATACCGTGCGGCTTGCTGGTGCGACGGCGCGGGCACTGCTGGTGGCTGCTGCCGCACGGCGATGGGCCCTGCCGGCGGCAGAGCTGTCGACTTCGAACGGCGAAGTCCTGCATGCCGCGACCGGCAGGCGCGCCGGCTACGGCGAACTGGCAGCGCTCGCCGCCGCGGAGTCCGTGCCGGAGGTGATCGAGCGCAAGGAACCGTCCCGCTTCACGCTGATCGGCACTTCGCCGCCCCGTCTCGACGTGCCTGCGAAGGTGACCGGCAGCGCCCGGTTCGGCATCGACACCGCGCTGCCGGGCCTGCTGCACGCGACGATACGCCACAGCCCGCTGGTCGGTACGCGCATCGCCGCGATAGACAACGTCGCAGAGGTGTCCAGCTTGCCCGGAGTCGAGGGCGTGGTGCGCGTCGGTCGCGAGTCGGTCGCGGTGGTTGCCGCGGACTCCTGGTCGGCGCAACGCGCCGCCGCCCGCCTGTCACTGAAGCCGGAGCCGGTCGACGCGCCCGTGGCCGACGACATCGCGCTGCTCGAGGCCTGGCGGCGCGCTCTGGATGACCCGGATCCTGCGGTGTTGCGCGAGGAGGGAGAGTGGCCGGTTGCCGGCGGAACGTCCTTTGAGGCGGTCTACGAGCTGCCGTGGCTCGCCCATGTCTGCATGGAGCCGATGAACTGCACGGCACTGGTCGCGGGCGGAAAAGTGACCGTCTGGGCGCCGACCCAGGCGGAGAGTGTTGTCCGCGATGTCGCAGCCGCGACTGCCGGCGTCGCACCGGAACACGTGACCGTGCACCGCATGTTCCTGGGCGGCGGTTTTGGCCGGCGCACTGAAATGGACTTCGTGATCCAGGCGGTCACCGCTGCCATGGCGTTCCCCGGGCGGCCCGTCAAACTGTCATGGACAAGGACGGAGGACATTGCCGGCGACTGCTTCCGGCCCGGCGCCGTGGCGCGGCTGCGTGCAGCAATGACCAGCGACAGGATAGCTTCGCTCGACTACACGCTCGCCACCCAGTCGGTGACGGCAAGCTATTTCGAGCGCACCCCGACGCCGCGGGGTGGCGATGCCCGCAGCGACACGGCCGCTCTCTCCGGTGCGATCAACCTCGCCTACACAGGAATACCGGCACTGCGTTTCGCGCTGGTACCGCAGGATCCGGGGGTGCCGGCCGGTTTCTGGCGCAGCGTCGGCAATTCGCACAACTGCTTCATCCTCGAGGGTTTCATCGACGAGCTTGCGCATGCTGCCGGCGCCGATCCGGTCGAGTTCAGGCTCGCACATCTCGACGGCAAGCCCGCATTCCAGGCGGTACTGCGGCGTGCCGCGGAGCGTTCCGGCTGGGGATCGCCAGCGGCAGCGGGCAGCGGTCGCGGCGTGGCGCTGCTCGAGAGCCACGACACGATCGTCGCCCTCGTCGCCGAGGTGCAGACGACCCCGGACGGCAGCTGGCGCGTCGCCCGCATGACCTGCGTCGCCGATCCACGCATCGTGATCCATCCGGACGCACTGACCGCGCAGCTGGAAAGCGGCATCCTCGACGGCTACGGCTCGGCCCTGTACGGCCGGCTGACGTTTCGCGGCGGCATGGTCGAGCAGCGCAACTTCGACAGCTACCGGATGCTGCGGCTCGCCGACACGCCGATCATCGACATCGAGCTGATGCCGCAGGGGGGGCGCCCCGGCGGCGCCGGTGAGCCCGGTGTTCCCGGTGTCGCGCCCGCCATCGCCAACGCGCTGTTCGCCGCCACGGGTCAGCGCATCCGCAAGCTGCCGTTGATGGATTTCAAGTTGGAATCAAGGGGACAGTGACCCTTATTCCGCTCGCTTTGCCATAAAGACGGCACTTCTTGCAGTGAAATTAGGGTCACTGTCCCCTTGATTCATCTCAGGCCGGAATATCGGCGGTGATGCGTCCGTCAGCGCCAATGTCGGACACGCGCAGCTCCACGCCCATGCTGCGGCAGTAGCCAACCAGCCGCGGGCGGGTCCACTGGCTGTGGATCTCCTCCACCGTGAGATCGAATTGACCGATCTTGCGGCACTGCGTAAGCACATGGCCAAAGGGCTCCTGCCAGCTCCGTGACAGGCCGGTGCCGTTGCTGGTGAGCGCGAGCGCGTAGTGGCAGGCCGTGCGGTCGAACAGCGCGATCAGGGCGATTTCGCGGTTGCCGGTCTTCTCGATGATCTGCTTCATGCGCAGGTTGATCGGCAGCATGGTGCGGATGTCGTGTTCGACATACTCGGCGAGCTGTCCTTTGTTCTTGGCGAACTGCATCGCCAGCATGTGCGCCTTGACGAGCGGATCGTTCATCTCATGCGCATAACCGGCGTGGTTGCCGATCATCTTGAGGAGGATCGACATCGAGCGGCCAAGCTCGTCTTCCCGGCCTTCGAAGCCGCTCAGGGTCTTGTAACGGTCCAGCTCCGACTGGCCGGGTTTGGCGGCATGCGGTGGGACAGCGGCGATGGTCTGTGCAGCTTGAGCCATGGTCTATTCTCCTTTGACGAGCTCGCAACCGAGCCAGCCGTCATCCTGCCACATCGAGATGGTGCCGGTAGAACACATCAGCGATCTGTACCAGCCCGCGGCCGAGCAGTCCCTCGCGGCCTTCGAAGCCGCTCCAGAGTCCGAATTCCCTGACCGTCGGGGTCTTCCAGGCCGGTTTGGCCGGCTGGGCTGCAGGAGGGGTCCTTGCGGGCGGGTTCGGCCATGGGGGCGGTCCTTCGGCAGTCTGCGGGTCCAGTCCGTCACGTAACCCCCCGGAGGCCGCGAGGCAAGTCCCATTTGACCTATCCATGGACAGGACGGAGGATCGCATCCGTGTGTGATCGCAGCGCGAAAGGATCTAGAATCACTGCGGCAGGAGCAAGGCTATGTACATCAATTTCTGGTACCCGGTAGTCATGTCCGGGGAACTGAAGGACGCGCCGAAGCGGGTGCGCATGCTCGCGCAGGATTTCGTCGTCTACCGTGACACCAAAGGCCAGGCGCAGGTCCTCTCCAACACCTGCACCCACCGCGGCGGCTCGCTGGCCGACGGCAAGATCAAGGGCGACAACATCCAGTGTCCCTACCACGGCTGGCAGTTCGACGGCAGCGGCGCCTGCCGCCGCATCCCGTCGCTCGGCACGCAGGCGCGGATTCCGGCCCGGGCGCGTGTGGATGCCTACCCGGTCGTGGAGAGGTACGGCATCGTGTTCGCCTTTCTTGGCGACCTGCCGGAAGCCGAGCGGCCGCCGATGCTCGAGGTGCCCGAATTCGACGATCCGGGCTGGCGGGCGAGCTACATCAATTACCAGGTCGATTGCGACTACGAGCGATCGATCGAAAACGGCCTCGATCCCGCCCACAACGAGTTCGTGCACCCGACCCACGGGTTCTCGGGCCAGAACGACGATTACCAGGTTCGCGACATCCGCTGGGTCGGTGACGGACGCTGGGGGCCGGGTTTCTTCACCACCTTCAATTCCCCCGCGGCGACGGACCCGCAATTCGCGACCATGAAGATGGCCAGCAGCAATCGGGAAGCCGGTTCCGGGGTGATCGGTCCCAATCACCTGTGGACCTACATCCGCTTCGGCCCGGGCAAGTCGATGCACCAGTACATGTGGGAGACGCCGATCGACGAGGGCCGGACCAATATCTTCTTCCTGAACATGCGCAGCACTTTCCTGGAGCCGGAGATGGATCAGCGGGTGAGCGATCGCAACTGGATGGTTGTCGAGCAGGACATCCAGGTTCTCACCAGGCTGCAGCCGACGCTGACTCCTCCGACCAATACCCGCGAATTCATGGTGCGGGCGGACGAGCCGATCCTGAAATACCGGGAAAAACTCCGGGAATGGGAGGATCGTGGCTGGAAGATCGACACGGCCGCGGTCTACGCCAACCGGCTCAAGGCGGCCTATGCGATCCCGAGTCCCGAGCGGCGGGCGGAGAAGGGCTGGATACTGGACGCCGTCCCGATGCTCCCCGGGCGGTCGGCCGCATCCGTCGCTGTTGCGAATCGGCAGTGACCGTGGAACTATTGTCCGGACATTAATAACAACCCTGTCCCGCTGACCGGTTTTTCAGCGATTCCAACGGTCGTCCATCCGGCGCTGCGCGGGCGCACGGATACGCGGCGGGCCAGGGCACTTATTTCGGGGGTTGAGCACATGGCCAGGAAGAACACAGCGGCGAAGGCTGCCACCGGCAGTTCCGCCACAAAGAACTACGCGGGCGTCTGGGACAACCGCATGGGCTTCGGCAAGAAGCCGGTGGTTCTCGTCATCGACCTGCTGCAGGGCTACACCCTGCCCGGAGCGCCGCTGCTCGCTCCCGGCGTGGTGAAGTGCGTGAAGGAAGTGCCGGCGCTGCTCGACGCCGCGCGCAGGAAAAAAGTGCCCGTCATCCACACCCGCGTGCTGTACAACCCCGCCAACTTCGAGGACGGCGGCATGTGGATCCGCAAGGCGCCGGTGCTGAAGTCGCTGGTGCCGGGCAACCAGTACGCGGAGTTCTGTCCCGAAGTGAAACCGAAGAAGGGCGAGACGGTCATCGTCAAGAACTACGCGAGCTGCTTCTTCGGCACATCGCTGGCCGCCACGCTGACGGCGATGGGCTGCGACACAGTGATCATCACCGGCTGCACCACGTCGGGTTGCATCCGCGCCTCGGCCGTCGATGCCGTCCAGCACGGCTTCCGGCCGATCGTCGTCCGCGAATGCGTCGGTGACCGTCACGACGGTCCGCACGAGGCGAACCTGTTCGATATCAATGCCAAGTACGGGGACGTCGTCAGCAAGGCCGAGACGATCCAGTACCTCAAGTCGCTTTAATCCGCACAACAGCGGGAAAACCAACAACCGATCGAAACCGGGGAGTCCCACATGGCCAAGAAAACCGCAGCCAAGCGCAACGACCTTACGCAGAGCCCGCATTACAACTACGTGCCGATCATCGACCGGCCGAAGCTGAAGATGCCGAAGGGCGCTCGCGTGGCCGTGATCCCGTACATCAATATCGAGCACTTCCCGCACGACATTCCCGGCACGGCGATCATTCCGGGCACGCAGCGCTTCAACCCGGATCCGCTGAATTACGGCTGGCGCGATTACGGCAACCGCGTCGGCCTGTGGCGCATGATGGAGCTGATGGACAAGATCGGCATGCGCGGCACCGTGTGCCTCAACGCCGAGATCATCCGCGAGTACCCGCGGATCATGGACGAGGCCATCAAGCGCAAGTGGGCCTTCATCGGCCATGGCATCAACAACGCCCCCGCCAACTTCCTCTCCGGCATCGACGAGAAGAAGGAGCGCGAGATCATCAAGGGCGTGCTGTCGGCGATGGAAAAGCGCATCGGCCGCAAGACCAAGGGCTGGCTGTCGCCGTTCCTCACCCACACCAACAACACGCCGAAGCTGCTTGCCGAGTTCGGCGTCGAGTACCTCTGCGACTACACGGCCGACGACCATCCGTTTCCGTTCAACGTGCCCAAGGGCAGCCTCATCTCGGTGCCCTACACGGTCGAACTGAACGACATTCCGGCGTTCCAGAACGTCGGCATCAGCTCCGAGGCGTTCGGCGATGCGATCGTCGATCAGTTCGACGTGCTGTACGACGAAGGCGCAGACAACGCCCGCTGCATGCCGATCTGCCTGCACACCTTCTGGGTCGGCCAGCCGAATAAGTTCAAGCACCTGAAGCGAGCCTTCGCGCACATCGCGGCCCACGACGACGTGTGGTTCACGACGGGCGACGAAGTAAACGACTGGTATCGCAAGAGCTATTTGAAGTAGGAGCGGCGCAAGCCGCGACTCATCAATTCACCACCAGGGAAGACCATCGATGGCAAAGGCCAGGGCGAAAGCAAAAGCCAAGCGAGTGCAGGACCTGAAACCGCCGCGGGCAGCGGACGCCGCAGCGTGGTTCAAGGAAAACATCGCGCTGCAGAAGAAGCGTTACGCAGCGATCGTGAAAGAGCAGAACGGTCTCGAGCGGGACCGGCAGAAGTGGTACGCGAATTTCCTGCGCATCATCCAGACCAAGGGCTTCAACGCCAATGGCGACCTGCGCGTGAAGATTCCAGCCAATCTGATTCCCAAGAAGCCGAAGGGCCGCAGCCGGGTCGTGTTCTGATCGGGCGCCTGCCTGTCATCAAGATTTCCAGGAGATTTCCGTGGCAAGACCACATATCGAGCCATTCGTAGAGCTGAACGAGCCGTTCCTCAAGTTCGACGTCGGCGGTTTCAAGGGCAGTCACTACAAGGTGTTGTCGCTCGACACCGACACCGGTGCCTGCTCGCTCAAGGTCCGCTTCGACGGCGGCTACAAGCGCAAGCCCGGCCTGCATTATTCCGACCTCGAAGTCTTCGTCCTGAACGGCGAGATCAAGGTAGGTGACCAGGTCTGGCGCGAAGGCCACTACGCCATGGTGCCGGCCGGCTACGCGCTCGGTGCCATCAGCGTGCCGAAGGGTGCCGAGGCGCTGCTCTACTTCAACGACTCCGAACCGCATTTCGAGGAGTCGGGCGACAGCCACGAGCTGACACTCAAGGAAGCCTTCAAGTCGCTCAACAGCTACGAGGACATGCCCTGGGGTCCGGGCAACCTGGTGACGCCGTCGGTGGCAACCGGCTGCCTCATCAAGGTGCTGCACTACGATCCGCTGACCGAGGCGCTGTCGTTCCTGTACTGCATGACGCCCGAGTTCGCGCAGGACAACATCTCCTACCACGACAGCGCGGAGGAGAGCTATCACATCTGGGGCACCAGCTGGATGATGCAGTTCGGCGAGCTGCCGACCGGGGGCTACTTCTGGCGCCCGGCCTACATCAACCACGGCGCGTTCCGCTGCAAGCTGGGCACGATTGCATTCGGCCGCACGGACTCGAAGCTTCACAACTACTTTCACTACAACCCCTGGACCAACCCGAAGCAGAACCTGCTGCGTGCCGCGGCCCAGGTCTATCGCCAGCGCCCGCTGCTGTACCAGTGGCAGGCGTCGGACGGCCACAATCACCCGCACGGGCCGCCGGATTTCCAGTACCCGGGCTACTACGAGAAAAACCCGAACATCCGCGCCCTGCATGGGCACTTCGGCGGTGAGTCAGATGAGCGCGATTCGCGCGACGCACCGATGAAACTGCCGAAGAAGAAAGCGAAGGCGAAGAAGTAATCGGCCCGCGGGCGCGCCACGGCGCAGAACGCACCTTGGCGCGCCCGCACATCGAACCCTATGTCGAGCTGAACGACCCGTACCGGGCGTTCAAGGTCCGTGGCTTCCGCGGCTGCCAGTACAAGACTCTTTCGCTGGACGTCGACACCGGTGCCTGCACGCTGAAAATCCGCTTTCCGGGCGGTTATCGCCGCAGCCCGGGTCTTTCCTATTCCGACTGCGAGATCTTCGTGCTGAACGGCACGATCGAGGCCGGCGACGCCCTCTGGCGCGAAGGCCACTACTGCTTCGTGCCCGCCGGTGTTGCCTTGCCGGCGATCCACGTGCCGCAGGGCGCCGAAGCGCTCCTGATGTTCAATGATGCCGAGCCTAATTTCGAGGAATCCGGCGACAGCCACGACCGCGCGCTGCGCGAGGCGTTCACGTCGCTGAACGGCTACGAAGACCTGCCGTGGTTCGGCCTGGGCCGCGTACAGCCGAGCGTCGCGACCGGCTGCCTCAGCAAGCTGCTACGGCAGGATCCGCTCACCCACGCCACCACGTTCCTCTACTGCATGGTGCCGCAGTTCGCGCAGGACAACATCAGTTACCACGACTGCGCGGAAGAGAGCTATCACATCTGGGGCACGAGCTGGATGATGCAGTTCGGCGAGTTGCCGACGGGCGGCTACTTCTGGCGACCGCCCTACATCAACCATGGTGCTTTCCGCTGCCGCTTCGGCACCATCGCGCTGGGCCGCACCGACTCGAAGCTCCACAACTACTTCCACTACAACCCTTGGAGCAATCCCTGGGAGAACCTGCAGCGCGCCGCTGGGCAGGGTTACCGCCAGCGCCCGCTGCTCTACCAGTGGGAAATGACCGACGGCCACAATCACCCGCACGGACCCGCGGATTTCGAGGAGCCGGGGTACGCCGACGCGGCGAGCGTCGCGCGATTGCATCGCTGAAGGATTGCCGACCACGGCAGCAGTGGCTGGTTGTTAGGTTAGCTTCAGTGCGCCGAACAGCAGACCGAGCCCGACGATCAGCATCGAACCCAGCCGTACGGTGATCGTGCTGGATAGCATGTCGATGCGTGCGTCGATTCTGCCCGAAAGGATTTCCATGTCCTTGCGGGCGAGCGTGATCTCCTGCCGGAGCTCGGTTCGCATCAGCTCTAGATCCGCTTTCGTGGCAAGAGTCGTGCCCACTCGACCTGCTCGGTGAACTGGAAGCGGCCGTTGCGCGCCGGCCTGTCGCGGGCGGCTTCGGGCCAGAACCGGTCGACGCCGAATCCTGACGAAAGTCCGCCGGCTGCCTTTACTCAGGCTCCCGATTGCCGGATAGTACGGCGCCCTTGCCTCCGGCCATCGCGGCCCTCGGCCCGTGGCGGACAGCGGCATGCCGATACTCCTCTTCACCATCGTGCTTTTCGGGATCGGCTTCGGGCTGGTCATTCCGGGCATGCCATTCGTGGCGCAGAACTTCGGCGCTACGCCGTTCTGGGCATCGTTCACGCTTGGCCTGTATGCGTGGGGCCAGCTGATCTCGACGCTCATCTGGGGTCGCCTGTCCGACCGCATCGGCCGCAAGCCGGTCCTCATCGTCACTGGCGTCGGCGTATCCCTGGCCTATTTGTTGATGGCTTTCGCGCCCAATCTCTTCGTACTCGCGGCAGCCCGCTTCCTGAGCGGACTGATGGGCGGGATCGCACCCGCCATGGCTTACGCGGCGGACGTCACGCCCCCCGAAAAGCGCGCGCAGAGCATCGGCTGGATCGGTGCCTCGATGAGCAGCGGCTTCATCCTGGGTCCGGCGATCGGCGGGCTGCTCGGCGGTTCCACCGCGGCTGACGCGAGTCTGTTCTGGCCGGGCATCGTCGCGTTCGTGCTGGCTGCGGGCACGGCTCTCGCCACGGCGCTGTACCTGAAGGAGAGCCTGCCGCCGGAAAAGCGGGCGGGCAGCGCCGAGCGTGGTGCCGATGGCCAATCCCTGGCGTTGCGGCACATCGTCCGCCGGCCCCTGATGGTCGAGATCCTGGTGCTGGGTTTCGCCGTATATGTCGCCATGGCGATGTTCGAGAACATTTTCCCGTTCTGGGCGCGGGAGCGATTCGCCTGGGGGCCCCGCCAGGTCGGCCTCGCCTTCACCTGGCTCGCGGTCGTGGTTGCCGTCGTGCAGGGCTTCGTGGTCGGCCGCGTTGCGCCGCGGATCGGGGAGGGAAGGCTTGCGATATCCGGCATTGCTGCCTACGCGGTCGGCCTGGTCGTGATGACCTTCGGACCGTCACTCGGCTGGATGCTGCTCGGGATTACGCTGACCTCCGGCGGCAGCGGCGTCTACCTGACCGCCATGTCGACCTTCGTGACCAACACGGCGCAGGCGCACGAGCGGGGAACCGTGCTGGGCGTCTACCAGTCGGCGAGCTGGGGCGGCAGGGCGGTCGGCCCGTCGATCGCCGGATTGTTCTACGCCACGCTGGGTCATGATGCGCCGCTGCTGGCAGCCGCGACCATCATGCTGCCCTGCGTGGCGCTGCTGGCCTACATTACGTCACAGCACGCCCGGCCCGCCGAATCCGGCGCGTGAGGTGAGGCGAAAAGCCCCGCCTCCGCGGGAGCGGGTTGTTTTGGACGCGGACCATTGCTGTCTATAATTGGAGTACTGGATCGGCCACCCCGAGCTGGCTTTTATTCCGGAGACCACGAACATGCTGATCAACTTCTGGTACCCGATGGCGACCAGCGCCGAACTGACCGACAAGCCATCGCGGGTGCGCGCCCTCATGCAGGATTTCGTCGTTTTTCGTGACAGCCAGGGGAAGGCCCATTGCCTGTCGAATACCTGCACCCACCGCGGGGGTTCGCTGTCCGGGGGCAAGGTCGTCGGCGACCACATCCAGTGCCCTTACCATGGCTGGCAGTTCGAAGGGTCAGGGCAGTGCAAGCGCATACCCTCGCTCGGTCTCAACGCCAGCATTCCAGGCCGTACGCGCGTAGACGCCTATCCCGTCCAGGAGTCCTACGGGCTGATTTTCGCGTTCCTCGGCGACCTGCCGGAGTCCGAGCGCCCCCCCGTGCTCGCGGTGAAGGAATGGGGCCAGGAAGGCTGGCGCACCACGCTCCAGCACTTCCCGATCAAGGGTTACTACGAGCGTTCGATCGAGAACGGCGTTGATCCTGCGCACAACGAGTATGTGCATGACACCCACGGCTTCAGCGGTGAGCGCGAAAGCGAGTACAAGATCGGCGACATGCGCATGGACGACTCCCCGCCCTGGGGTCGGGGTTTCTGGCACACCTTCAAGGCGCCGACGCTGCAGGGCGACCTGAAGAAGTACCGTCCCAGCGAGGGCGATCTCGATGCCGGCACGGGTTTTTTCGGCACGAACCACGTGTGGACCTACATCCATCCGGGGCCGAATTATTTCATCCACCAGTACCTGTACGAGCGGCCGATCGACGAGGAGAACACTTATCTGTACCTCGTCTGCGCCCGCAATTTCGCGCTCGAAGAGAAGCAGGATGCCTACGTCATACAGCGCAATCAGTATGTGGCAGACCAGGATCTCAAGATCATCTCGAACCTGCACCCGGTTCTTACGCCGGACGTGAACACCAGGGAATTCATGGTGCCTTCCGACCGTTGCATCCTCTACTACCGTGAGGCACAGAAGGAGTGGGAGTCGCGGGGCTGGCGCATCGACATGGATAAGGTGAACCGCAACCGCGGCACGGTGGCCTATGCCATCCCGAGCCCGGCCCGCCGCGAGATGAAGGGCTGGGTGCTGGACCCGGTGCCGATGGTGAAGCCTGGCAACGCCAGCACCGTGAAGGCGGTCGGCTAAAGAGAAAGGGGACGCTAACCTTCGTATGGCTCGCCTTCAGGCAAGCCATACGAAGGTTAGCGTCCCCTTTTCCCCGAAGGTTAGCGTCCCCTTTCCCCCCGTCCCCTTTTACCCCCTTTTACCAGGGCAGCACGTCGCCCCGGTAACCCAGGAACCGCCCGGTCGTCGCGAGATCGAAGCGATCGATCTCGCGCATCATGTCGGTGACTGCCTCGGCTACCGGCCGCAGCATTTTCTTCGGCAATCCCACCATGAAATCCGTGTCCGTCGCGCCGGGCGTGACGAGACCGACGATGATGCTGCGGTTCTTCAGCTGCAGCGCCAGGTTGTACATGATCATGTTTACCGCCGACTTGCTCGAGCGGTACCAGTAAAGCATCGGCATCGTCACGCTGCCGATCGAGCCCTGGCTGCTCGACACGGTAATCATCTTCTTCTGCCGGCTGGCCGCGACATGCGCGAGGAACGCCTCGCAGACCTTGATCGGGCCCTCTGCGTTGACCTTCATGACCTCCGGGTACACGTCGTAGCGGAGCTTGCCGAAGAGCTGGTTCTCGCCACCACCGCCGATACCGGCGTTGTTGAGCAGCACGTCTATGGGCTGGCCGCTGAGCCTGGCGGCGAGCGCATCGACAGTGGCGTGATCGACAACGTCGAGCCGTTCGACCACGATGTTGGATCTGCTGGCAGCCAGTTCATTCAATGCCGTCGCGGTCGACGGCGTTCGACAGGTCGCGACGACCTGCCAGCCGCGCTCGGCGTAGCGTTTCGCGAACTCCAGACCGATTCCGCGGCTTGCCCCGGTAATGAGCACCCTCGGCTGGGGTTGGCCCTCGGCCGCGGATAGCGGACCGGCAATCGCCGCACCCAGTGCCGTTGCGAGCAAATCCCGGCGTCCGATCGAGGTCTCTGGGGAATCGCTCACGTCGGATCAGCCAGGATATTGCGCTAGGCCGGCCAGTGAGCGCTGCACGCCCGACTCGGCCTTCGCCAGGATCTGCCCGCTGTCGAGGCTGAACTTGGCGAGCGTGCCGGTGAAGAAGTTGCCGATCAGAACCGTGTCCTTCTCCGTCGAGAGCCCCACGGCCGCCCAGCCCGGGCCAGGCAGCGGGTAGCTGCGCAGAACCTCGCCGGTTTCGGACAGCTGCTCGAGGAAAAATCCTGCCTTGAAGTTCGCGCGGATGTGCATCAGGCGCCCGTCGCGCAGGTAAGTAATCGTCATTGCCATGTTGCCGCTGTCGGGCGCGTAGGTGACGAGATTCGGCAGGGGCTTGTCGTTGACGAGGTCATAGACGCGCACGCTGTCGGACAATTCCGACAGGTACAACATCGTTTTGCCATCCGGTCGCAGCGCGGAACCGGTCAGCCCGAGGAAGGCGGGCATGCCGCCGTGGACGGGCGTCGCGAACTCGCGCAGCTGCCTGCCTTCCTGCGTGAACTGATAGAGGTGGCCGTAGCCGAAGAGATCCGTGCCCGGCACTTTCGGCAACGTCGTGCCGAGCGACGTGCCCGGCCGCGTGCGCACGGTGTTGCCGACCAGGTGCTCGCCGAGATAGATCGTGCCGTCCTTCGCGAAGGTGATGTTGGAAAAAGCGCGGTCGGCGAACTTGACCTTCGGGAGCTGCCGGCCTTCCGGACTCACGCGAATCACGCAGAAGCTGTTCGAGTCGAAGGCCCACAACGTGCCGTCCGGGGCGAAGGAGAGGCCGCCGATCAGGTGGGTGGTGCCTGCGGTCCACAGCACGCCCTTTTCATTGAGGTTGCTGTCGTACTGGATGATGCGGCCGTCGCCGGCGTGGTCGTCTTCCTTGACATTGAGCAGGGTGGCGCCGGCGAAAATGTCGCCTTTGGCGAAGGGCTTGAGCGTGCTGGCGGTCTTCATTATGTCTTTCTCCCGCATGTGAGGCGACCATTCTAGCGGCGGCAGGTGCGCTATCCTAGTCGGCCTTGTCCGGAGAGCGGTGAAGCCGTCATGTCAGCCAGCACCGATCGCCTGTACAACGTCAACGTCGTGTCGGAAACCGACCTGCCATCGCCGGCAGCGCTCAAGGTCGAGCTGCCGGCCAGCGGTGCGGTGACCGACTTCGTGGCGCGCAGCCGCCGCGCGATTCAGGCGATCATCGACGGCCACGATCCGCGCCTGTTCGTCGTGGTCGGCCCCTGCTCGATCCATGACACGAAGGCTGCGCTCGAGTATGCGGCGCGGCTGAGGGCGCTTGCCGCAGAAGTCGAAGACTCTCTGCTCGTGGTGATGCGCGTTTACTTCGAGAAGCCGCGCACGACCATTGGCTGGAAGGGACTCATCAACGACCCGGACATGGACGACAGCTGTCGCATGGAGAAGGGCATCCGTGCAGCGCGGCGCCTGCTGCTCGATCTCGCGGAAATGGGCATTCCGACGGCAACCGAAGCACTCGATCCGGTGATGCCGCAGTACATGGGAGAACTGATCAGCTGGACGGCGATCGGCGCCCGCACCACCGAGTCGCAGACTCACCGGGAGATGGCCAGCGGACTTTCCACGCCCGTGGGATTCAAGAACGGCACCGACGGTGGACTGCAGGTGGCGGTGAACGCGCTCAAGTCGGCGCGCCGGCCGCATCATTTCCTGGGCATCAATCAGGACGGCCGTCCCGCGGTCATTCACACGCGTGGCAACGCCTACGGCCATGTGGTCCTGCGCGGTGGTGGCGGTCGGCCCAACTACGATTCTGTCTGCGTGCGCCAGTGCGAACAGGCGCTGGAGAAGGCCGGGCTGCCGGCGCGCATCGTGATCGATTGCAGCCACGGAAATTCGAACAAGGACCACAACCTGCAGCCGCTGGTCATGCGCGACTGCGTCGAGCAGGTGGCGCACGGCAACCGCTCGATCATCGGCCTGATGCTGGAAAGCCATCTCGATGCCGGCAACCAGGAGATCCCCGCCGATCTCGGGAAACTGCGTTACGGAGTTTCTGTCACCGATGCCTGCATCGACTGGGCGACGACCGAGGCTGCGATCCGCGATGCCTGGCGCGCACTGCGGCCGCTGATGCCGCTGCGCCGTTCGGCCTGAGAGTAAGCAAGACTTAGGACTTAGGGACGCTAACCTTCCGAAGGTTAGCGTCCCCTTGCCCTATCTCAGAACGACGGTACGCCGCCCGTTCACGAACACGCGGTGTTCGAGGTGCAGCTTCACTGCGCGCGCCAGCGTGATGCACTCGACGTCGCGGCCGACTGCGGCAAGGTCCTCCGGGGACTGCGTGTGGTCGGCGCGCTCCACGGTCTGCTCGATGATCGGACCTTCGTCGAGGTCGGGGGTCACATAGTGCGCGGTTGCGCCGATCAGCTTTACGCCGCGGGCATACGCCTCGTGATACGGCTTGGCGCCCTTGAAGCCGGGCAGGAAGGAGTGATGGATGTTGATCATGCGACCAGGAAAGCGCTCGCACATCGCCGGCGACAGCACCTGCATGTAACGAGCCAGCACGATGAGATCGACACGCGTGTCCTCGATGATCTCGAGTAGTCGCGCCTCGGCCTGGGCCTTGCTGTCCGGTGTCACCGCCACGTGGAAATAGGGCACCTTGTGCCACTCGGCCAGGCTCGCGAGGTCCATGTGGTTCGACACGATTGCCGGGATCTGCATGGCCAGCGAGCGGGTGCGGTAGCGGTACAGCAGGTCGTTCAGGCAGTGGTCGTGGCGGGACGCCATCACCAGCACGCGCGGCAGCACCTGCATGTCGTGCAGCTGCCATTGCATGCTGAAGCGGGTGGCGATCGGCATGAAGCCCGACGCAAACGCGCCGCGTGAAAAGCCCGTCCCGGCGGTGAACCGCGTGCGCATGAAAAAGCGCCGCGTCTGCGGGTCACCGAAGTGCGACGACTCGTCGATGAACAGTCCCTGGCTGCTCAGGTACCCGGACACGGCGGCGACTATGCCGGTCGTGTCGGGGCAGACGATAGTGAGTACGTGGCCGCTGCTCATACGATCCGGGCGTCCGCCTGGATCTCGACCAGCATGTCGGGGTCGATCAGTTTCGATACCTCGACCATCGCGGTCGCCGGTCGGATGTCGCCAAGCAGCGCCCCATGTGAGCGGCCGACGGCCTCCCAGCGACTGATGTCGGTGACGTAGATGCGGGTCGGGACGACGCCCTTCAGCCCGATGTGCACCAGTCGCGAGTAACCCGCGATCGGTTCCCAGGTCGAGCCCGTCGAGAGGTTTTGTCGAGTCATGTGGCGGATTCCGCGATCCGGGTAAAATCCCGGGACGCGAATGGTAGCAGGCCGGGCCGGCGCTTGGCCCAGTGAGCGAACCGGAGCCGCCCCGATGTCCCGCCCGTCGTCTGAAGTCGTCGAGAACCTGCGTCGCAGCCTGCCGGGCCTGCGGCACATCGAGCTGCTGCTGCCTGATCTGAACGGCATCCTGCGCGGCAAGCGCTGCTCGCTCGGCGAACTCGAGGGCGTGCTGCGGTCGGGCCTGTCCTTTCCGGCCTCCGGCTTCCTGCTCGACAGCCGCGGGATGCTCATCGATGGCCTCGCCCAGGGCAACGAGGACGGCGATCCGGACTACGTCTGCCGCCTGGTGCCGGGGTCGGTCGTGCCGGTGCCGTGGTCGAAGTCGCCGCTCGGGCAGGGCCTCCTCAGCATGGAGAACCGCGACGGCAGCCCGTACTTTGCCGACAGCCGCCAGGTCCTTGCCGGTGTATTGCGCCGATACGCCGATCTCGGTCTCAAGCCGGTCATCGCAGTCGAGTACGAGTTCTACCTGCTCGACGACACACGCGGGGAAGCGCCGCGCGCCTTGCGCTCCCGAGTGCCCGGCAGCGAGCGGCGGGCGGAAGGCCCGCGCGTCTACAGCATCGAGGACCTGCACGAACTCGACGAGCTGTTTGCCGCGATCGACTCGGCGGCACAGGCGCAGGGCATTCCGGCCGGCAGCGTCGTATCCGAGTACGGTGCCGGCCAGTTCGAAGTCAATCTCCGCCACGTCGACGATGCGCTGGTCGCCTGCGACCACGCCGTGCTGTTGCGCCGGCTCGTGCGCGGCGTGGCTGCGCGCCATGGACTTGCCGCGACGTTCATGGCGAAACCCTTCGCCGACAAGGACGGCTCTGGCATGCATGTGCACGTCAGCATGCTCGACGCCGCCGGTCGCAACGTGTTCGCGCCGGTGCCGCCGGCCGCGACGCCCGAGGCCTATTCGGCGACTCTGCGGCACGCCATTGGCGGCATGCTCGCGGCAATGCCGGAGTCTCTGGCGGTGTTCTGCCCCAATGCCAATTCGTTCCGCCGCATCCGCCCGGGCTGCTTCGCGCCGATCGCGCCGAACTGGGGCGTGAATCACCGCGGCGTGGCGATCCGGATTCCGGTGTCTGACGACCGCAACCTGCGCTTCGAGCATCGACCGGCCGGCGCGGACTGCAATCCCTATCTCGCCGTGGCCGCAATCCTCGCAGCGGCTCACCATGGAATCACCAGCCGACTCGAACCGCCCGCCATGGTGCGCGAGGGCCAGCAGATCGACGCCGAGATCCGACTGTCGCACCGTTGGGAAGGCGCACTGGCGGCATTCGATGCCGGCAGCATCCTCCCCGGGTATCTGGGAGCGGAATTCTGCCGCGTGTTCAGCACGGCCCGGCGCTTCGAGGCCGAGCAGTTCCACGCGCAGGTGTCGAACCTCGACTATGATTGGTACCTGTCGGCCATCTGAAGCCGGCCGAACGACAAGAACACCCGCCAGAGCCGCTTCCATGTCCGATTACCAGGCGCCCGTCAGGGAGATGATGTTCGTGCTGCGCGAACTGGCCGGCATCGACGCCGTCGCGACGCTGCCCGCCTATACGGATGCAACCGCCGATGTCGTGGAAGCCGTGCTTGGCGAGGCAGCGCAGCTCGCCGCCGACGTGATTGCGCCGACGAACGCCATCGGCGATCGCGCCGGTACTCGGATCCAGAACGGCGGGGTCGTCGTGCCGCCGGAATTCATCGACGTTTACCGGCAGTTCACCGCGGGAGGCTGGGCGGGCCTGTCGCTGGATGCCGGCATGGGCGGCCAGGGTCTGCCGTACGCCGTTGGTGTCGCGGCCGAGGAAATCTGGCAGGCGGCCAATCTAGCCTGGGCGCTCTGCCCGCTGCTGACACAAGCCGCCGCCCGCACCATCGAGAGCCACGGCAGTGCGACCCTGCGGCGCACATACGTCCAGCGCATGGCTTCCGGCGAGTGGACGGGAACGATGAACCTCACCGAGCCGCAGGCCGGCTCGGATCTTGCCGCCGTGCGCACGCAGGCCGTCCGTGAAGGCGACCACTACCGCGTGAGCGGCCAGAAGATCTTCATCACCTGGGGCGACCACGACATGGCGGACAACATCGTCCATCTCGTGCTCGCCCGGTTGCCGGACGCGGAGGCCGGAACGCGCGGCACCTCGCTGTTCCTCGTGCCGAAGTTCCTCGTAAACCCGGACGGTTCGATCGGCGCGCGCAACGGCGTCGCGCCGGTGTCGGTCGAGCACAAGCTCGGCATCCACGGCAGCCCGACCTGCGTGATGGCCTTCGACAACGCCATCGGCTACCTCGTTGGCGAGGAGGGCAGGGGGCTCGCCTGCATGTTCACGATGATGAACCATGCGCGCCTCGGCGTCGGCCTCGAGGGCATCGCCATTTCCGAGCGCTCGTACCAGAAGGCCCGCGCCTACGCGCGCGACCGCGTGCAGGGCCGCACGGCCGATGGCCGCAGCCGAGCGATCATCGGCCACCCGGACGTGCGGCGCATGGTGGTCACGATGAAGTCGCAGATCGAAGCGATGCGCGCCGCGGCCTATTGCGTCGCTGCCGACCTCGACTTTGCCCATCATGCGCCGGATCCGGCCGCGCGGGCGCGGCACCAGGCCCGCGTCGACCTGCTGATTCCCGTGATCAAGGGCTGGTGCACGGAGACCGCGCAGCAGCTGACGTCGATCGGCCTGCAGGTGCACGGCGGCATGGGATACGTCGAGGAAACCGGTGTTGCCCAGTACTACCGCGACGCCCGCATCACCACGATCTACGAAGGTACCACCGGCATCCAGGCGGGCGATTTCGTCGGCCGCAAGATCCTGCGCGATGGAGGAACCGCTCTGCAGGCGCTGATCGCCGACATGCGGGCGACCGTGCGTGAACTGAAAGCCGGCGGTGAGCGACTGGCGGTGATAGCGGCAGGCCTCGAGCGCGGCGTTGCCGCGCTGGCGGCGAGTGCGGCGTGGCTCGCCGGCAACTGGCAGCGGCACCCGGCGATCCCGGGCGCAGCGTCATACCACCTGCTGATGCTCACCGGCGTGCTGCTCGGCGCCTGGCAACACGGCCGTTCTGCCCTGGCAGCCGTGCGACTCCTCGGCGCCGGCGGCGGCGACAGGGCTTTCCTGGAGGCGCGGCTGGCGACTGCTGCGTTCTATGCGACACAGATCCTGCCGCAGGCCGAGGCCAGCCGACAGGCGATCGTGGCTGGCAGCGATGACTTGCTCGCCCTGCCGGAGAACCAGCTCTAGGCGTCCGTTGCCGCGCTGAACACGGCCAGCAGCGTCAGGTCTTCGCTGATCTCGATGAAGGCGTGGCGCGCATTGGCGCGGATGAATAGCACCATGCCGGGCTTCACGTCGCGGACGACGTCGCCCGAGCGGATGCGGGCGCTGCCCTCCAGGACGAAGTAGACTTCGTCCTCCAGGTGCGGTGTCTGCAGGTCGTGCGAGCCGGCCGGCAGGCGGTAAAGCCCTCCGGTCAGGCGTTCGCCACCCAGGAACTCGAAATAGCGCGGTTCTGGCCCCGCCACCTCGCTGCGCAGGCTGGCGACATTGAAGACCTGCAGGGCTTCCTGGGACATGGCCGCATGATCCGGAAAGCCGGCCGGCGACGCAAGCCGGCAGCGGTGCGGTTTAAACTGCCACTACGGAAATGACAGAAAAATTAGGAAATTCCATGGGCTTCAACACCCGACAGATCCACGCAGGCGTTCAGCCGGACCCGGTTACGGGCGCAATCCTGACACCGATCTACCAGACCACGACCTATGTGCAGGAGTCGGTCGACGAGTACCTGCGCAAGGGCTACTCCTATTCGCGATCGGCGAACCCGACCGTGCGCGCGCTCGAGATGAAGCTCGCGGACCTCGAGGGTGGCGCCGACTGCACCTGCTATGGCACTGGCATGGCCGCACTCCAGGCGGTGTACCTCGCTTTCCTCAATGCGGGCGACCACGCCATCGTCGCTGATGTCGCCTACGGCGGCACCTACCGGCTGTCGACGAAGATCTTCAGCCGCTTCGGCGTGAGCTTCACCTTTGCCGACATGTCGCGACCCGAGACCGTGCGCGCCGCGCTGAAGCCGAACACCCGGCTCATCCTCACGGAGACACCAGCGAACCCGACGCTGAAGCTGACGGACCTGGCCGCGATCTCGAAGATCGCCAGGGAAGCCGGCGTCCTGCACGCCGTGGACAACACGTTTCTCACGCCTTACTACCAGCGGCCACTCGAGCTCGGCGCCGATCTCTCGGTGCACAGCACCACCAAGTACTTCGACGGCCACAACGCCACCGTCGGTGGCGCGGTGATCGCGAAGACGCAGGAGCTCGACGCCGCGCTGCGCTTTGTGATGAATGCCACCGGGATGATCATGTCGCCGCAGGGCGCATGGCTCACCCTGCAGGGCTGCAAGACGCTGTCAGTGCGGCTCGAGCGGCAGTCGGCGAACGCGCTCGTCATCGCGCGCTGGCTGGAGCAGCATCCGAAGGTCGCGCAGGTGCGCTATCCGGGCCTCGAGTCGTTTCCGCAGCATGCGCTCGCGAAGAGCCAGGCGACGGGCTTCGGCGCCATGCTGTGGTTCGAGGTCAAGGGCGGCGTACGTGCGGGCAAGGCGCTGATGGACAGCGTGGAGCTGTGGAGTCTTGCCGAGAACCTGGGCTCAGTCGAGTCGCTCATCACGCATCCGGTGACGATGACCCACGCCGACGTCGAACCGGAGGAGCGTGGGCGGGTCGGCATCACCGACGGGCTCGTGCGGCTGTCGGTCGGCATGGAAGACGTCGAGGACCTCATCGGCGCGCTGGATGAGGCGCTGAAGCGCGTCGGCGCGTGACGGCGTATGGATTTTCCGCGACGCCGGCGGGGCTTGAAAAGCCCGCCGCGGTCTCCATTGAAGGGTCATCGCCGGCGCTGTCCGGCTTTGACATCGTCAACAGAGGAGACCACCCATGACCCTGGTGAGCTGGAGCCCCTTGCGGGAGTTCGAGGGCATCTTTTCGCGCTACAACCCGATTTTCGGTCGTGCCGCGCCTGCTGCCGGCAGCGGCGACGCAGCCGCCGAGTGGCGCCCCGTGGCGGATGTCGCTGAGACCGACCAGGAGTACATCGTCAAGGCCGAGCTGCCCGCCGTCGAGCGCAAGGACGTGAGCGTGACCGTCCAGGAAGGCGTACTCACGATCCGTGGCGAGCGCCGTTACGAGCGTCGCGACAACAGCGAGCGGCAGCATCGCGTCGAGTCGTTCTACGGCAACTTTGCGCGCAGTTTCAGTTTGCCGCCCGATGCCGACGCTGCCCGGATCAGCGCGGAGTCGCGCGACGGCGTACTGACCGTGCGGATCCCGAAGGCCGAAGCGGCGAAGCCGCGCGCGATAGACATCCAGGTTCGCTGATTTCCTGCCTGCCGTGGACCGCAGGCCGGGCGCAAGCCCGGCCTGTCTGCCGTCTGCCAGCATCCATTCTGCGGGGCCTGGCGAATCAATATCTGCGACTGCCTTTCGGTCAGCCTGTCCGCCGGGCTGGCTTTCCGTTGGCCGTTGCGGAATATTGCGCCGAGCCGCCATGCACCTGTCCGCCTGTATCCTCGCCGTCCTGCTCGCCGCCACCAGCGGCCTGGGTCCGCTGCTTGAGCTCGAATGGCCGGACCAGCGCGGCGGCAGCGGCGGACTCGTCGCGCACCGTGGCCAGGTTGCGGTCGTGGTGGTTGTCGACGCGCGACGGCTCGCACAGGTCCGGCGCTGGGAGGAACAGCTGCTCGGGCGTTATCCTGACCTGCCCGTCGTCACCGTGGCGGATGTCGACGAGGACAGCAAGCCCGAGCTCGAGCGGGTCAGGACCGTGCTCGCGCGCCGCGTGCCGCCTGAGGTTTCCGTCCTGATCGACCTCGAGCGCGACTGGGCGCGAACCTTGTCACTCGACACCGGTGCGCCGAATATCCTCGTCCTCGGTGGCAACGGCAACGTGGTCGAACATCTGCGCGGCCGCTGGACGGCGGAAGGCGGCGAGCGGCTGCTCCAGTCAGTCGCGCGATTGAGGCAGGCGGCTTGACGCGCGTCGTCCTGGTCGGCGGCGGGCTGGCGAATTCGCTGATTGCCTGGCGACTGGCGGAGCGCCGGCCTGGAGTGGATATCACCCTGCTCGAGCAAGGCGAGGCGCTTGGCGGCAATCACACCTGGTCGTACCACGCGAGCGACCTCGCAGCGCAGGCCCTCGCCTGGATGCGACCCCTGGTCGCGGCTTCCTGGGACGCGCAGGAAGTCCGCTTCCCCGCCTACTCGCGCCGCCTCGACACCCCGTACCACAGCGTCACATCCGCGCACCTGCATGAGCGCCTTGCCGATCGCCTGGGCGCGAGGCTGCGCACGCGGGCGCAGGTGGCGGACGTCGGACCGGACGGCGTGCGGCTCACCGACGGCGAGGCCATCCCGGCTGACCTGGTCCTCGACGGTCGCGGCGCGCCTGCGCTCGGCGGCTTCGATCTCGCCTGGCAGAAGTTCGTCGGCGTCGAGATCGAGACCGCGCGCGCGCACGGCATGACGCTGCCGCTACTCATGGACGCAACGGTGGAGCAACTGGACGGTTACCGGTTCGTGTACGTGCTGCCGCTCGGCGAGCGGCGGCTCCTCGTCGAGGACACCTGCTACAGCGCGAATGCAGCGCTCGACACGGCGGCGTACCGCAGGCGCTGCCTGCACTATGCCGAGGCCTCCGGCTGGAGCGTCGTGCGGGTGGATCGCGAGGAACAAGGCTGCCTGCCGATCGTGCTGGCCGGCAACGCGGAGCAGTACTGGCAGCAGGCGGGCGCGGCGGTTCCGCGCACCGGCATGCGTGCGCTGCTCTTCCACCACACGACGGGATACTCGCTGCCGGATGCCGTGCGGCTGGCGGACGAGATCGCGGCGGCGCCGCGCCTCGAGAGCGCGGCGGTGGGGGCGGCTATCCGCGCCCGCTCGCTCGAGCGCTGGCGCCGCCAGTGGTTCGCGCGCCTGTTGAACCGCCTGATGTTCGAGGCGGCCGCGCCCGCCGAGCGCTATCGCACGCTTGAACATTTCTACCGGTTGCCCGCACCGCTCATCGAGCGCTTCTATGCGGGTCGCCTTCGCGGACTGGATCCGCTGCGGCTGCTCAGCGGCCGCCCGCCGGTGCCCGTGGGTCGCGCGGTCGCGACCATCGCGCGCGGCGCGCTGAAGGGCGGCACGGCATGAGCGGGCCGCCGGTCGCAGTCATCGGTGCCGGCTTCGGCGGCCTCGCGCTCGCGATCCGCCTGCAGTCTGCCGGCATCCCGACGATCCTCTTCGAGCAGCGTGACAAGCCGGGCGGCCGCGCCTACGTCTACGAGGATCAGGGCTTCGTGTTCGATGCCGGGCCCACGGTCATCACTGCACCGAACGCGATCGAGCATCTTTTTGCATTGTCCGGGCGCCAGCTGGCGGATTACTGCGAGCTTCTGCCGGTGGATCCGTACTACCGCCTGTCGTGGGAGAGCGGCTTCGAGATGGAATACAACGGCGACGCCGAAGCGGTCGCCGCGCAGGTCCGCAGCAAGCACGCGCCGGACGCCGAGGGCTACCGGCGCTTCCTGCGTTACTCCGAGGCCGTGTGCGAGCAGGGGTACGTGCGGCTCGGGCACGAGCCGTTTCTCGACTGGTGGAGCATGGTGCGCGCGCTGCCGCAGCTCACGCGCCTGAAGAGCTGGCGCACCGTGTACGGCATCGTGTCCGGATTCATCCGCGATCCTGAGTTGCGCCAGGCCTTCTCGTTCCAGTCGCTGCTCATCGGCGGTAATCCGTTCGCGGTGTCGTCGATCTATGCGCTGGTACATGCACTTGAGCGTCGCTGGGGCGTGTGGTTTCCGCGGGGAGGGACGCATGCACTCGTGCGGGCGATGGCGCGCCTCTACACTGACCTCGGCGGCGAGTTGCGCCTGTCCGCTCCCGTGGACGAGATCGCCGTGCGGGGAGGGCGGGTGAGCGCCGTGCGCACCGCCGACGGTCGCGAAACACCGGTGCGCGCCGTTGCCAGCAACGGCGATGTTGTGCACACCTATGCGCACCTGCTGCGCAACACCGACCGGGGACGGCAGGCGGGGCCGCGGCTCGAGCGCAGTCACCACAGCAATTCCCTCTTCGTCGTGTACTTCGGCCTGCGCCGTCCGGCACCGCAGGTGGCGCACCACACCGTGATCTTCGGTCCCCGTTATCGCGAGCTGCTCGCCGACATCTTCGACCGCGGGGTGCTGGCCGACGACTTTTCCGTGTACCTGCACAACCCGACCCGCACGGATCCGTCGCTGGCGCCGCCGGGACAGGCGGGCTTCTACGCCCTGGCGCCCGTCCCGCATCTCGGCAAGGCACCGCTCGACTGGGAGCGCATCGGGCCGGAATTCGCGGACCGCGTCCTCGAGCAGGTGGAACGGCGGGCCATACCCGGCCTGCGGCAGGACCTCGTGACGCGGCGCATTTTCACGCCACTGGATTTCCGGCGCGAATTGAACGCGCACCATGGCTCCGCCTTCTCGCTGGAGCCGCTGCTAACGCAGAGTGCCTGGTTCAGGGTGCACAACCGCGATCCGAAAATCGGCGGCCTGTATTTCGTCGGTGCCGGGACCCACCCTGGTGCCGGCGTGCCCGGCGTGGTGGCCTCGGCGCGCGCGACTGCCGGGCTGATGCTCGCTGACCTCGGGGTCGCGCAATGAGCGACCCAATCGTCGACCTGAGCCACGAGATGATCCGCCGCGGCTCGAAGAGCTTCGCGACGGCAGCGTCGCTCTTCGACACCGCGACCCGTGAGCGCGCCTGGATGCTCTACGCCTGGTGCCGCCACTGTGACGACCAGATCGACGGACAGGACCTCGGCTTCGGCACGTTCAGCATGAGTTCGGCGGAACGCCAGGCGCGACTCGAGAACTTGCGCACGCAGACCAGGGCGGCGTTCAACGCCGAAGCCGTGCATGACCCGGTATTCGCCGCCTTCCAGCGCGTGGCACGCGAATCCGCGATCCCCGAGCGCCATGCGCTCGAGCTGCTCGAAGGCTTCGCGATGGACGTGCGGGGCGACGCCTATGCCGACATCGAGCAGACGCTGCTCTACTGCTATCGCGTCGCCGGCGTCGTGGGCGTGATGATGGCTTACGTAATGGGCGCGCGCGAGCCGCGCGTGCTGGCGCGTGCCGCCGACCTCGGCATCGCCTTCCAACTGACCAACATCGCGCGTGACGTACTGGACGATGCTGCCAACGGCCGCTGCTATCTGCCCGCAGCCCTGCTTGCCGAGTCGGGAGTGCCCGACGGAGCCGCAGCGGATCCGGCTCAGCGTGAGGGTGTGGCCCAGGTCGTGCGCCGAATGCTGGACATAGCCGATCGCTACTACGCCTCTGCGCGCATCGGTCTCGCTGACCTGCCGCTGCGCTCGGCCTGGGCTGTCGCCACCGCGCTCGGCGTCTATCGCGAGATCGGCGAGATCGTGCGCGAGCGCGGCGCCAGCGCCTGGAACAGCCGCGCGATGGTCTCGCGCCCGCGCAGGGCCTGGCACGGCATCCGCGGCTTCCTCACCGCCGCGCGCGCCGTGCTGCTGCGCGACTGGCGCACCGCGCAGCCGCGCGAACGCGGTCTGTGGATGGTGGCGGAGCTGCGCGAGGATTAGGGCGGCCTGCTTCTAATCCCGCGCCATCCGCCGCGCCAGAACCTGCGCGACGAGCAGCGAGCCGATGGTGGCGAGCGCCAGCAGGCACAGCGGGAAGGCGACGCCGACGAGGGATTCGCCGCGTGTCATGACGCCGCCGTAGGCTTCCAGCACCCAGGTGTTGGGCGTGAGCCAGCCGAGCGTCTGCAGCCAGCCTGGCATGAAGAAGCGCGGGACCATGCTGCCGCCGACGGCCGACATGACGAGGATCACGACGTTGGTGAGCGTCAGTGCCTGCGCCGTTCGGGCCGAGCAGCGCGACCAGTTCGCCGGGCGCAACTTCGAGGCTGACGCCCGCAAGCGTCGTGCGCTCGCCGCGCCGGCGTCTTGCGCCGCTGATGGAAAGGAGCGCCGCTTCAGTCATGCGGCGCGGACACCGCGGCTACAGGCCGTAGCGGCTGAACAGATCCCGCTTGCGGCGCAGGACGTAGGCGTCGAAGAACCGGCCGGTGATCTTGCCATTGGTGAGCCAGGCAATGCGCTTGCCGCTCTCGCGATTCGCGAGCACCTGCTCGACCAGCCAGGGCGCAGCCGTGTCGACGTGGTCGCAGAGGATGTTCAGGAACGGACGGATCTTCACCCATTCCTCCGGTGTCATCTGCTTCTGCTGTTGAAACCAGTTGTCGCTGATCAGCATGCCGGGACTGATGCTGCCGACCAGTACGCCGGTGCCCTTGTTCTCCGCAACAAGGTACTGGGTGAGTTTCCACACCGCTGCCTTGGTGGAACTGTAGACGCCCATGTTCGGCGTCACTCGTCCGCCGCCGAAGGAGCCGCCAAGCATGTTGTACAAGGCGCCTGACCCCTGTGCGCGCATGCCCAGCGCGGCGACCTGGCTGCCGAAGATGGTGCCCTTGAAGTTGCCGTCGATGAGCTTGTGCACCGCAGGCTCCGGCATCTCGTGCACGTTCCACTGTGCGTCGGCATGGCCTGCATTGTTGATCCACCAGTCGACCCGCCCGAAAGTCCGCACCGCCGCCTGCCACAGCGCCTCGACGTCGCTCTTCTTCGTGACATCGCAGACCACGCCGGTGGCGCGGCCGGGCCCGAGCGCCGTAAGCTCCTGCGCGGCCTGTTCAACCTGGATCGGGTCGCGCGCGGTGACGACGACATCGTGTCCGCGGCGGATGAACTCCGTGGCAAGGCCACGGCCGATGCCCTTGCTGCTGCCGGTGACGACGACCGTGCCCACTAGCGCGCACCCGGATTGGCAGCTTCGATGCCGTGCAGGTGCCTGGCTGCAATCTCGGCCCACTCCAGTTTCAGCCAGGGCGTGAGCCTTTCGGGTTGGGCGGCGGCTTCGGCGCCCAGTTCGGCCGGACTCACGAATCGCAGGGCGGCGACCTCGGCGGGATCGGCAACCGGGGCCTGGTCGACGAATCCCGCGTAGACCCAGCAGAGCTCGTGCTCCGCCCCTACATCGGTGAAGCGCGCGTGGTATTCGAACTTGTAGAGGAAGCGCGGCTGGCAGCTGAGAGCCAGCTCCTCGCGCACGCGGCGGCGCACCGCTGCTTCCACCGGCTCGCCTTCGCGCGGGTGGCTGCAGCAGCTGTTTGACCAGTACAGCGGCCACAGCGGTTTCTCGGCGCTGCGCTGCTGCAGCAGTACGCGGCCCCGCGGGTCGAAAAGGAAGATCGAGAACGCGCGGTGCAGGATGCCGCTGCCGGCGTGGCACTCCTCCTTGGATAGCGAGCCGATCTCCCGGTCTTGGCTGTCCACGAGGATCAGGCGGTCGGCAGGCCGGTTGCCAGGTGCGCTGAGTGCGCTCATGAATCACCGCCAGCGACGACCGCGATGGCGCGGAAACCCTGCCGCTCGATCGCCTGCTGCACGCGGCTGGTATCGCCCGCGCACAGCGCGACCATCGCGCCGCCGCCGCCGCCGCCCGTCAGCTTCGCGCCCAGCGCGCCGGCTTCGCGGGCGATGCCGATCAGCCGCTCCAGCTCCGGCGTGGAGACCTGCAGCGCGTTCAGCAGGCCCTGGCAGACATTCATCAGCTCGCCCAGGGCCGCGATGTCGTCGTCGCGTAGCGCGGCAACCGACTGCAGCACCAGCGCGTCGATGTCGTCGAATATCTTCTCGTAGAGCCGCGGGTTGCGCTCGCGGGCCTCTCGCACGTGGCCGACCGTTTTCGCGGTGAGGCCCTCGGCGGCCGTCATCCCGATGACCAGGTGCAGCGGCGAGCGCAGGGCCAGCGGCTCCACCAGTGGTGGCGCGCCGCGCCGGTACACCAGCGGCTTGCCGTAGGTCGCGAGCGTGTTGTCGATGCCGCTCGGGCTGCCGTGGGCGATTTCCTCCGACAGATAGGCCAGATCATTGACCTGTTCATCGCTCAGCTTCAGGGCGAAGTGGCGGTCCAGCGCGCGGATGATCGCCACGGCAATCGCTGCCGATCCGCCGAGGCCCATGCCCCGCGGTACGTCGGGGAACACCTCGATGCGCAGGTTGCGATCGGTCAATCCGAGCCGGTCAAGTATGACGCCAGCGGCGCGCTCGAAGGAACGGCGCTGCTCGGGCGGCTTGGCCAGCTGGTATTCCACCCCCCAGCGCGGGATCAGCAGTTCGACGCCCTTGCCGGCGTCGTCGACGACCGCGCGCGTCGTGAGCGGCAGTGGCACGGCCATCGCATGCCGTCCGTACACGACCGCATGCTCGCCCAGCAGGATCACCTTGCCGTAGCCGACGCCGAGTTCCGCGTCGAGCTTGGCCGGCTGTATGGCGCCGGCGCCGGGCAAATGCTGCGCCTTCACCTCGGCCAGCAGCTGCTCTGCTTTCCATACCTTGATATCGCCGTCGCGCAGCAGCCGCTCCAGGACTTCGTCGAAGAGTTCGGGCGGTGTGCCTGCTGCCTTGACGACGCTGCGTGCATGCAGCGTCATGTGCCCGACCTGGATGCCGTCGGTAGCCAGCGCGCGCAATGCGGCGAAATTCTGCGCAAGGCCTACCGCTGCCATGACCTCGGCGAGTTCCTGGCCGGACTTCACGCCGAGTATGCGCAGGTTCATCGCCACGCCGGGGTTCGACTCGAGCGGCCCGCCGACTATGCCGACCTTCATCGGCAGCTCGATGCGCCCGCGCAGGTTGCCGGCCTCATCGCGCCACCATTGCGTCAGCGAGGTGTAGCGGCCCTGGCGCGCGGCGTAGGCATGCGCTCCCGCTTCGATCGCGCGCCAGTCGTTGCCGGTCGCGAGAGCGACGGCGTCTATGCCGTTCATGATTCCCTTGTTGTGCGTCGTCGCACGGTAAGGGTCGACGCAGGCGAAGTCGGCGGCGATGACGATGCCGTCGCGCACCCGCTCGCCCGAGTAGCCTTTGCCGGCCAGTGCGGACGGTGGCAGCGTCACCTCGGCGCGGGCGAGCGCCCGGTCGGCCAGGTTCGAGAGGATGCGCAGGAACACCTGGCCTTCGGTGATCGTCTCGACCAGCGACGCCACGCCCTCGCACATGCCATTGACGAGGTTTGCGCCCATCGCGTCTCGCGTATCGACGAGCAGGTGCAGGATCAGCATTTCCCCGTCCGTGCTCGCCATCGGGTAGCTGCGGACCTCGATGTCCACGGCGCCGCCGCCGCGGGCCACCATCCGCGGGTGGAAGCTGTTGGCGAGGTCGAGGATCTCCTGTTGCCGGTCGCGCAAAGCCGCCATGGCGCGCGCCATGTCCGGTACGTCGATCACCTGGATCTGGCCGATGAGGATCGGCGGCGTGGAGGTGGCGGTGTAGCCCCCGGAGGCCCGCGCCATCTTGGCAGCGGCACTCAGGCCCGCGACAATGGACGGCTCCTCCACGGCCAGCGGTACCACGTACTCCCGGCCATTGATCAGGAAGTTCAGGCCCAGCCCGATGGGCATGCCGAGCACGCCAATCACGTTCTCGATCATCTTGTCCGCGGCACTGATGTCGAGCGTCGCCGTGCCCTTGGACAGGCGGTCGAAGTCGCCGTCGCTCAGCAGGCCGAGGTCGTGTACCGCCCGCACGCGCTCGGCGGGGGACATGCGGTAGAAGTGGGGGATTCGGGAGCGTGCCACTGGGTGCCTTCGGGGTCGTTTGCCTGGGCCGGGGGAATCAACCGCAATTATGCCATTCGCGGGGCACCGGGGTTCCGGATGCAGGACCTGCAGCGCGGCCGGGGTCGTCGGTGCCACAATGGCATCACGCCCGCTTAGCGCCTGAAATGGGGCCGCCATGCGCCTGACCCCCGTGTACGCCGTCCTGTTCTTCGTCGCTGCCGTTGCCCGTGCCGACGAGGGCATGTGGACCTACGACAACTTACCGGCTGAAGCGGTCAGGCAGCGTCATGGCGTCAAGCTGGACCAGCCCTGGCTCGATCGGGCCCGGTTGTCGACCGTGCGCCTGGAAGGCGGCTGCACGGGCTCGTTCGCTTCGCCCGACGGGCTTGTCCTCACCAATCACCACTGCGTCGCCGACTGCCTCGCCCGGCTGTCGACACCGGAGCGCGACCTGCAGGCCGCCGGTTTTCTCGCCCGCAGCCGGGCCGAAGAGCAACGCTGTGCTGCCGAGCAGGTGTCCGTGCTGGAACGGCTGGAGGACGTCACCGCGCAGGTGCTTGCCGCCGTCGGCGACGCCACCAGCGCGGAGTCGAACGAAAAGCGCAAGGCGACGCTGACCGGCCTCGAGCAGGCCTGCGAGGATTCCTATCAAAAGCAGAAGGACCCGCACAGCTGCGAGGCAGTGACCCTTTACGGCGGTGGCCAGTATTTCCTCTACCACTATCGCCGCTACGACGACGTGCGGCTGGTGTTCGCGCCGGAGACCCGCGTCGCGTTCTTCGGCGGCGACGTCGACAACTTCGAGTTCCCGCGCTGGAATCTCGACATGTCGCTGTTGCGCGCCTACCGCGACGGCAGGCCGGCGCGTACGCGCAACTTCCTGCGCTGGCGTCGCGCTGGTGCCGACGTGGGTGAGGCCGTGTTCGTTTCAGGCCACCCCGGCAGCACCCAGCGACTCGACACGGTGTCGCAGCTCAAGTTCGAGCGGGAGCTGACCCAGGCGCACTGGCTGTTGCGCTATTCTGAGCTGCGCGGGCGCTACCTGCAGTACGCCACCGGTGGCGAGGAGGCGGCTCGCCAGGTGCATGAGCCGCTCTTCTCCATGGAGAACTCCTACAAGGTCTTCCGCAACCGCCAGGGGGTCCTCCTCTCGGATGCCTTCATGACCAGGCGGGAAGGGGAGGAGGCGGCGCTGCGTGCCGCAGTGGCCGCGGATGCCACGCTCGCGCCCTACGCCCGTGCCTGGCAGGACGTCGACGATGCCCTGGGGCGCTGGCGGCCATTCTTCTACCAGCACAACTTCATCGAGCGCGGTGGGGCTCTGCAGGGCGACTTCGCCTTCACGGCTCGCCAGCTGGTGCGCGCCGCGCATGAGCGGCCGCTGCCCAATACCTCGCGGCAACGCGAGTTCACCGACGCGGCGCTGCCGCAGATGCGCCAGCAGCTGCTGGCGCCTATCCAGGACTACCGCGATCTCGAGACGCTGCGGCTGACCTTCTCGCTGGAGAAACTGGTCGAGTACCTCGGCATCGACGATCCGCTCGTTCGCTCGGTGCTCGGCCGCGACTCCCCGCGCACGGTGGCAACGCGGGTGATAGCCGGCACCCGGATCGTCGACCCGGCATTTCGCGAGAAACTATGGGACGGCGGACTGGAAGCGGTGCGGAACTCGGACGACCCGCTCATCCAGCTCGTCTTGCGCATCGAGCCCGAGGCGCGAGCACTGCGCAAGCGCTACGAGGACGAAGTCGAGGCCGTGCTGGCCGGCGCCGGCGAACGGCTTGCCCGCGCGCGCTTCGCAATCCAGGGCGATGCCGCCTACCCGGACGCCACCTTCACTCTGCGCCTGAGCTACGGTGCCGTGACCGGGTGGCGGGAAGGTGACCGCGAGGTCACGCCCTTTACCGATCTTGGCGGATTGTTCGGGCGCGCGACCGGCCAGGCGCCATTCGCCCTGCCGGCGCGCTGGCTCGACCTGCAGGCAAAGCTGGATCCGGCGACACGGCTGAATTTCACGACCGACAACGACATCACCGGCGGCAATTCCGGCAGCCCGATGCTGGATTCACGCGGCCGGCTCATCGGCCTCATCTTCGACGGCAATCGCCACTCCATCGGCGGTGACTACTGGTTCGACCCGGCGCTCAATCGCGCCATCGCCGTGCATCCTGCGGCGATGCTGGCCGCGCTGGAGATCGTGTACGGCGCGGGACATATCGTGCGCGAACTCGCTGTCGAGTAGACGCATGACGGCAACCGCGCGTCCCTGGCTCGCGAACTACCCGCCGGGTGTGCCGGCGGAGATCGAAGTCGCGCCCGACGACAGCCTGGCGCGCATGCTGGAGGAGGCGGTCGCGCTTTACGCGGACCGACCGGCTTTCGCGAGTTTCGGCCGCACGATCACTTTCGCCGAACTTGACCGGCTGTCGCGGCAGTTTGCGGCGTATCTGCAGCAGGGCCTGAAACTCCAGCGCGGCGACCGCGTGGCGATCATGCTGCCGAACCTCCTGCAATTCCCCGTGGTGTTGTACGGCATCCTGCGCGCCGGCATGGTCGCCGTGAACGTGAATCCGCTGTACACCGCAGCGGAGCTCTCGCACCAGCTCAAGGATGCGGGAGCCCGCGCGATCGTCATCGTGGAGAATGCAGCGGCCGTGCTCGAGCAGGCGCTGCCCGGCACGGCCGTCGAGCACATCGTGGTGACGGGTATCGGCGACCTGCTCGGCTTTCCGAAGGGACCGCTGGTCAATTTCGCCGTGCGGCACCTGCGCCGGCTGGTGAAGCCCTGGCGACTGCCGGCAGCTGTCCGATTCCGTTCAGCCATCGCGCACGGATTCTCCTGTCAGCCCGTCGCGCTCGGCAGTTCCGATCTGGCCTGCCTGCAATACACCGGCGGCACCACGGGCCTGTCGCGCGGTGCGATGCTGAGCCACGGCAACCTGGTCGCGAACATACGCCAGTGCAACACCTGGTTCGGCGGCTACGTCGTCCGCGGTCAGGAGATCGTCATCACTGCGCTGCCGCTCTACCACGTATACGCACTCACCTGTAACTGCTTCTGTTACACGGACATCGGCGGGCTCAACGTCCTCATCACCGATCCGCGCGACCTGAAGGGTTTCATCCGCGAGCTGCGACGCTGGCCGTTCACCGTGATGACCGGTGTCAACACGCTCTATCAGCACCTGGCGAATCATCCCGACGTCGCCACCGTCGACTTCTCCCACTTGAAGCTCACGTCGGCCGGTGGCATGGCGGTCATGGAAGCGACGGCGAAGCGCTGGGCCGAAGTGACGGGCGGCACGGTGCTCGAGGGTTATGGCCTGTCGGAGGCATCGCCGGTCGTTACCTCGAATCCGCCGACGATAACGGCGTACACCGGCTCGATCGGACTGCCGTATCCGAGCACCGACGTCGTGCTGCGCGACGACGAGGGCCGCGACGCGCCGCTCGGTCAGCCAGGCGAGCTCTGCGTAAAGGGCCCGCAGGTCATGCGCGGCTACTGGGGCAACAACGGCGCATCGGCAACGGCCTTCACGCCGGATGGCTGGCTGCGCACCGGCGACATCGCCGTGATGGACGAGCAGGGTTACCTCCGCATCGTCGACCGCAAGAAGGACATGATCGCCGTGTCAGGCCTCAAGGCCTACCCGAACGAGATCGAGAACGTGGTGATGCGCCACCCGGCCGTGCTCGAAGCCGCCTGCATTGGCGTGCCCGACCAGAACACGGGCGAAGCAGTAAAGGTATTCATCGTGCTGCAGCCGGGGCAGTCGGCTACCGCCGACGACATCCGCGCCCACTGCCGCGCAGGGCTTACGCCGTTCAAGGTGCCGAAGCACATCGAGTTCCGCGACACGCTGCCGAAGTCGAACGTCGGGAAGATCCTGCGCCGCGCGTTGCGCTGAGGCTGCCTGCCTGGGCGGCTGTTTCCGCCAGCGCCGGTCGGCAACGGCCGGTATCAGCCCTTCTTCGCTGCCGCCACCGCCGCCCAGTGATCCGCGTGCGTCCAGGTGCGCACGAAATGCTCTTGCTCGACTGCGGCGCGTTCAGCGTGCACCTTGCGTCGATGCACGGAGGTCTGCGCCTTGAAGCCGACGAGCACCGCGCGCGTGCGCGCGAGGTAGGGCTTGAGGAAGGTACGCACGCAGGCGTCGAGCGGCTGGCCGGGGGCGCAGACCCAGTCGACCAGGCCGATGTCCTGCGCGCGTGATGCCTCGAGCTTCGCGCTGGTGGACAGCATGCGCAGGGCCTGGCGATCGCCGATGGTGAGGGCGAGGTCGATGCCGCCGCCCCAGGCTGTCGTCACGGCAAGCTGTCCCTGCAGGAAGCCGATCTCGGCGTGCGGTGCAGCAACGCGCAGGTCGCAGGCGAGTGCGAGTTCCGCTCCGCCGCCGAGCGCGTGACCGTTCAGCGCGGCAATCACCGGAACCGGAAAGGTGCGCAGCTTGTCGAGTGCGGCGCGGCCGCGCTTGCTCATGGTGCGCGCATCGGCTTCGCTGCGGACCCCGTCGAGCTCCTGCAGGTCGCCGCCGGCGGCGAAGCACTTGTCGCCCGCGGCGGTGACCACCGCCGCCAGGATGCCGTCGTCATCCGCATGGCGTGCCAGCGTCTTGCCGATGTCGTCGAGCAGCGCCAGCGACAGCGCGTTGCGCTTGTCGGGGCGGTTGATCGTCAGCGTGAGGATCGCGCCGTTGCGCTCGATGATCAGGGGTGCATCGCTCATGACTGCCTCGCTCAGAAATAAAGCCGCATGACGCATTCGGCGACGCAGCCGGGCCGCGACTGACCGTCGATTTCGGCGGTGAATTCCTCGGTGATCTGCAGGCTGTTCTTGACGTCCTCGACGCCGAGGAGCTTGCAGCGGGCACGGATGCGGCTGCCGACGGCCACCGCGTTCGGGAACCGGAGCTTGTTGATTCCATAGTTGATCGTGCTGCGCACGCCGGGAAACATCGGCTTCGATTCGTTCACCATGTCGCGGAGGTAGGGGTACAGCGACAGGGTGAAGTAGCCGTGTGCGATCGTCGCGCGGTACGGGGACTCTGTCTTCGCCCGTTCGGGATTCACGTGTATCCACTGGTAATCCCGCGTCGCCGCCGCGAACGCGTTGACCATGTCCTGGGTGATGGTCAGCCAGTCGCTGACGAATATTTCCTGGCCGATCTTCGCCTCGAGATCGGCCTTTGCATCGGCAAGCGCCATGTCGGGCCCCGTGGGAATCCGCGAGGCTGTGATGCTACCAGATGGTCGCATGACGGCGCAGGGCGCCCCGTGACGCAGCCGATTGATGGCAGAATGACGCCGGTTTCCCGGTTCGATGGTGATGATCGATGCCCCGCACCTGGCGTCTGCTCTGTCTGCTCGTGGCGACCGCGGCCTTGGGCGCCTGCGGCATCGGCCAGCAAACGCGCCACGAGGTGCAGTCGAGCAACCTGTCCCTGGGCGCGACCGATCTCGAAACCGGTGGCGTCGGGTTCCTCACGCCCGCGGCGGCAACCGGGCGCGAGGCCGACAAGCAGGCGCTGGCGCAGGCTTTCGCCCGTGCGCTGGGCGACGCCAGGCCCGGCGTCAAGATCGTCCCGCTGCCGAGCATCCTGAGCGACGTCAACGCGGCCGACCTCGATCAGGACTACAAGAGCATGTACCGCGACTACCTCGAGACCGGCATCCTCGAGGGTTCGGTGCTGAAGCGTGTGGGCGAAGTCGGGGGTGTTCGCTATCTGGTCCAGTTGAGCCTTGCAGATTTCCAGCAGCTGTCGCGGAGCAGGCTGAGCTTCTTCGGGCTGCGCCTCATGGACACCAAGCAGGCCAATCTCCGCGTGTTCCTGCAGGTCTGGGACTCGCACACCGGCGCGGTTGCCTGGGAGGGCGGCGGCGAGCTGAACTATGCCTATGACTCTGCGACCGAGAACCCGGCGCCGCTGGTCACCGTGGCCAGCCGCGCTGCGGAGCGCCTGTTGCGGGAGCTGCCGGGCAGTCGCTGACCGTCATCGGGCCCTCGCGGCAGGAACCATTACCTGCCAGCGGCTGACCAAACCCCAGCGATATACTTCGACGTCGTCCGGTGACGACTGTGCGGGAGCAGCGATGACTTCCTCGGCGAGCGGTATAACCCGGCTTATTCCTTTAACGGTGCTGGCGCTCATGCTGACGGCCTGCAGCGCGTCCAGTTCCGTGGTCGGATCGGGTGGCGGCCCGGCCATCAGCGTGCCCGTGCCGCTGCCGGGCGGAGGCGGCGGCAGTGCAGGCGGGGGTGGACTGCCCGGCGGTACGCCGTCCGGCGGCAGCCCGTCCGGTGGCTCGACTACGGGCGGCGGCATGCCGGCGCCGGGCGGTAGCGGCGAGCTGCCGGACACGGGCGGGGCCGCGGGCGGGGAGTCCGGCGGGTCCGGCAGCGACGACCCCGACGGCGACCTCGACAAGTCGCTCAAGGACTTCGACGGCAGCATGAAGCGCGAGCGCGACGTCATGGCCCAGAGTGGCCGCGGCTCGACCCAGGAGTCGACCGGACGCGAGTCACGCGACGCCAACGATACGAGGAACCCCGGCGCAACCCGCAGCGGCGGTGGTGCGACGAGCGGCCGGCAGGAAGGACCGGGCGGCGCCGGCCCCGACACGCCGCCCGAGGGCGAGGCCGGTGCCGGTGGCGAGGCAGGACCCGGGCAGGGCGAAGTCAAGAACACCTCGAAGGGCAGCAAGTCCGGCAAGGACGACGAGCGGCCCGGTGCGCCAGTCGAACTGCCGGAGGACATTCCGGCCGACGGCAGCGCCGACGACGAAGTTGCCCGTCAGCTGCGCGAGGCGGCCATGGCCGAGACGGACCCGGTCGTGCGCGAAGCCCTGTGGGAGCAATACCGCAAACGCACCGGGATCAAGGAATGACGCGCGCCCTTCGCATCGCTGCGGCGTGCCTGGCTCTTGCCGCAGTCCTGAGCGCCGGCTGCAGCAGCTCGCGCAAGATCCAGTACGAGAAAGTCGATCTCGAACGCGCCAGTGCCGAAGTCCCGCCGGGCGAGCTGCTCGACGTCGGCATCATGTTGTTCGACCCGGGACTGCCCGAGGGCGAACCCGACCCCGACAGCCTGGTGTTCCCGGACGTGCGTCGCGCCGAGTCCCGTTATATGCCCTACCACCTGCGCGGCACGCTCGAGAGCAGCGGGCACTGGGGCTCGGTGTGGGTGCTCCCCGATCGCAGCGCATCGGTCGATCTGCTGGTATGGGCCCGCATCGACCACTCCGACGGGCTGGAGGTCGCGCTGCGCGTCGGCGCCTGGGACGCGACCGGCAAAGAGTGGCTCAACAAGGCCTATCGCACGCGCGTGGCGGAAAAGGCCTATTCGCGCTACCGCGATCCCGGCCTCGATCCCTACCAGAACGTCTACAACGAGATCGCGAACGACCTGCTCGCCCTGCGCCAGAAGCTGGGCGAGCGAGACCTCGCGAGGCTGCGCGAGATCGCCGAACTGCGCTTCGCGGACGATCTCGCGCCTGCGGCCTTCGACGGCTTTCTCGCGCGCGATGAAAAAGGCATCTACAGCGTGCAGCGCCTGCCCGCGGAGGACGACCCGATGCTGTCCCGGTTGCGCGCCGTGCGGGAGCGCGAGTACGCGCTGGTCGACACGCTCAACGAGTACTACGCCGCGCTCTATTTCGACATCGGCAAGCCCTACGAGGACTGGCGCAAGGTCTCGCGCACCGAGACGCTCAAGTACGAGGACCTGAAGCGCTCGGCCATGCTGCGCTACCTGCTCGGTGGCGCAGCCTTGCTCGGCGCGATCCTCTACGAGGGCAATTCCTCCAGCTCCAATTCCGCGATCACCACGACAGGCGTCATCGGCGGCATCGAAGGCATCAAGGCCGGTCTCGCGAAGCAGCGGGAAGCCACGCTGGCGCGCGAGGGCATCAAGGAGCAGGGCAAGTCGCTGGAAGCGGAAGCCGAACCGCTGCTGGTCGAGATCGAGGGCCAGACGAAGCGGCTATCGGGGACGGCCGAGGAGAAGTTCCGCGAATGGCGCCGCCTCCTGCGCGAGGTCTATGAGCGGGAGACCGGGCTGCCGGCGGCCGTATCAGCGCCAGCAACGCCCGCTCCCGCGGGCTGAAAGCCGGGATCAATGGCCGGTTTGGCAGCGGGCGTGATCCTGGCTGGGCGCTGGCGGCTGGTTGCCCGACTCGGTTCCGGCGCGACTGCCGAGGTCTGGCAGGCCGAACCGGTTGCCGGCGGCGATCCGATCGTATTGAAGGTCGCGCGCGACGAGGCGGCGGCCGCCGTGCTGGCAGCGTCGCATCGCATCACTGCGCGACTCGTGCACCCGGGCATCCTGGCGTCGAGCGAATGTCTGGCTGGTCCGCCAGCGGTGCTGGTTCTGCCGCTGCGTGCCGGGCCCGGCATCGGGCAACTTCGTGGCGCGGATTACCACGATGTCCTCCGGGCAGTCGCAGGACTCGCGGACACGCTGGCATACGCGCACCGCCAGGGCATCGTGCACGGCGACGTCAAGGCGTCGAATGTCCTCGGCGACGCGACCGGGCAACTCTTCCTCGCGGACTTCGGTGCCGGTGCCGGTTCGCTGCCGGCGATGTCGCCGGCACGTCTCGATGGCGCTGCGGCGACCGCCAGCGATGACGTCTATGCGCTGGGCGCGCTGCTCGTGGACCTGCTCGCGGGCGTCCCGCCGTTTCATCCCGATGTCACGCCGGAGCGAATTCGCACCGCTGTGCCCGCGGTGCCGGAAACCGATCTGGCCGGTACGCCGCTGCCCGCGGCATTGCGCGCGCTGATCGGCGCGATGCTGGCGAAGTCTGCGGCGGCGCGACCGCCCGGCATGGCCGCGGTCAGGGCTGCACTCGACGAGGTGCTCGCCGTGGACGCCGGCACCGCGCAGGCCGCCGTGATCCGCGCCCGGGTGCGCTCTGCAGCCACAGCGCCGCCTGCAGCCCTTGCCGGGCGCAGGGCCGGCGTGTCCGCTTCCTTTGTCTATGCGGCCCTGGCGATCGCGGCGCTGGCGGTTGTTGCCGTCGTCATCTACCTGCCGCAATTCGCGCCGGCGCCGCAGAGTCCCCTGGTGGTCGAACGGCCAGCGGCACCGGAGTCGGTGCCAGCCGCGCCAGCGCCGACCGCGTCGCAGGCGGACATCGACCTCGCGCTCGGCGAGTTCCTGCGCCTCGACGACGAGTTGAAGAAGCTCAATCCGGCGCGCTGGGCCGCGCCGGCCTGGGACGAGATCCGTCGTCGCGCGGTCGAGGCTGACGCCGCGATACGCTCCCGCGACGGCGCAGCCGCGCTCAGCGGCTATCGCGCGGCCACCGCTCTGGCTCGCGAACTGCTCGCCCGCGCCGACGGCGAACGCGACCGCGCGCTGCGCGAGGGCGAGGCTGCCATCGCCGCCGGCGACCAGGCGCTGGCTGCAGATGCCTACGAGCGCGCGCTGGCCATCTCACCCGGTCTCGCAGCGGCAAGCGAGGGCCTGGCGCGCGCCGGCCGGCTCGATCGCGTGCTCGCGCTGGCGCAACAGGCCGAGGCGGCCGCCGCAGCCGGGGCGCGCGCCGACGCCCTGGGCTTGTGGCGCGAGGTTCTTGCGCTCGACCCCCGCTGGCAGCCGGCACGCTCGGCCGTGGCGGCGCTGGAGACCGCCGCAGCTGCAGACGACTACCAGCGCCGGATGGCGGCTGGCTTTGCCTCGCAGGCGGCCGGCGACAGCGCTGCTGCGCGTGCGGCGTTCGAGGCTGCGCTGGCGATCCGCCCGGGCGATGCAGCGGCGCGCGCTGCGCTCGCGCAGGCCGAGAGCGATCGCGGGCTCGGCAATATCGAGCGACTGGCAGCTGCCGCCCGCAAACACGAATCGGCCGAGCGGTGGGACGAGGCGCTCGCCGCCTGGGACGCGGCGCTCGCTGTCGATGCTGGCGTGATCGAATCGCGCCAGGCGCGTGACAACGCCGCACGTCGGCTCGAGCTCGATCGCGAGCTGTCGCGACTCATTTCCGCCTCGGACCAGTTCAACGACGATCGCCTGGTCGCCAGCGCCCGAGCCACCCTCGTGCGCGCTCGTGCCACGACGCCACAGGGCCCTCGACTCGCGCAGCAGACGGGTGATCTCGACCGGCTCATCGTGCTCGGCACGACCCCCGTGCCGGTGCGGCTCGAGTCCGACGGCCTGACGGAAGTCACCGTGTTCAGGATCGGTCGGCTCGGGCCATTCGCGACGCACGATCTCGATCTGCGGCCCGGAACCTACACCGCGGTCGGTACGCGCGCCGGGTTCCGCGACGTGCGCGTGCAGTTCCGGGTGAGCCCGGGCAGCAAGGCACCCGTGGTCGTGCGCTGCGAGGAGGCCATCTGAGCCGCTCGATTGCCATTGCAGGTCCGGGCGGGACGCGCAACGTCGAGCCCGAAGCGCTGCCGCTGCGCATCGGCACGGGTCCGGCGGCGGACCTGCGCGTCCCCGGGCCCGTGTCGGCGGAAATCGCCGCCCTCATCAGCCTGCTGGACGAGCGGCTCCTGCTGCAGGCCACAGGCCTTGGCGGACTGCCGGTCGCCGTCAATGGCGAGCTGCTGGCTGCGCCGCGCTGGCTTGCAGACGGTGACGTGCTGACCGCCGGCACGCTGCGCGTCCGCTGCAACTTCGCGGGCGGGACTCTTCGTCTCGAACTCGAGTACGACGACAGCGGCTACGAGACACTGCCGCCAGTCGAACAGGGCGGCGACGCGCCGCGGATCGGCGCGCGACGGTCCGCGCCGGCGGCAACGCCGTCGCCCCGGCGCACCGCCAGGCTCGTCTGGCTGGCGCTGGCCGGGTTCGCTCTCGTAGCCGCCTGGCTCTTCACCGCGCGCTCGGTCGGGATCCGCACGGAGCCCCTCGATGCCGTCGTGAGTGTCGACGGCACTCTGCCAACGCTCTCGATCGGCGGTCGCTTCCTACTCCAGCCGGGCAGCTATCGCGTCGATCTCTCGGCGCCGGGCCACGAGCCGATCACGGCAGAAATCGAGGTCGGCGATGCGCCTCGCCAGGAGTGGCGTTACTCGCTGCAGCGGCTGCCGGGACGCCTTGTCCTGCAGACGCCGGCGCAGTCGCTCGTCGTGCGCATCGACGGCGCCGACGTGCAGCCCGGTGCGGATGGCACGTACGCTGCCGCCGCGGGCGCGCGGCGGCTCGAGGTCGACGCTCCCCTGTATCTGCCCCATGACGCCACCGTCGAAGTCATCGGGCGCGGCGAGCAACAGACCGTCGTGCTCGGACTGGTCCCGAACTGGGCCGACGTGACCATCGAGAGCACGCCGCCCGGCGCCCGGATCCGCGTGGCCGGCCTGGATGCCGGCGCGACACCCGCCTCGGTGCCGGTGGCTGCCGGTACCGCGAAGCTCGAGCTGCGGTTGGACGGATACAAACCGTGGACCCGCGCCGTCACCGTGGTCGCGGGACAGAAGCTGACGCTGCCGCCCGTCGAGCTGGTCGAAGCGGATGCGATGCTCAGCGTGCGTTCGACGCCGGCCGGCGCAGCCGTGACGATCGACCAGCGCTACCAGGGCGACACGCCGCTCGACGTGGAACTGCGTTCCAGCGTACCGCACACGGTGATCGTCGCGAAGCCGGGGTACGCGGCCGCGACGCGCCGCGTGGAGATCGCGCGGCGGGGAAGCGAGGCGATCAATGTCGTGCTCGAGGAGCGCCGCGGCCTGGTGCGCGTAGTGGCTGAGCCCGCCGACGCGGAGTTGTGGGTGAACGGCGTCTCCCGCGGCATCGCCAACCAGTCGCTCGAGCTGCCGGCGCTGCCGCAGAAGATCGAGCTGCGCAAGCCGGGTTACGTGACCTGGTCGCGCGAAGTGACGCCGCGGCCCGGCCAGACGCAGCTCGTCGAGGCACGGCTGCTGACGCCGGCCGAGGCCGTGCTCGCGGCCGTGCCGGCAACGATCACCACGCGGTTCGGCGCGACGCTGCGGCTCGTCGGCCCGGGCGCTTTCACCATGGGCGCGCCGCGGCGCGAACAGGGCCGGCGACCGAACGAGGCGGAGCGCGCGGTAAGGATCACGCGCGCCTTCTATCTAGGCGTCAACGAGGTCACCAACCGCGAATTCCGCGAGTTCAAGGCAGCGCACACCAGCGGCGCCGAGAAGTACCAGGAGCTGGCGGGCGACTCGCACCCGGTGGTGATGGTCAGCTGGAACGAGGCCGCGAGTTTCTGCAACTGGCTGAGCGATCGCGAAGGGTTGCCGCAGGCGTACGTCGTGAAGGACGGTCGCCCGACGCTCAGCTCGCCGCTCAATACCGGCTACCGGCTGCCGACCGAAGCGGAGTGGGAATGGGCGAGCCGCTGGAACGGTGGCGGCGGCATGCGCCGCTACCCCTGGGGCATGCAGATGCCGCCTGGCGCCGAATCGGGCAATTTCGCCGATGTCGCCGCCCAGGGCATCGTCCCGAACGTGCTTGCGACCTACAACGACGGCTGGCCCGTGACGGCGCCGGTCGGCAGTTTCGCCGCGAGCCCGCTCGGGTTCCGCGACCTGGGCGGCAACGCGGCCGAGTGGGTCAGCGACCGTTACACTGTGTACACGCCGACCGCGGACGAAGTCGTCGACCCGCTAGGCCCGGACCAGGGTCCTTACCACGTGATCCGCGGTTCGAGCTGGCGGCACTCGAGCGTGAGCGAGCTGCGCCAGTCGTTCCGCGACTTCGGCGACCAGGGGCGGCTCGACGTGGGTTTCAGGCTGGCCCGTTCGGTGGAGTAGGCACGGCATGCAGGCAGTGAAAGTCATCGCCATCGTTGCTCTGGCCCTCGGCCCGACGGCCGGTGCCCAGGCGCCGCCGGCGCCGGAGAGCGAGGCAAAGGCACCACCGCAGGTCGAGGAAGTGAGCCGCGACGAACTGGAGGAAGAGTTGCGCCGCGTGCAGGAGGAACTCGAGGGCAAGCCGCCCGATCCCGGCAAGGGCGAGTTCCGCAGCACGAAACCGCTCCCGGCCGACATTGCGATCGCATTGCCATCGGACATCTGAGGCGGCGGATTCGCCGCCGCGAAAGAAGCAGCAGCCATGAACAGGACATTTTCCCGCGAGTTCGTCTTCCAGCTCTTCGCGCTGATCATCGCCGTGCTCCTGGTCCACACCGTGTATGTGACGGTCGTCTGGCCCAACGCCGAGGCGGTGGTCGCCGAACAACGCGCGATGATGGACAAGGACCCCGACTACGTCGCAGAGACGTCTTTCTATGTGGTCGTGAAAGACTACGAGCAGGAGTCCTGCTTCGTGCTCCTGCTCTGGTGCCTCGCCATCATCGCCTACAAGGGCAACGCGGCGATTGCCGAACGGAAGCTGCTCGAGGAGGTGCTCGTGCCCATCGCCGATGGCGTGCGGGTGCTGCCCGAGGACACGCGCGACTATGCCCGGCAGATCGAGGCGTTGCCCGAGTCCCAGCGCGCGCTGCTGCTGCCCCGCGTCCTGCACCATGTCCTGGTGCGCTTCGGTGCGACGCGCAACATCCAGGACGTTGCCTCCTCGGCGCACCAGATGGTCAGTTCCGAGGCGGAACGCATGGATTCGGAGCTGTCGATGGTGCGCTACATCCTCTGGGCGATCCCGGCGATCGGGTTCATCGGCACCGTGCGCGGCATCGGGCTGGCGCTCAACATGGCGCACCGCGCGGTCGACGGCGACGTGAGCGGTGTGACGGAAAACCTCGGCACGGCGTTCAACTCGACGCTCATCGCGCTGCTCATCAGCATCCTGCTCATGTTCCTCGTGCACCAGCTGCAGCTCATGCAGGAGCGGCTGGTGTTCGACGCGGAGAGCTACGCCGACGACCGGCTGATCCGCCACCTGCACGCGAGCTGAGGCCGGGTCCGGCGGAATCCGCTATGTCGCTCGCCGCCATCGAACTGTGCGATGCCGCCCTGGTGATGAGCCGCGGCAGCGATCTCGTTGCGGCCGGGCCGGGCTATGCGGCGCTCGTCGACGGGCGGCTCGTGTTCGGCGATCCGGCGCGCAGCGTGCTGCGCGCAAGCCCGCGGCTGGCGCAGCGGGCGTACTGGGCCGCGTTGTCCGAATCGACACTCGCCGTGCCGCTGGCCGATGCAGCCTCGGGCGCGGATCTCGCAGCGCGCCAGCTTGCCGGGCTCTGGCAGGCGCGCGCCGATGCGACCGCGGCAATACTCGTCGTGCCGCCCGGCTGGTCCGAATCGCAGCTCGGGCTGCTGCTCGGTATCGCCGGGGAGATCGGCATGCCGGTCGCCGGCCTCGTCGACATCGCGGTGGCCGCCAGCCGGCGGCCATACCCGGACCGCGCGCTCTGGGACGTAGTTGCCGGACTGCAGACGGCGTGGATCACGCGCATCGGCCAGGAGGGCGGGGCGAGGCTGGGGGCGCGCATCAGCGTGGAACGCTTCGGCGTCGAGACGATTGAGCGCGGCTGCGCCGAGTTCATCGCCCGCGCCTTCGTCGACAGCTCGCGATTCGACCCGCTGCACCAGGCGTCGAGCGAGCAGAGGCTCTTTGACCGCCTGGATGGCTGGCTGGCGGCGGCGATGCGGCAGGAGACGATTGCGCTCGCGCTCGAGCACGGCGGGCATCGCTACGAAGCGAGATTGTCGGCCGCTGCGCTGCGCGCGGAGGTCGCGCGGCTCTGCGAGCCGCTCACGCGACAGCTGCGGACGCTGCTTTCCCCGCGCGAGCCTTCCGTGCTGCAGGTGCATCACCGCCTGGCGCAGCTGCCGGGCGTGATCGAAGCGCTGATGATGCTGCCGGCCTCGGCCGTCGTCGAGCTGGAGCCGGGCGCAGCGGCCCGCGGCGCGTTGCGCCTGCGTGGCGCGCCGGCCGATACGCACGTGCTTGCCACTGCCTTGCCGTTCGACCAGCCTGCCGCCTCGCCGGATGCGCTGCCGGCCGCAGCGGCCGGTGTCGCGCCGACCCATCTGGTGCACGGCAGCCGGGCCTGGCGGCTGGGGCCGGTGCCGCTGCAGGTCGGCGCCGAGATGTCGGAAGGAGAGTACGGACTCAAGCTCACGGGCCAGGGCGTGTCGCGGCGCCACTGCACGATACGCCTCGAGGACGGGCGCATGGTGCTGCACGACCAGAGCCGCTACGGCACGGCGCTCAACGGGCATCGCGTGGAGTCGCTGGCGGTTCTGCAGGCCGGCGATGTGATCGCGATCGGCCAGCCGCCGCAGGAGCTGGTCCTGGTCGCGGAGGCTGCCCATGCCCCGTAGGCGCCAGACCGAGGTCTTCAGCCTGTCGTTCCTCGACTGCATCTCCTGCGGGTTCGGTGCCGTGGTGCTGCTCTTCGTCATCATCAACGCGCAGGTCGCCGCCCGCGCGAAGATGGCGAGCGCCGAGGTGATGAGCGAGACCAGCCGCATCGACGAGGAAGTGCTGGAAGGCCGCAAGAATCTCGTCCGCCTGCGCAACTCGCTCAAGGAAGAGCAGGATCGGCGCGCGCTGGCGGCGGCTGAGATCGCCCGCATGCAGGAGCTGATCGCGCAGCTCACGGCAGACCTGAAGGAGGGCGACAGCCTCGCGCAGAAGGAGAGCATCGAGCAGCTGCGCGCCGACATCCGCCAGCTCGAGGAGAGCAACAAGCGGCTCGCCTTCCGCAACGCGCCGCCGGAACCGACCACCGGCCAGCGCATCCGCGCCTTCGCCGGCGAGGGGAATCGCCAGTACCTGACCGGCATCCGCATGGGCGGCAGCCACGTGCTCATACTCGTCGACGGTTCGGGCAGCATGCTCGGGCGCAATTTCGTCAACGTGGTCCGCTTCCGCAGCATGCCTGACGCCGAGAAGCGCAAGGCGCCGAAGTGGCGCCAGGCGGTGCGTTCGGTCGAGTGGCTGCTCACGCAGATGCAGCCCGCGCAGCAGGTGCAGGTGGTCGTCTTCAACGAGAAGCCGGTGCGCTTCTTCGGCGAGGGCAGCGGCTGGACCAGCCTGCGGGAGAAGGACAAGGTCGACCGCACACTGGCGCGGCTCCGGCAGTTCGTGCCCGGCAAGGGCACCAGCCTCATCAACGCGTTCGCCGAGATCAGCGAACTCGAGCCGCAGCCGGACAACGTCTTCCTGATCACCGATGGCCTGCCGACCCAGGGCGACCAGCCGCCGCCGGAAGTCGAGGAAGTGCAGGCGCAGAAGCGCGTGAAATACATGGTCGATGCCATCCGCAGCCTGCCCCGCAAGCTGCCGATGAACATCCTGCTGCTGCCGATGGATGGCGACCCGGAGGCAGCAGGTTATTTCTGGCAGATGGCATACACGAGCGGCGGCGCGATGCTCACCATTGCGGAGGACTGGCCGTGAGGCGCCAGCGCCGCGACACGGAGGTCTTCAGCCTGTCGTTCCTCGATGCCATCTGCTGCGGCTTCGGGGCGGTCATCATGCTGCTGGTGCTCAACAAGGCCTCGGAGCCGCGCATCATCGAGCGCGCCCGGGAGGACCGCCGCGAACTGATCGCAGCGCTGCAGGCGGAGCTTTTCGATATCCTTGGCGAATCGGCCGTGCTCAACCGCGAGATGGAAACAGTCGAGGCAACGATAGCGAAGGACGCGCAACTGCTTGCCCAGCTGCAGGCCGATCTTTCCCGCATCCGCGGCCAGTTTGCCGCCAGCGAGAAGAATGCCGTCGATGCCGATACCGCCGGCGAACTGCTGGCGGCCCGCCAGAAGCTGACGGAGGAAATGCGCCGGCTGCTCGCCGGTTACAAACCGCCGGAGAAGAACCAGCCCATCGGCGGCATCCCCGTGGACAGCGAGTACATCATTTTCGTGATCGACACCTCGGGCAGCATGTTCAACGGACCCTGGGATCTCGTCCTGCGCAAGGTGTCCGAGACACTCAAGGTGTACCCGAGGATCAAAGGCATCCAGGTGCTGAACGACGAGGGCAGGTACCTGTTCCAGAGCTATGCCGGGCGCTGGATGCCGGATTCCGCGACGACCCGCCGCGAGATCCTCGGTGCACTGGCCAATTGGGAGGCCTACAGCGATTCGAGCCCAGTCGAGGGAATCGCGGAAGCAATCAGTACTTTTTACGAACCCGGCAAGCGGATCAGCATCTTCGTCTTCGGCGACGACTTCCCGAGGGGCAACATCGAGTCGGTGGCGCGCTATGTAGAGAAGATCAACACCGCGGACGCCTCAGGCAACAGGCTCGTGCGCATCCATGCCGTCGGTTTCCCGACCCAGGTTGCCGGCGGCCGGATGTCGAATGCGCTGCGGTTCTCCAACCTGATGCGCACGCTGTGCGAGCGCAACGGCGGCACTTTCGTCGCGTTGTCGACGCTGCGCTGACGGCAGGTCATGACATCAGGAGCGCCTGCCCGCTGGTACCTCGTCGCCGTGTTGACGGTCGCCTACGTGCTGTCCTTCATCGACCGCAGCATCCTCACGCTGCTGGTCGGTCCCATAAAGGCCGATCTCGGCGTTACCGACACGCAGGTGAGCCTCTTGCACGGCCTGGCCTTCGCGGTGTTCTACACGCTGCTGGGAATCCCGATCGCGACGCTGGCCGACCGGCGCAACCGCCGCAACATCATCGCGATCGGCGTCGCGTTCTGGAGTCTGGCCACGGCCATCTGCGGGCTGGCGCGCAATTTCTGGGAGCTGCTCGCGGCGCGCATCGGCGTGGGCGTGGGCGAGGCGGCGCTGTCGCCCGCGGCCTACTCGATGATTGCCGACAGCTTCCCGCCGGAACGGCTGAACCGTGCGCTGAGCGTCTACACGCTTGGCGCCTTCGCCGGCATGGGTCTCGCGCTCATCATCGGGGCTGCGGTGATCGCCGAAGTGGCGCAGGCCGGTGTCACCGAGTTGCCGCTCGTCGGCGCGCTGCGACCCTGGCAGCTGGTCTTCCTCGTCGTGGGATTGCCGGGACTCGTGGTCGCACTGTGGCTGCTTACCCTGACCGAGCCGCTGCGACGGAGTCCGGCTGCGGGTTCGGGCGGAAGCATCGCGGCGCTGTGGCCCCACATCCGCCGTCACTGGCAGGCATATGCCGCCCATCTCATCGGCTTCGCGCTGCTCGGCATGGTGCTCAATTCACTGCTTGCCTGGACGCCGGCGCATCTCGCGCGCAGTTTCGGACTGGGACCTGCGGAAGCGGGCCTGCGCCTCGGCAGCCTCATCGTCGTTTTTTGCACCGCCGGCATCCTGACAGGCGGCTGGCTGGCGGACCGCTGGCAGGCGGCGGGGCGGTCCGACGCGCCACTGCGGGTCGGCGTGATCAGCGCGGCAGGCTGCCTCGCATTTGGCGTGTTTGCGCCGGTGGTCGATACGCTGGATGTGATGCTGGCGCTGTACGCGCCGCTGCTCTTCTTCAGCACCTTCGCCTACGGCGCGGCGCCGGCTGCGTTGCAGGTGCTGGCGCCGGCCGCGAATCGTGCCGTGGCGTCAGCGCTCTATCTGTTCTTCCTCAACATCATCGGCATGGGAATCGGTCCGCTGGCGACGGCGCTCGCAACCGACTACATCTTCGGCAACGAACTCGCCGTCGGCCGTTCGCTCGCGCTGGTGACCGGCGCAGCCGCGCTCGCCGCGGCTTTGCTGCTCGGTTGGGGCCGGCGGCACTTCAGCGCGGCGCTCGCGGCTTCACGCTGAGAAGTGCAGCCACCACCAGAGCGTTCACTGCGCCCATCATCAGGAACGGCGCGGTGGGCCCGATGCGGTCGTACAACAGGCCGCCAAGCGAGGTGAGGCAGATCATGCCGAGCGAACCGGACAGCCCGTAGGTGCCGAAGATCACGCCGCGGCCCTCGCGTGGCGCCTCCTGGCCGATGAAGACTCCGGCACAGACGACCGCACTCGCTTCGCCGAGGCCCGCGAAGACCGCCGCCGCGATCATGCCGCCGCCCAGCGGATCGTCGACCAGACCCATCGATGCGTACCCGGCGGCGGCCAGCGCGAAACCGCAGCGGATGCCGATGAGTCGCGCCGTGACTCCTGCAGCCAGCGGGAAAGGACCCAGTCGCGATTCGACGGCCGCCGTCATCTCGGCAGCGTGCCCGAACGACCTGCGGCAGTATGGCCCTTGACGGCTTAGCGCCACTCGGCGGAAAGTGCCGGTCATGGCGAACGCAGAAGACCTGACCGCGAAGCGCTGCAAGCCCTGCGAAGGCGGCGTGCCGGCGCTCGACGCCAGCGCCGTGCGCGAAATGCTCGGTGCGCTGGACGCGGGTTGGTCGCTTGCTGCCGATGGCAAGTCGATCAGCCGCCTCTTCGAGTTCAATGGCTACCATCGCACGATGGGTTTCGCGAACGCGGTTGCCTGGATCGCGAACGAGGAGGGCCACCACCCGGATCTCGAGGTGACCTACGGGCGCTGCCGCGTGACCTGGTGGACACACGCGGTCGGCGGATTGACCGAAAACGATTTCATCTGTGCCGCGAAAGTCGACAGGCTGGTCAGCTGATGGACACGAGCGTCCCGACGAGACGAGCTGGACCGCCTTCCGCAAGATGACCCCGCCGGCCAGATGATGACCGCGGCACGCTCGCTGCCGGTGCGGAATCCGCGCACTGGCGCTGACGACTGCACGATCCAGCCGCTGGCCGAGCCGGCGCTGGTCGATCTCGCGCGCCGCTTGCGCGCGGCGCAGCCCGCATGGGCCGCGTCCGGTGCAGCACATCGTTCTACGGTGCTGCGGGCATGGGTTGACGGCTTGATGGCGGACCACTCGGCGCTGCTCGACGCGCTCGCCACCGACACCGGCCGCCGGCGCCTCGCGCGGGAGGAATTCGCGACGCTCTCTGGGATCGTCGCGGGTTATGCCGCGCTGGCCGGCGCATTGCTGCGCCCGTCGGCCGAGAAACCCTCGGTCGCCCCGGGCATCGTCATCGACACTCAACTCGTGCCATACCCGCTCGTCGGTGTCATCAGCCCGTGGAACTTCCCGTTCCTGCTGTCGATGCTCGACGCGATACCAGCGCTGATGGCGGGATGCGCCGTCATCGTGAAGCCGAGCGAAGTGACGCCGCGCTTCATCTCGCCGCTGATGGCGAGCGTGCGCAGGCACCCGGAGCTCGCCGGCGTGTTCGCGATGATCGAGGGTGACGGTGCCACCGGCGCCGCGCTGGTCGGCGCGGCGGATTTCATCTGCTTCACCGGCAGCGTGGCGACGGGGCGCAAGGTCGCCGAGTGCTGCGCCCGGCACTTCATCCCTTGCTGCCTCGAGCTGGGGGGCAAGGATCCGGCGATCGTGCTCGCATCGGCGGAACCGGAGCTCGCTGCTGCGGTCGTGCTGCGCGCTTCGGTACAGGCCACCGGCCAGGCCTGCCAGTCGCTCGAGCGCGTCTACGTCGACCGGCGCATCCATGACGCCTTTCTCGCGGCGCTCCTGCGCCAGGCCGCGGCTGTGGAACTGAGCTGGCCAGACGCGAGCCGCGGGAACCTGGGGCCGCTCATTTTCGCGAAACAGGCGGACATCATCGCCGCCCAGCTCGACGACGCGCGCGCCCGCGGAGCGAAGATCCTCACCGGCGGCGCGATCGAGCGGCATGGAGGGGGATCGTGGCTCAGGCCGACCGTCGTGACGCAGGTCGATCACACGATGAAACTGCTGACCGAGGAGACCTTCGGTCCGGTGATTCCGGTGATGTCGTTCGACGATCTGGACTCCGCCGTCGCGCTCGCCAACGATTCCGTCTACGGCCTCTCGGCTGCGGTGATAGGCGACGAGGCGGAGGCGCGGGCGGTGGCGGCGCGTCTCGCGGCGGGCGCCGTGAGCATCAACGACGGCGGCCTCACCACCGAAGCCTTTGACGCGGAGAAGAATTCCTTCCGACTGTCAGGTATGGGACCGTCGCGACTGGGTGCATCAGGGCTGACGCGTTTCCTGCGACGTCGCGCGGTGCTGATCCGGCGCGGCGCGGCAAAGCGTATCGGCGACTTCGACGAGTCCGGCGCACAGCGCTGAGTTGCACCGTCGCGCTGCGCTATGATCGCGCGAAGGGTGTTGTCCGGATCGGGATGGGTCATGCGCGGACGTGTACTAGTCGGAATCCTTCTCGCCATGGTCGCGAGCGTCGCTGCCGCGGACGAGCCGGCGCAGCGGCTCATCGTCGGCTTCCGTGCGCAGGGCGACGCAGTTGTCCGTTCCGCCTCGGCTGCCGGGAAGGCACAGGCGCTCGGAGTCCGCAGCGGCATCGGCTTCCGTGCACAGCGTTCGTTGGGTCCGCGGATGGCCGTCGTCGAGTTGCCGGACCCGCAGTCGGGCGAAGCGCTTGCTGTAACACTGGCGCGGCTCGCGGCGGATCCAGATGTTGCGTTCGTCGAGCCCGATGCGCGCGCCCGGCCGCATGCAACGCCGAACGATCCGCTGTTCACCGGGCAGTGGTACCTGCAGGCGACGGAGGCCTCTGCGATCAATGCGGTTGCGGCCTGGGACACGACCACGGGCTCGGAGGAAGTCATCGTCGCCGTGCTCGACACCGGCGTTCTGTCGAGCCATCCCGATCTCGGTGTCTTCGGCAGCGGGGGGCGCGTACTGCCCGGACGCGATTTCGTCGGCCCGGACAGCGGCGGTGGATTCCGCACGGCGAACGACGGCAATGGCTGGGACGCCGACCCGACGGATCCCGGCGACTGGGTGACGTCCGGCGAAGCCGCAACTTCGTTCTTCGCGGGCTGCCTGGTCACGAACAGTTCCTGGCACGGCACACGCATCGCCGGGATGATCGGCGCGCTGACGGACAATGCGACCGGCATTGCCGGTTCTGCCTGGGACGGCTGGATCCTGCCGGTGCGTGTGCTCGGCAAATGCGGTGGCTACAACTCCGACATCATCCAGGGCATGCGCTGGGCTGCCGGCTTGAGTGTCGATACCGTCCCGGCCAACCCGTTTCCGGCGCGGATCATCAACATCAGCCTCGGTGCCCTGGGAAATTGCACGAACAGCTACCAGGCGGCGGTCGATGAGGTCGTGGAGGCCGGGGCCGTCGTCGTGGCGTCGGCGGGCAACGAGACGGGGCCGGTCGACGCGCCCGCGAATTGCGACGGGGCAGTCGCCGTGGCAGGTTTGCGCGCGACGGGGGCCAAGGTGGGCTACAGCAGCCTCGGGCCGGAGGTCACCCTGGCGGCGCCGGGTGGCAACTGCGTGAACACAGGCGGGCCTTGCCTCTTCTCACTCGACACCACCAGCAATGCCGGAACCACGGTTGCCACCACGGCGATTTATACCGACCAGCTCGACGCCAACGTCGGCACCAGCTTCTCGGCACCGCTGGTAGCGGCCACTGCCGCGCTGATGCTGGCGGTGAACAGCAACCTGGCTCCCGCCGAATTGCGCGAGCGGCTGCAGCAGTCCGCCCGGTCGTTCCCGTCTGCTGCGTCCCTTGGCCTCGCCAATTGTCCGAACACGGTCGACGATACGCTGGCCTGCGCCTGCACGACCTCGACCTGCGGCGCGGGCATGCTGGACGCTGCCGTGAGCGTGGCCGCTGCGCTCCGGCCCATCGCGATAATCGATGCGCCGGCGACGGTCGTGAGCGGGCAGCCGGTGGTGCTGGACGGTTCGGACAGCGCTCCTGCCGATTCGCGCACGCTCACGGGTTTCGCCTGGACGGTCCGCAGCGGCAGCGCGAACCTGAGCGGCGCCAATACGCCGGTTGCGACGCTGGATGCGCCAGCACCTGGAGCATCCGTCGTGCTGCGACTTACGGTGACCGACAACCTGGGGCTGGAGGATTTCACCGACGTGACCGTAAGCACGCCCGGCGGCGGTGGGGGAGGCGGAGGCGGCGGTACCCTCGGTCTCGCCGGGCTCGTGGCACTGCTCATCGGCCTCGCCCGTCGGCGTCGCTGATCGGCACCGGTGGAGCGCATCCCCGAACCGGAGCTGATGGAGGACGCAGCGCAGGCGCTCGCCTACCACGAGGCGGATTTCAGCGTACCGCATGGCGAGCGGCTCAACGTCTTCCGGCGGTTGTTCCCCGGCTTTCTCCCAGACGGTGACGTGCTCGACATCGGCTGTGGTTCGGGTGACGTGCTGCTGCGCTTCGCGCGGGCTTTTCCGACCGCGCGATTCCTTGGCGTCGACGGTTCGGCAGCGATGCTGGATCTGGCCCAGGCCGATATCGCGAAGGATTCAGCCCTTGCGCAGCGCGTGACATTGCTGGAGGCGATCGTGCCATCGCCGAAGCTGCCGCAGCGGCCGTGGCAGCTCGTCATGTCGCACAGCCTGCTTCACCAGCTCCATCGCCCGCAGGTGTTGTGGCAGACCATTTGTGAACACGCGAATCGCGGTTGCCGCGTCTTCGTCGCCGACCTGCGCCGGCCGGCTTCGGCCGAGGCAGCAGCGGCAATCGTGCAGCGCGAGTCCGCGAACGAGCCCGAGGTCCTGCGACGCGATTACTTCAACTCCCTTTGTGCGGCGTTTGAACCAGATGAAGTCCGCGGGCAGCTCGCCCACGCAAGACTGACCGGGCTCACCGTGGCAGAAGAGGGCGAGCATCACCTGATGATCTACGGTGTCGTTTAGGGTGCCCTTTAGCTTTTGCTTTAGGGTGCCGGGTCGTTTAGGGTGCCGGGTCGCAGCTTCGCAGCTTTTTGAAAAGCTGCGAAGCTGCGACCCGGCACCCGCATTCTTTCCAATAACCACGCCCCCGCGACCGGTGTTCGGCGAGGGTCTTGTCGAGTCCTTTTGCCTGGCGTTGACGTAATCGCCTGAGCGGGCCCACTGATCTCAACAGTTCCTGTGGGCGATGACCGATGTGCCGTGCATCCCACGGCAGTGCCATCGTGCAGCTGCTGTCTGGCAGCGTTAGGCGCCGCTTTTCCAGGGTTTTCGCTGTTATGCCCGGCCGCGCCCGATTTACTCGATTTGTGAAGTGCGTCCTATCCAGCCTTTATGTGACCGCTCATCCTGCAGCGCATTCTTGACGGTACACCGGTCGTGAGGCCGGGCCACAAAGCCACCGGTCTGCAGCTCGGGCGAGCCGCAGACAGCGGGGCTGCAAAGGATGTCGCGGATGGCGATTGCGGCGCGTTGGGTTGGTATTGTCGGTGCGGTCACCACGGCGATCGGTGCGAGTGCGCTCGCCGGTCCGATGGACGATCTGCAACCTGGTCAGTGGTACCAGTTCCCCAACTCCAACCTGAGCGCCGTACTGCCGAGTCCGGTGCCGGCCGGTAATCCGCGCAACATCATGGCGGCGTGGAGCGGTGGGACGTATGACACGCGGCGCAACCGGTTGATTGTGTGGGGTGGTGGCCACGCTGATTACGCGGGCAACGAGCTTTACGCATTTGATGTAGCGGCTGGCAGCTGGCGGCGGCTGACGGACCCGAGCAGCGGCAGCCCGACCTCGCAGCACAGTTACGATCACCTGGAGTACCTGCCGGATCAGGACGCGCTGTTCGTATCGCCTGGGGGCGCGCGCTACCCGGAGGGCTATGCCGACGGCAACACGTATCTGTACGACTTCACGGCCGGGGTGTGGTCGAACCTGGGTCGGCCGCCGAGTGCGCAGGCCTCGGCCTTCACGCACTACAACATGACGAGTGACTACGACCCGCTGTCGCGCCGGGTGGTGGTGATCGGCAACAACGTGTCCGGTGCCTTTGACGGGGCCAGTGGCGGCTGGACGATGGCCGGATCGGGCCACGGGGCGCTGGGGTTGAGCGGGGCGCTGGACACGGTGCGCCGGCGCTTTGTGGAGGTGGGTCGCAACCGGGCGTTCCTGTACGAGGTGGCGGCCAACGGCACGGTGGGCGCGCGCCAGACGCTGGCGACGACGGGCCCGCAGGCGGTGGTCGGCTGCGACGGGCCGGGGTTGGTGTACGACAGCCGGGCGGATCGGCTGGTCGGGTGGTGCGGGGGCCGCGCGATCTACAGCCTGAACCTGGACACGCGGGTGTGGAGCGAGCACACGGCCACCAACGCGGTGGACCCGGGCGACCCGTACGTGGACAGCGGCTACTGGGGCACGTTTGGTCGGTTCCAGTACATGCCGGCCTACAACGCCTATGTGGTGGTGCACCACATTTCCGGCAGCGTGTACGCCTACCGCCTGACCGATGGCACGGGCACGGCACCGCTGGCCCCGGCGGTGAGCCTGACGGCCACGCCGGCGACGGTTACGGCCGGGGGCGCCAGCACCCTGAACTGGAGCGGGCAGAACGTCAGCGCCTGCAGCGCCTCGGGCGGCTGGTCGGGGACCCGCCCGGTCAGTGGCAGCCAGCTGCTCTCGGGGCTGACGGCCAGCACCAGCTTCAGCCTGTCGTGCACGGGCAGCGCCGGCACGGTGGCCAACACGGTGACCGTGACGGTGCAGGCGGGCGATGGCGGCGGCACCGGCGGCACCGGCGAGACCGGCGGCACCGGCGAGACCGGCGGCACCGGCGAGACCGGTGGCACCGGCGGCACCGGCGGCACCGGCGAGACCGGTGGCACGGGCCCCTCGGCGGCGGCCGATGCCGACTTCGCCGCACGGGCGGCGGCCCCCGGGGTGGTGCGGGCACTGGGCTTTGACACCCAGGCGCAGTGGCTCGACTACGTCTATGACCGCACCTCCTGCCGCCCGGAGTACGCCCCGGGCTGCCGTCCTAATGCCTGGGACACGCAGACGCGGGCCTCCGGCGCCGGTTCGGTGCGCTTTGACATCCTCTCCAACTCCACGGCCGGCAGCGCCGGGCAGCTGGCGATCAACTTCCGCGACGATCTGTCGGTGCAGTTCGGCGCCAACGAGGAGTTCTACCTGCAGTGGCGCCAGCGCTTCGACCGCTACCTGATCGAGCACAACTACCAGGAGCGCAGCGGCACCGGCGGGGAGTGGAAGCAGATCATCATCGCCCAGGGCGATCGGCGGCGTGCCGACGGCTCACGCATCAGCGCCAACGCCTGCTCGGAGGCGCAGGTGGTGCTGGTCAACGGCTATGCCCGGCGCTACCCGCAGGGCTACATCGAGTGCGGCCGGTACTCCGGGTTCCAGCAGGCGCTGGGGGCTGATCTCGGCTACACCGAGCAGAACCAGCGCCGCGACGCCAGCGACCGCTACACCTGCACCCACCACGGCGACAACCCCAACACCGCCGGCTGCCTGTTTTACGTGCCCGATGAGTGGATGACCTTCATGGTGCGTCTGCGCATGGGGCCGGAGGGGCGCGCCTACTCCAGCGCCAGCCGCCGCGAGCAGCCGGGGTTCATCAACTCCACCTACGAGTTCTACGTCGCCCGCGACGGTGAGCCCTTCCAGTTCGCCCACCGCCAGGACAACCTGGTCATCCCCCGCGGCCAGCACTGGGATGCGGCCACCGGCATCAACCCCGATACCGCCGGGGACCCCGGTTACACCAATGGCTGGGGCATCGGTGACGGCCACCCGCAGGCGGAGTTCGGCAAGGTGTGGCTGCTGCCCTATCACACCGACAAGTCCTCGGCCGAGACCCATGAGAACGCCTCGACCTGGTACGACGAGCTGATCATCTCCACCCAGCCGATTGCCGCACCGGGCACCCCCGGTGGCGGTGGTGGCGGCACCACGCCGCCGCCGGCCCCTGCCCCCACCCTCAGCCTCACCGCCACGCCGAGCAGCCTCAGCGCCGGGGCTTCCGCCACCTTGACCTGGAGCAGCAGCAACGCCTCCGCCTGCAGCGCCTCCGGCGGCTGGTCCGGCTCCCGACCCACCGCCGGCTCCCTCGCCGTCGGACCGCTCAACGTATCCACCGCGTTCGCTCTCAGTTGCAGCGGC
>VGVH01000009.1 GCA_016874095.1 Gammaproteobacteria bacterium | reverse complement strand
CAGGCCTTGGGCCTCCATCAGCTTGAGGACTTCGTAGGGGTTTTCGGTGGTGGAGCCAGGCGGGTAGTTGTTGAGCGTAAAGCCCTCCATGCACCACACTTGCAGCATGGCCTCGGGCGCGTGGACTACACCTTCGACCAAGTAAGGCGAAGCGTCCACCCCCATGATTTCGCACCATTGGCGGATCATGGGCGCGTTGACTTTGTCCCAAGCGTAGACACGCCCGTATTCTTTGCCGACCAGCGCGCGGGCGCTGTCCATCCATGAAGGTTCAGCCACGCGCTTACTCCTGCTGCTGGGTCATTGGGGTGGCGCGTGCCACGGCGGTGCGTTGGTTCATGGTTTCAATGTCCTTGGGCCGCATCAAGAAAGGTCGGCCGCTCACCGCCGCGATGCCTTTTTCATCGCCATGGCGGATGTGCGATTGCTCGGTGCGCACTAAACCGGGGCTGACTGCCAGCACACGTACTTTGGGTGCCCATTCGACGGCCAGCGAGCTGGCCAAGCTGATCACCGCCGCTTTGGCCGCGCCGTACATCGCGCTGCCGGGCGAAGGCCGCAAGCCGCTAAAGCTGCCGATAAAAACGATGACGCCACCGCGCTCCTGGGTTTGCATGACCGCATCAGCTTTACCGTGCCGTCAGTCTCGCGGCGCTCCTTAAGCAGCCGCAGGGCTTCGTCCACGATGGGCAGGGTGCGGGCGTCGCCATTCCTGGTTTTCGGAACGTGGACGAGCTTGTGCTTGAAGTCCACGCACTCCCAGCGCATCCCCATGATTTCCCCCTGCCGTGCCCCCGTCGTAACCGACAGCAGTACAGCCGGGTACAGCTCCGGTGACTTCGATTCCCGGCACGCCTGCAGCAGCGCCTGCAGCTCTATAGACGGTGCCCCGCCTACCCGATATCGTGCGGATCGTTGCCACTGTTGCACTCCAATGCCCGTGGTGGTGACAGGCCTGGTCGGGGTTGCCGCCCCGACTGGGGCATTTTTTATCCCCCGCTGACGACGCTTAACGCCCCGTAATCCCAAGGGATTCAGGTATCGAGTGTGCCGAGATTTGTGCCTTAGTCAAGAAAACGTGGTGGGCCGTGTAGGAATCGAACCTACAACCAACGGATTAAGAGTCCGCTGCTCTACCAATTGAGCTAACGACCCACGATGACGGGTGGGGCTTTTCAAGCCCACAAATACTTCTACCCTCTCAAACTACCCAGGCGGCGGACTGGGGTGGACGATGGGACTCGAACCCACGACGGCCGGAATCACAATCCGGGGCTCTACCAACTGAGCTACGCCCACCAACGATCGTCCGCTGCCGGCTTGCCAGCTTGGCGCGCCTGGCAGGAATCGAACCTGCAACCCCCGACTTAGAAGGTCGGTGCTCTATCCGTTGAGCTACAGGCGCCCGGTCCAAAGGCCCGGCCGCCCGTGCTTTCGCACGGCGGGAATGCATCCGGAAGTGGTCGGGGCAGACGGATTCGAACCGCCGACCCTCTGCTCCCAAAGCAGATGCGCTACCAGACTGCGCTATGCCCCGACTTCCGGTTTGCCAGACCTCGAGGCGCGCATTATAGCCGTCCCCCGGCGGGGCGGCGGGATGATAAGGAGGGCTCGGTAAAGCGTCAATTTGCGGGTGGAACAGGAGCCCTCTGGTATCGTGTGCCCCGCCCCGGCAACCGCCAGTGCATGGCAACGGCCCCAACGAGCATGACAGCGCGAATCATCGACGGTCGTGGCATCGCACAGACGATCCGTGACGAAGTCCGCCAGCAGATATCAGCGCGGAGGAATGCCGGCCACCGGGCCCCCGGGCTCGCGGTGATCCTCGTGGGCAGCGACCCGGCCTCGCAGATCTACGTGCGTAACAAGCGCACGGCCTGCGAGGAAGTGGGCATCGTCGCGCGCGACCACGACCTGCCCGCGACGACGACGCAGGATACGCTGCTCAAGCTCATCGATTCGCTCAACAACGACCCGGCGATCGATGGCATTCTCGTGCAGTTTCCGCTGCCGGCGCACATCAACGAAGCTACTGTCATCGAGCGCATCACGCCGCTGAAGGACGTCGACGGCTTCCATCCCTACACCCTGGGCAGGCTGGCCCAGCGCATTCCGATGCTGCGCCCCTGCACGCCGTTCGGCGTCATGACGCTGCTGCGTCGGATCGGCGTGGATCCGAAGGGGCGACACGCAGTCGTCGTCGGCGCCTCCAATCACGTCGGCCGACCGCTTGCGCTCGAGTTGCTGCTTGCGGGTGCAACCACCACGGTTGCGCACCGTTTCACGCGGGACCTTCGCGCCTGCGTCGAGAGCGCCGAGATTCTTGCCGTGGCAGTCGGCAAGCCCGGCCTGATTCCCGGAGACTGGATTCGCGAAGGCTCGACCGTACTCGACATCGGTATCACGCGACTCGCAAACGGAAAGCTGGCAGGCGACGTGGATTTCGACGGCGCCGCGGCGAGGGCGGCGTGGATCACGCCGGTCCCTGGCGGGGTAGGACCAATGACAGTGGCCACGCTGGTTCAGAACACGCTGCGCGCAGCTGAAATGGGCCGGGCGTTATTCGACACGGGCCCCGGCGCACGGGCAGGTGTAGCGTGAGACAGGCGGCATTCGCTTGGGCAATAGTCGCAGCGCTGGGCTGCAACGTACCGGCGGCAGCCGGTCCGCGCGTACGACTGGAAACCTCTGCCGGTGCCATCGTGATCGACCTCGACGAAACCCGCGCACCCATCACCGCGAAGAACTTTCTTGATTACGTCACGAGAGGCTACTACGACGGGACCATTTTCCACCGCGTGATTCCCGGGTTCATCGTGCAGGGCGGCGGGTACGACGCGCAGCTGGAACCGCGACAACCGGCACCGCCGATATTCAACGAGTCAGGAAACGGCCTCGGCAACCTCCGCGGCACCATCGGCATGGGCCGGGCAAATGACCCGCACTCAGCCAACTCGCAGTTCTATTTCAATCTGGCAGACAACCGCTCCTCGCTGGATCCGAAGCCGACCCGGTGGGGGTACGCTGTGTTCGGGGTCATACTCGAGGGCCTGGAAGTTGCCGAAGCCATCGCCAACACCGAGACCATCGAACGCAAGGGCCTGACGGGTGTGCCACCGGAGCCCGTGGTCATCAAGCGGGTAGTCGTGGAGCCGGGTTCGTCGCCGTGAACGACGATTGCCTGTTCGTCTCCGACCTGCATCTCGACCCGGGGCGTCCCGCCGCAACTTGCGCGTTTCTCCGGTTCCTCGCTGGGCGCGCCACGACAACCGGCACGCTCTACATTCTTGGGGACCTTTTCGAATTCTGGATAGGCGACGATGCCGATGACCCGCACTCGGCAGCGGTGGTCGAGGGAATCCGGGCCTATACGGCCGCCGGCCATCGCTGCCGCATCATGCGCGGCAACCGCGATTTTCTGCTCGGCTCCCGGTTTACGTCGCGAACGGGCGCCGAGGTCATCGCGGATCCCGCCGTAGTGAGAATCGCGGGCGAACCGGTACTGCTCATGCACGGCGACCTGCTCTGCACGGACGATCATACCTACCAGCGCTACCGCCGCCGCGTGCATCACCCCACCCTGCAGGCGCTGTTTCTGGCGCTGCCGCGAACCTGGCGAAAGGCAGCCGGCGACATCGGCAGACGCCGCAGCCGCGGCCATGCGAGGAGCCTGTCACCCGCCATCATGGATGTGAATGCGACAGCCGTGACGGGCCAGTTCCGCTCCAGCGGTTGCCGCGTCCTCATCCATGGGCATACCCACCGCCCTGGGCGGCACGAAGTACTGGTCGATGGCAATGCCTGCACACGCATCGTACTGGGTGACTGGTACGAACACGGCAGCACGCTCTCGGCCAGTGGTGGCCGATACGAAACCGAATCGCTGCCGTTCGACTAGATCGCCAAGCGGCCGGCAGCGGTGGGTAACTGCCAGGCGAGGAATTCGTCGATGCCCTGGAAGCGATCGGCGGGATTTTTCGCCAGCATGCGGTCCAGAACGGGCTGGTAACGCACGAGTTCCGGCGGCAGGCGCGGAAGCGGCGCATCACGATGCTGGATGATCACCGACATGGCCGCAGGCCCGTCGTACGGCTTCCGACCCGTCAGCGCCTCGTACAGGATAATGCCGAGGCTGTAGATGTCGCTGCGCTGGCCGACCGGATTCCCCTGCCCCTGTTCGGGACTCATGTAATAGGGGGTACCGAAGATCGCGCCGGTGCCGGTGATTCCGCCCTTGAATGCTGCCTGCTTGGCGAGGCCGAAATCGATGATGGCCAGGCTGTCGTCTTCACGGAACATGATATTGGTTGGCTTCAGGTCGCGGTGGCAGATGCCGACTGCATGGAGTGCCTGCAGCGCCCCGGCGATCGTCCGGATCGTGCGCCAGACGTCGTCCTCCCCCATGCCCTCGGCGATTCGGCGTTTCAGGCTGCCGCGGCTGCAGTACTCCATGGCGATGAAAGCCTGGTCGTCGGCAATACCCAGTTCGTAGATGCGGATGACGTTCGCATGCTGGATGCGGGCGATCAGCTCGTACTCCTGGAGAAAGCGGTCAAAGTGCTTTTCACTGGCCGAATCCGGCATCTGCCGCAGCACCTTGAGCACGACCATCCGGCCACTCGCCCGCTGACGAGCAAGGTGCACCGACGCGACTTCACCGTCGCTGAGCGTACGCACGTGTTCATATCCGGGCAGGCCGGCAAGCCTCGGGCCCGAACCTGACCCGGAACCACTGACAGGCAGCTCAGCGTTGCGCTGTCGCAGCGCCAGCGCGCGTTCTATGGCCTCGACGAGACGCGCGTGCGTCATGCCTGAACGCTGGACGTAGTTGTCAGCGCCTGCGCGAACTGTATCGACGATCTGCTGTTCGCCGCCGCTGCCCAGCACGACGATCGGCGGAAACCTCGGGGTGCGTCGCAGCTGGCGTATCCACTCGAGCACATCCCCGCGCCCAACCGCATCCCCGAGCAATACCACGTCGCTGCCGGCGCCTGAAAAAGACTGCGGCAATGGCCCGGAGACCGAAGGATCGTAGGACTGGACGACCGCGGCCGGCCACCGCGTCGAGAGGTGGTGACTCAGCAACCGCCGGAACTCGGCGTTTTCTTCGATGACGAATATTCGCAAATCACTCACGACCGGACGGCACCACGCGGCAGGGCCGCTGGAGGCAACGCCCGGCAGAACACATCAACCGGACCCGGCGCGGCTGCGTGCATGTGGAACGATTTCGACGTCGGCTGCGTCGTCCTCCGGACTGTCATCCGAGGCGCTCGCGAGTTTCGCCCTGGCGCCGTCCGCGCGCTCTTCCTGCAGGCGTGCGAGGTACTGGGGCGTCACGTCCCCCGTGACATACCGTCCTGAAAAACAGGATGTGTCGAATTCGGTGATATCGCTGTTGTCGTGGCACACAGCGCGCACGAGGTCATCGAGATCCTGGTAGATCAGCCAATCAGCACCGATTAAATCCGCCACTTCCTTATCCGTACGGCCCGCCGCAACAAGCTCCGTCGCTGCAGGCATATCGATGCCGTAAACATTCGGAAACCGCACAGGTGGTGATGCCGACGCGAAATAGACGCGCCGCGCACCCGCCTCGCGCGCCATTTCGATGATCTGCCGCGAGGTCGTGCCACGCACGATCGAGTCGTCCACCAGCAGGACGTTCTTGTCGCGAAACTCGAGATCGATGGCATTGAGTTTGCGGCGCACTGACTGGCGCCGGATCTCCTGACCCGGCATGATGAACGTGCGACCGATGTAACGATTCTTGATGAATCCCTCCCGGTACTTCACGGCCAGGCGGTGGGCGACCTCGAGCGCGCTGGTACGACTCGAATCCGGAATGGGTATCACGACATCGATGTCGTGATCAGGACGCTCCCTAAGTATCTTTTCAGCGAGCCGTTCGCCCATGCGCAGGCGGGCCTTGTAGACGGACACCTTGTCGATGATCGAATCAGGGCGCGCGAAATAGACGTACTCGAATATGCACGGCGTGTGGTTGCGCGGCCCGCCACAGGGATGACTGTGAAGCTTCCCGCCTGACTCGACATAGACTGCCTCACCGGGCAGTATGTCGCGCACGAGTTCGAATTCCAGTGCATCAAGCGCAACGCTTTCGGACGCGACGATGTACTCCGGTCCGTCCGGTGTATCCCGCCGCCCGAGGCAGGCCGGCCTGATCCCGTCAGGATCCCTGAATGCCACGATGCCGTGCCCAAGGATCATTGCAACCACGGCGTAGCCGCCACGGCAGCGTCGATGCACGCCGCCAACCGCAGCGAAAATACCCCGCGGCGTGAGCTTGCGCCCGCTCTGGCGCTGCAATTCGTCGGCGAATACGTTCAACAGCGCCTCCGTGTCGGAGCCGGTGTTGAGATGTCGCCGGTCGTGATTGACGAGCAGGTCTTTCAGCTCGGCGGCATTGGTAAGGTTGCCGTTGTGGGCGAGGCAGATGCCGTACGGCGAATTCACGTAGAAAGGCTGAGCCTCCGAGGAACTGGAACAGCCTGCCGTCGGATAGCGGGTGTGTGCGATTCCCATGTTGCCCTTGAGCCGCAACATGTGCCGCTCCTGGAAGACATCGCGGACGAGACCCAGCGCCTTGCGGCTGTACAGCGTGCCACCGTCATCGGTGTTTATTCCAGCGGCATCCTGTCCGCGATGCTGCAGCACCGTGAGGGAGTCGTAGAGCAACTGGTTGACCGGACGCTGAGCGACGATGCCAACTATGCCGCACACGGACTATAAACTCCTGGAAACAACAGCGGAGGCGGCCGCTTGACCGGCGTGCAAACCGACGGACAGCGAGCGAAGCTTGTCGTCCGCCACCGACCGCAGCGCGTCGACGATGGGCGTGACATACGGTAACAGTTTCGACTGTCGCGACCAAGGTTGATCGGCGAGCCCGCCAAGCTGGATTGCAATCGCCACGATGGCCACCAGGACGATCCCGCGCACGAGTCCGAATACGGCACCGACCGAGCGATCGACGGTCGACAGGCCCGATGCGTTGACCAGCATGCCCATCAGCCAGCCGGCGATGCCGCCGGCGAGCAGGACCGCGATCAGTATCGCAGCGCGGGCCGCCCAGATGCGCAACAAGGCGTTATCGAAAATTCCGCCGAGCTGGGCCGCGACCTGACTGTCGTACTGGCCGGCGGCCCAGATCGCGGCGCCCCATGCAGCCAGCGACAATGCCTCGCGTACCAGCCCCCTCATTAGCCCGACGAGGAGCGACATTCCCAGAATGGCGATGAAAGCGTAATCGAGCCCGGTCAGCGGCAGGCTGGTCACGACTCAGGGACCGACGAGTTGGCCGGATTGTCCGGCCGCCACGAGGCGCTCGCGCAGCTGTTCGGCATCGGACCGGCTGCCGGCCGGACCCACGTGAACTCGATAGAGGACCTTGCCGTCGCGGTCCATCGGACTCAGGAAGGACTTGAAGCCCTTTTTCGCCAGCGAGGCCACCAGCCTCTCGGCGTTTGCTTTCTGCCCGAAGGTCCCCACCTGGACGACCCAGCCGCCAGCGACTGGTTTCGGGGGCAGGGATGCTGCGGTGGGCTCGGGGGGAATCGGTTTCGCTGCGGCGGGCGGAGGCTGGGCCGGAGGTTGCGCCGATACGGCAGCCAGGACCGCTGCATTCCCGGGTCCGACCGGCGGATTGCCGACCTCCTCCGCCTGTTCGACCGCAGGCAGAGGTGGCCCAGGTGTGGAAACGGCTGGCGGCGCACGCGCTTCATCAAGGCGAAAAACATGGGTCCGCAGCTCATCGCTCCGCTGTCCCGGAACGTCGGCATCTACGCCCTGGTCGGCGTCACCATCTAGCAGAACAGGCGCAACAAACACCAGCGCCGCCACCAGCACGGCTGCGCCGATCATTCGCTCCTGCAGATTTCGCTCCATGCGCGCCGCCCGGGGGATCCTTCGTTTTCAGTATATTCCAAGCCAGTGGAGTGCGGGGCCGACCATGCGAAACGAGCCGCAGACTATGATCCTTCCGCCACGCTCGGTTACGCGCGCGGCCTCGCGCAACGCCGATTCCGGTCCGTCGCAGGCGGCCACGACCTCACAGCCACTGGCCCGAAGCAGCATGGCGATGGACTCGGCGTCTCGGGCACGCGGATCGGTAACCCTGCAGCAGATCCAGCGCCGCACGAGATGGGCCAGCTCCCGGGGAAACGCGGCCAGATCCTTGTCGGCGAATATTCCGAGCACGATCGTGCAATCCGCTGTCGGCGGCAGCGATGCCAGTTGCGCGGAGAGCACGGCGACGGATTGCGGGTTGTGCGCAACGTCGAGAATCCACTCGTGCTCGCGCAGGACCTGCTGAAACCTTCCGGGTGGCCTGGAACCGAGAATCGCGGCATTCAGGACGTCAGTGTTGCCGAGCAGCCGCGGGTCCAACCGCTCCAGGGCGGCGAAGGCAGCGCCCGCATTGCGCAGCTGCGCAAGCGCACCACCGGGCGGCCAGTGCAAGCCCTCCAACCGGGCATGTGCGCCCCGCCACCGCCAGTACGGCCGGTCCGGGGAAAAGTCGAAATCGACGCCGAGGCGGCTCAATGACGCACCAACAGCAGCCGCAGCCGCCTTCAGGCTGGCGGGTGCAGGCCAGTCGCCGTACACGGCTATCCGGTCGCGGCGGAAAATTCCAGCCTTCTCAGCGGCTATGGATTCGACGTCATTGCCGAGGTATTCCTGGTGATCGAGATCAACCGTCGTAACGATCGCCGCGTCCGCATCGATGAGGTTTACCGCGTCCAACCGACCGCCGAGCCCGACTTCGAGAGCCCAGTAATCGCAACCGCAGCGTGTGAAATGCACAAGTGCCGCCAGCGTTCCGAACTCGAAGAATGTCAGCTGCACGTCGCCTCGCGCCTCCTCGACCGCCGCGAACGCAAGGCACAGTTCGTCGTCCGCTACCTCCTGCCTATCGACGCGTACACGCTCGTTGTATCGCACCAGGTGGGGTGAGGTGTAAGCAGCAACCCTGCGCCCCTGGCCGGCGAGGATGTGCTCGAGCAGCGCGACCGTGGAACCCTTGCCGTTGGTGCCACCGACAGTGATGACACCGCCCTGCGGGGGGCGCAGGTCAAGTCGGCTCGCGACCGTACGGACGCGATCCAGCGAAAGCTCCATCCATCTCGGATGCAGGGATTCCTGCCACGCAAGCCATTCGGCCAGCGACCGGCCAGCCGAGCGCGACATCAGGCGTCCGGCGCAGGACGTTTCATCAGCTTCGCGAGCAGCGCCGCAATCTCATCGCGCATGCGCCGACGATCGACGATCATGTCGATCGCCCCATGCTCGAGCAGAAACTCGCTGCGCTGGAAACCCTCAGGCAGGGTCTCCCTCACCGTCTGCTGAATCACGCGTGGACCAGCGAAACCGATCAGTGCTTTCGGTTCGGCGATATTGACGTCACCGAGCATCCCGAGGCTGGCGGAAACTCCCCCGGTGGTCGGGTCCGTGAGGACCGAAACGAAGGGAACCCGCGCCTCGGAAAGAGTCGCCAGCACGGCGCTAGTCTTCGCCATCTGCAGCAGCGAGAACAACGCCTCCTGCATGCGCGCACCGCCGCTTGCGGAAAAATTGACCAGCGGCATCCGGTTATCGCGGCTGTAGGCAGCGGCCCTGGCAAACTTCTCGCCCACGACGGAGCCCATCGAACCACCCATGAACCGGAATTCAAACGCCGAAGCCACAACCGGCTGTCCCTTCAGGAGGCCGGTCATGGCGACCAGCGCATCGTTTTCGCCGGTCTCCTTCTGCGCCTGCGTGACCCGGTCACGGTAGCGCTTGCTATCCTTGAATTTGAGCGGATCCTGGGGCGCGAGGCGCTCGGCAATCTCCCTGCCGGAATCCTGGTCGAGGAATACTTCGAGGCGACTGCGCGCGGACAGGCGCATGTGGTGGTCGCATTTCGGGCAAACGAAAAGATTTCGTTCGAGCTCGGCCCGGTAGAGCTGGGCGCCGCATTCAGGGCACTTGATCCAGATGCCCTCGGGGACCGAACGCGACTTGCGTTCCGTCGTGATCCGCGACGGCATCAGCTTTTCGAACCAGGTCATGTAGCTGGCATCATAATCAACTGGCGCCTACAGATCACCGTCGCCCGCGGGCCACTGGTCCGGTGGCGGGATGTCCCACGACTGCGGGTAGTGGACACGCACGAGCGACAGGCCTGCAGGCGGCGCCGTCATCCCGGCAGCCCGGCGATCCCTGCCGACAAGCACCTGATGGATCCACTCCGGTGGCACTTCGCCACGGGCGACGCGAATGAGTGAGCCCACCAGATTACGCACCATGTGGTGCAGAAACGCGTTTGCCCGCACCGTGAAGCGCACGAACGGCCCCGAGCGCTTGATGTCGAGGAACTCGATTCTGCGCATGGGCGATCTGGCTTGGCACAGTACCGCACGGAACGCGCTGAAATCGTGCTCGCCGATGAGGCAGCGCGACGCGACCCTCATCGCTTCCACGTCGAGCGATCCGTGCAGCCACCAGGCGCGCCCGGCCCACAGGGCAGATCGAGCCGGCCGGTTCAGGACCAGGTACTCGTAGGTGCGGGCAACCGCAGAGTAACGGGCGTCGAATGCCGGAGCAACTTCTCGCGCCCAGCTGACGCTTACATCGTGCGGAAGATTACTGTTGACCCCGAGTAGCCAGGACCGCGGATCGCGCGTGGCAGCCGTGTCGAAATGGGCAACCTGGCCGGCCGCGTGCACGCCGGCGTCCGTGCGCCCTGCCACGTTGACGATGACGGGCTCGTCTGCAACGCGTGATACAGCCTCTTCCAGCACTTGCTGGATCGAGAGTGCGTGCTCCTGGCGCTGCCAGCCGCAATAGCGGGTGCCTTCGTACTCGATCCCGATCGCAATGCGCGGCACACGACTCAGCCGCGCAACTGATCCATCAGGTGGCGGGCTTCCTGCTGTTGCGAAGGATCACCCTCTTCCAGTACCTCGTTCAGGATGCTTCGCGCATTTTCCGGATCGCCCATGTCTACATAGGCACGGGCCAGATCGAGCTTGGTACCGACCTCGGTCATCGTGGGGTCTTCCGGGCGACGAAGCGAGCGCAATCCCGTTGCCGTGAGATCGCCTCCGCCGTCCAGATCGCCAATTTCGATGTCCAGTGGGCCGCCGGAAAGAGCCGGGCTGCTGCGGGTGTCGCCCGAGCCGGCCAGGCCCGGCTGGCCGACCGTATCCTTGCCACGCTTGCTGTCGTCGCGACCCATCGCGCGCACGATGTTGTGCAACTCCGGTCTGCGGTCCATGTCATTGGTGGCATGCAGCCCGCCGTCGAGGTCCTCGCCACTCAGGTCCAGATCGAAATCGACGGGCGAGTCATCATCCGTCAACACGTTCAGCAGGCCGGTCGCCATGTCCTTAGCCGCATCGTCGAGACCGGCAAGATCCAGGCCGAGTTCCTCTAGATCGATTTCGGCCGTCTGATCGCCGCGATCTTCGCCAGCCCCCTCCGCCGCAATCCGCATCTTCGTCGTACGCCCGGTATCGGAACCCCGTGCTCCCAGCGTCTGCGCTTTGATCGTGGGCATTTCCATGGTCGTCGAAGAGCGGTAGGCACGGCTCTCGATCGTCGGCGTCTCCATCGTGGACGCTGAATCCACGCGGGGCAGCTCTTTCGTCGGCACTTCCTGCGTTGGCGCATTCGACCAGCGCCGCTCGGCGAGCTGGGTCGGCGCGTTGGCGTCAGTCTCGTCGGCGCCGAGGTCGAAATCGAGACCGCCATCGCTGCCCCCGGCAATCGGCAAGTCCACGGTTCCACCGCCGGCGGCGGTCAGGGCGAGGTCCATGTCCTCGGCTACCGTGCTGGCACCGCCGGCGAACAGCGCCTCGTCGGGACACAACTGCTTGCCCATGATCAGCACGCGCTTCCAGTCTGCATCGGCGTCGTTGCCGATGCGATCACGCAAGGCTCGCGCTTCCTTGATGAAGCTGTCGCGATTCTCCCAGACGAAGTGCACATCCATCAGCTTCATCTGCAGGTCGCGCCGCGCGGGCTCGCGGCTTATCGCTGCCGAAAGCAGATCCGCCGACTGGTCGTAGAGACCATAAGCCATGTGAAAATCTGCTTCTGCCAGCGGATCGGACTGGTCGAGATTGACCGGGCCATCAGTGCTGATGGTCCGCTCCAGCGGCAGTTCTTGGTCGCCCCGCCCCGCAGGGCGCTCGAATCCATCAGTCTGCGCCCGCCACGTCTCCTCCAGAACGATATTGCCGCCGGTGGCCGCCGCAATGGCTGCCGACTGCTCCGCGGCTGCCTGCCGCGGCGTGGGCTTCCACTCCCGTGCATCCTCGTCAGCGCTGCGGCGGCGTGCAAAGAGCAGTGCCGCGACCACCACGACAGCGGCCGAAATCCACAACCAGAGATTGCCGAGCAGCGAGGTGATGGTCCCGACGATGCCCGTATCTTCGGACTGCCGCTGCTGCGCGCGCGCCGGCTCGGCGTCCACGCGGGCTGCCGGGGGTTCTGCCTCGACCGGCGCCTTGGTAACGTCCTCGCCAGGCGCTTCCGCGGCCACCGGGGGCTCTTCTGCGAGCGGCGGCGGGGTCAGATCTTCGACCGCCACATCGTTGCCAGCCTGCCTCTCGAGGTCGGCAACCCGCTGCCGCAGCGCCTGTAGTTCGGCGTCCTTGACCGCCAGCAGCCGGCGAGCTTCGTCGTCAGCTGCCCCACCGCCAGTCTGTGCGCCTGTTGCAGGAGGCACGGGGACCACGGTTTCCGGCGGCGGCACCAGTTCCAGCCGCGCTGTGGTCGCCGCAGCCGATGATGCAGCCCAGTCATTCGTCTGCCGGCGCACTTCGCTCCCGGCTGCATCCGCTGCAACCTGACCCACCTCCGCGGCTCCCGGAATCCGCAACAGCGCACCGGCGGACAAGCGATTGATATTGCCCGCGAAGGCGTCGGGATTGGCCCGATAGATCGCCATCATCATCTGATTGATGTCACCGCCCGTTCGGTAACGATCAGCGATTCCCCAGAGTGTCTCTTTGCGGGCGACACGGTGCATGCCATCGGCGGGGCTGCCAGTGGCCTCGGTCGTGTCGGACGACGACTCTGGCTGCGCGCTGGCCGGACGCCCGATCTCGACCCGGGACTCAACAGCCGATGCGGCGGCGAACGAAGGCGGGTCGAGCAGAACCGTGTACTCGCGCAGCAATCGCCCCTGGGGCCAGCGCGCCTCGATCAAGAGCGTGACGAACGGCTCGACGATTGGCGTCGCCGAGGTGATTCGCAGCATGCCGCCCTGAGCAGTGGGCACTACGGTGAAAGAAAAATAGTTCAGGAAAGACGGTCGCGGCAGACCGTACTGGTCGAAGGTCTCCGGCGGCGCGAGGCTGATGGAGAACCCGGCGAGTTCGCCAGGGAAATCAGTCGAGATCGGGATTTCAGCGCTGAAGGGCTGGTTGAGGAAGGACTTTGACTGAACCTCGCCGAGACCGAGCGCCGCTGCACACGCCGGGAGCAGCCCCACCAGCGCCACGCCAGCTGAGGAGGGTATTCGTGACATCATCGGACCCCGCAATGAGCCGCCCAGGCCACCCGTCGGTGCCCACAGAACGGATGGCGCACGAATGGCTCGTAAACCCCTGAAAAGCCGTGGTCACTATAGCCCAAAAATCCTGCTCAGCGAAACCGGCCTCGCGCGCCGGTCAATCGCCGGCCTGTGCGGGCACTACCGGCACGCCCGACACCACGTCAGCGTTCTGGGCGCGGTGGCGCAGGTAGTGATCCATGAGCACAATCGCGAGCATCGCCTCGGCAATCGGAGCGGCTCGCAGGCCCACGCAGGGATCATGGCGACCGGTCGTAACGATACTCGTCGCATCACCCCTGCGATCTATCGTACGCCCCGGCAACCGGATGCTCGACGTCGGCTTCAGGGCAATGCTGACCCGCAGTTGCTGTCCGGAAGAGATACCCCCAAGAGTACCGCCGGCGGAATTCTTCACGAATCCCTCCGGGGTGATTTCATCCCGATGCTCGGACCCTTTCTGCTCGACCACGGCAAAGCCGTCTCCGATCTCCACGCCCTTGACCGCGTTGATGCCCATCATCGCCGCGGCAATGTCGGCGTCGAGCCGGTCGAATACCGGCTCGCCGAGGCCAGGCGGTACAGCCTCAGCGATCACATTGATGCGCGCACCGACAGAGTCCCCTGTCTGGCGCAGGCCGTCCATGTACGCCTCCAGTTCGGAAACACGCGACGGATCCGCGCAGAAAAAAGGGTTTGCGTCGACGGCCGTCGGATCGACAAGATCAAGCTTCAATGGACCGATCTGGGCCAGGTAAGCACGAATGCGCACACCCAGCCTCTCTGCGAGGTACTTGCGCGCGATCGCGCCCGCTGCGACACGCGCAGCAGTCTCGCGTGCAGAAGAGCGGCCGCCGCCCCGGTAGTCCCGCAGCCCGTATTTCTGCTCGTAGGTGTAATCAGCGTGACCCGGGCGGAATTTGTCGCGGATGTCGGCGTAGTCACGCGAGCGCTGGTCGATGTTCTCGATGACCAGGCCGATCGGAGTACCGGTCGTCACGCCGTCGAAAACCCCCGACAGGATGCGCACCGCGTCCAGTTCGCGACGCTGGGTCGTGTGCCTGGAGGTACCGGGCCGACGGCGGTCCAGATCATGCTGCAGGTCGGCTTCGGCGAGCGCCATGCCAGGGGGACAGCCGTCGACGATGCATCCCAGCGCAGGCCCGTGGCTCTCGCCGAAAGTCGTCACGGAAAACATCCTGCCGATCGTGTTGCCAGCCATGCGTGGTCTCACCCGGACTCTGGGCGCCCGGCGGGGGCATTGTGGCGCGGCAGGTCATCGACCGCCACCAGCGCTATGCCATCCGCACCGTCGGCAAGTTCGGGCCAGAGAAACGGCACGCCCGGAAACGCAGCCTCGAGTGCCCTGGCACCGCCGCCAACTTCGATGGCGAGCCACCCGCCTTGAGCCAGTCGCGGCCGGGCACCGAGCACGATCTGCCTGACGAAATCCAGGCCATCGGCGCCGGCCACGAGGGCAAGGCGCGGCTCCCATGCGAATTCTCGGGGCATCCCGACCAGATCTCCCTCGGGCACGTAAGGCGGATTGCTGACGATGAGATCGAACCGGCCGTCGATTCCTTCGTAAAGGTCGCCACGATGCAGGGTGATGCGGTCGAGGACTCCGTGGCGCGCAGCGTTCATCCGTGCCACATCGAGCGCATCGGCGGAGATATCGGTGGCGATCAGCTCGGCACCCGGGAACGCCAGCGCCAGTGCCACGGCTATGCATCCGCTGCCCGTGCCGATTTCCAGGATGCGACTGACGTTGCCTGCCGAGAACCACGGCTCGAATCGCTCCAGCACCAATTCCGCGAACGGCGAGCGTGGGAGGAGAACCCGCTGATCAACCGTAAACGGCAGGCCGGCAAACCATGCTTCGCCCAGCAGGTAAGCTGACGGGATGCGCTCGGCGATTCGCCGGCGAACCAGGTCCCGGCAGACACCTTCGGCCTGCGGGTCGGCATGTGTCGCCAGCGCCAGCGGATCGTTGTGATCGAGCCTGAGTACGTGGTAGACGATGGCGGCAGCCTCGTCGCGGTCACTTGCTGTGCCCTGCGCGCAGAGGATCCCGGCCCGGGCAAACTCCTGCTCGGCCCAGTCGATCAGCTCCAGGGCGGACGCGCCCCGAATTACCGGCTCTCTGCTCATCACTTGCGGCCGAATGCAGCGCAGGCAGGCTGTGTAGAATCGCGGCTCCACAGTGTAGCTCTTCACATGTCTCCAGGCAGCTTCGGGTCCCGTCTCTTCGTCGAATTCCAGAGATTGCTGCCGGCCAGGATGCTGGCCAGGCTGATCCATCGCGTCACGCGCTGCGAGAGCCGCTGGCTTAAGGACCGGCTCATCAGCGGTTTCATCCGCCTGTACGGCGTCGATGTGAGTGAGGCGGATGCTGCCGTGCCTGCCGGCTACGCCAGCTTCAATGCATTTTTCACCCGACGCCTGCGTTCCGGCGCACGCCCGGTAGCCGCGGACGATAGCGCAGTGGTCTCGCCGGCGGACGGCACGATTCAGCAGATCGGCACGCTGGACGGCGACTCGATTCTCCAGGTCAAGGGCCAGTACTACAGTGCGGCTGCCCTGCTCGGCGACCCGGCGGTCGCGGCGAGTTTTCGCGGCGGCTCGTTTGCGACGATCTACCTGGCCCCCTGGAACTATCACCGCGTCCACAGCCCGATCGCCGGCCGGGTCGTGCGCATGACGCATGTGCCAGGCGAGTTGTGGTCGGTCAACCGCGCCACGGCGGAACACGTACCGGGACTGTTCGCCCGCAACGAGCGACTCGTCTGCGAATGCGCCGGGCCGTATGGAGCGTTCGCCGTCGTACTGGTAGGTGCGCTCAACGTGGGTAGCATATCTACCGCCTGGGCAGGGGCAGTACTGCCAACGCCGCCTGGCGTACCTGCCGGTTCCGTCCATGAGTACGGGAACGACGGACCGGTGATCGAGCGCGGTGGCGAACTGGGGCAATTCAACATGGGATCGACTGTCGTCCTGCTGCTGCCGCCCGGTACCGCGGCATGGGAGGCCGGGCTCAGCGCCGGCACGACGGTTCGCGTCGGTATGCAGATCGGCCGGATGCTGCGGTGCTGAGGCCGATCGATAGTCCGGCAAGCTGGCGACCCACTGCCGATTCAGCTCGCCTCCACGCTCGCGCCACGGCACTTGCCGCCGCACGGGAATTCCTGTCGTCACACCGCTATCTGGAGATCGAAACCCCTACGCTCGTGAGCACACCGGTCAGCGATCCGCAGCTCGCGAACCTGAGCTGCCAGGTCGCCACGACCAGACCGGTGTCCTGCTTTCTGCACACCTCGCCTGAGTACCACATGAAGCGGCTTCTGGCCGCGGGCGCGCCCGACATTTTCCAGCTGTGCAAGGTCTATCGCGACGGCGAGAGCGGACTGAGACATCTGCCCGAATTCACCCTTGTCGAGTGGTACCGGCACGGCAACGACTATGATCGGTTCATCAGCGAGGCGACGGATTTCGTCGCAGCGGTCGCCGCCAGCCTCGGCGTGACGACACCTGCGGCCGTACATCTCGGTTATCGGGATGTCTTTGACGAGTTCGCCGGTTGCGACCCGCTGGAGGACAGCGTGGAGCAGATCGGTTCCGCCGCCAGGCGACTGCTCGGTGAACGGCTTGCACCGGGACTAGCTGCACAGCTTGGCGAGGAACGCGACGCCTGGCTCGACCTGATGATGATCGAGGTCATCGAGCCGGGCCTGGCCGGTCGGGGCCTCGTGATCCTGGACCGATTTCCGGCGAGCCAGGCCGCGCTTGCCCGCCTCGACCCGGCCGATCCGCGAGTTTCACGGCGCTTCGAAATCTATCTGCACGGCATCGAACTGGCTAACGGCTACCACGAGCTGGCCAGTGCAAGCGAGCAAAGGCGCCGATTCGAGGCTGACAATGTCGCGCGTGCCCGGCTTGGTCGATCGCCAGTGCCACTCGATGAAGAACTGCTCGCAGCGCTGGAGGCGGGGCTGCCCGAGTGCTGCGGCGTCGCCCTGGGGTTCGACAGACTGCTTATGGCGTGCCTCGGCGAACGCAACATCCGCCGCGTGGTAAGTTTTCCGCCCGGAAGCTAGCGCACCCGGGAAATGTACTCCCGCGTCCGGGTGTCCACCTTGATGACCTCGCCCTCGTTGATGAACAGCGGCACTTTCACGACGGCGCCAGTCTCGAGCGTTGCAGGTTTCATGCCGCCCGTTGCGGTATCGCCACGCACGCCGGGATCAGTCAGCGTGATCTTGAGCTCCACGTGCGGCGGCGGTTCCACGATCAATGGCTGACCATTCCAGAACGTGATGTTGCAGAGCATCTGCTCCTTGAGCCACATCTTGGCATCGGCTACTGCCCGGGCCCCGGCGCCGTGCTGCTCGAAATTTTCGGGCTCCATGAAATACCAGATGTCGCCATCGTTGTAGAGGTACTGCATGGGCGTCGTCATGACGTCGGCAGCCTCTGCGGTATCGCCGGATTTGAAGGTCTTCTCTACGGTTCGGCCGGTCTTCAGGTTGCGGACACGAACGCGATTGAACGCCTGGCCCTTGCCGGGCTTTACGAATTCGTTTTCGATGACCACGTAGGGATCGCCATCGAGCAGCAGCTTGATGCCGGACTTGAATTCACTCGTGCTGTAGCTGGCCATCGTGTCCAACCTGTCACTTCTGCTTTTGAATGGGCGTCAGCGTGGCCTGAGCCCCGCCGGGAGGGTCGCCATTCTATCGCAGAATACATAATCGTCCGCAGGTCACATAACCAGACGCGGGTCACATAATCCCCACCATCCATCCTGCAGAATGCTCCCGCGATCGGTCGGCTGCGGCCGACGAGTACGTGAGTCTGTCGGGGCCGGAATGCGCAATTCCCGAGATGCCGTTGGTGTGCCATTGATTGTCGTCAGCCTGCACGACGACAACATGGCCGCCATCAATACCGCATTGCGCGAAACCGAACATGCGGTTCATTGCCGGCGTGTCGCGGACGCAGCGGCACTCGAGGATGCGATGGCCGAGGCATCACCCGAGCTGGTGCTCCTGTTCGCCGACGAACCGGATCTCGACCTCACCGGGCTGTCAGGCGCTCTGTTTCGCCGCACGCCGCAGATACCAGTCATTCTCGTTCGCCAGCAGGTCACCGAGAAAATACTGGCCGAAGCATTGGCTGCCGGAGTACGCGACGTCGTCTCGCTGTCGTTCAAGGGGCGGCTAAAGGCCGTGGTCGAACGCGAACTTCGTGCGCGACGACTGCAGACAGCGCTTGATGGCGTTCTCTACTCGGCCACACAGTACAAGCAGGAACTGCGCAACCTGATGAAGGGCGCAACCGAGGCCATCGCTGATGTCCAGGAGGGCATCATCATCGCGGCCAACCCGGTTTGGATCGCGATGTTCGGATTCGAGCAGGAAGGCGACCTGGCGGGCCAGCCGTTCATGGATCTGTTCGCTGAACGCGACCAGCCGAGCCTCAAGGGCGCATTTCAATCCGTCCTCAAGGACAAGTGGTCCAGCTCAGGCCTGCAGGTGCAGGGCAAACGTCGGGACGACACGCTTGTCGCCATGGAACTGCGGCTCGAGAAAGTCACGGTGGACGGCGAGCCCGCCGTCCGCATCATCGTACCGGGCGACAAACCCAACGAGGTGCCGCAGGAACAACTGTTGGAGCAGACCTTGTGGAAGGACCCATCGACGGGCTTCCTGCTGCGGCACCACTTTCTCGAGCAGGCGCAACAGAAAATGGCGAAGCCGCTCGATGCGGGCGTGCGCGCGCTGGCCTACATCCGGCCCGACCACTTCTCCCGTGTACACCGGGAGGTGGGACTGCTTGGAACCGAGGCATTGATCATGCGCCAGGCCGAGCTGCTGCGTGAGATGCTGCAGCCGGCGGATCTGTGCGGGCGCTTCGGCGGCACCATCTTCACCGCGCTGGTCGAGCGCGGCACGATGAACGACATCGAGGCCTGGGCCGAGCAGATCAGGAGGACCATGGCCGCGACGGTGTTCGAGGTCGACAGCCAGTCAACGACGCTCACCTGCACCGTCGGCCTGACTGAGGTCAACGGCGACACCCCACCTATCGGTGATCTCCTCACCGTGGCCGAAAAGGCCTGTCGCACCGGTCGTGAAGCAGGTGGCAACCGCGTTGAACTCCATGATTCGATTTCTGGGACGCAGAAAGTTAGCGTTCTCGATGCTGCATGGACGCCGCGAATCCAGGCTGCACTGAAGCAGAACCGGTTCCGCCTCGTTCACCAGCCCATTGCCAGCCTCACCGAGGACGAGCAGGGCATGTGCGACACCCTCGTCCGCATGGTCGATGAGTCCGGCAACCTCGTCCTGCCAGGCGAGTTCGTCCCGCCGGCAGAGCGGGCCGGGCTCATCAAGAACATCGACCGCTGGGTCATCGCCGCCTCACTGTCGTTCTGCGCCACAAACCAGCCGACACTCGTTTTCCTGCGGCTTTCCCGTGATTCGGTCCTCGACGACGGCCTGCCCGAATGGCTGGCCGCGAGGCAGCACAGCCTGACGGTTCCGCCACAGCGACTGTGCTTCCAGGTGAGCGAAGAAGTTGCCGCCGCCCAGATCAAGCAAACGCGGTTGATGGCCGAAAAGCTGTCGGCCGCGGGCTATCTGTTCGCCGTCGATCACGTGGGGACCGGGCGGGATTCGGCGCAACTGCTGCAGCACATCCCGATGCAGTTCATGAAGATAGACGGGAGCCTCATGCAGGGCCTTGCACGGGATTCCGAAGTGCAGGCGAAGGTTACCGCGCTGTCGCAGCTGGCGCGCCAGCTGAATATCCGCACGATTGCCGAGCGCGTGGAAGACGCAAAGACCATGGCGGTACTGTGGCAGCTCGGGATCGCATATTTCCAGGGCAATTTCGCCCAGACGCGCAGCGTGGTCCTGGAGAGCGCCCTCAGCCACGAAGGCCGTGCCGCCAGCTGATCGGCCGCAGCGGCCGGATCCGTCATCCGGTGCACATATTCCACTGCTGCAACCCGTTCGCCGCTGCTCCGGTGGCGAAACGAGAACCGATTCATGTACGGGCTTATTGACAAATGTTTTCCCGAGCGCCGGGAAATCCGCGACCCAGGCCTGACTGAACATTCGGAGCATTTGGCATGACCCGCCGCAAGAAAGCAGCCGAGCAACGGCCCGCCACCGCGAGCTGCTGCAGCTCCCGAGGCGGCAACCGCATCCGCGCCGCTTGACGCGGTACTGCTTCGCGACCGGCTGATTGGCAGCCCGGGCAGGCGCAAGAGCACGGTTCTCCAGGGTGCGGCTGCTGGAGCAGGTCCGGACGCGATTGCGGAAAGCGCCATCAGCGAACTGGTCAAGCGCCCTGATGCAACGATGGTCGTGGTCGAGGAATCCCGCGGCGAAGCGACTCATGAGATGCCGCAGATATCGACGGCTGACTGTGGCGCCTGTTCGGCGACGATGACGCCGATGACACCGCGCTGACTCCCACCCAGGGAGTCAGCGCCATCGAGGAGTCCGACCAGGAGGCAGTAGAGCAGCTCGACCTGCAGACGATGGCCCAGCAGGCTGGCGCCAGCAAGAAGGTATCAGCAACACTCGAAGAGGCGCTCAACCTTCTCGGAAACAACTACGAGGGCGAGTTGAGCGAAGATTCCGACCACACTCTGGTTCGCACCGGCACCGACCAGACGCGTCGCCGGTAACTGGTTCGTCGTTCAGGCGCCCTGCCGGAGCGCCTCGATGCCATCCACGCCCCGCCACCCGCGGGGCAGCACCAGACCACGCCGGCCCCGCTCGCCTGTGTAGTGCCCGAGGTCGGGAGCCTTCAGCGTCATGCTGCGCTCACCACTGCGCACGAGCAGGTCATCCGCCGGGCCGAGCACGGCCAGTCCGATCAGGCGTTCTTCACCTGACTTCAGTTTGGCGACGGGAATACCCAGGATACGGTTGCCCTTGCCGCGCGGTAGCTCCGGCAAGTCCGCGGCCGGAAAAACCAGCAGGTATCCGCCTGAGCTGACGGCCGCAACGCGTGCAGACCCCGGGAATTCGCCCGGTGCGGCGGGAGCCGGAACGACGACGTCCCAGCCCGGTTTCAGGCGAAGCGCGGCCTTACCGGCACGATTGCGGGAATGCATCTCGCCCAGCTTCACGAAAAAGCCATAACCGGCGCTGCTGGCCACGAGCCAGCGCATCTGCGGTTCCCCGATGAGCACGCCACGGAAACTGGCGCCGTCGGGCGGATTGAGGCGGCCGGAAAGTGGTTCACCCTGGCCGCGGGCCGACGGCAGACCATGGGCGGGAAGGCTGTAGGCACGGCCGGTCGAATCGAGGAACACCGCCAACTGCGTGCTGCGCCCGCGCGCAGCACAGAGATAGCCGTCGCCCGTCTTGTAACTGAGCGCAGCAGGATCGATATCGTGGCCCTTCGCGGCACGTGCCCAGCCACGCTGGGAAAGCACGACAGTAACCGGCTCGGCCGTGACCAGCTCCTCCTCCGCCATGGCCTGCGCGGCGGGGCGCTCGACGAGACTGGTACGACGGTCGTCACCGAACTCCCCAGCCAGCTTCTCGATCTCTTCCCGGATCAGGGCGCGCAGCTTCGCCGGGCTGCGCAAGAGCTTGCCCAGCCTGTCGCCCTCTTCGGCAAGCTCCTTCTGCTCACCGCGGATCTGCATCTCTTCGAGCCGCGCGAGATGGCGCAGGCGGAGGTTGAGTATGGCCTCGGCCTGAACGTCGGTGATCTTGAATTTCTTCATCAGCACCGGCTTCGGCTCATCCTCGCGCCGGATGATGCGGATTACCTCGTCGATATTGAGGTACGCGATCAACAGGCCGTCCAGGATGTGGAGGCGCTCGTTCACCTTCTCCAACCGGTGGCTGAGCCGTTTGCGAACCGTCTCGGTGCGAAACGCGAGCCACTCGAGCAGCAGCGCCCGCAGGTCTTTTACCGCCGGCCTGCCGTCCGTACCTATCACGTTCAGGTTGACGCGCAAGGTCTTCTCGAGGTCCGTCGTAGCGAACAGATGCAGCATCAGCGCTTCGACATCCACCCGGTTGGAGCGCGTGGCGATGACGAGGCGTGTCGGCTCGTCCTCATCGGATTCGTCGCGCAAGTCCTCCACCATCGGCAGCTTCTTCGCGCGCATTTGCGTCGCAATCTGCTCGAGAATCCGCGCGCCGGAGGCCTGGTACGGCAGGGCGTTGATGACGATATTGCCGTCGTCGACGGTGTAGGCAGCGCGCACACGTATCGTGCCGACACCCTTTGCGTAGATGTCGATCAACTCGTCCCTCGTCGAGACGATCTCGCCACCGGTGGGAAAATCCGGCCCCTTGATAGTCCTCGTCAGCATGCGCACGGACGTGTCCGGCTCGTCGAGCAGCTTGACCAGCGCAGCGGTTACCTCGCGCAGATTGTGTGGCGGGATGTCGGTGGACATGCCCACCGCGATGCCCATCGCGCCATTGAGGAGCAGATTGGGAAGTTGCGCGGGCAACAGGGCAGGCTCGCGCAAGGTGCCATCGAAATTCGGGACCCAGTCGACAGTGCCCTGCTCCAGTTCCGACAGCAGCACCGCTGCGTAGGGCCTGAGCCGGGACTCGGTGTAACGCATGGCTGCGAAGGACTTGGGGTCGTCCGCCGAACCCCAGTTGCCCTGACCGTCGATGATCGGATAGCGGTAGGAGAAGTCCTGCGCCATGTGCACCATGGCCTCGTAGCAGGCCGAGTCGCCATGCGGATGGAACTTGCCGATGACGTCGCCGACGGTTCGCGCTGACTTCTTGTGCTTGGCCCCCGCAGCAAGCCCAAGCTCGCTCATGGCGTAGACAATGCGCCGCTGCACCGGCTTGAGTCCGTCGGCAATGTGCGGCAGCGCACGGTCCAGGATGACGTACATCGAGTAATCGAGATAAGCGCGCTCGGCGTATTGCCTGAGGGGCAGCTGCTCGATGCCTTCGAAATCCAGGGTGTTCTGCTTGCTCATGGAATAACCGGTTTCAAGTCTGCAACTGGGATATGTTGCCCCTGGTCTCGATCCAGGTCCGACGATCGCCTGCGCGCTTCTTGGCAAGCAGCATGTCGAGCAGTTGCTCCGTCTGGTCGCGCGCGGCAACCGTGAGCTGCACCAGTCGTCGTGACTCGTGCGCCATCGTGGTCTCCCGCAGCTGCGCGGGACTCATCTCGCCCAGCCCCTTGAACCGCGTGATGCTGACCTTGCCCTTGAGGCCCTCGGCCTGGACGCGGTCAAGCACACCCTGCTTCTCGGACTCGTCCAGCGCATAGAAAACCTCCTTCCCGATGTCGATCCGGAAAAGAGGCGGCATTGCGACGTAAACATGCCCTGCCTGAACGAGTCGCGGGAAGTGCCGGACGAACAGAGCGCAGATCAGCGTCGCTATGTGCTGCCCGTCGGAATCGGCGTCCGCGAGTATGCAGACCTTGTGGTAACGCAAGCTGCCGAGATCTTCACTTCCGGGCTCGATACCCAGCGCCAGACTGATGTTGTGCACTTCCTGGGAAGCGAGGAGCTCGGCCTGCTCGACTTCCCATGCATTGAGGATCTTCCCCCGCAAGGGCAGCACGGCCTGGACCTTCCGCTCACGAGCCTGCTTGGCCGAGCCACCGGCTGAATCGCCTTCGACGAGAAACAGCTCGCTCACGGCAGGGTCGTCGCTCGTGCAGTCCGCCAGTTTTCCCGGCAACGCCGGGCCGGCAACGATTTTCTTGCGAACGACGGCCTTGCTCGACTTCAGCCGATTCTGGGCAGCCGCAATCGCCCGCTGAGCAATCTGGTCACCAGTCTCCGGATGCTGGTTGAGCCAAAGCGCGAATGCGTCCTTCACTACACCCGAAACGAATGCCGTGCACTCGCGCGAAGACAGCCGCTCCTTCGTCTGGCCGGCGAACTGCGGATCCTTGAGCTTGACGGACAGGACGTAGGCGACGCCTTCCCAGACGTCTTCGGGCGCAAGACGCACGCCACGTGGCAGCAAGCTGCGAAACTCGCAGTACTCGCGCAAGGCGTCGGTCACGCCGGCGCGCAGGCCGCTGACATGCGTGCCACCCTGCGGCGTTGGAATCAGGTTGACGTAGGACTCACCGAGCGGCGTGGCGTCGCCCGTGATCCAGAAAAGAGCCCATTCGACTTCCTCGTGCTGGCCTCGGGCCTCCCCGGTGAACGGCTGCGCCGGCAATGTCCCGACATCACCGGTCGACTCGACGAGGTACTGACCGAGCCCGTCGCGGTATTCCCATTCGTGCTTCTGTGGCGGGTTTTCGACTTCGAACACCACCGTCAGCCCGGGGCACAGGACAGCCTTGGCCTGAAGCGTGTGCTGCAACTGGGGTATCGAGAACTTGTCGCTGTCGAAATACTTTGAATCCGGCCAGAACCGCAGCGTCGTTCCGGTATTGGCCTTGCCGACCTTGCCGACGACTTCGAGCTTGCTCGCGCGCTGGCCGCCGCGAAAGCTCATGTTGTACTCCTGCCCGTCACGACGAACCCAGACCTCCAGGTTCTTCGACAGCGCGTTGACGACCGAGACGCCCACGCCGTGCAAGCCACCCGAAAACCGGTAGCTGTCGTTGGAGAACTTGGCGCCCGAGTGCAGGCGGGTGAGGATCAGCTCGACGCCTGGCACTTTTTCCTGGGGGTGTACGTCAACCGGCATGCCGCGCCCATCATCGGCGACCTGCAGCGAGCCGTCCCGGAACAGCGTGACCTCGATTTTCCGGCAGTGGCCGGCGAGCGCCTCATCGACGCTGTTATCGACGACTTCATGCGCCAGGTGATTGGGTCGGGAGGTGTCGGTATACATGCCCGGCCGGCGCCGGACTGGATCGAGCCCACTCAGGACCTCGATGGCTGAAGAATCGTATTTGGCGGCCATGCTGAGCGCACTCTCGGAAGCATGAGGGAACGGCGCCAGCCCGCCCCCGGACCCGTACCAGGGGGCTCGCGCACCGAACGCAGAATAGTTCCAGCGGACAGATCAGTCCAGATCGGCGACCAGGGACTCGCGTACCAGCTCCGGAAACCCGTCGAAACGAACCGTGCAGGCGGGATGATCGATGCCGGCACGCAACCCGGCCCCTGCCCGCAGTGCCGCGACCTGCCCGGCCGTCAGCTCGAATCGCAGGAAATGCACCGCAGAGGTCTTTGCGTCGGTGCTGCGGTCCAGATCCTCGTCGGCGATGGCGTATGACGGTGGCAGATCCCCGACCTGGATCCAGACCCGGTGCTCTATTCCCACCAGGCGGGCCAGCTGCTGCGCGCGCTCGGCGGGATCCGGGTACTCGACGAGGAAGGTGGCCTTCCAGTTGCTGCCGTCGGGTATCAGCGGGTTGTACGCCGCGAGTTCCCCGGCGATTCCCTCCGGCTCGAAGATACGCTCGATCCGCAGCATCTCCTGGACCTGGTACTGGACGGTAAGCCGGTCCTCGAAGCAGATCGTGAAGTGGGCACCGAGGTGAATCCGCCGATGTTTCTTGTGCGCGATGACATGCGCACGAAACTGTGCGCGATGACGCGCGTATTCCTCGAGGCTGTAGAGATCGGCCAGCGCGAGTTTATTCACAAGTCAGATACCGTAGGCTTTCCTGAGCAACGACAGCGGGTGCGCATAGTCGTCCGCCGCGCGCGCGACATCCAGCTGCGCTCCGGCCATCGGACAGTCGCTCGTGAAGTGATCGGCGCTGGCGTCACGGATCCTGTTGGCGGCTGGCTGGGCGATTTTCTTCGATGCCTCGCGAAACCTGAGTTTCACTCCATAAGTACCGTCGTGTCCGGAACAACGCTCGATCGGCTGGACCGTCGTGCCGGGCACCCATTCCAGCACCTCCTTTGTCTTCAAGCCGATGTTCTGCACGCGCAGGTGGCATGGCACCTGCCAGGCGACCTTGCCGAGCGGCTGCGGAAAGTCGGTCCGCACTGCACCGCCCTTCTGTCGCAGGGCCAGGTACTCGAACGGGTCGAAGAACGCTTCTGCCACGCGCCGCACGTCGGCATCGTCAGGGAACATCAGCGGCAGTTCCTGCTTGAACATGAGCACGCAGGACGGTACCGAGGCCACGATGTCCCACCCCTCACTGACCCAGCGCGCAAGCTCGGGTACGTTCACGTCACGAGCTTCTGCGACCGATTGCAGGTCGCCCAGCTCGAGCTTCGGCATCCCGCAACAAACCTCGGTGCCAGCCAGGGCCACGTGGATGCCGTTGTGCCGGTACACCGCAACGAGATCCTCGACCATCTGCGGCAGGTTTCTATTGCCGTAGCAGGTCGTGAACAGGACGACCCTGCCTGTCGTTCCATTGACCGCAACGGGCGGACTGCCGGAGGTCTCCTCCCCGATTCGACTGCGGCCGGTCCTCGAGTGGAACTCGGGCAGCGGCGCATCGCGCGCAATGCCCAGCGTCTTCTCGAGCAGGGCGCGGCCGGCGGCAGACGAATTCACCACATTGACGATCTCCGCCACGACGGGAATGCCGGCGATCTTCCCGACCCCGTCCGTGTCGGCCAGCACCCGCTCGCGCCAGCCGGCGCCTTCCTCGCGAAACCGCGTCGCCTTGGCCCTCAGCATCAGGTGCGGGAAGTCGATATTCCATTCGTGCGGCGGCACGTAGGGGCATTTCGACATGAAGCACATGTCGCAGAGGTAGCACTGGTCGACCACCTCCCAATAGACCTTTTTCGGGACCCCCTCCAGTTCGCCACCATCCGTCGCGTCAATGGCGTCGAACAGCGTGGGGAACGCGTTGCACAGGCTGAAACAGCGGCGACACCCGTGGCAGATGTCGAATACACGCTCAAGCTCCTGAGTCAGCGCGGCGCTGTCGTAAAACGCCTCGGTCTGCCATTCGAGCGGGTGACGGCGCGGCGCTTCGAGACTGCCCTCTCGCGGTGTCTTGCTGGTCATTGCCTGGCCTCCGGCGCAGTGTCGCTGAAAGGGGTTCTCGCCAATGAAGCGGCCCCGGCGTTCTCACGCCGGGGCCGGTCGTGGCATCGTCGACGGCGGGCCCGCCGCCAGCGCGATCGGTCAGCGGCCCAGCGTGTCGAGGGCTTTCTGGAATCGATTCGCGTGTGAACGCTCGGCTTTTGCAAGCGTCTCGAACCAGTCGGCGATCTCGCCGAATCCCTCGTCGCGGGCGGCCTTCGCCATGCCCGGATACATATCCGTGTATTCATGCGTCTCGCCGGCGATCGCCGCCTTCAGGTTGGCGCCGGTCTCGCCGATCGGCAGGCCGGTCGCCGGATCACCGACAGCTTCCAGATACTCGAGATGCCCGTGCGCATGGCCGGTCTCGCCTTCCGCGGTCGACCGGAAAACGGTGGCCACGTCGTTGTAACCCTCGACATCGGCCTTGGCTGCGAAATAAAGATAACGGCGGTTGGCCTGCGACTCGCCCGCGAAGGCGTCCTTCAGATTCTTCTCGGTCTTGCTGCCCTTGAGGTTCACGAGCGACTCCTTCCTTTTATTTGTAAGCGGCACATCTGCCGCATTAGACTGATTCTAAATATAGGCAGCCACCACAAACGCTGTCAATCGTGATCTGGTCCGAGATTGACCACCCCGGACCGCTGTGCGAATTTACGCCAACCTCACCGCAGCCAGATGAACATGACCGAAAAGCGCCCGCGCATCGACCTCGAAAAGGCCCTGACGGAACTCGAGGAAATCGTCGACCAGCTCGAAGCCGGCGACCTGCCGCTGGAGAAATCGCTCAAGCAGTTCGAGCGCGGTGTAAAGCTGTCCCGCGAGTGCCAGGGAGCACTGAAGGAAGCGGAGCAACGGGTACAGGTGCTGGTCGACTCGGGCCTGAAGGACCTGGATACCGGGAGCCTCGAGGAAATCGCTGACCCCGACGAGGAAGACGGCTAAGCGGCAGTTCAGGTACGGGTGCCTTTGGACCCCTGCAGACGGCGGATCAGCGACCTCAGGAAAACCTTGTTGAACCGCAGCTGGCACTCGGTCGACACCTGTTCGAGCAGGGTCGCGCTGACGCTTAGCAATGTGACGGCTTCGGCCGCCCGGATGGTCGAATTTCGTTTCACGCCGGAAACGTAGCTGCTCTCACCGAAACAGTCACCCTCCGACAGCGTACCGACCTGCGCGCTGCCCATTTCGACGCCTACACGCCCGGACACGAGGACGTAGAAGCGGTCGTCCATTTCCCCTTCGCGGACGATCTCATCGCCAGCTATGTACTCGCGCCACTCGCTGGCGCGCAGCACTTCCCAGATTTCCGGGCCCGAAAAGTCGTGGAAGAAGCTGAGCTTGCGCAGCTGGTCGAAGTGCTCCTGATTGTCGGCGCGCGCATTGCGGTCACGAAGCTGCTGGTAGACCTTGGTCAGCCGCACGGCCAATTCATTGCCGCTGAGGCGCCCTGCCGGTGTCTTTGCCAGCGCCAGCATCACCACCTGCTCGAGATCATCAGGGATGCCGTCTCGCATCGTATGCAACGGCTGCGGCATCGCGTAGATGATCTGGTTGAGGAGGCGCGCCAGCGTGCTTGCCCGGAACGGGCGGAATCCCGCCAGCAGCTCGTAGGTCACCGCACCCAGCGAGTAGATGTCGGATGCGGGGGTGATCTCCGCAGACTCGATCTGCTCCGGCGACATGTAGCTCGGCGAGCCCGCGATGCCTTCGATCTTCGAGACGTCGGCGTCGCGCAGCAGGGCGATCCCGAAATCGACGATGCGCACGTCGTTGTCCCGGGTGAGCATCAGGTTGCCGGGCTTGATGTCCCGGTGGATCACACCGCGCTTGTGCGCATACTGCAGGGCACGCGCGCACTTGTAGACGATCTTGACGACGTCCTCGACCCGCAGGAGATTGTCCGGGCGGCAGTAGGAAGCGAGCGTACGCGCCCCCTGCACGTGCTCCATGACGACGTAGTAGTGACCCTGTTCCTCGCCGGCGTCGTAGATGGGCAGAATGTTCGGGTGCTGCAGCACCCCGACCATGCGCGCCTCGTTGAAGAACATCTTGCGTGCGTTGCGCGCTTTCTCAGGGTCTTCGTTGGCCGCGGCGTCGTATACCTTGATCGCGACGTCCCGCTTGAAATACGGATCATGCGAGAGATAGACGACGCCCGTACTGCCCCGGCCGACTTCATTGACGATGACGTACTTGCCGATCCGCTCGGGTACGACAACGGAGTCCGCAGCGGCCATCGGCGGCGCGGTATCGGCGTCCGGCAGTTTCCTGCCGTCTATTACGGTAGTGCGGCGGAGATGATCCACGAGCTCGACACAGCTACGGCCGCGTAGAAGGCCGCCAACGCATCGTCGAGCATAATTCCCAGGCCGCCGGGTATTCTGTGATCGGCCTCCCGAATCGGCCATGGCTTCCAGACGTCGAACACGCGAAAAGCCAGAAATGCGGCAGCGGACCAGCCTGCGCCCCGCGGGACGACCGACAGGACGGCCCACATTGCAACGATCTCGTCGAACACGATCCCCGGATGGTCATGCACGCCGAGCCGCCGTGCACTGACGCCGCAAAGCCATACGCCCAGAGCGAACCCAGCAGCCACCAGAATTGCGTTCGTTGCAGCCGACTGGGCCGGCACGATCCAGTAGAGCAGCACGGCTGCCAGAGAACCCCAGGTGCCCGGCGCAAAGGGCAGCAATCCGGCGCCAAGGCCGAACGGTATCCAGTGCACCGGATCGCGCATCACACGCCTTGCGAGAGAATCGGGACGGTCTGCCATGCGGCTCTCCATCAGAGGAAGTGAGCGAACGTCGAATCTCGAACTCGCCAATCCTGTCCGTCCAGGCGCCAGCGCAGTCCGCGGCGACTGCTGACCGTGCCGATCCGCGTGATGCGGCAGCTGTTGCGCGAAGCAATCTTGCCGATGATTGCCGACTCTTCCTCGCCGGCGGTGAATGCCAGTTCGTAATCGTCACCGCCCATCAGTGCATGGCGTCTGGCGCGCGCAACGCCGCAATGGCCAAGCAGAGCGCGCGACAGCGGCAGCAGCGGAACCTCGAGATCGGCGCCGACTCCACTGGCATTCAGCAACTTGCCAAGATCGTGGTGCAGACCATCCGACACGTCGATCATTGCGCTCGCTACACCCGCGAGCGCGCGTCCGATGGAGACACGGGGTTGCGGATAGAGAAAGCGCTTCTCCAGCGCACCGGTGCGCCCACGGCGCGCGAGCAACAGCCGCCCCGCCACCGCCTCTCCCGGGTACCCGGTGACAAAAACGCCATCGCCGGGCCGTGCGCCGGTCCTGCGAACTTCCCGGTCGGGCGCCACCGAACCCAGGGCTGTAACGCTCACATTCAACGGCCCGCGTACGGTATCGCCGCCGATGAGGCTCACGCGATGGCGCCTTGCCAGCGCGAAGAATCCCGCTGCGAATTCCCGGACCCAGGCGCCATCCGCAGATGGGATCGACAGTGACAGCGTGGCCCAACGTGGCCGCGCCGCCATTGCAGCGAGGTCGCTGAGGTTCACCGCCAGTACCCGATGGCCCACTGCGTGCGGCGGCGTGCGGGCGGGAAAATGCACTCCGGCAACCAGTGTGTCGACCGCCGTTACGAGGCGTTCCGAACCGGCGAGCCGGGTAATGGCCCCGTCATCGCCGATGCCAACCAGAACGTCTGGTCCGGCGGGCCGCTGGAAGTAGCGCCGGATGATGGCATCCTCATCCAGCTTCGGGCCACCTGCCATTGCAACCAGCCCGCCGCCGTCAGTTGCGCTCGGCCTGGCGCAGCCGGTCGGCAAGCGTATCGAGCACGGCGTTGACGAAACGGAATCCGTCCTGTGCCCCGAATTCGTGTGTCAATTCGATTGCCTCGTCGATGACAACCCTGCTCGGCACATCGGCGTGCGCCTGCAGCTCCATCACCCCGATCCACAGGATACCGCGCTCGACCGGGTCGAGCTGTGCCGCCGACCTGTCGGCAGCGCCGGATATGAGGGAGTCGAGTTCGGCAGACGCCGGCAGGATTTCGCCCAGCAGCTGGGCAAAGTAGGCAGTATCTATGCCGCGGTACTCGTTGCGCCCGGCGAACTGGCTGAGCAGTTCGTCCACACCGTGCCCCGCAAGCTGGTGCTGATACAGCGCCTGCAGTGCGAGCCGACGCGCGCCTCGTCGTCCCCTGGCCATGATGCAACCCGTCCTGTCAGGGAATTATCTGGCGCGACACGCTGACCATTTCCAGCGCCGCCAGCGCGGCATCGGCACCCTTGTTGCCGTGCTTTACGCCGGAGCGCTCGATGGCCTGATCGACCGTATCGCAGGTCAGCACGCCGAAGCCGATCGGGATCTCGAACTCCAGGCTGACCCGGCCAAGCCCGGCGGCGCACTCGCCGCAGACGTATTCGAAATGCGGTGTACCCCCCCTGATCACCACGCCCAGCGCGACCAGCGCATCGTAGTGGCGGGTGCGAGCCAGCTTGCGGGCAGCCAACGGCAGTTCGAATGCCCCCGGCACCCGGACGACATCGATGGATGCATCCCCCAGGCCATGGCGTTTCAACGCATCGAGCGAGCCCCTGATCAGGTCCTCCACGATCCGGTCGTTGAAGCGCGCGGCGACGATGCAAACGCGCGCATCCCTGACGTTGAGCTGTCCTTCGATCGTCTTCATGCCTGCCCGTCGACGTACTCTACAACCTCGAGGCCAAACCCGGAAATCGCATGCATCTGCTTCGGCGCGCTCAGGACACGCATGCGTGTAACGCCGAGATCGCGCAGGATCTGTGCGCCCGTACCGAACGTCCTGAGCACTGTAACCCGCTCGCGATCCGCCGAGTCGGCGGGCACGCCCGCTGCCAGCAGGCGTGCCGCAGTGGCGAGGTGGCGCGGCGACTCGGGGTACCTGAGCAGCACGACCACGCCTGAACCTTCTGCCACGATGCGACGCATTGCCGAGCGCAGCGGCCATCCCAGTCGCGGACTGCGAATGCCGATCACATCCCCCAGCGTGTCCTGTACCTGGACCCTGACGAGAGGGGCCGTACCGGAAGCCAGGTTCCCGTACACCAGCGCGAGATGGACGTTGCGATTGACGTGATCCTCGTAGCAACAGAGTCGAAACAGCCCCTCCTCTGTTTCCACCGTCTGCTCGGAAATGCGCTCGATCGAGACCTCGTGCTGCAGGCGAAAGCGGATGAGGTCGGCGATGCTGCCGACTTTCAGACCATGGCTGCTGGCGAAATTCTCGAGTTCGGGTCGCCGCGCCATCGTGCCGTCTTCGTTGAGGATTTCGACGATGGCGGCCGCCGGCTCGAGACCGGCAAGCCGCGCGAGGTCGCAACCGGCCTCCGTATGGCCTGCGCGGGTAAGGACACCACCAGGCTGGGCCATCAGCGGGAAAACGTGCCCCGGCTGGCGCAGGTCCTCCGGCCGTGCCTCAGCTGCTACCGCCACCCGGATGGTGCGCGCGCGGTCGTACGCCGAAATTCCGGTTGTAACGCCCTCGGCCGCTTCGATCGACACCGTGAAATTCGTCGTCTGCTGCTCGTCGGTTCCCGACACCATCAGCGGCAGGCGCAGTTGCTGGCATCGAGTCCGCGTCAGCGTCAGGCAGATGAGCCCGCGCCCGTAACGGGCCATGAAATTGATGTCCTCAGGCCGCACCTTCTGCGCAGCCATCAGCAGATCGCCTTCGTTTTCGCGATCCTCGTCATCGACGATGACCACCATCCGCCCGTTGCGCAGGTCGGCGATGATCTCTTCGATGGGGCTGAAGGCCATCGGCATCGGCTGGGACTGTTCGCTGTCCGACATGATTCAGCTCCGCTGACCGACCAGCCGCTCAAGGTAGCGGGCAACCAGGTCGACTTCCAGGTTGACCGGCGTTCCCGGCCTGTAGCTGCCCATGATAGTGCGGTCCAGCGTGTGCGGCACGACGTTGACAGCGGCCGTGCCAGCCGTGACGACGTTGACCGTCAGGCTCACGCCATCCACACAGATGGAACCCTTCTCGGCAACGTAGCGCATCAGGCCCGGCGGCACGGAAAATTCCATCCGGACCGACCGGGCGTCTGCAGCGAGCGCTGCCACGGTGCCAACGGCATCGACATGCCCGGCTACCAGGTGGCCTCCGAGCGAGTCCTGCAGGCTGAGCGCTGGCTCGACGTTCACCCTTGCACCGGCTGCCAGCCGGCCGAGCGTAGTCCGGCCAAGGGTCTCGCGGGAAACGTCGAAAGCAGTTACGGTGCCACGCCGCGAAGTCACCGTCAGGCAGACACCATTGATGGCAATGCTGGCGCCGTCGGCCAGCCGCGATGGAGCGCAATCTCCGACGTCGACCTCGATCCGTGCATCGCCGCCAAGGTCGATGATCGAGTCAACACGGCCGACGGTCGTCACGATCCCCGTGAACATGTTCAGGCCTTTCGGGTGAATTCGAGGCGCAGGTCGCGGCCTACCCGCCGCACCCCGGTGAGTGAGAACTCGTGTCTCGACGCCATCGCGTCGATGGCAGCAGAGGCAAACATGCCGTGGCCGTCGGTACCGAGTATATGTGGCGCCATGTACATCACGATTTCATCGACCAGGCCGGCATCAAGCACGGCGCCATTCACAACCGGGCCAGCCTCGACCAGCACCTCGTTGGCGCCGAGATCCGCCAGCCGGCGCATGACAGCATGGAGGTCGATCCGGCCATCCCGGGCCGGAACCTTGTCGATGACAGCCCCGGCGGACTCCAGAGCCGCGCGACGCGAGGCCTCGGCTTCAATGCAGAAAATACGCGTCTCGCCAGGCTCCTTCAGCATCCTTGCCGCCGGTGGCATGCGCAGGGTGCTGTCGAGCACAACCCTGGTCGGCTGGCGCGACAGGGTCGCCGAAGGACGCGCCGTCAGGGCCGGATCATCTGCAAGCACGGTGCCGATACCAGTCATTACGCAGGAACTGCGTGCCCGCAGTCCGTGGCCGTCCCGCCGCGCATCTTCTCCCGTGATCCAGCGGCTCGCACCGCAAGCCAATGCGGTGCGACCGTCGAGGCTGGCGGCCACTTTGACGCGCACATACGGTCGCCCGCGCTCGAAACGCGAGATGAATCCCGCGTTCAGCGCCCGCGCCTCGACAGCGAGGACATCCGACTGGACTTCGACGCCCGCAGCACGCAGCGCCCTTGCGCCCTGGCCGGAAACGCGCGGGTCCGGGTCGTCCACCGCGTAAACGACCCTGGCCACCGCCGCTGCAACGAGCGCGTCGGCGCAGGGCGGTGTACGGCCATGGTGGCAGCAAGGTTCGAGCGTTACGTAGGCAGTCGCTCCCGCTGCTCGCCGGCCGGCCTGCCCGAGCGCCATGACTTCGGCATGGGGTCCGCCCGCTTGCTCGTGCCAGCCTTCGCCGACTATCTCGCCCCCGGCCACGACGACGCAACCCACCCGTGGATTCGGGTGCGTGGTCCAGAGGCCGCGGCCAGCGAGTCGCAGCGCCTGCGCCATGAACCGGAAATCATCGCCCGTCGCAGACATCAGTCATCCGGCAACAGCGACATCTGGTCGCGGCGCCCCTCGGCGTCGTCCCGCTCGCGCAACCTGCGGATCTCGTCCTGGAACTCCGTGACATCCTGGAAGCTCCGATAGACAGAGGCGAATCTCACGTAGGCTACTTCATCGAGGTTGCGCAATTCGTCCATCACCATTTCCCCGACAAGCCGCGACGGGATCTCCCGCTCTCCCATAGTCTGCAGCCCATGCACGATGCGCGCTATGGCTCGCTCTACGTCATCCATGCCGATAGGCCGTTTTTCCAGCGCACGGACGATACCGTTGCGCAGCTTTGCTTCGTCGAACGGTTCGCGCGACTCGTCGCGCTTGACCACCCGCGGCATCACCAGTTCTGCAGTCTCGAACGTGGTGAAGCGCTCGCCACAGCTCAGGCATTCGCGTCGACGCCGAATCTGATGTCCCTCGCCCGCCAGCCTCGAGTCGATGACCTTGGTTTCCTCGTGGTTGCAGAACGGGCAGTGCATGGGCGGCCCGGCCCGGCCTCAGCCGTAGACAGGGAACTTCCGACAGAGCGCGACGACCTCGGAGCGGACTCGCGCGACGCGCTTCTCGTCGGTGATGTTGTCGAGCAGGTCGGCGATCCAGCCGGCCAGCATGTCGATCTCGCCCGCACCGAATCCGCGGGTCGTGATCGCCGGCGTACCCATGCGCAAACCGCTGGTCACGAATGGAGAACGCGGGTCGTTCGGAACGGCGTTCTTGTTGACGGTGATGTTGGCGCTGCCCAGCACGGCATCGGCGTCCTTGCCCGTGATGTCCTTGTCGATGAGATCGACCAGGAACATGTGGTTGTCCGTTCCACCGGAGACGATCCGGTAGCCGCGCGATGCCAGCGCAGCGGCCAGCCGACGCGCATTGGCCTTTACCTGCGCCTGGTAGGCCCGGAACTCGGGCTGCATGGCCTCCAGGAGGGCAACCGCCTTCGCTGCGATCACGTGCATCAGCGGGCCGCCCTGGGTTCCCGGGAAAACCAGCGAGTTCAGCTTCTTCGTGATGTCATCGTTGGCCCGCGCCAGGATGATTCCACCGCGCGGGCCCCGCAGGGTCTTGTGCGTCGTGGTGGTCGTCACGTCCGCGATCTGCACGGGGTTCGGATACTCTCCCGCTGCGACCAGCCCGGCCACGTGCGCCATGTCGACGAACAGGTATGCGCCGACGGAGTCCGCGATCTGACGGAATCGTTGCCAGTCCACGATGCGCGAATAGGCGGAGAACCCCGCGATGATCATCCGCGGCTCGTGCTCACGGGCGAGCGCCTCCACCGAGTCATAGTCGATCTGGCCGGTGGCCGGGTCGAGTCCGTACGAAACGATGCGATACAGCCTGCCGGAGAAATTGACCGGGGAGCCGTGCGTGAGGTGTCCGCCATGGGCGAGGCTCATACCGAGCACGGTGTCACCGGGATTGAGCAGCGACATGTACACCGCGGCGTTGGCCTGGGAACCGGAATGCGGCTGGACGTTGGCATAGTCGGCGCCGAACAGGCGCCTCGCTCGGTCGATAGCCAGTGCTTCGGCCTGGTCCACGAACTCGCAGCCGCCGTAGTAGCGCTTGCCCGGATATCCTTCGGCGTATTTGTTCGTCAGCGCCGAGCCCTGCGCAGTGAGCACACGGCCGCTCACGTAGTTCTCGGATGCAATGAGCTCGATATGCTCTTCCTGGCGCTGCTCTTCGCCGGCGATCGCCGCCGCCAGCTCGGGATCGAATGCCGCGATCCCCTCTTCCCGCTTGAACATGAAGGCCTCCGCGAATGAGGGCGGAATTGTACCGTGGCGTGCCGGGAGGCGCAGGGAGAAAACCGCTCGCAAATGCGCTCCGGGATCAGCCGGCCGGATCCAGCAACGAGCGGACCACGGCACTCCAGCCGAGCGCAACATTGCGCCGGTTATAGCCGCCTCCGCCGAACGCCAGGAGCCGGCCTGAGGCGTGGCGTTCGGCGATGTCGCGGAGCCGTGCCGCTGCGTGGGCATGAGCGGCTGGTGTGAATCGCAGATGCGCGAGCGGATCGCCCCCGATGCTGTCTGCGCCGCACTGGAGCAGCAGGAATTCCGGCCGCGCCCGCTCCAGGAAGGCTTCGACGCCAGCCCATGCGGCGTGGAATTCGCGGTCGCCCGCCCCCGGCTGCAGCGGCAGGTTGAGCTTCGTGCCGCGTGCCACGCCGGTGCCGGTCTCGTGGGCTGCGCCGGTCCCGGGGTAGAGAAAGCGCCCATCCTCGTGAATGTCCGCGAACGCGACGTCCGGGTCGGAATCGAACGCGTAGAACACGCCGTCGCCATGGTGGGCATCGATGTCGATGTAGGCCACGCGGCGCAGCCCGTGGCGCGACCGCAGGAGTTCAATCACAACCCCGCAGTCGTTGTAGACACAGAATCCGGCGGCGTGGGCGCGCCCGGCGTGATGCAGCCCGCCAATCGGAACGAACCCGCGAAGCGCCCGCCCGGCCATGATGGCTTCCATTGCATCGATGCCGGCGCCGACGACGGCGGCCGCCGCAGCATCCACGCCGCGCTCGGCCGGCGTATCGCCACCGTCCAGGAAGCCTGAGCCGCTGGCGCAGAGCCTTGCAACATGATCGAGATATTCTGCCGTGTGAAAGGACAGCAACTCGTCCCGTGTCGCCGGACGCGCCGCACACAGCGAAACCCGTTGCGTCAGGCCGCTCGCATCGAGTTCCCGGTGAAACGCGTCGTGCCGGTCCGGACCAAACGGATGATTTGCACTGAAACCGTACGCCGCGATCTTCGGGTCATGCACCACCAGGACTTGCTGCAACCCGCGGTCCAACTCGCCTCCCCACCGCCAGCTTTCGGTGATCCCTGGAGTATAGCTGGCGGAGCCCCGAAGGCTCCGCGATAATCGCGGACGTTCCCGCGGCACTCATGGATTCCTGATGAGCCAGTACGTCTACACGATGAACCGGGTGGGCAAAGTCGTGCCCCCCAAGCGCTTCATATTGCGCGACATCTCGCTCAGCTTCTTTCCCGGCGCCAAGATCGGCGTCCTTGGACTCAATGGCTCAGGCAAGTCCACCTTGCTGCGGATCATGGCCGGCATGGACCGGGAGCACGAGGGCGAGGCACGCCCTCAGCCAGGCATCAGGATAGGCTACCTGCCCCAGGAGCCCGAGCTGGACGAGACGCGGACGGTCCGCCAGATAGTCGAGGAAGCGGTGGCCGACACCATCGGTCTGGTGAATCGCTTCAACGCGATTGCCGAGCGCTTCGCCGAGCCGCTCGATGACGCCGAGATGGCCCGACTACTCGAGGAGCAGGCGAAACTGCAGGACCTCATTGACGCCTGCAACGGCTGGGAGGTCGATCGCAAGCTCGACATCGCCGCCGATGCGCTGCGCCTGCCGGACTGGGACACTTCGGTCAAGACCCTGTCCGGCGGCGAGAGACGACGCGTGGCGCTCTGTCGCCTGCTGCTCTCGCAGCCCGACATGCTGCTCCTCGACGAACCGACGAATCATCTCGACGCGCAGTCGGTCGCCTGGCTGGAAAAGTTCCTGGAACAGTATCCCGGCACCGTCATCGCCGTGACGCACGACCGGTACTTCCTCGACAACGTTGCCGGCTGGATCCTCGAACTCGATCGCGGCCATGGCATCCCCTGGAAGGGCAACTACTCTTCCTGGCTGGAGCAGAAGGAAGCCCGGCTCGCCATGGAGGAAAAGCAGGAAGCCGCGCGCCAGAAGACCATCAAGGCGGAACTCGAGTGGGTACGAGCCAATCCGTCGGCGCGCCGCGCGAAGAGCAAGGCGCGTCTGCAGCGGTTCGAGGAGCTGTGCTCCCAGGAATACCAGCGTCGGCAGGAGACCAACGAGATCTACGTGCCGCCTGGCGAGCGGCTTGGGGATCTCGTGATCGAGATCGCCGGCCTCAGCAAGGGATTCGGCGAGCGCCTGCTCATCGAAAATTTCAGCTGCAGCGTTCCACCTGGCGCGATCGTTGGCGTGATCGGGCCGAACGGCGCGGGCAAGACGACCCTGTTCCGGCTGCTCACCGGGCAGGAGAAACCGGATGCCGGTGAAATCCGGGTCGGCCCGACGGTGCAGCTCGCCTACGTCGACCAGTCACGACAGTCTCTCGAGGACTCGAGAACAGTCTGGGAAGAGCTGTCGGGTGGCCAGGAACTCATCCGTGTCGGCAAGTACGAGACGTCATCGCGAAACTACGTCGGCCGCTTCAATTTCAAGGGAACCCAGCAACAACAGAAAATCGGCCTCCTCTCCGGCGGTGAGCGCAACCGGGTGCACCTGGCGAAGGTGCTGAAGGCAGGTGCCAACGTGCTCATGCTGGACGAGCCCACCAATGACCTCGACGTCGAAACCTTGCGGGCACTGGAGGAAGGGCTGCTCGACTTTCCCGGCTGTGCGATCGTGATCTCGCACGACCGCTGGTTCCTCGACCGCATCGCGACGCACATCCTCGCCTTCGAGGGCGACAGCCAGCTGGTCTTCTTCGCAGGCAACTACGACGAGTACCAGCGTGACCTTCACCGGCGGATCGGCGACGATGCCGACAAGCCCCACCGCGTGCGCTACAAGCCGCTGACCCATTGAACCGCCGCTCATCAGCGCAGGAAGCAATCGTGAGCATGCCCGTATTTCTCGACCACCAGAATCGGCTTCATCGCAGTACGGCGACCGGGGAATGCCCCCACTGCGGAGCAACCGCCCACCAGTCGTTGATGGCCTGTCCGGGATTCGGCAGGCTGCAGGCCGAGAGGCCCGAGAAGGTGGGCATTGTCCTGCAGTGTGATGCCTGCCACACGCCGCTGTTCGTCCGCTTCCGCATTCGCGCATGGCTGGACGACCGGGTGGAATTCCACCCGGCGCCCGAACTGATGGAGCAGTCGCCGGAGCGATTCAGCTATTCGCATCTGCCCGAGACCGTCGCCACGCCACTGCGGGAGGCGCTGGCCTGCTATAGCGCTGGCCTGCTGCAGGCCTACTCGGTCATGTGCCGGTCGACGATACTCGCGGTACTCGATGACCAGGGCGAGCGCAGCAGGTTGCGCATTTTCGACCAGGTGGCCGAAGCGCGCGCGCTCGCCAATATCGACGAGGCGACATTCACGGTACTGCGCCGTGCGTTGTTCGAGAGTGATGCGCGTGGGCCGACGCAGCTGACGCGCGCCCAGGCCTCGATTCTGCTGGAGGTACTCAAGGACCTCCTGTACCAGACCTATGTGCGTCGAGCGAAGCTGCAGCAGGCGCTGCGCCTCAGGCAATTCCCCGCAGACACGCCTCTGACCCAGCCGATCGATCCGCAAGGCCAGCGAACCGCAGGCAGTTGATCAGCGCCGCGGATCAATCAAGCCAGGCCCGCGCGTTCCGGAAAAGCCGCATCCAGGGGCCTTCCTCGCCCCACTCCGGCGGGTGCCACGAGTGCTGCGCGGTCAGGTGCACACGCTCGGGGTGCGGCATGAAAACGGTCACGCGACCATCCAGGGACGTCAGGCCAGCAATCCCCTCGGGTGAACCGTTCGGATTGGAAGGGTAACGAACCGCCGGCCTGCCGTGATTGTCGACGTAGCGCAATGCGATCTGGCCCGCAGACCGCAGCGACGCGATATGCCTGTCGTCGCGGAATTCTGCCCGACCTTCGCCGTGCGAGGTCGCGATGAGCAGCCTGCTGCCGGCCATGCCCGACAGCAGCAGCGACGGCGACTCGACGACTTCGACGAGGCTGAGCCTGGCCTCGAACTGTTCCGACAGGTTCTGCACGAAGCGCGGCCAGTGCTCGGCGCCCGGGATGATTTCCCTGAGCGCAGTGAGCATCTGGCATCCGTTGCAGACACCGAGCGTAAACGTGTCGGTGCGTCGGAAATAAGACTCGAATTCGTCCCGCGCCCGTCGATTCAGCAGCACCGAGCGCGCCCAGCCGCCGCCGGCGCCCAGGACATCGCCGAAGGAAAAACCTCCACAGGCCACGAGCCCACGGAACTCGCCGAGCGAGCGGCGGCCCGTGTGGATGTCCGACATGTGAATATCGACCGGCTGGAATCCCGCGCGCAGGAATGCCGCCGCCATCTCGACCTGGCTGTTCACGCCCTGCTCGCGCAGGATAGCGATGCGGGGTCGCACCCCCGTCGCGATGCGTGGTGCGCCGATGGCGGGCTTCAGGTCGAAGGTGACGGCAGGGGAAAGGCCGGGATCCTGTTCGTCCAGGCGCGCCTCGCGGGCTTCGCGCGCCTGTTCCGGATTGTCACGCAGCGCCTGCATGCGCGTCGTCAGCTCCGACCAGCACTCGTGCAATTCCCGCCGGGAGAAATCGAGGACGGTCCCGCCACCCTGGCGGACGACGAGTCGCTGCGACTGCGTGACAGTGGCCACGCGGCTGACGCAGCCTGACAACCCTTGCGAATGGAGAACGGACTCGACGGCATCCACGTCCGCCGTCCGAACCTGGAGGACGACGCCGAGCTCCTCGCAGAACAACTGGCCGAGCAGCGCGCTCCGGTCTGCGGCGGGCAATTCGACGGCCAGGCCCATACGGCCGGCGAAAGCCATCTCGGCCAGCGTCACGAACAGCCCGCCATCTGATCGATCGTGACAGGCCAGCACCTGCCCACGCGCAGTCAGCGCGGTGAGCGCGCGAAACAGCGCGACCATGCGCGCGGGAACGTCGAAGTCCGGTGTGTCGCCGCCGGAAAGACCATAGACCTGCGCCAGGACCGACCCGCCGAGCCTGGTCTTGCCCGCGGAAAGATCGACGAGCAGCAGGCAGGACTGCGGTTCCTGCCGCAGCTGTGGCGTCAGTACCCGACGGACATCGCCGACAGGCGCGAACGCCGAGACCACGAGCGACACAGGCGACAACACAGTGTGCGCAGTTCCCTGCTCCACCCAGCTCGTGCGCATCGACAACGAATCCTTGCCAACCGGAATCGCGATCCTGAGCTGGCGGCACAGCGCAGCTACCGCCGAAACGGTGTCGTACAGCGCTTCGTCCTGGCCTTCGGCGCCGCAGGCGGCCATCCAGTTGGCCGAGAGGCGAACCAGATGCGGCGACTCGACGCCGGCCGCGACGATGTTGGTCAGAGCCTCGCCCACGCTCATGCGTCCCGACGCAGCCGGATCGAGGACGGCGAGCGGCGAGCGCTCGCCCATCGACATCGCCTCTCCCTGCTGCGTATCGAATCCGAGCAGGGTCACGGCGACGTCGCTGACGGGCACCTGCCACGGCCCAACGAGTTGATCGCGGCTGACGAGCCCGCCGACGGTACGGTCACCGATATGGATGAGGAAGGACTTGTCCGCGACAGCAGGAAACTGCAGCACACGGCGGCACGCATCGGCCGGATCGACATCCGCCGGAGACAACGCGGTAGACAGCCTCGCCTGGCGCGTTACCCTCATGACGGTGCGTGGCGCCTTGCCAAGCAGCAGTTCGAGTGGCATGTCCACGACGGTGTCGGCGAGGACACGGTCAGCCACCTCGAGCCGTCCGGTGCTATCGGTCCGGCCTACGACGGCGTAAGGGCAACGTTCACGCGCGCAGATGGCATCGAACGCGGCGATATCGGCCGCAGCTATCGCCAGCACGTAGCGCTCCTGCGCCTCGTTGCACCAGATGGCGGCGGGTGACATGCCGGGCTCTGCGTTCGGAATCTCCCGCAGCTCGAGGCGCGCACCCCGCCGGCTGTGATCGATAAGCTCCGGCAAGGCATTCGAGAGACCGCCAGCACCAACGTCGTGGATGATGAGGATGGGATTGCGTCCGGCCGGCTCGGCACCCAGCGCCCAGCAGGCCTCGATCACCTGCTGGGCACGTCTCTGCATTTCCGGATTACCGCGCTGTACCGACGCGAAGTCGAGTTCCTCTGTGCTGGCACCGCTGGTCATGCTGGAAGCCGCACCGCCACCCACCCCGATCAGCATCGCCGGCCCACCGAGGACGACGAGACAGGCGTCCGTCGGGACCTCCGCCTTGGCGACGTCAGGCTCGCGGATGTTGCCGATACCGCCAGCGATCATGATGGGCTTGTGAAACCCCCAGGAACTCGACGGACTGCCGGGTTGCGGCTGCTCGAACGTACGGAAATAGCCGGCGATATTCGGTCGTCCGAATTCGTTGTTGAAGGCGGCAGCCCCGATTGGGCCATCGATCATGATCTGCAGAGGCGAGGCGATTCGACCGGGGCTGCCAGATCCGCCCGCCTCCCAGGGTTGCGGCAGTCCAGGCACGCGGAGGTGGGAGACCGTGAAGCCGGCGAGCCCCGCTTTCGGTCGCGCGCCGCGACCGGTTGCGCCCTCGTCGCGGATCTCGCCGCCGGCTCCGGTGGCCGCGCCGGGAAACGGCGAAATGGCTGTCGGGTGGTTATGGGTTTCCACCTTCATGAGTGTATGCACCGCTTCGCGCTGCAACCGGTATGCGCCATCGGCCGGTGAGGCGAAGAGCCTGCCGGCGAGTCCGCCCTCGACTACAGCCGCATTGTCGCTGTACGCGCTGAGCACGCCAGCAGGATTCGTCGCGTGTGTGCTGCGGATCATCGCGAACAGGCTCTGCGATTGCTCCACGCCGTCGATCACCCAGCTGGCGTTGAAAATCTTGTGCCGGCAGTGCTCGGAATTCGCCTGCGCGAACATCATCAGCTCGGCGTCGGTCGGGTCCCGGGCCAGTTCGGCAAAGCCGGCGAGCAGATAGTCGATCTCATCGGCCGAGAGGGCGAGGCCCAGGTCGCGGTTGGCTTGCACGAGAGCCTTGCGTCCCTGTGCACCGACCGGCACCCGTTTCATCGGCGCCGGAGCCTGGCTGGCAAACAGGTCCGACTGGGTGAGCGGCCTTGTAAACGCCGACTCGATCATGCGGTCATGGAGCAGGCGGGAGAGGACCTGCAGGCCGGCCTCGGCCAGCACATCGACGGAATCAAACGCGTAAGCGACGCCGCGTTCGATTCGCCGCACCGGCCCCAGGCCGCAAATGTGCGCGATGTCGGTCGCCTTGCTCGACCACGGAGAGATCGTGCCGGTGCGGGGCACCACCCACAGCGCAGGCTGCATATCCGCCGGTGACGCCTGGCGCGCCCCGTACGACAGCACGGTCTCGAGCCGGAAGCGCTCGTCAGGGCCGAGTACCGCAGCAAGATCGACGTAGTGGACGAATCGCGCCGATACGCGACGCACGGCGGGCAACTGGCGGCGCAGATCAGCCAGCAGCTTTTTAAGGCGGAACGAAGAAAGCGCCGGGGGACCGGCAAGTTCTAGCATGATCGGGCGGGCCTCGGCTGGCGACAGGCGTCACTCACCGCTGTCGTTGCGCTGGCCCGGCGCAAGGATCGGCATGGGGAACTGGGCGACGTTGCTGCCCCTGGCATCGCTGATCTTGCTGACGCCTTCCTTTTCGACTTCGTCGATACGCAACACCGCATGCATCGGAATATAGGTGCGCCGGACGCCCGCGAACTCGGACTTGATGCGCTCCTCTCCGGGGTCCAGCACGACCGTGCTGCGCTCGCCGAAGACGAGCTTCTCGATCTCGATGAACCCGAACAGGCTGCCCTGGGCCACGGACCGGGCGTACACCTCGTACACCTTGCCCTGGTTGATGAACGATATTCTGTAAAGTCGCTTGGCTGACATCTCAGGAAATACAGGCATGCCAGCGTTTCTGGCGGGCGGCAGGAGGGACGAGGCGGCGCATTATAACTCGGCCTTCCCTGGGCCGCCGGCTCGGCGAAATTCCCGGGAATTGTGACCTGCATGGCGGCGATCAGGTCGGCCCCAAGCCATGATTTCACTGCGGAATTTTGCCTTCGGCTTACGCGGCCCCTGCCAGGGGCACCGAGGGTGTTGCGATCCGATTGCATGCCACTGCGTCTGCGAGTGACAAGCCATCATGGGAACCAGCTGGGTGAGGCCCGGCTGCGGGAGTTCGTCGCCTGTGGCGGCACGATCGGTCGCGCACTGGACAACGACTGGGTCCTTCCCGATTCGAAGCGCTTTGTCTCGTCCCACCATGCGCTGATCGACTACCAGGGGGGCGCCTACTACCTCGTCGACACCAGCCGCAACGGTGTCTTCGTCAACGATTCCGACGCCGCCGTGGGCCGCGGGCATCCCCAGCGGCTGGTGGACGGCGACAGGCTGCGCCTCGGCGAGTACGAAATCGCGATAGAAATTCCAGCCGCGAGGATCGATACGCTGGACGATGGCATGCCGGATCTGGCCGAGCTGGCGGAACTTGTGCCGGTCGACGAATCGATGGAGCTGATGCTGGTCGACGAGAGCAAGCTGCGGGCGTTCGAGTACAACGCGCTCGAGAAGCTCACCAAGCCGGACGTCGAGCCGTCCTTGCCACGGAAGCCGGCCAAGGCGAAGGAGCCCGCTCCTCCTGCCACTGCCGTTCGCCCGCCCGCGGTTCCGACGGGCAACGCACTGGCGGTCGACATCTTCTGCCGGGCGGCAGGCTTGAAGGCCAGCGATCTTCGCGGCAGCAATCCGGACGAAGTACTGGAAGCTGCGGGGGCGCTGATGCGAGAACTGCTGACCGGCCTCGCCGACCTGCTGCAGAGTCGCTCACATGTGAAGGATACGCTGCACCTGCCCCAGACGATCATCGGATCCAGCAACAATCCGATCAAATTCTCGCCAAGCGTCCAGGACGCGCTGCGTTATTTGCTCGGTGAACAAGGCGGCCAGTCGTACCTGCCGGCAGATCTCGCGGTGCAGTCCGCGTTCCGCGACGTACGCAACCACCAGCAGGCGCTTGTGCGCGCGGTGATCCACGCCATCGCGGACTACGTCGAGCGATTCGAACCGGACACGCTGCGTGAGGGTTTCGACCGCGGCCTGAACCGGACGGGTCTGCTGGCGGGGGCCAATCGCCTGAAGTATTGGGATTTCTACGAACAGACCTATCGCGCATACACCGAAAAACTCGACGGCGAGCCCCTGCCGCATGCCCTCATCGAGGCGCTGGGCACGGCCTATGAGCGGGAAGCCTCGGATCTGGGACAAGTCGCGGGCCGGGATCGACCGGCGCAGGCGTCCTGACCCGACTGGCGCAGGGGTTGTCGCGACAATCCGCTACGGCGGCCCACGCATTGTCCTCTAGAATGCCGGCCCATGACCCTCGATGAACTCACGCCGGGCAGCCGGGCCACGATCCGCCGAATTTCCGGCGATGGTCCTGCTGTCCAGCGCCTGATGGCTCTTGGCCTCCTCGAGGGATCGACGATAGCGCTGACGCGCCGGGCAATCGGCGGAGACCCGGTTGAAGTGGAGATCATGGGGTACGCGCTGTCTCTGCGCCGTGAAGACGCGCGCCGCGTCGAGATCGAGTTGCTGGCATGACCGAGGGCACCGGCCCGTCTGCCGCCGGACAACGCGCCGCAGGGACCTCGCCGCATACCGCACCGGTCATCGCGGTCATCGGCAACCCCAATACCGGCAAGAGCACGCTCTTCAACACGCTGACAGGGCTACGTCAGAAAACGGCGAACTACCCGGGCGTAACCGTCGAACGTCACACCGGCAGCCTTGAGTTCGGCGGTCGCAAGGTCGATCTCGTGGACCTGCCCGGCACTTACTCCCTCGCAGCCCAGTCACCCGACGAGATCATCGCCATCGACGTCCTCCTGGGGCGCGTGGAGGACCTGTCGCCACCGCGCGCCGTACTGGTGGTCGTCGACGCGACGAACCTGCGGCGCAACCTGTTCCTTGCGACACAGCTGGGCGAGCTGGGGCTGCCGCTGGTGATCGCCCTGAACATGGTGGATGCCGCTGAGGATGCTGGCATCCGGATCGATACGACGCTTCTAGCCAGCGAACTGCGCGCGAGCGTCGTCAGCGTGGTCGCTACCTCCGGCGCAGGTCTCGAGCAGCTGCGCGAGGCGCTCTCCGCAGCGCTCGACCAGCCGCCACGGCAGCGCGACATACTGCTGCCGGACGTCCATCGCGAGGCGGCAAGTCTGGGCTCCCGCCTGCGGAACCTCGGCCATACGCTCAGTGACTACGAAGTCGAACGCGCACTGATCGACGCGCGTGGCGTGGCGGAGCGGCGCTTCGAGTACGCCACTGACGCTCAGCTTGCCGCTGAGCTGCGGGACATGCGGGCGCGACTGAGCGCCGGCAGCTCCCTGGCCGCGATCGAGGCACGTGCCCGGTACGAACGGATCAATCGCATCGTCAGCGCGGTGGAAACTCGCGACCCGCCGAAGCGCTCGGTTCGTGACCGGATCGATTCGGTCACCAACCAGCCGGTGGTCGGCTCGATACTGTTCATTCTGGTCATGGCTACGATTTTCCAGGTGGTGTTCTCCTGGGCCGAGCAACCGATGCAACTGATCGAGCAGGCGATCGCCAGCCTCGCCGGGGTCGTCCGCTCGGCGTTGCCGGGCGGCGCGCTGTCGAGCCTGCTGGTCGACGGCGTCATCGCCGGCGTCGGCAGCGTCATCGTGTTCCTGCCGCAGATCATGATTCTCTTCGCATTCATCATCCTGCTCGAAGACACCGGCTACATGCCACGTGTCGCCTTTCTCATCGACCGGCTGATGCGGCTGTGCGGCCTGTCTGGCAAGTCGTTCATTCCGATGCTGTCGAGTTTCGCCTGCGCGGTGCCAGGAATCATGGCTACGCGTGTCATACCCGAGTGGCGCGATCGCTTCGCGACCATACTGGCCGCTCCGTTCATGACCTGCTCCGCACGCCTGCCGGTCTACGCACTGCTGATCGGCGCGTTCGTGCCGAACGACCGCTATTTCGCTGGGATAGTGAACCTGCAGGGGCTCGTCCTGCTCGGGCTTTACCTGCTCGGCATTCTTGCAGGCGTACTCACGGCGCTGCTGATGAAACGCACGGCGCTGCGCGGACCGACGCCAACATTCCTGATCGAGTTACCACCCTATCGGCTGCCCAACTGGCGCTCTGTAGGCCTGCGGCTGCTGGACCGGGGCAGCGTGTTTCTGCGTCGGGCTGGCACGGTCATCTTCACGGTCGCGGTGGTTGTCTGGGCACTGGCGTACTTTCCGCGCCCGGAAGCGCCCAGCGCAGCCTACGAAGCGGAGCGGAGCGCCGCCACTACGACGCTTGCCGGTGCCGCCCTCGACGAACGCCTGGAGGACATCGGCAACCGCGAGATCGCCGCGGGCGTCGAGGCAAGCTACCTCGGCCGCATCGGCAAGCTGGTGGAACCCCTGTTTGCACCGCTGGGCTGGGACTGGAAAGTGTCGGCGGCCCTTATCGCCGGATTTCCTGCGCGCGAGTTAGTCGTCGCCGCGCTCGGTACGATTTACGCTGTCGGTTCAGGTGTCAGCCAGACAGACGACCAGCTGATAGGCCGTCTACGCTCAGCCACCTGGCCGGACGGGCGCCAGGTATTCACGGTGCCCATGGCCGTGGGACTGATGATCTTCTATGCGTTCTGCCTGCAATGTGCAGCGACGATCGCCATGATCCGCCGTGAGACCAACAGCTGGGGCTGGGCCGGGTTCGCCTGGGCCTACATGACCGGCCTGGGCTACTTCGGCGCCCTCCTTGCCTACCAGTGGGGCAGTTGATCGTGACCGATACGCTGGCACAGGAAATCGCCGCAGTAGCGCTGGTGGCCTGCGTTGCGGCCTGGTCGGCCTGGCGATGGTGGCGACGCCGGCAGTCGACGAAGCGCAACAGCTGCGGCGACTGCGCAGCTGATGCAAAGCCCGCCAGCGGCGAACAGCCGCTGCGTTTCATGCCCAGACGCAAGCCCTGAAAAGCAGAAGCCCCGCGTCAGGCGGGGCTTCTTGGTATCCAGGCGTTGGAAACTGCGGTCAGCCGCGGATGGCGATCGCCCCGCGGTCCCGGCGACGTGCCAGCAGCACAACCCCGGCAACGCCAGTCAGCATCAGGAAGACCGTCAGCGGCTCAGCGATGCTCGTCGGTCGCGTCATGCCATACAGCGTGATCGCGAACAGGTTGCGCAGCACGCCGCTGCGGGTCGCGCCGTATACCCATTCGTAGAGATTGGTGCCACGGGGCAACATGTACAGAGACCAGTTGACCTCCGTCCCGGTATTGTCCTGGGCGTAGGCGCCCGGACCCTTCAGAGCGACCGCCAGCTTCCAGTACTGGTCCCAGATGCCGGTCGCCAGCGTGAAGCCGCCCTGGGGCAGGCCACGCAGGGCACCCACCACGCGCCAGTAGTCCCGGTTGGAACGGTCGCCACTCGTGTCAACGCGGTCGAGGAACTGCCAGTTGCTGGAACCGAAGTAATTGTTGGCATTCAGGATCGCCTGCGAGTCGAGAACGCCCACGCCGTTCTGGCATTGGCTGCTCGGCTCCACACCGTACCAGCCACAGGGCACGGCCTGTGCGGCTGAGGACAGGAGCAACGCAGATGTGGCAACTAACCCAAGAAGGCGAGTCTTCATTTTTGTGCTCTTTCGCCAAGTGTTGCGGGGGGCATTCTATCCGTTTTTCCAGGCGTCGTGATTGCGCGCCCGTCGCGTTTCTATTCGACGCGCCGAGTATCACCTCAGTGATACAGCTCGTCCAGCCGTTTTTAACAGAATCCGGTCCCTTACCCGGCTGCGGCAGCCGCCACAGCGGAGCTCCGCCGCGGCCGCAGGGGCAGCAACTTGTGTACCCAGTTCTTCGGGTCAGTGCGGTGCTCAGGGCAAGGCACGACCCGGATGTGCGACTGGCGCACCGGCGCCCAGGCTTCCTGATCGATTTCACCCTGCGATGCAGCGAATTCCAGGGTCATCTTGCGGACCTGGGCTAGGGTCAGGTCGGATTCTACCAGCAACTCCTCTGCCGGCTCGGCCGCCAGGACGGGACGTGTCGTCTTGAGGACGGCATAGTCCTCGTCCATGACCTGCTTTTCCGTCATCGTGACGAGAGCCCTGTGCTGGGCCTCCGTGGCGTCCGCCTTCGGCATGAGCAGCAGCATGAAAATCTGGGTATTGCAGGCGTCAATCGGCGTCACGCTGGCCAGCACGATGGTGCGGGGATAGCCCGGCTGCAGATTGGTATTGCGCGACAGGAGACCGATCACCGAGTACTCCATCATCAGGCCCTGTTCGCGACCCCAACGCCCCTTTGCGTCCCACGCCGCATGAAATGCGCGCACGTAGGTAGGCGTCAGCACCTCCGTTTCGATGGTCACGCCTTTGGGCAACCAGCGACCGAACTCATGGACGTAATGCACGTGGCAGGGATCGTTGTAGTTCTCCGCCATACGCAGGTAGTGAATGTCCTTGCGGCGGCGGATCAGGTCGCAATACCACTCGCCAGTGGCGTACTCCGGCAGCAGGTCAGGCATCACGGGCCGTTCATCCGGCCCGAGGTCACCGAGAAAAGCAAAGACCAGCCCGTAGCGCTCTTCGACCGGATAGGCAGGCACGCGGGCTCGTTTCGGCGGATGGGCTCCGTCGCGCGAGCCCTGCGGAATCAGCGCGCAGCGACCCGAAGCGTCGTACTCCCAGCCGTGCTGAGGGCAGCGGATCCGGCCCGCCTGCACGGACCCGGCGGCCAGCGAGGCGCCCCGATGGCAACAGGTATCGCTGAGGCAATGCGCACGACCCGAAGCGTCGCGAAACAGGACGAAATCGCAGTCAAGGATTCGCACCCGCATGGGCGCGGTTCCAAGGTCGGCAGCGACACAGGCGGCATACCAGTTATTGATGAACATGTGTGCTCCTCGGCCTAATCTTAACCCGGGCCGGTCGGGAAGCCAGCGGCGTGGTGGATAATCGCCACATGGTGGACCCCACCTCCACTCTCTTCCAGCCACTGTTCGACGGGCCAATCGACATCGTCGGGGACATTCACGGCGAATTCGCGGCCTTGCAGGACCTGCTGCGCCACCTCGGCTACGACGCAGAATGCCGCCACGGGCGGCGGCGACTGGTGTTCATCGGCGACCTGTGCGATCGCGGTGCCGACAGCCCGGCAACGATCGCTTTCGTTCGCGCCCTGGTCGAAGACGGACGTGCCCAGTGCCTGCTCGGCAATCACGAGCTGAACCTGCTGCGCGGTGTGGCCAAGGAAGGCAACGGCTGGTTTTTTGCGGAGAACCACGATGTGCACGAGGGCAAGTACCGCGAATCCCGTGCCCTGGCTGAAGCCGCGCGCGCCGGCGTGCTGGCGTTCATCGCGAGATTGCCGCTGGTGCTGGAACGGGCCGATCTGCGCCTCGTGCATGCGGCCTGGGACGACGCGGCGATACAACTGCTGCGCGACTGCTCCGGGCCGGTCATCGACATCTACAAGGGCTATTCGAATCGCGTTGCCGGCATCGTCAAGGAAAGCGGGATGGCAGCGCGTGCCGCAGCGGAGTGGGAATCCCACGGCGCGCGCCTGCGTGACCCTCAGACGAGGCCACCGCTACTCGAACACCTCGGTCGCCTGGACGCTCTGTACCAGATGGCGAACCCGATCCGCATCCTCACTTCCGGACCGGAAGCGCTGTCAGCCGCGCCGTTCTTTGCAGCGGGCAAGTGGCGCATGCTGGACCGGGTCCGGTGGTGGGATCGCTACCTCGACGAAAAGCCCGTCATGATCGGCCACTACTGGCGCTGGCCTACCGACGCGATACGCAGCGAGCTCACCCGCGGCGAGCACGACCTGTTCGCCGGGCTGCCGCTGCAGTGCTGGCACGGTGCACGTCGCAACGTCTATTGCCTGGATTTCGCCGTCGGTGCCCGACACAAGGAACGGCAGCGGGGCGCGCTGACGGCATTCGAAACACGTCTCGGCGCCGTGCGCTGGCCGGAACGTGAACTGGTCCTCGACGACGGCACGCGCCGCGCGCTGGAGTAGCGCTGGCAGCAACGGGCAATCCGCCTATAATCGCCGCCCTGCGACGCCCGCGCGCCGCGGAGGGATGCCGGAGCGGCTAAACGGCCCTGACTCGAAATCAGTGGGACGGAAACGTCACGGGGGTTCGAATCCCTCTCCCTCCGCCAATCGAGTTTCCGCCAGGTTCCGATGAATGCCCGTAAACCCGCAAAAGGCGGGTTTTTTTACGCCTTTACCCTCCGATGGGTTCCCCCGGATTGCACTGGGTTCCGCTAGAAAGCGGGGGCATTGTGGATGCATGGCAGCCTGCCGGGCCGGTCGGTGCCAAAGACTGCGAGAGACGCACCGCGCGCAAGCACGCGAGCGATTGCCTGGCCGGCTCACCCGGCAAGGGGCTGCCTTACCTCGCCAGCTGGAACAGCGTCGACGGCACCCAGCCCTCGTTGCCGAGCTCGTCAGAGACCTTCCACCACATCCCGTCTTTCTCGCCGGTGGGGTACATCATCATCCCCGGGTCGAGGTCGCGGACCACGCTCGCCTTGATGTTGGGCGCCGTGTACATGCGCCCGGGTTTCGCCATGGTCACGCTCTGGCTGACGTTGTCTGCCTTCGCGTTCAGCGACATGCCTTTGATCTTCGTGACCAGCTTGGCGTACGAATCGAGGTAGGCCATCGTGACCACCTGGCCGATATCGGTGTTGGCATAGCTCGTGGCGCCGGCCGCCGCGAAGCCGCCGAAGAACGCTCCGCCGCCGGCTCCCCAGCCGAGGTCGGTCTTCTTCGCGTGCCCCTGCTCGAGGGCCACCTGCTCGGTGGAGCGCACGTCGGTGAGAGTCAGCACGACGTCGGCCTCCTTGCTCTTGAGATTGATGCCGCCGACCACGGCACCCGCCACGCCGCCAATCAGGCCGCCGAGGATGCCGCCGATCTTCTTGCCGCCGGAGTCCTTATTCTTCGTGACGACGTCCGGCACGAGCACGTAGTCGGCAGCCTTCATCTGGCCCTTGCCGATGTTGGACCCAACGCGCATTTCACCGCCGGCGCTCAGCGCCCGCTCCTGCTGGGCCGCCGCGAGTCCCTTGCCCCGGTCGAGCAGCGTGAAGCATTTCGATTCGGAGACGAAGACCTTGATCAGGGCCTCGGGAGACTCGAGTTCGTAGGCCAGCCACCACTTGTTCTCGGGCTCGGTCACCGCGAGCGTGCCGATGATGCGGTCGCAGGTCGGGATGGCGATCGTCTTGATGTCGTCGGCGCCGGAAGCAGGCGATGCGACGGTGATTGCCAACACGGCCAGCGGCGCAACAAAAACCAGGGAGGTGTTCCGGGTGTGCATCATCGATCTGCTCCGATCGTTATTCTTGTGTGCTGCTTAGCATACTGCCACGGCATCGAGGATCAAATTGCGCGGCAGCCTGCCACTCCCTTGCGCGCGCTCTCCTGCAGCGCGGTAGCAGTTCAGGCGTCGCCCCTGTGCCGCAGTTCATCCGCCTCGAAGGCGAGCAGCACTTTCACGAACTCTGCGGGCCGGCGGATGGCACCGCGGGACTCTGCATTGGGGTCGATCGAACAGCCGGACGCGGTGGGTGCGTTCTGCTGGACCTCGCTGGCTGTCTCCTGGTGATACCAGCTGAACCAGTCGGGCAAGGCCAGGGGCTCGCTGCGGCTGCGGGCATAGAACCGCCGGTAGGCCTGGTAGCGACCCATGACCAGTCTGACCTCCGCCGGGTCGAAGCCCGCGGCACGGCAAAGCGCCAGCCAGTGCTGGAATCCGGACTGCGAATGACTCATAAATTATTATTTTTTATCATTTTATACATAATGGAAGCGTCCATAACGGTGACCCGATCCAATGGTCCCGGGCAACGGGCACATGGTAACGTCCTCGCCAGCCCCTGCGGAGAAACGGGGGCATAAGCGTGGCGCGGAGGTGCTGAGGACCTTGGAATCGTGGCAGTGGAAGGCGGGAATCTTGCTTGGCCTGGGCGCCCTGGTGGGCACCTGTGCCCATCCGCCGTCGCTGCTGGAAGAGGTGCAGTCAGGGGGTGAACTCCGCGTCGTCACCCGCAACGGCCCCACCACTTATTACACCGCCGGCACGGGACCTCTCGGTCTCGAATACGACCTGCTGCGCAGCTTCGCCAAATACCTCGGCGTAGAACTCCGGGTACTCGTCGTCGATCGGGCAGCCGATGTCCTCCCTGCCGTCGCCGAAGGTCGCGCACATGTCGCCGCGGCAGGCCTGTCGGCCCAGGATGACCCCGCGCATCGCGTCGCATTCGGTCCGTCCTACCAGCAGGTGACGGAGCACCTGGTCTATCGGGAGGGTCGCCGCCGCCCGCGCAATCTCGCCCAGCTGCGCAGCAAGCGGATCGAAGTGGCATCCGGATCGAACTACGCCCGCACGCTGGCGAAGGCACAGCAACTCGAGCCCGGCCTGGTGTGGACCGAAAATCCGCATGCCGACCAGCAGGAACTGCTGCTACGGGTCGTCAACGGCACGATCGACTACACCGTCGTCAAGTCGGACTCCTTCGCGCTCTACCGCAGCTACATGCCCGAGCTGCGCGTCGCGTTCAATCTCGCCGAGGGCGAGTCGATCGCCTGGGCTTTTCCCGGCCGCGCCGACCCCAGCCTGCGGGAGGAGGCAGCCAAATACTTAGCGAGTATCCGGGCGAGCGGCGAACTCAACCGGCTGCTCGACCACTACTACAGCCACATGCCGCGCGTGGAACACGTGGGAACGCAGGAGTTCATGCGCGATGTTCGCTCCGTGCTGCCGAAGTACCGGGCGACGTTCGAGGCAGCGGCGGCGCGGACCGGGCTTGACTGGCGGCTGCTCGCAGCCATCGGTTACCAGGAATCCAGGTGGGACCCGGCGGCCGTATCTCCCACCGGCGTACGCGGCCTCATGATGCTGACGGAGGAAACGGCGGCTACCTTCAACGTTGCCGAACGTACCGATCCGGTCCAGAGCATCCAGGGCGGCGCGCGATTGTTTGCACAGCTGCAGCGGAAGCTGCCGAAATCCGTCAACGGTCCCGATCGCGTTCTATTCGCCCTCGCCGCCTATAACCTCGGGCTGGGCCACGTGCTCGATGCCCGACGTATCACCCGCGACAGCAAGGGCAACTGGGACACCTGGAAAGATGTACGACCCAGCATCCGGCTGCTGGCCGATCCGCGTCATGCCGAACGGACGCGACATGGCTTTGCCCGCGGTGGCGAGGCCCTCAATTTCGTGAACAACGTGCGCACCTACTACGACATGCTGCGCTGGACCACCCGCGACAGCGACGACGAAGCCATCTGGACGCAGCAGCAGAGCGCACCGCCGATACTCGAAGCAAGCGCCGACAATCGCGCATCGCGCCCCCGCAGCAGCGGCTGAACGCCTCTCAGTCAGGCCCGCTGCCTGACCGGCGAACGCGAAAGAATTCCAGCAGCAGATCGCTGCATTCCGCGGCCAGTATGCCGCCGGTTACCTCGAGGCGGTGATTCTGGGCGGCAGACTGCACCAGATTGAGGACGGACCCGGCCGCCCCGACCCGTGGATCCGCCGCCCCGAATACAAGCCGCGCCACGCGTGCGTGGACCATCGCGCCGGCACACATGGCGCAGGGTTCGAGCGTCACGTAGAGCGTGCAGCCGCCCAGGCGGTAATTGCCGAGTGCCCGCGCCGCGGCACGGATCGCTGCGATCTCGGCGTGCGCCGTCGGATCGGTCAGGCCGATCGGCTGATTGAATCCGGAAGTGACGACGCGGTCTTCGCGAACTATCACGCAGCCGACGGGCACCTCGCCCGCGGCACGTGCCAGTCGCGCCTGCTCGATCGCGAGCGCCATCCAGTGTGCATCGGTGTGTAGCGTTCCGCTGGTCATTGCCGGTGATTTTACCGGCAGAGCGGACATCACACGACGCTGCCCCGGGAAGACCCGTAGTACACTGCGTTGGCTGATGGCGCCTTTTCTGTTCCTGATGTTGCTGTGTCTGTCTGCCTGCTCGACCGGCGCGCAGGCTCAGGATGCCGTCAGCGGGGCATCACCGCAGGCATCGGCTAGCAGGCCCGCGCTGTTCGCGTCGGCGGGCATGCGGCTGCGGCTCGAAGACGTCGCCCGCACCGATGACGTGGTCTGGGCGATGGACTTCCTGTCCGCCGACACGATGATCTTCACCGAGCGCCGCGGTCGCTTCCGCCTGCTGGACCTCGGCTCCGGGAAGATCACCCCCATCGCGGGCGGGCCGGCCGTTGCCACCCACACCAGCGGCGGGCTCTTCGATGTGCTCGTCGACCCGGACTTCGCCGTCAACGGCTACATCTATTACAGCTACATCAAGCCGGCTGGCGAGCGCAGTGTCACTGCGCTCGGCCGGGGACGCCTGCGTGATACGCAATTGACCGGGACCCGGGATCTCTTTGTCGCCAACAACGCCAGCACGGACCATGCCCACTGGGGCTCGCGCATCGCCATGGACGCGCAGCGATTCCTGTACGTGACGAGCGGCGACCGTCACGCCGCAGCGGATGCGCAGAGCCTGTCCAGTCACGGCGGCAAGATCCTGCGACTGCGCGCCGACGGGCGCGCGCCGCGGGACAACCCGTTCGCGCGTACATCGGGTGCTGCCGCCGAAATCTGGTCACTGGGCCACCGCAACCCCCAGGGCCTGGCGATTCATCCGTCCACGGGACAGTTGTACGAACAGGAGCATGGCCCGACTGGTGGCGACGAGATCAATCTCGTCCGGCGCGGCGCCAACTATGGCTGGCCGGTCATCACCTGGGGCGAAAACATCGGCGGTGGCCTCATGCCGCAAGGCACGGCGAGATCCGGCATGGAGCAGCCGCTCAAGTACTGGGTGCCGGGGACAGCACCAACCGGCATCGCCTTCTGCTCCGGGCAACGTTATCCCGGTTGGCGAGACAGCCTGTTCAGCGCAACGCTGCGCGGGCCTCTGCACCGACTCACGATCGACAACGACCGCGTCATCGGCGAGGAAATCCTGCTCGAGAACTGGCAGGAACGGGTTCGCGATGTCGCGGAAGGACCAGACGGACTGCTGTACCTGGCGACCGAGTCAGGAAGGATCATGCGCATTGTCCCGTTGGAATGACGCCCTGTTGCGCAATGCCACCGCGCCCCGGATCGGCTTGTGCCTGGCGCTGGCGGCGGCCTCGCTCGCGATGATGGCCGGCGTGCTCACGCCCGCCTTCGAGCAGGCTGCCGGCGGAATGCGGCCTTTCGATCTCAACTTCGGGCTTACCGCCGAGGTGATGTACCAGCAGCTGCCTGCCTACACCGACCGGGCACGGCTGCTGTATCTCGCTTTTGCCGCCGTGGACTACGTCTACCCGGTGGCAGCGGCTGGATTCTTCGCACTGCTCTGGGCGTGGATGTTCAAGCGCGCCGGGAGCAGCTTTGCGGATCGCGTCGCCGGCTCGGGGATCCTGGCAGTTCCGTTCCTGCACACGGCCATCGACTGGGCGGAAAACGCCGGATTCCTGTTCGTCATCTTCAGCTACCCGACCCGATATCCGGCCATTGCGGCAATGGCCGGAACACTGAAGACCATCAAGCCGATGGTCGCAGCGTTCATCCTTGTGCTAACTGTGCTGTTCGCGGCAAGCGTGCTGTGGACCCGGCAATCGCGCCGCTGACCCATGCCATTCGTCGTCGCCAACGGTATCCGCCTGTACTACGAGATCCACGGCACCGGACCGCGGCTGCTGGGCCTGAACCGCACGGGTGGCGACCTCAGGCAGCGGCCCGGACTTGCCGATCTGCCGCTCAGTCGCGAGTTCGAACTGCTCCTCTTCGACCCGCGCGGCCTAGGCCAGAGCGACCGGCCGGATCGGCCCTGCACGATGGCCGACTATGCTGCAGATGCGTGTGCACTCCTAGATGCAGTCGGTTGGTCGAGTTGTGCGGCAATGGGCGTGTCCTTCGGTGGCATGGTGGCGCAGGAACTCGCGCTGCGGTATCCCACGCGCGTCACGCAGCTCGCACTCGTCTGCACCAGCAGCGGCGGCGCCGGAGGCGCGTCTTATCCGCTGCACACGCTCGACACGCTGCCGGAACTCGAGCAGGCTGAGAAACTGGTCGAGTTGCTGGACACCCGCCGGGATGCACGCTGGGCGGCTCGGCACCCGGGAGAATTTGCAGAAATGCGCGACAGGATACTCGCAGCTCTGCGCTTCCGTGCCGACGAACCCGGTCGTCGAACGGGCATGCGGCGTCTGCTCGAGGCTCGCGCGGCTCACGACACCTGGGAGCGCCTGCCACAGCTGTCGATGCCGGTCTTTGTCTGCGGTGGACGCTTCGACGGCATCGCGAGCGTCGAGAACATCACCGCGCTCCGGCAGCGCATACCCGGCGCCGTGCTGGAGGTCTTCGACGGCGGCCACCAGTTCTATCTGGAAAATCCCGCGGTCTCGGCCAGCATCAGCGCATTCCTGCGTGGCGGAGCCGGCCGCGGCCGGTCTTGAGGCGCTGGCTGGTCAGGAATTCGCCGCAGCTTGAGCCGGAATTAACGGCACGGTGTCGTGCACCCACTGGCCGGAGGTGCGGCGCGCGGGGCTCGGAATGACGAACTCCCGTCGCCCGGGCGGCTCGCTCCGCAGTTTATCGAGGTCGATGCGCCAACCCATTGCTTCCCATTTGCGGCGCGACGCTTCCAGATGCGCCAGCACTGCATCGGGTCTCACGAACAGCACGTCGGTCGATCGTTCCGGCGGCCTGCCTGGCCGGAGGTTCTCGAGTATCGCCTTGTCCTGCCGGGCGATTTTTACGTTACGGGAACGGTCGTAGCGGTCGAACAGCCGGTTCATCAGGAAGTTGCGGGAGCCGGCGAAGATCGTTCCAGTGATCTACAACGAAATTACCGGGGACTACGACCCGATTTACCCCGTGGCAGGCGGAAGCACCCCGCGCGTCGATGCTGCGCGCGGCCTCGTGACCTTCGACGTGCAGGTCCTCGGCGTCTTCGCACTGACCGCGACGCGCTGACAACCGATCCGGCAACGATGCCGGTTCAGCGCTCAAGCTGAATGGGTGAGCGCTACGCGGCTGTTGCGGCTGAGAGCGACGGTTGCGAACAGCGACGCGACACCGAGCAGCGCGAAACCGGCGACGACGCCGCTGCTCAACTCGGCGTGGTGGAGCGGTCCGAAGTTCCACAGGCCGAGGGCGACCAGCAGATTCAGTCCGGCATGCATGACGAGCGGCGGCCAGATCGAACCTGACCAGGATCGCAGCCAGGTCCAGCCGGCCAGGGTGACGAACAGGCCCAGCCAGTTCTGCACGATTTCCGGCCCCCAGCGATGGGATACGACGTTCACGGCCGCGATGATGATCACTGTGGTCCACAGGCCGAACGCGGGCTCCATTCGCGCCTGCACGATGCCGCGAAACGCGACCTCGGCCAGTACACCGGCGAATACCGCCATCAGGACCGCGTAGGTCAAGGTAAAGGCCACGCTGTCCGCGCCGGCGAAAACCTCGGTCTCACGCACCATGCCCGTATAGGAGCCCTGCACCACGCAAACCGCGACGCCCAGCAAGGTCACGGTCAGGCCGGCCGCGTAGGCTCGTGTCGCCGACACTGCCGCCACGGGATTGAGCCCGATCTGCCAGCGCTGCTGCGCCCAGCGCGTGGCGAGCCAGAGCACGGCAACCGCCGGCAACGGAAACCAGACCAGATCAGGCGACCACCGTGCATTGAGCATGATGCACGCCATAGCGATTCCCATGACCACGCCGAAGAAGATGAGTCCGCGCAGCATGGCGCTGACCAGGATGAGTCCCTTTTCACGCATATGGCCCCCTTTGTCGTTTCAGCCTCTCAAGCCGTCCGCCAGTTGCGGATCAGATCGCCCCACTTCTCGTCGACCCGCGTGAAGGCCTCCGGCGCGCCTTCGCGGAGCAAGGTCTCGTTCAGTCCCGGGAACCTCGCCGGGCCGCCTTCCTCCGGCCATTGGCGGGTCGCATCGATGGCGATCTTGCTGGTGCGCCCGCGCTGCGGGGCGCTGGGGTCGAGCGGCAGCCCGGGCAGCGATTCGTACAGATGGCTTGCGCGGGCAGGCTGCCAGCGGGCGCCGAGTGCCGCGAGCACCTGCTCCTGGCTGGTCACGTCGACGTCTTCATCGACCACGATGACCACCTTGGCGGCGAAGTTGCGCTCCGCGATGAGCCGTGCAATCTCCAGTCCCTGCCCCGGCCGGGTCTTGCGGATGCTCACGGCGGTCACGCCCACGGCGCGATTGTCGCTGTAGAAATCCGCGACAGCGGGAATCTCCTGTGTCAGCTCCATGAACGGCCGCGCATGCCCTGCCGCCATCAGCGAGCCCGCCTGAACACCCGTGAAATTATTCATGATCCAGGGATCGCGGCGGTGAGTGACGGCAGTGACCCGCATCCAGAACTGCCGTTCCTTGCGCAGACCCTGGTAGCCGACCATCTCGCCGTAGGGACCCTCAGGCCGCATGTCGTCGAGCGGGATTTCGCCTTCGATGATCATCTCGGCGTTCGCGGGCACGAGGAAATCATTGGTCTCGCTGCGCACGACCCGCACGGGCCGCCCTGCCAGGCCACCTGCGATGGCCAGTTCGTCAACCGGCCCGTCGCTGCGATCGGCGAGCTTGTTGCTGCTCAGGATCCAGACGTAGGGATCCGGGCTCAGCACGATCGAAACGCGGGCCACTTTCTCCCCGCGGTCCCGCGCGGCCGTCAGGTGCCGATTGCCGGTTTGTCCGGGTTCCGAGTTGACGCCGATCTCGCGCGGCCCGCGCAGGTGACAGCGGTAGGTACCGATGTTCTGCCCGTAGTCCGGATGGCGCGTGAACAGCATACCGGTGTTGATGTAGCGGCCGGCATCGGCCGGATTGCCCTTGATGAAGGCGAAGCGGGTGAGATCGATGTCGTCGCCGGTCAGCACGACTTCCTTGCAGGGCGCCTCGGCACCTGCCACTTCCTGCGGCGGGAGGGCCGGATACCTGCCGCCGTTCGCGGCCAGCATTTTTCCGACGTGGGCACGCGCTCGCCGATAGCTCGCCCAGGACTCACGTACATAGTGCCCCTCGTGTACCGGCTCCAGCCCGAAGACGAGGCACTCCGCATGCAGATGCCCGCTTTCATTGACGACGAGCGGCCCCTTGACCCAGCGACCGTCGATACGAACCTCCTCGAAGACCAGCGCCGGAGCGCCGCGCATGCCGTGCAGCTGGCGCAGGCGGTACATCAACGCGGCGGCTTCGAAGGCATCCTGGTCGATGCGCGGGATGCGCAGCACCAGTCCGCGCTGCTCCAGGGCAGCGATGTAGTCGCGAAGGCTGTCGTAGGGTGCGAGGATCGGTTTACGGCTGCGGATCTTCGCGCTGGCGCTGATGGTCGGCGCTGCGAGCACAAGCGACGCGACGCCGAGTCCCGTTCCCATCAGGCGACGGCGGGACAGCGAAAGACTAGCGGGAGGCGTATGGTGTTCGTCCATGGCTCGAGTCCCCCAGGCTGCGCGGTCGAGTGTACACCGCTCATCGACCGGCGAAACTGCAGCGGTCCACTCTGTGGACCACCGACACGATCCACGCTTTCCGCGCTGTGGCGGTCGGTTAGTGTGGGTCGTGCCTGGGGCAACACCTGAGGAGTCTCATGAAGCCTGATCCGACCGGGCTGCGCTGGGGGCCGCTGTGGCTCAGCCCAGGCATAAGCCGCATGAACGCGACTGCATTCATGTTCGCGTCGTTCATCACTATCGGCTTCATGATCTATATCAACCAGGGGCACAGCTATGTGCTCAACGAGAACCTGCAGATTCCGATCGACCAGCAGGGGAACTACACCGGCCTGTTCCTGGTGATCAACGAGATCACCCTGTTCGTGCTCATGCCGGTGGCCGGCATCATCTCCGACCGCATCGGCAGGCGCATCGTGATGGTGTCGGCACTGCTGCTCATGGCGCTTGGGTACGTCCTGTACCCGCTGGCCGAGTCGATCACCGAACTGGCGTTCTACCGCGTGCTGTTTGCGGCCGGCGCGGCAGGAGCGACCGGCATGCTCGGCACGATCATGCATGACTATCCACAGGATGTTTCGCGCGGTCGCACCATTGCACTGTCCGGCATCATGGTGATCTTCGGTTCGCTCGTGGTCGCCGGGGGCTTCGGCCAGCTGCCAACCGCGCTGGTTGCGCGCGGCTTCGATGGCGTCACTGCGGGCCAATACGCGTTCTGGTCTGCTGCAGCCTGCGTCGCTGCCGCCTGCGTGCTGTTGCAGCTCGGCCTGCAGGGCGGGCTGCCGACCCGCGTAGCTGAGCGCCTTCCGGTGGCCGCCCTGATCCGCAGCGGCTGGCGCAACGGCCGCAACCCGCGCATCGCACTGGCCTATGCGGCAGCTTTCGTCGCGCGCAGCGACCTCGTGATCCTCGGCAGCTTCACTGTGCTGTGGGGCACGATCGCCGGCCGCGAGGCCGGCATGGACACGGCCGACTCGGTACGCCAGGGAGTCTTGCTGTTCGTCATGGCACAAGGTGCTGCGGCGCTGTGGTCCTATTTCATGGGGCTCATCACCGACCGCTGCAACCGGGTCACCGCGATGATGGTTGGTGCAGCGCTGGGCGCGGCCGGTTTCCTGTCCATGTGGCTGGTCGAAAATCCGCTGGATCGCGCCAGCCTGCCGCTGTTCTGGCTGCTGGGCATCGGTCAGATCAGTTGCTTTCATGCCGCCCAGGCGCTGATCGGACAGGAAGCGCCGGTGAAGGAACGGGGCGCCGTCATCGGGATGTTCGGCCTGTTCGGTGCGCTGGGCATTGCCATTGCCACCTATGTCGGCGGGATCGCTTTCGACCAGTGGATGCGGGCCGGGCCCTTCGTGATCGTGGGGCTGGCCAACCTGGTGATCCTGCTGCTGGCGCTGCTGGTGCGGCTGACAGCGCCGGGGCGCATGCCGGGTGAGGTCGCCGCCGCACAATGAGGGACGCTTACCTTCATGCAGTCCGCGCCTGCGCCATCCTCGTGCTGTCGCTGCTGGTCGCCCGTGCTTTCGGCGCCGATTCCAGCGAGACCGCAGGCGCGAAGCCGCATGCCATCATCGTGGAACGGCTCGATCTCGAGGATCGGAAGCGGCAGAAGCAGCTGCCGCTGCGTATCGCCTGGCCGGCGGCGGGCGGGCCCTACCCGGTCATCGTCTTCTCTCACGGCGGCGGTTCCTCGCGCGACATGTACGACCGGCTCGCCGATCACTGGGCGGCAGCGGGCTACGTGGTCTTCCTGCCGACGCACATGGAGTCCAGGGTTTACGGCTTCGATGTCCGCGGCGCCGCGCCGGACGTGATCGTCAAAGTCCTCGAATCGCGCCGGCAGGACCTGAGCTTCATCCTCGATTCCCTGGGGGAGCTTCCGGCCCGTATACCGGAGCTGGCGGGGCGCATCGACGCGGAACGCGTCATCGCAGCCGGACACTCCATGGGCGGCGCCACCGCACTCACGGTCACCGGGCTGGTGATGGAGAGCCCGGACGGCAAGGAGCGCTTCGGCTACCGCGACGAGCGATTCGACGCGCTCATACTGCTGACCGAGCCGGGCAACAGCCCCATGGCGCCTGTGGACCCGTGGCGCGCGATTCCGATCCCGGTGCTGGTCGCAACCGGAAGCAAGGACTATTCGGGCCAGTGGAGCGGACCGCCGAAGCGCCGCTTCTACGGTTTCGCGGCTGACACGGTGTTTCCCGCCGATGTCCCGCGTCACTACCTCTTCATCGACAACATGGACCACTACCTGGGCGGTGCGGTCTGCCGTCCCGACGTGCCGGGACCGCCGGACTACGATGCGGTGCGCATCATCAACGAGGTCAGTACCGCTTTCCTGGACGCCTACGCCAAGGACCAGCCGGAAGCGCTGGAGAAATTCGAGGGCGGCGCCATCGCCGCGCTGAGCTCCGGCCGAGCCACGCTCGCCGCCCGCTGACCTGCCTGAGCCAGTTCAGGGACCACCCCTTCTGACGAGTTCCGCGCGCTCGTGCCGATCGATGCCGTCCAGCACTTCGGCGTAGACGCGCGTGGCCCGCTCGAGACCGACCGGTGGTATCGACTCCATCCGGTCGCCACTGGAGTGATACCAGATGCTCGAGTCGAGGATCTGCACGACGACCTGCCGCGCCTTGAAGAAGTCGTAGGCGTCGCCGCTCGGCGGACGCCGTTCGATCAGCGCGTCTATGACCAGGCCGTGGCGGTCGACGGCGGCGCGATACAGGTTTTTCAGCAACGCGTTGTCATTGGATACGGTCAGTGAGCGGGTTCCCAGCGTATTGGTCGCAGACAGCTGACCGGGCACGCTCATGTTCTTGAAGCGCAACGGGCCCCGGTAGTAGCTCATGACCGAGGCGGGATGTTCGATATTCATCACGACGGCCGTGTTGGCCAGGATCTCGGGATGATCTTCTATGAAGCTCCTGGCACCGTCCGAGACTTCGTGGTGTCCGCTGGTCGCGAGGAACAGCAGATTGCGGCGCATCCGCGGCGCATCCGCCCTGGAATAGTGCTGCGCCAGTGCCAGCAGCGACGCCAGCCCGCCGCCGTTGTCGTTGGCCGACTCGAAGTAGCCGTCGAGGTGGGCCAGCACGATGACATATTCGCTGCCGGTTCCGGGAACGATGCCAACCACGTTTCGCCCGGACCAGGACTCGCGCACTGCCGTTTTCATCGCGATGCGCATGCGCGGCGGCGGGCTGCGGCCCGCAGCGGCGATCACATCGAGCAGGAATCGCCCGTCGTCCCCGCCGAGGATCAGGCAGGGAACCTCGGGCGGACCCATGTCCTCGAGCGCATACTGATGATTGCCCGGCGCATCCATGACGGTGATGACCGCGACCGCGCCGGCCTCGATGACGGCATCGACATGTCCGCGAGCGCTCTGGAAAAAGGTGTCAGGCTGCAGGCGGGCGTGCACCACGGCGATCTTGCCGCGCAGGTCGCGTCCCAGAAGATCGACGGCGTGAGCGCTGCCGACGTAGATCAGCTCCGCTTCCAGGGCATCCACCGCGAGCGGTGCGCCGCCGAGCTGCAATGCCGGAAACGCGGAGCTTAGGCTGTAGTCCGCCGTCGCCTTTCCATACGCCGGGTTCGCGAGCAGCGTGACGCTCCAGGACTCGGGCCACCACTGCGGCCCGCCCTCTACGCTTTCGCTCCGCGTGTCCTGCAGACCGAATTCCCCGAATCGCTGCAGGACGTAGTCCGCCGCGGCCAGTTCGGCGGCCGTCCCTGCTATCCGACCCCAGTAGGGCTCGTCCCTGGGCCGGTGCCGGTGCGTCAATTGCACGATGTCCTGAAGAAAGGCGAGGAGCTGCGCGCCGCGAATGTCCGCGTAGCGATCACCGGCGGGCGGTGCGGGCAGCGACAATGACGGGAAGTCCGGTGTGCGGTACGCGGCATCGAGCTGCGCCGCCCGGGCGCTGCGTTTTTCCGGCATCTCGATGCCGAACCACGCACCGTCCGCTGCTGCCGCCGGAATGCCCCGGATGAGCAGGCAGCAGCCGATCGATGCGGGGAGCAGCCAATGTTTCAGGGACATGCGGTTGTCGGGCGAACCGTGGTTGAGCCGGTTGACCCGTAGCATAATGCCAGCAACCGGCCGGCTCGCAGTGGGTGCATCGATTTGAAGCTTACGCGCAGAACCCTGCTCTGGTCCGGCCTGGCCGCTGGCGGCGGCCTGATCGTATTCACCGCTGCGCGCATGCTCGATACCGGCGGGGACGGCGACGCCCGACTCAAGTTCGCGGCGAGCACGCCCGAGGCCTTCCCGATCAATGCCTGGGTGAAGATCGCCCCGGACGGCCACGTCACCTTTGCCGTGCACCGCTCGGAGATGGGGCAAGGCATTACGACTTCCCTGCCGATGCTGCTGGCCGAGGAGCTCGACGCCGACTGGGAACGGGTCTCCTACGAATTCGCGCCCATCGACAAGGACTATTTCAACTTCGGCGTCATGGGGCGCGGGCGCCCGCTAGGCGAAATCGAGGGCCGCCCGCTGGCGGCGCTGGGTACCGCGGTGTTGCGCCGCATGTTCCATGCGCGCGGCGACGACCTGACCTTGAGCAGCACCAGCATCATCGATGCCTGGGACAGCTTGCGCCCGGCGGGCGCCAGTGCTCGCCTGCTGCTGGTCGCGGCGGCTGCGCGTCGCTGGCAGGTGCCGGCGGAGGAACTGCGCACCGAACGCGGTCACGTGCTGCACCCGGCGTCGGGCCGCTCCGCCCACTACGGCGAGCTCGCCGCCGATGCATCGGGCGAGACGGTCGCGGAGGACCCGCGGCCCAAGGACCCTGCCACCTACAGCATCGTCGGAACCAGCCCGCGGCGGCTCGACATACCGGAGAAGGTGCGCGGCGCGGCCCAGTTCGGCATCGACGTCGTGCTTCCCGACATGCTGCATGGAACCGTCGTGCACAGCGCTGTGGCCGGCGGGCGCATCGCGGCCTTCGATGCCGTCGACGCCAAGAGCGTGCCGGGCGTCGAAGCCGTGCTCGCCCTCGGCGACGTCGCAGTGGCTGTGCTGGCGCGCGACAGCTGGACCGCCCGGCGCGCGGCGGAGAAGCTGCGGATCGAAGCAGTCGAGCCCGACCGGCCCGTCGATAGCGCCACGCTGCATGCGCAGTACCTGGCGGCGCTGGACGATCCGGAACCTGCCGTGTTTCGCGAGGACGGCGATGCCCTGAAGGCCCTGCAGGGCGCCGCCGCCGTGACCACCGCAACCTACCAGTGGCCTTACCTCGCCCATGCCTGCATGGAGCCGATGAATTGCACGGCGCTCTATGCCGACGGGCAGCTGACCGTGTGGGCGCCGTCGCAGGCACTGACCACTGCGCGGCAGGTGGCGGCGACGACGGCCGGGATCGACCCGGCGCAGGTGAGGATGCACCGCACGCTCATCGGCGGTGGCTTCGGGCGACGCGCCGAGATGGACTTCGTCGAGCGCGCAGTAGCTGCCGCCATGCAGGTGCCGGGACGCGCGGTGAAGATCAGTTATACGCGCGAGGAAGATACGCGCCATGACATGTACCGGCCGGCCGGCGTGTCGCGCATCAGCGCAGCCGTGACTTCTTCCGGCCTGATCCAGGCGCTGGATTACCGGCTCGCCACGCAGTCGGTCGTGGCGAGCTTTGCCGTGCGGACGCCATCACCGCGGCCCGGCGATGCCCGGCGCGACAACACCGTGGCCACCGGCGTGTACGACCTGATCTACCCGATCCCGAACCTGCGCGTGGCCTACGTGCCGCAGGACAATCACCTGCCGGTCGGCTACTGGCGCAGCACCGCGACCTCCTACGGCGCTTTCTGCATCGAGAGCTTCATGGACGAGCTCGCGCACTCCGCCGGCCTGGACCCGGTCGCGTTCCGGCTCGCCAACCTGCCGCCCGACTCCCGGCACCGCGGCGTCCTGCAGGCTGCAGCCGAGCGGTCCGGCTGGGGCACGCCGCTCGCGCCGGGGCGCGGCCGGGGTATCGCCCTGTTCGAAAAGGCGCGAACGGTCATCGCCCAGGTTGCGGAAGTCACCGCGGATGCCGCGGGCGGGTTCTCCGTGGACCGCATCGTCTGCGTCGTCGACCCGGGCAGCCTCGTGCACCCCGATACCGTGGTCGCGATGATGCAGGGCGGGATCGTCTATGGCCTGAATGCCTCGCTGTACGGCGAGATCACCGTGCGCGAGGGCCGCGTGACACAGGGGAACTTCAACGACCTGCCGCAGCTCGCCATCGGCGAACTGCCTGCCATCGAAGTGCACCTGCTGCCCCAGGGCGGTCGGCCCGAAGGCGTCGGCGAGACTGCCGTGCCCGGGGTTGCGCCGGCCGTCGCCAACGCGATCTTCGCAGCGACGGGCGTGCGTCTGCGGCAGTTGCCGCTCGGGCGTGTCGTCGCCGCATGATTCGCCGCCGGCCACAGCTCCTGTTCATGCTCGCACTGCTGACGATGGCCGCCAGCAGCACGGAGCTGCGCTACAAGCTCGAGCCCGGCCCGTACGAGGTGCGCATCGTCGAGCGCCTGACGATGCGCGATCCGGTGCAGGGTCGCGACGTCGACCTGCGCGTGCTATACCCGGTCGTCGAGGCGGGCAGGCCGTTGCCGTTGGTCATCTACTCCACCGGCATGTTCTGCTGGCCGCAGATGTATGACCGGATCACGACGCACTGGGTCTCCCACGGCTACGTCGTCATCCAGCCGAACCACCTCGACTCGCCCAACAACGACGCCCGCCTCCAGCCCTCCCAGTACACGCTGCTCCTGCCGTCACGCGCACGCGACCTGTCTTTCGTGCTCGATGCCGCCGCCGGGATCGCCACGGGTGCAGGCATGCCGGGCAGGATCGACACGAAGCGCGCGGCGGCCGCCGGTCACTCCTTCGGCACCGTCATCTCGATGGCCAAGATCGGGTTGCAGATCAAGCCGGAATTCCAGGGCCCCTGGGGAGAGCCCTTCGATCGTCGCTTCAGGGCGGCCGTGCTCATGAGCGGCATCGGACAGAACATGGAAGACATGGCCGCCAATGCCTTCGACGGCATCCGCAGGCCGCTGCTGGCGACCGGCGGCACGCGCGACGTGGGACGCGTTGATCTCGGCGAACTCACGCCCGAGCAGTGGCGCCTGCAGCCGTTCCTGCTGGCACCGCCGGGGGACAAGTACGCGCTGACCACCGAGGGCAGCGATCACTACATGGGCGGGCTGATCTGCAACAAGGAACTGGGTGGCACGCCGGACTACGAGGCCGTGTCGAACGTCCGCTCGACGACCACGGCGTTTCTCGACGCCTATCTCAATGGTGAGCGCGCCGCGAAGAAATACCTGCGCTCCGTGGACATGCAGGCTGCAAGCGACGGCAGGGCCTGGATCAGGCGACGCTAGCGCTTGCTCAGCAGGTACGCAATCGTCGCGACGACCGCCGTGACCAGCACCCCTGCGAGCAGGTAGAAAGGACCGGCGAAGTACTCACGGCCGGCGTCCGCTTCGAAAGCAGCCGCGCCGTAGAGATACCACAGGATTCCGGCACCTGCCGGCAGCAGCGTCGGCCAGAGCGCGATACCGTGACCGCGACCGGCCTTGTTGGCCGAGCGCAGCAGCAGGCCGGACACGGCACCACCGATCAGCATCGGTATGGCGTTGGTGCCGAAGACGAACGCCTGCGTCGCAGGAAGCATGCCGAAGACCGCGATCGAACACAGCGCTGCGAACACCGGCAGCGCGATCATGGCCAGCAGATTCGTTTTTCCGTGACGGGTCATGGGCGCGCTCCTACTTTTTCTTCGGCAGCGCGTAGGCGATCAGCTGATCACCCAGCTTCTGCGGATAGAAAATATGGTGACCTCCGGCCGCGAGCACGATGAACTGCCTGCCGTCGCGCTCGTAGGTCATCGGGATCGTCATGTTCGAGGTCGGCAGGTTCGTGACCCAGATCTCCTTGCCCGTCTCGATGTCGAAAGCCCGGAATCTCTCGTCCGCCGTGGCGCCGATGAATATCAGGCCGCCGGCGGTGATCAGCGGGCCCCCGATACCGACGGCGCCGTACTTCAGCGGGAGCGGCAGGCGCATCTGCTTGTCGATCACGCCGAGCGGTACCTGCCACTTGATGTCGCCGGTGCTGAGATCGACGGCTGTCAGCAGGTACCACGGTGGCGGCGTGCACGGCGAGAACAGTGGTGAGAAGACTTTCTCCGGGCCGCGCTCCATGGCGTAGTTGGTGTTCTGGATCGGCTTCGGGGGACCTCCGGGGAAGCCGGCCTGCGGATGCTTGGCCGCTTCCATGTCGATGGTGCTGGTCTCCGGCAGGCCGACGAAGAGCTGGAATCGCCGGATATTGGTGATCAGCAGGTTGCGCTCCGGATCGAAGGCGCCGCCTCCCCAGTTGGTCACCATGCCTGGCTGGATGATCGTCCCCTCCTGCGACGGCGGTGTGAACATCGTGCCGTGGCGATACTTGGCGAACATGGCCTTGCAGGCCATGCGGTCGAGGAAGGTGTAGCCCCAGGCCGAGTCGTCCTTGACGACGAACTCGCCGAGCGGTGGCGGCTTCAACGGGAACGGCTGCGTAGGCGACAGCTGCTCGCCGGGTATGCCGTTGGTATCCACCGGTTGCTCTTCCACCGGCCACAGCGGCACGCCGGTGTCGCGATCGAAGACGAACACCAGCCCCTGCTTCGTCAGCTGCGCAATGGCCGCGCGCTTCTTGCCTTCCCAGGTCAGATCGATCGCCATGGGCTCGGCGGCGACGTCCCAGTCCCAGACGTCATGGTGCACGGCCTGGAAGTGCCAGACCAGCTCACCGGTGGAGCCGCGCAGCGCCACCGTGGAATTGGTATAGCGGTTGTCGCCGGGCCGGTTCACGCCGTAGTAGTTCGGCGAGGGGCTCGAGGTCGGCAGGAACACCAGGTCCCGGGCCGGGTCGGTGGTCATGTAGGTCCAGACGTTGCCGCCGCCAGTCTTTGCCAGCGACTCAGGCGTCCAGTTCGCGGCCTCCGGGTCGCCCGGGTTGCGCGGCACCGGATCGAAGGCCCACTTCAGCGCACCGGTGCGCGCATCGAACGCCAGCACGGCGCCGCTCGGCGCGTTGGCGTCCTCGAACTTGGTGCCGACCACGCTGCCGGCGATCACCGAGTCGCTGACCACCGCCGGCGGAAAGTAGGTGCGAATGGCGTCGACGTCATGGGCATGCGCGACCGAGCCGATGGCGGCATCCATGACCACCGTGCCGCCGTCGCCGAAGCCGGGGCACAGCTGTCCGGTCTTCGCATCGAGTGCGAACAGGCGCCGGTCGCCCGTGATCTGGAAGATGCGGTACTTGCAGAACGCCCCCGACTCGGCCTGGGTGTCCTCCCATTGCGAGACGCCGCGGCACTTGTACTGCAACTCGCGCTCGCCCTTCTTCACCTTCGGATCCCACTCCCAGCGCGACTTGCCGGTGACGGGATCCAGTGCGATGACGCGCCAGAACGGATTGCAGAACACGAGGTGCCCGCCCGCGGCCTCGGGCAGGAGGATCGGCACGGCCTGCAGGCCGAAGGAATTGCCGAAGGGCGCCATCTTGCCCTTGAAGTCGCCGGTGCTGTAGGTCCAGGCGACCTCGAGATCCTGCACGTTGTCGCGGTTGATCTGGTCGAGCACCGAATACTTGGTGCCGCCCTGGTCGCCGGCCCAGGTGGGCCATTCGCCGGCCGCCGCCAGCGGAACGCACGCCAGGAGCAAAGCCGCGAGCAGGTTCTGGTTTCTCATGTCGGTCCCCGCGATGTCGTCGAATCTGAAGCAGTCAGCACGCTACTCGGCCGGCAACCCGGCCGCGCGCACCATGTAGTCCACGATGGAATCGATGTCTTCGTCGGTGAGATCCGGCCGGCCGCCCTTGGCAGGCATGACGCCGGTGCCGCCCTCGAAACCCTCGATGGCATTACGGCGCACCTTGGCCATGCCCTTCTCGATGCGCCGCTGCCAGTCGTCGGCGTCGCCGGTTTTCGGCGCACCGCCGAGTGCGCCACCATGACAGGGCTCGCAGGACGCATCGTAGGTCTGCAACAGCTTGCTGCTGTCGAGCGTCGCGGTCGCCACGGGCGGGGCAACTTCGGACGAACAGCCGGTCATCGCCAGGATCACGGCCAGAGCCGCCGCAGCCTTGATCATGTTCATGCCTCCGCGCCGGGCAATACGTTGGGGTTCAGCCGGAACAGGTTGCCCGGATCATACTTCTTCTTCAGCTCTGCGAGCTGCGCATAGTTGGCGCCGAAATTGTCGCGCACTTCCTTGTTGACCTCGTCGCCGGCCATGTTGTTGACGTAGAACCCGTCGGTGAACGGCGCGATCGTCTTCCAGTCGCTGCGGTAGGCATCGATGATCTCGCGCCCGTTGGGCAGCGGCTTCGGCCAGCTGCCGCCGAGGACGATCTGCGCGGCGGCACCGCGGTTGGCGTAAGCCGACGACGCGGTGTCGATCCGGCCGATGGCGCCGCCGAGCTGGGTCAGCCCGACGTTGGTCGGCACCGGCTTCGGATCGCCCAGGATCCCGACGATCGCGTCGATCAGCCCGGGAGTCAGTGCATTGATGAAGCCGGCCTTCTGGTAGAACTGCTGGCCATGGGCCACTTGGCGGTCGGTGGCTTTCTGCAGGTCCACGTATTTCTGCAACTCGCCGTGCGAGCTCATCGGCTTGCCGAAGTTCTTGAGCGGCTGCACGACTTTCTCGCCCTGCGCCGGATCCCCGCCGTAGAAATACGAGGCGCTGACGAAGCCCTTGCCGTTCGGCAGGCACAGGCTGGTCACGCTGCATGAGAGCTCGTCCGGCGCGGTCGGCAGAAAGTCGGCGTAGAAGTTGTGGACGTCGCGCGCTGCCGTCAGCGGATACATGTTGCCGCCCACGAGGAAGTCCGTGCCGACGGGATGCAACTGGTACTCGAATGCCGTGACCACGCCGAAGTTGCCGCCACCGCCACGCAAGCCCCAGTAGAGGTCCGGGTTCTCGCTGACGGTCGCCCGCTTCAACTCACCGGACGCCGTAACGAGATCGAAATAGCGCACGTTGTCGGAGGTGAGGCCGTATTTGCGGCTCAGCTTGCCGAAACCGCCGCCGAGCGTCAGGCCCGCCGCACCGGTGTGCGACACGACACCCGCCGGGACGGCCAGGCCATAGGCCTGCGTCGCGACGTCGACACCGCCCAGCAGCACGCCCGGCTCGACCCGCGCCGAGCGCGCCTTCGGATCGACGCTGACGGCCTGCATCAGCGACATGTCGAGCTGCAGACCGCGCTCGCAGACGAACAGGCCGCTGGCGCTGTGCCCGCCGCCCTTGATCGCCGTCAGCAGCTGGTATTCGCGCGCGAGATTCACCGCGGCCGTCACGTCGGCGACGCTGGCGCACTGCACGATGAGTGCCGGCCGCCGGTCGACCATGCCGTTCCAGCCGAGGCGCGCCTTGTCGTAGCCGGCGCTCGTCGGCAACAGCAGCTGTCCGTCGAGGCTGCGGGCCAGCTCGCGCAGCACGGCGCGGCGGATGACGGTCGAGCCGCCGCTCAGGGTGACGGCATCGACGTCGCCGATGGCCTTGAGCGTCTCCGCCGTGGTGGCGGCGAACAGCCGCTCCAGCGGCAGGCTGGCGGCTGCGGCCGCGGCAATCGTGGACTCGACGAAGAATCTTCTTTTCATTCGGATCACCGATTCATGCCGACAGGGTTCAGAGCGAGCCGAGGAATGCCAGGAGATCGTCCCTCTGCGCCTTGCCCAGACTGCGGAACACCTCGCGCTTCGGCTCCGCCTCGCCGCCGTGCCACAGAATGGCCTCGCTCAGGCTGCGCGCGCGCCCGTCGTGCAGGAACAGCGTAAATCCGCCCACCTGCTCCGTGAGGCCGATGCCCCACAGCGGCGGCGTGCGCCATTCCCGGCCCGAGGCCTGGAAGTCCGGGCGACCGTCGGCGAGACCCTCGCCCATGTCGTGCACCAGCAGGTCGGTGAAGGGATGGATGGTCTGCTTCGACAATTCCTGAAAGGCATTGGGCCCGGTCAGCAGCGTGGGCATGTGGCAGCCCACGCAGCCGATGGAGCGGAATAATCCTTCGCCGCGCTTCACCGCCGGGTCATCCGCATTGCGCTGCATGGGGACCGCCAGCAGCAGCATGTAGAAGTCCATGGCGGCCAGCAGCTCGGCATGCACCTCCGGTGAATCGGAGGAGGCAGCGATTCTTGCCGCCTCCTTCTGGCAATCCGCCTGCACGGCCTCGCAGAGGTCCTGCGGATTGATGCGCGAGGTCAGGCCCATGTCGCCGAGCGCCGCGCCGGCGATCTGGTGACGCAGGGTCGGTACGTTGGCTTTCCAGCCGAAACGACCCGGGAGCATCCGTTGCGTCTCCGCATCCCAGGCCATGTTGACGCGCCCCGAAACACCGTCGCCATCGGCGTCATCGGGATCCGCCAGCGAGCGCATGGTGCTTTCCGGCACTGACTGCAGCAGTCCCAGCCCGATGACCGGGGTCGCGACCCGCGGCGAAGCCATGACGTCGCCGGGCATGTCGCCGTAGGCCAGGTTCACGAAGCTGACCTTGGGCTTGCGCAACGAGTAGGGCGTGCCGTCGGCGAATTTCCCGGGAATCTCCTCCCAGTCGATGACGGCCTGGCCCTCGGCGCGCACCCCCGTGACGGCGCGATCCTGCAGCTGGTCGCCGTAAGCGGGAACCGGCTTCGGGCCGCCGTGCTGATCGGTGCCGGGCACGCTCAGGCGCACCAGCATGGACTTCATCGGCTTGCCGTCGGCGTGCTCTGGAGGCTCACCCCGGCCATTGCCCTCGTGGCATTCACGGCAGGAGGTGCGGTTGAACATCGGCCCGAGTCCGTCCAGCGTGGGTTGGATCACCGGTTGGTGATCCCACACCACATCGAAAACGCGCTGTCCGAACAGGAACGGTGAGACCAGGGAGTTGTGCGCGTTCGCCGCGATCGAGCGAAACGCGCGCGGCCCCCAGGTATCGACCGTGCCGGCGCCACCGAGCTTCGGTGTCAGCGGCATGGCGAGCAACTGCTGGCGCAGCGGCATGTCTGCCGTTTCTGCCGAATACAAATGCCCGGGAGCCGCCAGCAGGACGCCTAACGAGACCGCGGCCGCCTTGCGCAGAAGTTCGCTCATCGTCCTGCCCCCTCCGCCGGACCGATGACTTCGCGGGCCCATGTGCCCGGCGGCTGGGTATCGGCCAGGATCGCGCCCTTGCTGGTGTAGTTGGCATTCGCCGTGCACTTTTCGGTCGCAACACAGCCGAAGTGCGACGTGTCCACCTCGGTCAGGTCCTGGCCGTGTATGCCGCCGTTGTAGTTCGTGAGGAAGGTGTTACGGCGCACGTCGTGCACGAACAGGACGTCCCAGGTCTTGATATTGCCCCTGGCATCGGTGGTGACGGAGAAGGCCCGGACCTCGTGCTTGTGCGGATCGAGGCGATCACCGGTGATCTTCATGACGTCCTCGAGGCTGTCGCGGGTGATGGTGCGGGCGCCGTCCGTGAACGAAAACTCGGCCGGCAGGTTGGGAAAAGGCCAGACGATGTCCGGATCGAGGAAATCGGTGGTGTAGTTCGCGGGCAACTCCGGCACGACGAAATAGCCGGTAATCCGTGACTCCCTGGTCCACGGCGCAACCACGCCGGTGATCACCGTCATCGGCGGGCCGGTGTAGCTGTAGCGGACCAGCGGCCGCGGCGCTGTGTCAGCGGCGATTGCCAGAGTAGCAAAGGAAGCGCTGCCGATCAGGAAGCAACAGAGCGCGATCCTAGACGCCGTCATGATCCATACCCTCAATACCTATCTTCCGCCGGCTTCGCGTCAGAAGAGTAGCAGGTTCTGGTCATGGCATTCCGTTCACGGTGCGGTTACCGATCAACTCGGATCGCAGGTATATCATCTGTCGACGTGCTGACGAATTTTCAAATCCGGCTCGCGACAGCCTGCCTGTTCCTCGGGTGTACCGTCGTCGCGGCGGCACCCCCCGGCCCGGCGGCCGGGCGGCAGCAGCTGGTGGACGCGCTGGACGCAGCCTGGGTACGGGCGCTCGACGAGGGCGAGGTTCGCCAGATCGTTCGCCGGCACAAGGCGGAAGACCTCGTCATCAACATCGCCGACTGCCTGCCGGATCCCCAGGTCACAGGTTTTCCCGCGGAGCCGGTCGGCCTGCTGCGGAATATTCTCGACAGCGGCGTGATCCGCGTGGGCTATACCGACACCGGCACACTCGATGCCGACTCGACGGCGATGTATTTCAACGCAATGGGCGATGAGCTGATCGCCGCGGTGTTGGCGCGCATCTCCAGGCACTACGGCACGAAGCCCATCCAGCGCGTCACCGTGAGCATCCCGCCGCCGTTTCGCAACACCGAGTACCTGAACACGGGCAAGGCCGACATGCTCGGCCTGGTCAACGCGCTCGGCGGCTCGACGGAGGACGACCTGCGACGGCGCAAGGCACGGCGCTATACCTGCACGATGACCTCCACGCGGCAGATCATCTGGGTACTCAAGGAGGGCGGGCCTTCGTGGCAGACCGTCGACGACGCGCTCGCGGCCGAAGGCGCGCATTTCTGCGCCGGCCCGCTGTCGAACGAACTCACCAAGACGTACTTCAACCAGAAGGGGCAAAGCTCGCGGACCGAATTCGTCGCTGACCTCGGCCGCTGCCTGCCCAAGCTGGTGAACGGCAAGGCAGCGGCGATGATCAGCCCGCTGCCTCACGAAAAATATTTCCCGCCGCTGATCGACGTCGATGGCGACGGCAAGAAGGAAACCGCCACCGCGGGGCGGTTCCGCCCCATCGACAGCATGATCGTCGCCGGCACACCCCTGTGGGTGGCCATCGACTGATCGGCACCGATCGGCCTGTCGATCAGCGGCTCATCGCCGCTATTTGAAAACCCCGAACACGCTTTCGCCGACGGTTTTGCCCTCGGCGCGTGCCTTGTCGATGATCTTCTTCGCGTAGGTCCAGTGGTTCTCCTGGAAGCCTGCGCCCCACTCCGTGGGTGCATAGGGATATTTCAGGAACTCGGGGTAGTGCTTCGCCAGGTAGGCGCGGATCAGCGGGTCGATGTCGTCCACGCCGTTCGGCGTGGTGAATGCCTGGCTGTGGTAAATGGTCACGCCGGGCCGGTTGCCCATCTCGAAGAACGGCTCCCACATCGAGATGCGTCCCCAGGCGGTATGACAGGGAACGCGCGTGTTCTGCGGATCATCGAGTGCCTTTTTGCTGCCGTTGATCGCCCAGAGCTCGCCGGTCTGGTACAGGTCCTGCTGCGAGTGCAGCGGGTACTCCTTGCGTGTCAGCGGATTGTTGCCGGGCGCCGGCGGCCGGAACACGTCGAGCTGGAACACCAGGTTGTCGCCGTTCAGGATGTACGGGTACGGCGGCGCGAACGGACCTTTCTCCAGCGGGTAGAACCGCTGCACCGGATCGTTGTGCACATGCACGACTCGCACCGTCATGCCGGTGACCGGGTTCTTCCACGTCTCCAGCACCTCGCCACTGCGCGGATCCGTATAGAGCAACACCTCGCGGTGATAGAACCGCCAGCCCTTCTCGGCTTCGTTGTACTCGAGGCGGCTGGCGCCGACGCCATAGGTGTGGAACGCAAGATGGTTGCCTTCGCCGGGAATCCATAGCCATGCCTTGCCCGGAAAAATACCGATCACGGGCGCCCCCGACAGATCGGCCTGCAGCTTGAGCAGCGCCACCTGGTTGTCCAGCGGTCGCGCGAGATCCAGCGGTCCCGGATTGAAGCCGGGTGGCAGCGGGCTCATGAACTTCGCCATCGTCAATTCCCTTCCAGGTCGGTTGCAGCAAGATACTCGAACAGGGCCGTGATCTCCTCGTCACCGAAGAACCCGGTGAAGTCCGGCATACCCTCGGACGCTCCTGACAGGCGCGCGACGAGCGCCGCACGGTCACCGCTGAACGCGTTGAGGCCGCGGCGATTGGCGCCGTGGCACTGCGCGCAATAGTCGGCGTAAAGGCTGCGACCGCTGCCGCCTGAAGCCGGATTCGCGACTTCCCCTGCCGATGCGATCAGAACCGGGAGCAGGATGCCGGACACGAAACAAATTGCAAAGCGCGGTATCGCCGTTTTCATCGTGCCACTCAGACCTCGCGGCTGCGCATCCGCGCGATGGAAATATCCGGATGCCAGGTGAGGTCGCCACCCCTGCCCCAGCGCTCGGTGCGCACGTCGAGAAGGTACGGCCGGCCGCGGGCGGTGGTCGCGAGTCCGCGATCGATGGCGGCGCGAAGTCCGCCCGGATCGCGCACCACTTCGCCGTCGACACCGTGCGCCCTGGCCAGCAGGCTGAAGTCCACGTCGGGATTGCCGAGATAGGTCAGCATGTCCTTCTTCAGCTCGGCCTGCGCGCCGCCGCGCTGCCAGCCGAATGCGCGATTCATGTTGTAGGCCTGGTTGTTGTAGATCACGACCAGGATGGGCGCATCGTAACGGGACAGCGCCCAGAGATTGTTCGAAAACATGAACGCGCCGTCGCCCGACAGCGCAACCACCTGCCGGTTGGGTTGCGCCAGTTTCGCACCCAGCGCCACGCCCGTGGCCCAGCCGAGCACTTCGCCAGGCTGCGGGCCAATCTGCATCTTGGCGTCGGGCCCGAAGTCGAACCACTCGGGCACACCGAACAGCGACTCCGCAACGACGATGGCATTTTTCTCCAGCGCCTGGTCAAGCTCGATGCTGAGCCGCGCATTGGTGATCGGCGCCTGGTCCCAGCGGCCCCTGACCCGCTGCAATGCACGCTCGCGCTGGTCCCGGATGTGGTCGACTGCCGGCTTATGGTGCGCATCGCGCACGGCGCGAAGCTTCTGTCGTGGATTGTCCCGCTTCAGCGCCCGCAGCAACCCTGCTATCGCCTCGCCGGCGTCCGCTACGAGGCCGATGTCCGTAGGTTGCGCCATGCCGAGCAGGTCCGGATCCTGCGAGATGTGCACGATGCGCGCGCCAGCGGGTACGGGCCCGGTGCTGATGTAATGACCCGGGTCGGGCATCTGCGCGCCGATCACGACGACGAGATCCACGCCGCGCGTGTACGGCAGGAAGCGCGTATAGAGCCCGAGTGACAGCGGGTGCTGGCTCGGGAAATCCGCGAACAGGCTGAGTCCCTGCGCAACCGGTACACCCAGCAGCTCCGCCAGCTCGACCAGCTTTTCCTGCGCGCCCGACTTGCTGACCTCGAGGCCGGCGATGATCATCGGCTTGCTGGCGTCGCGCAGCAACGCGGCGATTTCGGCGATGCGGTCTTCGTCCGGCGCAACCCGGCCCTGCACCTGGTGCATCGTCTGCGGCATGACGGTAGCCGTGGCTTCGCTGTCGTAGAGATCCTCGGTCATGCCGAGGAAGGTGGGTCCGCCCAGCGGCGCGTAGGCGACCTTGATGGCGCGGCGGGTGAACTCCGGGACCCGCGCGGCGTGCTCCATCGTGTAGCTCCACTTCATGAACGGCTGCATCACGTCGTTCCACTCGACGAGCTCGATGTTGCCGCGCCGCCCGGAGTACTCGTTGGTCTCTCGGGCGGTGAGGATCAACAGCGACGAGCGATGCGCCATCGCATTGAGGATGTTGCCGGCCGCGTTGGGCAACCCCGGCCGTGGCACGATCACGACACCGAGCCGGCCGCCGGAGGCGATGTGATAGCCCTCGGCCATTGCCACGCACTGCCCTTCGTGCGTGGCGAGGAAATTCTGGAACTGCTCGCGGGTGACGAACGAATCGAAGAAGCGATTGGTGCCGCCGCCGCAACCGTGAAAAATGTACTTCACGTCGGCGTCGAGCAGCGACTCGGCCAGCAGATCGGCGCCGTTTCCGGTGAAGGACCGGCCGGTGACCGGACCAGCCGCCGCCGCGGTATCGGTTGCGCCCGCCAGCAGGGCGTTGGCCGAAGCCAGCGTGACCCCCAGCGCAGAAAGCTCCTGCATGAAATCCCGCCTGGAGATCTTCTCGTCGAGCAACAGTTTGTACAGCCGCCGCATGACTCATTGCCTCCCGTTCAGCAGCATCGGCCCGCCTCAGCGCAAGGCCGGCAGGACATGTTGCTCGATGATGTCGAGCGCTTCCATGGGGTTCTCGTGCAGGCGGAGGCTCAGTTCCGTCAGACCCCCCGCACGGAACGCCCGGAAGCGCTCCAGCTCCCGGTCGAGATCGCCGAGGTCGCCGGCCGATGCCATTCCGGCAATCAGCCGCGCGACGAGGTCATCCGGCACGCCCTCGATCCTGCCACTGCGCGTCCAGAACGCCTTGCGAAAATTCTCCCAGTTGTCCATGACGAGACGCAGTTCTTCCGGGCCGTGACAGAACTGCGCAAGCTCGTCTTCCTTCCGGCCGATCAGCGAGCCCCGCCAGATCAGCTCCTTGCGCGCTTCCCACATCGCGGTTGCGCGATCGCGCTTGATATGCCAGGCCCAGAAATTGCCGACGCGGAATCCACCACCTGGCTGCGCACGCCCCGCCAGGGCGGCCCGCACCCGGGCCATGGCAGCCGGCAGCATGTCCACGGTGAAATCGCTGAACTGGATGCCATCGGCGACCTGCCCACCCATCGCGATCATCTGCTCGCCGATGCAGGCGCCATACAGCAGCGGCCCCGGTGACCCGGCCCATTTCATCTGGAACGGGCGATTGATCTCGAAGACCTCGCCCTTGTAGCCGAATGACGGCTTGCCCGAACGGGCCAGGGCCAGCGTCTCCAGGCAATCCCGGACCGCCCGCACCCGCCGGCCCGGATAGCGGATCTTGTGCACGGGATGCATGCGCGGCCAGGCGGCGACATCCTTGCCCGCCTTCCAGCCGATGGCCGCCAGCACGCCGCCGCCGCCGCTGACGGCGATCATGGCCCGGCCATTGCTGATCTCGTTGAGGGTCAGCAACGCATTGGCCATCTTCAGCGGATGCATTTCCCAGGGACTGACTGCCAGCGGGCCGAGCAGAATCCTCGACGTCGCGAGGGCCGCGGGCGCCAGAGACAGGAAGCTGTCCCAGTACTGATGGTAGTTGGAGCTCCATACAGCGCGCAGGCCGATCTGCTCTGCGCGCACGGCGATCTCCCGGATCTCGGCGGGCGTGTACTCGGGATCCAGTATGACGTCGATATCCATCGCCATTCCCGGAGGATGTTCTGCCGTGAACGGGCAACTTGCAAGCCATGCGGCCGGAGCGTCGTGGCGTAATTTCGCAACCCGGCATGGCGCGCCCGACGACCAATTCGTGACCAGGAATCGTTCAGCCAGCAACACCGCGGAAACGGCCGGCCGTCGCACGACGCGGTTTCGCCGGCTGCTGGAAAGCCCCGGGCTCGAGTTCCTGCTCGCGATTCCCGCCTTGTAATTCCGGCCGAATCGGCCGACTATCGCACCCTTGGCGCACGAACGCCGCACCGCCTGCGGCACCACATAGGGGTACATCCAATGTCCATTCATGACTCGCGATTGCTCGCCCGGACGCTGGTTACGACAGTCGCCTCGGCGGCGCTGTGGTCCCAGGCACAGGCCGCCCCCATTGGCGAGATCATCGTCACCGCGGAGCGGCGCGAAGCCGCGCTGCAGGACGTGCCACTGGCCGTGACCGCGTTGACCGCGGAGCAGGTCGAGAACCTGCAGATCACCGAATCGGAAGACCTGCAGCGGATCGTGCCCAGCCTGCACATGTTCAACAACATCACCTCGCCCACGAACCTCTCGCTGTCGATGCGCGGCGGCCTGCAACAGGACGCTTCCCTGGTCGTGGCCGAGTCGCCGATCGGCATCTATGTGGATGACATCTACGTGGGCCGCCTGAACGGCAACAACACGACGTTGTCGGACATCGAGCGCATCGAGGTGCTGCGCGGGCCGCAAGGCACGCTCTACGGACGCAATACGGGTTACGGCGCGATCAAGTTCATTTCCCGGACTCCGGGAGAGACGTCCTGGTTCGATGCGACCGCTGGCGCCGGCAACGACGAGCAGGTGCTGCTCAGGGCCAGCCTGGGAGGACGCATCAGCGACTCGGTCACAGGATCCTTCGCGGCCCAGTGGAAGGAAAAGGGCGACCAGTACACGAACTTTGCCGAGGGCGTCGAGACCGGGGACGAAGAAAGCCTCGCGTTGCGCGGCAAGCTTCTCTTCGAAGTGAACGACGCGGTCGACGTGACTTTCAGCCTGTCGCACACCGACACCGACCACGATTCGTTGCAGCTCACTTTCGGCTCCACACCTGGTGATCCGGACAACGAGGATCAGTTCACGACGGACGACCTCGTCTTCCCGACCGGCGAGTTCTCGAACTCGACGCCCTGGGGATTCATCGGCCCGGCACCCCTGACCGATCGGCCGCAGGGCGAAACCAAGCAGACGATCGCCGGCCTGACCATAGCCTGGAGCATCAACGAGGACACGACCTTCAAGTCCATCACTGGACTGGTCAAGACCGAGGATTTCTTCCACACCGACTTCAGCGGCGTGGGCGTGGTCCAGGGCGCAACCGTCGTCGACTCCGACCAGTTCACCCAGGAGTTCCAGCTGCTCGGCACGACGATGGGCGATCGACTGAACTACATCGCCGGCGTCTTCTTCCTCAACGAGGAAGCCGACCAGCAGTTCGGCTGGAATTTCCTCTTTAACCCTCTCTCCGGCAGCCTGATCGATACCGACGTGGACTCTGTTGCCGCGTTCGGTGAGGCCAGCTTCAAGGTGACTGAGCAGCTGAAACTCACCGCCGGATTGCGCTGGACGGATGACTCGAAGGACTTCGACTTCCTGTTCGTGCCGGCTGCAGATCCGGACAACCCGATCCCGATCGCGCTCGAGAACGATTCCGACGAGTGGACACCGCGTATCGGCCTCGATTACCAGTTCAACGACGAGATGCTCGGCTACCTCCAGGCCGCGCGCGGCTTCAAGGGCGGCGGGTTCAGCGCGATCGCCCTCTTCAGCCCGGCTGCAGTCGGCACCTACAATCCCGAGACCAACTGGACCTACGAAGCCGGGTTCAAGGCGGACTGGCTCGACAACCGCCTGCGCACCAACCTGGCCTATTTCTTCTCCGACATCGAGGACATCCAGCAGAATGCCACCGTCGTCGGCGGCGGCTTCGAATTCCCGGTGCAGAATTCGGGCGATGCGGAGATCCAGGGACTGGAATTCGAGATCAGCGCAGCTCCCGTCGACGGCCTCAACCTGTTCCTGAGCGGCGCCTTGCTCGACGGCAAATACACCAGGCTGAACGAAGCCAGCGCTGCCAACGCCGCCCAGGAGCTCTACGGCATCACGGCAGAAACGCCACAGACGCCGGACTACACGATCAGCGCGGGCTTCGACTACAGCTTCGATTTCCCGACTGAACTCATCGGCGACATGACGATCGGCGCTGACTACTACAAGATCGACGACTACGTCACATCAGCGACCAACGACTTCGTCGCCTCCGGATGGGACACCTGGAACGCTTTCGTGGCGGTCGATGTAGCGGACAATTTCGAGGTCAAGCTCGCCGGCCGCAACCTGGCAGATGACTTCATCATCACGGCCGGCAGCCGCGCCCTCGGCGGCTTCATCTCGCTGCCGCCGCGTGAGGTCATGCTCTCCGTCACCTATCGCTACAGCGAGTGAGTTCGACTTGACCTGCAGGGTCGGCGCAACGGCGCCGACCCTGCAACGCACGACATGCTGAAGTCCATTGCCATTGTGACGCTGGTCGTGCGCAGCATTGCGCCCGTCGAGGATGCCTACGAAGAGCACCTGCAATACACCGTCGCCGAGCGCGGCGAGATCGGCAGGTCGCTGGCGCGCACCTGGAACACGCCAGCGATGCGCGGTCGGGACTACGTGCTCATGCAACCGGCCAGCGGCGCGCCCGTTTACCTGCGACTGGTCGAGGCTGCGCCCGGCACACCCGAGGTCGAGCCGTTTCGCAGCAGCGGCTGGACCGCAACCGAACTGCTGGTCACCGACCCCGACGCACTGGCCGCTTCGTTCGACGAGGCGCCGATCAGGGTCATCGGCCCGCCACGCGACCTGATGCCGGTCGCGAACCCTCCGCGAGCGTTCCAGGCGCTCGGGCCTGCAAACGAACCCTTCTATTTCACCCGATTCCTTCCGGGCGGGAGCGGGCTTGACCTCGGCCGCGCCAGCACGCCGGTCGACCGCGTGTTCATCGCCGTCGTTGGTGGTGCGGATCTCGACGCGCTACGCGCATTCTGGGGTCGCAGCCTCGGCCTGCCGCTCACCGAGTTCGGTGCCTGGCAGATCGGGGTCGTCGCCCGGGCGTGGGACCTGCCGCCCGACACGCGCTTCGCGCTGGCCGGCGCGGCACTGCCGAAGGACTTCATGATCGAACTCGACGATTACCCCGACGAGGTCGCCCCGCGACCACGGCCGCGCGGCGCACTGCCCGGTGGCTGGGCGATGGTGACGTTCACGGTAGAGCGACTCGACGCGCTCGAACTGCCCTGGCAAGCCAGACCTCGCCGCATCAATGGGCGCGTCTACGAGGGTCGCCGGGTGGCGACCGCAACAGGACCGGCGGGCGAGATCGTCGAGTTGATCGAAACGAATTAGCCGAGCGACGGTCGCCTTCACGACCGCCCTTGGGGCCGGGTGACGGCAATCTTGCGATCCGCAGACTCCGGAGCAATCATTGCGGTAGCGCCCGACCGGGCATAGCGAGCACCACGGAGTCGACCGCCATGAACCAGACCGTCCAGCAGATTCCCGATATCGCCGGTACCGGACCGTATGCTGCGGAACAGAACCGCGTACTGCGAAATACCTACTGGCTGCTCGCGATTTCGCTGCTGCCGACCGTGCTGGGCGCGTGGATCGGTGTCAGCACGGGCATCGTGGCCGGACTGTCCCCCGGCCTGTCGATGATCCTGTTCTTCGCCGGGGCCTTCGGCCTCATGTACGCGATAGAGAAGAACAAGGAGTCGGCCCTCGGCGTCTACCTGCTGCTGGCTTTCACCTTCTTCATGGGGCTGATGCTGTCGCGCCTGGTCGGCGTCGTGCTGGGCTTCAGGAATGGCGGCTCGCTCATCATGATGGCCTTCGGCGGCACCGCCACCATCTTCGTGGCGATGGCCACGCTGGCGACCGTGGTGAAGCGTGATCTCTCGGCCATGGGCAAGTTCCTCATGGTCGGCGCGTGGATAGTGCTCTTTGGCTTCATCGCCAACTTCTTCATCGAGTCTTCGGTGCTGATGCTCACCCTGCTGGTGCTGTGCCTGGGCGTATTCTCCGCGTTCATCCTGTATGACGTGAAGCGGGTCATCGACGGCGGCGAGACGAGCTACGTGAGCGCGACGCTCGCGATCTACCTGAGCATCTACAACGTCTTCCAGAGCCTGCTGTCACTGCTGGGCATCTTCGGCGGCGACAGCGACTGACCTGAACGGTGAACGGTGCCGGGTCGCAGCTTTCGCAGCTTTCGAAAGCTGCGAAAGCTGCGACCCGGCACCCGCGAAAGCTGCGACCCGGCACCCGAGCCTAAGCTGCGGATGTCGGTCGCGACGAGGCCCGCTGGTACCACCGGGCCAGGGCGGGCCGGGTGTTCATGGGGATGACATCCACCCAGCCGGCGAAGTCCACGGTTACGAGCAGGCTGATGTCGGCGTAGGTGTAGGTGTCACCCGCGACATAGGCACTCGCAGTGAGCTGGCGTTCGATCCGGTCGAAGAATGCGTCCATGCGGACCATCCCGCGCTCGACCAGCGCCGGGATCTGCGGGCTAGGTGCCGGACCGGGCAGCGCATGGTCGCGAAAACCTGGCGACAGGTTGCGCAACGCCTCGGCAGCCGCAGCCAGGCCTTCGTGATCGACGATTCCGGCCCACATCAGCGTCAGCGCCTCCTGCCGCGGAGAGTTGCCAAACAGGCGCGGCTCGGGATGCAGGTACTCCAGGTATCGGCATATGGCCAGGCATTCGGTCAGCCGCGTGCCGTCGTCCAGCTCGAGTACGGGCACGGTGCCGCCGGGATTGATCGCGAGGAATTCCGGACTGAGCTGCTCGTGCCGGTACAGATTTACCGGCACGCGCGGGATCTCCAGCCCCTTCTCGGCGAGGAAGACCCGCACGCGACGCGGGTTCGGGGCGCGCGTGAAGTCGAACAGTCGCATGGAACAAGCTGCGTTTCAGACCAGCGTAGCCATCCGCCCGGCATACCAGCTGTCGAAGACATGCACGCAGTCTTCCACCGGCGTGTACGGCCCGGGCTTGAAGCCGCGGGATCCCGCGCCGAGCTGGGTGCGCTCGCAGAGCTTCCAGTCCTGGCGGTTGGTGACGTCCCAGAAGTCGATCACGTCGGAGGGGTCGAAACCGGGCTGTGCAACCGCCTCAGCCGTGAACAGCCACTCGCAGATCACCCGTGTGCGGTCTGGTGCCAGCGGCCAGGCGGTGTGCGTGAGCACGTAATCCGGGTGCGGGCTCAGGAGGAAATTCGGGTAGATCACATAATAATAAACGTGACGGTGGTCGTCGGCGGGCAGGCCTGGAATCTGGGGCAGGTTCGAGCGGCCGCTCATCGACATGGTCTGCACGCCCTCGCGCATCAACATCGGGCCGCCGTTGAAGCACTGTCCGGAACGATTGACTCGATCCGCACGAGCGAACAGGTCACTGATCCGGTGCAGCTGCGGGTGGGCGTTGGGACAGTGGTAGCACTCGCTGTAGTTCTCGCAGAGCAGCTTCCAGTTGGCGGCTACGTCGTACTCGATACGTCGGCCGCAGACCAGATCGCCCATGCGGAAGCGCGAGAAATCCGGCAGGTCGGCAAGGGCCGTCTCGAGCGCTACGGCATCGGAGTCTAGGTTGAGGTACAGGAAGCCGTCGCGAGCGGCGACCCTGACAGGCGCGAGGCGCAGGTCGCGGCATCGCGGATCATCAGCCATGCCCGGCGCCTGCTGCAGCCGGCCATCCAGCTCGTAGCTCCACGAGTGGTAGGGACAGAGCACGCGCTTCAGGCCGCTGCCCCTGGCCTCTTCGAGCAGGCGGGAACCGCGGTGGCGGCAGACGTTATGCCAGGCATGAATGGCGCCGTCCGCGCCGCGCGTCACCACGACCGACTCACCCGCGATCTCGCGCAGGAACCAGTCACCAGCCTTCGGTATGTCGGCCTCGCGCCCGGCGCAGAGCCAGCTGCGGGCGAAGATACCGCGCTGCTCGAGCGCGAACACCGACTCCGACACGTAGGCGGCCGCCGGCAAAGTCACCGCCTCCGCCAACGGTCGGCGGGTAGCGGCCAGGTCGGCGGCAGTCAGCGGTGCTGTTGCTTGTGTCATCACGTGCCCTGTCTGTGGATGCCCTTTATACCTGAACGGCCGGCGCACAGTCAGCAGGGCTGGCTGGCGCGCAGCCGGTCCCGCAGGCACACTGCGATCCTGACCTTCGAGCTGGAGTCGCGTGCATGCTCTCCCTCCTCTTTCTGGTTTTCGCGGCCGTACACATCGGCATCTGGGTGTGGGCGTTCGGGGAATGGAATCGCCAGCAGCGACCGGTGGGCCTGAGCCTCGTGCTGTTCGGCAACCTGCTCCTCTGGTACGACAATTTCCGCATCGGGATCGGACGCTTCGTAGGCGAAGGAGACCTGATGCAGGCCTTGTCCGTGCCGGCCTTCGTCTGGCACTGGACCATCCTGCCGATATTCGTGATCGTGGCGGGATCGATCCTGCGGCTCGCGGATTTCGAATGGGCGCGCAACAAGCTGGTGATGGGAGCCTTCTGCGTGGTGGCGGTGGTGCTGTTCGCTCTTGACGTCCCGGACGCCGTGAGCCTGCTGTTCGGACCGGTCGCCGGCAGCCCTCCAGTCCAGCTGGATCCGGCCTGCCTCGCTGACACGCTGCGCTACACGACGAGGGTGACGGCAGACACGCTCTGCGACGCGCACTCCAGCGTCACGAGCTACGGACCGGGACCCTTCGTCGCGATCTTCATGAACGTCATCATGACGGGCGTCGGCATCCTGCTGTGGGTGAAGCGCGGCTGGAAGTGGCTGGCGCTGGGTACGGGCGCCATGTTCATCTTCGCCGGCGCGGGCGGCGGCTGGAAGTACGGGCTGCCGCTCGCAAACTTCGGCGAGATCCTGTTCACCCTGGGTGTCGTTTCGACGCTGGCCCATCTCGGACGTCGGCGGATGGCGACGGTGGCGGCTCGATCCTGAATCACCATCGCCACGCGCTGGCGTCTTGATGAACCCGGACTCCCGTCAGGGCCAACCGCTCTGGCCGCTTTACGCGGCCATCGTGCTGAGTTCCATGCCCGGCACGATCATCCTGCCGATGATGCCGGCGCTCGGCGAGAAGTTCGGCGCCAGCGCGATGGAGCTCGGCGTGCTGTTCGGCATCTTTCCGCTCATGAGCGCCATCGCGGCGCCCCTGTGGGGGCGGCTGAGCGACCGCCTGGGCAGGCGCCCGGCGCTGATCGGGGCGTTGATCTGCGGTGCGGCATCCTACGCCGCATTCGCATTCGCCACGTCCTTCAGCGGGCTCGTCATCGCACGGGCCCTGCAGGGGCTTTCCGGCAGCACACGCGGCATCGGCTTCGCCATCGTCAGCGACATTTCAGCGGGCCCTGAACGCACCACCGGTCTCGGCCGCGTCAGCGCCGCCATGGCGATCGGCTTCATGCTGGGCCCGCTCGTCGGCGCGATCTTCATGAGCGACGTGCCGGGGGAACTGATGTCGTCCTGGCGCACCCTGCTCGACCGCCCCCCGGACGGATTCGATCACACGGTGCCCTCGCTCCTGGGCACGACAGTCAACCTGCTCGGTCTTGCGCTGGTCCTGGCGGGAGTGGCGGAGACATTGCAGCCACGCTCACCGGTGACGCAGCGCGCAACAGCGGCGGGAACTCCAACGAGAACGCGGGTGCTGGATTTCTTCGTGATGCTGCTGCTGGCGCAATTCGTGCTGTCCGGATTCATCCAGGGGACTTTCCAGTTCTCCTTCGCGCTCTGGGCAGACATGGGCTGGCAGTGGAACTCGCGGCAGATAGCGTTTGCCTTCGCCGCGCTCGGCCTCGGCTTCGTGATCGCCGCAGGCGGACTGCTCAAGCCGCTTGGTCGCAGGCTCTCGATCGAGCGCATGGTGCTCGTGGGAATCGGCATCGATATCGCCGGCATTCTCGCCTTCGTCGTGTTTCGCGACTCGCCGCCGGTGGCCATCGGGGGCCTGTTCCTGTCGTCGCTGGGCGGCGCCATCTGGGCAACGTCGCTGCTCAGCATGTTGTCGCGCGATGCCCACGCACACCACGCCGGGATGCTCATGGGCTTCGCCAACAGCGCGGGACTCGTCGGGCGCGTTCTGGGTCCACCCGCAGCCGGCTTCTTCGCCGCGGCGAGCGGGCCGGTCGTCCCCTTCCTGGCCATACTCGCCAGCCAGGCAGTCATCCTCCTGCGCGCCTGGCAACTGGTCCGGCGAGCCTGAGGCGCTGCGACCTGTCCGCCAGTCGGACATGGCGCGTCGCGTGCCGGATGCGGGGCAGGCGGTCCGGAGGTATCCTCGGTGGATAGCCAACACGGAGGCAGTCCGATGAACGCCAAGCCCTCGACCGTCAAGCGCAGCCTGTCGACCACGATGACCGACAAGGAACGAATCCGCGCCGATGCCATCATGAAGGGCTGGCTGGCCTTCAACGCCTATGCGCGCTCCATCGAGGATGCCTTCAATCTCAAGACAGCGGAGATCGGCCGCGCCGTCGCCGACCTGATCGCCGAGCGCATCGGCGTCAAGGAGAACCTGATCGAGGATCGCGACGCGGAGTTCGGCCGCATCATCGGCAACACCATCCGCACCTACCAGATGAAGTTGCCGTACTACCACCAGGGCAACGATGCGCTGATCAAGGAACAGCTGAAGTGGATGGAATTCGCCTTTGCGACCAACCAGGCTGACAAGATGATCCGCCATGCCGTCGACTCGATGCGCGAGATCCTGGGCGAGCGCGTCTACTGGGTCGAGCAGACGGGCGACATCCGGCTGGCGCTCGATGCGATCACCACGCCCACCTGCTGGCGTGACCTCGTCGTGGCGGATGGCTTCCAGTGGCATGACGACGGCTACCGCGTGTCCTACGTGTCGCCCTACAAGCGCATACTCGAGAAAGGCTGGCTGCGTAACATCTGGACCAACCTCACGGAACGCAAGATCCACGAGGAATGGACGGTGCCGCTCTATCACGGGTTCGCCGAGCACCTGCAGGCACGCTTCATCATCTCGCCCTGGAACGAAGCGACACGGCTGATCGAAGTCAGCGTCGAGCCGCTCTAGGCTGTACGGCAGCACTACGTCGCAGTGACTGCACCCGCTGCCGCGCAACCGGACACGCGCGGCATCCGCTTCGGTCCGTTCTGGCTGACGCCCGGCATCAGCCGCGGCAACGCGGTCGCGTACTTTGTCTCGGCGTTCATGTTCGTCACGCTGGTGACGTTCGTGAACTTCCTTCAGCCCTACATCCTCGACAAGGTCCTGCATGTGCCGGCCGACCAGCAGGGCTCGGTGACGGGGCTGCTCAACTTCCTGCAGGAAGGCACGGCGCTGCTCCTCATGGGCCTCGTCGGCGCCGCGTCGGATCGCACCGGCCGGCGCGTGCTCTGCGTCGTGGGTCTCGGGATCTGGGCCGTGGGTTTCGCGTTGTTCCCGATGGCGGCTGCGTTACCCGAACTCTACGCCTACCGCTTCGTCATCGCCGTCGGCACAGCTGTCGCCTCGGTCATGGTCATCACGACCATGCAGGACTATCCGCAGGAGGTGTCGCGCGGCAAGTGGGGTGGAACCAACAGCTTCATCACCAGCTTCGCCATCCTGCTCGTGGCCCTGCTCCTGTCCCGCGTGCCCTTGATGCTCGAGGGAGCCGGTTACGCACCGGCCACTGCGGGCCGGCTCACGTTCTGGCTCGGCGCGTTGCTCGCCCTGCTGGCCGCCGTCGTGGTGGCGGTCGGCTGGCACCGTGGGCGGCTCTCCGCCGAGGCGCCGCACCGCTCGCCGTTCGCCGGCGTGACGGAAGGTCTAAGAGCCGCGCGGGGCAATGCGCGGCTGGCACTCGCCTACTGCGCAGGTTTTGCCGCGCGCGGCGACCTTGTCGTGATCGGCTCGTTCTACTCGCTCTGGTTCGTGCGTGCCGGCGCCGACCAGGGCATCGGCACGGGCGAGGCGCTCGCACGAGCCGGCATCACGCTGTCCGCGCTGCAGGTCGCGACCTGGATCTGGGCACCGCTGTACGGCTTCCTGCTCGACCGCATGGACCGTGCCCGCGGCCTGGCGCTCGCCATGGCGCTGGCCGCCGTGGGCTACGCCGCCATCGGCATGGTCGATGACCCCTTCGATGCCTGGATCGCGGTGCCGGCGACGTTCATACTCGGCATCGGCGAAATCAGCGCCGTGGTGGCCGGCAATGTCCTGATCGGGCAGGAGGCGCCCCTTCGTATCCGCGGTGCTGCCATCGGCTTGTTCAGCCTGTTCGGCACCATGGGCATCCTGTCCGCCACGCTCGCTGGCGGGTACGTCTTCGACGCAATCGCCTACACCGCGCCGTTCAGCATGATGGCGGCCGTCAACGCATTGGTGGCAGTGCTGGCTGCCGTGGTATGCATCAGAAGTTACCGGCGCGCGTCGTGACGCCGGTGATCCGCTGCATCTGGCTCGCTCTCTCGTGCGCGGTTCTCGCCACGGCAGCTGCCTGCTCGAACAACGGGCTAAGCAGTGCGCCCTATCGCGTGGAAACCCTGGTGAGTGGCGGTCCGATGCATGGCGCGAAGGGCATCAGCTTCGGGCCCGACGGCAGGCTGTACGTATGCAGCGTGCAGGCGCAAAGCATTTATCGCGTGGACGTCGCGACCGGCGAGACCGCGACGGCGGTGCCGGCGCCCGACGGCGAATGCGACGACATCGCTTTCGCCCCCGACGGCACCATGGCCTGGACGGCGATCGCCAGCAGCGAAATTCGCGCGCGACGACCGTCCGGCGACGTGTACCGGGTCGCGACGCGGTTGCCGCTGGTCAATCCGCTGGGTTACACCGCGGACGGGCGCCTCTTCGCTGCGCAGGTCGGCATCGACCGCTTTCTCGAAATCGACCCTGCCGGCAGCAAGCCGCCGCGCGTCCTCGCCAAGGGCATCGGCAATCTGAACAGCTTCGAGATCACCGCGGATGGCCGGCTCTATGGGCCGCTGGCCGGTGTCGGCGCCGTGGCACGGATCGATCTCGAGAGCGGTGCGATCGAACCGGTCGCCACGAACCTGGGCATGCTCTCCGCCGTCAATCTCGACTCCCGCGGGCAGATCTACGCGATCGGCTGGTCGAGCGGCACGCTGTGGAAAATCGACCCGCAGAACGGTGCCGCCCGCATTGTGACGACGCTGGAACCTCCGCTCGACAATCTCGCGATCGGTCCTGACGACGCCGTCTACGTGAGCCAGCCGGCGCGCGGCGCCATCCTGCGCGTGGATCCCGCCAGCGGCGAGCAGCGCGTCGTTGTGCCTGGCAACCTGTCGATGCCGGGCGGACTGGCTCTGGCCACCGGGCAGGAACGCGAGACCCTGGTCGTCGCGGATGATTTCGGCTTTCGCCTGGTGGATACCGAGTCGGGCGCCGTCTCGGCGCTGGCGGATCTCGCCAACTTCATGGACCCACCTGCGGCAACTGACGTCGCACTGAACGACGACGTCATCGTCCTGAGTGATGTTGCGCGCTCGCGCGTCTACATGGTCGACCGACGCACGGCACGAACGCTGCACAAATGGCCGATCGCCGGCAAGCCTTACGGCGTCGCGCTGCTGGATTCGGGCGACCCGGTCGTCGCCGATTTCGCGGGCGGCAAGCTCCTGCGGCTGAGTCGCACCGACCGCCAGTCGCGGGAAGTCATCGCCGCCGGATTAAGCGGCCCGGTCGGCCTGCTCGCTGCAGGCTCCTCTGCGCTGTACGTCAGCGAGGCGCTGGCGGGCCGGCTGCTGCGGGTTTCGCTCGAGGACGGCAGCACCGTGATCGTGCGCGAAGGGCTCGACCAGCCGGAGGGACTCACCCTGCTGGCCGATCGGCGCATCGGCGTAGTAGAAGCAGGCGCGCAACGGGTCAGCGCGATCGATCCGGAGACTGGCGCGACCGAGATCCTGGCGTCAGGCCTGCCCATCGGCGATTCCGTGCCCGGCACGCCCGCGCCGGTGCATGTACCGAGCGGCATCGCGGCGGGCAGGAACGGCGTGCTGTACCTGACCAGCGATCGGGATCAAAGCGTGCTCAGGCTCGTGCCGCGATAAGGCGCAGCCGACTCACCAGGGCCATTCGCGGTAGTCGCCGGTGCTGCGGACTGTCCGGTCGCCGCCGACACGATCCGAACGGTGATGCGCCGATCTGCGTTCCAGGGCGAGACCTCGACCTCGACGCCGAGCACCTTGCCATAGCCCTGCAGCGTCGGAGTCGTGAACCGCTCGTGGATCTCCTGCTCGGTTAGGGTAAACATGCCGCGCTTGCGACCGGCGTCGAGCACCTCCTTGTAAGGGGAAAGGTAGCTGATCTGCAGGCCGGTGCGCTCGAAGCCGTCGGCGACCACCATGTCACGGAAGCAGGTGGCGTCGGTGATGGAGTCGAGCGCCATGCCGAGATCGCCCGTCCGGCTGATCCATTCGGCGCGGCGCAGGAACAGCGGCGTCTTGATCGCGATGTCGTGGCGCACCGCGTCCTCGATGAGGTTCTTGTCCTTCAGGTACTGCAGCCACTCGAGGTCGCGCTTGGCCAGCGCATCGTTGGCGCGGTGCGCGTAGGTGCTTTGCATCTGAAAGGTCCGCACGAGGTTGGCGAGCGCCCGCCCGAACTCCGCCTCGCGGCCGACGACCAGGTCTGCGGAAATCCCCGCCTCCGCGGCCAGCAACCGCCCCACCGCGCCGCCGATCTCGCCCTGCCGCTCGAGCAGGCTGCCCTCGGTCGCGGCCAGCCGCTTGGATGCAGCGTCCATCTGTTGCATGACGGCGACGAACCGCGCCTCGTCGGCGGTCACCGCGGCGTCGGTCCCTGCACCCGACACGCCGGGCACGAGGAGTGTGATCAACGTAGTCGTCAGAAACGCGTTGCGCATGGCGGGTACTCCGTTGCTACGGGCGTCGGCTGCGCCCTCCCCGCCAGACGATACGCCTGGCCGTCACGCCCACCAAGCCCGGCGAGAGGCTCAGCCTTTGCCCCAGTCCCGCAGCACGGTCCCGAAACGCCGATCCACGGCGGCGAATACGTCCGGCAGTGCCTCCTCGAGCAAGGCACGGTTGGTCGAGGGAAACGGCAGTCGACCGCCTTCCTCCGGCAGCTGCCGGGTGGCGTCGATGACGAGCTTGTCGGTCTTGCGTATCTCCGGGAGGCTCGGGTCGGTGATGAGCCCGCGCTGGTTCTCGAGCGTGTGCAGCGCCTTCAGCGACTGCCAGCGCGAACCGAGCGCGAACAGCACCTGGCGCTTGTCGAGCACGTCGATGTCCTTGTCGACGACGATCACTACCTTGGCGATCGGCACGAACTTCGCGATGTTCATGCCGGCCTGCACGCCCTGCCCGGGTCCCGTCTTGTCGATGCTGACGAAATAGATGCCCATGTTGTCCTGGTGGAGATAGGACTCGATCACGCTCGGCACCGACTGGCGCAGCAGGTGGTCCGACATGGCATCCGAAGGCGCGGTCACCATGCCCCGTTGCAGGCCGGTGTACATGTTGACGAACCACGGGCTGCGGCGATGGGTGACGCAGGTGACGTTGATGAAAAAGTTCTCTTTCTTGCCCGCGCCCAGGTAGCCGAACATTTCGCCGAACGGCCCTTCCGGCTGTCCCGGCTCCTGCAGCGGCACCTCGCCCTCGATGATCATCTCGGCATGCGCCGGCACCAGGATGTCGTTGGTCTCGGACTTCACGAGCTCCAGCGCCTTGCCGCGCAGTCCACCGGCCACGGCCAGCTCGTCGATCGGCTTGTCGCCAAAGCGCGGCACGACGCGCGAACAGCTGATGAGCCAGACGATCGGATCCTGCCCGAGCGCGATGGAGACACGCGCGAACTTCTCGCCGCGCGCCTTCGCCGCCATCAGCGCCTTCCAGCCCGCCTGGTTTTCCTCAGGGTTCAGGCCGAGCCAGCGCGGCCCCTTCAACTGGCAGCGATAGGTGCCGAAGTTGCTGCCGAGGACGGGGTCCTGCGTGAAGACGGACGTGGCATTCACATAGCGGCCGCCATCCTTGGGATTGGTCTGGATGAAGGCGAACTTCGTGAGATCGATCTCATCGCCGCGCAGGACCACCTGCTTGCACAGGGCCTGCTGCGCGCCGATCGTCACCGGCGGGATCTCCGGGTAACGGCCTTTCCCCTCCTCCAGCATCCGGGCCAGACGCGCCTTGGCGCGACGGTAACCGGCCTTGCTGTCCTCGGGATCGATCCGCTCGCCGAAAACGATCGCATCGGAGTGCAGGTTCGCCTGCAAAAGATTGAGTAACGGGCCTTCGACCCAGCGACCGTCGATCTTCACGCGGTCCACCATGATGGCCGGCACGCCCTCGAAGCCGTAGCGGTCGTTGGCGCGATACACCAGCCCGGTCAGTTCGTAAGCGTCCTGGTCGATTTCGGGAATTCGCAACAGCAGGCCGTTGGCCTCGAGCGCGGCGACGTAGTCGCGCATCGTGTCGAACGGCGGCCGGGGTGCGGCAGCCGGGTTCCGCGTGGATGGCGCGGTAGCCGTCGCCCCGCCAGTCGAGGCGCAACTGGTCGCGGCCAGCGCTGCCAGTGCAGTGCCGGTGCCGAGCAGGTCGCGGCGGGAAAAGTGCTGATCAGTCATGGCAGCTCCTTGACAGGCGGCAAACCGGGGCCAATCCTGCCACAGCAGGCTCTGCCTGCACATCGTCCTCCGGGAACGCCATGACCCAGCCCGTCTACGCCCTGAACCTCTTCGACGTCGCCAATCGCGACGAATACCGCGCTTATGCGCGCCGCTCCGCGAAAGCCGTGCAGGAGCACGGCGGCCGGGTCATGGCGCTGGGCCGGTATCGCGAGACCACGGCCGGCGAACTCGCGCCGCGCAGCGTGCTGATCCTGGTCGAATGGGCGTCGAAGGAGGCGTTCGACAGCTACATCGAAGACCCGGCGCTCGCGGACCTGCACCCGCACCGGGTCAACGGCACGCGCAATTACATCTGGCAGCTGTTCGACCGGCTGGAGGACTTGCGGCCGGTGCTGCGGTAACGCCCTGGCCCGCGACACCGATCAGCAGCCTTCAGCGCCCGGACCATGGCTTGGCGACTGCTGACAATAATCCCCCGAAAACAGCTTGCAGGCTGAGGCGGAGGGCAGCAGGATGGCTCGTTAGCCAGGTGGGATCGCCATGCTTCTGCCGGATCATCAGTACGTCACGACGAACAGCCTGAAGGAGTGCCTGCGGCTGCTCGCCGAGAGCCGCGAAAAGGCCATGGTCGTCGGCGGCGGCACCGACGTCATCTTCAACATGCGGCTCAAGTTGTTCCAGCCGGACGTGGCGGTCAGCATCCGGAAGCTGGACGAACTGCAACAGGTCGAGGAACTCACCAACGGCGGCCTGCGCATTGGCGCCGGCGCGCGCCTCGCCGATCTTGCCGAGCACCCGGCCATCAACGACCGCTATCCGGCCTTCGCCGAATCGGTCCGGGCCGTCGCCTCGACGCACATCCGCAACATGGCGACGCTGGGCGGCAATATCTGCCTGCACACGCGCTGCGCCTACACGAACAATTCGGAAGAATGGCGCAAGGGCCTGAACAGCTGCTTCAAGACCGAGGGCAAGATCTGCCACGTGATCCAGACTTCGTCCCGGTGCCTGGCGATCAACAATGCCGACACCCCGCTGGCACTGATCATCCTCGGCGCGGTATTGACCCTGCAGTCGGCGGGCGGCAGCCGGGAGGTGCCGATTGCGGAGTTCTACACGAACGACGGCATGGACAACACGGTGTTGCGGCCCGACGAGCTGCTGACCCACATCACGATCCCGCCGGTCAGCGACCGCACGGCCTTCCTCAAACTGGCGCCACGCCAGGGCATGGACTTTGCGACCGTGGCTGTTGCCGCGCGCTGCGATGGCACTGGCGAGAAGGTGAGCAAGGTCAGCATCGTGGTCGGATCGATCTCGACGAACCCGATCATCCTTCACGAGCCCTCGCGGATCGTCAGTGAGCAAGGGCTTGGCGATGAGGCAATCTCTGCCGCCGTGGACAGCATCCGCGACGAATTGGGGCCTCTGACCAACCTGTTCAGTCGCGCATCCTACAAGCGGCAGATGGCGAACGTGCTGGTGCGGCGCGTGCTCGTCGCGCTCCGGGAATCATAGGAGAGGCAGTCATGGCAAAGCACATGATGACCCTGACCGTGAACGGCGACGTCTACGAGCTGATGGTGTCCGACAACCAGACCCTGCTGGATGTCATCCGCGACACGATCCGACTCAAGGGCACCAAGCGCGGCTGCACCACCGGCGCCTGCGGCGTGTGCTGCGTCAACAATGCGAAGGGCGAAGCGGTGCTCTCCTGCATCACGCACGCCCTGGAATGGGACGGCGAGTCGATTACCACCATCGAGGGCCTGGAAGCGAACGGCGAGCTGGACGCCATCCAGAAGGCCTTCATCGAGTTCGGTGCCGTGCAGTGCGGCTTCTGCACGCCCGGCGTGATCATGTCGGCCAAAGCCATCGTCAACAAGTACCCCGAGCCAACCGAAGAACAGATGAACGCCGGACTCGCCGGGGTTCTGTGCCGCTGCACCGGCCACGTCAAGGTCAAGGAAGCGGTGCGCCAGGATCACGAGCTACGGGAGGCCGCAAGACATGCCGCCGCCAAATGACCTCTCCGTGATCGGGCGGCGCCAGCCGCGCCTGGACGGGGCCGAGAAGTGCTCGGGCCGCTCCGTGTTCGCCGACGACGTCGACCTGCCGGGCATGTTGTGCGGCAAGATCCTGCGCAGCCCGCACGCCCACGCCCGGATCCTGAAGATCGACACCTCGAAAGCCGAGGCCCTGCCCGGCGTGAAGGCGGTCATCACTGCAGCCCATGCGAAGGGCATGATGGGTGGTCGGCGTGGGGCGGAGCCCGTGTTCGCCGATGACCTCGTCACCTACAAGGGCCGCGAAATTGCTGCCATCGCGGCCCTCGACGAGCGGACGGCCGAGAAGGCACTGCAGCTGATCGAGGTGGAGTACGAGGAACTGCCGCCGGTACTGATCATGCGGCACGCCCTGCAGGCCGGCGCGCCGCTGGTGCAGGCTGACAAGCCCGGCAACATCTGGTCCGACAACATCGACAGCTACGGCGAGCCGGAACAGGCCTTCGACACGGCGGACCTGGTCTTCGAGGAGAAATTCAGCACCTCGGTCACGCACAACCTCTTTGCGGAGTTTCACGTCGCGGTAGTCGACTTCACCCTGCCGAACAAGCTGACGCTCTGGACACCGACGCAGACGGGCCTGCTGATGCAGCACGCGCTGGGCCCGGCCTTCGGCCTGTCAGTGAGCCAGGTGCAGATCATCCACCTCAACACCGGCGGCGCCTTCTCTGGCCGCGGCGGCGTTCGTCCGCATCACTACATTGCCGCGCTGCTGTCGCGCAAGACCCAGCGGCCGGTCAAGATCTTCGCCGCCGGCGACGAGGAGTTCCTGGTGTGCCGTGCGCTGGGTGAAAACGACTACCGGATGCGCATCGCCGTGAACAAGGACGGCACGATCAAGGCCGTCGACATGGACGCCCACATGGATGGCGGCGCCTTCCCCTCCGAGGTCGGCTACTTCGGCTGGATGGCCGGACTGTGCAACAGCTGGGTGTTCCCGCTCCAGGGCAACAGGCTGCGGCGCCGGGTCGTCATGACCAACACCCGGCCGCACTTCCTGCCCCACGGCGGCATGATGCTGACGAGCAACGCCGCAATCATGCAGCTGTGCACGAAGATCGCACGATCCCTTGGCCGCGATCCGATCGATTTCCTGCGCCAGAACGCGATCGAGGCAGGGCACCACGGCCTGTCCGGCGAGGTCTTTGCCAGCTGCGGCCTCAAGGAGTGCCTCGACATCGTTCGCCGTGAATCCGGCTGGGACCAGAAGTACGGCAAGCTTCCGGACTATCACGGCATCGGGGTCGGCATCGGGGCCATGGCGTCGGGCGCGAAAGGCGCCTTCAAGCACGACACCTCCGCCGCGCTGGTCAAGATCGGCGAGGACGGCATCGTCACCCTGTACACCGGCATACCCGACATGGGCCAGGGCACCCACACCACGATGGCGATGATCACGGCCGAGGTGCTCGGCATTCGCGCAGACCAGGTCCGCGTGGTTGCAGGCGACACCGACCTGACGCCGATCGATGTTGGCGCCTTCGCCCAGCGCGGCACGGTCCAGACCGGCAATGCGGTGAAGAATGCCGCGCTGGACGCCCGCGGCCAGCTGGCCAGGAATGCGGCGGCCCAGCTGGGAGCGGACGAGGACCAGCTGGTGTTCCGCGGCGGCAAAATCTACGCCGCCGGCAATCCCGACAAGTGCCTCGATTTCGCCAGGGTCGTCTACGGGACACTCCACAGCGGCGAGGGCCGGTTCACGATGGGCCGCGGTTTCTACAACTCACCGCTGAAAATCAAGACCACGTCCTGGTCCTTCGGCGCGCAGGTCGCCGAGGTGAGGATCGACCCGGAAACGGGCGTGGTGTCGGTGCTGCGCGTGACCGTTGCCCACGATGTAGGGCGGGTGATCAATCCGCTGGCCTGCGAGGGTCAGATCGACGGCCAGGTGTTTTCGGCCATGAGCCAGCTGCTGTACGAGGAAGTCCTCAGCGACGAGGGCATGTACCTGAACCCGTCGCGGCTCGAGTACAAGATGCCGCGCACCTACGAGATGCCGGAGATCTCGCATCACTTCGTCGAGACCGTCGATCCTTACGGGCCGTTCGGTGCCAAGGAGATCGGCGAAGGCATTGTCGTGACCACCGGCGGGGCGATCGCCGCGGCGGTATTCGATGCGCTGGGCGGCCAGTACATACACAAGGTGCCGATGTCGCCGTGGCGGATATTGCGAGCCGTGCGCGCGCGGGAACGCTCGGCGGTAGCCTGAGCCGGCACCGGCAAATTCTCGAACGAGCAGACGAAGATGATCACCATTACCGCGACGCTGTATCGACTGGTGTCCGCAGGCATGCGGGCCGCGATTCTGGCCTCTGCCCTGGCCACTATCACGCTGGCCGCACCGGCGGCGGCAGAAGCACAGAAGAACGCGCCGACGATCCTGATCACCGGGGCGAGCACCGGTCACGGGCTCGCCTTTACGGAGGAATACGCAAGACTCGGCTGGCACGTGATCGCGACCTGCCGTACCCCGGCGAAGGCCGACCGGCTGAACGCGCTGGCCGGGAAATTCCCCAATGTCGCGGTCGAACAGCTGGACATCGTCGACGATACGCAGATCAGCGCCCTCGCGGAAAAGTACCGCGGGAAGGCCATCGACGTGCTGATGAATAACGCGGCGATCAATACCTTCCGCTTCGGCGCCCGCAACTTCGCAAAGATCGACTACAAATGGTTCGAGGAGGTCCTGGTAGTCAACGTCATCGGTCCGATGAAGGTGTCCGAGGCCTTTCAGGAGCATGTGGCAGCCAGCCGGCAGAAGAAGATCATCGCCATGACATCGACGGGAGGCTCGATTGCCGAAGTCACGGTGCCGATTGCCATTCCCTACCGGGCCAGCAAGGCTGGCCTGAACATGGCCATGCGCTCCTACTCGATTGCGCTGAAGGCCAAGGGCATCATTGTCAGCATAATCGCGCCGGGAACGGTGGATACCGAGGACTACATGAATGCGAAGGATCCCTCGACCGTGCCGGCCAACTACCAGACCATGATCAAGGGCAATCTCCTGGCGCCCCGAACCGCCATCAACGACATGATCAAGCTGATCGATCGGCTGACGCTGGAGGATTCCGGAGTGTTCTACGAGTGGACGGGCCGGGTGATTCCCTGGTGACCGGCTCAGCTGAACCAGCGCAAAGCGCCCCCTACTCCCACTCGATCGTCGCCGGCGGCTTCCCTGAAATGTCATAGGTGACGCGCGAAATACCCGCCACCTCGTTGATGATCCGCCGCGACACCTGGTCGAGGAA
>VGVH01000008.1 GCA_016874095.1 Gammaproteobacteria bacterium | reverse complement strand
GCGTGCCGCGCGAGGTAGCGCGCGCCGGCATCGCTCTGCCAGGCGAGCGCGGCGTCGCCGATCTCGCGGCCCGCTGCACGCAGCGCCTCCAGCGTCACGGCATCGGCCTCCACCAGCCCCGTCTCGGCGCCGAGCTCGGCGGCCATGTTGCAGAGCACGGCGCGCTCGTCCATCGACATCGCGCGCACGGTGTCGCCGCCGTACTCGACGACGCGGAAGGCGTTGTCCATGCCGAGCTCGCGGCACAGGAAAAGCATCACGTCCTTGGGCACCACGCCCGTGGCGAAGCGGCCGGACCACTCGACGCGCAGCGTCTCCGGCACCGGCACCCAGGTCTCGCCGGTCACGACGATCCCCGTCATCTCGATGGCGCCGAGGCCCATCATGTAGGCACCGCAGGCCCCGCCGTTGCTCGAGTGCGAGTCGCCGCCGCAGGCGAACATGCCGGGTTCCAGCAGTCCCTCCTCCATCAGCCGCACGTGGCCGATGCCCTGCATGTCATAGAAGCGGCGGATGCCGAAGGCGCGGGCGAAGTCGCGGGTCAGCTTGAGGATCGCGGCGGATTCGGCGTCCACCGCCGGCACGAAGTGGTCGGTCACCAGCACGATGCGCTCGGGATCCCACACCCCGGTGCCGAGTTCCTTCAGGCGCGGCCAGATGCGCCGCGGGCCGCCGGAGTCGAGCAGCAGCGCCAGGTCGACGCGGCAGGTGACGATCTCGCCGGGCGCAACGGTTGGGCGGCCGGCGGCGCGGGCGAGGATCTTCTCTGCGAGTGTTGCCGCCATGGCCTCAGCCGTAGCAGCCGGCCACGCGTGCGCGCAGCCGCGCCATCGCGCAGGTCGCATCGAGCACCGGCGTGCGCAGGTTGCGCAGCCGGCCGAGTTCCGCGACGGCGCCGGCGATCGGGTCGATCTCGATGCGCCGGCCCGCCTCGAAGTCCTGCAGCATCGAGGTCTTGTGCAGCGCCAGCGGGCGGGTCAGGTCGAGGAGCTGGCGCGGCTGGATCGGTATGCGCACGCCGAACGCGGCGGCGACGGCGGCAGTCTCGTTCATGATCAGTTCCAGCGTGCCGACGATCGCGGCATCGTCCAGCATCTGGCCGATGGTCGCCTGCGCCAGCAGGCTCACGGGATTCAGCGCCACGTTGAGCGCCAGCTTGGTCCAGAGCTCCGTGCGGATGTCCTGGCGCACAGGCGCCTCGAAACCGGCGGAGGTGAGCAGCGCGGCCAGGCGCTTCACCCGCTCCGTCACCTGCCCGTCCGGCTCGCCGACGGAGAAGCGGCTGCCGTAGACGTGCTCGACGACGCCGGGCGAAACCACCCGCCCGGCCGGATACACGACGCAGCCGATCGCATGTTCCGGCCCGATGAGCCGCCACAGCGCGCCGCGCGAGTCGACGCTGGAGAGCGTCGGATTGACGTTGCTGCCGCCGGCACGGAAGAAATACCACCACGGGAACCCGTTGCCGACGGTGACGACGAGCGTCTCCGGCCCGAGCAGCGGCCGGAGCGACGGTGCAATGCCGGGCAGGTCGTGCGATTTCGCGGCCAGGAACACGATGTCCTGCTGCCCCGCCTCCTCGGGGCTCGCGGCGGCGCGCACCTGCGCCGTGACGCGCTCCCCGCGCTCGATGAGCGTGAGCCCGCGGGCGCGTATCGCCTCGAGCTGCGCGCCACGGCAGATGCCGGTGACCTTCGCGCCGCCGAGCGCGAGCTTCGCGGCGAGGAGCCCGCCGATCGCGCCGACGCCGTGGACGCAGACGCTGGTCATGGCAGCGCTATGCGACTCAGAGCTTGCCCGCGAGCTTCTTCGCCACGGCCTTCACCTGCTCCGGGTCGGCCTGGCTCACGACGGCGTAGTCGCTGAAGCGCTCCGGCACCTTGATGAGCGCGTCGATGCCCATCTGCTCGGAGCTGGTCGGAAAACCCTGCGGGCCCTTCGGCGCCGAGGGGTCGAGGATCATCGCCTGGCCGGCCTTGTTCATGATGATGTCGCTCACCGGCTGCACGCGGGTCTGGATCGCCCACTCCACCGCACCGAGATCGTAGGGGTTCACGTCGGGACCGACGACGACCACGATCTTGGCCGTGCGCGGCCAGCGGCCCGCCGCGCCCCAGGCGGCGTGCAGCACGTACTTGCCGAACTCCGGGTGCGGCTTGTCGGCGCCGTCGACCTTCAGCTGCACGATGTAGGTCATGTTCGGCGTGACGACGGCGTCCTTCACCTCGGGGATCTTGCGCTGCAGGTCGGCCAGCAGCTCGCCCTCCACCGGCATCAGCGCCATGTAGTTGTGGTCGAACGGCGGCATCATCTCGATGGTGCCGTACCACATGTAGTCCTTGCGGTGCGTGATGGCCGTGATGTCGAACATCGGGAAGATCTGGTGCTTGTCGTAGTAGCCGACGGAGTTCGAGTGCCAGCCGATGATGTCGGTGGGCACGTCGGGGCGGAACACGCCCTCGATCACGTACTCGGCGGTGGCGGGCACCTCGAGGTCGACCGTCTCGCACTTGACCAGCTCGACCGGTGAGCCGCGCAGGCCGCCGGCGTAGTCGTACTCGTCCTGCCCGAAGGGGATGCCGGTGGCGGCGGCGAGGTGCAGCGTGGGGTCGACCTGGCAGGCGAACGCCACCTCGAGCGGCTTGCCCATCTTCTGCGCCTTGGCGAGGTGCAGGCCGATGTGGCTCATCGGCGGGTTCCAGAAGGCGAACACCGAGATCTGCTTCTTCATCTGTTCTTCGGAGTACGTGCCGCCGTGCGGGTGCAGGCAGTTCCAGAAGCTGGTCGCGCGGTAGGCACCGACGTTGCGCACGCCGGTTTCCGGGTCCTTGGTGACGCCGACGCCGCCCGTTATATAAGAAGCGCCCTCGCGGCCGAAGAACACGTGCGGCAGGTGCTTGTCGACCGAGACCTGGTCGCGGGGAATGACGACGTCCTTGCAGGGCGCGTTCTTCCGGTCGATGAGCTTCGGCTTGATCCAGGTGCCCGGGTCCTGCAGCACCTTGAAGTGCCTGAGCTTGGCCTCGACCGGGTCGCGGGTGCCGAGGATCATCGCGGTGCGCTCGCGCGTGCCGTAGGGGTTGAAGATCAGCGGCACGCCGGGCGTGTTGTAGCCCTCGAGCTTGTCGAGGATGAGCGCCGGGCCGTCGGTCTCGGCGAGGTGGCGCATCAGCGCCTGCAACTCGTTCCTGCCGCGCTCGACATTGAAGGGAACGTTGACGCGCTTCAACTGGCCGATCTCCTCGAGCCGCTTGAGGAAATCGCGCATGTCCTTGTAGGCCATCGGGGGTCGCTCCGGGTTCTTCTGGTTAGCGCCCCAGCGTATCATGCGCGCTCCTGAGGGATCGAGGTTCGGCTCATGAGTGATCGCAAGGTAGCTATCGTCACGGGTTCGGCGACGGGGGTCGGCGCCGCCGCCGCCATCCTGCTGGCGGAAAAGGCCTGCAACGTCGTGGTGAATTACACCCGCAGCAAGGCCGAGGCCGAGGAGACGGCTGCCGCCTGCCGGGCGAAGGGCGCGGAAACCATCGTGTTCCAGGCCGACGTGTCCGACGACGACGGCTGCCGGGCGATGGCGAAGGCTGCCGCCGACAAGTGGGGCCGGATCGACTACCTGATCAACAACGCCGCGCGCACCAAGTTCAACCCCTACCCGAAGCTCGACGGCGTGTCGAAGCAGGACTTCCTCGACATCTACGCGGTGAACGTCGTCGGGGCGTACCAGATGGTGCGCGCGGTCGCTCCCTACATGAAGAAGCAGGGCCGGGGCGCCATCGTCAACGACTCGTCGATCGGCGGCGTCACCGGGATAGCCTCGTCGATTCCCTACGCGGCGTCGAAGGCGGCGCTGAACCTGATGACCAAGTCGCTCGCGCACGTGCTCGCGCCGGAGATCCGCATCAACACCGTGGTGCCGGGCATGATCCAGACGCGGTGGCTCAAGGGCGGCATGGGCGAAGAGCAGTACGCGGCGATGATCGAGACGCAGGGCAAGGCGCTGCCGCTGAAAAAAGTCGCGACCGCCGAGGACATCGCCAGGGTGCTGGTGTGGTTCCTCACCGACGCCGAGCTGATCACCGGGGAGTCGCTGATCGTCGACAGCGGCATCCACCTCGGCACGCTCCCGCCCTACTCGAGCGGCGACAGCTACTGATGAAGGCGGCCACTGCGCCCGCCTTCGACCGCCGGCACTTCGACTGCCCGCATTGCGGCGCGCTCGCCGAGCAGGTGTGGTTGAACGCCTATGCCGCGCCGATCGCTAATGCGGAAGGCCTGCCGCTGCGCATCGCCGGCGCCGGGCTCGAGCAGCTGCGCCACAACCCTCAGTACCCGCCCGAGGTGCGCGAGCGCAAGGTCGCCTACTGGGAGCGCGTGAACGGCGGCGCGGTCTTCCTCGACCGCTGGACGCCGGTCGAAACCGACCTCTTCGTCGCCGGCATGGAATTGAGCGTCTGCCGCACCTGCTTCGGCACCGCCGTCTGGCTCGGCGGGCGGATGATCTATCCGAATTAAGGGGACAGTGACCCTAATTCAGAAAATAGAGAACCATTTTCTGAATTAGGGTCACTGTCCCCTTAATTCGTCCCCTTCAGAATCGGAGTTCTTCGCGGAAGCCGAAGCCGCGGCGGTTGTCGATGAGGCGGATGTAGAACGGCTTGACCCGCCAGAACGCGGTCTGCTTCAGGCGCGCGGCGATCAGTTGCTCGTCCTTGTTCTTCGGCTTCTCGTAGAGCGCCTTGACGCTCGGGAATTTCGCGAGATACAGGGCGATCACCGCGGGCCGGTCCGCGGCGCTGACCAGGTAGGCCCGACCGCCGATCTGCAGGCCCCGCACGTCGTCCCAGTTGTCGGGGTCGGCGTTGATCGCCAGCGCGACGGAGGAATTGCGGGACATGTCCCGTCCATGGCGCGTGCGCTCGTCGGAAACGAAATAGAGGTTGAGCTGCTCGTCGCTAGCGTAGAACACCGTCGCCGCCCAGGGCGCCTCGCCGGATCCGCTGGCTACCGTCAGCGTGTTGTGCTCGCCCAGCATGCGCCGGACGGCGGCGCGCGTTTCCTCGCTCACCGCTTGGCCTTCTTCGCCTTCGCTCCTTCCGGACCCGCCCAGCGCTTGACGATGCCGCTGTCGATGCCGAACAGATCGAGCAGGCGGCCCACCGTGTGATTGATGAGGTCGTCGATCGTCTTCGGCTCGTTGTAGAACGCCGGCATCGGCGGGGCGATGATCGCGCCCATGAGGCTCGCCTCGTGCATCAGCCGGCAATGCCCCTCGTGCAGCGGCATCTCGCGCGGCACCAGCACCAGGCGGCGACGCTCCTTCAGCACGACGTCGGCGGCGCGGATCATCAATGTGTCCGCATACGAGTTCACCACGCCGGACAGCGTCTTCATCGAACACGGCGCGATGATCATGCCGTCCGTCCTGAACGAGCCCGACGCGATCGTCGCCGCGAGATTCTGGTCGCTGTGCACCTCGCTCGCGAGCTTCTCCACCTGCTTCACGGTGTACGACGACTCGAGCGCGATGTTGAGCTTGCCGCCATTGGAGATGACGAGGTGCGTCTCCACGCTGGAATGTGCCTTCAGCACCTCCAGCAACCGGATGCCGTAGATGACGCCGCTCGCGCCCGAGATGCCGATGATCAGTTGCATGGTGCCGGGACTCCGTTGCTCCAGGAGGGCAATTTGCCTGAGGAAAGCTTTATAAGTCTATGTTTTATTGTTACTTAACCCGCCAGACAGCGGTTTTCAGCACATCCGGCTGCCTGCCGGTCAGCGCGCCGGCTGAATGTACCGGAACGCGGGCCGCTGCGCGCGGATCGCGGGGGGCTGCCGGCGGCGGGACGCGAAGTCCAGACGGTGGGCGACTACCTGGCACGTATCCGGATACGTACCTGGTACCGATTCGGGTGGTGCCGGCGGAGGGACTTGAACCCCCGACCTCTCGCTTACGAAGCGACTGCTCTACCAACTGAGCTACGCCGGCTTTGAAGGCGGCGCAGTATAGCGCGGGGCCCAGCACCCGGAAACCGACTCAGTTCGCGGTCCGGGCATGGACCCGGATCAGCACTTCCACGCTTTCCGCCTCGGTGGCCGCGGGCAGCGCGGGCAGCCGGCCGACCGCGATGGCGTCCTGGTCGATGTCGGTCAGTTCGCCGGTCGTGACGTTGTAGAAATGGTGGTGCGGCGTCGTGCGCGAGTCGTACACCAGCCGCTCCGGATCGATCGCGATCTCCTTCAGCAGTCCGTGCCGGGAGAACAGGCTCAGCGTGTTGTAGACGGTCGCCTTGGAGATGCGGGTGCCGGCGCCGCGCAGGCGCCCGAGTAACTGCTCGGCCGAGAAGTGGCAGGGATTCGCGAGGACCTGCAGCGCGAGATCGACCCGCTGCTTGGTCGGACGCACGCCATGGTCGATCAGCTGTCGGGTGATGCGTTCGCGCAGATCCAAGACAGGCGGCTCCGTCAGCGAGGTGTAGGCAACTAAATTCTAGGTTCCCGACCGGGCTGCTGCCAACCCCGCCGGCGCGAATCCGGCGATTCCGGGCCGATTCGCGGGGCTGCCAGCGGCCCGCACCGGCGCTAGCGTACCGGACCATGCGGTTACCGGCCGGATTCACGCTGCTCGACGCACTGGTCACGATCGCTGTGGCGACGACGCTCGCGTTCCTGGGCCTGCCGTGGCTCGGCGACATCGTGCTCGATGCCCGCCGCAGCGCAGGCGTCAACGACTTCGTCCATGGCTTCCACTTCGCGCGACAGGAGGCCTTCCGCAGCCGCCGCGACGTCGTCATCTGCCGCAGCAGCGATGGCCGGCGCTGCGCGGCTGCGGGCGACTGGGGCAGCGGCTGGATCCTGTTCCTGAACCGCGACGGCGACGAGCCACCGGTCATCGATGCCGGCGAGGAGATCCTGCGCGTCGCGCAGAGGACGCCCGGCCTGCGAATTTCCAGCAACCGCCGCTACTACGTCCTGCGCCCCTGGCCACGGCGCGCCACCAACGGCACCCTGGTCGTCTGCGACCGGCGTGGATCACGAACAGCCCGCGCGGTCGTCGTGAGCTACACCGGCCGGCCGCGGGTGTCGCAACGCACGGCCGGCGGCAACAGCCTGGTGTGCCCCGTATGAGCCGGCCCGCAGCGCCTGCCGCTCGTCACGGCCGGATCGCCACCTGTCGGCAGCTCCCGCACGGCAGCGGGGGTCGCGACAGGATCACGCCCGATGGGCAAGAAGCACCGAGAAGGCTTCACCCTCATCGAGCTCCTCGTGCTGATGATGGTGATGGCGATTGCGCTGGGCGTCGGCATTCCGGCGGTCAGCGCATTCATCGCGAACACGCGCATGCGCGGCGTGGCGAACGAGCTCGTCACCAGCCTGCACGCGGCGCGAGTCGAGGCCTCGACCCGGGCACGCAACGTCGTAGTCTGCGCCAGCGCGGAGTGGGCCACCGATGACCCCGGCTGCAACATCGATGCGAACCTGTTGTCCGGGTGGATCGTCTTCGTCGATATCGATGCCGACGGCGCCGGCTACATCTCGTTCCGTGCAGACGGCCTGGTCGAGGACGTCGCCGACCGCGGCGAGGGCACGCGCAACATCCAGCTCTGCGATCAGCGCGGCAACGCCGATACCGGCGGCGGCGTGGCGGCCGGTCGCTGGATCAGCATCACGCCGACCGGCCGCGCGATGCTCTTCGACAAGGTCGAGCGCGTCGAGTCGGACACCAATCCACTGGGAGGCTGCTGAATGCTTCGTCGCAGTCCAGGCGGGACCCGGGCCCGCGGCTTCACGCTCATCGAAGTGCTGGTGGCGCTGGTGGTGATGGCCGTGGGCATGCTCGGCATCGCTTCCCTGTATCTCTACGGGCTGCGCGAGGGACGCTCGGCCGTCTACCGCACGGCGGCGGTGACGCTCGCGAGCGACATGGCCGATCGCATCCGCGCGAATCCAGCCGGCACCTACGACGGCGCGGGCCCCGGCGCCGACAACAGCTGCGTCAACGGCGGCGTCGACTGCGCGCCGGAAGAACTCGCCGCCGACGACTGGGCGCGCTGGCTCGCCGATCTTGACGAGCGCATGCCGCAAGATTCGACCGCGACCATCGAGGCCGACCTGTCCGCGCCGCCGATCGTCGAGTACCGCATCACGATCACGTGGCCGGAACCCGGGCAGGCGGCACCGCCGAGCTACTCGCTGGCGATGCAGCTGTGAAGCCCTGGCATTTCCGCTCGCGCGGCATGACCCTGATCGAGCTCATGGCGGCGCTCACCATCGGTCTGTTCCTCACCTGGGGCGCCTTCGAGGTCTATACCCGCAGCAAGTCGAACTACCGCACTTCCGACGCCACCACCCGCGTGCTCGAGAACACGCGCTATGCGCTGGAAACTCTCGAGCCGGATCTGCGGCTCACCGGGTTCTGGGGCCAGCACCGCGACGGCGGCCGCGTCGCCGGCACCGGCGGCATCGCCATCAGCTGCGACGGCGCCGACGTCAGCGGCTGGGCGCTCGATCTCGCCGTGCCGGTCGAGGCGACCGACGACCTCTACGACCTCGGCTGCGAGCCACTCACCGATGCCCGCGACGGCAGCGACGTGCTGGTGCTGCGCCATGCTGCCGAGCGCACTGCCGCGCCTGAGGCAGGGCGCGTGCAGCTGCATTCCGACCTCGCGCTGGCCCAGCTCTTCGACGACGGCGTGATACCGGCCGGCTTCCCGCCATCGGCGCAGACGCACGATCTCGTCGTGCATGCCTATTACGTCGACAACTCCTCGAGCTTCGACCCCGGCACGCCGTCGCTGCGCCGCCAGACGCTGGTCGACGGCGGCATCGTCGAGGACCAGGAAATGATCACCGGCGTCGAGAACCTGCAGGTGCAGTTCGGCCTCGACACCAACGGCGACGGCGGCGTCGACCGCTACGTCGATCCCGACGACGGCGCGATGGACGAGACCTCCGCCGATTTCATCGCGGATGCGCGCGTCCGCGCGGTGCGGCTGTGGCTGCTCCTGCGCAGCGACGAGTCATCCGGCGCCGATTACAGCGACACCCGCAGCTACCAGCCGCTCGATGCCAGCCTCGCGCCCATCACCCCGGGCGGCGAGCTCTACGCCGACGAGTTCCAGCGCCTCGTCGTGACCAAGACCATCTTCCTGCGCAACCTGGGGGGGAGCTGATGGGTCGCCCGGCAGCCCGATCCGCGAGACAGGCCGGCGCCGCGCTGATCGTGGGCCTGGTGCTGCTGATGGTGCTCACCGTGCTGGCGGTCTCGGCGATGCGCACGGCGACGCTCGACCTCACCATGGCCAGCAACGCGCAGTTCCGCGAGAACGCCTTCCAGCTGGCGGAATCCGGCCTGCAGGCGACCCTGCGCAACGTCGACGCGGCGATCATCGACCTCGCTCTGTTGCCGGCCTGCCCGGCCACGCCACCGCCCTGGAGCGCGGCCGACCTGCCCTGGGCCGCGCCGGTTGCCGTCGCAGCGCTCAGCGGCCGCTACGAGGTGCGTCTCTGCTACGACGGCGACACGACCGACGCGATGGGCTCGAGCGTCGGCGCGTTCCGCCAGAACCACTATCGCGTCGAGTCGCGCGGCCGCACCGACCAGCGCAACGCCGAGGCGATCCACGTCCAGGGCTTCTACCGCGAAGTGCCGGAGTAACCCGCCGTGAACCGCCTGCCTGGCCTGCTGCTCCTCATCGCCTGCGCTGCCGGTGTCGCTACCGCGCACGCCGCGTTGCAGGCGCTCGAGCAGGTCCACGAACTGGGCCTGCGCGCCGTCTCGCTGCCCTCATCGGCAACCGGCCGCATCGTCCTGCGCCGCTGCGCCGGTTGCCGGCCGGAGACCCTGGCGATCGATGCCGGCACACGCTTCCAGGTGCGCCCCGCCCCGGCCGCATTGACGCTGGCCGACTTCCGCGCCGCGTTCTCGCGCGCGAGCAGGCGGCGCGCACCCTACGTCTACATCTACTACGAACCGCGCGGCCGGGTTGCCCGGCGCGTCGTGCTGGATCCCGGCCCATGACCAGGTCCTGTCCAGCCTGGCGCAACCTGGCCGGCGCAGTGGCGCTCGCGGCGGCCGTGCTGGCGGGCCACGCCCGTGCCGACGACACCGAGATCTTCCTCGCCGCCGACGCGGCCACCGATACTACGGGCGGCGGCGCGAACATCCTGTTCATCATCGACACCTCGGCGAGCATGGACGCCGAGGTGAGCACCCAGGTGCCGTGGAATCCGGCGACGAATTTCAGCGGTTGCTACCGGAGTGACGCGCTGTATCTCGTCACCGGCACCGATCCGCCGCCCTGCGACAGCACCGCCTGGGTGCAGAAGACCGGGAATCGCTGCGCCGCATCCGCGGCGGGACTGGCGGGCCTCGGACAGTACACGGCCTTCGCGCTCGGCTGGGACGCCAGCCGCGAGCGCTGGGACCCGCCGGAAGCGGAAATTCCCGACCGCCTGCTCGAGTGCGAAGCGGACCGCGGCGTCGACGGCGAGGGCAGCGAGCGCTATGCCGCCAACGGCGCCGACGGCCCCTGGGGACCGGATGCGACCAACGAGCCCGCCTGGAACAGCCAGGTCACGCTCTACGACGGCAACTGGCTCAACTGGCGCACGAACCCGCCCAGCGTCACGCGAACGCGCCTCGAAGTCGTCCAGGATGTCGTGGTCGAGATCGTCACCAGCCTGCAGAACGCCAACGTGGGCCTCATGCGCTTCAACCGCGACGAGGGCGGCGCCGTCACCCAGGCCATCACCGACGTATCGGCCTCGCGCAGCGAGATGACCAGCGCCGTCCGCGCGCTCACGACCGCGGGCCGCACACCCCTCAGCGAGACCCTCTACGAAGCCACGCTGTATTTCAGCGGCGGCAACGTCGACTACGGCAACATCGGGCCGGCGCGCAGCGTCGCCGCCGCGCGCGTCGGTGGCTCGCCGACGGGCACTGCCTACCGTTCGCCGATCGACGAGGACTGCCAGAAGAATTTCGTGATCCTGCTGACGGACGGCGAGCCGAACTCCGACACGAGCGCCAATGCCAAGATCGCCGCCCTGCCCGATTTCGCCTCACTGGTGGGCAGCTGCGACGGCAGTGGCGACGGCGCCTGCCTCGATGACCTTGCCGCCTACCTGCACCTGGCCGACCTCGACGCGAGGACACCGGGGCTGCAGAACGTCACGACCTACACGATCGGCTTCGGCGGCGTGGACGCGCCGATCCTCGAGAACTCCGCGCGGCGCGGCGGCGGCCAGTACTACCTGGCCGACGACACCGGCAGCCTCGCCGCCGTGTTGCGCAGCATCGTCGCCGGCATCGTCGATCGCGCGGGCACGTTCACGGCGCCGGCGCTGCCGGCGAACCTCTACAACCGCGGTACCACCGACCGCGACGCCTATGTCTCCGTGTTCGAGCCCACGGGCACGACCCGCTGGCCGGGCAACCTGAAGAAGTACCGCTTCGTCGACGACACGCTGCTCGGCCAGAACGGGCGGCCTGCGGTCAGCCCGGGCACCGGCTTCTTCCTGTCGGACGCCTTCAGCTTCTGGTCGGGCGAGCCGGACGGCGATCGCATCGACGAGGGTGGCGCGGCGAGCCGCCTGGTGTCGGCTGCCGGCCGGCGCCTCTATACCGACCTGGCCGGCAATGACCTGACGGCCGACGCCAACCGCGTCGACACCGGCAACAGCCGCATCACGGCGGCGCTGCTCGGCGTCGCGGGCGCTGCCGAGCGCGACGAGCTGATCCGCTGGATCGCCGGCGACGACGTCACCGACGCGGACACGGACGGCGACCTCGACGAGGCCCGGCGCCAGATGGGCGACCCGCTGCACGTCCGCCCGGTGGTGCTCGACTATGGCACCACCTCCGGCAGCGCCGAGACCGTCGTCTTCGTCGCCACCAACGCCGGCGTGCTGCACGCCTTCGATGCCGCCACCGGCACCGAGCTCTGGGGGTACCTGCCCTCGCGGCTGCTCGACCGGCAAGCGGCGCTGCTCGCCGACTCCCCCACGCTGGCCCGCCGCTACGGCCTCGACGGCGAGATGCGCCTGCATATCGAAGGCAATGACGGCGCGCCCGGCCTGAGCGGCGCCGAACGGGCCATTCTTGTCTTCGGCATGGGCCGTGGCGGAGACGCCGTGTACGCGCTCGACGTGACCGAACGGCGCGAGCCGCGCCGCCTCTGGACGATCGACAGCGACAGCGAGGGCTTCGATGGCATCGGCCAGACCTGGGCGGCGCCGGAAGTGGCGCGCGTGCGCGTCGACGACAGCGTCCGCACGGTCGCGATACTGAGCGGCGGCTACGACGACAGCCAGGACAACGACGCGGCGCAGACCGACGAGGTGGGCAACGCCGTCTACATGGTCGACCTGATCGATGGCGACCTGGTCTGGAGCGCCGGATCCCCCGGCGAGGGCCACGACCTCGCGCTCGATTCCATGCAGCACTCGATCCCGGCCGCGCCACGCGTCATCGACCTCACCCGCGACGGGCTCGCCGACCGCTTCTACGTGGGCGACATGGGCGGCCGGGTGTGGCGCTTCGACATCCGCAACGGCGCCTCCTCCGGCGACCTGGTCGAAGGCGGCGTGCTGGCTTCCCTCGGCGCAGCGGACCTCGACCTGCCGGTACCGGCCGCCGAGGTGCGCCGCTTCTACAACACGCCCGACGTGGTCTTCGTGAACTGCGCGCGCGGCACCTTCCTCGCCGTCAACCTCGGTTCGGGCCATCGCGGCCACCCGCTCGACACCGACATCGAGGATGCCTTCTTCTCGATCCGCGATCGCAACATCTTCGGGGTGCTGGACCGCGATGCCTACGAGGAGCCGGTCCGCTTCAACGATCTCGCGGACATCACCGGCATCCCCTCCGCCATCGTGCCGCGCGACTCGCCCGGCTGGCTGTTGCGGCTCACCGAGGCCGACGGCGAGAAGGTGCTGGGTGAAGCGACCACGTTCCGCAACACCCTGTTCTTCACCTCGTTCTCGCCCGGCGGCGCCATCGCCACCTGCGTCGGCGGCATCGGCGTCAACCGCGCCTACGAAGTCGACGTCTGCAGCGGCAACGCCGTCACCAACCTCGACGGCGGCACCGAGACCCTGCCGCTCGGCACGGACGACCGTTTCCGCATCCTGAACCAGGCCGGCATCGCGCCGGAATCGGTGTTCCTGCCATCGACGGGCGGCGACGGGCCGACGCGCTGCATCGGCTTGAGCTGCTTCCCGACCGGCGAGATCGACCGCGCGCGGCGCACCTTCTGGTCGCAGCAGCAGTCGGCCGACTGACCGGCCGCCGCATCGTGCGCCACCGCCGATCGCAGCGGCTCGCCGCCGGCTTCACGCTGATCGACGCACTGGTCACGATGGCGATCCTGGGCGTGCTCACCACACTCGCAGTCGTGAGCTACGACCGCTACCTGCGCCGCGCCGGCCGCGTCGACGCCACGACCGCGCTGCTGCGCATGGCCTCGGCGCAGGAGAAGTTCTACGCGCAGAACGGCGGCTACACCGATGATCTCGAGTCGGCGCCGCCCGACGGGCTCGGCATCGAGGGCACCGAGCGCGGCCTCTACACCCTGTCGATAGACCTCGATCCCGGCGGCGCCGCCATCGGCTACACCGCCATCGCGACCGCCGACGCCGACGACAGCCAGGCCGGCGACCGCGACTGCCAGGTGTTCACCATCGACGAGCGCAGCCTGCGCGGCGCCGCCGACGCCGACGGCGCGACCGGGCAGGAAATCACGGACCGCTGCTGGCGCTAGGCTGCGGGCGCGGCGCTGCGCCGTTCGAGCACGAAACCGTCGAACAGCACGAGCGCGACGCCGCAGGTGATCGCGGAGTCGGCAAGGTTGAAGGCCGGAAAGGCCCAGCTGCCGTAGTACAAGAGCAGGAAGTCGACGACGTAGCCGTGCAGCAGGCGGTCGGCCAGGTTGCCCACGGCGCCACCGATCAGCAGCACGAGGCCGAGCGCGAGCACTGCCTTGCCGCGCGCCGGCAGCTGCGCGAGCCACCACAGGAGACCAGCCGTCACGGCGACGGCCACGGCGACGAAGAAGCCGTTCTGCCAGCCCGAAGCGTCGGCGAGGAAGCTGAAGGCCGCGCCCGGGTTATGCAGCCGCACGATGTCGAAGAACGGCAGCACCGGCACCCGCTGATAGAGCTCGAGCGTCGCGGTGATCTCGAACTTGGTCCACTGGTCGAGGACGATCACCAGCAGTGACACGAGGAGCCAGCGGCCCCAGGCGATCCGCTCGGCTGCCCTCGGCGCGTTCTCCTCAGGCATGTCGGCGCTCCTCGCCCGGGCCATCCACGTTGCCGGCGCAGCGCGCGCAGATTGCTGCGTGGTCCGCGACCGCACCGACATCCTCGCGGCGGTGCCAGCAGCGGATGCACTTGGCGTCCTCCGTCGCAACGGCGGCGATCGCGACGTCGCCCTCGACCAGCGCATCGGCCGGTCGGCTCGCGAAGGGCGACACGGCTGCGCCGGAGGTGATGAACACGAAGCGCAGCTCCTCGCCGAGGCGCCGCATCGCCGCCGCGGCCTCGCCGTCGGCGCAGATGACCAGCCTGGCGTCGAGGCCCGAGCCGATACGGCCGGCCACGCGTTGCTGCTCGAGGGCGCGGCTCGCGACCTCGCGGACTCGCAGCAGCAGCTCCCAATCGAGCGCCGGCTCGACGGCTGGCACCTCGTGCCAGGTGCTGGTGAACACCGTGACGTCGCGCCGGCCCGGCAACGCCTGCCAGATCTCCTCGGCGGTGAAGCTCAGAATCGGCGCCAGCCAGCGCACCAGCGCCTCGCCGATGTGCCACAGCGCCGTCTGCGCCGAGCGGCGGCCGACGCTGTCGGCGGGCATGGTGTAGAGGCGGTCCTTGATCACGTCCAGGTAGAAGCCGCCCAGGTCCACGACGCAGTAGTTGTGCAGCAGCTGGTAGACGCGATGGAACTCGTACTCGTCGTAGGCGGCGACGATCTCGCGCTGCAGGGCTGCCGTGCGCGCCAGCGCCCAGCGGTCGAGGTCGACCATGGCCCCGGCCGGCACCGCATGCGCCGCCGGGTCGAAGCCGTGCAGGTTGCCGAGGATGTAGCGGGCGGTGTTGCGCATGCGCCGGTAGGAATCCGCCATGCGCTTCAGGATCTCCTGCGAGCCGCTCATCTCGCCGCGGTAGTCGGTCGCGCCGACCCACAGGCGCAGCACGTCGGCACCGAGGCTCGACGCCACCTGCTGCGGCTCGATGCCGTTACCGAGCGACTTCGACATCTTGCGGCCCTTCTCGTCGACGGTGAAGCCGTGCGTGAGGCAGGCGAGGTACGGCGCGCGGCCGTGCATGGCGACCGAGGTCAGGAGCGAGCTCTGGAACCAGCCGCGGTGCTGGTCCGAGCCTTCGAGGTATAGCGCCGCCGGATAGCCGACTTCCGGGCGGTCCTGGAGCAGACAGTGGTGCACCATGCCGGAATCCAGCCACACGTCCATGGTGTCGCTGGTCTTCTCGTATTCGGCGGCTTCCGCTCCGAGCAGTTCGGCCGGATCCAGTTCGAACCAGGCATCAACGCCGCCCTTTTCTATCCGGTCGGCCACGGCAGCCAGCAGGCGCGGCGTGTCCGGATGCAACTCGCCGCTCACGCGGTGGATGAACAGCGGGATCGGCACGCCCCAGGCGCGCTGGCGCGAGATACACCAGTCGGGGCGACCGGCGACCATCGACTCGATGCGCTGCCGGCCCCAGGACGGCACCCACTGCACGCCTGCGATGGCCGCGAGGCTCTGCTCGCGCAGGCCGTTCTGCGCAAGGCTGATGAACCACTGCGGCGTGGCGCGGAAGATGAGCGGCGACTTGTGCCGCCAGCAGTGCGGGTAGCTGTGGACGAACTTCACCGCCGCGAGCAGCCGCCCGCGTGCGCCGAGCAGCTCGACGATGGCATCGTTAGCCTTGTAGATGTGCAAGCCGGCGAAGTGCTCGGTGCCCGCAACGTAGACGCCAGCGCCGTCGACCGGATTGTCGAGCGGCAGGCCGTGGGCGACCCCCGCCGCGAAGTCGTCCTGGCCGTGGCCCGGGGCGGTATGCACCGCGCCCGTGCCGGCATCGAGGGTCACATGGCCGGCAAGGATCACCGGCACCGTGCGCGCGGCGAACGGGTGCTCCAGCGCCAGGCCCTGCAGCGCCTCGCCGCGGAAGCTCGCGAGCACCTCCGCGTCGGTCGCGCCGTAGCGCTCGAGCGCCGGTGCCGCGAGCGACGCCGCGAGCACCAGCCGTTCGCGTCCGGCCGACGTGGTGAATTCGACCAGCTGGTAATCGAGGTCCGGCCCCAGCGCCACGGCCTGGTTTGCCGGCAGCGTCCAGGGCGTCGTCGTCCAGATCGGCAGGCTGACGGCAGCCGCGCCCGCCGGCACCGGCTGGCCGGCGGCGGCCAGCCGCGCCGCGAACGCTGCCGGATCGGCCACGCGGAACCGCACGTCGATCGCGGTCGAGGTCCTGTCGGCGTATTCGACCTCGGCCTCGGCGAGCGCCGAGCCGCAGTCGAGGCACCAGTGCACGGGCTTGTAGCCGCGCTGCACGTGGCCGTTGGCCAGGATGGCGGCCAGGCCGCGCACCTGGTCGGCCTCGAAACGCGGATCGAGCGTGAGGTACGGCCGATCCCAGTCGCCGAGCACGCCGAGGCGGCGGAAGTCGCGCCGCTGGCTGTCGATCTGCGACCTGGCGTAATCGCGGCAGGCCTGGCGGAAGGCGCGCGCATCGAGCTTGCGACCGACCTTGCCGTGCTTCTTCTCGACTTCCAGTTCGATCGGCAGGCCGTGGCAGTCCCAGCCGGGGATGTACGGCGCGTCGTAGCCGGACAGGGTGCGGGACTTCACCACCATGTCCTTCAGCACCTTGTTCACGGCATGACCGAGATGGATCTGGCCGTTGGCGTAGGGCGGCCCGTCGACGAGCACGAACCGCGGGCGGCCGGCCGCTGCCGCGCGGATCCGCTGGTACACGCCGTCGGCCTCCCAGCGCTCCAGCATCTGCGGCTCGCGCTGTGCCAGCCCCGCCTTCATCGGGAACGCCGTCTCGGGCAGGTTCAGGGTGTCCTTGTAGTCGCGCTCGGTCACTTCACTCCATCCGGTCAGGCAGCGTTCAGGATGCGCCGCGCGTCATCGGCGTCGCGGTGCATCTGCTCCTTCAATGTCGCGAGGTCCGGAAACCGGACCTCATCGCGCAGCCGCGCGATGAATTCCACTTCCAGCAGCGCGCCGTAGATGTCCTGGTCGAAATCGAACAGGTGAACTTCGAGCAGCGGCGCGCCGCCATCGACGGTCGGGCGCGTGCCAACGCTGGCCACGCCGGGCCGCCGCGCCGCGCCGAGCCCCGCTACCTGCACGGCGAAGATCCCGTGCAACGGGCTCTGCCGCCGGTGCAGGTTGACGTTCGCCGTCGGCATGCCGAGCTCCCGCCCGAGCATCCTGCCACGGACCACCCGTCCCGTCATCGAATACGAGCGGCCGAGCAGGCGGCGGGCACGATCGAGGTCGCCGACCGCCAGCGCCTCGCGCACCGCCGTGCTCGAGACCCGCTCGCCGTCCACCGCGACGCTGCCGACATGCTCCAGCGTGAACCCCTGCAGCGGACCGGCCGCCTCGAGGTCGGCCACGGTGCCGGCGCGGCGATGTCCGAAGCGAAAATCGTCGCCGACGACCAGATGCCGGACGCCGATGTGGCCGACCAGCAGGCTCTCGATGAAAGCCGCGGGCGTGAGCAACTCCAGGCGACAGTCGAACCTGGGGCAGTACATCCAGTCGACCCCGAGCCGCTCCACGGCGGTGAATTTCTCCCGCCAGCGCGACAGTCGCGCGGGCGGATTCGACCCCGAGAAGTATTCGCGCGGCGTCGGTTCGAAGGTGAAGAGCAGCGACGGCAACCCGCGCTGCGCAGCGACGGTCCTCAAGCGGTCGATGATCTTCTGGTGGCCGACATGCACGCCATCGAAGACGCCGATGGTGGCGACGCAGCCGCCGCCGAGGCGGCCGCGGCTGGCATTCGGCCGGCGCAACAGCTGCATCAGCCGCGCTCCTGCGGATGGCCGACCATGCGGAACGTGGAACGACGCACGCCGGTGGCGAACAGCACCGCGAAGTACACGACTGCGGCCGCGGCGATGATCGCGGTGAGCCAGCCGGCGCGCAGCCAGACATCCGCGGCCAGCCAGCGCCCGAGTGGCGGCGTCACGGCGACGAGCAGCGCGGCCATCGCCGCGCTGCCGGCGAAAACCTGCAGCAGGTAACGGCCCAGCGTCGGGTCCCTGTCGAGCACACCCGCGCTGCGCAAGCCGCGATACAACAGCACAGCGTTGAGGAAGCCCGACAGCGACGTCGACAGCGCCAGGCCGGCATGCGGCGCCGGCAGGCCGGCCATTGCCCAGGGGGCGACCACCAGCAGGTTGAATCCCATGTTGAAGCCGAGGGCGATCAGGCCGACGCGCACCGGCGTGCGCGTGTCCTGACGCGCAAAGTAGCCGGGCGCCAGCACTTTCACCAGGGTCAGCGCCACGAGTCCGGCGGCGTAGGCCGTGAGGCTCCAAGCGGCCATGTCGACGTCGGCGGCGGTGAATGCGCCGCCGAAGAAGATGGTGGCCAGCATCGGTCCGGCGAGCAGCGCAAGACCGACGGACGCCGGCGCGGAGATCAGGATGACCAGCCGGATCGCCCAGCCGAGCGTGGCCGCGAACTGCTCGCGCGACGCGCTCGCGTGCTGGCGCGAGAGGTTGGGCAGGATCACGGTGGCCAGCGCGATGCCGAACACGCCCAGCGGGAATTCCATCAGCCGGTCCGAGTAATACAGCCAGCTGATGCTGCCGGTGACGAGGAACGAGGCGATCAGCGTGTCGAGCAGGATGCTCACCTGCGCGACCGACGACCCGAAGACGGCCGGCAGCATGAGCCGCATGATCCGCCGCACCCCTTCGTGGGCAGGGCCCCAGCGCGGGCGCGGCAACATGCCGATGCGCCGGAGCGCCGGCAGCATGAAGGCGAGCTGGATGACGCCTGCGGCGAAGACGCCGGCGGCGAGCGCCATGCCCGGCCGCTCATAATAAGGAGCGACCCCCGCCGCGAAGACGATCATCACCACGTTGAGCAGCACCGGCGAGAAGGCCGGCACGCCGAAGCGGTGGTAGGTGTTGAGGATGCCGCCGGCCAGAGCGCCCAGCGAGACGAAGAACAGGTACGGAAACGTGAGCCGCAGCATGTCGACCGAGAGGTCGAACCTGTCGCTGCCGGCAGCATCGGCGGAGAAGCCCGGCGCGAATCCGAGGATCAGCAGCGGCGCGGCGAGTATGCCGATCGCGGTAAAGACGAGCAGCGCGCCACCGAGCGTGCCGGTGACGCGCTCGGCGAGCTCACGCACGTCCTCGCGGCTGCGGTTCTGGTCGTAGTCCGCGAACACCGGCACGAAGGCCTGGGAGAAGGCGCCTTCGGCGGACCAGCGGCGGAAGATGTTGGGGATCTTGAACGCGACGAAGAAGGCGTCCATCAGCGGGCTGGCGCCGAACAGGCGCGCGAAGACGACGTCCCGCACGAGGCCGAGGATGCGCGACAGCAGCGTCATCGCCCCCACCGCACCGGTGGACCGCAGCAGCCGACGGCCGGAGACGGCGGACGCTGGGTCGGAAGGCGGTGCAGGCATGGCGGGCGAGTCTAGCAGCTTGGGCGAAACGGGCCCTCGCCGGTTGACAAGGAACCGTCAAACCCAAAGAATACGCGCCCTTTCCCGGGACAGGCCCGGGCTGTAATCCGACGCAAAGGATCCTGGGCTTTGGCGAACATCAAGTCGGCGGCGAAGAAGGCACGGCAGTCGGAAAAGCACCGCCAGCACAACGCCGCCATGCGCACGCGCATGCGCACCGCCATCAAGAAGGCCATGAAGGCGATCGCCGGCGCCGACCGCAAGGCTGCCGATGCTGCCTACAGTGCAGCCGTGCCCGAGATCGACACTATGGTGTCGAAGGGCGTGATCCACCCGAACAAGGCTGCGCGCCACAAGAGCCGGCTGAACCTCGCCCTGAAGGCCACGGGCAAGTAACCGTCAGGCGCCCTCGCCAGCCGCTGCTTCCGCCGGAGCGCTGATTTCCTCGAGTCGGGTCATGACGTCGCCCATGAGCGGCGCCGTGCCATCTCCCGTCATTGCGCTCACCCGGTAGAGCGGTCCGCGCCAGCCGAGCCGCTCGATCACGGCGGCCCCGGCGCGGTCAGCCTCGGCCTCGTCGATCAGGTCCGTCTTGTTCAGCACGAGCCAGCGCTCCTTCGCGGCCAGCGTCGGACTGAAGCGCTCGAGTTCGCGCACGATCTCCACGGCGTCGTCGGCCGGGTCTGTCGTACCCGGCGCCGTCGCGATATCCACGATGTGCAGCAGCAGGCGCGTGCGTTCGAGGTGGCGCAGGAAACGCATGCCGAGCCCCGCTCCGTCGGCTGCACCTTCGATCAGGCCCGGGATGTCGGCCATCACGAAGCTGCGCAGCGGACCGACCGACACGACACCCAGGTTCGGGTGCAGGGTCGTGAAGGGATAGTCCGCGACCTTCGGCCGCGCGGCCGACACCGCGCGAATGAGCGTCGACTTGCCCGCGTTCGGCTTGCCGAGCAGGCCGACGTCGGCCAGCAGGGTCAGCTCGAGGCGCAGCACACGCTGCTCGCCCGGAGTGCCCGGCGTCGAGCGCCGCGGCGCCTGGTTCACGCTCGACTTGAAGCGGGTATTGCCCTTGCCGCCGTGACCGCCGGCCGCCACCAGCAGGCGCTCGCCCGGGCGCGTCAGGTCGCCGAGGAGCTCGGCGGTTTCTTCCGCATAGACCAGCGTGCCGCAGGGCACGGGAATCTCGAGATCCTCGCCGCCGCGACCGCTGCAATTGGAGCCCGAACCCTGCTCGCCGTGCCGGGCGCGATAGCGGCGGTTGACGCGGAAATCGGCCAGCGTGTTGATGCCTTCGCGCGCCACGAGCCAGATGCTGCCGCCATCGCCGCCGTCGCCGCCGTCCGGGCCACCCAGCGGAATATTCTTCTCGCGACGAAAGCTGACGCAGCCGGCCCCGCCATTGCCGGCCTGCACGCGAACCGTCGCTTCATCGACAAACTTCATGGCTCGAGCTGCTCCAGAAACGAAGAACCCCGCCTGTAGCGGGGTTCTTCCGGCGATCGTCCTGACCGCGCCTCAACCGGCGGCGGGAACCACGTCCACGTACATCCGGTGGTGCGGGCCGCGGCGGCGGAACTTGACGGCGCCGTCGGCCCTGGCGAACAGGGTGTGATCGCGGCCCATGCCGACATTGGCCCCTGCGTGATAATTCGTGCCGCGCTGGCGGATGATGATGTTGCCGGCCACTACGGTCTCGCCGCCGAACCGCTTCACGCCCAGTCGCTTCGACTCTGAATCGCGGCCGTTACGGGTACTGCCGCCTGCCTTTTTATGTGCCATGCCGGATGTCTCCCGCGGTACTAGGCCTTCGGGCCGCCGCTGATGCCGGTGATCTCCACCAGCGTGAAGGACTGACGATGCGTCTTCATGCGCTTGTAGGTGGTGCGGCGCTTGAACTTGATCACGCTGACCTTGTCGCCGCGACCCTGCGCGAGCACCCGGGCCTGAACCTTGCCACCGGCAACCTTCGGACGGCCCACCGCGACGTCGCGACCGGCGCCGATCATCAGCACGTCGGTGAATTCCACCTGGTCGCCTTCGGCGGCCGGCAGCTTCTCCACTTCCAGCTTGTCACCGGTGGTGGCGCGATACTGCTTGCCACCCGTTACGAATACGGCGTACATCCCGCGTCTCTCCGCTGAGCCGGCCCCGGGTGGGACCGGAAAAGAGCGCGCATTCTAATGACTTGAGCCAACCGGTTCAATGGCTTGGGCGCGCTTGCGGGGCGGCCCGCTACGGCAGCCGAGGCGGTTCAGCCGCTCGGCGATCCGCACCCCGGCCTGGGCCAGCCGCAGCTCCACGACGTTGCGGGCACCTGCGACATAACCCGCACCCAGCCGGGACGGGCGCTCGGCCCCTATGCCCGAGTAGACGAATGGGCGCCAGGCGCGGGATTCCTCGGCCCAGGCGACCGGGTCCCGGTCGCGCCAGCCGTCCGCCGCGCCGGCCGCCAGCGCGGCAATGGCCTCGGCCCGCTCGCGATCGGACAACCCCCTGCGGCGGAGCAGGCCGCGGGCATCCCAGAATTCGTGCAGCGACAGCGTGGAGCGGCCCCAGAGGACGTCGACGTCGTTGCCGCCCCGATCGGCGGCGCGGCCGACGTGCAGCGGCTGGTGCACATCGGCGACGAAGTGCACGAGGAAGCGCAGCGCGTCGGCGCGCTGGGCGCGCGAACGACGGCGATCGAGCAGCACGGCCTCGTTCCTCGCGATCGCCGCGAGCACGTTGTCCTCTGAGGCACGTGCCGCCCGCGCGATCGAGGCGCGATCCTCGACGTTGATGTAGTGCCAGCGCAGCGTGTGCCGCCAGGCGGGATCGTCGCGGATGGTGTCTGCCCACACGCCGGCGTCGGCGAGCGTAGCGCCGTCGAGCAAGGGCGCGATCTCGCGTCGCACGTCGGCACAGAGCAACTGCTCGGCGACAGCACCGGCGATGCGATGGCCGTCGGCACTGAAAGCCGCTGCCGCGGCGGCGACCAGGCACAACGGCAGGACGACAATAACGGGGAATGTTACAGTGAGGCGCATTGCCGCCATTATTGCGATGCCGATGAAGCTAGTCCACGCGCAGGAAAAGCCGTTTGACCTGGATGCCCTGCGCCAGCTGGTCGGCGACGACTGGAACGCCCTGAACCGGGAAATCCGCAGCCAGCTCGGCAGCGACGTGGCGCTGGTCAACAGCGTCGCCCAATACATCATCGGCAGCGGCGGCAAGCGCCTGCGCCCGCTCCTCGTGCTGCTGGCCTCACGCGCCTGCGGCTACGGCGGCAGCCAGCACGTGCTGTCGGCCGCGGTGATCGAGTTCATCCACACCGCGACCCTGCTCCACGACGACGTGGTCGACAAGTCCGACCTGCGCCGCGGCCAGGAGACGGCGAACAGCGTGTTCGGCAACCAGGCGAGCGTGCTGGTCGGCGACTTCCTCTATTCCCGCGCCTTCCAGATGATGGTGCAGATCGGCCAGATGCGGATCATGGACGTGATGGCCGACGCGACCAACACGATTGCCGAAGGCGAAGTGCTGCAGCTCATGAACTGCCACGATCCCGACACGACCGAGGCGCGCTACCGGGAAGTGATCTACCGCAAGACCGGCAAGCTGTTCGAGGCGGGCATGCAGATCGGTGCGATCCTGGCTGACCAGACGCGGGCCGTGGAGGAGTCGCTGAAGGAGTACGGCAAGCAGCTCGGCCTCGCCTTCCAGCTCGTCGACGACGCACTCGACTACGAGGCCGATCGCGCCGAGCTGGGCAAGAACATCGGCACCGATCTCGCCGAGGGCAAGCCGACCTTGCCGCTGATCCACGCCCTGCAGCGCGGCTCGCCGCGCCAGCAGCTGACGATCCGCCGCGCGATCCAGAACGGCAGCCTCGAGGACCTGAACGCCATCCTGCAAACGATCCAGGAGACCGGCGCGCTCGCCGCCACCTATACCCAGGCGCGCGAATCCGCGCGCCTCGCCGTGCAGGCACTGCAGCGCATGCCCGACTCGCCCTACCGCGACGCGCTGGCCGATCTCGCCGATTTCGCCGTCGACCGCCGCTACTGAGCGCGCCGCCCCATCCCCGCCACTGGACTGCCCCCGCCCCGTTCCCGCACAATGCCGGGCCGCGCCGGGGCACCCGATCCCGGGCCATGACCGCACCACCGGGGTGTAGCTCAGCTTGGTAGAGCGCTTGCTTCGGGAGCAAGAGGTCGCAGGTTCGAATCCTGTCACCCCGACCAGCCAGAACCATGCAACAAACCGTTACCTGTTGCGCGCGCTGCACCAAGCCGCCCGCGCTCTGCATCTGCGATCGCGTGGAGCCGGTCGATACGGCGCTGCGCATCGTGGTGCTCCAGCATCCGCAGGAGGACGACGCGGTGCTAGGCACGGCGCCGCTGCTGCACCTCGCGTTGCCGAACTCGGCGATCCATGTCGGCCTGTCGTGGGCGTCGCTCGACCATGCGCTCGGTGTCGAGGGCGCCGATCGCGACCGCTGGGCGGTGCTGGCCGGGGCGAAGCTGCCGGCGCCGCTGCCGCCGGAGCGATCGGGCGATCCGGTCGTGCTGATGGACCGCAAGGGCCGGCTGCGCGACCTCGCCCGCCATGGGCTCGATGGCATCATCGTGCTCGACGGCAGCTGGAGCCAGGCGAAGACGCTGTGGTGGCGCAATGCGTGGATGCTGCGGCTGCCCCGGCTGCTGCTCACGCCGCGCGAGCCGTCGATGTATGGAAAATTGCGCCGCGCGCCGCGTCGGGAATGGGTGTCCACGCTGGAAGCGGTCTGCGAGGTACTGCCAGCGCTCGGCGAAAGCGCCGATGCGCGCGAGAAACCGCGGCGGCTGATGCGCACGCTGCTGCAGAGGGCGCGAGACTCGCGGCGGCATTGAAAATTCGCGTCGGCGCGCACGCCATCCTCGTCCCGGTGCTGCCGTCCGACATGGACATCCACGCCGTCTCGCAACTGGTCGCGGACCTGTTGCTCGTGGCCAAGGTCAGCCGCCGCATGGGCCGGCTCGGTGTCATCGCCAACCGCGTGCGCGAGAACACCGTCGCCTACCGCCGGCTCATCCGCTTCCTCGAATCGCTGAACATCCCGGTGGTCGGCATCCTGCGCGACAGCCAGAACTACGTGCATGCGGTCGAGCACGGGCTCGGCATCCACGAGCTGCCGCACACGCAGACATGAAGGATCTCGAGGCCTGGGCGCCGCTGATCGGCTGGATCGAGAAGCGGCTGGCCACGCCGCTCACGCCGCGCGACCTCGCAGCGCCGCTCAGCATGGTGACCTCCGTGCGCCCGGCCGAGGCTACGGCGGATCAGGACCTTCCGGCAGCCCCTCTGCAGCCAGCGAGAAGATACGATCCTCCAGCCGGAATATCTTGAGCAGGATCGCAGCCCGCATCCACATGCCGTTGCGCTCCTGGCGCCAGTACATCGCGCGCGGATCCTCGTCGACCGCCGTATCGATCTCCGGGCCACGCGGCAGCGGATGCATGACGATCGCGTCGGGCTTCAGGCGTTTCATCGTCGCGCTGTTCAGGCTGAACTGGCCGTAGTCCATGGCGCGTGACTCGCCAGCCGTATCCCATTCCGTCTGCATGCGGGTGACGTAGAGGGCATCGAGCCCGGGCAGGGCGTCGGCGAGCCGCGAGGTCTCGCGGTAGCGGATGCCCTGCGCATCGAGCTGCAGCTTGATGTCACCCTCCATCGCGAACTGCTTGGGCGCAATGAACACCAGCTCGACGTCGCGGTAGTTCTTGATCAGGCCGCAGAGCGAGCGCACCGTGCGACCGCGTTTCAGGTCGCCCATCATGCCGATCACCTTGCCGTCGATGCCGCCGCGCAGGGCGAAGCTGCGGGCAAGCGTGTAGATGTCGAGCAGCGCCTGGGTCGGGTGCTGGTCCTTGCCGGATCCGGCGTTGATGATCGGCACGGGCCGCGCGATCCGGTCCATCAGGGCAGCGGCCCGGGCGGCGAAGCCGGCCTCAGGGGTCCGCATGACGATCACGTCCACGTAGGAACTGAAGGTGCGGATGCTGTCGTCGAAGCTCTCGCCCTTCACCTCGGAGGACGTCGCAGGATCGCGGATTTCGCTCGTGCGAATGCCGAGCACGTGGCAGGCGTTGTTGAAGGACAGGAAGGTGCGGGTCGAGGGCTGCGGGAAATAAAGCATCGCGCGCGCCTGGGGCAGCAGGTTCTGCAGCTCGCGGGCGCCCTCGGGCGACTTGGCGATGCCGCGCAGGCGCGTGGTCAGCTCGCACAGCTCGTCGAGCAGTGGCCGGTCGAAGCCCCGGGTATCGAGCACGTGGTAGAGATGGCCGGCCATCCGATAGTCCCCGTGACGGGTTCCGTGCTCCAGTCGTGCTGTTGGACTGGGCGCGCATCATACCGGAAGCCCGTAGGCAGGTCGCGGTCCGACCCTTTATATTGGCCGATCCGGCCGTGACCAGAACCACGACAAAGCGACGCAGGAAATCCGGTCCGCGCAAGGGCGCGGCGACGGCCGCCGATTGCATCGCGATCCGTGGCGCCCGGCAGAACAACCTGCAGGGCATCGACATCGATATCCCGCTCGGCCAACTGGTCGTGGTGACCGGTGTCAGCGGATCCGGCAAGTCCTCGCTGGCCTTCGATACGGTCTACGCCGAGGGCCAGCGCCGCTACGTCGAGACCTTCTCGCCCTACGCGCGCCAGTTCCTCGATCGCATGGACCGGCCGCTGGTCGAGCGCATCGACGGGATGCCGCCGGCCATCGCCATCGACCAGCAGAACCCGGTCCGGACCTCCCGCTCGACCGTGGGAACCATGACGGAACTCGCCGATCACCTGAAGCTGCTCTACGCGCGCGCCGCTGCCCTTTGGTGCGGCAAATGCGGCGACGCCGTCCGCCGCGACCAACCCGGGACGATCGCCGCGGATCTTGCCCGGCGCCTCCCCGAGGGCGAGCGCCTGATCGTCACCTTCCCGCTGAACGTCCCGGCGAACCACACCCGCGAAGAAGTCACCGAGCTGCTCGCTGCGCAGGGCTACACCCGCATCCACCGCAGCGACGGCGATCGCCTGGAAGTGATCCAGGACCGCCTGCGGCTGGTTGCAGCGGAGCCCAGCCGGCTGCACGAGGCGCTCGAACGCGCGCTGCGCGCCGGGCGCGGCCGGGTGCTGGTCCATGCCGGCTCGGAGGCAGTGATGACGTTGCCCTACTCCGCCGACCTGCACTGCGCCCGCTGCGACATCCACTATGCCGACCCGACGCCCGGCAGCTTCTCGTTCAATTCGCCGGTCGGTGCCTGCGGCACCTGCCGCGGCTTCGGCCGCGTCATCGGCATCGACTACGGGCTCGTCGTGCCGGACGCCAGCCGCAGCCTCGCCGGCGGTGCGATCAAGCCGTTCCAGAGCCCGAGCTACGCCGAGTGCCAGGCGGACCTGCTGCGCTTCGCGGCGCGCAGGCGCATCCCGTGCAACACGCCGTGGCAGGAACTCGGCGAGGACGAACGCCGCTGGGTCCTCGACGGCGAAGGGCCGATGAGCGACGGCGTGTGGTACGGGGTCGCGCGGTTCTTCTCCTGGCTCGAGTCGCGCGCCTACAAGATGCACGTGCGGGTGCTGCTGTCACGCTATCGCACCTACGATTCGTGCCCGGACTGCCGCGGCGCACGGCTCAAACCCGAGTCCCTGCTGTGGCGGCTGGGAGCGCACGGGGCGCCGCCGGGCCCGAATCTCCACGAACTGATGCTCATGCCGCTCGCGGATGCCGGGCGCTGGTTCGATGCGCTGCGGTTGCCGCCACCGCTCGATGAGGCCACCGAGTCGGTCCTCAGGCAGATCCGCAGCCGGCTCGCCTACCTCGTCGAGGTAGGGCTCGGCTATCTGACCATGGATCGGCAGTCGCGCACCCTGTCCGGCGGCGAAGTCCAGCGCATCAACCTCACGACGGCGCTGGGCACTTCGCTGGTGAATACGCTGTTCGTCCTCGACGAACCGAGCGTCGGCCTGCACGCGCGCGACATGGGCCGGGTCATCGGCGTGCTCGAACGCCTGCGTGACGCAGGCAACTCGCTGCTGGTCGTCGAACACGATACGCAGATCATGCGCGCAGCCGACCTGCTGCTCGAGATGGGGCCAGGGCCCGGTCGCAATGGTGGCCGGGTCTGCGCATTCGACCCGCCGGAGGCGGTCGCGAAGAACCGCCAGTCGCTCACCGGGAACTATCTCGCCGGCCGCAAGCGCGTGGCGGCAACGGCCGACGGCCGCGGACAGGCACCGGATGCGGACACGTTCTGGCTCGAACTGCGCGGCGCCAGGGCGCACAACCTGCGGAACGTCGATGTGCGCATCCCGCTGCAGCGGCTGGTCTGCATCACGGGGGTCAGCGGTTCCGGGAAGTCGACGCTGGTGGAAGACGTGCTGCACCCGGCGCTGCGCCGCCTGAAGGAGCCCGGATCCGCGCTGCCCGAGACGGATGTCGTGCTCCTGGGCCACGAGCACGTCAACGAAGTCGTGCTGGTCGATCAGTCGCCGCTCGGGCGCACGACGCGCGCGAACCCGGCCAGCTACACCGGCATCATGAACGGCATACGCGAGGCGTTCGCGGGCCTCGCCGTGGCGCAACTGCGCGGCTACAGCGCCGGCACGTTCAGCTTCAATTCGGGCGACGGCCGCTGCCCGGCCTGCGGCGGGAACGGTTTCGAGCACGTCGAGATGCAGTTCCTGAGCGACGTGTACCTGCGCTGCCCGGACTGCGACGGCCGGCGCTTCCGGCCGGAAATCCTCGAGGTGCGGCTGCCGGGAGCCGCCGGCGTGGCGGCGCTGTCGATCGCCGAGGTGCTCGACCTGACCGTCACGGAAGCGATGGCATTCTTCGCCGACCGCCCGGACGTCCTGCGCGGCCTGCGGGCCCTCGCGGCAGTCGGCCTCGACTACCTCGGCCTCGGGCAACCGGTGACCACCTTGTCAGGCGGGGAAGCGCAGCGCCTGAAGCTTGCCGGCCAGCTTGCCCGCACGCGCGGCGCGCGCAACCTGCTGCTGCTCGATGAGCCCACCACGGGCCTGCATCTTCATGACGTCGCGACACTGCTCGGCGCCTTCCGTGCCCTGCTCTCCCAGGGCCACTCCATCGTCGTGATCGAGCACAACCTCGACCTGATCGCGGCTGCGGACTGGCTCATCGACCTCGGGCCGGAGGCAGGCGCCGCGGGGGGCACCGTGGTGGCCACGGGCTCGCCGCGGGCGGTTGCGCAGGTCGACGCATCGCATACGGGTCGCGCACTGCGGTCGCTGCTCGGCATGAGCGCGCCGGAGCGCCGGCCTGCCGTGGCGCGCAGCGGCCCGCGTCCCCGGCCACGGTCGATCAGCATCCTGCGAGCGCGCGAGCACAACCTGCGCGAGCTGTCGCTCGACATCCCGCTCGGCCGCTTCACCGTCGTCACCGGCGTCAGCGGCAGCGGCAAGAGCACGCTGGCCTTCGATGTGCTGTTCGCCGAGGGACAGCGTCGTTACCTCGAATCGCTGAACGCCTACGCACGCCAGTTCGTGCAGCCGGCGGCCCGCCCCGACGTCGACGCGATCAGCGGTATTCCGCCGACCGTGGCCATCGAGCAGCGCACCTCCCGCGGCGGGCAGAAAAGCACGGTGGCGACCCAGACCGGCCTGTATCACTTCCTGCGGCTGATGTACGCGCGCCTCGGCGAGCAGTACTGCCCGGACTGCGCGATACGCATCCTGCCGCAGAGTCCGGATGCGATCGTGGCGCGAATACTCCGCGAACAGCGGGGCCGCAAGGTGCAGGTGCTTGCGCCGCTCGTCATTGCCCGCAAGGGCGTCTACACGGAGCTGGCCCGCTGGGCGGCCCACCGCGGCCACGATGAACTGCGCGTCGATGGCGAGCTCGTGCCCACGGCGCGCTGGCCGCGTCTCGACCGATTCATCGAGCACGACATCGAACTGCCGGTGGGCGACGTCGAAATCACGCCGGCGAGGGAAGCGCGACTGCGCGCGCTGCTGCAGGAGGCGCTGGAGGTCGGCAAGGGCAGCGCGCAGGTCCTCTGCGACGGACACTCCACGCTGTACTCCACGCGCCGTGCCTGCCCCGGCTGCAGTCGCAGCTTTCCGGAGCTCGACCCGCGCCTGTTCTCCTTCAATTCGCGCCATGGCTGGTGCGAGTCCTGCTTCGGCACGGGGCTCGAGCTCGAAGGCTTCGACCAGGAGCAGACCGGCGTCGAGCCCGCCTGGAAGGACGCTGCCGCCACGACCCCCTGCCCGGCCTGCAAGGGCCGGCGCCTGCGGCCGGAAGCGCTGGCGGTGCGCTTCCGCGACCGCGACATCGCCGCCATGACCGCGCAACCAGTCAGCGAGGCGCGACGCTTCTTCGCCGGGCTGAAGTCAGGCCGGCGTGAGGCTGCCATCGCGCGCGACGCGCTGCGGGAAATCACCTCCCGCCTGTCGTTCCTCGAGGAGGTCGGGCTCGGCTACCTCGCGCTCGACCGGTCGGCCACGAGCCTGTCCGGCGGCGAAGCGCAACGCATCCGCCTTGCCGCACAACTGGGCTCGAACCTGCGCGGTGCCTGCTACGTGCTCGACGAACCCACGATCGGCCTGCACCCGCGCGACAACGGCCGGCTGCTGGCCACCATCGGTCGCCTGCGCGACCAGGGCAACACCGTGCTGGTCGTCGAGCACGACGAGGAAACCATCCGGCGCGCGGACCACCTGATCGACCTCGGTCCCGGCGCGGGGCGGGACGGGGGGCGGCTCGTGGCCGCCGGCGGGCCGGCCGAGGTGCTCGCCTCGACGGAGTCACTCACGGCGCGCTGCCTGGCACGCAGTCGTCCGCGGCCCGCGCCGCGCACGGCCGGCAGCAACGGCTGGCTGCGTGTGCACGGCGCCAACCGCAACAACCTGCGCGACGTGGATGCCGCCTTCCCGCTTGGCGAACTGACCGTCGTCACCGGGGTCAGCGGCAGCGGCAAGAGCACGCTGGTCCGCCAGGTGCTGGAGCCGAGCCTCGTGCAGGCAATCGCCTCAGGCCGACGGGCAACCGCCATCGGCTGCAGCAGGCTGAGCGGACAGCAAGCCATCGGTCGCGTGCTCCAGGTCGACCAGGCGCCGATCGGCAAGAGCACGCGCTCGTGCCCGGCGACCTATGTCGGCATCTGGGACGAGGTGCGCCGCCTCTTTGCACAGACGACCGAGGCGCGGATTCGCGGTTTCGCTGCCAACCGGTTCTCGTTCAACGTCGCCGGCGGCCGCTGCGAGGTCTGCGAGGGGCAGGGACTGCGCCGCGTGGAGATGAACTTCCTGCCCGACGTGCATGTGCCCTGCGACGCCTGTTCGGGCCGCCGCTTCAACGAGGAGACCCTGGAGGTGCGCTTCCGCGACCGCAGCATCAGCGATGTGCTCGCGATGAGCGCCGGCGAAGCGTCGGCTTTCTTCGCGGCGCACGGCCGGCTGGCCGACATGCTCGCGCTGCTGGTCGATGTGGGTCTCGACTACCTCACGCTCGGCCAGCAGAGCCCGACGCTGTCGGGCGGCGAAGCACAGCGGCTGAAGCTCGTCACCGAACTGGCGCGCGCCCGCCCGGGCAGTTCGCAGGCGGTCTACATCCTCGATGAACCCACGGTCGGCCTGCACATGGCCGATGTGGACAAGCTGATGGGCGTGATGCGCCGGCTGGTGGCGGCAGGCAACACGGTGATCGTCATCGAGCACAACCTCGACGTGATTGCCGGGGCAGACTGGGTCATCGACATGGGTCCGGAAGGCGGTGCCGACGGCGGTACGATCGTCGTGGCAGGCACGCCGGCGGACGTCATCGATCATCGGCGCTCGCATACCGCGGCGGCGCTTGCCGCGCATCTCGCTCCTGCCGCCGTTACGAAGCGTCGTCGCAGCGCGCGCTGACTGCGGCAGCCAGCGCGTCCGCCATGTGTGCGGCGAAGCCGGTGCCCGCTTCGGCGAAATAGTTGAACGTGACGTCGCAACCGGCCGCGAGTATCGGCCCGCGTTCCTCGTCGTACACATACGTCGCGGCGATCAGCCCGCGAAAGCCGCGTTGCCGCAGCTGCCGGCTGGCGATCAGCTTCGCCTCGATATCCGGCAACGCGAGCATCACCGCGCGCACCCGGTCGAGCTTGAGCCTGTGCCAGAGATCGGGGTCCTCGGCGTCGGCATACACCACGCGCCGCCCCGCCTGCAGGTGCCGTTCCACCTTGCCCAGGTCGCTGTCGAGCCCGACGGCCTGCAGGCCCTGTTCGCGCAGGTAGCGATAGGCGCCGCTCCCGACCCGGCCCATGCCGACGACGAGCACCTCCGCGCTGCCGACGGAGACCGGCTCGTCGTCCGGATGGCGCTTGCGCCGCTCCAGCCGCTGCAGCAGCGGCGCCAGCCGCGCATGCAGGCCGTGCGCGGCCTGGTTGAGCGGCGAGGCCAGCACGAAGGAGATGGCCACGGAGACGGCGGCGAGGACGAGCCACTCCGGCCCGAGGAGGCCCTCGCGTACGCCGAGCTGCACGACGATGAGGCCGAATTCGCTGTAGGTGGCAAGGCTCAGCGCCGCGAGAAAGCCGCTGCGCGCCCGCAGGCCCGCAGCGAGCAGCAGGGCGAAGAACAGCACGGCCTTCAGCGGCAACGCGAGCACCATGGCCGCCGCACCGCCGAGCGCTGCCAGCGTCGGCACTCCGGTAATACCGATCGACAGGAAGAAACAGACCAGGAAGAGTTCCTTCATGCCCCACAGCGCGTCGCCCAGCTCAACCGCGCGCGGATGCCCGGCCAGCAGCGCACCCATGATCAGCGCACCGAGCGTGCCGCTGAGGCCAATGGCCTCGAACCCGTAGCCACCCGCGCCGACGGCCAGCACCACGCCCAGCAGCACCAGCAGCTCGCCGTGACCGGTGAGGGTGAGCAACCGGTCGAGCAGCGGCTTCACGACCAGCACTGCCGGCACGAACAGCAGGCTGCCCGGCGAGGGCGAAGTCCCGGCAGACAGCGCAATGAGCACCACCGCCACGATGTCCTGCACGATGAGGATGCCGATGGCCACGCGACCGTGGAAGGCGCGCAGTTCCCGCTTCGGCTCGAGCACGATGACCGCCAGCACGGTGCTCGAAAATGCAAATGACGCGCCGAGCAGGATCGCCGCCTGCCAGCCAAGCCCGCCCGCGCCCGTGGCAAGCCAGGTCGCCGCCGCCCCGGTGATCGCGAGATGGATCAGCGCCGTGGCCCAGACCTCCGGGCGCACGATGCTCTTGAATCTCAGCTTGAGTCCGACGGTGAACAACAGCAGCCAGATGCCCGCATCGCCGAGTTCATGCAGGGCAGTCCCGGCTTCGACACCGGCCGCGCCCAGCGCGAACCCGGCAGCCAGGAATCCGACCATGGGCGGCAGGCTGAGCTGCCGCGCCAGCAGTCCGGCCACGAAAGCAGCAAGTATCCACCAGGCCAGCATGGCGTCCACCGGGAGTACGAGCTCTCACCATAGCAAGCTGGAGCGGGCCGTCAACACACCTGCGCACGCATGCGCTAGGATCGGAGGATGAACGAAACGCTGGGCGCGCGGCTTTTTTCCATTGGCGACACAGCCGTCACTTCCTGGGGCCTGCTGCGTGTCGTGCTGCTGCTGCTGGGTGCCGTCCTCCTGTCGCGATTCCTGCGCGGCCTGCTCCGCCGCGTCGGCGAGCGACAGCAAGGTCGCCAGGGCACGGCGCTGTACACGGTCAGCCGCCTCCTCCACTACGTGCTGGTGATCTCGGCGTTGCTGATCGGCCTTGCTTCGATAGGCCTCGACTTCAGCCAACTCGCCCTGGTCGCCGGCGCCCTGTCGATCGGCATCGGCTTCGGCCTGCAGTCGCTGGTCAACAATTTCGTTTCCGGCCTCATGATCCTCGTCGAGAGGAACCTGCGGGTGGGCGACCTCGTTGAACTCGGATCCGGCGTGCGCGGCCGGGTGCGCGAGATCAACGTGCGCAGCACGCTCATCACCACCGGCGACGCCATCGACATCGTGGTGCCCAACGCCGAGTTCATCTCCGGTCGGGTGGTGAACTACACGCTCAAGGAGCCGTACTACCGCGTGCACGTGCCCTTCGGCGTCGCCTGGGGCGCCGACAAGGAAACCGTGCGCCGGGTCGTGACCGAGGCCGCCGATCGGCTCCCCTTCACCTGGCGCGGGCCGGGACGGGACACGGACGTGTGGCTGGTCGGGTTGGCTGACACCAGCATGAACTTCGAACTGGTGGCGTGGATCGACCCGGCGGCAGCAGCGGGTACCGGCTCGGTGACCGGGACGTACCTGTGGGAAATCGAGTCGGCCTTGACGCAGCACGGCATCGCCATCGCGCCGCCGCAACGTGACATCCGGGTGCAGCTGACACCGCCTTGACGCTCGCCGGCGTGCCCACAGATGATCGGCCCGTACTTTCCATAATAAGAATCGGGAGGATCGTCAGGTGTTACAGGAATTCAAGGCTTTTGCCATGCGCGGCAACGTCGTCGACCTGGCCGTCGGCATCATCATCGGCGGCGCCTTCGGCGGCATCGTCACGTCCCTGGTGAACGACGTGCTGATGCCACCGATAGGGTTGTTGATGAACGGCGTGGATTTCAGCAGCCTGTTCATCAACCTGAGCGGGGCTGAGCATGCCTCGCTGGCCGCTGCCAAGGCTGCCGGCGCGCCGGTCATCAGCTATGGCGCATTCATCAATACTGTCATCAACTTCGTCATCGTGGCCTTCGCCATCTTCCTGCTGGTGCGCACGATGAACCGCATGAAAAAGGCGGAGCCGTTGCGCCCTCCTCCGGGTCCGTCCGCCGAGGAGAAGCTGCTGGCGGAGATCCGCGACCTGCTCCGGAAATAAGGGGCCGCCGGGTCGGAGCAAGACGGCGGTTTCTGTCCAATTCCTTGACATTGCTCGGGCCAGGGTTATCTTCAGGCGATGTCCCGCCCACGCAAGATCGACGAGAGCTTGTGGGAAGACAGCGACGAGGCGCTGGCCAAGGATCACGTGGTCGAACGGTTCTTCTCGCAGCACGAGCGGGATGACGTCGAGCCGGTGCGCCGCGCACCAGTACCCAGCCGGAACCGCCGTCGCCTGCCACCCGCAGACCGCGACGACTGAGTCGCTCGAGGCTCCGCGGGCACCGGCACAGCCCCCGCAGGTCCGACAGTCGCTGTAACCCCCCCCGGCGCACAGCGTGGCGCGGTTCAACGTCCGCCTTCCCGCCACTGCCTACGCTTTGCAGGAGTACCAGCCAGGCTGCCATCGTCAACGACCTCGTGACCACGCTGCACCAGGCGCGCAGCACCGCAGTGACCCGCAACACCACGCTGAGCGCCTGCCCCAGCAGCGACAGCCAGCGCTGCGCCAGCGCAGACACCGGCTGGGACGGCGGCTGGGACGGCGGCTGGATCGCGTTCGTCGATCGCAATGCCGATCTGCGCCGCGACGGCAACGAGGAGTTGCAGGACCAGGTCAGGCCGGCCGCCGGCATCCGCATCGCCACCGCCAGCTTCGGCAGCGGCCTGAGCTACAGCGCGACCGGTGCGGTGTCGCCGCGCGGCGCGGGCGACTTCCGCTTCGGCCCGGACGGTGCCGCAATGGCGCCGAGGGCCGTGATCCTGGGTGCCAACGGCCAACCCCGCCTGATAGAGACCGAACGCTCCGGCAAGTCCTTCGACTGCCCGACCGACTGAGCGCAGCCCGCTGCAAACCGGCTACCGCGCCGCGGCCGACCCGGCCGTCGGACCGCCCGGCTGTATTGCCACCACCCCCCAAGCGCGGTAGGGTTACGCCCTGACCAGTGGAGCCATTACAAGGGCTTTCGGGGGATTCGCTTCACGGTGTCGAGACAGCAGCAAACCGGGCCACGAGACCCGGTCCCGTGCCCTGTCCGAACCGCCAGATCGCAGTCGATGCGCACCCCTGCCGGCCGATGAAGCTTCGAGCGTAATTCGGGTTGGTTTTCGGAGGATCGTTCGTCATGAGGAAGATTGCAGTCATCGGCGCGGCAGTCGCGCTGGCCATCGGCGCCGCGACCGGCGCACAGGCCGCCACGCAGGAATACATCATCAGCAACGGCCTGCTGTCCAATTCGGTCAACAGCTGCTTCAACATCGCCGTCAGCCTGACCGGCACCGACTGCAGTTACGCCCGTACGCGATCCCCGTCAAACCCCACGCCCTCGGGTCCGAAATTCACCGCCGGCTTCTATGCCAAGGGCACCCTCGGCGACAACGTGGCCTACACCCCGCTGCCGGGCGACGGCAAGGCCACGCTGGCCGTCACGGGCACCGTCACGATCGACGACAACGACACGCCCAGCGACGGCAGCGACGACCTGATCAGCGCCACCTGGACGATTGCCGCGGGCGTGCACAACGCCTCCACCGGCAATGGCGACCGCGGGCTGGAACGCTGGGATGCCTGGACCCACGTCATGGCGCCGACGGCGGTCAACGCGGCAACGGACAACGGCGGCGGCAGTTTCACCTACCGCATCGGCTCCCGCGGCAACCCGACGCCGGCCCCGCTGTGCGCGGCCGCCGATCCGAGCGATTGCTTTCCGACTGAGAACGCGCCGCTGACCCAGGATCCGCCGGGCTTCTGGGAGACCACGTTCTCGAGCCTGCCCAACCCGGCCATCAACCGCAACGGCATCGAGCGCACGCGCGGTTTCGGCCTGTACTCGCCCAACCTCCTCAACCCGAACATCGGCGCGCAGACGACCGGCAGCTTCACGAACTACGAGTGCATCGACCTGCCGGGCGACAACGACTGCATCGGCAGCGAGATCCTGCTCGGTTCCAGCTCGGTCATCTATCGCAACGAGGACGGCACCGTGGCGGTGCATCCGGCGCTCGGCAACTGCAGCGACACCATCGACAACGACGGTGGCGACGGCGCCGACGGCGCGGACCCGCAATGCGTGCCGCTGGCGGTCACGCAGCCGACCAACGGCGCGGGCGACACGCCCGTCAGCCCGCCCGGTTTCGAGAACCTGATCCTGATCCTCACCACCAATGGCCAGACCGGCATCAACGCAGCCATTACCAGCGCCCAGGCCTTCTGGACCCGCGAGTACATCATCGCGAGCGGCCCGGCCATCGGCACCGACGTGTCGCCGAACTACGACACCGAGAACTCCTACGGCGGCGGCCGGTTCACCTTCACCGGCGCCGCACCGCAGGACGCGCCGGTCGCGTTCGACGATGACGTGAACGTGCCGGAGGATGCGTCGACCCCGATCGCCGTGCTGGCGAACGACACCCCCGGCGGCGGCACGCAGACGATCACCATCGTGGCCGGCGAGGAACCGGTGAACGGCACTGCGGTCGTCAACGGCGACAACGTGGTCTATACGCCGGACCTGTATTACTCGGGTCCCGACAGCTTCATGTACCGCGTCACTGACCAGAGCGGCGACCAGTCGGTCGCCACCGTCACGGTCACCGTGGCTGAACGAGTCCCGGTAGCGGGCAACTTCGTCGGCAGCTCGCGCAATGGTGTGCCATCCGCGGCAATCCCGGTGCTGGGCAACCCGACCCAGCTCGGCACCGGCACGAGTGGCGAGCACACGGTGACAGCCACCGGCGCGGCCACCGGCGGCACCTGCGTGGCAGCGGGCAACGCGGTGGTATTCACCCCCGCAGCCGGCTTCAACGGCGCAGGCTCCTGCGACTTCGAGATCGAGGACGCCGATGGCGACACGGACGTGGGCACCCTCACCGTCAGCGTCTCCGGCAATGGCGGTGGCGGCGGTGGCGGCGGTGGTGGCCCGCAGCTGCCGGGTGGCGGCAGCAGCCTCGATGCGCTCGGCCTCGCCGCCCTGCTGGCAGGCCTGCCGATCGCCTGGCGCCGGCGCCGGCGCTGATTCTCAGCTAAAGGCTTGCACGACCGAAAAACCCCGCCACCCGGCGGGGTTTTTCTTTGCGCGCGTGATCAGGGCCGGCCGGGCAGGATGCCGCCGAACAGCCGCACGCCCGCCACCGGCTTCGACTCCCACAGCTGCTCGGCGAAGCGCGGGATCGACATGGCCACCATCGGAAAGCATTCGACCAGCTGGTCGGGCTTCGTCGGCAGACCGTACAGCGCATAGCAGAAGAAATCGCGATCGTCCGGACGCCAGAAGCCGCGGATCTTGTCGTTGTCGCTGCTGATGGAGCCGTCCCTGTTGAAATAGGCGCGGAACACCTGCTCGCCGTCGGCCGTCACCATGCGATAACGCACGGTGTTCGACATCATGTGGTTCCAGAAGCTCGGAAAACGCTCCTCGATCGGCTTGCTGCGATCCTTGTCGATGACCACCGTCGGCAGTTCCGGTCTCGGCCAGTCGGCGCCACCGGTCTCGAGCATCATGAACGCGATCAGCGCCAGTCGATCCGGGCTCGGGACACCTTCGGGAACGGCCATGCGGTTGGCCGGCACGTCCTTCGCGGGATCCGCGAGGAACCGGTCCATGCGATCCGCCGTCCAGCGTATTCCCGCGGCGCGCAGGGCATCCGAATACACGAATTCCGGGCGACGACCGTCGCCGGGGGCGCTGCCCATGATCGCCCAGAGGTTCGGGCCGGTGAGGTCGGTGCCCCCTTCGGCGAGCGAATGACAGGCGCTGCAGCGCATCTGGAAAGCGCGCCGACCGATCACGTAGTCGGCCTGCGACAGCACCGCGCGGGTCAATTGCACCTGTGCCGCTGCCGTCGTCGCTGCCAGAGCGGCAGCGCCCGCGAGCGCCAGGCTTGCGATGATTCGCATCGTCATCGGAAAGCTCCGGCGGGAAATCGGCGGCGATTATTGCACAGCCAGCGCTGGCCTCAGGCCGAGCGCGCGGCCCCGGGCAACGCTGCCATCAGAGCATCGACCTGCCGGTCGAAGCAGGCCGGTGGTGCCGAGGAAGCGCCCCTGGGCGTAGCTAAAGCAGGCCATGCCCCGAATACCGGGCGAAAGCGCGCGCAGCAGCAGCAGCGCGTACTCGCTGAGATCCAGACCCGGGTTTGCGGACTCGCCCATCACGTCAGAAACGCTGCAAGTGACTGTCCTATCATGTAAATGTTTACGCGCCCTTGCCGTGATCAGCGTCTCCCGCCAGCCCTCGGGAAATACCCGCACCGGTTGCGTTGACCCCCCGGCGCGCGCCGCATAGCATGCCTGCCAATCCGCTGTAAGCGGCTCATTCGCAAGGACCTTCGGGTTCCGGATCCGGCTCATTCATGCCCATCTCCACCCCCGCGCCGGCCTACACCCCCGAGGTGGAGCGGCTGACCCGTCCCCTCTACGAGCGCATACGCCACGTGATCCCGGAGGCCGAGTGGGCGGTGCACGCCCCGCTCATTGCCGCGATCAACGAACTGAAGCGGGACCGCAATGCGGTGATCCTGGCCCACAACTACCAGGCGCCGGAAATCGCCTGGGGAGTGGCCGATTACCGTGGCGATTCGCTGGGACTCGCCCAGCACGGTGCCGCCACGGCGGCGGACGTCATCGTGATGTGCGGGGTCCGCTTCATGGCCGAGACCGCGAAGATCATGAGCCCCGGCAAGACGGTACTGCTGCCCGACTACGAGGCCGGCTGCTCGCTGGCGGCGTCGATCACCGCGGCCGATGTCCGGCGCCTGCGCGAGCGCTATCCCGGCGTGCCGGTCGTCTGCTACGTCAATGCCTACGCCGACGTGCGGGCGGAAGTCGACATCTGCTGTACGTCCGCCAATGCGGTGAAGGTCGTCGAGTCACTCGGCACGGACCGGGTCATCTTCCTGCCGGACGGCTACCTCGGCCGCTACGTTGCCAGCAAGACGAAGGTCGAGGTGATCCTGTGGGAAGGCGCCTGCGAGGTCCATGAGCGCTTCACCCCGCAGGACATCCGCGATTTTCGCGCCGGGCGCCCGGGCGTGCACGTCATGGCCCACCCGGAATGCCCGCCGGAGGTGTTGCGCGAGGCGGACTTCGTCGGCTCGACCTCCGGCATGATCCGCCACATCGCCGACGAGCGGCCGAAGGACGTCGTGCTGGTGACCGAGTGCTCGATGAGCGACAACGTCGCGGTCGAGTTTCCCGAGATCAATTTCGTCCGCCCCTGCAACCTCTGCCCGCACATGAAGCGGATCACGCTGGCGAAGATCCTGCAGAGCCTCGAGACCCTGAGCCCTGCGATCGAGATCGCGCCCGCGGTGGCGGCCGGGGCCCGCCGTTCGATGCAGCGCATGCTCGACATCGGCCGCGCCTCCACCACGGACTGAGCGCGCAGGTGACGGCGACCCGCCCATGACCGCACGCACGGCACGCGGCGACAACCCCTGCGACGCGCTGATCATCGGCGCCGGGCTCGGCGGCATGACGGCAGCGCTGCAGCTGGCGGAACGCGGGCTCAACGTCACCCTGCTCGCCAAGAAGGGATTCACGGAGAGCTCGAGCCAGCGCGCGCAAGGCGGCATAGCCGCAGCGATCGGCAGTGATGACTCGGCGGCACTGCACGTCGAGGACACGTTGCGCGCCGGTGCCGGCCTCTGCCACCCTGACGCCGTCGAGCGCGTGGCCCGGGGCGGGCCCGACGCCATCGCATGGCTGCAGTCCCAGGGCGTGCGCTTTACGGCCGAGGACGACGGTCGCGGGCTGCATCTCACCCAGGAGGGCGGCCACACGCGCCGGCGTGTCGTGCACGCGGCCGACGCATCGGGCCGCGCGATCGTCGAGGCATTGTCGGAACGGGTGGCGGCACATCCGCGCATCGCGGTGCTCGACGGTCACATTGCCGTCGACCTCATCACGACCGCGAAACTGCGCTCGCCCGATGCCAACCGCTGCCTCGGCGTCTATGCGCTCGAGCGGGACAGCGGGCGCGTGGTGACGCTGGCTGCACGTGCCGTGATTCTCGCGACCGGCGGCGCCTCGAAGACCTACCTCTACACGACCAACCCGGACACCTCCACGGGCGACGGCATCGCGATGGCCTGGCGATCCGGCTGCCGCGTGGCGAACCTCGAATTCGTCCAGTTCCACCCGACCTGCCTCTACCACCCTCAGGCGAAAGCCTTCCTGATTTCCGAGGCGGTGCGCGGCGAAGGCGGCATCCTGAAGCTGCCGAATGGCCGCCGCTTCATGCCCGATCACGATCCGCGCGGGGAGATGGCATCCCGCGACATCGTGGCGCGGGCGATCGACTATGAAATGAAGCGCGGTGGCTTCGAGTTCGTTCACCTCGACATCAGCCACAAGGATCCGGCGGACACGCTGCGGCAGTTTCCGAACATCGCCGCGCGCTGCCGGGAATTCGGCATCGACATCACCCGCCAGCCGATTCCGGTCGTGCCGGCGGCGCACTACACCTGCGGCGGCGTGGTCACGGACCTCGACGGGGCGACCGACCTGCCGGGCCTGTACGCCGTGGGCGAGTGCGCCTTCACCGGGCTGCACGGGGCCAATCGCCTTGCCAGCAATTCGCTGCTCGAGTGCGTCGTGTTCGGCACGGCGGCAGCGCAGGCAATCGCGGCTCCCGGGCAGTCGGACGATGCGCCGGCACGCCTGCCGGCATGGGACGAGAGCCGGGTCACCGATACGGACGAACAGGTCGTCGTGTCGCACAACTGGGACGAGCTGCGCCGGTTCATGTGGGACTACGTCGGCATCGTGCGCACGAACAAGCGGCTCGAGCGGGCCCGCCATCGCGTCAGGCTCCTGCTGGAGGAGATTGGCGAGTTCTACGGGAATTTCCGCATCACGAACGACCTGATCGAGCTGCGCAACCTCGCGCTGGTGGCGGAACTCACCATCCGCTGCGCCCAGCAGCGGCGCGAGAGCCGCGGGCTGCACTTCAACCGCGACTATCCGCTCACGCTGCCGGAGACGGATGCCGGGGACACCGTGCTCACGCCGCCGCGGCCGCTGCCGGACGCCGGCTGACCGCTCCGCCTAGCGTCGCCGCTCGAGATGGCCGGGGCCGATGGCACCGACTGAAGTGGTGCCGGCAAACTGCATGATGCGCTTCAGCTCCTCGCGCAGTATCACCAGTACGCGCTCGACGCCCTCCTCCCCGAAGGCGCCGAGCCCCCAGAGGTAGGGCCGGCCGATGCAGACGGCGCGCGCACCGAGCGCCAGCGCCTTGAAGACATCGGTGCCGCGACGGATGCCGCCGTCCATGAGCACGGGCAGCGCGCTGCCGACCGCCTCCACGACTTCCGGCAGCGATGCCAGCGTCGAGCGCAGGCTCTCCTCCTGGCGGCCGCCGTGGTTCGAAACGATGAGCCCGTCCACGCCGCTCTCGCGCGCGAGCCTGGCATCCTCCCGCGTGACGATGCCCTTCAGCACCAGCTTCACGCGCGTGCGGGCACGGATCCACTCGAGCTTCTTCCAGTCGAGCGAAATATCGCCGATGCGCGGCGGCCCGGAATAATCCTTGAAATTTCCAAGCCGCAGTTCCTCCCGGGGCCTCGCCTCTGGCAGCCGCCCCCACCAGCGCTCGCCCTCGCGATTGCCGCGGGTGTTGGAGTCCACCGTCAGCGCAACGACCGGGCAGCCCGCCTGCTCCGCATCGCCGATCAGCTTGTCCATCAGCGGCCGGTCCGGCGAGGCGTAGAGCTGGAACCACAGTTGCCCGGCCTCTTTCGCGATCTCGCCGACGGCAGCGTTCGTGACGGTGGAGGCAATCATCGCGTGTCCGGTCCGCTTCGCGGCCCGCGCGGTCGCGAGTTCCCCGGCGGGGTGTATCGACTGCTGGTTGCCGACCGGCGCCAGCAGCAACGGCACTTCCAGGCGCAGGCCCAGCACCTCGGTCGACAGATCGACGCGGCTGACGTCGACCAGCCGCCGCACGCGGATCGCCCAGTCGCCGTAGGCCTCACGGTTCGCAAGCACGGTTGCCCCGTCATCGGCGCCATTGACGATGAAATGGATCGTCGCCGGATCGAGCTTCTGTCGGGCGACGCGCTCGATCTGGAAAACATCGAGTGCTTCGGCGGCGCTCGCGGGAATCGCCAGCTCCGGCCGGGCCAGCGCCTCACGCAGGCCGCCGGCAGCAAGCAGCAGCGGCGACTGCAGCAGGAAGCGCAGCAGCGCGCGACGCGACCCGGCAGCGGTGCCCGCCCGACCGCTCACTCGCCGCGGTTCCGGTTCGGATCGTAGTCCTCAGGAATCTGCGGCTTGCCGTCGGCGTGACCCTGCCTGAACCGTTCCTCGACGCCATCGCTGAATTCGCGGAAGTCGGGACGCACGATCTTCTCGCGCAGCGCGCGGATATAGGTGTCCGGCCCGAGCGGGCACTGCGCATAGAGGATGTGCTTCCAGCCGTCCGGCTTGCGGCGGAAGATCGCCAGACAGCGGTCGAATCCCGCGGTCGGCGGCGGCAGGGGTGGCCTGCCGATGGCGATCTCGATCTCGTAGTAGTGATCGAACAGGGCGAGCGCGAGATCGTCAGCAAGCGACTTCACGTGCAGGTTCGAGAACTGCCAGCGAAACGCCCGCAACACGCGCATCGGCGGACCCCAGTAACGCTCGATCTCGGGCCAGCTGCGAAACGGCGTGACGATTTCCTCCGGCACGTACCACGGCTCCGGATCGTCCGTGTCCCAGACGTCGCGCAGCCGGTAGAAATGCTGGCTGTTCCAGATCTCCTCCGTGCGCTTCAGCACCGCCTCGATCTCGGCGTGGACGCCGGCCGACGCCTGCGCGCGATCGCCCATCAGACCGGCAAGTCCGGCCAGGCCAAGCATCAGCGTGTCGCGCCGGCTCAAGGGCCCGGCAGCATCTTCGCCAGTCATCAGCAGTCCTTTCGCAGGGCTTCGGTAACGCTGGGCCGAGCATAGAAGATGCGGCTGACACTGCACAGCGCCGGGGGCAGGTCGGCCGCCAGCTGGAGCCAATAACAATATTCAGGTAAACAGAGGCTTATAGACTATTCGTTACAGGTATTCTCTTCGGCTGGCGGACCCCTGCGCCCCACCGGCCGGGAAACCGCTATGCTGCGCGCGCATCGCGCGCAGCGGCGCTCGCGCGCAACGACGAATGAGCGGAGTGGAGCTCCATGGCAACGCGGCCGAAGGATTTCCTGCACAGCGATATCGAACTGGCCGAGTGGCTGGAGTCGATGGAGTCGCTGCTGCGCGCGGACGGGCCCGAGCGTGCCAAGGCAGTGTTTCGTGCGCTGCGCGACTACCTGAGCGACGCGCACATCATCGTCGACGAGGCGACGCTGAACACGCCCTACCGCAATACGATTCCGCTCGCACAACAGCCCGCCTATCCCGGCGACATCGCCATCGAGGAGCGCATCGAGAACATCCTGCGCTGGAACGCCATGGCAATGGTGCTGCGCGCCTACGACAGCGGCACCGGCGTCGGCGGCCACATCGGCACCTACGCCTCCGCTGCAACGATGCTCGAGGTCGGACTGCATCATTTCTTCCGCGGCCGCGGACCGGACTACGGCGGCGACCTGGTCACGATCCAGGCCCATGCAGCGCCGGGCATCTACGCCAGGGCCTTCCTCGAGGGCCGGCTGAACGCGCAGCAGCTCGACAACTTCAGGCGCGAGCTGGGCTCCGGCGGCGGCCTGTCCTCCTACCCGCATCCGCGCAACATGCCGGAGTTCTGGCAGGCGCCCTGCGCCTCGATGGGACTGTCGACGCCCTCCGGCATCTACCAGGCGCGCTTCGCCAAGTACCTCGAGAACCGTGGCCTCAAGCCCGCCAACGGCGGCAAGGTCTGGGCGTTCATCGGCGACGGCGAGGCTGACGAGCCCGAAGTGCTCGGCACGATCAACATCGCTGCGCGGGAGCGGCTCGACAATCTCATCATGGTCGTCAACTGCAACCTGCAGCGGCTCGACGGCCCGGTGCGCGGCAACGGCAAGATCATCCAGGAACTCGAGCGCTCGTTCCGGGGAGCCGGCTGGAACGTCATCAAGGTGATCTGGAGCGGCGAATGGGATCCGCTCTTCGCCATCGACCACGAAGGCGTGCTGCAGGAGCGCATGGAGCGGGCGGTCGACGGCGACTACCAGATGTACTCCGTCTCGAGCGGCAGCGAGGTCCGCGAGCACTGGGTGGAGGACGACGGCAAGCTGGCCGAGATCATGCGGGTGCTCTCGGACGAGGAAATCCGCTGCATCCGTCGCGGTGGCCACGACCAGCGCAAGATCTATGCGGCCTTCCAGCGCGCAGCGACGACCACCGGGCGACCGACGGCGATCCTGATCAAGACCATCAAGGGCTACGGCATGCAGGGCTACGAGGGCTCCAACGCCGTGCACCAGAAGAAGAACCTGACGGCTGAAGAACGCATCGAGACGGCTCGTCGCCTCGGCATCCCGCTGCCGGAGGATGCCATGGGGCGCGCCGACTTCTACCGCCCGGCTGACGACAGCCCCGAGCTTCGCTACCTGCGTGCGCGGCGCGGCGCGCTCGGCGGCAGCTGGCCGCGGCGCACGGTCGAGTGCCCGGCGCTCGAGGCACCGGCACTCGACGTGTTCCAGGAACAGCTCGGCGGCTCCGAGCGGCCGCAGTCGACGACCATGGCGTTCGTGCGCATGCTCGCGAAGCTGACCGGGCACGAAACACTCGGGCGCTACATCGTCCCGATCGTTCCGGACGAGGCGCGGACCTTCGGCATGGAAGCCCTTTTCAGGAAATCAGGCATCTTCTCCACCGAGGGCCAGAAGTACCGCCCGGTCGACTCCACCACGCTGAGCCCATACCGCGAGGCGCAGGACGGCCAGATCCTGCAGGAAGGCATCTGCGAGGCCGGGGCGATGGCGTCGTTTCTTGCCGCCGGCACGGCCTACGCCCTGCACGGCGTGCCCACCATTCCGTTCTACGTCTTCTACTCGATCTTCGGCTTCCAGCGTGTCGGCGACATGATCTGGAGCGCGGGCGACATGCTCTGCCGCGGCTTCCTGCTGGGCGGCACTTCGGGTCGCACGACGCTCAATGGCGAGGGGCCGCAGCACCAGGACGGGCACTCGCAGGTGGTCGCGAACACCGTGCCGAACATGATGAGCTACGATCCGGCGTTCGCCTACGAACTCGCGGTCATCGTCCGCGACGGTATCGAGCGCATGTACGCGAAGCAGGAGGACGTCTTCTACTACATCACGATCCACAACCAGAACTACGCCATGCCGGCGATGCCGGAAGGCGTCGCCGACGGTATCGTCCGCGGCATGTACTGCTTGCGCCGGTCAGGCCGGGCCGCCGCGGCCGGCCGCAAGGCCCATCTCTTCGGCAGCGGCGCAATCATGAGCGAAGTGCTCGAGGCCGCGAACCTGCTGGAGTCCGCCGGCATTGCAACGGACATCTGGAGCGTGACCAGCTACAACGAGCTCAGCCGCGAAGCCCTGCGGGTCGAACGGGACAACCGCCTCGCCGGCAGGAACCTCTCGCGGCCCTGGGTCGAGAACCTGCTCTCCGCCGAGACGGGCGTGTTCGTCGCGGCAAGCGACTACATGAAGACGCTGCCGCTGTCGATCGCGCAGTGGATTCCCGGTCCCTACACGGTACTGGGTACCGACGGTTACGGCCTCAGCGAATCCCGCGAGGACCTGCGTCGCCACTTTGAAGTGGGCGCAGCCGATATCGCCCACGCTGCGGCATCGCTGCTCGGGCGCGAGGTAGTGGCGGCCGAGGAACTGACCCGACTCGCGCAGGCCTGGGGGATTGCAGCGAAGAAGCCGGACTCGGCCCGGACGGGCCCGGCCGGCTATCGACCGAACTGATCTCAGGCCGAGCGACGCCGCATCCAGCCCAGCAGGCCGAGCGCGGATCCCAGCAGCCAGACGGCGGCGGGCACCGGTATGACGTTGACGTCGACGTCGATGGATGCCAGCTGCCAAGCCTCGCACTCTTTATCGGCGGTGGAGTTCCGGTTCACGCAGCTGCGGTCAAACCAGTTCCCCGAGATCATCAGCAGGTTGCCGCTCAGCGGACCGATCACCGAACCTAGCAGGTGGGTGTAGGCGTCGTAGCTCGAGATTACCGAACTCAGGTAGCTGGTGCCGAAAGCCGTGGACAGTGTATTGAAGCTGTACGTGGAGAGATTAGGCGCACCGCTCGCCACCGTGGCCACCCAGAAGCGGAGGTCGCGGTCGTTCGGGTCAGAGCCCGGGCCGTCCCAGGGATCGACCGTCACTTGCAGGTTGCCGAAGCTCACGATCTGGTCGAAATACAGCACTATCAGGTCGTCGCGGGAACCGACGGTGTCGATCTCTTGTTCGTTGACGCTGCAGTTACCGGACGCCAGCGTCCCTTCGACGCGGTTGCAGACACCCACGCCGGTGCTCCAGCTGTAAATCTCTGCAGTCTGGAAGAGCCAGAAGTTCGACGGCGTGCTCGTCTGCAGCGCGCCGGTCTCGGCCCAGCCGTACAGGCTGACGTTCACGCCGCCGGCGGAGTAATTGAGTGAATTACCGAATCCGCCGTAAGGCCCGAGCGTGCCTCTGACGTCGATGTTGATTGCCGATGCGGAGACACAGCCGAATCCCGCCAAGAGGGCCGTCGCGAGTGCGCGACGCGCACGAGAAAAATCAACCACTTGCATGCCCCCCTGTTCTACTTGTCGTTATCGTGCTGGCCTTGGCGCTGAGCTACTGAAGATCACGGCGTACGACCCCTCGTGCAGCACAGCCGTCACGCCCTGTTGGCGCGTCAAGCATTCCGAGGCAGAGGCTACCCATCGCCCTGTGCAACCGCAAGCCGTATTTACCGTAACGCATTTCTATTTCCGGGTTCACTTCCATTTGGGGTCTTACCTTTTGCGTCAAGGGTTTCCCCCGGCTGTGGCTCGGCCGGATTATGTCGCCTGGCAGCAGCGGGCAACCCTGCCTCAAGAACTCACCGGACCAAGGGCTTACCTAGGTTTCCGCGAGCCGTACTCCGGGTCCGGAGCCCGCGGGTATCCTACCGGACCCCGTGAACCAGAACCTGTATTCGCGTTTTAGCCGGGCTTTCGCGCCCGGCCTCGACAAACCCGCGGTGGTGACGCCCCGGGGCGAGACCTACCGCTATGCCGACCTCGAAGCGCGCAGCGCCGCGATCGCTGCGCACCTGGTGGCACTGGGCGCACACCCGGGCGATCGGGTGACCGTGCAGGTCGGCAAGTCGGTCGAAGCGCTCTGGCTCTACCTCGCCTGCCTGCGCTCCGGGCTCGTATTCCATCCGCTGAACGATGGTTACCGGCGCGACGAAGTGGCGTTCCTGCTCACCGACGCCGAACCCTGCATCGCCGTCTGCGACCCGGCGGCCGAGGCGCAGTTCCGTGAACTGGCGCCGACGGGTTGCCGCGTGCTGACGCTGGATGCCGTGGGCAAAGGCTCGCTGCTCGCAGCCACCATGGCTGAGGCACCGGCATTTGAAACGGTCGCTCGCGCTGCAGGCGATACCGCGGTGCTGCTCTACACCTCGGGCACGACCGGCCAGCCCAAAGGCGCGATGCTGAGCCACGGCAACCTCGCCGCCAACGCGGCGACACTCGCCTCCGCCTGGGGCTTCAGCGCCACGGACCGCCTGCTCCACGCGCTGCCGATCTACCATGCGCACGGCCTGTTCGTCGGGCTCGGCTGCGCTTTCATGAGCGGCGCGAGCCTCGAGTGGTTGTCGCGGTTCGATGCCGGGGAGGTCGTCGGCGCGCTCGGCCGCAGCACCGTGATGATGGGCGTGCCCACCTACTACACGCGGCTGCTGGCCGAACCCTCCTTTACGCGCGAGCGCTGCGCGACGATGCGACTCTTCGTGTCCGGCTCGGCACCGCTGTCGCCGGAGACTTTTGCGGCATTCCGCGAACGCAGCGGCCACGCGATACTCGAGCGCTACGGCATGACGGAGACCGGGATGAACGCCGCGAATCCCCTGCGCGGCGAACGCCGACCCGGCAGCGTCGGACCGGCCCTGCCCGGCGTCTCGATCCGCATCGCCGGCGCTGCGAGCGCGGGGACGATCGGCGAGATCGAGGTGCGGGGCCCGAACGTGTTCAGCGGCTACTGGCGGGCGCCGGAGAAGACAGCAGAATCGTTTACCGCCGATGGCTGGTTCCGCACCGGCGACCAGGGTTTCCTCGACGGCGACGGCTATCTCACGATCGCCGGGCGCAGCAAGGATCTCGTCATCAGCGGCGGGCTCAACGTCTACCCGCGGGAAGTGGAACTGGCGATCGAGCAGCTGCCAGGCGTGCACGAAGCCGCGGTCATCGGCGTGCCGCACCCCGATCTCGGCGAAGCCGTGGTCGCCATCGTGACAGGCAACGGGATCGATGAGGCCGCTATTATGTCGGCCCTGCGCGGGCGCCTGGCCGGCTTCAAGCTGCCGAAGCGCCTCGTCAGGAAAGTGGCACTTCCGCGCAACGCCATGGGCAAGATCGAGAAGAACAGCTTGCGCCGGGAGCTGGCCGGCCTGTTCACGACAAAGGACCAAGCGCAATGACATCGACACAGCCGCCTCGCGCGCGACGGTCCGCGTTGTACCTGCCCGCCTCCAATGCGCGTGCGGTCGAGAAGGCCCGGTCGCTGGCAGCCGACGCGGTGATACTCGATCTCGAGGACGCCGTGCTGCCGGAATCGAAGCTGGCGGCGCGAGCTGCGGCCGTAGCCGCAGTCGATGCCGGTGGTTTCGGCCGTCGCGAGGTCGTCATCAGGGTGAACGGTCTCGACACGGCCTGGGGCGCCGACGACCTGGCAGCCGTCGCGCGCAGCGCCGCGACCGCAGTGCTCATTCCGAAGGTGGCGAGCGCCGCGGGACTCGCGCAGGCCGTTGCCCGGCTCGACGCCGCCGGCGGCGGGCGCATCGACGTGTGGGCCATGGCCGAACTGCCCGCCGCGGTGCTGGCGCTCGACGCGATAGCCGCCGCGAATCCACGGCTGCGCGTGGTGGCGATGGGCACGGCCGACCTCTGCAAGGCGATGCGCGTACCCGCCGATCCCGATCGCTCAGCGCTGCTCCCGGCCCTCGCGCTGTGCCTGCTCGCGGCCCGTGCCCGGGGCCTTGATATACTGGACGGCGTGCACACGGATCTCCGTGACACGACCGGATACCGCTCTGCCTGCGAGCAGGGCAAGGCGCTGGGTTTCGACGGCAAGACGCTGATACATCCGTCCCAGATACCCGTCGCCAATGAAGTGTTTGGCGTCTCGGCAGAGGCTGCAGCGGAAGCAGCCCGGCTGATCGCGGTCTGGGAGGCGGCGGCCGCGGACGGTCGCGGTATCGCCCTGCTGGACGGCCGGATGGTGGAAGGTCTCCACGCCGAGGAAGCGCGACGGGTGCTGGCGCTGCGCGCCGCACAGGCCAATCAACAGAATTGAACGACCAGAACCGCATGACGGACTTCGCAAAGCGCACGATCAGCGACTGGGAACGCGCCGCGGGCGAGGAGAACGGCGGATCGCCCGCTGCCTCGCTCGACTGGCGGACACCGGAAGGCATCGCGGTGAAGCCGCTGTACACAGCCGCCGATCTCGAGGGATTGAGCCATCTGGACTCGCTGCCGGGCTTCGCGCCCTTCCTGCGCGGACCGCGGGCAACGATGTATGCCGTGCGACCGTGGACGGTCCGCCAGTACGCGGGTTTCTCGACGGCCGCGGAGTCCAACGCCTTCTACCGCAGGAACCTTGCGGCCGGGCAGACGGGCCTGTCGGTGGCATTCGACCTGCCGACCCACCGCGGTTACGACTCCGACCACCCCCGCGTCGTCGGCGATGTCGGCAAGGCCGGTGTTGCGATCGACACGGTGGAGGACATGAAGATCCTCTTCGACGGCATCCCGCTCGACCGCATGTCGGTGTCGATGACGATGAACGGCGCGGTACTGCCCGTGATGGGCATGTACATCGTCGCGGCCACGGAACAGGGCGTGAAGGCAGCGGATCTCGCCGGCACGCTGCAGAACGACATCCTCAAGGAGTTCATGGTCCGCAACACCTACATATATCCGCCGCGACCCTCCATGCGGATCGTTGCAGACATCATCGGCTACACGGCCCGGCAGATGCCGAAGTTCAACTCGATCTCGATCTCCGGCTACCACATGCAGGAAGCCGGCGCGACGGCGGTGCAGGAACTCGGCTACACGATCGCCGACGGGCTCGAATACGTGCGTGCCGCGCTCGCCAGCGGTCTGGCCGTCGACGATTTCGCGCCGCGGCTGTCGTTCTTCTTCGGCATCGGCATGAACTTCTTCATGGAGGCGGCCAAGCTGCGCGCCGCCCGGGTCCTGTGGGCAGACCTCATGCAGAAGCATTTTTCGCCGAAGGATGCCCGCTCGCTGATGCTGCGCACCCATTGCCAGACCTCGGGCGTCAGCCTCACGAGCCGCGACCCGTGGAACAACGTGATGCGCACGACCATCGAGGCGCTGGCCGCCGTGCTAGGCGGCACGCAGTCGCTGCACACCAATTCCTTCGACGAGGCGCTCGCCCTGCCGACGCCCTTCTCCGCCCACATGGCCCGCAACACGCAGCTGGTGATCCAGGAGGAAACCGGCGTAACCCGGGTCGTCGATCCGCTGGCGGGCTCTTATTACGTCGAGAGCCTGACCGCCTCGCTGGCCGCCGAGGCCGGCAAGCTGATCGACGAAGTCGAAAAGCTGGGCGGCATGACGAAGGCGGTCGAGTCCGGCCTGCCGAAACTGCGCATCGAGCAGTCGGCGGCCCTGCGCCAGGCACGCATCGATCGCGGCGAGGAAGTGATCGTCGGCGTAAACCGCTACATCCGCGAGGACGAGCCGGAGATCGACATCCTCGACATCGACAACAGCGCCGTGCGCGAATCCCAGGTGCAGCGGCTCGAGAGCGTGCGCCGCTCGCGCGATGCGGCCGCCTGCCGCTCGGCGCTCGGGGCACTCACCCGCGCGGCGGAGACCGGTGGCGGCAACCTGCTTGACCTGGCCGTCGCGGCGGCGCGCGCAAGAGCCAGCGTTGGCGAGATCTCCGACGCCCTCGAGAAGGTGTATGGTCGCCACCGCGCCGTGATCCAGTCGATCAGTGGAGTGTACGGATCCGTGTATGCCAACGACCCCGAATTCGCCCGCATCAAGGCCGACGTCGAACGCTTCGCCACCGAGGAAGGTCGCCGCCCGCGGATGCTGGTGGTGAAGCTCGGCCAGGACGGCCACGACCGCGGCGCCAAGGTTATCGCAACGGCCTTTGCCGACCTTGGTTTCGATGTGGACGTGGGGCCCCTGTTCCAGACACCCGAGGAAGGCGCCCGGCACGCCGTCGAGAACGACGTGCATGTAGTCGGCGTGTCCTCGCAGGCAGCGGGTCACAAGACACTCGTGCCACAGCTGATCGCGGCATTGCGCCAGCAGGGTGCCGGGGACATCGTCGTCGTCTGCGGCGGCGTCATACCCCCGCAGGATCACGCCGCGCTCGAGGCGGCCGGCGTCGCGGCCATCTTCGGCCCCGGCACCAACATCCCCGTGGCCGCCGGCAAGGTGCTGGGCCTGGTCCGCGCCCGGCGCGCAAACTGAACGGCGCCGCTCGAACAGACAGGGAGAATTGACCGATGCAGGACATCATCCGCCAGCTCGAGGAGAAACGGTCGCAGGCGAAGCTCGGCGGCGGCGAGAAGCGCATCGCTGCCCAGCATGCCAAGGGCAAGCTCACCGCCCGCGAGCGCATCGCACTGCTGCTCGACGAGGGCAGCTTCGAGGAGTGGGACATGTTCGTGGAGCATCGCTGCACGGACTTCCGTATGGAGGAGCAGAAAGTCCCGGGCGATGGCGTGGTCACCGGCTACGGCACGATAAACGGCCGGCTGGTGTTCGTGTTCAGCCAGGACTTCACGGTGTTCGGCGGCTCGCTATCGGAGTCGCACGCGAAGAAGATCTGCAAGATCATGGAGCAGGCGATGAAGGTCGGCGCGCCGCTCATCGGCCTGAACGACTCCGGCGGCGCCCGCATCCAGGAGGGCGTTTCCTCGCTCGGTGGCTATGCCGACGTGTTCCAGCTGAACGTGCTCGCCTCGGGGGTCATACCGCAGATCTCGCTGATCATGGGCCCCTGCGCCGGCGGCGCGGTGTACTCGCCGGCGATGACCGATTTCACCTTCATGGTGAAGGACAGCTCCTACATGTTCGTGACCGGCCCGGACGTGGTGAAGACCGTCACGCACGAGGAAGTCTCCGCCGAGGAACTGGGCGGCGCCGTCACGCACACGTCGAAGTCCGGCGTAGCCGACCTTGCGCTGGAGAATGACGTGGAGATGCTGCTGTCGACACGGCGCTTCTTCAACTTCCTGCCCGCCAGCAATCGGGAAAAGCCCCCGGTCTGGCCGACCATGGACGCGCCGCAGCGGATCGAGGACTCGCTCGATACGCTGGTGCCGGACGACCCGGCCAGGCCGTACGACATCAAGGAGCTGATCCTCAAGATCGCCGACGAGGGCGATTTCTTCGAGATCCAGCCCGACTACGCGAAGAACATCGTCGTCGGCTTCATGCGCCTCGAGGGTTCGACGATCGGCGTCGTCGCCAACCAGCCGATGGTGCTGGCGGGCTGCCTCGACATCAATTCCTCGATCAAGGGCGCGCGGTTCGTGCGCTTCTGCGACGCGTTCAATATCCCCCTGCTCACGATCGAGGACGTGCCGGGCTTCATGCCGGGCACGTCACAGGAGTACGGCGGCATCATCAAGCACGGGGCGAAGCTGCTCTACGCGTTCGCCGAGGCGACCGTGCCCAAGGTCACCGTGATCACCCGCAAGGCCTACGGCGGTGCCTATGACGTCATGGCATCGAAACACCTGCGCGGCGACGTGAATTTCGCCTGGCCCAGCGCCGAGATCGCGGTCATGGGCCCCAGGGGCGCCGTCGAGATCATCTTCCGCAAGGACATCGGCAAGCCCGCGGCCATCGCGGCGCGCACGGAGGAGTACCGGCGGAAGTTCGCCAACCCGTTCATCGCCGGCGCGCGCGGCTTCATCGACGACGTCATCATGCCGCGCGACACCCGCACCCGGGTCTGCAGGTCGTTCGCGATGCTGCGCAACAAGGACCTGAAGAATCCCTGGCGCAAGCACGGCAACATCCCGCTCTGACCGGAAGGGCCGCACCGCACATGTTCAAGAAGATCCTGATCGCCAATCGCGGCGAGATCGCCTGCCGCATCATCCGCACCTGCCGGCGCATGGGCATCGCCACGGTCGCCGTCTACTCGGATGCCGACCGCAATTCCCTGCACGTGCGTCTGGCCGACGAAGCCGTGCACATCGGGCCGGCGCCGTCGGCCCAGAGCTACCTGCTAGCCGACCGCATTGTCGAGGCCTGCCGTAAGACCGGCGCCGAGGCCGTACACCCGGGCTTCGGCTTCCTTTCCGAGCGGCCGGCGTTCTGCGAGGCGCTGGAGAAGGCGGGCATCGTCTTCATCGGCCCGGGGGTGCACGCGATCAACAGCATGGGCGACAAGATCGCCTCCAAGCTGCTGGCGCAGAAATCCGGGGTTACGACGATCCCGGGCTACAACGGCGTGATAGAGGGCCCGGACCACGCGGTGAAGATCGCGCGGGAGATCGGCTATCCGGTGATGCTGAAGGCTTCGGCCGGCGGCGGCGGCAAGGGCATGCGTGTCGTCCACGACGACGCGCAGTGCCGCGATGGCTTCACGCGCGCCAGCAACGAGGCGGTCGCCGCCTTCGGCGACCGCCGCGTGTTCGCCGAGAAGTTCATCGTCGATCCGCGCCATGTCGAGATCCAGGTGCTGGCCGACAGGCACGGCAACGTGATCTACCTCGGCGAACGCGAGTGCTCCATCCAGCGCCGCCACCAGAAGGTGCTCGAGGAAGCGCCCTCGCCGCTCCTCGACGAGAAAACGCGCAAGGCCATGGGCGAGCAGGCGGTAGCGCTCGCGAAAGCCGTGGACTACGTGTCCGCGGGCACAGTGGAGTTCGTCACCGACCAGCAGCGGAACTTCTATTTCCTCGAGATGAACACGCGCCTGCAGGTCGAGCACCCCGTGACCGAGATGGTGACGGGCGTCGATCTCGTCGAACTGATGATCCGCGTCGCCCATGGCGAGAAGCTGCCGCTGAAGCAGAAAGACGTGAAACTGAACGGCTGGGCGATGGAGGCGCGTGTCTACGCCGAGGACCCCTACCGCAATTTCCTGCCATCGACGGGCCGGCTCGTCCGCTGCCGGCCGCCGGAAACCAGCGACAACGTGCGTGTCGACACCGGTATCGACGAAGGCAGCGAAGTGTCGATGTACTACGATCCGATGATCGCCAAGGTCGTGACCTGGGGCGAGACACGCACCCAGGCCATCGACCGCATGCAGGACGCCCTGGACGCCTATTACATCCGCGGCCTGTCGCACAACATCAGCTTCCTGAACGCCGTGCTGTCGAAGGAGCGGTTCCGCGCCGGACGGCTCAGCACCGGTTTCATCGCCGAGGAATACCCCGAAGGGTTCAGCGCGGCCGACGTGCCACAAGAGGATCCCGGCATCCTCGTCTCGATCGCCGCGAGCGTGCACCGCCGCTTCATGGACCGCGCAGCGCAGCTGTCCGGGCAGCTTCCCAGCCACGAGCGCGTCGTCGGCACCGACTTCGTCGTGATTGCGGGCCAGATACACCACGCGGTCAGCGTCACGCCCATCGACGGCGGCTATGCGGTCGGCCATGCCGGCCGGCGCTACGAGGTGATCACCGACTGGCAGATGGGCCAGCCGCTGGTGCGCGCGACCGTGAACGTCCAACCGGTCTGCGTGCAGCTCGACCGCTCGGGCGTGCGTTACCGCCTCTCGCACCGCGGCGCCCTGCTCGACGCGCTCGTGGTCACACCGCGCGCCGCAGAAGCACAGCGGCTCATGCTCGAGAAGGTTCCGCCGGACCTGTCGAAATTCCTGCTCTCGCCCATGCCGGGCCTGCTGAAGCGGCTCGCGGTAAAGGCCGGCGACAAGATCAAGGCAGGCGAGGAGCTGGCAGTCGTCGAGGCGATGAAGATGGAGAACAGCCTGCGCGCCACAGACGACGTGAAGGTCGCCAGGGTGCTGGTCACCGAGGGACAGAGCCTCGCGGTCGACCAGCCGATTCTTTCGTTCGAGTGAGAGACTGAGGCAAACTCCCGGCGATGGGTACAGTGCCGGAGTCCATGGCCGACGAGCTCGCCGCTGCCGTCAGAACGGGCGATCGCCGCGCGCTCGCGCGCGCCATCACGCTGGTCGAGTCGAGTCGGCGCGAGGACCAGCCGCTCGCCAGCCGCCTGCTCCAGCTGCTCACTCCGCGGGCCGGCCATTCGATCCGCATCGGCATCTCCGGCGTGCCGGGCGCCGGCAAGTCCACCTTCATAGAGGCCCTCGGCAACCACATCATCGACCAGGGGCATCGCGTCGCGGTACTGGCGGTCGATCCCTCCTCTGCCATCAGCGGCGGTTCCATCCTCGGCGACAAGACCCGCATGGAGCGGCTCGCACGCCGCGAGGAAGCCTACATACGGCCGTCACCGGCGGGCCGCACGCTCGGCGGCGTGGCGCGCCATACCCGCGAGACGATGCTGCTCTGTGAAGCTGCAGGCTTCGACGTCGTGCTCGTCGAGACCGTCGGCGTGGGGCAGTCGGAGACTGCCGTGGCCGACATGACCGACATGTTCCTGCTGCTGCTGCTGCCGGGCGGCGGCGACGAACTGCAGGGCATCAAGCGCGGCATCGTCGAGCGCGCGGACTACGTGCTCGTCAACAAGAGCGATGGCGACCTTCAGCCTGCAGCGACGCGCTCTGCCGCCGACTATGGCAACGCCCTGCGACTGCTGCAGGCTCGCTCCAGGAACTGGGAAGTGCCGGTCGAGACGTGTTCCTCGCTGGACGACTCCGGCATGGCTGCCGTATGGCAGACCATCCGTCGTTTTCGCCAGACGATGACCGACTCGGGCGAACTCGAGGGCAACCGCGCGCGCCAGGCGCTGGCCTGGCTGTGGAACGAGATGGCCGAGACGCTGGCCGACGAGCTGCGCGAGGATCCCGACATGCGCCAGCGGATCGCTGCGATCGAGTCGGCCGTTGCCCGCGGCCAGGCTTCGCCACGGGTTGCTGCCCGCGAAATGATCGACATCTACCTGCAGCGGCGCCACTGAACGAAAGGCCTGCGGCCGTCATGATCGGAAAACTCAACCACGTCGCCATCGTCGTCCCCGACCTTGCCGCTGCAGCAGCGATCTACCGTCGCACGCTCGGCGCCCGGGTGTCCGAGCCCCTGGCTCTGCCGGAACACGGCGTCACGACGGTGTTCGTCGAACTGGCCAACACCAAGATCGAACTCCTGCATCCGCTGGGCGAGCGCTCACCGATCGCGAAGTTCCTCGAAGCGAACCCGTCTGGCGGCATGCATCACCTCTGCTACGAAGTGGCCGACATCCTCGCCGCCCGCGCACAGCTGGTTGCCGCAGGCGCGCGTGTGCTGGGCGACGGCGAGCCGAGGACGGGAGCACACGGCAAGCCCGTGCTGTTCCTGCACCCGAAGGATTTCTGCGGGACGCTGATCGAGATCGAACAGGTCTGACCCGACGCCGGTTCAGCCGGCGTTTACGCGCTTCAGCCCCTCGAGTTTGCTGTGATAGCGGAAATACGGGTTCTCCAGCCGGTGCCCCCGGATGCGCCGCTGGATGGCATCGGCCAGCTGGATCTCGCCGCGCTCGCGGCGCAGGCGCTCGAGATTGCTGAGCGCGACGGTGTCGTAGGGGTCGAGACAGCGCATGCTCCCATGCTGCGATGGCGCTGATGGAGCGCAGACAGGTTCACCCAGGCTGCAATGAACTGCGCGTCCGCGCCGATCGCCTTGCGGAACAGCTGCACGGCGCCTCGCGGGTTGCTCCCGCACGCCGGGTATCGTCACCAGGGCGTTGATGTGGCGGTTAAGCACGAGCGCGTCGCCGTTGCGAGTCCAGTCCGGCGGAACGTCGATCTCCTGGAAAACCACCTGCAGCCCGCAAGCGTCGCGGTGGCGAGCGCGGGCCTAGTCGCCCTTGTGCGTGGCGAAAACGCCGCGCTTGCCGTCGCTGTCGACGGCCAGTACCTCGTAGGTCTGTGCATTCGGACCCTCCATGCCCGGCGAGCCGACGGGCATGCCGGGGACGTAGATGCCCGTGACTTTCGGCTTCGACCTGAGGAGCCGCACGATGTCGTCGGCCGGAACGTGCCCTTCGACGACGTAACCCCCGACCGTCGCCGTGTGGCAGGACGACAGCTCCGGCGGCACCTTGAAGCGCTGCTTGATCGGGGCCACGTCGTCGAGATCGGTCGAGCGCACCTCGAAGCCGGCATCCTTCAGGTGACGGATCCAGGTGTTGCAGCAGCCGCAGGTCGGCGACTTCCAGACTTCGACGAGGGGTGCGTCCGCTGCGGTGGCGGGACGCCATGCAGCAACAAGCAGCAGGATCAGTGCGTAGGCGTTCTTCATGATCGGAGTCTGTCGCGGACCACGGCCGTTGTCCATCGGCGCCCCGGAATATGACTAATCCCGCCCCGCGGCCGCAGCCCGAATCGTCGCCACATTGATCGCGGCAGCGTATTTCGCCTCATACGACGAGCCCTTCAGCGTCTTGCGGACGATGCTCTCGAGGTTGGGTCGCTTGTCGCCGGTGCCGATCCCGCCGCCGAATTCGATCATGTGCGTGATTCCGCCATCGATCGCTGCGCGCAGGCAGCCAACCCAGTTGACCGGGCTGAAGAGCTGGAAGAAGAGGCGCGTACGGATAGCGCCCGCGTCCGCATCGTGCGCCGTCGCCGTGTAGTTCGACAGGACGCTGATCGCCGGAGGCTGGAACGCAGTCGCGTCCAGCGTCTCGCGGAAGCGGCGCGCGGCCTCGACCATGAGATAGGTGTGGAACGCACCCTCGGTCGCCAGCCGGATGGCGCGCTTGCGCGAACCCGACTGCTCGATTGCGGCAGCGAGCGAGGCAAGATCCGCGTCGCGGCCGCCGACGACGGTCTGCTCCGGCAGGTTGATGCTCGCGACCTGGCAGTAATGCTGGTCGGCGATGCGGCGAGCCTCGGTGACATCCACGCCGAGCGCGAGCATGCCGCCCTCGCCGAACTCGCCCATGAGCTCGCCGCGGCGCTTGACCAGGCGGAGTCCGTCCGCGAGCCCGAGGCTGCCGGCAGCCACCAGCGCCGAATACTCGCCGAGGCTGTGCCCTGCCGCGCAGGCAGCCGGCGCAACATCCCCCGCCAGTTCCCGCCAGACGCGCAGACACGCCATCGAGTGCGTGAGCAGTGCCGGCTGCGTGTAGCGCGTAAGGCCTATCTCGTTCGCCGGGTCCTCGAACGACAGCCTGGCCATGTCGTAGCCGAGCGCATCGCTCGCTTCCGCATAGGTTTCACGCGCAACGGGGAATTCGCTGCACAGATCGCTGCCCATGCCCCGGTACTGCGAGCCCTGGCCCGGAAACACCCACATCACGCGTTGCTCTGACATCGTCGCTTCCCATCCCGCGAGTAGCCGCGAGGATACGGAGCGCGCGGTCAGTGTGCAAACATCGCCTGCAGTGTCGCCAGCGCCTGCGACAGCGTCGCCGGCGACAATCGGCCGAGACGGCGCACCAGCAGCGCGCCGTCCACCACGCGATAGGGATAGGCGTGGCCACCGGTGGTCAGCGGAGCCAGGATGAACGTCCGCAGATGTGCGTTCAATTCGTCCGGCGACACGACTACGGCCGGCCTCACCTTGCGCATCTCGGCGCCGGTCGGCGCGACGAGCCACACGTCACCGCGGCTGCCCGCTGCACGCACTGCGGGATGACTGTTCGTCCATCGCCGGGTCACCGCCGCTGCGGCCCCGCGAACCCCGACTCCGGCGGCGGGCAGATGCGGTCGATCGCGGCGAGTTCATCGGCCGAGCCGCGCCAGGCGGCCGCGGCGACATTGGACTCGAGCTGCGCGATGGTCGTCACGCCGGCGATGATGCTGGTGACGTACGGCTTCGAAGCGAGCCAGCCCATCGCTAGTTCGAGGATGCTGTGCCCGTGCTGCTCGGCGAGCGCCAGCAGCTGGCCGAGCTTCGCGAGCTTGTCGGGGCTCGCAAACGCGCCGGCGGCCCACTGACCCCACTTCGCGAGACGTGAATCCTGGGGAAACTCTGCGCCGGGGCGGTACTTGCCCGACAGCAGTCCGCTCTCCAGCGGGAAGTACGGCAGCACACCGAGGCCGTAGCGTCTGACGGCCGGTGCCACTTCCTTTTCGAGGTCGCGGCTCATGAGGCTGTAGCGATTCTGCGCCGAGATGAATGGCGTGCAGCCGCGGGATTCTGCCGTCCAGGCAGCGTCCGCGATCTGCCAGCCGGCGAAATTGGAGCAGCCGATGTAGCGCAGCTTGCCCTGGCGCACGAGGTCGTCGAGGGCGCGCAGCGTTTCCTCCATCGGCACCGCGTCGTCCGGGCGGTGCATCTGGTAGAGGTCGATCCAGTCGGTGTTCAGCCGCCGCAGGCTCCCCTCCACCGCCTGCATGACCCAGCGACGCGATGCGCCCTGCATCCAGGCCTGGTCGGCCGACATCGGGCCGGCGAATTTCGTGGCGATCACGACGTCACGGCGCCTGGCACCGAGGGACTTGCCGAGATACTCCTCCGAGGCACCGCGGTTGCCGTACACGTCCGCGGTGTCGAAGAACGTCACGCCCAGCTCCAGCGCACGGTTCACGATCGCCGTCGCCTGCGCCTGGTCGTTCATCATCCCGAAGTTCATGCAGCCGAGGCCCACCACCGGCAGCTGCAGGCCCGAACGACCCAGTGTGCGCATCTCCATGTCCTACCCCTAGACCTTGCGCTGGCGTTCGCTGGCGATCGAGATCTTCGGGTACCAGGTGTGCACGGTGCGCCGCAGGCTCCGGTCGAGCTGCATGATCACGGCATCGATGAGGAACGGCCGCCCCTCGCGCAGCACGCCCTTTGCGCGACGCAGCGCCTTCTTCAGTTCATCCGGCCGCGTGCAGGTGGCGCCTTCGATCTCGAAGCTCTTCGCCAGCCCGGCGAAATCCACCTCCGGCCGGCCGAGGTAGCCGGTCACGTCGCGCCACTGCGAGCGCGTGTCCTGGTTGCGCCACAGCGGCGACAGGCCCTCGATGCGGTTGCGCTCGTTGTCGTAGCTGCGGTTGTTCATGATCACGATCAGCACCGGGATTTCGTAACGCGACGCCGTCCACAGCGATTCGATCTGGCCGAACAGGAACGCCCCGTCGCCCACGAGGCAGCAGACTTCCTCGTCCGGCATCGCGATCTTGACGCCGATCGCGGCGCCGACGCCCCAGCCGAGCGCGAATCCGGTCGTCTGACCGACGATGCGCCGGCCGCCTTCCGCGACGTTCAGCCAGGGGTAGGGAATGCGGTAGTCGAGTTCGGGCACGATGACCGCTTCCGGCTCGAGCACGGCGTCGAGTTCGGCCGAAACGCGTTCCCAGGACAGGGGACTCGCGTTCCAGTGCTCCTTCGCGGCCTCCAGCCGGCGGGTTTCCTCCTTCGCGGCCGCAGCGCGCGCCGCCTCCATGCGCGGCGCCGCAATCGACTGCAACCGCTCCGCCGTCGCCATGCCCTTGATCGCGTCGGTCAGGGCGACGATGGTCTCCTTCGCGCCGGCGGCGATCGCAATGTCGACCGGCTGGCTCATCGCGATGGCGTCCATCTCGACCCGAGCCTGGATGACCTTCGCCGTCCGCGGGACGGGCGGCGCGATGATGGCCGGATCCGGCATCGGTGCACCTATATTAAGGAATACGTCCTGCCCGCCCGCCACGCGCGGGAAGCCCAGACCGTAGTGGCCGCCGAACAGGGGGTGGCGGATCGGCACGTCGCCGTAACAGCTGAGCCCCTGGGTGAATGGCGCACCGATCAACTCGGCGAGCCGCAGGAAACTCGCGTTCGCGAACGCGCGGGTCACCTCGCCGCCGGCGCACAACACCGGCCGCTTCGCCTCGAGCAGCGCGCGGGCTGCCGCTTCGATCAGCTCGGGCTTCGGCAGCATCGGCGCCGGCACGGGAAAGCGCGCCTGCGGGTAGATGATCTGCTCGACGTTGCTGGCAGCCAGCACCTCGTTCGGGAAACGGATATGGACCGGGCCGCCGGGCGGCGTCTGCGCGACCTTGATCGCGCGGCGTGTCATCTCGCTGATCTGGCTGAGCTTGTCGACCTGCCAGGTCCACTTGGTGAATTCCTCGGCAGGCTGGATCCAGTCGTCCATCTGTTCGAAACCATTGCGGCCCGGGTACTCGCTGCTCGGGCCGTCGGCGAAGACGGCAATGGCGGAGCGGTCCTTCCAGGCGTTGTACAGGTTGTTGAGCGTGCTCGGCACGGCCACGCCCGGCACGAACAGCGCCGCGGTCGTGAAACTCGCGAGCTCGAAGCCCTGCGCCATGCTCGTCGCCTGCGACTCGGAGATGGACAGGATCATGCGCACGTCGGGCCGCAGCGTGATGGCGTCGAAGAACGACGACATGCCGGTCGCGGTCGTGCCGAACACGTTGCGGATGCCCGCCGCACGCAGGGTCTCGACGAAGATTTCCGCACCGGTGCCCTTGAAGTTCACGCCGGCCGCCGGCAGCGGGTGGGTCAGGCCGGCGCTGAGCGACGCGGCGAGCGACTCGGCCGCCACGGCGGAGAACCCGAGCGCGGCAAGACCCGCCGTAAAGTCGCGCCGGGAGATGGTTTGGTCGACGTAGTGCTTGAGCAGCTCGCGCATGGCAGGAGTCCTCCGTGCCCTGTGGTTTACCGCAGCATCCTGCGGCGGAACCGTGCCCGGCGCCAGAGGGAGTCGCGGCGATCTGCCGCAGTGACCGCCCATCGGGTCCTCGCACCCGGTCCCCCGCACTGGCAGCCCCGGCCGCAGTTGTTACAATCCCCCCGCTACAACGACAGGTGCCGACAGGGCTATCCGATTTCAGGGGGAGGAAGCGTCGTCGCGGGGGATCGCGCGTTGCGGCCGGGGTGATCGGTGATCAGCCGGTCAGCCCGTCACTCCAGGCGTGCCGATAACGCGCTGCATTGCGCTTTATGAAGTCAAACAACAGTTTACCTGCCGTGCCAACGCGGCTGAGTGAATCGGGGGTTCTATGCGTAACTTCCAGCAATGGCGCCAAGGCGCGCTAGTCCTGACTTCCGCCGCAGTGACGGTGCTCGCGCTCGCAGTGCCCCTGACCGCGACGGCACAGATCGAGGAAATCATCGTCGAAGCGCGCAAACGGGAAGAAGCGCTCAGCGAGGTGCCCGTCGCCATTGAAGCGATTCGGGCGGAGGACATCCAGCAGAAAGGCCTGACGGATCTCGCGAAGATCGCCCAGCAGTCTGCCAGCATCAAGTTCGACCAGGGATCGAGTCGCAACGACACGCGGCTTGCTATTCGCGGCCTGTCCCCGACACGTGGCCGGCAGAACGCCGCGATTCTCGTCGACGGCGTGGACATCTCGAGCGAAGCCATTTCCACGTCCGGCGGATCGGTACTCGTCAACCAGCGCCTCATCGCCGTGGAACAGGTGGACATCGTCAAGGGCCCGCAGAGCGCACTGTGGGGCCGAAGCGCATTCAATGGCGCGATCCAGTTCCGGACCAAGGATCCCTACGACACCTGGGGCGGCGTCATGGACGCCGACCTGAACGAACACGACCAGTACGGCTTTTCAGCAGACTTCGGTGGCCCGGTGCTCGGCGAAAAGCTGGGCGTTCTGGTCAATGGCGCCTGGTGGGACGAGGACGGCTACTTCGACAACAGCATCACCGGCAACAACATCGGCTTCGAGAAGGGCTACGGCTTTGCCGTGAAGACGAAGTCCGACTTCGGCAATGGATTCACGCTCGAATTCCGCGGGTCCTTCGAGCACTACGAGTACGGGCAGTCCCCCGAGGCTTACCTCGGGGCCAACACGGTGATTACGCAGCCGGATGGGGTATTCACCCCGAACGGCGATCCGCTCATCCCCGAGGGCCCGCCGGGACTCGAACTGCCCTGGTTCGAAGACCAGGATGATCCGCCCGATGGACTCGATCTGCCGACAGCGCTGTTCTGCCTGCCGGACAACCTGGAGGAGCGCCTGATCGACAGCGCCGTCGAAACACAACTGCTCAACCAGGCGCTGATCGATCGCTACACCCGCCTGAGCTTCGACCCGCTCAATCCGGCCATTGGCGACGGACCCCACTGCCAGCGGCGCCTGCCGATATACGCGGGGCAGGCGCCCGACGGCGACCAGTTGCGCGTCCGCCTCTCCACCGATCCGTTCAACCCGGGCGAAGACTATCCCGGCCTGGATGGCGACACCTTCCGATTCACCACCCAGGCCGATTGGGAACTCGAGCGCGGCAAGTTCACGATGACTGCCGGCTACACGAGCGACGAGGGCGACGAAGCGATCGACTTCGCCCGCTACGCCTTCGACGACCCGGACCAGCCGTTCCTGGACGACAACGTCAACATCTTTCAGAGCAACAACAACAAGGATCTCGAGCAGACCCACTTCGATATCCGCTACTCCACGAACTCCGACGGCCCGATCCAGATGACGATCGGCGGCACCTACTGGAAGGAAGACGTGGAGAACCGCAGCCAGTCGCTGACCATGCAGGCGAACGGCAGCTACTGCTTCTACTCGACCAACAACCTGGCCGACATCGACGCGGCCAACTTCATCTTCCAGCCGGCCTGCCCGGGCTACACCGAGCTGCCCGTGCAGTATTTCATCGGGCCGAACAGCGGCCTATCGACCTTCGGCGACGGCTCTGCTTATGACGGCATACAGCAGTACACGCGCGACAGCCCCGCCGACCGCCACACCGACCACCGCTCGATCTACGCGCTCGTCGAGATCGACATGACCGAGGAAACCACGCTGATCCTCGAGGGCCGCTACAGCCACGAGGAACTCGAGGTGGTCGGGCCTTCGTTCTGGCGCACCACCGCAGCCGGTGGACCCGGCAGCTGGTCGATCTGCGGCGTCCCGGGACTCGCCTGCTATGCCGAACAGCTCGGACTGACCGGACTCGACTTCCTGAGGCGCGCGCCCGGCACGATTTCGGGAACCGATCTGGGCGGCCCGTTCTGGAGCGAAGCGAATTTCATGCGCCAGTACGACGTCTTCAAGGGCATCACCGATGCCGGCGTCAAGAACACGGCCCTGTTCCAGGTAAACGACCCGGTGCTCAACAACGGCGGCCTCCTGAATCCGAATTGCCAGGACGATTCTGCCCTGCTGGCCTACGAGGCGGCTGTCGACGCCGAGATCGCCGCAGCTGCCGAAGAGGGTCGGCCGGCCCGCGACCCTATATTCAACCTGCTGAATCCCTTCTGCCACTCCTCGCTCAGCCGTACGGACGACTGGTTCGCACCGAAGATCACGCTGCAGCACCGTTTCAGCGACGACATCAACGTCTACGCGGCCTGGGCGCATTCCGAGAAGCCCGGTGGCTTGGCAACCTTCACTTTCGGCGCATCCGGAATTCGCGCAGACCTCTCGGCCTACGATCCCGAAAAGATGGACACCTGGGAGATCGGCACCAAGGCGACCCTGTTCGACGGTACGGTCTACCTGGAGGGCGTGGTCTTCTACAACGACTACACCGACAAGCAGGTGCTGGTGCAGGGACTGGGCCCCGATGGGCGCGCGGTGTCGAAGATCGACAACGCGCCGGCCGAGGTGCTGGGTGGCGAGCTGGCGTTCCTGTGGCAGCCGGCCGGGGAATTCCTCGGCGGCAACTGGGACCTCAGGGCCTCCTACCTCTACATCGACGGCGAGTACGGCAATTACATCGACAGTGCCACCAGCGAGAACAACATCGCTCTCGCCGGCAACTGCACGCCGACGACGCTAAAGGAGACGGTCATCATCAACGACCCGGTGACCGGCGTCGGGCAGGCAGTCGACCTGTTCCGGGCAGCCTGCTCGATCAGCTTCGAGGGCAACAAGCTCGAACGGGCTCCGCGGCACACGGTGGTGGGCGCGGTGAAATACTCCGTGCCGGTCGCCGATACGCTGGAGGCCTACATCGAACTGGCCGGCCAGTGGAAGAGCAAGCAGTACATCGAGTACACGAACGAGAACTGGCTCGGCTCCTACGCGAACTTCGACCTGTTCGTCGGCATCAACGATGGCGACAGCTGGAGCATCGTGGGCTATGTCGACAACCTGCTCGACGACGACAGCATACGGTCGGCGAGCAACCAGCCCGGCCTCGGCTGCTGTTTCGTGCTCGGCGTGTCGGCCGACATCGGCGGACAGCTGGGTGGTATCGGATCCACGGCTGAAGTGCCGAGCGCCCGCGCGGCCTTCCTGACGCCGCCGCGGTCGATCGGCCTGCGGGCCAACTACAGGTTCGGCGGCTCGGCCAACTGACTCCGGGACTCAGGCGGCGGGCTGGTACCCCAGCACCGCCTTGAGCTCGACGAAGGCCTCGAGGCCGAACTCGCCCCATTCGCGGCCGTTGCCGGACTGCTTGAAGCCGCCGAAGGGGGCGTTGAGGCCCATGCCCTGGTCGTTCAGGTGCACCATGCCCGCGCGCAACGCGCCGGCCACACGGTGCACCTGCGTGAGGTCGCTGCCCGACACGTAGGCGGCAAGGCCGTAGGGCGTGTCGTTGGCGATGGCGATCGCCTCGGCCTGCGAGTCATACGGCAGGATCGACAGCACCGGCCCGAAAATTTCCTCGCGGGCGATGGTCATGCTGTTCGCGACATTGGCGAACACCGTCGGCTGCACGTACCAGCCGCGTGACAGGCCTTTGGGCCGGCCGGGCCCTCCCGTCACCAGCGTCGCGCCTTCCGCGATGCCCGCTTCTATCAGGCGCTGGATCTTGTCGAACTGCACGCGGCTGATCACCGGTCCGAGATCGGTCTTCTCGTCGCGCGGGTCGCCCACCACGAGCGATGCCGCCGTCTCGCGGGCGATCGCCGCAGCGCGATCGTGCAGGCTGCGCGGGACCAGCATGCGCGAGGGCGCGTTGCAGGACTGGCCGCTGTTGCCGAAACACTCGCGCACGCCCTCGGCCACCGCGCGCTCCAGCACCGCTGAGTCGAGGATGAGGTTCGGCGACTTCCCGCCCAGTTCCTGGTGCACGCGCTTGACGCTGTCCGCCGCCGATTTCGCCACCGCGACGCCGCCACGGGTCGAGCCCGTGAACGAGACCATATCGACGTCCGGGTGCGAGGCCAGCGCCTGACCCACGCCCGGGCCGTCGCCCTGGACGAGGTTGAAGACGCCCGGCGGAACGCCCGCCTCCTGCAGGATCTCCGTGAAAACGATGGCCGACAGCGGCGCGATTTCACTCGGCTTCAGCACCATCGTACAGCCCGCGCCGAGGGCCGGCGCGACCTTGCAGGCGATCTGGTTGATCGGCCAGTTCCACGGCGTGATCAGGCCGCAGACACCGACCGGCTCGCGCACCAGCCGCATGCTGCCGCGATCCTCGACGAAAGCGTAGCTGCCCAGGATATCGTGCATCGTCTGCATGTGGCCGATGCCGAGCTTCGTCTGCGACTTGCGCGCAAAGGCAATCGGCGCACCGAGTTCCGCCGAGATGGCCTGCGCGACATCCTCGAAGCGGCGCCTGTAAACGTCCACGAAGCGGACGATGAGCGCACGGCGCTCAGCCACGGTCGTGGCCGCATAGGCAGGGAACGCCTGCGCCGCGGCGGCGATCGCGCGCGCGGCGTCGCGGGGCCCGCCCAGGCTGATGCTGCCGGTCGACTCACCCGTCGCCGGGTCGGTCACGGGAAAATCGCGGCCCTCGAGCGGATCTACCCAGGCCCCATCGATAAAGAACTGGCGCAGATGTGCCATGACTCGCGGTTCCTCTGTTCGCCGCGACATTGTATCGTGCCCGCACCCATGAACCGCATCCGCCTGCTCGTCGCCCTGCTGCTCGCCGTCGTGCTCGCCGTGCTCTGGTACGCGGATGCCGCGCGCTTCCTGAGCCTCGATGCGCTGCGCGCCGGGTTCGATGGACTGCGCGCCTTCGTCGACGCGCGGCCGGTGGCGGCCGGCGCGGCGTTCGTCGCCGCCTACACGGTCCTGGCCGGCATCAACTTCCCCGGCGCCGCGCTCACCTTCACGCTCGCGGCCGGCGCGTTCTTCGGCGTTGCGTGGGGCTCGGCACTGGCGAGCGTCGCCAGCACGGCCGGTGCGACGCTCGGCTGCGCGCTGGCGCGGTTTCTCCTGCAGGACGTCGTGGAGCGCAATTTTCCGCTTGCGGTGGCCAGGGTGAACGACGGCCTCGCGGCCGATGGCCCGTTCTACCTGTTCGGCCTGCGCCTGGTGCCGATCTTCCCGTTCTTCGTGATCAACCTCGTGATGGGTCTCACGCGGCTGCCGCTTAGGACTTTCGCCTGGGTCAGCCAGGTCGGCATGCTGCCCGGCACCGTCGTGTTCGTGAATGCCGGCACGCAGCTCGCCGAGATCCGCTCCACCTCGGACATCCTCACGCCGGGCGTTGCGGGATCGCTGACCCTGCTCGGCATCTTCCCGCTGGTGGCGAAGAAGGCGCTGGCCGCGGTCAATCGCCGCCGCCACCCGGACGCATGAGCATGCGATTGCGCAAGCCGCGCCGCTACGACGCGAATCTCGTCGTGATCGGTGCCGGCTCGGCAGGCCTGGTCACGGCGTACATCGCGGCCGCCGCCAAGGCGCGCGTCGTGCTCGTCGAGCAGCACCGCATGGGCGGCGACTGCCTCAACACCGGCTGCGTGCCGAGCAAGGCGCTGATCCGCGCGGCGCGCGTGGCGCACGACATCCGTCGCGCCGGCGACTTCGGCCTGCGCGCCGGCGGCGTCGAGGCCGACCTCGCAGCCGTCATGCGCCGCGTGCAGGGCGTCATCGCGCAGGTGGAGCCGCACGACTCCGTCGAGCGCTACACGGGCCTGGGCGTCGAATGCGTGCGCGGCCAGGCGCGGCTCCTGTCGCCCTGGGAAGTCGCGGTCGGCGACCGGCGGATAACGACGCGGGCGATCGTGATCGCGTCAGGCGGAGAACCGGCGCTGCCGGACATACCCGGGCTTGCCACGGCCGAGGCACTGACCTCCGACAGCGTCTGGTCGCTAGCCACGCTGCCGCCGCGGCTGGCGATCCTGGGCGGCGGCCCCATCGGCTGCGAGATGGCCCAGGCTTTCGCGCGACTGGGCAGTCGCGTCACGCTGCTGCAGTCGCGCGCGCGGCTGCTGCCGCGCGAGGACGCGGACGTCGGAGCGTTGCTTGCCCAGCGCTTCGCTGCGGAAGGCATCGAGGTGCTGACCGGGGCGCAGGCGCGGCGCATCGAGCCCGATGGTCGCGGCGGCAGCCTGCGCGTGGCGCACGCCGGTGCCGAGCGCGACATCGGCTACGACCGCCTGCTCGTCGCCGCCGGACGGCGGGCCCGGGTTGCGGGGCTCGGCCTCGAGGAACTGGGTATCGCGTTGCGCGCCGACGGCACGATCGCCACCGATGAGTACCTGCGGACGTCGCAGCCGAACATCTACGCCTGCGGCGACGTGACCGGCCCGTACCAGCTCACCCACGCGGCCGCGCACCAGGCCTGGTACGCCGCCACAAATGCCCTCTTCGGCAGCTTCCGGCGCTTCCGCGTCGACTACCGCGTGCTGCCCTGGGCGGTCTACACCGAGCCCGAAGTGGCCCGCGTGGGGCTGAACGAGGCCGAGGCCGCAGCGCAGGGCATACGGGTCGAAGTCACCCGGTTCGGCATCGACGAGCTCGACCGGGCCATTGCGGACGGGGCTGCCGAAGGTTTCGTGAAGGTGCTCACGCCGCCCGGCTCCGACCGCATCCTCGGCGTCACCAGCGTGGGACCGCAGGCCGCGGAAACGATGGCCGAGCTGGTGCTGGCCATGCGGCACGGGCTCGGCCTGCGCAAGGTGCTCGGCACCGTGCACAGCTACCCGACGCTGGCGGAAGCGAACAAATACGCGGCCGGGGCCTGGCAGCGCGCCCATCTGCCCGCTGCGCTGCTGCGGCTCGCCGGGCAGTGGCACCGCTGGCGGCGGGGCTGAAGGTCCCAAGGAAACAAATTGTTACAGCGGTTTCCGACGGGACATGGCACCTTGAAGCCTGGCCCGCGTAGCCCCTGCGCCAGATGAACACGGCAGAACCCCCCGTCATCGCCATCCGCGGCCTGCGCCGCAGCTATCCCATGGGTGATGCCGTGATCGCCGCCCTGAATGGAGTCGATCTGGAGGTGCGCCGCGGCGAATACGCGGCGATCATGGGGCCGTCGGGTTCGGGCAAGTCGACGCTGATGAACCTGATCGGCTGCCTCGACACGCCCGATGGCGGCGAGTACCGGCTGAACGGCCGACTGGTGTCGGCCATGAAGGACGGCGAGCTCGCCACGGTACGCAACCGGGAGATCGGTTTCGTGTTCCAGACCTTCAACCTGCTGCAGAGCGCGAATGCGCTGCACAACGTCGAGATGCCGCTCATCTACGCGGGCGTGAAGCGGCGCGAGCGGCTCGAGCGTGCCCGTACCGCGCTCCGCGACGTCGGTCTCGGCGACCGCATGCACCACCGGCCCTCGGAGCTGTCGGGCGGACAACGCCAGCGCGTCGCGATCGCGCGGGCGCTGGTCAACCGGCCGAGCCTGCTGCTCGCCGACGAACCGACGGGTAACCTGGACACGACCACAGCGGGCGAAATCCTCTCCACCTTCGATGCGCTGCACGCCGCCGGCAATACGCTGCTGCTGGTCACCCACGACGAGGAAGTGGCGCACCGCGCCCGGCGCATCATCCGCATCCGTGATGGCAAAATCGAATCCGACCGTGCGAATCCCTGACATGAAGAACACCACGCTGTCCCCTGCGATCCTCGCCCTGTTCCTCGCCGCCTGCGGCGGCGGCGACAGCAAAGGCCCCGAGTACGAAACGGCGGTGGTCGACCGCCGCGACATCGTCGTCTCGGTCGACGCCGCCGGCACCGTGGAACCGCTGACGACCGTGGAAATCAAGTCGAAAGCCTCGGGCGAGGTGCTCACCGCCGCGGTTCAGACCGGGGATCTCGTCAAGGCCGGCACCCTGCTGGTGCAGATCGACAAGCGCTCGCCGAAGAACCTGCTGGCCCAGAGCGCCGCGGAGCTCGAAGCGGCCACGGCGCGCCGCTCCATCGCCAAGGCGCAGAACGAGCGGGCGCAGCGCCTGTTCGAGTCACGGACGATCAACGAGGTCGACTACGAGAAGAGCCAGCTCGACTACGCCAACGCCAAGGCGGACGTGGTGCGTGCCCAGGTCGCGGTCGAGAACGCGCGCATCATGCTCGACGATACCGACGTGCGTGCGCCGATCACGGGCACGGTGATCGAGAAGCTGGTGGAGACCGGCCAGGTGATCTCCTCGCCGATGGCGGACTTCGGCGGCGGCAACGCCTTGATGAAGATGGCCGACCTCTCGACCGTGCAGGTTCGCGCACTGGTGGACGAAACCGACGTCGGCAAGATCGAACCCGGCAAGCCGGTCGTCGTGCGGGTTACCGCATTTCCGAACCAGCCGTTCCCCGGCACCGTCCACAAGGTCGAACCTCAGGCGACAGAGGAACAGAACGTCACGACGTTCGCCGTGCTGATCCGGCTGCCGAATCCGCAGGGGCTGCTGCGTCCGGGAATGAACGCCGACGTGGAGGTCCGGGTTGCGGAGCGCGCGGATGTCGTCGCGGTGCCGACCGTCGCGCTGCGTACTGCCGCCGAGATCGCCATATCCGCCGGCGCCGTCGGCCTCGATGAGGCCAAGGTGCGCGAGCAGCTGGGCGACGGACTCGAGTCGGGCATGGAAGTCCGGCAGGAAGGCGGCTACCTGTACGGTGGCCGCTACTGGACCTTCGTCGAACGAGACGGCAAGCCGGTGGCCGTCCTCGTCGACACGGGACTCACGGACCTCGCCTTCAACGAGGTGCAGGCGGGCCTGGCGCCAGGCGACACCGTGATCCTGCTGCCGAGTGCCGGCATGCTCAACCTGCAGGCGCGACAGGGCGAAATGATGCGCCGGTTCAGCACCATGCCGGGTGGTGGCGGCCGGCAAGGCAGTGGCCGCAATCCGCAGCAGCGCCAGGGAGGCAGCGGTGCTCCTCGGTGAGCTGATCGCAGTGGCCCTGCAGTCGGTGCGGGCCAACCTGTTCCGCTCCATCCTGACGATGCTCGGGATCATCATCGGCGTCGCATCCGTGATCACCATGCGCGCCGTCGGCGAAGGCGCCCAGGGCGCCGTCGACGACCAGATCGAGGCGCTGGGCGCCGGCCTCCTGAGCATCCGGTCGGGTCAGGTCATGCACCAGGGCGTTTCGCAGTCGTCCGATACGCTCACGCTCGACGATGTCGCCGCCCTCGCCCGTGACAGCCGCACGCTCGCGGCGGTGACCGCGGAACGCTCCGGCATGGAGCAGTTCAAGTACGGCGCGGAGAACGCCAACCTGCGCGTCGTCGGCGCCTCCGACAACTTCATGGAGGTGCAGAGCTACGAACTCGACATCGGTCGCGCGCTCACCGCCGCCGACAACGCAGCGAAGCGCGCTGTCGTGGTCCTCGGTTCGAAGGTACCGGAAAAGCTCGGCCAGGACGCCGATGCCATGCTCGGCCAGACGCTGTACATCCGCGGCCTCGCCTTCGACGTGATCGGCGTGCTGCGCGAAAAAGGCACCAGCGGCTTCCGCAACGTCGACGAACAGGCCTGGGTGCCGCTCGACACCGCACGCTTCCGCCTGTTCGGCACCGAGACGCTCGACCTGATCAGCGCCAAGCCGATCCGGGGCGTGCCCATGCAGAAGGCGATCATCGACGTCGAGCGGGTGATGCGCCGCGAGCACCGCATACCGCCTGGCAAGGACAACGACTTCACGATCCAGGACCCGCGCCAGTTCCTCGAATTCCAGCAGCGTGCCGCCGGCATATTCGCGGCGCTGCTCGCGAGCATCGCCAGCATCACCCTCATCGTCGGGGGCATCGGCATCATGAACATCATGCTGGTGACGGTGACGGAGCGGACGCGCGAGATCGGCATCCGCATGGCGCTCGGCGCCAGCCGGTCGAGCATCCTCGTCCAGTTCCTCATCGAGGCGATGATCCTCTGCCTGCTCGGCGGCACGATCGGCATCCTCCTCGGCACGGGTTTCGCCTACGGCCTCACCAGGCTGCTCAGCTGGAAAACGACGGTGTCGGTGACGGCGATCGGGCTGGCCTTCCTGTTCAGCGCCGGGGTCGGCCTGCTGTTCGGGCTGTGGCCGGCACGGAAAGCCGCCCGCATGGACCCGATCACCGCGCTGCGTTACGAGTAGGAGCGGCGCAAGCCGCGACGGATTTTTTCACGTCGCGGCTGGCGATTGGGTCGCGGCTTGCGCCGCTCCTACCTGGTTTCTGACAGCACCTCGACCATCGCGCCGGTCAGCTGATCGAGTTCGCTGGCGCAGATGACGTACGGCGGCATCAGGTACACCAGCCGCCCGAAGGGCCTGATCCAGACTCCGCGGTCCACGAAACGCCGCTGCAGCTCGGCCACGCGAACGGGCTCGCGCGTTTCCACGACACCGATCGCGCCCAGCACGCGGACGTCGGCGACGTCGGGATGCGGCGCGAGGGGCGCGAGCCCTGCGCGCAGCCGCGCCTCGATCGCGGCGACCCGCTCCTGCCAGGGCGATGTGATCAGGAGGTCGATGCTGCGTGCGGCGACCGCGCAGGCCAGCGGATTCGCCATGAAGGTCGGCCCGTGCATCAGCACGCCGCCATCCGCGGACACACCACGCGCGACGCGCTCGGTCGCCAGCGTGGCCGCCAGCGACAGGTAGCCGCCGGTGAGTGCCTTGCCGAGGCAGAGGATGTCGGGGGTGATGCCCGCGTGCTCGCAGGCGAACAGCCGGCCGGTGCGACCGAAGCCCGTGGCGATCTCGTCCGCGATCAGGAGCACGTCGTGCCGGCGGCAGAGCGCCGCCACCTCGCGCAGGTAGTCGGCCGAGTAGAACCACATGCCGCCGGCGCCCTGCACGATCGGCTCGAGGATCACCGCCGCGAGTTCGCCTTCATGCGCGCGGATGAGCCGCGCAAACGACTCGATGTCGCGCGCAGCCAGCGGCTCGCCGTAGCGACTTTTCGGTCGGTCGGCGAACAGATGCCGCGGCAGGACGGCGGTGAACCGCTCGTGCATGCCGTTCACCGGGTCGCAGACCGACATGGCGCCGAAGGTATCGCCGTGATAACCGCCGCGAATGCTGAGTAGCCGCGTGCGCTCCGGCCGGCCCTGGGCCGACCAGAACTGCAGCGCCATCTTGATGGCGACCTCGACCGATACCGATCCGGAGTCGCAGAAAAATACGCGATCGAGACCCTGCGGCACGAGTCCGATGAGGCGCCGCGCCAGCTCGACCGCCGGCGCATGTGTCAGGCCGCCGAACATCACGTGCGCCATGCGCCCGAGTTGTGCGGCAGCCGCCTCGTTCAGGGCGGGCACGTTGTAGCCATGGATGGCACACCACCAGGACGACATCCCGTCGACCAGTTCGCGGCCGTCGCTGAGGCGAATGCGGCAACCCTGCGCCGATGCGACCGCGTAGGCCGGCAGCGGGTCCGTCATCGACGTGTACGGATGCCAAAGATGCGTCCGATCGAATTCAAGCATGGCGGGGATCGACCAGTGCTGCAATGTCGAGCGCGCCGGCTGCCGCCTCGACGGCGCCTGCCGGCGGGAGGTGCGGGACGATCCCTAGCAGCGGCGCCGGCAAGCGCTCCCGCAGGGCGGCGATGTTGCCGTCTCGCGCCGCCATGTCGGGATCGATGCAGTTCGCCACCCATCCGGCGAGCCGCAGGCCCGCCGCGCGTATCGTCCCGGCGGTCAACAACGCATGGTTCAGGCAACCGAGACGCATGCCGACCACCAGCACGACGGGCCAGCCGAGCGCTGCCGCGAGATCGGCCATGGTCTCGCGTTCGTTGAGCGGCACCAGCCAGCCGCCCGCGCCCTCGGCGAGCAACAGGTCATGCGCATGCCGGGCCACCTCGCGGCAGTGCGCGGCGAGCGGCGCAACGGCGAGCTCGCGCCCCTCTGCCCGGGCGGCAAGGTGCGGCGCCATCGCCAGCCGGAGCGCGACCGGGTTGACCGCTGCGTAGTCGAGCGCAGTCGTCGCCCGCTCGCGCAACAGGCGCGCATCGTCGTTCATCCACTCGCCGCCGCGGATCTCGCAGCCGGCGGCAACCGGCTTCAGCGCGAGCGTGCGCAGGCCGCGATGGTGCGCCGCGGCCAGCAGCGCGGCAGTCACCAGCGTCTTGCCGACGCCGGTGTCCGTGCCGGTCACGAAGTACTGGCGCATGCGGACAGCGCGTCGAGCAGGCGGTCGACGTCGGCTGGTTCGTGGTTGGCGGTGAACGTGATGCGCAGCCGCGCAGTGCCGGCCGGCACGGTGGGCGGCCGGATCGCCGTCACCAGCACGCCCGCGGCTTCCAGCGCGGCGCTCATGGCCAGGGCCCGCGCCGGCTCGCCGACGACCACCGGCTGAATCGGCGTCGCCGATGTCGCCAGCGGCAGCGCCAGCGAGGCCGCTCCCGCACGGAACCGCTCGACGAGCTCGCGCAGACGGTCGCGCCGCCATTCCTCGGCTTCCGCGATTGCCAGGGCGGTGAGCGTGGCCGCGGCGAGGGCCGAGGGCATGGCGGTCGTGTAGATGTAGTGGCGCGCGCGCTGGACCAGCAGTTCGATCAGTTCCTCGCTGCCCGCGACGAAGGCACCCGCCGTGCCGAACGCCTTGCCGAGCGTACCGACGAGCGCGAGCACCTCTTCCGGGCCGTGGCCGTTACCCGCAACCAGGCCTCGACCGCCAGGCCCGAGCACGCCGAGCGAGTGGGCTTCGTCCACCAGCAGCCACGCATCCCGCGCGCGGGTGATCGAGATCAGCTCGGGCAGCAGACAGCAGTCGCCATCCATGCTGAAGACCCCGTCGGTCACCACCAGCGCGCGCTGGTCCGCGGCGGCATCGAGCTCACAAGCCAGCTCATCCATGTCGCCGTGGCGGTAGCGGCTGAACGCCGCCCGCGACAACCAGCCGCCGTCGAGGAGCGAGGCATGGTTCAGCCGGTCCTCGATGACCCGGTCGCCTGGCCCGACCAGCGCGCCGATCGTGCCCATGTTCGCCGCATAGCCGCTGCCGAAGAGCAGCGCGCGCGGCCTGCCGGTGAATACAGCCAGCGCTTCCTCGAGTTCCTGGTGGGCTGCGGTATGCCCGCAAATGAGATGCGAAGCGCCGGCGCCCGCACCCCAGCGCTCGGCACCGCGGCGCATGCTGGCCGCCACGCGCGGGTCGCCGGCAAGGCCGAGGTAGTCGTTGCTGCAGAAGTTGAGCAAGCGGCGCCCGTCGATGTCGATCTCCCTGCCCTGGGGCGATCCGACGACGCGCCGGCGACGGCGGAGATCGCGACGGCGGATGTCAGCCAGTCGATCAGCGATGGAGGGAGAACGAGCCACTGCGCGGAGTTTACCGGTGCGACCGGCGCGATGGCATGGGGCATCGGCTATGCTTTGCGCCGCCCAGACGCATCGCAGGTGCTCCGATAATGCAACGCTGGCAGGTCGGCAAGGTCTCCATCACGCGGGTTATCGAAATCGAGGACACCAGCATGGGAGCTCCCGCGCTGGTGCCCGAGGCGAAACCTGCGGCCGTGCTGCCGATCGGCTGGCTGCGGCCGCACTTCGTCGATGACAGCGGCAACCTGATCTCCAGCATCCACTCCCTGCTGGTGCTGTCGGAGGGGAGGCGCATCGTCATCGATACCTGTCTCGGCAACGACAAGCCGCGCATCGTGCCACAATGGAACCGCCGCCAGGGCCGGTTCCTCGAGGAACTGGCGGCGGCGGGATTTCCCCGCGAATCGGTCGACTACGTCGTCTGCACGCACCTGCACCCCGACCATGTCGGCTGGAACACGATGCTGGTCGACGGCCGCTGGGTGCCCACGTTTCCCAATGCACGCTACATTTTCTCCGCCCGCGACTGGGAGTGGCTCGACAAGGCGCCGGTGACAGCGCTGGGCGACTACTCGGGCGACTCCGTCCGGCCGGTGATCGATGCCGGTCTGGCGGATCTGGTCGATCCAGGCTTCCGCTTCACCGACGAAGTCTGGCTCGAATCGACACCCGGGCATTCGCCCGGGCACGTGAGCGTGCGCATATCGTCCGGCGGCGAGCAGGCAATCGTCACGGGCGATCTCATGCACCACCCCTGCCAGCTCGCTTTCCCGCACTGGTCGAACCCGTTCGACTTCGACCGCGCGCAGGCGCTCGCCACACGCCGCGCCTTCATCGAGCGCTACAGCGGCACAGCGGTGCTGGTGATCGGCTCGCACTTCGCCACGCCGTCGGCGGGCAGGATCGTTCGCGACGGCGATGCATGGCGTCTTGCCGTCTGATGTCGCGCGCACTCGTTCTTGCCCTGGCCCTGGCTGCGCTGCCCTGCGCCGTGGCGGCAGCCCCGCCGCGACTCCTGCATGCGGAGCCCGTCCTGGCGGACCGCGCTGCGCCCAGCCGGCTCGGCCGTGCCGGTCGCCGGCGGCGTTGGCGGCGGTACGCTCGGACCGGCCGCGATGGTGCTGCTCCTCGGCATCGCGTTACGGCGCGCCCGCCAGCGCGTAGAATCTCGCCGGGCCGACGAACCCAGCCGGCTGCCACCTGCGGGGGATCGAACATGACGCCTGGTCGGACAGCAGCAGCCGTAGCCTGGTTGAGCGTCGGTGTGCTGGCCGGATGCAGCTCGGTGGAGCTCGCGCCCTACCAGGCCGATCCCGTGCTGGCAGCGCTGCCCACCAGCTGCACGACGCCGGCGACCGGCACGGCCGAGCCGCCGGACGCTCCGGCGCTGGTCCCCGGCGGCATCGCCGTCGTGCGCAGCGAGGGCCGGGAGGTCGTCCTGGTCGCCAACCGCAGCTGCGTCGTGACCGTCGATGCGGCCAGCGGCGCCACCGAGCCGCTGCCCACGCACGGGGATTCCATCGCACCGACGATGGTGGACGCGACCAGCAGCGGTCTCGCCTTCACCAGCAGCCTGTCCGGCTCCGTCCGTGCCATCAATGCCGATGGCGTCGTGACCTTCAACGTCTCCGGGCTCAACCTCCCCCTCGGGCTGCGGTTGATGCCCGGCGGCTACGTCCTGCTCGCCGAGTTCGGCAACGGTCGCGTGCTGCGCGCCGGCCCGAACGCCGACTCCCGCCTCCGCCTCGTCGTCGACGGGCTCGAAGGGCCAGTCGATCTCGTCATCGTCGATGCCACGCGCGGCTACGTCTCCGAGGTCAACGCCGGGCGGGTCAGCGAGTTCCGCCTCGACCGCTACGAGCGCCGCAGCGTTGCCAGCGGCCTCGACCGGCCGGAGGGCATTGCGCTCCTTCCCGACGGCCGCATCGCGGTGGCGGAAACCGGCGCCCGCCGCATCGTTGCGGTGGACCCGCGCAACGGGCGCATCCAGGTGCTGGCCGACAACCTGCCGATCGGACTCGAATCGCCGGGCGGGCCGGGCGACCCCTACTCGATTTCCGATCTGGCCACCGGGCCTGACGGCACGCTGTACTTGAGCGCCGACCGCGACCGGACATTGTTGCGGGTGACGCCACGCGCGATGACGAGGAACTAGACCATGTCGGACAAGACCACCGCTGCCATCCCGGCACTGATACTCGCCCTCGGACTGGCCACGACCGGGGCGCTGATCGGCCAGGGCCTGGTGAAGGCGCGCACGGCCGATCGCGCCGTCACCGTCAAGGGCATCGCCGAGCGCGAGGCCGTCGCCGACCTGGCGGTGTGGCCGCTGCGGATCAGCGCCGCGAACAACGATCTCGGCCGCGCGCAGGCGCAGCTCGAATCGAGCCTCGCCGCCATCACTGCCTTTCTCACCCGCCACGGACTCGATCCGCAGGCGACGACGCTGCAGTCCTTTTCGGTCAGCGACGCGCAGACCAACCAGTACGGCGGCGCGCAGGCAGCCACACGCTTCGTCATCAGCCAGACCCTCGTGGTCCGCTCGACGGAACCGGCGAAAGTGCAGGCTGCGTCGGAGAAGGTGGGCGAGCTCGTCGCCGCGGGCGTCATCCTCTCCTCCGGCGGCGAATACGGCGCCAGCGGCCCGACCTACGTGTTCACCGGCCTGAACCGGCTCAAGCCGGAGATGATCGCCGACGCCACCGCGCGGGCCCGCGAATCGGCCGAGCAGTTCGCCAAGGACTCGAAGAGCCGGCTGGGCGCCATCCGCCGCGCGAACCAGGGCGTGTTCGAGATCCTGCCGCGCGATCCGGCGCCAGGCATGAGCGAGCAGAGCCAGATCGCCAAGACCGTGCGGGTCGTCACCACGGTCGAGTACAGCCTCGAGAACTGACCACATGCGCGAATTGATCCACGACCTGTTCCAGCCGTTCATCGACTGGTACATGGCAAGCCTCGAGGAAGGCGGCTACCTGCTGATCGCCCTGCTGATGGCGATGGAAAGCTCGATCATCCCGCTGCCCAGCGAGGTCGTTATTCCGCCCGCGGCGCACCTGGCCAACACCCGCGGCGGCATGACCTTCACGGGCATCATCATCGCCGGGACGATCGGCTCCTGGGTCGGTGCGACGTTCATGTACTGGGGGGCGCGCTGGATCGGACGGCCGCTGCTCATGCGCTACGGACGCTGGGTGCTCATCACGCCGGAGCAGATCGCCGGTGCCGAAGCCTGGGCCAACCACTACGGCGAAGTCGGCATCTTCATCTCGCGCCTGCTGCCGGTGGTGCGCCACCTGATCGGCATACCGGCCGGCGTCGTGCGCATGAATTACTGGTACTACTCCGCCGCCACCCTGCTCGGCTCCGCCATCTGGTGCGCGGTGCTCGTCTGGCTTGGCGTCACCGCCGGGCAGGACGAGGCCCTGCTCCAGGGCGACCTGGGGCGTATCTCACTGTGGGGCGGCGGATTCCTGCTCTTCCTCGGCGGCATCTACTATGCGTTCGTGCACCGGCAGATGCAGCGCCGCGACGGCTGAGCTCGCGCTGATCGCGTGCCTCGCCGCGGGCGGCGCCCTAGCGGCCCCCTGCGAACCTGCGCGCATCGTGATCGATCGCGGCGAGACGCAGCGGCTCGTCCTGTGCGGAGCGGCAGCGGCCGCAACCTACCGCACTGCCGCGCCCGTGGGCGTGACCGTTCGTTATCTCGAGCCACTGCGCCAATGTGGCGTCGGCGATCGACGGGCGGGCGCGCACATCGTGCTCGAGGCGGGCAGCGACGCCGTCTCCGGCGCACTGACGCTGAGCGCAGACGCGGCCGCGCCGGCCTGCGATCCGGTATCGATCGAGGTTCCCGACCGCGTGCTGTTGCCGGCGGCCGAACTGCGGCAGCGACGTGGCGGACTGATATTGAAGCTGCACACGCCGCCCGGTCTCGAGCTGGGCGACGACTGTGCCGGGGCGTTGGGTTTTCCGGCGGGCGACGGCATGCAGCTGGCACCGGGTCGGGTGCCTGCGCCGCGCTGCTCCCGCCATTCCCTTGAGGTCGCGGTCTCCGCCCTCGATGAACGACCGGGCGCGGCGAAGATTGTCGTGCCCGTCGCGGGGCGCGATGGCATCCGGCGCGAGGCCATCGCCTGGGCAAGGCCGCCCCGGCCGCAGTGGCTCGACGACATGCGGGAAGCTGACGCCCGCCACATCGATGTGCTCGGCGTGCGCACGCGCTATTTCGAGGCCGGCAGCGGTCCGCCGATGGTGCTCGTGCACGGCGGCCAGCCCTCCTCGATGGATGGCACGGCGTGGGACTGGCAGCAGAACTTCCGCGCCCTGTCGCGGCATTTCCGGGTGCTGGCGCTCGATCGCCTCGGGCAGGGCTACACGGACCATCCGGCGGACCTCGACGACTATCGCGACTACTACCCGCGCGTCGTTGCCCATCTCGGGGAATTCCTGCGACTGAAGGCGCCTGGGCGCGTGCACCTCGTCGGCCACTCGCAGGGCAGCTGGCCCGTCACGCGCCTCGCGCTGGATCAACCGGAGCGCATCGCCTCGCTCACCCTCGTCGACGGCACCATGGTGTCGCCGTCGCGGGACGCCGGAGCCGCCATCCGTTTCTATCTCTACCTGAGCGGCGAGCTGCACCCGCCGGCCGGCGAAACTCTCGAGAGCGCGCGACGCGGCATGGCGCTGTTTTCATACACCGGCAACAACCTGACGGACCAGCGCGTCGAACGGCTTGTCGCCATGACCCGGCAGCCCAAGTACGCCGCGGGTCAGGCGTGGTTCGCCAAAAGCGGCATGAGCCCGGCACACCCGAGCTTTCGCCGGCTCAAGCAGGAGCTGCTCGCGGATCTCGAAGCAGGCCGGCTGAAGGTGCCCGTGCTGGTCGTCTGGGGCGCCAACGATCCGGAGGGCTCGCTGGCATCGGGTCTCGAACTGTTCCGCCTGGTCGGACAGTCGAGCCCGGATGCCCAACTGCATGTCTTCGCGCGCGCAGGACACCTGTCGTTCATCGAATACCCACAGGCCTTCAATCGCGTGCTGATCGATTTCGCCACCGCGTCTGGCGACTGACCTCACCGATCCAGTACGCTTGCCGCTGCTGCCGCCCTCCGGACCTGAAAGGCACCCGATGACCCCCGAACCGGCCTATCCGCGCCCTGCCTACGCCTGGTATTGCCTCGGGGTGATCTGCTTCGCCTATCTCTTCGGCTTCATGGACCGGATCATCGTCGGGCTGCTGACGCCCGCAATCCAGGCCGACATCGGCTTGAGCGACTCGCAGATGGGGTTCATCCAGGGGCTGGCGTTCGCGCTGTTCTACACGCTGTTCGGCCTGCCGCTCGGCTGGCTCGCCGATCGCGGCAACCGCAAGTGGCTGCTGGCGGCGGGCACGGCGGTCTGGAGCCTGATGACGGCTGGCGCCGGACTCGTGCGGAGTTTCACCGGACTGTTTGCGATGCGCGCCGGCGTCGGCGTCGGTGAAGCGACGCTGAACCCCTGCGCGACCTCGCTCATCGGCGACTACTTCCCCCCGAAGGACAGGCCCAAGGCCTTCGGCATCTACACGATGGCCACGGCGCTCGGCACCGGCGTCACCTACCTGGGCGGCGGCCTGGTGATCGGCTTCATCGGCGGACCCACCGGTGGCAACAGTTTCGACATGCCGGGCCTCGGCCTGATCCCGGCGTGGCAGGCGGTGTTCATCATCATCGGCCTGGCCGGGCTGGTGCCCGCGCTGATGATTGCCCTCACGGTGCGGGAACCGGCGCGCCGCGATCTCGCGGCCGCGCAACAGGGCAACTGGGCCGAGGCGAAGGCCTTCATCCGGCAGAACCGCAGCACACTGCTCTGCCACCACTTCGGCGTCGCGTTGATCGTGCTGGCGGTCTATGGCTGGGTGAACTGGCTGCCGACGCTGTTCGTCCGGGTGCACGGATGGACGATCAAGGACTTCAGCATCTGGTACGGCATCGCCGGCGGCACGGCCGGCATCGTGTCCGCCATTGCGAGCGGTTACGTCGCCAACTGGTTCAAGGCGCGCGGCCACGCGGACGGCACCATGCGCACGGTGCTGGTCGGCGGCATAGGACTCACGCTCGGCACGACGATCGCGCCGCTCCTGCCCTCGCCCGAGCTCGTGATCTTGGGCTACGCCGTCGCCGGGGTGTTCACCAATTTCCCGCCGGCGCAGGCGCTGGCTGCGGTCGCGGAAATCACGCCCAACCAGTTGCGCGGCTTCGTTACCTCGCTGTACATCCTCGTCGTGGGCATCGCGGGCGCCGGATTCGGACCCGTCGTCATGGGCTGGGTCACGGACTACGTGTTCGAGGATCGGCTCAAGGTGCACTACTCGATGGCACTGGTGACCTTCGTCATGGGCATGATCGGCTCGTGGTTGATTGCCCGCAGCCTCGGCCCGTATCGCGAGAGCCTCGCGCGCGTGACCTGGACAAAAGCGGACTAGGCGCCGAGTGACGTGACCCGGGATTTTTGGTCCAGGTTGATGTTCTCTAGATCGGCTGTTGTCCGGGCAAGTGCCGCACACCTGGACCATCGCGTCGGGCCGCCGCTGCCTGCTGGCGAAAATCCCTGGGCGACAGGCCGAATTCCTGTTTGAAGCGCCGGCTGAAGTGCGTCACGTCGTTGAATCCGGCGGCGACGGCGACATCGATCAGCTTGCGTGCGGGAATCGCCGGGTTCTCCAGGTCCCGCCGGCAACGTTGCAACCGTTCCCGGATGATGTACTGGCTGACGCTGGAACCCGTCCCCTCGAAGAGCCAGTGCAGGTAACGCACGGAAATGCGGCTGGCCAGCGCGATGCGCGCCGGTGACAGGTCGGCGTCGGTCAAGTGCTGGGCGATATAGTGCCGAACGCTCCCGAGGTGCATGTCGCGTTGCGATTCCGGGGCAGTCGGCGCATCCACATCGAGCGAGTTGATCAGAAGACCGATCGTGGTCTCGACCAGCGCATCGCAGTGTTTGAGGCTGTCGGGCCGTGTCCGCGGTGACAACGATTCGATGTACGATGCCAGCAATGCTGCCGCTCCCGTGCGTGGCCGCAGCAGTCGATCGATGTCCTGCCAGTCTTGCGGGAGCCAGGCCTGGAACCGGGACAAAGGCAGCAGTACGGAAATCTTGTGCAGCCGTGCGGTTACCCGGAAATCCATCGGCCGTGTGCTGTCCCAGATGAAGATGTCGCCCGGAACGAGCTCGTACTGTTCTCTATCGAAGCGAATCTGTTCCGCGCCCGCCAGCACTAACTGAAGCGCAATGAAGTCGCGATCGTCGGCCTGCAATTCGATTCGGCCACGGGTAGCAGCGCAGGGATCACAGATGCACTCCACCACACTGAAGTTCTGCAGCGTGTGGTACTCCACGCGGGCCGAAAAGCCGCTGCACGCCGGGCGCGCGCTCGTCCATCGGCCATAAAGGCTGCACAGCGCCTGGTCCCAAGCCTCGTGGCGTTGCTGCACCTCGAAGGCATCGGTAGACCAACTGCGATGCAAACCCGCCACCTGCCACCTTCCGCGCCCTGGAGCCCCCGCATGCCGACCACCGGGCCGGTTCAGGCTCGCGCGCCGCGCCTCTGGAGCGTACACGAGCCCTGACACCTTGCCCACCGGCGCGAAACGTTGCTTCGCCACAACAGCAGGTCACGCAAACCAGCCGGGTGGCCTGCCTGCGTGGCAGGTCAGGGTTGCGTTGCGAGCAAGGTTCCGGCGAGTCCCGGCGCGCAGCATCCCCTGGTCACTCCCCGACGGTCGCAGAACGTCCGCTCAGGGGACGATTCACGCCCAGTCAACAGGGAGAGGCGACCATGGCCGCTAAGCAACTCGACAACTACACCAGCCACTCGCCGCTCGTTGGCGAATACGTACAGATCGACGCCGTGAAGTGGCAGCCGTTTCCCGGGGCGCTGTCGGAGGGCGGGATACGCTGGAAACTGCTGCATGTTGCGCCCGAAATGGGCGCGTGGACCGGGATTTTCGACTGCCCGAAGGGCTCCTCCTTTGCCCGGCACGTCCACATCGGCCCGGGCGAGTACTACCTGACGCGCGGCAAGATGGAGGTGCGCGGCGGGATAAATCAGGGGGGTGCGACGGCGATCGCACCGAGTTATGGTTACGAGGCATGCAATGCGCGGCACGACCGTACCTACTTTCCAGAGCCCAGCGAGTTCTACATGACCTTTCTGGGCCCGCTGAATTTCATCGACGAGAGCGGCACGACACGGGCCCTCGTGACCTGGCAGGAGGCCCAGGCGCTCTGGCTGCAGCAGACCGGCGCCGGTTGAGCCGTTCTCCCACCCGGGCGGGGCAGCGTTCGTGAGCGTGCTCCTGGACCGTCTCGCCGCGGAACTGGGAGCCGGAGGACTCCTCACGGGCGACGAGGTGACGGCGCGCGCGGAGACCTGGAGCTCGCCGCATCCCTGCCGCGCATTGGCCATCGCGCGGCCGGGTTCGGCGGCAGCCGTTGCCGCCGTGCTGCGCCTTTGCCACGAGGCGGGCCAGGAGGTCGTTCCGCATGGCGGCGGAACGGGATTGGTCGAGGGCGCAACGGCCGGATCTTCCCAGATCCTCCTGTCTCTGGAGCGGCTGCGCACCATCGAGGAGCTGGACCCGCTGGGCCGGACAGCGACCGTGCAGGCGGGAGTCACGCTGCAGGCGCTGCAGGACGCGGCGCGTTCGGCGGGGCTCAATTTTCCGCTCGATCTCGGGGCACGCGGCACCGCTACGATCGGTGGAACGATCGCGACGAACGCGGGAGGCAACCGCGTGCTGCGCTACGGGATGATGCGAGACCATGTTCTCGGCATCGAAGTGGTCCTGGCCGATGGGACCATCCTCTCGTCTCTGAACCGGCTCATCAAGAACAACGCCGGCTACGACCTCAAGCAACTGTTCATCGGCAGTGAAGGGACTCTGGGCGTCGTAACGCGGGCCGTGCTGCGGCTGCGCGAGGACCCCGTGAGCCAGAACGTCGCCTTCCTCGGCATCGGGAGTTTCGATCGCCTGCCGGTGCTGCTGAAGGCGCTCGACCGGAGGCTCGGGGGCACGCTCAGCGCGTTCGAGGTCATGTGGCCGGAGTTCTATGCGCTGGTGACCACGCCGCCGGCCAGAAACCGTCCACCGCTCGCGTCGCAGCACGCCTATTACTGCCTGGTCGAGTCACTCGGCGGCGACGAGTCCGGCGATCACGAGCGTTTCCTGGCCGTACTCGGGCAACTCGTCGAGGAAGGCATCGTTGCGGATGCCGCCGTCGCGAAATCGAAGGCTCAGGTCGCCGGGCTCTGGGCCCTGCGTGACGACGTCGAGCAGGTGCTGCGCATCGGCCCGGTGTTCATGTTCGACGTCGCCCTGCCGATTGCCGCGATGGAAAACTACGTGGCGGGAGTACGCAGCGCGCTGGCAGCCCGCTGGCAGGACGCGGCCTGCGTGGTCTGGGGGCATATGGGCGACTGCAACCTGCACCTCTGGATCAGCGTGCAGGACGAATCGGCAGCTGCCCGTGCTGCCGTGGAGCGCATCGTCTACGAGCCGCTCGCTGGCATTGGCGGCTCAGTGTCGGCCGAGCACGGTATCGGCACCGAGAAAGCAGCCTATCTCGGCCTGGTCCGTTCGCCGACCGAGGTCGAACTGATGCGGACGCTGAAGCGCTCGCTCGATCCGCGGGGCATCATGAACCCGGGTCGGGTCATCGGCTGCTGATCCGGCCGAACCTGCGGGTGGATCAGGCGATCCCCTTCAGTTCCCGCAACTTTTCCGCCGGCGCATGCCGCGGCACCGTGCGCAGGATCCAGCTCTTCTCGGTGCGTCGCCCCGGACTCGGGAAGGCGAAGGCGACGTCGCCGCGCTGTTCCTGCAGGGCATGCCAGTCGATGCGCCAGCCCCTGGATTCCCATTCCTTCAGCAGTTCGCGGTAGCGCAGGATGGGCTTGTCGACGGTCGTCAGCATCTCCATCGTGGTGGACTCCGGCGTCCGCACCGGATCCAGGTTCTCGATGATGTCGATGTCTTCCTGCGCGATGCGCATGTTGACGTCCATCAGCTTCTGGTCCATCGCCGGATCGAGCATGAAGCTGCGCATGTTGACGAAGAAGACCCGCGTGCGGTCGGGGCCGACCGGTGCCTCGAAAAAGTACTGGCGGAACATCTTCTCCGGGCTGAAGTGGATGCGCGTTATCAGGCAATTCGGCCCGTGGTGTCCCGAGCCTGCCCAGGTCGTGCCGTCGCTGACGCCGATGAGCTTGGTCTCCTTCGACGTGTAGCCGCTCGCCGGGAACATGAACTCGCAGCCCCAGGGGACATCCACCACCTCGAGCGGGAACTTGCGCAGGTTCTCGACGATCGTTGGCGCGCCCTGCAGCGGGTGCACGTACTCGTTGTGGGCGGCGTCGAGGCCGTTCTCGATGGAGCGCTGGTAATAGGCGCCGAGCTCGAACGAGACCACGTCATTGGCCCGCCACTTCGGGTCGTTGAACTCCTTAATTTCGAAGATGGGCGGACGTTCGGCCTCGGGCAGGTCGCCCAGGAAGGCAAACAGGATGCCGTAGCGCTCCTCGGTGGGGTAGCTGTCGACCTTGGCGCGGCTCGGCGGCGCCTGGTCCGTCGGCTGCGTCGGGATCTGGCTGCACTTGCCGCTGCCGCTGAACTGCCAGCCGTGGTACGGGCAGGCCACGTTGTCGCCCCGGATCTTGCCGCGACCGAGCGCTCCGCCGCGGTGGATGCAGGTGTTGCTCAGGACATGCGCGGCCCCGCCGGTGTCGCGGAAGGCCACGAGCTTGAGGCCCATGATGCCGACTTCCAGCGGTTTCTCGCCGGTGACGTCCTTGCTGAGCGCGATCGGATACCAAAAGTTGATGAACATGATGCTTTCCCGTCCCGGAACCGTGGCTGTATATCGGGAAAGGATAGGCTATTTGCCAGCTCTCGCGAAAGCGTAGATCTGCGTATGGACCGGCGTCAGGTGCGACCAGCCCGCCTCACGGCCGATCGCCGCCGCTTCGGCCAGCCGCTACACTGGCCCGAAAATGACCCGCACCCCCGACCTGCCAGCTGCATCGATGCCAGGCTCAGCGTACTCATGGTACGTGGTGTGCATGCTGACCTTGCTGTATATCGTGTCGTTTCTCGATCGCACGGTGATCTCACTCGTCATTGAACCGCTGAAAGCGGATTTCAATGTCAGTGATACGCAGGTAAGCCTGTTGTCGGGTCTTGCGTTCGCGCTTTTCTACAGCGTGATCGGCGTGCCGATGGGTCGGCTGGCCGATCGTCGGTCCCGCCGCTGGATCATCGGCATAGGCGCAACATCCTGGAGCATCATGGCCTCGCTCTGCGGACTGGCGCAAACCTACGCGCAACTTTTTCTTGCCCGGGTTGGTCTGGGAGTCGGCGAGGCTACGTTGATGCCTGCAGCCTACTCGCTGATCAGCGATTACTTTCCTCGCAGGAAACTGCCGCTCGCCTACGCGGTGATGATGCTGGGTGCGCCGATCGGTTCGGGCCTGGCATTCGTCGTTGGCGGCGCGATCGCCTCGTACGCGGAAAGTGTCGGCGTCATCGACTTGCCGGTCTTGGGCGCGATACGCTCCTGGCAACTGGTTTTCCTGATTACCGGCCTGCCCGGCATAGCGTTGGGACTATGGGCGCTGCTCACCATCCGCGAGCCTGTCCGCACAGGGCTGATGCAAACGTCGAAGGACTCGAGCCTGTCGCTGCGCGCAGTGGCTGATTTCGCGCGTTCCCGCTTTGCGACCTACGGCACCCTGATCGGCGGCATGTCCCTCAGCGCAATGTTCACCCTGGGCTATCTGAGCTGGATCGCGGTGTTCTTCATGCGTGTGCACGGGCTGGACGCGGGCGAGGTCGGCAAGCTGTTCGGACCGCTGGCAACGCTGGGCGGCGTGGCGGGCGTAATGGCCGGCAGTTTCTGGTGCTCCTGGCTCGCCGGGCGTGGCCGCCCGGACGCACCGTTGCGCACTGCCGTGCATTCCCTGTGGATCGCCATTCCCTGCGGCATTGCCGCGCCCCTGGTTACGGATTTCGACCTGTCGCTGACGCTGGTGACCGTCCTCGTGTTCTTTCTGACATTTCCCCAGGGCACCAATGTCGCCGCCCTGCAATTGATTACCCCGAATGAAATGCGCGCCCAGGTATCCGCGGTGTTTCTGCTGATCACGAACGTAATGGGACTCGGCCTGGGTGCAACGAGCGTGGCATTGCTGACCGATTACGTGTTCGGCGCCCCGGAGCGCATCAGTGATTCGCTGGCGCTCATGACCGCGCTGGTCGCGTTACCGGCACTCGCTTTATTGACCCTGGGTTTAAAGCCCTACCGCGCGAGTCTGGCAGCGGCGGAGCGCTGGAGCTGAATCAGTCCAGACCTTTGTCGCTGCGATATAGCCTGACGTACTCTTCTGCGGCCAGGCCCAGCGGCACGCATTCGGGACGGCTCTCCAGGAGCCGGGAATAGAGCTGTTTCTCCCGGGCAAAGTACTCCGGATCAATGGCCGCCATCTCGACCCAGTCCGCTTCCGAGAACAACCGGCGTGCCATGTCGGTGCTCGGTGCGTGGTGCCCCATGCGGTTGTGGATATAGTCGATGTACGCGGCACTTGTCGACTCGAATTCCTCGATGGCAGCCGGATCCGCCTGATCGGTTTGCAACCGCGCCCCGGCGGCCAGAAACTTCCGCAGATGCGCCCGATTGCCATCAAGCCGCCGGTGCACCTCGGCGATGATCTCTCTTTCCTCAGGGGTCGGCTTGCCGAGTTTCTCGGCCAGCCGGTCCAGCATCTTTACATCCTGGCGGTCCAGGCGGCCCATGGCCGCCTGCATGAAATCAGCCACGGCAATATAGAAAGGCACGAACGACGGGGCCCTGCCCTGCGCCTGCAGTGCCGCATTCAGCATTTCATGGGCGGTGCGCAAGCGACCTCGTTCACCCATGATGCTGGCGATCGCGGACTGGGCTCCTGTCATGGCGGATCATTCAGGCAGGGTGATGCTGCCGCGGGCGGTCGCGTTCCTGAGGCTGTCCCGCAAGAGATCCATCGAGGCCTTGCGCGAGGGCATGCGGTTTTCCAGGTAGGCGTTCGGTGCAATGAACTGGGCGGCGTCATATACCTTCCGGTAGATATCGTGGCGCTGACTCAGGATGCGGTTGTACGACATGCAGTCCGCGCGCTCGCGACGCAATTCCTCGATGTCGATGGTCGCAGACGGCAGGACGGTTTCCCCTGGCCCTCCTGATTCGCCCAGCAGGCGTCCGTTGAAGTCGAATATTTTCGAATGGCCCATGTTGAAATTACCGGGGATTGCGCCACCCACGGAGCCGCCCGCATTGCAGGAAACGAGGTACAGCATGTTTTCGGCGGCGCGGACCCTCTTCGCGGACTCCCATGCCCACAGGTCCATGCCGCCGTTGTCGCTGGTGGGGTGCAGAATCACTTCCGCGCCCCGCATCATGAACGCGCGCGCCGCTTCCGGATACATGATCTCGGCGCAAGGCATCATGGCGATCTTGCCGAGCTCGCAGTCAGCGACCGGGAACGTACCTTCTATACCGTACATGTCCAGGTACTTTTCCATCACGTCATGCGGTGACACTGAATGCAGGGTATTGATTCGCCGATACTTGAGGATGATCTCGCCGCTCGGATCGATCAGATAGGAACAGTTGAAGTAGATCCCGGGCCAGGCCGTATCGCGCTCATAGGAATTGGCGCCGATGTACAGTTTGTACTTCTGCGCCATGGTCTGCAGCCGCTGCGTCTGCGGCCCCGGAATTTCAAAACAGGCTTTCTCTATCCATTCATCCACCGATTCGAGAATCGGAAAACCCTGCAGCGCAAACTCAGGGAAGAGAACCAGCTGATTGGCATTGTTCGGCCGCGCCTGACCCGGCGCGATGCCCCCCAGGATCAGTATTTCCCAGCGGTCGAGGCTGCGATTGACAATCTGCATGGCCTCTTCGCGGGTCTTCGCGTGATTGACCGTGTGGTTGAGCACCTGCACGCAGGTGGCTGTCCATGGCTTGATCATTCTTCCCCCTGGCGCTGTCACCTGCGAGCAGGAACAGGTGACCGGTCACGACTGGCACTGGGCCTGATTACCAGCCGATTATCTTGCCGTCATAGTTGATCAGTTCGCCGCCTTTCTCAGGCGTAAGCAGGGCGATCTGTTCGATAACGAAGCCGGCGCTGTCTTTGGCGCTGATTCTTGGAAATGTATCAGGCCATCCGGAGTCCTTCAGCATCTGGGTGTCGACCTTGCCCGGCGAAATGATGCCGACGATGACACCGCGCCTCCTGGTCTCTCTTTGCAAAATCGCCATCGAAATGAGGTTGGCTGCGCGGCTCATGCGATACCAGTAGTGACCTCCGGGCGATTGCTGGACGGTGGCCCGGGTACCCATGCCACCGCCGAGAATGATGATCTTCTTCTGCTTGCTGGCTTCGACGTTGGCGAGCAAGGCCTCGGTTACACGCAGTGGCCCGATTGCATTGACCTCATAGATCCATTTGTACGCGTCGTAATCAAGCTGGCCGAAAGTCTGCGCATCAAGGTTGCCCCAGACGCCCGCATTGTTTATCAGCACATCGATCGGTTGATCCCTGAAGCGTAGGGCGACACGCTCCACGTCCGCCTGAACGGTTACATCCATTGCCTCGACCGCAAGCTGCGGATACTGGGCAAGCAATGCCTGCAGTTCGGCCGACTCATCCGGCCGGCGAGCGGTAGCAATGACGTTCCAGCCCCTGGCCGCGTACTGTCGCGTGAACTCCAGACCGAGCCCGCGGTTCGCTCCGGTGACGAATACGGTGGGCCCATCGGCCTTGAACCCGGGCTTCCTTGCTGCGCCTCCGGCAGCACAACCGGACAGGATGCCGATTGAGAGAATCAGCAGAAAAACCGGCAGGCCGATGAATCGCTGCATATGGCGGTTACCAGCTGCCATCGCCCTTACCGAAAATCACGCCGAACTCTTTTTCACAGGTCTCGAACACCTCCGGCCCCGGCGGCCCGCGCAGGTTCAGGCCCTGCATATAGCGCAGGAATCCCTCTGCCGGTCCGGCCGGTGCATTGATCACCAGCATCCAGGCATCGTCCGTGAGTGCCTTGAACATGCGCGGCACGCCGATTCCGGCGATGGCCATTTCGCCGACTCCCAGCTCCATTTCCTCGTTGCCGACGCCGATTTTGTAGCGTCCGGAGGTGATGTAGAAAAGTTCCTCGTCCATTTTGTGAATGTGCCATGGGACCCCGCTGCCCTTGGGGAAATACGAATCCATGACGGTAACCTTGCCGCCCGACTCCCTGGCTGTAGACAGGAAGTAAGTCAGCTCACCGCTGGGCGCGCCGTAGGTTTCCGCCGACTTGCGGTCGATCTTGTGATAGCGCCACTTGTCACTCATGTGAATTCCCCCCGGTTTGTGGGTTGCCCTTGTCGCGTTTACTGCTTGCTGGTGGACACCTGCGGGTTTCCCGCCGCAGCCTTTTTTGCAGGCAGCAACGGGACCGACTCCAGCGTCCAGTTTCTTGACGTGCGCCGCGCAGGGCTCGGGATCGCGTAGACAACCTTCAGCCTGTTTTGCGCGATCTCGTCCTGGTCGATCCGCCAGCCCAGCGCCTCGTATTCCTTGACCTTCTCACGGTAATGCGCGACGTGCTTGTCGGCAGGCACCAGGTTTTCCCTGGTGTTGTTTGCAGGTTGCAACACCGGCCTCAGGCCCCGCAGCACCCGGCCGTCTTCATTGGCGACCATCGTGTCCATCTTGATCATGCGCGCATCATCGGCCGGATCAAGCATCGCATTGCGCATGTCGATGGTGAAGATCCGGGTTCTTCCCGGCTCGACCGGGGTTTCGTAGAAATGTTGCCGGCGCAGGAATCTGGGAGTCGGCTCGATGAAAGTCCAGAAACTCGATATGCCGTGGTAGCCGACGTAGATATGGAAAATACTCGGCTTGTTGCGGTCCGCTGTCGCCGCCATTTTCTCTTCGAACATGGGTGGTGCGGGCATCTCGATATGAAAACCCGTGCCCCATTCGTGATTGATCAGCTCCAGGTCGGGGACCTGGAAGGCCTTGCCCTCCTGCCTGTCGATGTGCGTCGTATGCACGAATTCGTTGTGGGCCGGATCAAGCGCATTTTCCAGCGAGCGCTTGTAGTCGAAATCCCAATCGAACACGATGGTTGTCGCACGCCAGCCGTCCTGGCCCCATTCCCTGCACGGCATGATGGGCGGCCGTTGTCCCTCCGGCAGGTCGCCCAGAAACGCGAACACCAGTCCGTAACGCTCGACCGTCGGATACGAATCGACGCGCGCGCGCTTCGGGATGTTTGCACCGCTGCCCAGCGAAGGGACAGTCGTGCAGATGCCATCGGCATCGTAGCGCCAGCCGTGATAAGGGCATTCGATACAGTCGCCCTTCAACTTGCCATCGGCAAGTGCTGCGCCCCGGTGCGCGCACACGTTGCTCAGGCAATGGACCTTCCCCTGCGTGTCCCGGAACAGCACGAAATCATGGCCCAGCATCCGCACGCCAACCGGCTTATCGGTAACGTTCCCGGCCAGCTCCGCGGCATACCAGAAGTTGATGAACATGCCGTATCGATCCCGGTGTGGCTGATGCGCCTCTTCAGGCGTCCCCGGCGGCTTTCTTTATGGCCTCGCCGACGCTGCTTGCGCTCTGATTAAACAGGTTCTTGCGGCTTTCTTCGTCCGGTTTGCCGCCATTGCGAAACCAGTCCACGCCCACCTCGTAGGCCCGGGTGGTGGCAGGGCGCGCCACGATCGCGTTCAGCCAGCGCTGCACCCTGGGGAACTGCTCGAGTGATACGCCCATGCGGTCGTGGGCTCTTACCCAGGGCATCGCTGCCATGTCGGCAATGGAATAGTCGCCCGCCAGGTAATCGCGATCCTGCAGCCGGCTATTCATGACCCCGAGCAGGCGGTCGTATTCATTGCCATAGCGTTCGATGGCTGCCGGGATCTTTTCTTTGGAGTAGTTCCGGAAATAACCGAACTGACCCGCCATCGGCCCCAGGTTAGCCATCTGCCAGAACAGCCACTGGATCACGTCATAGCGTCCGTGCGTGTCGCGCGGAATGAACCGGCCTGTCTTCTCCGCGAGATACAGCAGAATCGCGCCTGACTCGAACACGGAAATCGGCCCGTCACGCCCGGCATGATCGACAATTGCAGGAATCTTGTTATTGCGACTGATGGCGATGAATTCGGGTTTGAACTGTCCGCCTCGGCCAATATCCGTCTTGACGACGTTGTAGGCAAGGCCGCATTCCTCGAGCATGAGGGCGATTTTCCACCCGTTCGGGGTCGGCCAGAAATACAGGTCAATCATGGATTGCACGCTCCATTTTCTTATTCACCTGATATCAGCAGCGGCGGTGTCATTCTAACAGGCACCCGCCGAGCCTGATCGACGCCTGTCCGACAGAGGGACAGTTCAGGCGGAATCGGCCGCGCTCCCGGCCTGGTCGCCCAGCCAGGGCTTCAGGATCCGGGCAGTCTCCTCCCGCAGGCGAACGGCCAGATCGCGGTCCCAGTGAATATGCACAGCAGGTGCCGCGTGAAGCGGCATTCGACGTCATCGCTGGCTACACCTGACGCGATGCCAGTCCGGCGACAATGCGCGCGGCGATCATGTCGTAGGACAGCATCTGCCGGTTGCTCTCGGCGCGCGTAATGCGCGCGGCCGAGCGTTGTTCGGGCGGCATGGCGACCAGCGCACCGGCCGCATCGCCGATACGTACTTCCAGCCCGCCTGGCCGGAAGAACCAGCCGTTCTCGCCGTCGCGCACCAGGTGGCGCACGACGGGCTTGTCCTCGAGCACCACGGGCAGCCCCGTGCCCATGGCTTCCTGAATGGAGATCGCGGCTTTGATCCAGATTCCCACGTCCCCGGCGCAGTAAATGCGGCGGATGGCTTCGTGGTCCTGGAACGGCAGGCCGATGAAGCGGCCCGGATCCGGCTGCGCCGCGATCAAGGCCCTGAGTTCGCCCGCGTAGGCGTCCTCGAGGAAGCCGACGATGAGATAGCGGATCGGCAGGCCGGCTCGGGCCAGCGCGCTGACGCGGGTGATGATGCCCTCGAGTCCCTTGCCGCGCATGACGCGCGTCGCGGTGACGAGCACGACATCCTGGGGGGCGATTCGGAATTTCGTTCGGGTCGCATCCCGGTCCTTGGTATCGAAGAAGAACTCGTCAGGGTCGAAGCCCAGCGTGAGCGGCAGAACGATTTCGTCAAATCGCGCCCTATCCCGAGGGCGCAGCTGCTCCAGGTAGAGATCGAGCGTCTCGGCGTGATTGAGTACCAGCCGGTCGCAGAAACGCACCGCGCGCCGGTACAAGCGCCGCTTCATCGCGATGAACAGCAGCTGCTGGAGAAATGTCCTCACTCGCGCTGCCAGGCTGCCGCGCTGGGCGTACTCGCGTGCGTCGCCGAACAGGGCGATCAGCCTTGAATGCAGGCGCAGTTCATCACACAGCAGCGCGGCCGGGAACAGCTTGGCCAGTCCGATGATGATGGTGATGTCGGGCCGGAAGGCGAGGACCGCGGCTCGCAGCCCCGGAGACACGACGTTGACGCCGAACGACAGCCGATAAGGCAGGCGCGTCACCCGATAGCCATAGCGCTCGTCCCGTGCGGTGCCGGGCGCGTAATCCTGCTTCACGACGCCGCGTGTATTCGGCGATACGGCGGTGGACGTGAATACGTGAACTTCGTGACCGAGTCGCGCATAGGCGCGCGCGAGGCAAACCTCCTGGTAACCGACCTCGGGGCTGAAATGCCCCGTGACGATCGCCAGCTTCATGTCTGGCCGTAAAAGGCGCGGATCTCCGCCACGACGTACTCCACCTGCTCGCGGCTGATCTCCGGGAACATCGGCAGCGAGAGGATCTCGCGCTGGTAACGATAGGCGACCGGAAAATCCTCGGGCTTGTGGCCGAGGTACTGGTAAGCCTTGAGGAAGGGCAGCGGCTTGGGGTAGTGGACGCCAGTGCCGATGCCGCGCGACTCCAGGTGCTTCTGCAGGCCGTCGCGGTCGCGGGCGCGGACGACGTAGAGGTGAAAGACGTGGCTGCCCTCGGGCCGGATCTTCGGTGTGACGATGCCACCGAGTCCGGCGAGCAGCTTGTCGTAGATGGTCGCTGCCTCCTGGCGGCGGCGGGTCCAGTCATGGATGTGCCGGAGCTTCACCGAGAGGATCGCTGCCTGCAGGCCGTCGAGACGGCTGTTGATGCCCTCGATCTCGTGCTCGTGCTTCGACATCGAGCCATGGTTGGCGAAGGTGCGCATGCTGCGCGCGAGCGCCGCGTCGTTGGTGACGATCGCCCCGGCGTCGCCATAGGCACCGAGGTTCTTGCCCGGATAGAAGCTGAACGTGCCGATGTCGCCGATGGTGCCGACCTTGCGCTTGCCGCCCTTGGGCGCGCCGAAGTCGTACTCGGAGAAATGGGCCTGGGCGCAGTCCTCGATGAGCCTGAGTCCGCGCCGGGTGCAGATATCGCGGATTGCCGTCATGTCTGCCGGCTGGCCGAAGAGGTGCACCGGGATGATGGCCTTCGTGCGCGCGGTGACCCTCGCCTCGATCTTCCCCGCGTCGATGTTGTAGTAGTCGGGCTCGATGTCGACGAACACCGGCTTCGCGCCGGCCTGCGTGATGACCTCGGAGGTGGCGATCCAGCTGTTGGCGACGGTGATGACCTCGCTGCCGGGGCCGACGCCGAGCGCCTTGAGCGCGATGTAGATGGCATCGGTGCCGTTGGCGCAGCTCACGCAGTGCTCGACGCCGTAACCGCGCGCGTAGTCGGCCTCGAAGGCGTTGACGTACTTGCCGCGCACGAAGGCCGTCTCGGCGATGACGCCGGCGATGGCGGCGTCGATTTCCGGCTTTATGGCCTGGTATTGCTGCCTCAGGTCGGCGAAAGGCACTTGCATGAAAAAACTCCGGAACCGAAATGCTACGTCCCTGCCGCAGGGTGCGCGCTCGCGCGCCCGGCAGGACCTCTAAAGAGCGCGAATCAATTTTGCCGGATTACCAGCGTAGATGCCCGGCTCGAGAATGTCCTGGGTCACAACCGAGCCCGCGCCGATGACGACGTTGTCGGCGATCTGCACCGGCAGGATGGTGGCGTTGGTGCCGATGGACACGTGGTTGCCGATGCGAGTGGCGCGCCACTGGCGCTTGTCGCCGCCGGCGGGCCCGCCCGTGCGAAACAGGTCGTTGATGAACATAGCGCCGTGGGAGATGAAACAGTCATCGCCGATAGTCACGAGCTCGCAGATGAAGGCGTGCGACTGGATCTTGCAGCGGGCGCCGATGGTGACGTCCTTCTGGATCTCGACGAACGGACCGACGAAGCAGCCGTCGCCGATCGTGCACCCGTACAGGTTGACGGGCTCGACGACCGTGACGCCCGTGCCGAAGCTGACATTGCGGATGGCGATGCTCTTGACGGTCGGCGCGTTCATGTGGCGAGGATCGCGGTGACCTTGGCAGCGTGCTTCGAGCCGGTCATGCACTCGGTGCCGAGCTGGATGCAGTCGAGGAAATGGTTGATCTCCTGGCCGAGCGGTTCCTTGAAGTCGATCTTCGGGAACAGCACGTCGCCGGAGCGGTGCTGGAACTTGAAGAAGTCGGTGTAATCGAAGTCCATGTCCTTGCCGAGCACGGCAACCTTGTCGATGCCTTTGTCGTAGATGGCGATCTTGTGATCGGCCACATCGTCGTACACGGCCATTTTCTTCGAGCCTACCACGGTCATGCAGCGGATCTTGCTCGGGTCGAGCCAGCTCACGTGGATGTTGGCCATGATCCGGTTCGGATAGACGATGTTGAGGAACACCACGTCGTCTACGCCCGGCTGGATGAACGCCATGCCGTGGCGGGTGCACTGCACCGGGTCCGGATCGCCGAGCAGGTACTGCAGGATGCTGATGTCGTGGGGAGCGAGGTTCCACAGCGCGTCCACGTCGGAGCGGATGCGGCCGAGGTTCAGGCGCTGGCTGTAGATGTAGCGCACTTCCCCGAGCTCACCGCTGTCGATGAGCTTCTTGAGGTAGCGCACCGCGGCGTTGTAGATGAAGGTGTGGCCGACCATGGCGACCAGGCCCTTGCGTTTCGCCAGCTCGCCTATCGTTTCGACCTCAGCCACCGTGGTGGCCATGGGTTTCTCGACCAGCACGTGCTTGCCGGCCTCGAGCGCCTTGACGACGAGATCGAAGTGCGTGGCCACGGGGGTGGCAATCACGACGGCTTCAATCGTGGGATCCTTCAGCGGATCGGCACTGTCGGCAACGACCTTGACGCCCGGGTAAAGGCCCTCGACGTACTTGCGCCGGTCCTCGGCCTGGTCCACGACGGTGCGAACCTTGCAGCGCGCGTTGGCGACGAGGTTGCGCAACAGGTTGGGCCCCCAGTACCCGACGCCGATCTGCGCGATGTTGGTGACAGCGTTCTTCGTCATGCTCGTGCTCACATCCTGATCCGGTACGTTTCCAGCCACTTCAAAAACGAGATCATGCGCCAGAACTCGCTCAGGTGAGTGGGGTTGTTGATGTCGGTTTCTGCCATTTCGATGATCTTCTCGCGGCGCAGCTGCGCCGGCCATTCATAGCTGCCGAGGTACTCTTGCAATAGCCCGCGCAGCTCGCCGAGCCAGCGCCGCTGCGGTGTCAGGAAGCCCTTCTTGTCGCGCCGCCACAGCACTTCGGGCAGCAACCGGCTTTCGCCCGTCTTGCGCAGGACGTACTTGTGCCAGCCGTCGCGGATCTTCAGTCCGCTGTCGAGGGCCACACCGTACTCGACCAGGCGATGGTCGAGAAACGGCACCCGCGACTCGATGGAGTACGCCATCGAGTTGCGGTCCTCGTAGCGAAGCAGGCTGGGCAAGCTCAGCTGGATCGCCAGGATATTGCTCTCCCTGACCGTGCGACCGATCCGCACCGGCGGGGGGGCGGCGGACCGCGCCCGCAGCGCGTCCTCGGTCAGGAAACCGGAGCCGACCCGCGCGCGGCTGAAAACCGTACGCTGGAGCCGATCCGGCAGGCAATAGTAAAGGACGCGACCCATCTCGTTCCAGACGTTGACCGAGCGGTTTTCCTTAAGCAAGGCAGCATCGCTGCGGAACTTGCCGAGACGCCCGGCGCGCAGCAGCTCGAGCAGGAACACGCCGGCGAAGTACGCGTAGCCACCCAGCGTCTCATCGGCGCCCTGGCCGTCGAGCAGCACCTTCATGCCCTCGCCGGCGGCGCGCTTCATGACGCACCATTGCGCGAACATGGATGTGGACCCTACCGGCAGGTCCTGGTGCCACACGAGGCGGTCGATCTCGTTCCAGAGCTTGCTGGCATCGGGATGGACATAATGGGCGCGCACGACGGGCAGGCTGTCGCTCACCCGGCGCGCGAAGGCGGACTCGTCGATCGTCGGATCGTCGTAGGCGGCCGTGAATGAATTGAAGGGCCCCGCGCCGACGCGCTCCGCCGCATAGGCGACGATGAGGCTCGAGTCGAGTCCGCCGCTGAGGCACGTTCCCACCGGGACGTCGGAGCGCAGGTGCAGGTCGATGGCTTCGGCGAAGCGTGAACCGTAGCCCGCCAGCGCGACATCGTCGTTGGCAGGCATTTCGATGGCAGCGACGGCCGTCGCCAGGTCGTACCAGCGATTGGTCTCGGCGCGCCCGTCCTCGCAGTGGAACAGCAGATTACAGCCTGGCTGCAGTTCCCGGACGTCGCGAAACAGCGTCGCGTCGGACACTGGCATGCTGCCGTCGTAAACATAGTCGAGGGCCGCCGCCGTGTTGACGTCGCGCGTGACCCCGGCCACCTCGAGCAGCGCCTTGATCTCCGAGGCAAAGACAAAGCGCCTGCCCGCCTGCGCGTAATACAGCGGCTTGATGCCGAAGCGGTCGCGCGACAGGAACAGGCAGCCTCGCGCCTGGTCGCGTATGGCGAACGCCCACATGCCGACGAAGCGCGTCACGCAGCGCGGTCCCCACTCGAGGTAGGCCGCGAGGATGACTTCCGTGTCGCTGCCCGAATGGAACGCATGACCCGCTGCCGCCAGTTCGCGCCGCAGCTCGCGGTAGTTGTACACCTCGCCGTTGTAGGTGATGACCAGGCGCCCGTTGGCCGCCACCATCGGCTGGTGTCCCGCTGGCGAGACGTCGAGGATGGCGAGGCGCCGGTGCGCGAGGCCGATGGTGGCTTTCTGCGACCAAGTGTCGAGATGGGCAAGCGCTTCCAGTCCCGGCGCCGTGTCGTCACCGCGCAAGGCGATCGGCGGCCCGTGGCCGTCGAAAAGCGCAAAGCCCTCGTCGTCCGGCCCGCGATGGCGCAGCACGCGAGCCATGGCGCCGAGTTCGGTTCTCGCAATGCCGCCCGGATCGGCGATGCCGGCTATGCCGCACATGAAATCAGACCGACTCGTATACGGCGCGCAACCGCGCACCGAACGCTTCGAGGCCAAAGCGCCGCACGACCGAGTCCCGGATCGCAGCGCTGTCGTATCGGTCGAGGCTGGCGATCACGTCGCGCAGGGCCTGGGCGAGGGCGGCGACGTCACTCGCGGGCACCCTGCGCCCGGCACTCTCGTTCACGAACTCGATGGGCGCCGCCTCGTCGCCAATGATCACGGGCAATCCGCAGGCCATGGCCTCGGCGACGACGATCCCGAAGGTCTCATGCTCGCTGGGGGACATCAGCAGGGCGGCGTCATTCATCTCATGCGCGATCTCCTGCTTCGTGAGTTGGCCGGTCAGCCGCACGCGATCGCGCAGCGCGGGGTCGCCCACGACGAGCGCCTCGATGGCCGCCTGCTCCGTTCCGTTGCCGACGATGGTCAGGCGCCAGCCGGGATGCGTGGCTGCAATCGCACCGAATGCGCGCACGGTACGCAGGGCGCCCTTGTATGGTTCCAGCCGGCCTGCAAAAAGGATGTTGCGCCGCTCGGCGAGGGGGAGTGGGTTCGTGGGACGAAACATGTCCGTGTCCACCGGGTTGAACGTCACTTCACAGCGGTTCGGCCCGATGCCGGCCGCCGCGACCTGCCGGCGCAGGTCGTCGCTGACCAGCAACACGCAATCCGCCCGTTCGAGTGCGCGGCGGGTCAGCCAGGCGAGCAGCGGCCCACGCATCAACTTGCTGATCCGGGTGTGCTCGGTCATCACCACCGGAACACGCTTTCTCCTCGCAATGAGCAGCGCCAGGTTGCCGGCAAGGGTGCTGCCGTGGGTGTGTATGACGTCCATCTCGCCGAGCGCGGCCGCGGCCTGGTAACCGGCGGCGAACCAGCGCAGGTAATAAAAGGGCTTGAGCCACCGATTGACGGGGTGCGTGGTCAGCGCCACACGCAGGATGCGGACGCCGTCCAGGCGCTCCTCCATCACGCCGCGGGCTCGCCCGCTGATGCGGTTGTCCAGCACCGTGACGTCGCAGAAGGGCTCGACCGCGCGCAGGTAGTCGAGGACGAAGATGCCGCTGATGTCGCCCGCCCCGGCGGGGAAAAGCTTTGGGACTACCAGCAGGTTCAGTTTCTTTCCGCTCACCTTACGTCGGCCCTAGACGACCTGCAGACTGGAAATCGCCGGCATGAAGCAGGGCAGGCGCTCGCGGTTGTAGTCCTTCATGCGTCGAAGGAAACGGAAACGTGCGTCGAGCAAAGGTGCCTGTGCGGCCTCCTTTGCGGGCACCTTGAACCGGAATGAGTTGAAGCGATGCTGGATGTTGAAATACCGGCGCCCCAGGGCGCCGAGCATGGCGGGCAAGGTGACGCCGCGATGTTCGTGGCCGAAGTCATCTCCCACCGCGACGGTCATGTTGCCGGCGATGGCGAACTCGCGGCCGGGCGGCAGGTAGAACGGGCCAGCCGCGAACTGCTCCTCGATGAATCGCGGCAGTTCCGTGTCGAAGCGCTCAAGCAGGCTGCGGATCTCGGTGTCGGAAGGGGGGTTGGCGAACCACCGGTCGCGCCTGGCGACCCACTCTTCGGCGACGTCACGCAACGCGCAGCGCCCGGCACCGAGGAAATCGAGATCGTAGAGGATGCCCTTCACGTGCAGCAGGAAGCCGCGCACGCGCGAGATTCCGTAAGTCGCCTCCACCACGGAATCGACGTATATCTTCACCAGGTACTCGAGGGCGATCTGACGCTTGAGCGTGGCGACGTCGCGCGGCGGCAGGTCCGAGACAGCAATCGGCAGTGCCTCGCCCCACAGCAGGTGATAGTTGTGCAGGAAGGAGAACTTCTGTACCTCGCCGAAGTGCGCGATCGAGCCACCGAACAGCCCGTGATTGACGAGATAGATCTCGTCGGTGGAAAGGCCCGCGCGTGGATCGACCTCGCAGCGCGCGCCGTCGTCGAAGACCACGAAAAAATCGATGTCGGAGATGCCTGGGTTGGTCACGCTGCCGACCTGGAAGATGGATCGCACGCCTGGCTGGCGGACGAGGGTCTCGACGATGCGGTTGATCACCGCGCTGTAGGCGGCTCGCGGCACTGCCCGGGGAAAGTCAGTGAGCTTCATGGCCGTATCGGGGATCTGGGCAGGCGCATTCCAAGGCGGGACATAATGGCACAAAGCGCACTCGGGTGTTCCGCTGCGCCCGGCTCACGTCATAGCGTCCGTGCGTGTCGCGCGGAATGAACCGGCCTGTCTTCTCCGCGAGATACAGCAGAATCGCGCCTGACTCGAACACGGAAATCGGCCCGTCACGCCCGGCATGATCGACAATTGCAGGAATCTTGTTATTGCGACTGATGGCGATGAATTCGGGTTTGAACTGTCCGCCTCGGCCAATATCCGTCTTGACGACGTTGTAGGCAAGGCCGCATTCCTCGAGCATGAGGGCGATTTTCCACCCGTTCGGGGTCGGCCAGAAATACAGGTCAATCATGGATTGCACGCTCCATTTTCTTATTCACCTGATATCAGCAGCGGCGGTGTCATTCTAACAGGCACCCGCCGAGCCTGATCGACGCCTGTCCGACAGAGGGACAGTTCAGGCGGAATCGGCCGCGCTCCCGGCCTGGTCGCCCAGCCAGGGCTTCAGGATCCGGGCAGTCTCCTCCCGCAGGCGAACGGCCAGATCGCGGTCCCAGTGAATATGCACAG
>VGVH01000007.1:55000-127664 GCA_016874095.1 Gammaproteobacteria bacterium | reverse complement strand
AGATCAGCGACTGCCGTTACCGCGCGCCAGCGGTCAACGCAGCTGGCTGTCCTTGCTGCCGCGGCGGTTGTAGCCGCTGAAGGCCTTCGTCGCGCGGTCGCGCGATTCCTGGCAGGCGACGCAGAGCCGCACGCCAGGCAGGGCATCGCGCCGCGCCTGCGGAATGTCGGCGCCGCATTCCTCGCAGTTCGGCAGTGACGGACCGCGGCCAAGCTGGCTGCGGGCGCGGTCGATCGCGTCCTTCACGGTAGCGTCGATCTGCTCCTGCGCGGCGTCTTCGCCTGCCCAGCCCTTGGCCATCCCGCGACTCGCTCAAACGTAATCAGGCAGCCAGCATAGCGCGCTTCGGGTGCGCCCGATATTCATCCAGTCCTGCATTGGTTCGGGCAGCGGATCCTGCGCGTCAATCCGTCGCCCAGAACGCCCCGATGAGCGGATTGCGCAGTTTCTTTGCAAGGGTGAACAGCCCGACCTCGTAGGGATCCAGCACTGGTTGCACCGGCAGCACGGCGACGCGGCGGGCGAGGGGACTGTTGTCGAGCACGATGCGCGGCACGATGCCCACGCCGAAACCGAGGCTGACCATGCTCACGATCGCTTCGTTGCCGGCGACCTGCGCGTAGATCCGCGGTTGCACGCGCAGCGCGCGGAACCAGGTGTCGGCGCGACGGCGCGCGAGTCCGGTCTCCGGCAGGATCATCGGCGTGTCGGCCCACAGCGCCGGGTCCGGTCGGCGGCGGCTGAGCCCGCGCTGCCGCGGATCGCCCCTCGCGGCGATGAACACCAGCTTCGAGCGCGTGATCGGCTTGAACACGAGCCCGGTGGGCAGCGTGTCCGGCCTCGCGCCGATCGCAATGTCCTCGTTGCCGGCAAGCACGCGCGCGATCGCGTCCTCGGGATCGCCCGTATGCAGCTTGAGCTCGATGCGCGGATGGTCGCGGCGGACGCGACCGAGCAGTTCGTACAGGAAACTGTAGCTCGCGGTGACGGAGCAGTAGAGGCTGACCTCGCCCTGCAGCTCGGCGGACTGCTCCTGCAGGCGGTGGCGGACGTCGTCCCAGCCGGTCAGGACCTCGCGGGCCCAGCCGAGGAAGGCGCTGCCCTGGCCCGTGAGGGTGACGGAGCGGTTGTCGCGGTCGAAGAGGGTGGCCCCGAGCTCGGTTTCCAGCTGGCGGATGCTGCGGCTCAGGGCCGACGGGCTCAGGTTGCTGGCGGCGCTGGCGCGCCCGAAATGCAGTGCCTCGGCCAGCTGGACGAAGTGACGGATCTGGCGCAGGTCCATTCCGTCATTGTTGCACAAACCAGCATATAGCGATGCAATTATATCGTTTTACGCAATATATGGGGGACGCTAACCTTCGCGCTTTCCAGTAACCGCCATCGCGGGTTGCGACCCGCCGGAGCCAGTGCCATGCAGGTTTACTACGACAGGGATTGCGACGTTTCCATCATCCGTGGCCGCAAGGTTGCCGTCATCGGCTACGGCTCCCAGGGCCATGCCCACGCCGGCAACCTGCAGGACTCAGGCGTTCAGGTTACCGTCGGGCTGAAGCCGGGCTCTGCCTCGCGCAAGAAGGCCGAGGCGCACGGCATCAAGGTCGCGGACGTCCCCGAGGCGGTGAAGAACGCCGACGTCGTGATGATCCTCACGCCGGACGAGTTCCAGGCCAAGCTCTACGCGACGGAGATCGAGCCCAATATCCGCAAGGGCGCGACGCTCGCCTTCGCGCACGGCTTCTCGATCCACTTCAGGACCATCGTGCCCCGCGCCGATCTCGACGTGATCATGATCGCGCCCAAGGCTCCGGGACACACGGTGCGCAGCGAGTTCCAGGCTGGCCGGGGCATTCCCGATCTCGTGGCGGTTGCACAGGACGCCTCGGGCAAGGCGCTGGCTACCGCGCTCTCCTACGCCTCGGCGATCGGCGGTGGCCGCACCGGCATCATCGGCACCACCTTCAAGGACGAGTGCGAGACCGATCTCTTCGGCGAGCAGACCGTGCTCTGCGGCGGCACCGTGGAGCTGGTCAAGGCCGGGTTCGAAACGCTGGTCGAGGCCGGTTACCCGCCCGAGATGGCTTACTTCGAGTGCCTGCACGAACTGAAGCTCATCGTCGACCTGATGTACCAGGGCGGCATCGCGGACATGAACTACTCGATCTCGAACAACGCCGAGTTCGGCGAGTACGTTACGGGTCCGAAGGTCATAAACGCGGAGTCGCGCAAGGCCATGAAGGAAGCGCTCGCCAACATCCAGAACGGGTCCTACGCCAGGCGCTTCGTCGCCGAGGGCGCGGCGAACTACCCCGAGATGACGAAGCACCGCGCTGCCAACTCCGCACACCAGATCGAGATCGTCGGCGCCAGGCTGCGCGGCATGATGCCGTGGATCGCGGCGAACAAGCTGGTCGATAAGAACCGCAACTGAGCCAGGCCCCGCCGCGAATCCCGTGAGCCAGCAGGGCACTGTCGCGATTACCGTCACGGCCGGGCCGAGCCTGTTCGCGCCGTTCCCGGCGGCCGTGGCGGAATTCCCGCTGCCGGCGGAGCGAGAACTCACGCCGACGGAACTCGAGCCGCGGATGCGGGCGTTTCTGCCACCGCCTGTACTGGCGCAGGTCGCGCTGCCTTTGCAGAGCGCGCGGTTCGAGGACGTGGCCGGCCTCATCGCCAATGCCCTGCAGGATCTTCAGGGGCCGAACCGATTCGGCCTGGTCTCGGCCGGTGAACCACGAGGCGATCTTCCGTGACCCGGCCACGGGCATCGACCCGGTGAGCGGCTATCCCGAAACCTGCGCGGGCGCGACGCTCGGCGTCACCTGCATGACTGCCGCCACCAGCAGGGACTTCAACTACACGGGCCTGATCCCCGACACGCGTGACGCGGGCCTGGTGATCCTCGACCAGCCGATCGTGCTGGCGGAGTACGGCCAGCTCGCGCCGGCCGGCACGTTGAGGAGGCTCAAGGCACGCGGTGCGAAGAACACGCTGTTCACGGTCAGCGGCTATGGCCTGACGTACCGCGCCCAGGCTCAGTCCGCCACCGGCAACATCTCGTTCCGTTCGCGACTGATGGCGCAGTCGGTGCTGACCAACCTGAACAGCGCCTTGAACGACGGCTTCAACCTGCAGACGCAGGGCAATGGCGACAGCCTCGGCGGCACCTGCTCCGGCGACTCGGGCGGCCCGGTGTTCCTCGGCGGCTTCGCCTACCGCTCGGACCGCCAGCCGGTGATGGACTACCTGCTCGGCGACTGATCGCCGTCAAGGCGCAACGGGAAAGGCCGGAGTTTCACGACTCCGGCTTTTTTTCGCCTGGAATACTGCGGCATGCAGCAGGTCTAATGGAGTCTGCCCGGCCAGCCGCCAGAGTTCCGCCAGGCTTTCCAGTACCGCTGCCTGCGCGCGCACGCGGTCAGCGAGTCGCGCCGCCGCGAACGCGGGTGTCTCCACCACCAGCACGGTCGGGCCGTTCGGCCCGGGCTGCGGCTTGCCCGCCACGAACACGGTGGGTGCCGAGAGCAGTTCGTCTACCGAGCCGTCGCGGAACGGCTTGCCTTCGGCGTCGCGGGTGCTCAGGCCGTTTTCCACCGGTTCGCCGAAGCGGGTGGTGCCTGACATCCGCAGTGGCATGCCGGCCGCCGACAGCAGGCGCACGACTTCATCCGCCACCGCACTCACGCCGGACACGGGCGCCTGGATGTAGACGTAGCCGCCGTCCATCGAGAGTTCGTCCTCGTGCAGGTCGAGCGCGAGCAGCGGCGGGTAATCCGCACCCAGCTGCATTACCCAGGTGGTGAACGCCTGCGTCTCGGGTCCGCGCGCCTGCGCCGCGCGCGGGCTCGTGCCGTCGGCGAGGTCGGGCAGCAGGTACTCGGAGTCACCGACACTGTAGCCGGGCCCGCGCCAGTCGCGCTCCGGCGTGTTCGGGTAACGCCAGTTGCGTGCATAGGCGCGCGGGTTCGCCAGCGGCACGACGACCATGGGCACGCCCGTGGCCGCGAGGGTGGCGATCGCCGGCACGCTGCGGGCGACGGCATTGGGGCCGGCCGGCTCCTCGCCGTGGATGCCGGCGAGTATCCACAGCGCCGGGCCCCGCTGTGGTGTGCGCCAGGCGCGGATCAGCGGTGCGTCGTCGCCCGGGTAGCGATACACGATTTCCTCGGCCCAGCCGTGATCCCGGCCGAGCGCGGCGACGCGATCCTGGACTTCCGCCACCGTCAGCCGGCCATCCGCGGTGGACGGTGCGCGTGCGGCGCAGGCGCCCAGCGTCAGAGCGAGGATCGCAGTGAGCAAGCGCGGTGGTGACGGCATGGCCGTCATTGTGCCTGACAGTGGCCGATGCCGGCGGGCAAAACCCCGTCGCGGAGCAGCTCGCCGGGCTGGCGGCAGTACAGGCCGGCCGCCGCGCAATTGATCCGCTTCGATCCGGGCATGGTTCCGGCGCTGCTCGAGGAAGGACGCGCGGGCGCCTCGAAGAAGCCCGCGCGTTGTCCGGCATCTGAGTCTTCAGAACGTGAACCGCGTGCTCACGTAGAAATACCGCCCGTTCACGCCGATCGGCGACAGGATGTCGTAGGGCAGGTTGTCGAAGTAGTTGATGAGATCCGACGACAGATCCGGGTAGTTGTCGGTCAGGTTCTGCACGCCCAGCGTCAGGTGCAGGTTGTCGTTGAACGCATAGCTGGCCTCGAGGTCCAGCTGGTTCTCGGGCCCGTAGGTCTGGCTGGGCTCGAAGCCGCCGCCGAAATTGAACACGCGCGTCGTCGAGTCGTAGTGCGAGTAGCGGGCCAGCAGGTCCAGGTTCTCTCCGGCCCAGGTGCCCGTCAGGATCAGCTTGCTGCGCGGGGCCGCCGTCTCCAGCGTGTTGGCTTCCTCGACGCCGACCAGCAGGAGCTCGTCGTCGATGGCCTCCAGCGTGGGGTTGGTCACGCGGGCCTCCTCGATCGAGGTGCGCGAGTAGTTATAGCCGGCCGACAGGCTGGCGTCGCCGCCCATCGCGTCGAACGCCCAGGTGAGCACGGCATCCACGCCGCGGGTGCGCGTGTCGACCGCGTTGGTGAAGAAGCGCACGGACTGGATGTCCTCGCTGCCGGGGAAGGTGTCGAGCACCGCTTCCACCGCGTCGCCGAAGAGCCGCTCCGACAGCGTGATGCGATCGTCGACGTCGACGAGGAAGGCGTCGATGGTGAGCCGCACGGCGTCGAAGTCGAAGGTGATGCCGGTCGACACGTTGAAGGACTGCTCCTCGTCGAGTTCCTCCGCGCCGAAGGCCTGGGCCTCGGCGCTGTCGACGCGCAGCGTGCGGGTGCGGATCAGCGAGCGCCCCTCGCCGAAATTCAGCGTCGTGTCGGAGAAGCCGACCTGGGCGATATTCGGCGCGCGGAAGCTGTTCGAGACGCTGCCGCGCAGGCCAATCGCGTCAGTGAATGCGTAGCGCGTCGCCAGCTTGCCGGTCAATGCCGTGCCGAAGTCGTCGTAATCCTCGAAGCGCGCGCCCACTTCGACGAACCACGCGTCCGAGACCTGCAGGCCCAGGTCGACGAAGATGCTGCCGACGTCGCGGTCGATGGAGACCTCGTCGGCCGGCGTCAGGCCTGGCGCCGCCTGGGCGCCGATGAAGCAGAAGTACCCGCCCCAGGCGTCGAAGAAGGCGGCCTCGTCTTCCGGGGACAGCGATTCCGCGGGGCAGAAGTCGTTCGGGCCGGCGGTGTAGGACTCGAGCTGGCCGGCTTGCGTCTCGTACTCCTCGCGGCGGAACTCGCCACCGACCGCGACCGACAGCGACCCAGCGAGCCAGCTCACGTCGAAGTCGCGGCGCAGGTCGCCGGCGATGATGAGCTGGTTGACGTTGTAGGTGCCCGAATCGAAGGACGTCGGGCTGGCCTCGCCGAGCGACGGGTTCAGCGAGCGGTCGATGCCGAATTCGAACTCGTTCTCGCCGTAGCTGAGCGAGCCGTCGGCTTCCCAGCCGGCCAGGCTGCTGCGCGCGCCGACCGTGAGCGCGTAATCGGTGTCGTCGCCGCGGGTCTCGGGACGGTAGCCGTCGGGATAGATGGACTTCACGTTGGCCGGGCTGTCGGGATAGCGGAAAAAGGCGCCGCCGCCCTCGCTGTCGCGGTTGCCGGCGGTGCCGAAGCCGTACAGCTCGATCTCGCCGACGGCGAGCTCGCTGTTGAACCACAGCACGAACTCGTCGACTTCCGGATCGCCCTCCGCGTAGTTGCGCTCGCCGGCGGTCGCCAGGTTGTCGGCGGTCTGTGCCTCGAAGAAGGGCACCAGGTCGAAGCCGGCGCGATTCGTGCCGTCGCGGGTCTTGAAGGAAGCGCCGACCTTGGCGAAACCGTCGCCGAGCGCCCAGCCGTACTTGGCGTCGAAGGTCAGCGTCTCGCCGTCGTCGAGCGACTCGTCGATCGGGCTGTAGTCGGTGTCATGGGTACCCCAGGAGAGGTTGGTCTCGAAGCCTGCGCTGTCGTCGAGCACGACGTTGATCACGCCGGCGATGGCGTCGGAGCCGTAGAGCGAACCGGCTCCGTCGCGCAGGACCTCGACCCGGGAGATCGCGCTGAGCGGCAGGTAGTTGAAGTCGACCGCCGCCGTGCCGCGGCCGATCTTGGTTTCGGAGTTCACGACGGCGGAGGTGTGGCGCCGGTGGCCGTTCACGAGCACCAGCATCTGGTCGGGCGACAGGCCGCGCAGCTGCCCGGCGCGGATGTGGTCCGACGTGCCGGAGTTCGACTGGCGCGGGAAATTGAAGGAAGGTGCCAGCGTGGCAAGCGCCTGGCCCAGTTCGCCGGCGACGGCACCGGTCGACTGCAGTTCCTCGGCACTGAGCACGTCCACCGGCACGGGCGAGTTGACCTCGGTGCGGGGTGCCGCGCGGGTGCCGATGACGGTGATTTCCTCGTCTGCGATGGCGACACCGGAGCCGAGGAATACCGCGGCAGAAGCAAGGAAGGCGAGGGAACGGTTCAGCACGGCGCGATCCTCTTGTTCTGGTTGTTCGGGTCCCCGGCCTGCAGGGCGGGGTGGCCCAGTGTAATGACGCATGCCCTTGTCGCACAGGGGGCGGTGCGCCGGCATGGCTGCTGGTATCTTGGCGGTCGTACTCGGTCTTCCGGTCCGTAATCAGCCTTGGACACCCAGCAAGCTCCCGACTCCGCCCGCGCCCGGCGGCTCTCGGCCTGGTCCATCGCCATGGTGGCGACCGGCATGGTGATCGGCGCCGGACTCTTCAAGTCGCCTGCGCTGGTGGCGGGCAACGTCGGTTCGACCGAGGCGCTGTTCGGCGTCTGGCTGCTGGGCGGCCTGCTCGGCATGCTGGGGAGCCTCTGCTACGCGGAGCTGTCGACGGCGTTTCCCGGCTTCGGCGGTGACTACCGCTTTCTTTCGCTCGCATACGGTCATCGGGTCGGCTTTCTCTTTGCATGGGCGCGGTTTGCGATCATCAACACCGGATCGCTGGCGCTGCTCGGCTTCGTGCTGGGCGACTACCTGCACGCCTGGTTGCCGCTCGGTCCTGCCGGACCCTCGATCTACGCCGCAGCCACGCTGGTCATCTTCACGGTCCTCAACCTGCGCAGCCGCGCGGCCGGTCTCGACGCACAGGAGTGGCTTACCGGTTTCCTCATGGTCGGCGTGGCGCTGCTCGGCCTCGTGGGCCTCTGGTTCGTGTTCCGCGACATCCCGCCCGCGGCGCCGCAGGCGGCTGCGCCCGGCGGCATCGCCGGCTTCGGGCTCGCGCTGGTGTTCGTGATGCTGGCCTACGGCGGCTGGTCGGAGATCGCGACGCTGTCCTCGGAGTCGCGCGACACGAAGCGGGGCATGCTGCACGCCCTGCTGCTCAGCATGGCCGCCGTGACGATGCTCTACCTCGTCATCAACTGGGCATTGTGGCGCGGCCTGGGCCTGGATGGCCTCGCCGGAGCGCAGGCACCGGCCTCGGCACTGCTCGAACGCGCGTTCGGGCCCGTCTCGCAGCTGCCGGTGATCGCGGTCGTGTTCGCGGCGGTGGCGACTTCCATCAACGCGACGATCATCGTCGGCGCCCGCACCACGCTCGCCGTCGCGCGCGACTGGCCCGGACTCGCGCGGATCGCCGACTGGGACGAGGCGCGCAGCGTGGCAGCCGGTGCCATCGTGGCCCAGAGTCTGGTCGCCCTGGCGCTGGTCGGGCTCGGCACGGCGACGCGCGAGGGCTTCGTCACGATGGTCGACTACACGGCGCCGGTATACTGGTTCTTCATGTTGCTGAGCGGGCTCGCGGTGCCCATCCTGCGGCGACGGCTGCCGGATGCGCCGCGTCCGTTCCGGCTGCCCTGGTCGCCGATCCTGCCGCTCGTCTTCGCCGCGAGCAGCGCCTTCGTGCTCTGGTCGAGCATCAACTACGTGCGGGTGGGTGCGCTGGCGGGAGCGGCGGTGCTGGCGGCAGGCCTCGTGGCCACCTTCGCGCTCAAAGCCCCGGAAAAGGCGCCAACCTGACATGTTCCCGATACGCGACGAGAATCCGCATTTCCTCACGCCCTGGGTGACGTACACGATCGTCGCGCTGAACGTGCTCGCCTGGCTGCTGGTGCAGGGTTATGGCCGCGACGGACCGCTCGCCGAGTCGGTGTGCACACTCGGCCTCGTGCCCGGCGAGCTGCTGCAGACCCTGCCAGCGGGTTTCGCGGTGCCGCTTGGTCCGCAGCTCGCCTGCCTCGTCACCGACACGCCGAACTGGCAGTCGCTGTTCACGCACATGTTCCTGCACGGCAGCTGGATGCACATCCTCGGCAACCTGTGGTTCCTGTGGATCTTCGGCAACAACGTCGAGGACTCGATGGGCCATGCGCGCTTCGCGTTGTTCTACCTGCTCTGCGGTCTCGCGGCGGCGGGACTGCAGATTGCGTCGAATCCCGGTTCGGGCGTGCCGATGGTCGGTGCATCGGGTGCCATCGGCGGCATCATGGGCGCCTACATCCTGCTGTATCCGCGCGTGCAGGTGCACATGCTCGTCTGGCTCGGTTTCTATGTGACGACCTTCGCGATCCCTGCGTTCTGGATGCTGGGCTACTGGTTCGTGGTGCAGCTGCTGGGCGGTGTCGGCTCGCTGGGCGCCACTGGCGCCGGCGTGGCCTTCTGGGCGCATGTCGGCGGGTTCATCGCCGGGGCGATCCTCGTGCTGCTGTTCAAGGACGAGGAACTGTTGCGCCGCCACCCGCACTACGGCTGGCGGCGCTGACCGTCGCGGGAATCACGCGCTGCGCAGGCTTTGTTCGAGTATCACCAGGCCTTCATCGAACAGCGGCTCGGCAATCGTCAGCGGGAACAGGAAGCGCACCACGTTGGCATTGACGCCGCAGGTGAGGAGTATCAGGCCGCGTTTCAGGGCCTCGGCCTGCACGCGCCTGGTGTAATCCGCATCCGGCGCGCCCGTTGCAGCGTCAATCAGCTCGACGGCCATCATCCCGCCCAGTCCGCGCACTGCGCCGATCCGCGGTAGCGCAGGCCTGAGCCCCTCGAGCAGTGCCTTCACGCGCCCCCCGAGCATGGCGCCGCGTTCCGGCAGCTTTTCCTCGCGCATGACGTCGATGACGGCATGTGCCGCCGCGATGGCGAGCGGGCTGCCAGCGTAGGTGCCGCCGAGGCCGCCCACCGGCGGCGCATCCATGATCGCGGTCTTGCCCGTCACGGCCGACAGCGGCACGCCGCCGGCCAGCGACTTGGCGATGGTCATGATGTCGGGCACCACGCCCACGCTGTCGAGGTAATGATCCATCGCGAACATCCGGCCGGTGCGGCCGAAGCCGGTCTGCACCTCATCGGCAATCATGACGATGCCGTGTTCGTCGCACAGCTCGCGCAGCCACTTCACTGCGGCGGGCTGGATGACGTTGAAACCGCCTTCGCCCTGCACGGGCTCGAAGATCACGGCCGCGACGCGTGCCGGCTCGATGTCGGCCTTGAAAATATGCTGGACCGCGTCCTGCACCCGATCGAGGCGTGTGCGCTCGCAGGGGAAGGGCGCGTGGTAGATCTCCGGCGGGAACGGCCCGAACCCGGCCTTGTAGGGCTGCACCTTTCCGGTGAGCGACACCGCGAACAGGCTGCGGCCGTGGAAGGCGCCGCCGAAGGCGATGAGGCCGCCGCGCTTCGTGTGCGAGCGGGCGATCTTGACCGCGTTCTCCACCGCTTCCGCGCCCGTCGAGAAGAAAGCCGTCTTCTTCTCATGCGTGCCCGGCGTCATGCGGTTCAGTTTCTCGGCCAGCGAGATGTAGCCCTCGTACGGCACCACCTGGTAGCAGGTGTGGCTGAAGCGCTCGAGCTGCGCCTTCACCGCCGCGATCACCTTCGGGTGGCCGTGGCCCACGTTCATCACGGCGATGCCGCCGGCAAAGTCGATGTAGCGGCGGCCTTCGATGTCCCACAGCTCCGCGCCCACGGCGCGGTCGGCGAAAAACGGCGCCATCACGCCGATGCCGCGCGGCGTTGCCGCGGCCTTGCGCGCCAGCACCTGCTCGTTGGTCGATCTGCTCATGGCTTCTGCCTTCAGGGAAATATCTGGTGAATCCGTCTGGTAGCTGCAAGTCTTGCACAAGCGGCTCGGTTCGGTCTGGTCGGCCGCTACCAGGGCATCGATTCGCCGCGCCAGTCGAGGAAACGCCCGTTGTCGGCGGGCGTAAGGCCCTCGATGACCTGCATCATCCCGGCAACGCTGTCCGGCGTCTTCATGGCGCCCGGGAAGCGTGCGAGCTGTTCGTTGGTCCCGACGAGGCCGGGATGGAGGATCGCCACGGTCACGCCTCTCGCTGGCGCCTCGAAGGACAGCGTCAGCATGTACATGTGCAGCGCCGTCTTGCTCGCCTTGTAGTGATAGAGAATGGGTGCCTTGCTCGTGGCGCCGAATGAGCCCGAGTCGGTGCCGATCGCAACGATCTGCCGGCGGGTGGAGGCGGTGACGTTGTCCATCAGGGCGCGCGTAAGCCGCAGCGGCCCGAGCGCATTGGTCTCGAAGCTGAGCCGGGCAAGCTCGAAGTCGAGTTTGGCCAGCGGCAACATCGCCGACTGCGGCGTGGGGCCCAGGGCGGCGTTGAGCAGCAGCAGGTCTATCGGCCGGCCGTGCAGCCGCGCGGCGAGCGCGTCGATCGCCCCGACGTCGGTCACATCGAGCGGCTCGACGCTCACGTCCGGATCCGCGGCCGCGAGGGCGCTCAGCTCCGCCGCGGCGGCAGGGTCGCGGGCCGTGCCGATCACGCGCCAGCCACGCGCCGCGAACTGTCGCGCAAACTCGAGCCCGATGCCGCGGTTCGCGCCGCTGATCAGCACCGTCTGCTGGTCAGTGGCCGCCGGTCCGCCGACGCAGGCCTGCAGCAGGAATGCCAGCCAGGGCAACAGTATGGCGAGCCTCATCCGCCGATGTTGCCTGCGCCGCGCAGAGCTGCCAACCGTGGCGCTTACAGGTCCCGGGCGAGTGGCGCAGGATGCGGACGGATGCACCTGCCCAGATTCGAATACGTCAAACCTGACAGTGTCGCGCATTGATTGACGCTACTCGGCGCTCTGTGCTTCGTACCAGGTGCAGACGTTGGTCTCGGTCGGTCCGTACAGGTTCAGCAGCCGCGGTTTCGGCCAGGCCGCTGCCAGCTGCTCGAACTGGCGGATCGGGAATACCTCGCCTGCGAAGCAGACGATGCGCAGCCTGGAGCAGTCACGGTCGCCGAGCTTGCCGAACTCGAGCAGCAGCCCGAGTATCGACGGTGTCGAGTGCCAGATCGTGATGGCGGATTTCGCGATCAGGTCGGCAAGCCCGGTCGGGTGCTTGCCGGTCTGGTCGTCGGTCAGCACGAGCGACGCGCCGTGCTTCAGCGGCACGTAGAGGTCGAGGATCGACAGGTCGAAGTGAAAGGGCGCGTGCCACGAGAACCTGTCGGCGTCGTCCGGCTGCAGCGTGTCCGAACATCAGTCGACGCATGCGAGGGCGCTGGCGTGGCGGTGCATCACGCCCTTCAACTTGCCGGTGGATCCCGAGGTGTAGAGGATGTAGGCGAGGTCCGGCACGGGCGGGGCATCGGTGGCCGCTGCCGCCGCGGGCAGCAGCACCGACAGGGGCAGTTGCCCGGCGGCAGCCTGCAGTGACCCTGGCAGGCCTTCCGTCTCTGCGTCGCGCAGCTTCGTGAGCAGCGCTTCGCTGCCGATCACGGCACGCACGCCGCAGTTGCCGAAGATGTAGCCCGCGCGGGCGACCGGCGAGGCCGGGTCGACCGGCACATACGCCGCGCCGGATTTCAGGATGCCGAACAGCGCCGCGACCAGCGGGATCGACTTCGGCGCGAACAGGCCCACGCGGCCGCCCGGATGGACGCCCGCTTCGGCGAGCTGCCGCGCGAACGCGATCGACAGCGCGTCGAGTTCGGCATAGGTGGCCTGGTTGCCGGCAGCATCCAGCAGTGCCACGCCGGCCGGCGCGCGCAGCGGAGGCTTCCAGCAGGTGTTGCAGTCGTCGGCTCATGATTGGCTGGCGGCGCGAAGGGTCGGACCCCGTTCGAGCCTCATTGAGTGAGTCACGGGTCCTGGCAACCTGATCGTCGTTGTTCTGTCGGGCGGCTGGCTCGATGAGCGCCGGGAAAATTCAGGCGGGTACATTAGTATGTCGGGCAAGAAATGAAAACCTTGCAGGTCCCGTTTTGCGCGCTAGTCCTGTCGTTGAATGCCCGCATTTTCCCGAATGGCCCTGTCAGTCGACATATCCATGCCGGCGGCTTCGCACGTGACCCCGGGCGCTGCGCCGCTGCCGGAAAACTGGCGGGCAGATGCCGCGCAGCTGCTCGGTGCGGTGCTGGCGGCTTCGGGCGCCCCCGCGCCAGCGGGGGATGCCGCCGGGAATCTGCTCCGCGCCATTGCCTGCAGCCCCTTCGTCGCCACTACTCTCGAGCGTTTCCCGGAACTGCTGGCGGAGCTGCCCGACGGCTGCGGTGCCGCGGCGACCGGTGATATCGCCTCGCGATTGGCCGCGGATCTCGCGGGCTGCGCCACGGATGAGACGTTCAAGCGCCGCCTGCGACTGTCGCGCCATCGCGAGTTGCTGCGCATCGTCTGGCGCGACGTCGGCGGCGCGAGCGCCGTACCCGAAACCCTGCGCGACCTGTCGGATCTTGCCGACGCCGTCATCAACGCCGCGCTCGGCTATGCCCGCCAGGCACTGGCCCCGCGCCATGGATCGCCGCGGACCGAGGCGGGCGGGAGTTGCGGTTTCGGCGTGCTTGGCATGGGCAAGCTCGGCGGGCATGAGCTGAATTTCTCGTCGGACATCGACCTTGTCTTCGTCTATTCCGAAACGGGCGAGACGGACGGGCCGAAGCCGCTCAGCAACGAGGAGTATTTCCGGCAGCTGGCGCTGCGGCTGGTCAACCTGGTGAGCGACAAGACGGCCGAGGGTTTCGCCTACCGCACCGATGTGCGCCTGCGGCCGTTCGGCACGAGCGGCCCGCTCGCCGTAAGTCTCGCGGGGCTCGAAAACTACCTGATGCAGAACGGCCGTGACTGGGAGCGCTACGCTTACATCAAGGCGCGCGTCGTGAATCCCTGGGAGGACACGGAGTACTTCTACCGCGATGTCGCGCGGCCTTTCGTCTACCGCCGGTACCTCGACTTCGGCGTGTTCGCCTCGCTGCGCGAAATGAAGGCGCTGATCGAGGCCGAAGTGCAGCGGCGCGAATTCCAGGACAACGTGAAGCTCGGTCCGGGCGGAATCCGCGAGATAGAGTTCATAGCGCAGTCCTTCCAGCTCGTGCGCGGTGGCAGCATCGCCGAGCTGCGCGAGCGCGAGATCCTCCAGGTATTGCCAGCGCTGGTCCGTCATGGCTGCATGGCTGATGCGGCCGCAGCCGAACTCACGGCTGCCTATCTGTTCCTTCGCCGGCTGGAGAACGCCATCCAGGCGCTGCGCGACCAACAGACTCACCTGTTGCCCGTCGATGGCGATGACCGCCTGCGCGTGGCGCTGGCGCTGGGGTTCGGCAGTTGGGACGGGCTTGCGACCGATCTCCTGCACCATCGCGAGACCGTGTCGCGCCACTTCAACGACGTCGTGTTTCGCGGCGAGGATCGCGGGTCGAGTGTCGCAGCCAGCGCGTTGCGGCCTGTGTGGCTGGAGGAAACAGCCGGTGCCGAGGCAGCTTCTGCACTGGGCGCTGCGGGCTTTGCGCATACGGAGGGCGTGCAGGAGCGTCTGCGGCAGTTGCGGGCGGCGCCATCCCTGCAGCGGCTCGACGACACCGGACGCCAGCGGCTCGATCTGCTCATGCCGGCTCTGCTCGAGCTTGCGGCCCGCCAGCGCAATGGCCTGCTGGCGCTGGACGGAGTCGCCCGCATCGTCGAAGCGATCGGGCGGCGGTCCGCCTACTTCGCCCTGCTCAACGAGAACCCGGCCGCGCGCGAGCGGCTGGTCGGGCTCACCGGCACGAGCAGCTTCCTGGCCGATCACGTGGCCCGTCATCCGTTGCTCCTTGACGAGCTGCTCGATCCGCGCCTGTTCGGCGAACCGCCGAGCCGGGACGAGTTGTCTGCCGATCTCGCCCGCCGCCTCGACGGTATCGACCGGGCCGACACCGAGCGCTGGCTGGATGCGTTGCGCAATTTCCAGCAGGCGGCGTTGTTCCGTGTCGCCGTGGCAGATCTCTCCGGCGTGCTGCCGCTGATGAAAGTCAGCGACCGCCTCACCGATACGGCCGAACTGGTTCTGGGCGCCGCGACCGAACAGGCCACGTACGAGCTCAGGGCGCGCCACGGTCAGCCGCGCTGCATCGACGGCGGCCGGGCGCGCGAGGCGCGGTTCGCCATCGTCGCCTACGGCAAGCTGGGTGGCCTCGAGCTGGGCTACGGCTCGGATCTCGATCTGGTTTTTCTGCACGACTCCGCGGGCGACGAGCAACAGACCGACGGCGACAAGCCGCTGGACAATACGGTGTACTTCGCACGCCTAGCGCAGCGCATCATCAGTATCGTCACCACCATCACGCCGGCCGGCCAGCTGTACGACGTCGACACGCGGCTGCAGCCCGAGGGCCGCAAAGGCCTGCTCGTGTCAGGGCTTGCCGCGTTTGAGACCTACCAGCGCGACAGCGCCTGGACCTGGGAGCATCAGGCGCTCCTGCGCAGCCGGGCCGTGGCGGGCAGTGCCGCCGTGCGCGCAGGCTTCGAGGAAATCCGCCGGCGAATACTCACCGGTGCCGTGCGCCGGGCGGACCTGAAGCGCGACGTGCTCGAAATGCGCAAACGCATGATCGGCGAGCTGGCGAAGGGAACGTCGGAGTCCTTCCATATCAAGCACGATCCGGGCGGCGTGACGGACATCGAATTCATGGTGCAGTACCTCGTCCTGCGGGAGGCGTACCGCCATCCCGCGCTCGTGCGCTGGTCCGACAACATCCGCCAGCTCGAGGAGCTGGCGGCTGCCGGCGTGGTCACGGCCGAGCGGGCCGCGGAACTCACCGCCTTGTACCGCAGCTACCGGGAGCGACTTCACCACCTCACGCTGGCCGGCGAGGCCGGATTCATGCCGCGTGCGGATGCTCTGGCCGCTATCGACAGTGTCCGCGCCTGCTGGGACAAGGTGTTCGCCACATGACGCCGCTATAATCCGTGGCGCATTCGCCCACCGGAGCACGTCGTGAACAGGCAGACCGCGCAGTCGGGACCGCTCATCCAGCCGAATGCCGAGAACCACTACCAGGTCCGGCAGTCCGACCTGCCGCTGTCCTGCCCGATGCCGGGCATGCACCTGTGGAATTCGCACCCCCGCGTCTTCCTGCCGATCGAAGTGACGGGCCAGGCAAAGTGCCCGTACTGCGGCGCCACCTACTCAACTAGTCCTCTGGCCGGCCTCGCGCCGGCAAAGAAATCGGCATGATTATCGTCACCGGCGGTGCGGGCTTCATCGGTTCGAATATCGTCCGCCACCTGAACCGTGCGGGCATCACCGACATCTGCGTCGTCGATGACATGACGGATGGCCGCAAGGCGTTCAATCTCGCCAATTGCACGATTGCCGATTACCTCGATCACGACGACTTCCTGCGTCGGATCATGGCGAACCGCGAGGTGGCCCAGAAGGTCGTCGGCGTGCTGCACCAGGGCGCCTGCACCACCACGACCGAGTGGGATGGCCAGATGATGATGCACCGCAACTTCGAATTCTCGAAGCAGCTGCTGCGCTGGTGTCTGGAGCACGGCCATCCGCTGGTCTACGCCTCGTCGGCTTCAGTCTATGGCGCGGGCATGGATTTTCGCGTCGCGTCCGAATGCGAGCGGCCGATCAACGTCTACGCGTACTCGAAGCTCGCCTTCGACCAGCACGCCCGCCGTTACATCGAGTCGGCACGCTCGCCCGTGGTGGGGCTGCGTTACTTCAACGTGTACGGGCCCGGCGAGCAGCACAAGGGTTCGATGGCCAGTGTCATCTGGCATTTCCACCGCCAGCTGCGTGAGGCGGGCGAAGTGCAGCTGTTCGAGGGTTCGGACGGCTACGGCCCTGGCGAGCAGCTGCGCGACTTCGTGCACGTAGACGACGTGGCCGACGTGAACCTCTGGTTCCTCGAGCGCGGCGGTATGCGCGGCATCTTCAATCTGGGCACCGGCCAGGCGCGCAGCTTCAATGACGTCGCCAGGGCCGTGATCGCCTGGCACGGCCGCGGCCGCATCCAGTACGTGCCGTTTCCCGCTCACCTCGTCGGCAGCTACCAGAGCTACACCCAGGCAGACCTCACGACCCTGCGGGCAGTGGGGTACGCAAAGTCCTTCATCTCCATCGAGGACGGTGTACGGTCCTACCTGGACGTACTGGGGTCCAGCGAGCGACTTTGACGTCGGCATGGCGGATCCCCGGGCTCGGCTCCCGGCGCTGAGCGCTGTCAGCCGCGCCACATGCGCGCGAGGATCCCGTCTTTCAGCACGAACTGGTGCCAGACCGCCGCGATCACGTGCATGGCGAGCATGGTGCCCAGCACCCACAGAGCCGATTCGTGGATCTCGCCGAACAGGTCGCTGGTGAACGGCGAGCCCGGCGTTGCCTGGGGCACCAGGCGCGGGACGTCGTCCCAGCCGAAGAAGAAGATGGGAAACTCCCCGTCGTAAGCCGACAGCGCCGACCATCCGGACAGCGGCAGCAGGATCAGCAACCCGTACAGGGCGACATGCGTTGTGCGCGCGGTCAGCCGTTGCCAGGCCTTCAGCGCAGCGGGCAGCTGCGGCGTCGGATTGGCGGTGCGCCAGCCGAGCCGCAGCAGCACGACGATCAGCACCAGGAAGCCGAGCGTATTGTGGGCGCGGGACAGCAGCATCACGAGCGCCGTGTCACCGTTGCCGGCCAGCCAGGCGTCGTAGGCTTCCACCATCAGCAGGCCCAGCGGGAATTGCACCGCGATGATGAGCACCATCAGCCAGTGGAAGAAACGCGCGAGCCTGCCCCAGCCGGTAGCTGAGTTGCGCCACATCAGATCTCGCCCTCGTAGTAGTCCACCTTGCTCGATTCCTTCACCATGATCAGCGCCATCGGTTCGCCATTGGCCGAGAATCCCATCGCGCCGATCTTCCTGGAATCCGGATAACCCACGACTTCCGTAGGCTGCATCGTGGAGAAGCACAGGTAGCGCAGCGGCCCGGTGCCGGTATTGACCAGCTGGTGCGCCTGGCCGGGGCCTACCGGGAAGGTCGCGTAGTCGCCAGGGCCGACGATCACGCTGGCATCACCGATGCGCAGCGTACCGGTCCCGTTGAGCACGTACAGCGATTCCTCGTTGGCGCAATGCCAGTGCGTCGGGAACGCGGTCTTGCCCGGCGGGATCTCGTAATGGCTGCAGCCGATGCCCTTCGCGCCCGTGGCCCGGCCCAGCGCGCGAATGGCCAGCGCAAAACGGCCGCCGCGCTCGGATTTCCTCGGAGTCACTTCGCTCAGGTTGACGACATTCGGGTGGCGGCGTGCGGCGGTCATGCGGGTGCTCCGGTCGAGGTTGAGGGCTTTACCAGCGGGACGGTGTCGAGCACCCAGTTGCCCGACTCGCGCCGCGCCGGACAGGGTATCGCCCAGGCGACATCTCCCGCGGTGTCGCGCAGCGCCTTGCGGTCGATGCGCCAGCCACGTGACTCCCACTGCCGCAGGCAGGCGCGATAGCGCGTCACGGCCTGGTCACCCGGAATGAGGATTTCCTTGTTGTTGGTGTCGGGGCTGCGGACGGGGTGGAGTGCTTCGAGGATCACGCGATCCTCGTGGATGGCGGTCATGTTGGCTGTGCGCGTGTTGCTGTCGTACTTCGGGTCCAGCAGGCAGTTGCGCAGGTTGATGAAGAACGCCCGCGTGTGCCATTCATCGACCGGCGCTTCGAACAGGTACTGGTGGAACGCATTCTGCCGGCTGAAATGTATCCAGGTGATGAGCGTGTTCGGCCCATGGTGGCCGGAGCCGGCACCTAGTTCCGCCGCCGTCGATCGCAGTGAAGCCAGGTCCGTCTGCCAGTTGTGCTGCTCCGTGAACGGGATCCAGAACTTGCCGCCCCAGTCCCAGTCGGTGAACGCCAGCCGCTCCCGCAGGACATCGGGATTGGTCTTCGGGCTGCCCTGGCTCGGATGCACGAACTCGTTGTGCGCGGGATCGAGGCCGTTCTCCACCGAGCGCTCGTAGTAGGCCTTGATCTCGATGATTTCCGGTTCGCTCGCTCTCCAGCCTTCCTTGCCGAATTCCGGGATGTCGTAGAGCGGCGGTCGCTCCGCCGCCGGCAGATCGCCGAGAAACGCGAAGACCAACCCGTAGCGTTCCTCGACGGGATAGCTGTCGACCTTGGCGCGGGCCGGGATTTTCGCATCGTCCCCCAGCGCGGGGATGCGCACGCAGTGTCCATCGCCGTCGTAGCGCCAGCCGTGGTAGGGGCAGACCACGCAGTCGTCGCGCAACACACCGCGCGACAGCGAGCCACCGCGATGCACGCAGGTGTCGGCGAGCACGTGCGCGCGCCCCTGGGAATCGCGGAAAGCCACGAAGCCCAACCCGAGCAGTCGCAGGGCCAGGGGTTTCTCCGCGGTGACGCCGCTCGAGAGCGCCACCGGGTACCAGAAGTTGATGTACATGCGCCCTGTTCGTCAGGCTGCCGCGCGCAGCACGTTGATGGGGGCGAGTTCCGGAAAGCGCATGTTCCGGAGCGGCGTGAGCGCCGTCCAGATGAAACAATGCTGTCCCGAGACGCAGCCGTGGCTCACGCCGTCGGCAAACACCATCCAGGCAGAGTAAGAGGCGAAGCGCATCTCCACGTGCGTCGCCACCTCGGCCTGGAACTCCGGGTTGTCCTTCAAATAGTCGTGGAAGCGCTTCATGGCCCGGTCGTAGGGACTGGTGTCCAGCACCTTGGCGAGCGGCACCGCCGTGGCGAGCGAGCGCACGAGCCCGGACAGCAGGTGGTCGAATACGTTCTTGTCGAGCCGCCCGACGCGGCCTGCGTGCCCGGTGAATCCGGCGCGCTCGGCATGACGGGCGAACACGCTGGAAAAGCTGCCCTTGCTGGCCCAGACGCGCTCGCTCAGCGGATTGGCGTTGATCAGAAAGCGCAGGATCCGGTCGCCATTGGTGGCGCCGTAGGCTCCTGCATCGATGTGGATCAGCTCGCTGGCCTTGTGCGCGTCGATGGCGCGGCCTGCCTCCTCCAGCGGGCGGAAGCTGCAGGTGCCGATATCCGCGTCGCGCAGCAGCTCCGGCAGCGCCCGGCGCGTCCATGCTTCGATTTCCCTGCGGAGTCTGGTCAGCGCCGCATGGGTGCGCGCGTAGACGGGTGCGCTGCGCTCGAGTCCGCTGACGCTGTCAGCCTCCGGGTGGTAGCTCACGTTCTTGCGCTTCATGTGAGCGGGCAGCTCGTCGCGCAGCATCGACAACTCGCTTTCCGCCGGCAGCGCTACCGGGCAGCGGGGCAGGTATACGATGCGGCCCTGTTCGAGCACGTCCGACAGCGTGCGCGGACCGGCCGCGGCCAGGCGCTCGTCGTCGAAGGTCTCCAGCATGGCAGTCGTGGCACTCATCCCGCTGGGAATTGTCGCAGAACCCGGGCGATCAGGGCATGGCCTGCCTGAAGCTGGCAAACTCGCTGCCACCGGCAGGGCCGGGTGGAGGATCCATGCGATCGGCGGAGCGGACGGAACAGCACGGCGGGAGCGTCATCCTGTACGACCCTGGCCTGGCCGATGCGGTCGACGAGCGCTGGTTCGATCGGCTTCACTGGGACGGCGCAGCCGCGGCTCCGGGCTATGCCGGGGGGCGAGGTGCAACGTTGTTCATCCACTGCGGCGCACATGACTGCGTGCTCCGCCACTATCACCGCGGCGGGCGGATCGCAAGCGTCGCCAGCGACGGGTTCTTCTGGCTCGGCGAGCCGCGGACTCGATCTTTCCGCGAGTGGCGGCTGCTTGCGCGCATGACGGCCGCGGGACTTCCCGTGCCACGCCCCTTCGCCGCCCGCTATGTCCGGCGCGGGCTCGTCTATCGGGCGGACCTGATGACCGTGCTCATCCCGGAGATCGCGCCGCTGTCGACGGTGCTCGGCCGCGGTGGTGCAGGTGCGGACCTCTGGGAACGCGTCGGCGCCTGCATCGCCCGCTTCCACGCTGCCGGCTTCTGTCACGCCGACCTCACCGCCCACAACCTGCAGGTGAGCAGCGCGGGCGAGGTCTTTCTTCTCGATTTCGATCGCGGCAGCGAGCGCGACGCCCGTGGCAGCTGGTGCGCGGGCAATCTGGCGCGGCTGCGCCGCTCGCTGGCCAAGATCAGCGGCGAAGGGGACTATCACTTCGACGAGGGACAGTGGGCTGCCCTGATGCGCGGCTATGCGCCGGCCGTGTCGCGATAAGGATCGTCGTATTCCGGCGGCCGCCCCTTGAACCGGCGGTGGATCCAGAAGTACTGCTCGGGCGCCTCGCGTATCCGTTCCTCGAGCCACGACGTCACGCGCCGCGCGTCGGCTTCCATGTCGCCGGTCGGGAAATCGTCGAAAGCCGGCTCGAACCTGACGACGTAGCCCGCGTCGTCAGGCAGCCGCTGCGCGGAAAACGGCATGACACGCGCTTTGCCGATCCGCGCGATTTCCGTGAGGGCGGCATTGGTCATCGCCGGCACTCCGAAGAACGGGATCAGCACGCTGTAGCGGCGGCGGTAGCTCTGGTCGGGCGCGTACCAGATCGACACACCCTGCGCGAGACGCCTCACCACCTGTCGCATGTTGTCCTTCGGGATGAGGTCGACACACGAGCGCAGTCGCGAACGTCGCAGCAGTTCGTCCGACAGGGGATTGCGGTTCGGCCGGTAGAGCCCGGCGAGGGTGACCCCCTCGAGCCGGAGTATCCGGCCGGTGAATTCGATCGCGGAGAAATGGCCACTGAGAAAAATGATGCCGCGGCCATCGGCGCGCGCCGCATGGTAGTGCTCCAGTCCTTCGATGCGCATGAGGCTGCGTATCAGCCGGTCGCTGGCCCACCAGCCGAGCCCGAACTCGATCGCCTGCAGTCCCAGGGACTCGAAGTAACGGTCGAGCAGGTTCGCGCGCGATCCCTCGTCGAGCCCGGGGAAGCAGAGCGCGAGGTTCACCCGCGCGATTTCGCGGCGTTCGCGCAGCACCATGCCCGCGATCCGGCCGAGCATGCGTCCGATCCTGCATTGCAGGGGAAAGGGCAGGCAGACTACCAGGCGGAGCAGGCCGAGACCGAGCCACTGCGGCCAGAAGCGGGGTTGCCAGAAAGCGAGCAGGGAGCGGCGGTTGGGATCTTCGGTCATGCCTCTGCGCGGCACCCGCGACCGCCTGCCGGGCCGGACGCGGGTTATGTCAGGTACGAGGCCTTGAATTGTAAGCCGGCAACGGCATTAAATAGCTTCCTGTCACGTTTGCCCGGAGTACTCTCTAGTGAAACGCGTTCTGCTCCTGATTGCGACCAACGTTGCCGTGCTGGTGGTGCTGTCGGTCGTGGCAAGAGTCCTCGGCCTGGACCGCATCCTCGACCAGCAGGGCGGGCTCGACTTCAATGCGCTGCTCGCTTTCAGCGCGGTCTTCGGCTTCGGCGGCGCCCTGATCTCGCTCGCCATGTCGAAGTGGGTCGCAAAGCGTTCGACCGGCGCCCGGGTGATCACCCAGCCGCGCGATGCGACCGAGGCCTGGCTGGTGGAAACCGTGCAGCGTCAGGCCCAGCAGGCCGGTATCGGCATGCCGGAAGTGGCCATCTACGACTCCCCCGACATGAACGCCTTTGCCACCGGCGCCCGGCGCGATTCCGCGCTGGTGGCGGTCAGCACCGGCCTTCTGCAGCGCATGCACCGGCGCGAGGTCGAAGCCGTGCTCGGTCATGAAGTCAGCCACGTCGCCAACGGTGACATGGTGACGCTGACCCTGATCCAGGGCGTGGTCAATACGTTCGTGATTTTCCTTTCCCGTGTGGTCGGCTACTTCGTGGACCGGGTGATCCTCAGGTCCGAGCGTGGCAACGGCATCGGTTTCTTCGTCACCGTGATGGTCGCGCAGGTGCTGCTTGGCGTACTCGCGAGCATGATCGTCGCCTGGTTCTCGCGCCAGCGTGAATTCCGCGCCGACTCCGGCGGTGCATCGCTGGCCGGTCGTGACGGGATGATCGGCGCGCTGCAACGGCTGAAGACAGCTCACGAGCCGGCGGCTCTGCCCGAGTCCCTGCAGGCCTTCGGTATTTCCGGTGGCGGCCGCATGATGCGGCTCCTGATGTCGCACCCGCCGCTGGACGAGCGCATTGCGGCCCTGCGCAATGCGCAGATGAACCAGTTGATGGGCTGAGGTTCCGCTACTCGCTGTCCCGCGGGGATTCGACGGCCTCGGCCAGCGCTTCGATGTCGCGGTCCTTCCCCGACTCGTCGGCGGTATCGGCCGGGGCCGCGTTCGGGCCGGGCTGGGATTCAGTTCCCAGGTGAAAGGCCGCAAAGCCCGGCATGACCACCTGGTTGAGCGCCATGCCGATCACCCGTCCCTCGACGGGCGAGTAGATGAGGTTCTGTTCGTTGGTGATGGGGTCGGTCACGTTGCCGAGGATGTCGCCCGCGCGAACGCTCTGGCCCAGCCGCACGACCGAGAACAGCACACCGCCGTGATCGGCGCGCACCCAGCGTGACCGGTAATAGACCGGCTCGGGCTGCTTGAGCAGCGTGGCCTTGCTGGTCATCCCGAGCGAGCGCAGCAGCCTCGTAAGTCCCGCCACGCCCTGGTCGACCTGGCGCGGCTGCAGCCGCAGGGGTTCGCCGGCCTCGAGGATCACCGCCGGAATCCCGGCATCGGTCGTGGCGCGCCGCAGGGTGCCTGCCGAGGCGACGCTGTTCAGCACCAGCATGCCGCCGAAGCCATGGGCGAGATCCGCGACAGCCGGCAGGCTCAGGTCGGCGCGAACCTGCGGCAGGTTGGTGCGGAAGAACGAGCCGGTGTGCAGGTCGACCAGCGCCGAGCAGCGGCGCAGCACGTTCTCGAACAAGGAGTGGGCAATGCGCGAGGCCGAGCTGCCCTGCGGATTGCCCGGGAAGAAGCGGTTCAGGTCGCGACGGTCGGGCAGATAGCGCGAGCCGCGGCGGAAACCCTGGATGTTGACGATCGGGATGCCGATGGCTGCCCCGCGCAGTTCCTCCGGGTCGAGGTTCTGGAATACGCGGCGCACCATCTCGATGCCGTTCAGTTCGTCGCCGTGCACGGCGGCCGTGACGCAGAGGACCGGACCGTCTTCGCGGCCGTTGACCACCAGCACCGGCGTTTCGCTGCTCATGCCCTCGAAGATCTTCGCCGGGGACCAGGTGAGCCGCGTACTCGTGCCCGGCGGCACGGTCGCTCCGAGCAGCTCGAGCGGGACGCCGCCGCGGATCGGCCCGCGATCCGCCGCGGGTGGTTGCTGCGCCTGCGGCGGCGCCGGCTGCGGCGGTGGTGCCGGGTCCGGTCGCGAGGGCGCCGGTACCGGCGGCGAGGCGGGCGGTGGACGGCTGTCGCAGCCGCCGATGACGGACGCCAGCAGGGCAGCGGCAACCAGCGAGGAAAAGCGATACGAAGACATGCGGGATCGGGCCGTCATTGCGCGGACATCAAGCCCGGAAGGTAAGGTCCGGCTGCCGAAAAGGCCGTGACGCGGGTGCGATTCTGTCAAACCGCGCCCCTGGCGAACAGCGCCACCGGGTGGCGCAGGGACAGGCTTTTTTCGGTCAGATTCGCCAGGCCGGTCCTCCTGTAATGTGAATGGCGTCGTGCATCATCCGCCGTGCGCGGCGCTACGCTGTGCGACGGTACTTTGTCCGGCGCCGCCCTCCGGATGAGCGGCTTTTTTCTTGCTTTCACCGGTGCGATTGGCTATGTATCGGCCTGTTTCACGTTTCGGGTTGTGAACGTTGTCACGCAGAGTGCTTCTGGCCCTCGGGGCCTGCATTTTTTTCGCGCAGGCGGCCCATGCCGCTCGTGACGTGCCGCGACCGGCAGCGCTGGAGCCCGAGATCGGATTCTGGCGCCGCGTCTTCGCCGAGTGCTCGACCGAACAGGGCCTGATCCACGACAACCGCCATCTCGGCATCGTCTACGAGAAGCTCGATGCCAGCGGCGACGGCGGAGCCACGCGTATCGGTCGCATAGCCGACACCGCGCGCACCAAATACGAAAGTATCCTCCGCCTGCTCGGCACGGGCCAGCGCAGCGGCCTGTCGCCGGAGGAGCAGCGCGTGCTCGCGCTGTGGCCTGCCGACGTCACCAATGCCGAGTTGCGCGCTGCTGCCGAGCGCGTTCGGTTCCAGCAGGGGCTGTCCGATCGCTTCCGCGCGGGCCTGCGCCGTTCGGGATTGTGGCGCGAACACATCCTGGAGAGCCTCGACGAAGCCGGTGTGCCGGACGACCTGGTCGCTCTGCCGCACGTCGAATCGTCGTTCAACCCGGACGCCCGTTCCTTCGTCGGCGCCTCCGGACTCTGGCAGTTCACCCGCGATACCGGCCGCCGCTTCATGCGCATCGACCAGGCGGTCGACGAGCGCAACGATCCCTTCGCTTCCAGCGAGGCGGCTGCCCGGCTCCTCAAGTACAACCATTCGGTACTAGGCAGCTGGCCGCTTGCGATCACGGCCTACAACCACGGCACCGCCGGCATGCGCCGCGCCGCGGAGAAGATGGGCACCAAGCGGATCGAGACGATTATCCGCCGCTACGACGGCCGCGCCTTCGGCTTCGCCTCGAGGAACTTCTATGTCTCGTTCCTCGCCGCGCTGGAGATCGACCAGAACCCGGACAAATTCCTCGGCCCCGTAGAACGGCAGGCGCCCGAGCCGGTCACCCTGGTCGAGATGCCCGACTACCTGCGCGCGGATGCGCTGCAACGCGCGTTCGGCGTGTCGCGCGAGACGCTGCAGGCCTACAACCCGGCGCTGCTGCCGCCGGTGTGGAGCGGCGCGAAATACGTGCCTCGCGGTTTCACACTGCGTCTGCCGCCCGACATCGCGGTCGAGCCGGCCGTGGCGCTGGCGGCGATCGCACCGGCCCAGCGATTCGCAGCTCAGGTGGCCGACAAGACCTACCGCGTGCGCAAGGGCGATACGCTGTCGCGCATCGCGCAGCGTTATGGGCTCAGCGTGAGCGCCATAGCCCGTGCCAACGGCATCCGTCCCGGTGCGCGCATCCGCATCGGGCAGACGCTCAAGCTGCCCGGTATCGACCCGGCGCCTGTCGTCGTAGCCGAGCGGAAGCCCGAGCCGGCGCCGGCAGCGCCCGCAGCTGAAACGTACATTGTCCGTGCCGGCGATACCCTGTCTGCGATATCGCAGCGCACTGGTGTGAGCCAGACTGAACTGCTGGCCTGGAACGGCCTCGCTGATGCGAACCGCATCCGCGGTGGCCAGACCTTGAGCCTCCTGCCGTCGGGCAAGGCTCCTGTCGCTGTTGCGCCGACGAAGACCGCCGAGGCTGTGGCCGCGCCGGGAATAGCCGACGCCAGTGAGGCGGGCGAAACACCGTCGCTCGCCGATCCCAACGACTACCTCGTCGCGGACGATGACACGGTCGAGGTCCAGGCGGCCGAAACGATGACCCATTTCGCCGGCTGGCTCGAGCTGCCGGCGGGGGACATACAGGCGGCCAACGAGTGGAAGAAGCCGCGACAGTTGCGGCTCGGCCAGCGCCTGCGCCTCGTGTTCACGAAAGTGAGCCGCGAGACTTTCCTCTCCCGCCGCGTCGCGTTCCACCATGACCTGCAGGAAGACTACTTCGAGCGCTGGCGCATCACGACCACCACGTCGCACCGGCTGCGCCGCGGAGAGTCCGTGTGGGTGCTGGCCGCCCAGAAGTACAAGGTCCCGGTGTGGCTGCTGCGCCAGTACAACCCGCAGCTCAAATTCGATCAGGTCCGGCCCGGCACCCGCATCGTCTTTCCGCGGGTGGTGCGGGTCGCGGCCGAACCCGGCGCCGAAAGCGAGTCCGTGGCAAACCTGCGCTGAGCGCGGGAGTTGCCGGAAGTCTCCCCGTGTCGATCGTCAGGCGCCTGCTGCTGTCACTCGCCTTGTTCGGCCTCTGCCTGCCGCTGCAGGCAACCAACGTCGACATGGCGGATCACGTCGTCGTCCGCAAGTCGGAACGGCGGCTCTACCTCATGCGCGGCGACGAGACGCTGCGCAGTTTCCGGGTCGCGCTCGGCCTGGACCCGGTCGGTCACAAGGAGCGGGAAGGCGATTTCCGCACGCCGGAGGGCCGCTACCGCCTCACCACCCGCAACCCCGACAGCGAGTTCTTCCTGTCGATCAAGGTGTCCTACCCCAGTGCTGCGGACACTGCACGGGCGAAGAAACGCGGCGACCCGCCCGGCGGTTACATCATGATCCACGGCCAGCCGAACAGCCCGACCTACTCGCGCGAGTATTATCGGCGCATGGACTGGACCGACGGCTGCATCGCGGTCAGCAATGCCGACATGATCGACATCTGGATGATGACCCGTGCGGATACACCGATCGAGATCCTGCCCTAGGATCCGTCACTCATGGACAGTACAGTCGCAAGCACCATCGTCGAGGTCATGCCGGAGGGCAGCCTCGAGCAGTTGTCACAGCACGAGGTCAACCGGTTGCGCGACGCCGGTGAGGGCGAACAGCACGAGATGCTGCGCTGTTGCGCCCTCGCCGTGCTGAACGTCGGCGGCCAGACCGACGACACGCGTGAAGTGCTGAAGAAGTACCAAGACTTCGACGTCACCATCGTGCAGCAGGACCGCGGCGTGAAGCTCGCGTTGCGCAACCCGCCGCCGGAGGCGTTCGTCAACGGTCGCATGATCCGCGGCATACGCGAACTGCTGTTCGCCGTGCTTCGCGACGTCGTATACATCAACTCCGAGGCGGCGGAACGCGGCCGATTCGACCTCGCCACGAGCGACGGCATCACCAACGCGGTGTTTAACATCCTGCGCAATGCCGACACGCTGCGGTCGGGCGAGCCTGATCTGGTCGTCTGCTGGGGCGGTCACGCGATCAGCCGCGAGGAGTACGAGTATTCCAAGCTCGTCGGTTACGAGTTGGGGCTGCGCGAGCTCAGCGTCTGCACCGGCTGCGGTGGTGGCGCCATGAAGGGCCCCATGAAAGGCGCTGCGATCGGCCATGCGAAACAGCGCATCAAGGACGGACGCTACCTCGGCATCACCGAGCCGAGCATAATCGCCGCGGAATCGCCCAACCCCATCGTGAACCAGCTGGTGATCATGCCGGACATGGAGAAGCGGCTAGAAGCATTCGCCCGCGTTGCCCATGCAATCGTCATCTTCCCGGGTGGTGTCGGTACCGCGGAGGAGTTCCTGTTCCTGCTGGGGGTGCTGCTCGACGAACGCAACCGCGAACTGCCGCTGCCGGTGATACTCACCGGGCCTGCCAGCAGCGGCGAGTATTTCGCCCAGATCGACGCGTTCATCGCCGACACCCTGTGCCCCGCGGCGCGCAACCGCTACCGGATCTGCGTCGGCAACCCGGCCGAGCTTGCCGACCTCGTGGCGATCGGCGTGCGCGACGTGCACGCCTTCCGCCAGAAGCACAGCGACGCCTATTACTTCAACTGGCGACTGCACCTCGACATGGATTTCCAGCGGCCATTTCGCGCGACGCACGCCAGCATGGCCGGCCTCGACCTGCATCGGAACCAGTCGTCGGCGAAACTCGCCGCCAACCTGCGCAAGGCGTTCTCGGGGATTGTGTCGGGCAACGTCAAGGATGAAGGTATCCGCGCGATCGAGAGGCACGGTCCGTTCCAGCTCTCCGGTGACCGCGACCTGATGACGCGACTGGACCGCCTGCTTTCCGCTTTCGTCGCCCAGCGGCGCATGAAATTGCCGGGGCGCACCTACCAGCCCTGCTACCGAATCGCAGTCTGAACCGGGCCTTTCCGCGGTCCAGGCGGGTCGCATACTGCTCCGTTGCGCACCTGCGACCGGCGTCGTTTCGCATAACGCGGCTGTTAAATCAGAACCCCTGTGACTTGGTTCCTCGTAGCCGTTCGCCTCGAATCCTAAGCTGATTCCACTCTCGAGGAGGAACGGGGACAGTCTCTATGAGCGATTACAAAAAAAACGGTCTCGCCCCCGACCATCGCGACGCGACTCACGCGACGGCGAATGGCAACGGGGACGGCGACGCCAGAGCTGGTTATGAATCCACGCTGAAGAACGGTCGTGTCCGCGGTCTGGTCGCGCCCACCGGTCAGGATATCGGCGGCTGGGACTCCTATCACCGCTGGCTGAGCCGCGTGCAGTCGCCTAACAAGTGTCGCGCAGACATGGATCCGGGTCTCTATACCTGGAAGGGCTACCGCAACTGGTCGGAGAAGATACGCCGCGACTGGAAGCAGCACGAGTAGTGGATTACCCGTCCGGAGCGGGCGGCGGAGAGGCCACCGGCGCCCGACAGCCGGTATCGCGCCGGTCACAAACAGAAGATTGCAGTACGCAACCAACCGCCATGTCAGACAGGGAAGATCAGGAAGAAATCATCCGCAATCCGGAGACCCGCAATCGCAGGGCCTGGGTTGAACGCGCCCTCGAGGGTGTGCGCCGCCGGCTCGCCAGCGAGCAGGGCCTGCCGGAGTGCGGCGATGCCACACCGGAGCGCCCGAACCTCTACGTCTTGCGTTCCGGCCGCAGCCGCTGAACGGATAGCGCCGGCGCATGCGACCGGAAAGCCCGCTGCGCTGGCTGGACACTCTCGACGGCCTTGCCAGCGCCGCGCGGCTGGTCTGCGCGGGCTATGGCGGGCCGCGGGTGCTGGCCTGCCTCATTGCCGTGCTGCTGCTCGTCGTCGCCCTGCGTCTCGATATCGTCTGAATCGTTTCGGCCGCTACCCTTTCGTCGCGGATGGCTTGAAATCCGCCGGGCGAGTCCCTATTAATTCGCCGCCCCGGGCTGTCCCCGGGTACCGGGCCCGCGGTCCGGGCAGCTCCAGAAACGGTATGCCGCGATGACGACGCGAGAGACCCATGGCTTCCAGGCCGAGGTGAAGCAGCTGCTTCACCTGATGATCCACTCCCTCTACAGCAATCGGGAGATCTTTCTCCGGGAGCTGGTTTCCAATGCCTCCGATGCGCTCGACAAGCTCCGCTTCGAGGCCATCGCGACACCGGAGCTCCTGGCGGACGACGCCGCGTTGCGTATCCGCATCGAACCCGACGCAGACGCGGGCACCATCACGATCAGCGACAACGGCATCGGCATGTCGAAGGAGGATGTCGTTCAACAGCTGGGTACCATCGCCAGGTCCGGCACGGCGGACTTTCTCGGCCGGTTGAGCGGCGATGCCCGGGCGGATGTGAACCTCATCGGCCAGTTCGGCGTGGGCTTCTATTCGGCATTCACCGTCGCCGACCGCGTTGTCGTTGTCACACGTCGCGCAGGACTTGCAGCGACCAAAGGCGTGCGCTGGGAATCGGCCGGTGACGGTGAGTTCAGCGTCGAGAGCGTGGAGTGCCCGGGGCGCGGCACGCAGGTGATCCTCCACCTGCGTAAGGATGCCAGGGAATTCGCCGGGGATTTCCGCATCCGCTCGCTGATCCGCAAGTACTCCGACCACATCGCCTTTCCCATCCTCATGAAGAAGGCCGCGCCGGCCGATGGCGACGCCGCCGAAGAGGCAGTCAACGCCGCCAAGGCCCTGTGGGCGCGACCGAAGAGCGAGCTGACGGACGACGACTACAAGGGTTTCTACAAGCACGTCGCCCACGACATCGCCGAACCACTCGCCTGGAGCCACAACCGGGTGGAGGGCAAGCGCGTCTACACCAGCCTGCTGTACGTGCCGGGCAGCGCTCCCTTCGACATGTGGAATCGCGAGAAGCCGCGCGGGCTGAAGCTCTACGTACGCCGCGTCTTCATTCTGGACGACGCCCAGCAGTTCCTGCCGCTGTACCTGCGCTTCATGCGTGGCGTGGTCGATGCGGACGGCCTGTCCCTGAACGTATCGCGTGAAATCCTGCAGCAGGACCCGGAGGTCGACGCCATACGCTCGGGGCTCACGCGGCGCGTGCTCGAAATGCTCGAAAAGCTGGCCACCGACGAGCCGGACAAGTACCGGACCGTATGGAAGGAGTTCGGGCGCGTATTGAAGGAAGGACCGGCCGAGGATCACGGCAATCGTGAGCGCATCGCCAGACTGCTGCGCTTCACGAGCACGCGCAGCGCGGGCGATGACCCGGACCGCAGCCTTGCTGATTACGCAGCCGGCAAGGCCGAAGGGCAGAAGCACATCTGGTTCGTCACGGCCGAGAGTCTCGCGGCCGCGAAGTCCAGTCCGCAGCTCGAGATCTTTCGCAGCAAGGGCATCGAAGTGCTGTTGCTTACCGATCCCATCGACGAGTGGGTGACGGCCCACCTTGCGGAATTCGCCGAGCTGGAGTTCCGCGACGTACGTCGCGGCGAGCTCGATCCCGGCGACGTCGGCGGCGATACCGCGAAGAAGACAGAGACCGAGAAGGCAGCGCATGCCGGGCTGGTCGAGCGGCTGAAAGCCGTGTTCGGTGACGAGACCCAGGATGTACGCGTGACGGATCGGCTTACCGACTCGCCTGCCTGTCTGGCCTTCGGCGACTTCGACATGGGGCCGCAGATGCGCCGCATCCTCGCCGCTTCTGGCCAGAATGTGCCGGATTCGCAGCCGATCCTCGAGATCAATCCGGCACACGCGCTGGTACAGCGGCTCGATGCCGAGCGGGACGAGGCTAAATTCGCCGACATCGCCCGCGTCCTGTTCGACCAGGCAGCGCTGGCGGAAGGGCGCGCGTTGCGTGACCCCGGCGCGTTCGTCCAGCGACTCAACCGGCTCCTCGTCGGCGACGTCACTCCACGGTAAGCGACGCGCGGCGGGCAGTCGCGGCCGCAACATCGACGTTGCGCAAGTAGCGTAGTGCGCTTTCGTCTTCCTTGGCGAAGGCGTCGAGGAATGCGGTCGACAGCGTCAGGAAGATGCGCAGTCCCTCTGCATCCGGGGCGACGTCCTTCGGGGCCCGGTGCACGAGCCCGCCGTAGTAGTGGTCGCCGTTCTCGAGCAGCACGCGGAAACGCCTGCCGTCCGCCGCAGCGTCCGCCGGCAGCATCTCCATCGTGTAGTCGGCGGGCCTGCGCCCCTTGCCGGAGGTACCGTAGTCCTTCGTGCCGGTGGTCATGAAGGTCGGAACGCCGGCACCGGTCCAGAGATTCTCCGGCATGAGCGCCATCTTGCCGGGGTCGCTCGACATCACGATGAAGCCGATGCGCCGGTCCGGATAGCCGATGACCGCCTTCGTGTTCGGGTTCCGCGTTCGCAGCCCGCCCTGGAGCATGGCGATGTAGGTGCCCATCGAGTGGCCCGCCGCGGCATACGGGGGTGGGCGGACGCGGCCGGCGAGCGCGGGCACCGCGGCCGTCACGCGATCCAGCGAGTCCATGATCAGCGCGAGGTCAGCGGCGCGGCTGGCCGACAGTTCCTCGACGTCGTCGTTGCGCTTCGGCTGCCAGAGCGCCTTCGCGTCGAGATGGTTCGGGGCAGCCACGACGTAGCCGCTGGCGGCCCAGTGTTCGAGGATCGGCATGTACATGTCGTTCGACGAGAACATGCCGTGAGAGAACAGGATGAGTGGCCAGGTGCCTTCGCCCTGCGGGTAGACCAGTCGCAGCGGCACGGGACGCCCGTCGGCCGCAGCAAGGGTCAGGCTGTCGTCGACCGATACCGCCAGCGCCTGGCGTGGCGGATCGTAGAGCCGGGAGCTGTCGATGCGCGCCGGTGGCGTCGTGCAGGCAGCGCTGAGCAGCATCAGGACGGCGAACGCGGCTCTTTGCATGTTGTTGCTACAACATCCTGGTGTTGAGGGTGTAGGTACCGGTGATCGACGCTTCGGCCAGCACATGACCGCGGATGGCCTTCAGCACGTCGGCGCCGCCGAACCGGCCCTCGACCGGGCAGCGGTCGAGATCCGTCGCATAGAGCGTGAACACGTAGCGGTGCCGGCGCTCGTCGTTCCAGGGCGAGCAGGGACCTTCATAGCCGTAGTAGTCGCCCGCCATGTCCGGATCAGCTGCCATGAAGTCGGTGTATTCGTTGATTCCCTGGCGCGAGTCTGGCGGACCCGGCGGATTCTTCTTGCCCCGCGGCGTGATGCCGTCGGAACTTTCGCCCTCGGCGATGCTGCCGTCGCGCGGCGGTATGTCCACGACCGCCCAGTGACAGAACTCGACGCGCGGCAGGTCCGCTGCGATCACCTTCCCGTCCTTGTTGAAGTTGTCCAGCGACGAAGGCACGTCGATGTCGATGCACAGGAGGACCAGCGACCTGGCCGTGGCCGGAATACCGCTCCATGAAAGCTGCGGATTGCGGTTCTGGCCGAGCTTCATCCTGCCGGCGCCGTCCGGGATGCCGAACGCGCAATGGCCGGGAATGGGCTCGTTGTGACGGAAGCTTGCGGAGGAAAGTTTCATCGTTGCGATCCATTCTGGCTGTCAGGGCCGGCTTCGTAAACCCTCCCTCCGGGCAAGCCTATAATCCGCACCGTGACACATCACCCGGCCATCACCAAGGAAGCGCTCAGTATCAACGGTCCCGCCGGCGTGCTCGAGGCACTGCTGGAGATTCCAGAGGCCGCCGGTTTCCGGCGGATCGCCGTCATCTGTCACCCGCACCCGCTGCACCACGGATCGATGTTGAACAAGGTCGTCCATACCGTCGCCCTCGCGATGATGGATCTCGGTGCGCCGGTGCTGCGGTTCAATTTCCGCGGCGTGGGTGCCAGCGAAGGCAGCTATGACGAGGGTATCGGCGAAAGCGAGGATGCCCTGGCCGCCTGTGCCTGGCTGCGCTCACGTTACCCGGGTTCCGAACTGACCCTCGCGGGTTTTTCTTTCGGCGCGACCGTCGCCTGCCGTGCGGCCGTGACGGCGCAGCCGGCCCGGCTCGTGGCCATTGCACCACCGCCTGATCGCGCGCGAGCTCTGCTCGGCGGCCGTCATCCTGGCTGCCCCTGGTTGGTTGTGGTGGGAGACGCCGATGGCGTCGTCGCCGCCGACGAGGTGGAGGCCTGGGTCGGTGAACTGCATCCACGCCCGGACTTCGAGCTCCTGCCTGGCGTTGATCACTTCTTCCACGGCAGCCTGACGCAGCTGCGCCGGACCATCGTGCGTCACCTGGGCGCCTGAGCGGCCTAATCTCCGTAGAACGTGCGGGTGAACCGGACGCTGAACCGCCCGGCCTCGTTGATGGGCGTGGCATCGACCGTGAACACCAGCGTCTCGGCGTTCGACACGGCGAAGTCCGCGATGTAATAGACGGCCTCACCCTCGCGGATTTCACGCAACCGCGCATCCTTGACCTGACCGGTGTCATTAGCCACCAGCGCGGCGACGCTGCCGCCGACGGGCTGTCCAGGCGTGCCTTCGATCTTCTTCACGATGGAGACGTTGAGCAATGCGCGGTTGCGGCTGCGAACGATGTTGTAGGCCTGCGCCACCTCGGGCGTGAGCTGATCCGTCGAAATGGCGTTGAAGTGGACGACGTAGTCGCCGAAGTCCTTCGAGGCCACACCTGCCGCTTCCGCCTGGGGCCTGCCGGCAGGCGCTGCGGTGCCGGCGGGTGCATCGCCCTCGCGGCTGCAGCCGGCAAGCATGGCGAGGACGACGGCAAGAGCGCTCAGGATCTTCTTCATGGCCGTGTAGCTCCGCAGCTGGGGCTGCCCTGACTATAAACCAGCTGCGGCGTGCCCGTGCAAATGCAGCGGGAGGATCAGAAGGCGGTGCAGAGCCTGGCGGCAGGGATGGCTATTTTCAGGGCCTGCACGAGCAGGATCGCGAAGAGCGGCGAGAGGTCCATGCCGCCGATGGCCGGGATGACCCGGCGGAACGGCGCAATCACCGGCTCCACCACCCCCGACAGCATCGCGATGGCGGGATTGTAGCCGCCGGGAGACACCCAACTTGCGACGACGTAGATGAGAATCAGGTAGGTATAGGTGCTGAGCACCAGGTGCACCAGCCGCAGTCCGGCCGTCAGGACGAGCTGGGCCGGTTCTGCGACGGCCCCGCAGCCGACACTGGCGAGCAGCGCAGTGGCGGCCACCTGCAACAGGAACATGACGACGAGCGTCGCCGTATCCAGTCCGCCGATCGACGGGATCAGGCGTCGTGCCGGGATGACCAGCGGGTTGGTGACCTTGATGATGAATTGCGCGAGCGGATTGCGGAAATCGGCACGGGTCCAGGCCAGCACGACGCGCAGGAAGAAGGTGACGATGTAAAGGTCGAGCAGCGTCTGGAGTACGAAGATCAGGGCGCTCTGCATGGCGGACGGTCTCCCCGGGTGTTGGTTCAGCGCACGCTGCGGCCAAGTTCGGCGCCGCGATCGCGTGCGGCAACGATCGCGCGGCGGACGGTCTCCCGCAACGACGCCTGATCCATGACGGCAAGCGCCGCTGCCGTCGTGCCCCCGGGTGACGTCACGCTGGCACGCAGGGCCGCGAGATCGGCGCCAACGCTGCCGGCCGAAATCGCGGCGCCCAGCGCGGTTTGTCGCACCATCGCGGCGGCGGCATCGGCGGGCAAACCGAGTTCACGGGCGGTCTGTTCCATGACTTCCATGAGCAGGTAGAAGTAGGCCGGACCGCTGCCCGATACTGCGGTAACGGCATCCATCAGCGACTCGTCGGCGATCCACAGCGCCTTGCCGGTCGTTTCCGCGACGTATTGCGCGCGGGCCCGGCAGGCGGCGCCCGTCCCCGTGCGGGCTGCCAGCACGGACATGCCGGCACCGACCAGCGCCGGCTGATTGGGCATGATGCGCACGATCGCGGCAGCGCTCCCGAACGCTGCTGCCAGCGTGGCGATCGGAATGCCCGCTGCGACGGAAACGACGAGTTGCCCGTCCGGGCGGGATGCGGCTGCGATGGCTGGCAGCACTGCCGACATGACCTGTGGCTTGACCGCCAGCACCAGCACGTCGGCCGAGCCGGCCACAGCTGCATTGTCGGTGCCGAGCGCGAGTCCGCCGGCGAGTGCGGCAAGCCTGCGGCGTGCGGACTCCTGCGGCTCCGAGATGCTGATCAACGAGGGGACATGGCCGGCTTGCAGCAGCCCGCCGACGATGGCCTGCGCCATGTTGCCGCCACCGATGAAGCCGATCCTCAGTTTGTCGTGGCTCACTTCATTCCGCCCGTGTCTTCTGCCGTTCGCCGAAAAGCGTCGTGCCGATGCGCACCATGGTACTGCCTTCGGCAATCGCAAGCTCGAAATCGCCCGACATGCCCATGGACAGCGTATCGACTCCATGGCCGGCGGTGCGCAGTGCGTCGAACACGGCGCGCGCACGCGCGAATTCCTTGCGCAGTGCCGCGGGGTCGAGGTCGGCTCGCGGCATGAACATGATGCCGCGGAGCTTCAGGCGCGGCAGGCCCGCGACAACCGCGGCGAGGGCGGCCAGTTCCGCGGCGAGCACGCCGCTTCTGTCGCCCGCCGCCTCCGGCGCAAGCTGCAGGCAGACCTGCAGGTCGCCTGCATAGTAGGGTCGCTGCTGCGACAGGCGTTCGGCGATCCTGGCACTCGCCACGGTCTGCACCCAGGTGAATCGCTCGGCCGCGGGTCGGGTCTTGTTCGCCTGCAGGCCGCCGATGCAGTGCCACACGGCATCCCGTGGTGCGGTCGCGATCTTCGCGAGGGCTTCCTGCACGTAGTTCTCGCCGAATTCGGTCAATCCGGCATCGAAGGCCGCGCGCACCGATTCCGGTGGCTGCGACTTGGTAACAGCGACGACTGTCACACTCGCAGCGGGCCTCCCTGAGGATGCTGCCGCACGCGTCACTCGATTACGCAAAGCTGCGAGTTTTTCCGTGATTTGGTTCACGGTGAGTCGGAGATGCCTCCCTTTACTCTGCGGCTCTGGCGCATTAGGGTTATGGCAAGTAATGGCCCCTGCCGAAAGTGGCGCAAAGGCTTGTTCCAGGGACTGAAATGGCCATCGACATCACGCAGTTGCTCGCATTCTCTGTAAAAAACAATGCGTCCGATCTTCATCTGTCGGCGGGCGTGCCGCCGATGATTCGCGTCGATGGTGACGTCAAGCGAATCAACATGCCCCCGCTGTCGCACAAGGAAGTGCACAGCATGATATACGACATTATGAGCGACAAGCAGAGGAAGGACTACGAGGAATTCCTCGAGACCGACTTCTCCTTCGAGATCCCGAAGCTTGCCCGCTTCCGCGTGAACGCTTTCAACCAGAGCCGCGGCGCCGGCGCAGTGTTCCGCAACATCCCGTCGCAGATCCGCACGCTGGAAGACCTGAAGGCTCCCGCCATCTTCCGCGACATCGCGATGTATCCGCGCGGACTCGTGCTCGTCACCGGCCCGGCCGGATCGGGAAAGTCGACGACGCTTGCCGCCATGATCGACTACGTCAACTCGAACAAGCCGGACCACGTCATCACGATCGAGGATCCGATCGAGTTCGTGCACGAGAGCAAGAAGTCCCTGATCAACCAGCGCGAAGTCCACAAGGACACGCTGGGATTCTCCGAGGCGTTGCGCTCGGCCCTGCGCGAGGACCCTGACGTCATACTCGTCGGCGAAATGCGCGACCTGGAGACCATCCGCCTGGCGATGACGGCGTCGGAGACCGGACACCTCGTGTTCGGAACGCTGCACACGAGTTCCGCGGCAAAGACCGTCGATCGCATCGTCGACGTCTTTCCCCCGACCGAGAAGGAGCTGATCCGCGCGATGTTGTCGGAGTCCCTCCGCGCAGTGATCTCTCAGTCGCTGCTGAAGAAGAACGGCGGCGGACGCGTCGCGGCCCACGAAATCATGATCGGCACGCCGGCGATCCGGAACCTCATCCGCGAGGGCAAGATCGCGCAGATGTACTCGGCGATCCAGACCGGACAGGCGACCGGCATGCAGACCCTCGACCAGAACCTTCAGGATCTGCTGGCCAAGGGCTTGATCAGCAAGGAAGAGGCACGTTTCAAGGCCGCCAACAAGGATCAGTTCTGACCTGCGGCAGAGCGGCCGACCGGAGTACGCAATGGAACGCGAACAAGCTACCAGGCTCATGCAGGGCCTGCTCAAGAAGTTGGTCGAGGCCAAGGGCTCCGACCTGTTCATCACCGCCGGTTTCCCGCCGGCGATCAAGGTCGACGGCGAAATACACCGCGTGTCCGACCAGGTGCTGAGCCAGACGGACAGCGCGATCATCGTCCGCTCGATCATGAACGACCGGCAGGCGAAGGAGTTCGACGCCAGCAAGGAATGCAATTTCGCGATCAATCCACAGGGAATCGGCCGGTTTCGCGTGAGCGCGTTCGTCCAGCAAGGCCAGGTTGGCGCCGTGTTGCGCACCATCATCAGCGAGATTCCGACGCTAGACGGCCTCGATCTGCCGCCGATCATCAAGGAAGTGGCGATGACGAAGCGCGGGCTGGCCGTCATCGTGGGCGCGACCGGTTCCGGCAAGTCGACGACCCTGGCGGCGATGGTCGGGCATCGCAACGCGAACTCCCGCGGCCACATCATCACGATCGAGGATCCGGTCGAGTACGTGCACCCGCACGATCGCTGCGTCGTGACGCAGCGGGAAGTCGGGGTCGATACGGAAACCTGGGGCGCTGCGCTCAAGAACACGCTGCGCCAGGCTCCCGACGTCATTCTGATCGGCGAGATCCGCGATCGCGAGACCATGGAATATGGCATCCAGTTCGCCGAGACCGGACACCTCTGCCTGGCAACGCTCCACGCCAACAGCGCCAACCAGGCTCTCGACCGCATCATCAACTTCTTCCCCGAGGAGAGGCGGCCGCAGCTGCTGATGGACATGTCGCTCAACATCAGGGCGCTGATCTCGCAGCGTCTGATTCGGCGCGAGAGTGGCAAGGGACGCGTGGCAGCCCTGGAAGTCATGCTGCACTCGCCCCTAATCGCGGACCTCATGTTCAAGGGCGAGGTCGCGCGCATCAAGGAGGTCATGGCGAAGTCGACACGCCTCGGCATGCAGACTTTCGACCAGGATCTGTTCGCGCTGTACGAGCGCGGCGTGATTTCCTACGAGGAGGCCATGCGTAACGCGGACTCGAAGAACGAGCTGCGGTTGCGGGTCAAGCTCGAGAGCAAGCGCGAGAAGAAGTCGCTCGAGAACGATGCCCTGGCACTCGCCGAGAATGAAGAAAAAAGTGGCGTGATTCGCGTCTAGGCGCGCGACGATCGGAAACCGCGAGGCGACGAACGTGGCAGAAACGATCACCGAACTGGCGACGATGAACGTCCAGCCGCTCTTCAACCTGATGGTTGAGAAGCGGGCCTCCGACCTGTTCCTCAGTCCGCATGCGCCGGTCAAGATAAAGATCGACGGCAATATCATGCCGGTCAACAAGCTCGAGCTCACGCCGAAGATGATCCGGCAGGTTGCCATCGAGCTCATGACGGAGCAGCAGCTCGACGAGTTCACGCGGGAGCTCGAAATCGACTTTGCCGTCTCGAAGCCCGGGATCGGCCGCTTCCGCGTCAACGTCTTCCACCAGCGCGGCAACGTCGCGGTGGTGATGCGCTATATCACGGCGGAGATCCCCACGCTGGACGGGCTGAAGATGCCTGTCATCCTCAAGGATCTGGTCATGTTCCGCCGCGGCCTGCTGCTCATGGTGGGCGCCACCGCCTGCGGCAAGTCGACGACGCTGGCAGCGATGATCAACCATCGCAACGAGAAGACCTCGTCGCACATCATCACCATCGAGGATCCGATCGAGTTCCTGCACGCGAACAAGAAGTCCATCGTGAACCAGCGCGAGATCGGCTCCGACACGAAGTCCTACGCGCGCGCGCTGAAGAGTGCCATGCGCGAAGCGCCCGACGTCGTTTTGATCGGCGAGATCCGCGACCGCGAGACCATGCAGGCTGCCATCGACCTGGCCGGCACTGGGCATCTGGCGATAGCCACCCTGCACTCGAACAACGCGCCCGAGACGCTCGACCGCATCGTCAACATGTTTCCCGAGGAGCAGCACAAGCAGGTCTTCATGGACCTGTCGCAGTACCTCCGCGGGATCATCTCCCAGCGCCTCATCCGCAGCACCGTCGGCGAGCGCGTGGCGGCAATCGAGATCATGCTGAATACAGCGCGCCTCGCGGAACTGATCCAGACCGGCGATATCGCCCGGGTGAAGGAAGCTTTCCGGACGTCGTCGGAGCAGGGGATGCAGACATTCGACCAGGCGCTGCTGAAGCTGTACCGCGAGGGCAGGATCTCGATGGAAGAGGCGCTGGCCAGCGCCGACTCACGCACGAATCTCGAGGCGCAGATCCACTTCAGCTGAGTCCGGTCGCGATGCCGGGCGCGCGCCGGATGAGTTCCTTCGCTCGGGGAACTCTTACTCGCTCAGGAACTCATCCGGCGCACGCTCGGCGCTGTGTCGCAGCGTTTCGGCGGCTGACGGCTGAGCGGGAGGCTCGGGCACTGGCTCCCGAGCGAGTAAGAGTTCCCCGAGCGAGGGAGCCAGTGCCCGAGCCTCCCCCTCAGCGTATCGCTGGATAGACTGCGCGCGAGTCGAACACCGGGCCGTCGACGCAGACGCGCTTCATCGCCGGGCCGGCGTCAGTATCCACTGCGATGGTGCAGCCGGCGCAGCCACCCACGCCACAGGCCATGTATTCCTCGAGGCACAGCTGCGCAGGGACGCCGAAGTCGCGCGCAAGTCGCGCTGCGGCTTCGAGCATCACCTGCGGGCCGCAGGCGCAGATCGCGACTTCATCGCGTTCCTTTTCGCGCAACGCTGCCAGCCATTCGCCGGCAAGCGCAGTCACGTAGCCGCGGTAGCAGCCGTCGAAGCCGGCGAGCGAGGCCAGGCGCGATGGAACGCCCAGCGCTTCGAGCCGGGGCTCGCAGGCGTCGATGCGATGGTCGACGCCATGCAGTTTCGACGTGCTGCGACCCGGCTTGAAAGGAAACGGCAGCTCGGAACCGAAGAACGCCAGGGGCTTCCAGGCTGTCACGCCGTCCGCCGCAAGCCGCTCGCCGAGGAACTGCAAGGGCGGCATGCCGACGCCACCGCCGATCAGCACGACGCGCGGCCGTGAAGGATCGGGCGCGAAGCCGTTGCCGATCGGGCCCAGCGTGCTGATGCGGTCGCCGGCCCTGGCCATGGCGAGGGAGCGCAGCCCCGGGCCGATGACCTTGAACAACACCTGGATCGTGCCCTCCCCGGGGTTCGTCCGCAGGATCGACAGCGGGCGGCGCATCGGAATGTCGGCGGCACACTGGAGGTGGACGAAGCTGCCAGGCAGCGCACGGCCTGCGCACTGCGGCGCCTCGAGCGTGAGCACGTACTGGTGTCCGGGAAACGGCTGCAGCGCGAGGACGCGAGCGTCCTCGAGGAAGACCGTGTTGCGGTGGGAGGCTGCCATCGGCGGCGCACATTGTAGCCGCTTCAGCTGCGCAACCAGGTCTCCGCCATCAATCGCGCAGCCATGAGATCGATGTCGCCGGGACGTACGCGGCGCGTCCGCGCGCCCGAGCGGCGTTGCTGGCGCAGGACGTCTTCCGCTTCCATCGACGTGTAGCGCTCGTCGATCTCCGCCGTCGGCAGGTGCGTGCGCCGCGCCAGCTCGGCGGCGAAGTCGCGGGCCGCAGCGGTCATGTTCGAATCGGTGCCGTCCGTGTTCCGTGGCAGACCGACGACGAGCACCTCGGGCTGCCATTCCGCCACGATCGCGGCGACCTGATGCCACTCCGGCCGGCCGGCCTGCGCGGGCAGCGTCCGCAACGGAGTGACGGTGCCGGCCAGCCTGTTGGCGGCTGCGATGCCGATCTTGCGAGTGCCGAAATCGAAGACGAGGGCGCGCTGGAACGCCAACTTAGGCGTGACCCGCTTCGAGGCTCAGGCTGGTCATGGTGACGCCGAGCAGTCCGGCCGCGGCTGCCCAGCGTGCCTCGATGGGCGTATCGAACAGGATCGCGTTGGTTGCCGGGACGCTCAGCCAGGCATTGGCGACGAGCTCCTGCTCCAGCTGGCCGGCGCCCCAGCCGGCGTATCCGAGTGCCATGAGGCTGCGACGCGGACCGGTGCCGATCGCGATCGCGGTGAGGATGTCCTGCGAAGTGGTCAGGTGGACCGACTCGCTCACTTCGACAGTGGAATCCCACTTCTGCGAGGGCTCGTGCAGCACGAAGCCGCGTTCCGTCTGCACCGGGCCGCCACGCATGACCGGCTGTCGCGCGGTGCTGGCGTCGTAGGCCTCGAGTGACAGCTGCTGGAAGACTTCCGACATTTCCATGTCGAGCGGCCGGTTGATCACGATGCCGAGAGCGCCCTGGTCGGTGTGCTCGCAGATGTAGGTGACCGTGCGCACGAAATTCGGATCGGCCATCGCGGGCATGGCGATGAGCAGGTGCCCGGTGAGGTAGGTGACGTCCCCCATGGCTTCATCATGGCGTGATGTCGACCCACAATCCAGCGCCGCGTGACATCGCGCGGCGCTCGAGGAGGGACTTATGTTCACGCGCAGCGCGGCGTTCAGTAGGCGCGCGCCGCGCGGATACGTCCGGTGCCGAAGCGCCACTCGTAGGCGAACCGCAGCACGTCGTACTGCTCGGCCAGCGCCGCCGGAAAGGGTTCGAACGGCGCGGCGAGGCGCAGGATCTCGGTCGCCGTCTGGTCGAGGTTCGGGTAGCCCGAGGAGCTGAGCACGACCACTTCCTCGAGCTCGCCGCGCGCGCTGATCGCCACTTCGAGGACCGGATAGCTGTCGATCGTCGCGAGTGCCGCGGCATTCGGAAAATTGAGCGTGCCGACACGCTCGACGCGCGTCTTCCACTGGTTGAGATAGCTGGCGATGCGCGATTCGCGCGTATTGGCGCTGACCACCAGGACACGCGGGTTGGCGTCGGGGATGATCGTTTCCAGGTCCGGGCTGGCCAGCAGCTCGGCCTGCCGGGCGGACCCTGCGAGCAGCCGTTGCCGCGCCTGCTCGGGGCTCTCGCCGGGACGGCGGACCAGCACCTGCTCGCGATCGGCTGATCGCGAGGTGAGCTGGTCGGCTGCCGGCTGCGGTTCGCCGGCCTCGCGGGGTTCGACGACCGAGCCGTCCTGGTCTGGCCGGATCAGGGCCTCATCCGGGCTCGCCGCCACGGCCGTTCGCAACTTTGCCGTGAGCGGCGCATTGCCACGCCCTATGAGGTTCTGTTCCGCGATCAGTGCCGGATTACGCGGAGTCGGGCGCGATTCGTAGTCACGGGTGACGATCACGACGTCGAGCGACGTGCTCGGCGGGCTGCGTCGCGCGGACTCGCCCGTGAAAGTCACGCCAAGTATCAGGATGCCGTGGAGGAGGGCAGCGCAGAACAGCGTGGCGGACAGCCGGTCGCGCGCTGCGGCCGCGGTCCAGCCCGCAGGCGGCCGCCTGCGACTCACGTCCGGACGCTGCATCTGGGGCATCGCCACGCCTCGATCCTCGCCAGGAAAATTATACGTCCGCCGCGACCGGCCGTCGCAACCGCATCACGTTTGCCCGAGCCGCGCGCGCATCCCGGCGGTCAGCAGCCGTTCCCCATCGGCAGTCACCAGCATCGCAAACTCCATCCCCAGCGCGGTAGTGAGCGATTCGAATGCCCCGGGACCACCGACCATCAGGGTGACGGCAGCGGCGTTGCCCGCTGCCGGATCCAACGACAGCACCGTCACGCCCGCGACGCCGCGGGTCGGTCGGCCGCTGCGCGGGTCGAGGATGTGATGCATACGGCCCGCCGCCGTGTCGTAGTGGCGCTCGTAGTCCCCGGAGGAGAGGGCGGCCTCTCCGGGCCGCAGCGCGACACGTCCCAGCACCCCCGGACCGCGCGGATCGCGCAGGCCCGCCACCCAGGCCCGGTCGCCACGGCTGCCGATGGCGATGATGTCGCCGCCGATCGCGATCAGCGCGTGGCGGATGCCCGCGCTCTCGAGCGTTTTGGCGCCGGCCGCCAGCGCGGCGCCCTTGGCGATTCCGGCCAGTTCGAGCCGCAGCGCTGCGGTTGGCCGCAGCACGTCGCCCTCGAGTACGGGCAGCGCAGCGGCCGCCAGGTCACGCCGTGCCTGCGCCAGCGACTCCTCCGGCGGCGGAGCGGATGGCAGGCCGCCGGCCAGGTCCTGGAAACCCCACAGCCGCACCAGCTCGCCGACTCGCGGCTCGAACAGTCCGCCGGACTTCCCATGCAGGGCAAACGCCTGTCGGACCAGTGCAGCCAGTGCCGGGGACAATTGCACCGGCTCGGCGCGCGCGAGCTGCTCGTTCGCCTGACCGAGTTCGCCCGGACCGAAAGCGCGCCAGTCCCGCTCAAGGACACGATACAGGGCTTCAAGCTTGCCGGCGGCCGTGTTGGCCCGTTCGGTCGCGTCGGTGCAGATCTGCACCGTGACGATCGTGCCGAAGGCGACGAAGGACCGCTCGACCACGGGTGCCTCCGGCGTCGCGCGACCAGCCAGTGCCGACAGCGCCAGAACGGCTGTCGCCAACGTGATCGAAACCCAGCAGGCGCGGATCAACGCGCGCGCAGCTTCGCCGCAATCGCGTCGAGGAAGGCGCTGGCGATGTCCGTGCTGCCGTACTTCTTCAGCTCGCGGATGCCGGTCGGGCTGGTCACGTTCACCTCGGTGAGGTAGTCGCCGATCACGTCGATTCCCGCGAACAGCACGCCCCGTTCCCGCAGCACCGGGCCGACCTGGTTCACGATCCAGCGGTCGCGCTCCGTGAGCGGGCGGATCTCGGGGGCGGCGCCCATGACGAGGTTGCCGCGGTTGTCGTCCGGCGCCGGGACCCGGGCCAGCACCTCGCCAGGCGCTTCGCCATCGACCAGCAGGATGCGCTTGTCGCCCTGGCGGATCTCCGGAATGTACTTCTGCGCCATCGCGTGGCGCGAGTCGAATTCGGTCAGCGTCTCGAAGATCACGTTGGCGTTGCGGTCGCCCTGCCGCACCACGAAGATCGAGCGGCCGCCCATGCCGTGCAGCGGCTTGACGACGATCTCGCCGTGTTCGGCCAGGAAGGCACGCATGTCCGCCATGGAACGCGTAATCAGCGTGTCCGGGGCGCATTGCGGGAACCAGCCGATGAACGCCTTTTCGTTGATGTCACGCAGGCTGGCGGGCCGGTTGATGACCAGCGCGCCGCATTCTGCGGCGCGCTCGAGCATGTAGGTCGTGTAGATGTACTCGGTGTCGAACGGCGGATCCTTGCGCATCAGGATCACGTCCAGGCTGCCGAGGGCGACGTCCTCGCGCGGGCCAAGTTCATACCAGCGCAGCGGGTCGTCGCTGACACGAACCCTGCGGCTCGAGCCTGTCGCTACACCGCGGCGAATGCGCAGGTCGTTCTGTTCAAAATAATGGAGCTCGAAGCCGCGACGCTGGGCCTCGAGCATCATCGCCAGCGTGCTGTCCTTGGCGGGATTGATGCTGGCGATGGGATCCATGACGACCCCGACGCGGACGGTGCTGGCCAAGGCCCGGGCTCCCCTCGCGGTGTGACGCAACCGCCAAAAAAGTAATTCTCCCCTATGGTTGCTGAAATATCACCAGCGCAGGGTTATGATCCCGGGAGTGCGTTTTTTCGGGTCGGGCGCCGGCATTTCAGCCCGTGCAGAGGGTTCCGTGGCGCCCGTTCGGGCGAACTCGCCAGTGGTCGCCGGTGCAGCCAGGGCTCGAGCGTGGATGGGCCTAAACCGTTATGTTAAAAGGGCAACCTGTCGTTCCACGCATGGAGGCCGCAGTGGGTGCTGATGCGATTGGCGACCTGCGTGGGCTGAAGATCCTCGTCATCGACGACAGCAAGACGATCCGGCGCACGGCCGAGACGCTGCTGTCGAAGGAAGGCTGCCAGGTTTTCACCGCCGTTGACGGTTTCGACGCGCTCGCCAAGATCGCCGACCATCGCCCCGACATCATTTTCGTCGACATCATGATGCCGCGGCTCGACGGCTACCAGACCTGCGCCCTGATCAAGCACAACCGCACGTTCAAGGAGACCCCCGTCATAATGCTGTCGAGTAAGGACGGGTTGTTCGACCGTGCGCGCGGTCGGATCGTCGGTTCCGAGCACTACCTGACCAAACCCTTCACAAAGGATGAACTCCTCGGCGCCATCCGCGGCAACGTGGTGCGCTGAGAGGCAGGGAGGGAGCCATGGCACTGGTACTCATCGTTGACGACTCGCCGACCGACCAGCACGTCATCTCCCAGACACTGCAGCGGCATGGCTTCGATACGCTCGTGGCGAGTGAAGGCGCCGAGGCCATCACGCTCGCCGAACGCGAGCATCCGGACGTGATTCTGATGGACATCGTGATGCCCGGCATGAACGGTTTCCAGGCCACCCGCCACCTGACGAAGAATCCCTCCACGGCATTCATCCCTGTGGTGATCATCACCTCCAAGCACCAGGAGACCGATCGCATCTGGGGCCTGCGCCAGGGCGCAGTGAGCTATATCACCAAGCCTGTGGGCGACGAGGAACTCGTCGCCGCGGTGCGCGCGAACATCCGCCAGTGATGCGCAGCCGATCAGTCGCAGCAGGGGCCGACGCGTGACGACAGCTGTCGCTGACCTGCGCAGCCTGCGCGAGCACCCCTTCGACCTCCTGCGCGAGATCGAACGGCGCTCGCGGCTCGCCCTGACCGGCAATCCCGGCGACGAAGCCGGGGCGGACGAGTGGGTGGGCATCGGACTGAGGCTGGGCAACGAGCGGTTCGTGATGGCGCGGGACGACGTCCGCGAGGTGCTGATGATGCCGACCTCGCTCACCCGGGTACCCGGGGCCAGGGCCTGGATCCGCGGCCTCGCCAACGTCCGGGGCCACCTGCTGCCGATCGTTGACCTGCGCGCCTACTTCGGCGGCGGCGAAGCCAGCCCTGATCGCACGGCCCGCGTACTGGTAGCCAACGACAGCGAGTACGCTGTAGGCCTGATTGTCGATGAGGTGTACGGTTTCCGGCGGTTCCTGCAGCGGGAGCGGGTGAGCGACTTTCCGCAGCCCGCGATCCGGGCCGAGCGCTGCCTCGATGCGGCCTTCCGGCGCGGTCTCGAGGTCTGGCCGGTGCTGAGCCTGGAGAAGCTGGTGCAGAGCCGGGAATTCCAGCGCGCCGCCGAGGACTGACGGGCGGCAGCTGAGCCGCCGGCGGACGACGCACAACGAGATAACAGACGGCCCCGCCACGGCGGCGGTCGGGAGCGGAGGAATACAGGACCATGTCGAGCAGTCATCGAACGCGCAACCTAGTCCTGCTGGCTGCGGGACTGTTCCTTACACTGGTGGCTGCCATCGCCCTGGTGTACCGCGCACCGCCGGCATCCGGCCCGGGCGGGCCATCTGCGGGCGCCCAGGCAGCGCTGCTGCAGTCGCGTGAAGCCCTGCGTGGTGCCCCGGCTGCATTCGACGCCCTGCCCGAGACCATCCGGCGCGTTCCACAGACTATCGACGGTACCAGCGCCGCGGCTCTGGCCCAGCTGAAGGCCGGCGCGACGACCATCAGCAAGGCGCGCAAGGACGTTCTCGCGGCACACCGCATCCTCGGCGAACTGGACAAGCTCACGCCGATCCTGGCGCGTGAGATCGAGCAGCTCCAGTTCGCGGCGAGCAGCGAGCAGAACGTGACAGCCCAGTTGAAGCGCATGTCGACGATTGCCGACAGCATCACGCCCTCGGTGCGCAGCCTGGTCCTCGGACCCGGCAGGCCGACGGATATCGCCAATCGGCTCGGGCAGGCGGAGATCGAAGTCGAGCAGATCATCCTTGGCCTGCAGGGCGGTGACGCGGACCTGGACCTCGAGGCGCTGTCCGGCGCGAGGGTCGTCGAGGCGCTCGGACGGCTCGCCGCCGCGCGCGACAAGGTCTTTACCCAGGTGCGCGACGCCCGCGCGCTGGCCGATCGGCTGGACCTCGTCCACCAGGCATCGCGGCAGCTCGACTCGGTCTCGCCCCAGGTGCTCGCCGGTATCGCGGCGCAGGGCGGCGCGGCAGGTGGCAACGCGCTGATACTCGGCCTGCTAGTTGCTGCAGCGCTCATGCTTACGGCGATGGCCTGGTTCTACAGCCAGTCGCCGCCGGTCGAGCGGGTCGTTGCCACGGCGCCAAGCCTGGAGGCCGACCGCAACCAGCAGGCGATCCTGCGGCTCCTCGACGAGCTGTCGAGCCTCGCGGACGGCGACCTTACCGTGCAGGCCACCGTCACCGAAGACATCACCGGCGCGATCGCAGATTCGATCAACTATGCGATCGAAGCACTGCGCGAGCTCGTGACCACCATCAACGAGAGCGCGATCCTCCTTGACGGCGCCGCACGCACCGCGGAATCGACCGCTGCCCAGCTCGCGCAGGCCAGCGAAAGCCAGTCGAAGCATGTCGAGTCCGCTTCGCATGCCATCGGCCGGATGGTCGGTTCGATCAAGGAGGTGTCCGGCGACGCCGAGCGTTCGGCCGATGTCGCCCGCCACTCGGTGGATGTCGCCCACAAGGGTGGCGAGGCCGTGCGCCGCACGATCGCCGGCATGAACGCCATTCGCGAAACCATCCAGGACACGTCCAAGCGCATCAAGCGTCTCGGCGAGAGTTCGCAGGAGATCGGCAACATCGTCGAACTCATCAACGATATCGCGGACCAGACCAACATCCTGGCCCTGAATGCGTCGATCCAGGCCTCGATGGCCGGCGAGGCGGGCCGCGGTTTCGCGGTGGTGGCGGACGAGGTGCAGCGGCTTGCGGAGCGCTCCACGAACGCCACGAAGCAGATCGAGGTCCTCGTGCGCACCATCCAGGCCGACACCAACGAGGCGATCGTGTCGATGGAGCGCAGTACCACCGACGTCGTCGGCGGGGCGCTCCTGGCCGAGAACGCCGGCGCGGCGCTCGAGGAGATCGAGCAGGTTTCGAGCCAGATCGCCTCGCTGGTGCAGAACATTTCGAGTTCTGCCCGCGAGCAGGCCGCCGCCGCGGCAGCGGTCATACGCGTCGTCGAGCTGCTGCAGCAGATCAATACGCAGACGGCCTCGGGCACTTCCACCACCAGGGACTCGATCACCAAGCTCGCCGAACTCGCTTCGCAGTTGCGCCGCTCGGTGACCGGTTTCCGGCTCCCGGCGGGTGACGCGGAATCACGTCGTGCCAGGGGCAGTGAATCCACGCCGGAGTCGGCAACGCCGGCGGCCGCTCCGCAGGAGCGTTCACTCAAGGTAGTGGTTAAGAAGTCGGCCTGAGCGACGGTCGGCGCCGACGCTGGCTGATCCTTTGATGACCACAGCAATCCCGCAGGCTTCGCTACAGATCGTCAGCGACGAACTTGCCGTCACGCTGAACGACGCGCGCGTGCTGCTCGAGCAGTACGCCGAGGGCGAGGGCGGGTCGCAGGCGCTGGAACGCGTGGCTGGCCTTCTGCATACGGCGCGCGGCGTGCTGCGCATGACCGAGACCCACGGCGCCAGTCTCCTGGCCGAGGAAATGGAGCAGACCTGCGCTCACCTGGTCAGTATGAAGCGCAAGGACGCCGGGGCCGACGAGCCGCTCGAGGCGTTGACCCGATCCGCCGTGCAGTTGCCGACCTATGTCGAGCGCGTGCTCAATGGCGGGCGCGACATACCGCTCGTTTTGTTGCCGCTCCTGAATGACCTGCGCGCCGCCCGCGGCAGGCCGCTGTTGTCGGAGAGCACGCTGCTGCTTCTGAATGTCGGTAGCGGAAATCGCGCGCAGCAGGTTGCGGAGCCCCGCGACGGCAATGGCGAGGATGTGACGCAGCTCGCGCAGGAGCTGCGCCCCCGTTTCCAGCTCGCCCTGCTTGGCTGGATCCGCGGTGACGACGCGGAATCATGCCTGCGCCAGATGTTCGGTGTCGTCGAGCGGCTGGAGGCGGCGGCCCGTGCCGGCGAGGTACACCAGCTCTGGTGGATTTCTGCCGGCATTCTGGAGGCGTTGCTCGCCCGTGGGCTCGACACCAGCGTTTCACTGAAGCGCCTGATGGGGCAGGTCGACCGCGAGATGAAGCGGCTGCGCACGCTGGGTGAGGCGCAGTTCGCCAAGGTTCCGCCGACCGAACTCGTCAACAATCTCCTCTACTACGTCGCGCGTACGCGCACGGCGGGGCCGCGAGCGGCAGCGATACGCGCGGCGTTCAATCTTTCCGACCTCGTCCCCGGGGATGCCCAGGTCGAGCAGGCGCGACAGAGCCTGGCGGCGCCTAGCATCAAGCTCATGCAGACCGTCGCGGGCGCAATCCGCGAGGATCTCGCGCGCGTGAAGGACGTGCTCGACATCTTCGTGCGCACGGGGATGGAGCGGCTCGAGGAACTGACCCCGCAGCTTGAACTGCTGAAGAAGATCGGCGACACGCTGGGCGTGCTCGGGCTCGGCGACCTGCGTGAAGCGGTACAGACGCGGCGCGAGGAACTCCAGGACCTGATCGGCTACAGTCGCCGTCCCGACGAAGCGGCTCTGGTCGGCATCGCGGCAGCGTTGCTGCACGTCGAGGACCGGCTCGAGACCGATCTCATCGGCATGATTGCACCGCGGCCCGACCCGGCCACCGTAGTGAAACTCGAGCCAGGCGGTGCGCCGCCGGCCGAGCTGAACCAGGTGACGCCCGCCGTCATGCGGGAATGCCTCGTCAATCTTGCCCGCGTGAAGGATGCGGTCACGCAGGTGATCGACAGGCGTGGCGAAAGCGCCGCGCTCGATGCCGTGCCCGACCTGTTGCAGGGGATATCCGCCGGGCTGCTGATGCTCGGCCGGGAGCGCGCTGCCGCCATCGTAGACGGCCTGAAGCTCGCTATTCGCCAGGTCGTGAGGGCGGGTACGGTCGCCGCTGATCGCGCGCGACTCGACCGGCTCGCTGATGCCACGGTCAGCCTCGAGTACTACCTGGAGACGCTGCAGGCCGGGCGCAGCGACCCGCACTACATGCTGGACAACGCTGAGCGTTGTCTCGATGGTCTCGCAGCCGAGCCGGCGCCGCCGCTCGGCGAGGAAGACGTCCTCGATCACGCCGAGACCGTCGCGGCCAAGGGCGCGCTGCCGCGTTACGACGCTACCGAAGTCATACTCCGTCCACTGCCGGTCCCTGCACCCGAGGCGGCGCCTGCCCGGGCTTTCCGCGAGGGCGAGGAGCGGCTCGACCCCGAGCTGATCGAGCTCTTCATCGAGGAAGCGCGCGAAGAGATCGCAAGCATCCGCACGAATTTCGCCGCATGGGAGCGCGACGACGCCGACGGCAGCGCACTCGCGAGCCTGCGCCGCTCCTTCCACACCCTGAAGGGCAGCGGTCGCATGGTCGGTGCCGAGGCGATAGGCGAGTTCTGCTGGTCGGTCGAGCGACTGCTCAACCGCATCATGGACGGCACCGTCCGCCGCAGTGAAGACGCGATGACCGCCATCGCCGCGGCCAATGCGGTCGTGCCGGCCCTGCTCGAGCAGTTGGAGACGGGCGCGGAGCCCCGCCACGACCTGCCCGCGCTGGCCGCGCGGCTGCAGGCACTGGCGATAGCTGCTCCGGCGGAGCCGCTCGAGCGCGAGCCTGAACCCGAACCGCAGCCCACGCCGCCGCTGGTTGCCGAACCTGAAGCCAGCGTGGCCGTGCCCGAAACGGCGCCACCAGCGGTGTCGCAGCCACCCGCCGAACCGCAGAACCTTGCGATGCCGGCAGCAGCAGCCATCGACGTCGTGCTGCTCGACATCCTGACGCGAGAGGTGCGCGGGCATCTTGCGGCCCTGCGCCGATTCATCGACAGCTGCGACGGACTGGCCCCGCCGCATGCAGTGACCGAGGAGGTCTATCGCTCCTGCCACACGCTGAACGGCAGCGTAGCGATGGCGCGGGTCGAGCTCGGCATGCCGCTCACCGCACAGCTGAACGAACTGATCGGGCTGGCCTGGAGTCGGCCCGCGCGACTGCCGGCCGGGACCATCGACGTGCTGCGCGACGTGGAGTCGCGCGTACTGGCGATCCTGCAATATCTGGCCGAGCCCTGGCGTGCGCCGCCCGGGACAGCCGACCTCGTGCAGCGGCTGGCTGATCACGCCTGGGCGATCGAGCATCCGAAGCCGGAGCCACTGGAGCGGACGGGCGAGGTGCTGGCGCTGACGGTGCCGCCCGAGGCGCCAGCCGCCGACGATTCGATCGTGGTCGAGGAACTCGCGCTGCCGGAGGTCATCGAGCTCAGGTCCGAGATCGAGTTGCCGGACCTCATCGAGCCACCGTTCGGGGAGGCGGATGCACTCGACAGCGTTGCGGACGACATCGGCGCTGCAGCCTTCTTGGAACCCTTTCCCGCGACCATCGTGGAGCCGCCGCTACGACCGCTTCCGGCTCCTGCTCCGGCAACGATTGCCGCGGCGCCACTGCCGTTCGATCCGGACATCGCCGCGATTTTCGCGGAAGAAGCGGCCGAGCTGCTCGAGACGGCGGACGCAGCCGGCGCGCGACTGGCGGAGTCTGGTCTCGAGGGCGGCGAGGGTGCGCTGGCCGATCTGCAGCGCTGCCTGCATACCCTGAAGGGCGGCGCCCGCATGGCCGGCCTCAGCGTGATGGGCGACTTCAGCCACGACCTGGAGACACTGCTGATCCGGGTCGGTGACGGACTCCTGTCGCGCAGCGGATCGCTCGACAGCCTGTTGCAGGCGAGCCTCGATGAGCTGCACCGGCTGCGCGAGGACGTCATGACCGGCGCGCAAAAGCCGCTGTCGGCATCGCTGTCTGCCCGGCTGCAGGCGGCACTCCGCGGCGAACCGATGCCGGCTGAGGAAGGCGCGACCGCACCGCCGGCACCGGTTGCGATTCCGCCGGCGGTGGAGCCTGACGTGCCGGTGGCCGAAGCTGTTGCCGCTGAACTGCCGCCGGAGGAGCCCGCGATCAGCCTGCCCGCGCTGGACCGGCTCGGGCAGCTCGCGCGCGAGCTGGAGCAGCCCGCGACGCCAGGCGCCATGCCGGCGCCCGAGCTGTCGCCGGCGCGTGCCGCTATGCCCGAGCGACGCGACCTAGCGCGGGTCGACTCGCTGTTGCTCGACACGCTGCTCAACAATGCCGGGGAGATCAGCATCTTCCAGTCGCGGCTGACCCAGCAGCTGAGCCTCATCCAGTTCAACCTGGAAGAGCTCGGCTCGACGGTCGTGCGTCTGCGTGAGCAGCTGCGCAAGCTGGAGCTCGAGACCGAGGCGCAGATCGTCCATCGCCAGCCGGACATGCAGCCAGGCCGGACCGACTTCGATCCGCTCGAGCTCGACCGCTATTCCACCATCCAGCAGCTGTCACGCAGCCTCGCCGAATCGGCGACCGACGTGAACAGCCTCAAGGACCTGCTGCAGAACATGGCGCGCGATACGGAAGGCCTGCTGGTGCAGCAGGCGCGAACCGCGACCGAACTGCAGGACGGACTCATGCGCACCCGCATGGTGCCCTTCCAGCAGCACACGCCGCGCCTCGCGCGGCTCGTGCGTCAAACGGCGGCCGAGCTCGGCAAGAGGGCCGAGCTGCAGATACAGGGTGGCGGCGAGCTCGACCGGCAGGTTCTCGAGAGAATGCTCGGGCCCTTCGAACACATGCTTCGCAACGCCGTGGTGCACGGCATCGAGATGCCGGCCGAGCGCGAGGCGGGGCGCAAGCCGGCGACCGGCAGCGTATTCATTACGCTGCAGCGCGAGGGCTCCGAGGCCGTCGTCGAGATTGTCGACGACGGGCGTGGGCTCGACGTGGCTGCCATCCGCCGCAAAGCCATCGAGATGGGCGTGACGGAGCCTGGAACGGCCGTCAGCGACGAGGAGGCCATGCAGTTCATCCTGCGACCGGGGTTCAGCACCGCCGACAAGCTGACGCAGGCCGCCGGCCGCGGCATCGGCATGGACGTCGTGACCAGCGAGGTCGCGAAGCTGGGCGGCTCGCTGCGCATCTCCTCAGTTGCCGGCCGCGGCACGATCTTCACCATACGGTTGCCGTTCACGCTCGCCGTGACCCAGGCACTCATCGTGCGGGTAGCGCACGAGCTGTATGCGTTGCCCCTGCCGACGGTGGAGGGCGTCATCCGCATTACCCGCGGCGAACTGATGGCTCGCCTCGGCGCGCAGCATCCGACCATCGACTACGGCGGCCAGACCTACCAGTTCCGCTGGCTCGGCGAGTATCTGGGCCTGGGGTCATCGCGGATAGCGGAGGAACAGAACCGCGTTTCCGTCGTCCTGGTGAAGGCCGGGGAGCACTCGACCGCGCTCATCACCGAGGAAATGCAGGACAGTCGCGAAATCGTCGTCAAGCCGATCGGCCCGCAGCTCGCGACCATCCGCGGCATCGCTGGCGCGACCATCCTCGGCGACGGGCGTATCGCCGTGATCCTCGACATGGGCATCTTGGTCCGCTCGGTGAAGCCTGGCGCCACCGCCCGTGTGAGCGTCGTCGATTCCGCGCCGAAGGGTCCGCTTGCCCTGGTCGTCGACGATTCGATCACCATGCGCCGCGTGACGCAAAGGCTCCTCGAGCGCAACGCGTTTCGCGTCGTCACGGCCAAGGACGGCCTCGAGGCGATCGGCGCGCTGCAGGACAACCGGCCCGACATCATCCTTCTCGACGTGGAGATGCCGCGCATGGACGGCTATGAGTTCGCCAAGCATGTCCGCAACAATCCCGGGACTGCGACCGTTCCGATCGTGATGATCACCTCGCGAGTCAGCGACAAGCACAAGGCGCGGGCGATAGAAGTGGGAGTGAACGATTACCTGGGCAAGCCCTACCAGGAGCGTCAGCTGCTGGAGGCCGTGCGCCACCAGTTGAAGACTGGCTGAGACCGCCATGCAGACCGCCGCGCGTCCGACCATAGAAGAGATCTACTGCCAGCTCATTCCGTTGAGACAGCTGCGCCTGATCGTGCCGCGTACCTGCGTCGCGGAGGTCATCCGTTACACCGCGCCGGAGCAGCCCTGGCCGTCGCCCGGCTGGTTCCGTGGATTCGTTCCCTGGGGCAACCTGCGCGTTCCGTTCGTGTCTTTCGAGGAGCTGTGCGGCCGGCAGTCGGCCGAGGCGGGCGGGCGCACGCGGATCGCCATCTTCAATGCCATGTCGGGCAGGCTCGACAGTGGCTACTTCGGTGTGATCACCGAGGGCTTTCCGCAGCTGGTGCGCGTGAATCGCGACGTGATGCGGCTCGACGAGCGCCAGGCCTGGCCCGCAGACGGCCCGGTCATCTGCCAGGTGCGCATGATCAACGAGTACCCCTTGATACCCGATCTCGAGCGCGTGGAGACGCTCTTGCACGGCTTGCTGGATCGCGGTGAGCAGCGACTCAACTGATTGATAATAAAGAGTTTTTTATATTTCGCCCTGCTCCTGCCGTCTGCTAATCTGCGCGCCGACAAAAACGACCAGACAGAGAGTCCCAGCCATGCAGCTGTTCGCCCGCCTGATGCCGCAGGAGGTCCGCTTCTTCGACCTCTTCAACCAGCACGCAGCGCTCGTCCTCAAAGGCGGCGCCGCCATCGCAAACCTGATGCAGAACTACTCCGACGAGCAGGGCCGCGCGGCCCGCATCGCCGAGATCGGCGAGCTCGAGCACGCAGCCGATCGCGTGACCCGCGACACCATCAACATGCTCCACAAGACCTTCGTGACGCCGTTCGACCGGGACGACGTGCACCGCCTCATCTCCCGCATGGATGATGTCCTCGATCTCATCCAGGATGCAGCCGAGTCTCTGGTGCTCTACGACATCAAGACGCTGCCCGCCGAGGCCAGCCACCTCGCCGACCTCGTGAAGATCTGCTGTGAGCGGGTCGAGGCGGCGGTAAAGCAGCTGAACTCCATGCAAAACGCCGCATCCATCCTGATGGTCTGCCAGGACATCGACAGCCTTGAGTCCGATGCCGATCGCGTCATGCGCAGCGCCGTCTCCAAGCTGTTCCGCGAAGAGCGGGACGTCCACCAGTTGATAAAGCTGCAGGCAGTCTACGAGCTGCTGGAAACCGCCACCGACAAGTGCCAGGACGTCGCGAACGTCATCGAAGGCGTCGTGCTGGAGAACGGCTGACGTGGATCCCAACCTGGCGTTCACGACGCTCGTGCTGCTGGTGGCACTGGCGCTCGCTTTCGACTTCATGAATGGTTTCCACGACGCGGCGAATTCCATCGCCACGGTCGTGTCCACCGGCGTGCTCAAGCCCTACCAGGCAGTCGTCTGGGCGGCGGTGTTCAACTTCCTGGCCATCGCGATCTTCGAGCTGAAGGTGGCGGCGACGGTGGGCAAGGGCATCGTCTCGCCTGAAGTCGTCGATCAGCAGGTGATCTTCGGTGCCCTGATCGGCGCCATCTCCTGGAACGTCATCACCTGGTACTACGGCATTCCGTCGAGTTCGTCGCATGCGCTGATCGGCGGCATGATCGGTGCGGTGCTGGCGAAGACAGGCCCGGCTCCGCTCCTTGCTCCAGGGATCATGAAGACTGCGACTTTCATCGTGCTGTCGCCGGTCATCGGCATGCTGCTCGCGGCCCTGCTGATCGCCGGCGTGAGCTGGCTTTGCCTGCGCGTCACGCCACTGAAAGCCGACCGTGTATTCCGCAAGCTGCAGCTCGTCTCCTCCGCGCTCTACAGCCTGGGCCATGGCACCAACGATGCGCAGAAGACCATGGGCATCATCTGGCTGCTGCTGATCGCTTCGGGCGCCGGGACGGCCGATCACCTGCCCTTCTGGGTCGTCGTGAGCTGCTTCGTGATGATCGCGCTCGGGACGCTCTTCGGCGGCTGGCGCATCGTCAAGACCATGGGCCAGCGCATCACCAAGCTGCGGCCGATCGGTGGCTTTGCGGCGGAGACCGGCGGCGCCATCGCCCTGTTCACTGCGACCAGCCTCGGCATTCCGGTGTCGACGACCCACACGATAACCGGCGCGATCATCGGTGTCGGCTCGGCGCAGAGGGGGTTCTCGGCCGTGCGCTGGGGTGTGGCCACGAATATCGTGACGGCCTGGGTCTTCACCATTCCCGCTTCCGGGCTCATCGCCGCGCTCGCCTGGTGGCTCGGGGGTTTGTACTTCTGAGGCGCTCCGGGGCTCAGTCGAGACCGCCCCCCAGAAACTGAAGCAGCGTCAGCGCCACCAGCGGTGCCGTCTCGGTGCGAAGTATCCGCGGCCCCAGCCGCACGGCGGTGAACCCCGCCTTCGCAGCGACGTCGCGCTCCACCTCCGTCAGGCCGCCTTCCGGCCCCACCAGCAGTCGCGCCGGCGACGCCAGCTGGAGTCCCTTGCCGATGGGATTGCCTTCGGGATCCAGCAGCCATTGCGTCCTGCAGCCATCGGCTGTGCCGACGGCTGCGTCGAAGGCCACGGGAGTCGACACCTCGGGCACCCGGCTGCGCCCGCTCTGCTCGGCGGCGGCGACGGCAATGCGTTGCCAGTGCGACTGTTTGCGCGCGGCCTGGTCGACTTCGTCGATGCGCACGACGGAGCGCGCGGTCAGCACGGGCTGGATGCGGGTGACGCCGAGTTCGGTGGCCTTCTGGATGACGGTGTCCATGCGCGAGCCGCGGCAGATGCCCTGGAGCAGGGTGATGGCCAGCGCCGACTCGCTGTGGACGGCTTGCCCGGCACCCAGCGCGACCGTGACGGTATCGCGCGTAAGCGCAGTGATCCCGGCGTCGTAGTCGCAACCTGAGCCGTCGAACACGACCAGGCGGTCGCCGCGGCGCAGGCGCAGTACCCGCAGGATGTGGTTCGCGGCGTCGCCATCGAGCGTCGCGCTGGCGCCGGCGCGCAAGGGCTGGTCGGAGTGGATTCTTCGCAGGCTCATGTCGGCGGAACTCCCGCAGGGTCGGCGGCTGGCGGCTAGAATCCGATCCTAGGATGACGGTTCGCCGCGCACAACGACTCCGCGTTTCAGCCGCCGACGGGCTGCTCGCCGGCGTGCGCCAGGTGGCATCGCCCAACTGCGACGAGCGCCCGCTCGGGGCCGTGCCCGAACTCATCGTGGTGCATGGCATCTCCCTGCCGCCGGGTGAGTTCGGCGGCAGCTGGATCGAAGCGCTCTTCACCAATCGCCTGGACCCGAACGCCCACCCGTATTTCGCCGACATGGCCGGAGCGAAGGTCTCCGCCCATTTCGTCATCGGCCGCGACGGCGCCATCACGCAGTACGTGCCGGTGACCCGGCGCGCCTGGCACGCGGGGCAGTCGCTGTGGTGCGGGCGCGAGAAGTGCAACGATTTTTCGATCGGGATCGAACTCGAGGGCACCGACGAGCGGCCTTACGAAGCCGCCCAGTACGATGCACTCGCAGATCTCGTCGGGGCATTGCGCGCTGCGTTTCCGTCGCTGGCCACCGCGCCGGTCGTCGGGCACTGCGACATCGCTCCTGGCCGCAAGACGGATCCTGGCCCGGCGTTCGACTGGAGCGCGCTGGCTCTGCGCCTCGAGCAGCAGGCGGGGTGAGCGCGGTGACCCCGGATCCACGCTCGCGCCTGGCGGCGTCGCTGCTTGCGCTCCTGGCGACTGCCTGCGGCGGACCGGCTCCTCCGACTGCTGAATCACCCGCCGTAGCCGGACGTATCGCCACGCTGTCTCCGCATCTGGCGGAACTGGTCTACGAAGCCGGTGCCGGCGCGAAACTGGTGGGCGTCGCCGAGTACAGCGACTTTCCGCCGGAGGTGGCGTCGTTGCCGCGGATCGGTGACGCGTTTCGCATCGACGAGGAAGCGCTCCTCGCGCTCGAGCCGGACCTCGTGCTCGGCTGGACTTCGGGGAACCCCGCGGAAGCCATTGCGCGGCTGCGGCGCCTCGGGTTCCGGGTCGTGACGCTGGAGCCGACCCGGCTGGCTGATGTTGCCGGGCACATCGAAGCCATCGGTGAACTCGCCGGTACGGGCGTTGCGGCCAAGGCGGCCGCCGGACGTTACCGCAGGACCCTCGCCGGACTGGAAGCGCGCTATGCCGAAGCGGCACCGGTGAGCGCGTTCGTGCAACTGGCCGCGCGTCCCTGGTACACCGTTACCGACCGCCATTTCCTCGGCCAGGGCCTCAGGCTTTGCGGGGGCAACAACGTTTTCGGCGGGCTGCCGGGCCTCACGGCCGTCGTGTCCCTCGAAGCCATCATCGCCGCGCGCCCGGGAATCATCATCGCGAGCGACATGGGCCAGCCGGCCTCCGCAGTGCTCGCGGAGTGGGCGCCTTGGCATGACGTGCCGGCCGTCGCGGGCGGTCACGTAGAGACTGTGGATGCCGATCTGCTGAGCCGCCCGGCCGGGCGCGTTCTCGACGGCATTGCGACGCTCTGTGCCGCCCTTGATCGCGTGCGCGGGGCCGCGCCGACTTCAGGCTGATCCCGGCTGCGCGGCCTTCCAGAGGACTTCGCTGCCGCCCGCGGAGCGGGCCGCGACGCGTGCCAGCACGAACAGCAGGTCGGACAGGCGGTTCAGGTAGCGCAGCGAGGCGGCATTGACCGTTTCGCTGCGCGCCAGGGCCCAGCAGCAGCGCTCGGCCCGCCGGCAAATGGCTCGCGCCAGGTGGCAGGCGGCGGCGCCGGCATTGCCTCCCGGCAGGATGAAGTCCTTCAGCGGGGGCAGGGCGTCGTTGAAGCGGTCCAGGTGCCTCTCGAGCGCGGTGACCTGTTCGTCCGTCAACACGACGCGGCCCGGCACCGACAACTCGCCGCCAAGATCGAACAGCTGGTGCTGGATCGGCTCGAGACAGGCCACCACGTCGGCTGGAACTCCCGCAGTCGTCATCGCTACGCCGATCGCGCTGTTCAGCTCATCCACCGTGCCGTAGGCCTCGACACGGACAGACTCCTTGCGCACGCGGGAACCGTCGCCGAGGCCCGTGGTGCCGCCGTCGCCGGTGCGGGTGTAGATGCGAGTGAGCCGGTTTCCCATGGCAGCGCCCGTCAGCGTCGTACCAGTCGCGAGCGTAGAGCCTGGGCCGGCACTTGACTAGGGTCGGGCGCCACCGAACTCCGTGCGCAGGCCGACGAATCCGCCGATGCCAGGCGTGTTGAAGCCGTATACATCCTGGTAATCCTCGTCGAGCAGGTTCTCGATGCGGCCGTAGATGACTGATTCCGGGCTGAACTCCCAACTGGCAGTGAGGTTCACCAGCGTGTAGGCGTCCAGCGCAACGCGTTCGACGTAGGGCGGATCCAGCAGGAACGCGTCGTCCTCGCGGCCCCCGGTGTAGCGGGCCGCCAGGCCCACCACCAGGCGTGAATCGAACCACTGGCCGGTGAGGTCGAGCGAGCCGCTGTGCATCGGGCGGCGCACTTCGCGCGCGCCGCCGCTTGCGTCGTTGCCCCGCGCATCCGTGTAGGTGTAGCTGGCCACCAGGTCGAAGCGGTCGCCGAGCGCGGTCTCCAGCAATGCTTCGACGCCCTTGCGGTGGCTCTTGCCGGCTTCGTTCACTGCCGTGCAGATGAAATCGGGCGGCGCGCACCAGAAACCGTTGATCTCGCCGTTCAGGTCGGCCTTGAAGTAGGTCAGGTCCGCGCGGAGCCGCTCACCGGCGCTCTTCCACTCGACTCCGGCATCCCAGCCGCGCGAGGTCTCGGGTTCGAGATCCGTATTGCCGATGAACTGGTCAGGCGTGTAGCCGTAGCGCTCGAAAAAGGTCGGTGACTTCTGTCCGGTACCGTAGCTGCCGTGCAGGCGCGTCGCGCCGTCCGGCAGGCGCCAGGACGCCGTTCCCCGCCAGGTATTCACGTCGCCGAAGTCACTGTTGTCATCGTGACGTGCACCTGCAGACAGCGTCAGCCTGTCGAACAGCGTCGTGACGTATTCCGCGACGAATCCGGTGCTGGTGAGCGACTGGTACTGGTTCGGGTCGCCGAAGAATCCCGCTTCAGCGCGCTGGCGGAAGGTTTCGCGCTCGTGGTCGATGGCGAAGGCGACGGAGTCCGGCAGCGCGCCCTCGCGCGCCTCGCCGAGATCCAGGCTCGACTGGTAGTAGATGCCGTAGCGGTTGCCGCGGATCTCCGCGCGATCGAGGCCGCCGTCCTGCGTATTGCCGTCTTCGAACGATTCCTCCGCCACGCTGCGCGTCTCGGTGACCGCGATACCGTAGTGCAGCGACTGCCGCCAGCGGCCGTCGAGCAGCGCGAGCCGCCCGCCCGCCCGGCCGAAGTCCTGGCGCACGTCCTTGGAGTTGTCGGCATCGACCGCGACCATCACGCCGTCTGCGAAATCGAGCGCGTCGTAGTCGTTGGCAATGTCGCTGTGCCGCCAGTGCGCGTCGAGTGTCAGCGATTCGGCGAGGCGCAGCGTCGCGAGCAGCGTCGCGGTGTCGTTGTCGTAACCGTCATTTTCGCTGCCGATCTCGGCAGCGTTTTCGCCATCAGCCTCGTAATGGGACAGGCTGGCCGCCAGCGTGCCGGTATCTCCGGCAAATCCAACCCGGCCGCCCGCGTTCAGGAAGCCGAACCAGCCACTCTCGGCGAAGGCGCCCGCCTCGAACGGTTCGCTGGGTAGGCGGCTCTCCACGTTGATCACGCCGGTGAGGGCGTCGCTGCCCCACAGCGCACTCTGCGGGCCCCGCACGACTTCGATGCGTTCTATGCCGAAAGTCGTGAGGTGCTCGAACGCGTAGGCATCGTCTGCCGCGACGTCGTTGACTTCGATGCCGTCGATGACGACGAGCACGTGATTGGCTTCTGCGCCACGCAGGCGAACCTGGGTCTGCGCGCCAAAGGGGCCGGCACGGCCGACGGCGATTCCCGGGACCGAGCGCAGGGCATCGGCAGCTACTGCCGTCTGCTGCCGTTGGAGGTCCTCGCGCGTGATGACCGTGAGCGAGCTGCCGCTCGCATCGATTGGCAGCGGTGTCAGGTGCGCGGTGACCGTAATGCTGTCGACTTCCGCAGTAACAGCGACGAGTGGCAGCAGGAGCGCTGCCGCGGCAAAGATCCTATGCACGACGTTACCTTTCGCAGGGCCCACCCCCGAGCCCCGACGCAAATCAAAGACGCTGCGGGCCGGTATACGGACTCGCGAGGGGTGGGTAACTTGGCCCACCGGAGCGATCGCCTTCCCATGCATTTCTGCACAGTGGCAAGATGGATCGCCCTTTCCTTCGCCTACCGTTGCGGGGGCAGTGACGGCATTGCCGCGCGAGGCGGCGCACCGTCTTCCCGTTTAACCCGCCGATCGGGTGGATCAGCGGGCACCTGCAGGACCGGTGCGAATTTTAGCGCAATTTCATCAGCGCGTCACGCCACTCAGGGCGCGGGCGATTTCGCGGGCGCAGGCGTGCGCTCTTTCGAGTAGGTTTCCCAGGTCGTCATGTTCGGCTCGACCCACTCGGTCGGTGCGTTGAGATACTTCGGGTAGTGCTTCTCGGTGTACGCCCTGACGATGGGCGGAAGCTCCTCGACGCCCTTCAGCGAAAACGTGCTGGTGATGCCGAAGATGCCGCCAGGCCGGTTGTCCATCAACATCCACGGATGCCAGGGCGCGACCTTCTGCCACGAGCCGGTGTGCGGAACCTTCGGCATGTCCGGGTCGTTGATGTCGGCGAGGCTGGCGTGGATCTGGAAGTACTCGCTGGTGCGATAGAACTCACCGAAGTGCTCCCTCGGCCACTTCGCCGGCGGCAACGGCGTGGGCCAGCGCGTGTTGACCGAGAAGGAGACGACCGCCCGGTCGCCGACTATCGTCCACGGCAGTACGAATGGAAACTCGACGGTGCGGAAGCCGTCCTGTTCCGACCCGAAGCGCTGCCTGAACACCGGCGCGTAGTGGGAGTTCACCGGGTCGTTGTGGGTGTGGAAAACCTCGACCGTCTCCCCGGTGTACGGATTCCGCCACTCATCGAGGATGCGATCCTCCTTGAGGTCCATGTAGTAGACGACTTCGCGGTGCAGGTTCTGGTAGCGGCCGTCGGGCAGGCGCGAGACGCGGCTCATGCCGAATCCGGCGATGCGGAACAGCGGCTGTATGACTTCCTGCGGGTGCAGGTCGGCGTACTGGATGCCGGTGAAGAACCCGCAGGTCTCGGTGCCGCCCTCCAGGCTCGAGATGAGCTTCACCCACGCCGTGAGATTGTCCTCGGGCTGCGTGAAGTCGAGGTCCAGCGAGCGGCGGCTGCCGGCGGCAGCCGGCCGAACGGCCGGAGCGCAGGCGACCAGCGCGGATCCGCCGAGGCCGGCGAGTGCAGCGCGGCGCGTGAGTCGCGGGTGGGCCGGCTCGTGCAATCCGGCGGCGATGCGGGCGGTGTCGATACCTTGCAGCATGGTTGCTCCTCAGGGTGGCGGCGTGGCGAGCAGCACGCGATCGTCGTCGCGGGCCTCGCAGCGATAGCGCTCGAACGGCACGGCGTAGAGTCCGGCCAGCGTGGCGTGCGTCATCACCTCGCCGACCGGTCCCTGGTGCCAGCGGCCGTCGCCGTAGAGCAGCACGGCATGATCGAAATGACGCGCAGCGAGTACCGGGTCGTGGAGACTTGCGATGATGGTCTTGCCGTTCGCGGCAAGCCGGCGCAGCTCGCCGAGCACGGCAAACTGGTGGCGCGGGTCCAGGTGATTCAGCGGTTCATCCAGCAGCAGCACGTCCGGATCCTGCACCAGCAGGGTCGCAAGGCCCAGCCGCCGCCGCTCTCCGCCCGACAACGTGGCCGCGGCGCGCTGCTCCATGCCGGCGAGATCCATTGCAGCCAGTGCCGCTCGTGCCGCTACCTCGTCCTCGGCCGTCTCCCACTGCCACAGCCCCAGCCGCGCATGCCGCCCCATGAGCGCCGTCTCGAGCACGCTGGTCGGAAACGGATCCTCGTGGTCCTGCAGCAGGAGTCCGATGCGCTGCGCGGTCTCGCGCGGCGACAGGTCGAGGAGTGCCTTGCCGCCGACGGACACGCAGCCGCGGGCTGACGGCCGCAGTCCACAGAGCGAATGCAGGGTCAGTGTCTTGCCAACGCCGTTAGGGCCGAGCAACGCCACCAGCGCGCCGGGTGGCAGCGCCAGGGTCAGGGCCGAGACGAGGACCCGGTCAGCGACTCGGACCGACAGATCACGGGTTTCGAGCGGTATGGCCATGGGCCGGGTGAGTGTACCGGCCGACGCCGCAGCATGGCGCAGGCAAAAAAAACCCCGCCGGGTAGCGGGGTCATACACGGGTTATTGTTGTTGTCGCGAATTCGGTTTCTGTCTCAGCGGTGCCGTGGTGGTTTTTATTGTTTTTCTCTGGTTCGCTGCTTCTACTTCTGCTTGTCGTTCTTCTTCTTCTTTTTTGCGTCTTCTGGCTTCGATGTCTGTTTGTCAGATGTCGAACACTGCAACCACTGATGGAAACCTTTTTTGTGCGCTGGCTACTCCAGCAATTCCTGTGCCACGCTGCGCTAAGCGTTCGTAAAACATAAGCTTGCGATCCGGCGGCGCTGCCACCGGGGTGGGTCAGATGCGAACTTGTAAGCAATTCCGACTGTGAGCGCCGCGCCAAGGCCCCGTCAGCGGCGTCCGGTTGAGTCGTAATCGATTGATCGGCTTAATAAAAGCAGGGGCCCTGAGTCAGCACGACCACAACGACAGGGCAGCGGTGCCTCGCGCCCGACTGCCCAATGCGGGCTGGGTCGCTGGATTCAGGGCGCGTCGGCGGGTGCGGTTGTAAATTTTTCCAACGCTGGCAGCGCCGACAGGCCGGTGTCCACGAAACGTCCCCCGAGCATGACCCGCTCGATCTGCAGCAGATCGGCCAGGCGCGCCAGCGGATCGCCACGGACGACCAGCAGATCCGCCACCTGGCTCGGTGCCAGGCGGCCGAGGTCGCCGTCGAGTCCGATGGACGCAGCCGCCGAGCGGGTGACGGATGCGAGGATCGACGGCCGGTCGAGGCCCGCGCTTTCGAGCAGGCGCAGCGTGGCATGCAGGCCAAGGCCATATGGCGAATCGGGCGCATCGCTGACCGCGACCACCGGGGCACCGCCGGCTGCCAGTTGCCCGAGCACGCGGCGCTGATCGCGCAATGCCGAGCGTGCCGCTGCCCCGGCCGTCGGCCAGCTCGCCAGGGCCGGGCAGCTCTCGCCTGCGCAAAGCGCTGCCAATTGCCGACTCTCTAGGAGATCCGGCGCTGTCTCGAGCACGGCTGGCAGGGCGTCTGCGGTGCGGGCGATGACGGCGACGCCCGCCTGCAGCACGCTGTCGATGGTGTCCTGGAACCACAGGGGTCCGCTCTCCTGGGCATCGGCCAGCGGCAGGCGCGGGCCGGTGCCCGGGTACAGGACGGCGTGCACCCGGCCGCTGCGCGCTGCCGCTGCTACTGCCGACCAGGTGGGCCATTGATCGATGAAGGCGGCCGCGCTGAGCGCAGCCGGATCGGCCGCCGCTGCGCAGACCTGTACCGCGCCCACCGGCAAGTTGCCGGATCCGGCGGGCGGTGCATTGCCACCACACCAGCTCGCGGCCGCGAGCATGCGCGGTCCGCGGCCAGTGCGCAGCCAGCGCCCGGCGATCGCCAGTTCTGGCGTTGCGGTTCCAGGCCGCAGTTGAGCCGTCGTGATGCCGTAGGCGAGCAGGGTTCTGCCGAGCGGCTCCGCGCTGAGCGGGGGCAATCGCAGATCCAGATCGACCAGGCCCGGTACGACGCTCGTCCCGGGCAGATCGATCACCGCGGCACCGTCGGGGATAACCGTCACGGTACGTTCGCTGACGGCGCCGATGCGGCCCTGGCCGATGACGATGTCGTGGCCCTCGAGCCAGCCTTTTCCCTCCGCGTCCAGCACCCGGTCCGGCCGCAGCACGAGGACGGCTTCTGTTGCCGCCACGCCGCTGTCGTCCACCCGCCGCGCGGGCACCGCGGGCGCGCGCGGTGGCGGTTCGCGCTCAGCCAGAATCGGGATCGGGTCGTGCCAGGGTGAGGCGAGCTCCCGCAGCCTCAGGCCGCCATCGGCGGCATAGAGCAAGCGCTCTTTGTCGATCCACAGCGCCGGTCCGGCAGCCGCGCGCTCGCCCCGGGACACGGTCTTGACGACAGGCGGCCGCGACAGGATCACGACGTCCAGCCGCGGGCCCTGCGCGCCGAGACTGGTGAAACTGATCACGGTGCCGTCGGGTCGCCAGGCTGGCGCGCGCAGTGGCGTCGCGGTGCGGACGACCTCCCGCGTCGAACCGTCGCGCTCCTGCACGAGCAATGCATGGCGGCCGGCGGACTCGCTGACCCAGGCAAGGCGGCCGCTCGCCGGATCCCAGGCCGGGTCGAAGTGCTGGCCGATCCCCGTGCTCACGGTCCGCATCGACGTGCCGCCTGTCGGCAGCAACCAGATCCGGTATGGCCCGCTGCGGTTGGAGGCGAACGCCAGTGCGCTGCCGTCCGGCGACCACGCGGGAGCAAGGTGATGCCACGGTCCCGAACTGCGCACGCTGGCCGACCCGCCCCGCGGATCGCTGGTCACGATCTGGAACGCGCCATCGATCAATGCCTGGTAAGCGAGGGTGTTGCCATCGGGAGAGAGGGCCGGCCGGCGGATCCACTGCTCCGGCGGCGTGATGGCCTCGGCTTTTCCACCCTCGGCGGGCAGCTGCCAGAGGCGGCGGCCGATTTCGACGATCCACGGCCCTTTGCCCGTCACGCTGAGTTCGCTGCCCTGCTCAAGGGGCACTGCGGCCGGAACCGCGGCAGCCATTAATGACAAGGCTGCGGAGGTTGCCAGCAGGGCAGTGGGGGCGAGTGCTGGTGGCGCCATGGGCGATTCGGAACCGGCGGACAGGCTGCCGCCAGCTTGCCCTGCGTTGGACGATTCGCCTAGTGACGAGCGTCGCGTTCCCGTCATCGGCTTGCAGCCGCGCGTGGCAGTCGGTAAAACACCGGCACTTTCCACCGGCCCGCCGAAATGACACTCGACCAGCTCCGTGAGCGGCTTGCTGCCATCGATCGCCAGATCCTCGACCTCGTGGCCGAGCGGCTGGCCGTGAGCGACCAGGTCGGCGAGGTGAAGCGGGCTGAGGGGCGTGCCACGCGCGACTTCCGTCGCGAGAAGCAGGTCATCGACTCGGCACGGGCGTATGCCTTGAATCTGGGCATACCGCCGGATGCGGCCGAATCCCTGATGGATCTGCTGATCCGTTCCTCGCTGACTGCGCAGGAGCGGGCCCGTGTGCGCGCAGAAGGGGCGGGCCAGGGGCAGCGGGTGCTGGTGATCGGTGGCAGCGGCAAGATGGGCCGCTGGTTCGCCGACTTCCTCGATTCCCAGGGCTATGCCGTCACGGTTGCCGATCCGGCCGGTGAGGTCGCGGGTTATCCGCATTGCGCCGACTGGCGGACCCTGCCTGACGACTTCGCCATCACTGTCGTGGCGACACCCCTTGGGATAACGGCTGACATACTGGCCGATCTTGCGGTCCGGGGACGCCGCGGGCTGGTGTTCGATATCGGTTCGATCAAGTCGCCATTGATCGGGCCGTTGCGGGCTCTCGCCGCCCGCGGCGTGCATGTGACCTCCATCCATCCGATGTTCGGGCCGGACACGGAACTGCTGTCAGGTCGCCACGTCCTGTTCATGGACGCTGGCGTGCCAGCCGCGGCGGCCGATGCGAGGCAGCTGTTCGGCGCGACGATGGCGCAGCAGATGCAGATGCCACTGGAGGATCATGATCGGCTGATCGCCTATGTGCTCGGGCTGTCCCACGCGCTGAACATCGCGTTTTTCACGGCGCTCGCGGAAAGCGGCGAGACCGCGCCGCGGCTGGCGCGTCTGTCCAGCACCACCTTCGATGCGCAGCTCGACGTCGCCACGCGCGTCGCAGGCGAGAGTCCGCACCTGTATTTCGAGATCCAGAAGCTCAATCCCGACGGCCTCGTGGCACTCGAGTCCCTGCATGCCGCCGTCACCCGGCTGGCGACGATCGTGCGCGACGGCGATGAGGCGGCGTTCGTGCGCTTGATGGAGCAGGGCCGCGACTACCTCGCGACACGTGCCTGAGTGCGCAGTTCAGCCGGCCTCGCGCCGGCCACGTCCGAGCAAGACGAGAAACAACGGCACGCCGACCAGCGCCGTGATGGCGCCAACCGGCAGCTGGCGCGGCGCGAGCAGAGTTCGCGAGAGCGTGTCGGCGAGCACGAGCAGCGATCCCCCGGCCAGCGTGGCTGCGGGCACGACGACGCGATGATCCGCCCCGGCGACGAGCCTGACGAGGTGCGGCACGACCAGGCCGACGAAGCCCACGGTTCCCGCTGTCGTTACGGCGAGCGCAGTCAGGAGGGCGCTCAGGCAGTAGATGCCGATGCGCATCGCCCGCACCGGCAGTCCCAGCAGCGCCGCCTGCTGGTCGCCGGTGGCCAGTACGTTCAATGAGCGGCCCAGCAGGAAACTCGCGATCACGCCAACGGCCGCCGCCGCGAGCACCGGGCCGGCCTGCTCGGCGAACGCGAAGTCGCCCATCAGCCAGTACAGCGCGCCGCGCAGGTTTCGTTCCGCGCTGATCGCCAGCATCACGCTCACGAGCGCGCTCCAGCCGGCCGCCACGACGACGCCGGTCAGCAGCAGGCGCCCGGCGGCCCACTGGCCGCCGCTGGCCAGGACGAAGACGAGCACCGTGCTGAAGAGCGCACCGGCGAATGCGCCGGCGCTCACCGCCGCGGTTCCGGCGCCCAGCAGCATGGCGCCGAGGGCGAACGCGGCGGCGCCGCCCGAGCTGCCGAGTATGTAGGGATCGGCCAACGGGTTGCGTAGCAGGACCTGCATCAGGGCGCCCGCGAGCGCGAGGGCTGCGCCGGTGCCGAACGCGGCAAGCGCGCGGGGCAGCCGCAGTTCGAGCAGTATCAGCCGCTCGGCGTCGCCGATGTCCCCGCTGAACAGTCCGAACAAGTCGCTAATGCCGACTTCACCGCTGCCACTCGCCAGTGCGATGCCCAGGCTGCCAGCGGCAAGCGCGAGCAGCGCGCCGCATAGCCCGGCTGCCCTCACACGCGGTCTGATTGAGACGGTCATGCGCGGCAGTGTATCAACGGCATGGAGCGCGCGTGGCTTTTGGAGCCGCCAGCAATGTGGAACAATCGCGAGCTGAATTTTCGTGGATGCGCAGGCAATGGATCGCATCGACTCCCAGGGCTACCGTGCCAACGTCGGCATCGTCGTGAGCGACGATGAAGGACTCGTGCTCCTTGGCGGGCGCGTCGGCCAGCAGGGCTGGCAGTTCCCGCAGGGCGGCATTCGCCAGAGGGAATCGCCAGAACAGGCCATGTTCCGCGAGTTGAACGAGGAAATCGGCCTTGGCGAACAGGATGTGCGTATTCTGGCAGTCACGCGCGGCTGGTTGCGCTACCGGTTGCCCGAGCGCTACGTCCGTCGCGACACCCAGCCGCTGTGCATCGGCCAGAAGCAACGCTGGTTCCTCCTGCAGCTGGTTGCTCCGAAGTCACGCCTGCACCTCGACTCCACCAGCACACCCGAGTTCGACCGCTGGCGGTGGGCGGGCTACTGGGAACCTGCTTTCGAGGTGATTCACTTCAAGCGCGCCGTCTACCGGAAGGCTCTGCAGCAGCTGGCGGCATCGCTGCCGGTGCCGCCGCCGCCAGTTCCGGACTGGCGCACCGCAACGGGGCGCTCGTGACGGGCGCGGGGACCTGATGAAGCTGCTCAAGCGCCTCCGGCGCTGGCTCTCGGATGCGGAGTTCCAGTCGGCGCGCCTGCTCGTCGCCACAGCCTTGCTCGCGTTGGTCACCGGCTACGCGTTCGCGACGTTCTTGGCGTGGGTGGGCTGGGCCGAGGGAACCGGTCTCGCGGGCCTTGATGCCGCCCGGCTGCGCGCGGACAACCGCCGACTCACGCGCGAGCTGGCGCGTCTCGAGACGGACATACAAGTCGATCGCGAGGCCTACGCCGGCGTCGAGCGGCAGTTGGGCAAACTGCAGGAGAAAGTGCTGGAGCAGCAGGAGGAGGTCGCCTTCTATCGCGGCGTGGTGGTCGGTACCGGCAATGGCGGGCTGAAGGTCAGCGATTTCGCGCTGCGGTCGCAGCCGGACGGAACTGCGTCGCTCAGCTTTGTCATCACGCAGGTCGGTGCGTCGGGGGGCGAAGTCGCAGGACAGGTGCAGCTGCGCATCGAGGGCGAACGGGGCGACCGCATGGTCAGTATCGATGGCTCGTCGCTGCTCGGCGCCGAGGAGCGCCGCAAGCTCGCGTTCCGCTTCCGCTATTTCGCCGAGATCGCAACCGTTCTCGCGGTCCCCGACGATTTCAAGCCGCAGCGCGTTGTGATCCGCGTCGTGCCTTCCACGCGCGGCCTGCGCGACAGCATTGCTTCTTTTCCCTGGAGCGCCGAGCCTGCCTGAGGCGGCACTGCCGGAGCTTCGTTTCAGCTTCCGGCGGGCTCGCAGGCGCGACGCAACAGGGTGAGCTGCGCGGCCAGCGTAGCCTCGTTGTCGGCAGGGACGACCTGCTCGTATCGACCGTCCGCCATCAGCTCCCACGCCTGGCAGTTGTCGTTCAGGCAGGTATCGAGTTCCTCCAGTATCCGGTTCCTCAACGCCTCGCTGTCGACACTGAACGCGAGTTCGATACGCCGGAAAAAATTCCGTTCCATCCAGTCGGCGCTGGCGAGCAGGACCTTTTCCGCGCCGTTGGCGTGGAAGTAGTAGACGCGAGAGTGCTCAAGGAAGCGTCCGACGATGGAGCGCACGCGTATGTTGTCGGAAACGCCGGGTACGCCCGGCCGCAGGCAGCAGGTGCCCCGGACGATGAGGTCGATGATCACGCCCGCTCCTGACGCCCGGTACAGCGCCCGGATGACTTCCGGCTCGGCGAGCGCATTCATCTTCGCGACGATGTGGCCGTTGCCACCGGCGGCAACGTTGGCAATCTCGTCCTCGATCAGCGCGAGGATGTCCCGTTGCAGCGTGAACGGCGCCTGGTGCAGGCGCTGCAGCGGCGGCGTACGCATGAGGCTGGTGAGCTGCAGGAAGACCTGGTGCACGTCCTCGGTGAGCGCCGGGTCCGCGGTCAGCAGTCCATAGTCCGTGTAGAGCCTGGCGGTGCCCGGATGGTAGTTGCCCGTGCCCAGGTGGGCGTAGCGCCGCAGCCGACCGCCCTCGCGCCTGACGACGAGCGCCATCTTGCAGTGTGTCTTGTAGCCGACCACGCCGTAGACGACATGTGCGCCGGCTTCCTGCAGCCGGTTTGCGAGACCGATGTTCTCCGCCTCGTCGAAACGCGCGCGCAGCTCCACGATGACGGTAACTTCCTTGCCCGCCTGCGCTGCGGCCACCAGGCTGTCGACGACGGGAGACTTCTGCCCGGTCCGGTACAGGGTCAGCTTGATCGACAGAACGTCCTGGTCCTTTGCGCTGCGCGCGATGAAATCGAGGACGGGCGCGAACGATTCGTACGGGTGGTGCAGCAGCAGGTCGCGCTGGCGGATGGCATCGAGGATGCCGTCGGCTTCGGAAATCTCGCTAGGAATCGCCGGCGTAAAAGCCGCGAACTGGAGGTCGGGCCGCCCGACCAGGTCGACGACCGACATGAGCCGGTTCAGGTTCACGGGGCCGTCTACGGCGAAGGCATCCCCGCTCTCGAGCTCGAACATCTCCAGGAGGAAGCCCGTCAGTTCGGCCGGACAGTCGTGAGACACCTCCAGGCGGACTGCTTCGCCGTACCGGCTAGCAATGAGCTCGCCTTCCAGAGCGTGCATCAGGTCGTCGACTTCCTCGCCATCGACGTACAGGTCGCTGTTGCGGGTCACCCGGAACGGGTAGCAGCCCTTGATCACCATGCCGGTGAACAGCTCCTGCACGAAAGCGTGGATCACCGTCGACAACAGCACGAAGTCGCTGCCGCCGCTACCTGCCAGCCCGGCGGGCAGCCTGATCAGTCGCGGCAGCGAGCGCGGTGCCTGCACGACAGCCCGTTGCACGGGGCGACCGAAGGCGTGAGTACCCTCGAGGCCGACGATAAAGTTCAGGCTCTTGTTGAGGATGCGGGGAAAGGGTCGCGCCGGGTCGAGGGACACCGGGCTCAGCACGGGCTCGATTTCCCGGCTGAAGAACTCCTGCAGCCACTCTCGCTGCGATTCACTCCATTCCGGCGCCGACAATATGCGGATGCCCTCGGCGTTCAACGCCGGGGTCAGCACGTCGTTCAGCAATTCGTATTGTTCCGCCACGATCTCCTGGCAGCGCCGGCCGATCTCGCGCAGCAGTTCCCTAGGTGTCATCAGGTCCGGGCCCGCGGCCGCGGCACCCAGCTCCGCAGCCTGGCGCAGGCCGCTCACGCGGATCTCGAAGAACTCGTCGAGATTCGTCGAAACGATGCAGAGGAACTTGAGCCGCTCGAGGAGCGGCACGGATGTACTCTGTGCCTGGTGCAGGACGCGGCGCGTGAACTCGAGCGCGCTCAGTTCACGATTGATGTAATAGTCCGGAAGCTTGAGGTTGACGACGTCCACGGCTCGAGACCTTCCGCAGACGATCGACTATAGCAGCGGCCCGGCGCGCCGGCCTTGCAGGCGTCACAGTTACCATAACGAGGTGGCTTCCCTGCCGGCCGGCAAGGTTCAGGCGATTCGGGGATTCACTGGATTCAACTGCTCGGGCGGGCAGCGACGTCGTTGACAGCCAGCAGACTTCGGCCGGCATCCAGCCGCTTCACCAGCGGCAGGGCAGCGCGCTGGAAGCGGGGGCGCTCGCTCGCCTGCAGCGGCACGCCGCCACCAGGCAGCTTGACCGTACGCGGATTCATGTAGCGCCCGTTCACCCGGTATTCGTAGTGCAGGTGCGGCGCCGTGGCGAGGCCGGTCGCACCCACGTATCCGATCACGTCACCCTGCTTTACCCGTGCGCCAAGGCGCGCGGCCTTGCCGAAGCCCGACAGATGCGCGTACAGCGTCGTGATGCCGCCCGGGTGCTGCAGGATGATCGCATTGCCGTAGCCGCCCTTGCGGCCACGGAAATTCACGCTGCCATCTGCTGGCGCGCGCACGGGCGTACCCGACGGTGCTGCGTAATCCACGCCGGTGTGGGCGCGGATCGTGTTCAGGATCGGATGGCGACGGCGCGGATTGAAATCGGAGCTGACACGCGAAAAGGCCAGCGGAGCGCGCACCCAGGCGCGGCGCAGGCTCTGGCCTTCCGGCGTGTAGTAACCGATCTCGCCTGTCGAGCTCTCGAAGCGTACGGCGCGATGGACCTTCCCCTGGGTCATGAACTCGGCCGCGAGCACTTCGCCGTCGCTGAGTTTCTCGCCGTCACGCCACATCTCTTCATAGATGACGGTGAACTGGTCGCCCTCACGCAGGTCC